>NZ_JAGKIK010000005.1 GCF_017897595.1 Aquimarina sp. U1-2
GTAATGTTTCCATCACCTGTGATTGCAGTTCCGTCTACTTCTAGTGCACCCGATGCATTTTGCGTAAGTCCGGTTCCTGCTATATCACTATTAATAGTAGCTGCAGTTACAGCATCATCAGCAATATTTTCAGTTTGTATAGCATCATCTGCAATTTGTGCATTGGTCACCGCATCATCGGCGATTTCAGTAGTTCCTACTGCATTTGGAGCAATTTCTAGTGTTACATCGCCAAGTAGTGCATTTGTATCTCCACCAACAGTAAGGTCGGAAGATGTAATGTTTCCATCACCATTGATTGCGGTAACATCTACTTCCAGAGCACCTGTTGTTGCATTTTGCGTAAGTCCGGTTCCTGCTACATCTGCATTGATGGTTGCGGCATTAATGGCATTGGGTGCAATATCTTCAGAAGCAATGGTTCCATTCGCAATTTCTGTAGTCGAAATTCCTCCAGTAGCAACATCTAAAGTGTAAGGATTAGTAGTAGTTCCTGCTCCATTACGAATCAAAGTTCCATCGGTAGCATCCAATATTTCATTACCCGTAATTGTATCACCATCTGCTGAAACGGCTGCAGAAATATCCTGAATCGCTTCTTGAACGGTAGTTTCCAAATTACTATCCCCATCTACATCGATGGGAGCATTTAGATTTACCTCGGTAGCATCTTGATCATCTGTACCATCAAAATTGATTGGTGATCCATTACCATTATCAAAAGTAAATGTACCGTTACCTAAATCTTGTAATTGGGCTTTATTTATTCGTACTGCAGTTCCTTCTTCATTAGTATAAGTAAATGTTCCATCATTATTATCTACAATAAATGTAAGCGTCTCTGTAGAACTAATCGAGCACAAAGATTGCCAAACGGTACCATCGTATTGAAATACACAATTTTGATCAGTATTATAAACTAATGCTCCCGGAAGAGGAGTAATAAGATTCATTTGCCCATTAGTAACTCTGGTTAAAACAAAAACCTTGTCGGCACTTTGTAATTCTAATAGAGAAGAAGAATCAATAGCATTGGGGGCGTCTCCTACTTTTACCTGTGCCAATAGTGTACCGGCATTTAATAAAAGCAGTAGAATTAGGGTAATTCTTACATTCATAGTATTGGGTATTTCTTTACAATAAATAGGTTTATTTAAAACAATTGACGATAATGTTCAAATAATTTTAAGTAATTGTTTAAAATTATTTTACTAACAATAATAGTAATAACTACTTAGATAATTAAAAATTTATTAACAAAAATACATATTTTTTCGGATTAACAGCAATATTTATCGACAAAATACGTTTTAGCCTTTCTTTTAATTACGGTTTTACCGTAAAATTTATAATCTGTATTCGATTCTCGCATTTTTGAAATTTAATTTTATTTTTCTACCAAAAACTTATATTTTTACCTCCACAAAGCGGGAGTAGCTCAGTTGGTAGAGCGTCAGCCTTCCAAGCTGAATGTCGCCGGTTCGAACCCGGTCTCCCGCTCTAAAGGCTCAGTATATTGAAATTCTGAGCCTTTTTATTTTTTTCTACGCTCTTCTAACTGAGGTTCTTCAATATTTACGAAAAAAAGTTTCTGTTGGTTTTCTAATTATAGATTTTTTTAAAATATTGACAATCCAGTTAGTGTAGTCAACCGTTCCAGAGCATACATTCCAAGTTCCGAATTTCCTTTAGGATTCAATAATGGACTCCATACCGTAACCGCATACTGATTAGGATGTATTGCTGCAATTCCTCCGCCAACACCACTTTTGCCAGGTAATCCTACACGAAAACTAAATTCTCCTGCCTCATCATAAAAACCACAAGTCTGCATTATGGCATTAATTCGTTTTACTTTATGAGGAGAAATAACCTCTTCATGGCTAGAAAGTTTTGCGCCACGATTGGCATATACCATAAAAGCCGTAGCCAATTCTTTGCAAGACATTTCTATAGCACATTGATAGATATAAAAATCTAACACTTCTTCAATATCATTAGTGATATTACCAAATGATTTCATGAGATGAAGTAGGGCAGCATTGCGATAACTACATTTTTTTTCAGATTCAAATACCTCTACATTAATTTTCAAAGTATCATTGTCAGTAATATTTTGTACAAATTGAAGAAATTCTTGCTTTGGGCTTTTTAAAGTAGAGATTAAAATATCTGAGATTACTAGTGCTCCAGCATTAATAAAAGGATTTCTGGGAATTCCGTTTTCATACTCCAATTGTATTAAAGAATTGAATGGATTTCCAGAAGGTTCAACATCGACACGTTCAAAAAGATCTTCATGTATCAAAGACATGGCTAATGTTAATCCGAAAACTTTTGAGATACTTTGTATAGAAAATTTTTCATCGCTATTACCAAAACAATAGTGACCAGAGTTAATGCAGTGCAGATGCATCCCAAATTTTTGCGGTGATACTTTGGCCAACTCAGGAATATAGGTAGCTACATTGCCTCGTGGTTGTTTTGTAGTAAGTTCTAAAGCGATCGTATCGAGTATTTCCTGATAATCCACAATTAATCGTTTAATTTAATGTAGTTAATGAACTTTCTGCAGCTACTTCATATGGAGATGTATTCTGTTCAAAAATTCTTGCTGATAAGTTGCCCCCTAAAATAATTTCATTGTTTTTAACTCTTAGCCAGCTTCCTTCTCTTAAGCCCACTACAGGCTGTGGGTTAAGTTTATGAAATTCTTTAATTCTAGTTTCTCTAGTTTCACCTTTGTGAGTCGAATTAGGATCTGGATCAAGATAATGCGCATTAATATTGAAAGGGAGAATACCTAGTGTTTTAAAATTAGGCGGATAAATAATAGGCATATCATTAGTGGTTTGCATGGTAAGTCCTGTTATGTTACTGCCAGCACTTGTTCCGAGATAGGGAGTTCCAGAAAGGATTTTGTTTTTTAGTACTTCTATAAGATCATAGCGATATAATTGATCAACAAGAAGAAATGTATTACCACCTCCCGTATACAAACCTTTCGCTTGCGTTAAAGCATCAATTGGATTATCATATTTATGTATTCCTGTGATTTTCTTGTTTAATTTTTTGAAAATTTCACTAATCTTATGGGTATATTCGTCATGCGAAATTCCACCCGGTCGAGCGTATGGAATGAAAAGTATTTCATCAACATCGTTATACAACTCCAATAGTGTTTCTTTTAAATAGGTAAGCGGTGTGCTACCATATAAAGTAGATGTACTGGCGATTACACAGTTTTTCATTAGTTTTTTAGTAAAGGTAGTTTAACTTTTTATTATATCTTAATCTTTAATGAAGATAAAAAAATATAGTATCTTAGAAAATAAATCAACACTATTTCAACATGAAAATAAAGTTTTCTACCCTCATATTTTGCTTCGTTTTAACCATTTGTAATGCGCAAATCACGTCGAGAGTGATGATAGATGGTAAAATAAGCGCACCTATTGGAGATGATGTTGAGGGTGTTGTCGTTTATAATCGAAGTACAGATAAAGGTACAATTACTAATAGTGATGGAAGATTTAAGCTAAGCGTTGGTGTTAATGACAGATTAGAAGTTGTAGCTATGCAATATCAGCATTTTATCGTATTAGTGGATAAAGGGATTATAGATAGTAAAAAGCTAAATATCTTCTTAAACGAGTCTGTAAACCAACTTGATGAAGTAGTGGTCACTCCATATGATCTTAACGGAAATGTAACAGTAGACGTACAAAAAATTGGCTTCAAAGAAAGTGGGTTAGGGGAGGTTGCCGGACAGACTTCTGTAGTCATAAATGATACTGATTACGATTTTAGACCCGACGAATTATCTCCTGTCACCAATACAGTATTCTTAGAGGATAGAATGATCAATGGTTTAAATTTTGTTAATCTTTTTAAGGTTGTTTTTAAAGATAAGGACGAGGCAAAGAAGAAAAATCATGCATCAGATATCGATGTTAGGGTTCGTAATATGTATAAAGACGATTTCTTCAAGAATTATTTAGCCCTTGATATTGATCAAATTAATGATTTTATATTTTTTGCTGAAAATAACGGTCTAAGTACTACTTATTTTGAAACTGGTAAAGAACTGGATTTACTTCAATTTTTGGTGGTTCAAAGTAAATTATACAAACAACAACAATAATTTACCTCGTTACAGTTTGTCATAGTAATTGAGTTTTGTCGTCTCTTTTAGAAAAGTATCTATAGTCATCTATTTACGGCGCACAACACTCTTATGAAAATCCTATCTTTTTTATTCTTCGTATTTATTTTTTTTCAGGTTAGTGGTCAATCACAGTTGTTCAAAGGAAAAATTATTGCCGACTCTTTACAAGGATATGCCATAAATATTATAAATTTTAATAAAGAAATAGGAACTACGAATGATGAATACGGTATTTTCGAAATACCTGCAGCGGTAGGCGACTCTATTGTCTTTTCATCTGTTCAATACCAGATACAATCTTTAATTGTTGATAAAGATCTTCTAAATAATAAGAAATTTGTAATTGTTTTAAAACCACTAGTCCAAGAGTTAGAAAAGGTAAATATAAGCACCATAGAACTTTCGGGATTTTTAGATAAGGATAGTAAAGCCATAAAAGTTCAACCTTTTGTCGATTCTAAAACGCTGGGCCTTCCATTTGGAAATACACCCCAACCTACACTGGCAGAAAGAAGATTACATACTGCCAAGACATCTGCAAGTGGAATTCCTCTGGATTTTATAATAAACACAATTTCAGGTCGGTTACGTATTTTGAAAAGAAATAAGAGATTAGAAGATATGCAAACAACAATTCAAAAAGGAGAAAAGTCGTTTGCTACGGTATTTTTTGTAGATTCATTGAAGGTTCCAGAAAACTTAATTTCTGATTTTATTTATTATTGTGCTGAAGATGATACTTTTGAAGAACTATTACAACATCAGCAAAAACTGTATTTGCTCGAATTTCTTCAGAAAAAATCAAAACGCTATAGACTGTACAAAGCATTGAATTAACAATACGCAAAAAGGTTTAAGTACCATGCAATTTTTGAGTTTTAGCATAATTTTTAGTGCATTATTTTTAAATTAAGTATTTTTAACATTTATAACGATTCAGATATTAAGTTACACCTTTAATTTCAGCAATGGTATTACATCATTTCTAATGAAAAAAATTCTATTCTTTTTAACGATAGCATGCATTGTAAGCTCATTTACAATTCATAAATTTTATGTTAGTGTTACACAAATCGACTACAACACCAATCAACAATCTTTACAAATTATTACTAGAGTTTTTATTGATGATATAGAAGATGTACTCAAAGAAAGATATGATACAAATATTGTTTTATTAGCTACAAAAGAAAATCCTAACATTGATCAATATTTAAATACTTATTTTACGAAAAAACTAAGAATTAAGGTAAATGGAGAACAAGTATCGTTTAATTTTCTAGGTAAAGAGTACGAGGATGATTTGCTTATTTGTTATTTAGAAATTGAACAAGTTTCTTCATTAACATCGATAGAGATTTCAAATGAAATTTTGATGGATCTGTTTGAAGAACAACAAAACATAGTGCACATAAAAAAAGAAGATCAACGTAAAAGTCTGATTTTAGAAAGCGGAAAAAGCGAAGGGCTGTTAAATTTTAGTAAATAAATCATTAAAATTTCAAAAAACAGTTATTTTGCAAATAATTACATAACACACATCTCAAAATGAAAAGAATACTGCTTGTCCTTACTGTAGGATCATTACTATTTAGTTCGATAGCTTATGCGCAACGTAAACAAGAAACCAGGGAGTTAGGCCATACTAATGAAAACAAATTTAAGCAAATGTATGAAGAGTTTGCTACGCCTAATATGTATAGAACAGGTTCTGGCGCTCCGGGCTCGGCGTATTATCAGCAGCAAGCAGATTATGTAATGGATATAGAGCTAGATGATAAAAACAAGAAGCTCTATGGTAAAGAAACCATAACCTATACAAACAATTCGCCGGATCATTTAGAATTTTTATGGGTGCAATTAGATCAGAATATGCGGGCCAAAGATTCAAAAACACCACTTATTCAAGGCAGTGGCGTTGATCTTGCAAGTTCTCCCAAGGGTTTCTTAACAAAGTATCTTGCCGAACCGTTTGACGGAGGATTCAACATTACATCGGTCAAAAACTCAAAAGGCGAAACCATAGAATACAGCATCAATAGAACAATGATGAGGGTTGAGATGCCCAAAGATTTGCCCCCGGGTGGTAAATTCGTATTCTCGATAGATTGGTGGTATAATATTAATGATCATGTTAATGGAAGAGGACGATCAGGCTATGAAGAATTTGCAGATGGTAATCGCGCTTATGTTATTGCGCAATTTTATCCACGAATGGCAGTGTATAATGATGTAGAAGGATGGCAGAATCATCAATTTTGGGGGCGTGGAGAATTTGCACTACCCTTTGGTAATTTTGAAGTAAATATTACCGTTCCCGCTGATCACGTTTTGGATGGTACTGGTGTATTAACCAATAGAAAAGAAGTATTTACTGAAGAAATGATGAGCCGATATGAAAAGGCAAAAAAATCATACAAGCAACCGATAATTATTGTATCGCAAGACGAAGCCGATAAAGCCTCGAAATCTTTTTCAGACAAAAAGAAAACCTGGAAGTTAAAAGCTGAAAATGTGCGTGATTTTGGTTTTGCTACTTCGCGACGATTTATTTGGGACATGATGGCTGTTAAAATAGGAGGTAAAGATATTATGGCGGTTTCTATGTATCCAAAAGAAGGAAACCCACTTTGGGAAGATTGGTCTACAAAAGTAGTGGCCAGTACCCTAAAATCTTACAGTCGTATGACTTTTGATTATCCTTACCACAAAGCAATATCGGTTCACGCTAAAAATCAAGGAATGGAATATCCTATGATTTGTTGGAATTACGGAAGACCAAATCCTGATGGAACCTATAGCGATCGCGTAAAATACGGAATGATGAGTGTTATTATTCATGAGGTGGGACACAACTTTTTTCCTATGATCGTAAATAGTGACGAACGGCAATGGACATGGATGGACGAAGGTTTGAATACTTTTGTACAATATGTTGCCGAACAGGATTTTGGAGAGTGGTACCCAGATGCTTTAGGAAATGATAAAAATTACCCTTCCAGACGAGGTCCTGCAAAAAAAATTGTTCCTTACATGAGCGGAAATCAAAATCGCTTATCGCCGATCATGACACAGTCTAATAATATACACCAGTTTGGTCCAAATGCATATGCAAAGCCAGCTACAGGATTAAACATTCTTAGGGAAACTGTTATGGGTAGGGATCTTTTCGATTATGCATTTAGAACGTATTCGCAACGTTGGATGTTTAAGCATCCTACTCCTGAAGATTTCTTTAGAACTATGGAAGATGCTTCTGCAGTTGATTTGGATTGGTTCTGGAGAGGCTGGTTTTATACTACCGATTATACAGATATAGGTGTAAGCGATGTGAAGAAATTTGTAGTTTCTAAAATACCCACATTAGCTTCTCAGCAATTTGCTGCAAACGATAGAAGATTAAGATTCGCTAACCCCGCAGATCTGGTAGTTATGGTCGAAGAAGGCAGCGATGATTATAAACGAATAAAATCAAATGATGGATTGATTGAAGATACTAGTAGTCTAAAGGAATATCTAATGGATAATTTTTCTGAAGATGAGCGCAAGAGAATTAAAAATCCTAAATTCTTTTACGAAATTACTTTTGAAAAGCCCGGCGGATTAGTAATGCCCTTGATTGTAGAGTATACTTATGAAGACGGAAGTTCTGAAATCATTACCTATCCAGCGCAAATCTGGCGTAAAAACGATGATAAAGTAAAAAAGGCATTGGCTTCAGAAAAGGCGATAACCAAAATTGTTGTAGATCCTAACGAAGAAACGGCTGATATAGATACTTCTAATAACAGTTGGCCAGAAAATAAAACCTTAGGAAAGTTTGATCAATTTAAAAACAAAGTAAAAGGCAAATAATTCAATAAAATTATCATAAATACGCCATCCTGATCTATTAGGATGGCTTTTGTTTTTCATAGATTGTATATATTTGTAGTATTATGGTAGTATTGCCCTTATTTATTAGCGGAACAGAAATCGCCTTTATCGTTTTTATATTGGTTATGGTTTTTGGTGCTGATAAAATTCCTGAAATAGCTAGAGGCTTAGGCAAAGGAATGCGAATAGTTAAAGATGCAACTAATGATATCAAAACTGAAATTACCAAAAGTGCAGAAAAACAAGGACTAAATACTGATGTTACTTCTTCGATTACGTCAGACATCAAAAAAGAAATAGATCAGGTTAAAGATGATATCGATGACATTACAGGTCCTGTAAAACGAAGGTTCTAACCCACTTCATAAAATTTCTCAAACTCTTTTCTTTCGATACTGCACTTAATAACTGGGATTAAAACTCTTTTCATTGGTATCCAAATTTGAAGTATTACTTGTTTGAGCATATTCCGTATATCGACTTCTCGAGGGTCGCCTACATATCTTTTAATTTATTTCATCTCAACTAAAATTTTAAGTCCGTTATCAAAATCTACTTAACTGAGTGTGAGTTCGATGTAAGAAAATTGCGTCAGTTTGAGATATCCAATAAAAATTTTATACGTTGGTTGAACTCACATTCGTTGTATCGACGGCTTTTACTTCCCCCTTTGAAGGAGGATGTTTTTAAAGAAACACTCATCTTTATCCACCACCTGCAACTCGCCTACAACCAACGTTGTATCGTCCTCAAGGGAAGGAGTTGTACTATAGACAGCCAGGCAATTTTTCTCCATGTTATCTCGTACAGATTCGAGAGGTCGCTACGAAAAATCAATTTCAAAGCTTTTTTATATTAAGAATTTATATCGAGTTTGGTTAATTGAGTTCTTTTTCGATCTAGATGGCTGGTATCTCTATGACTTTAAATGAACACCCATGATTACTGGTATTTCGGGGAATTTTCAACCTAAATATTTGTGTTATGCAAGCATAGTATGATGTTTTTTATTATCAAATTTTTAAAAAATAAATAAAAAATTTGATATATAATTAATATATTAGTTTTAAAATTATATAATTGATAATATTTTAAAGTTTTTTACAAGTTCAATTATATTCGTTTTTACACACAAACTCATAAATCTTATACGTATATGAAAAAAATTATTTTCTTCGTTTTTGGGGTGCTTTTCATTTGGTCTTGTGAAAAAGAAAACCCCGATCAAATTATTGATCAAACTCAACTATCATTAGATGCTCAAAAATTACTTTCTGTTGAAGAAGTCAACGAATATATCGCTGATCAACTTAAAACAAAAGGTGATGTAGTTTGGCTAGATGCTCCAGCTGTTATCTTATGGAGCGCTGCCGTTCATGGTAATAATGTTTTAAGTATTGGCTATGGCAATGCAGGAGAAAGCTTTTCAAAAGCACAGCAATCTCCCCGATTAAGTAAGGCTAAAAGCGACGTAATAGCCATTGTTGAGAAAACAGAGCAAAATGGTAAAACAGCTGTCAAGGTTGTCGACGATGATATTTTAAATGTAATGGATATTCAAGTCACTCGATTAGAAACTGTTGTCGAACTTAAAGCTGCAGATCAAATTAGGTATATTGATCCTATCGGGTATAATTTATATTTAAAAGAGTCGGGTATTTATGAAAAATCCGGCTTAGGATGTGATAGAGATGGGCAAACTATTCATGGTGATGATTATCGTGTGATTACTCCTAACGCATGGTTGCCTTGGAATTTTGATATTCATAAAGTACCACAGGCCTGGAACTACAGTACAGGTTCAGGAATTACGGTAGGACTTATTGATAGTGGAATATCAGCAGGTCAACGTCTTTTAGGAAACGGTTTTAACAGCGGGGATTCAAATAATCGTTCTATAGAACGGTTTGGAACTTACATCGATTCTCCCTGGTGGTGGTCTGATAATTTAGATGGTCCAAACGATCTTTGTGGTCATGGTACCTCTATGGCATCAGCTCTGGCCTCGCCGCGTAATAATACTAATATGCCGGTTGGTGTAGCGTACAACTGTAACTTGATAGCCTATCGTGGTACATCTGATGTAGTTTTAAATGATTATCACGAACGCAAAGGCGTTAGTAATGCATTAAAAGCCTTAGGGGATAGGAGTGATGTAAAAATTATCTCGATGTCTATTGGATACCCCTGGTCGATTGGCAATGTTAAGGATGCCGTAAAATATGCGCATAGTAAAGGGAAATTGATTATAGCTGCCGGAGGAACATCTACAACTTTTACCAATTGGTACGGTGTAATTTTTCCTGCCAGCATGAGCGAGGCTGTTGCTGTAACCGGTTTAAAAGATAACGGATACAATCGCTGTAACGTTTGCCATGATGGTAGTAAAATTGATTTCACTATCGTTATGCAACGCGCGGGCGATGCTAATAGAAATGTACCCGTTATAGGGTTTGATACAGGAGTAACAGATTACGTAAGTGGT
The DNA here is from genome assembly GCF_017897595.1 of Aquimarina sp. U1-2. Classification (GTDB taxonomy): domain Bacteria; phylum Bacteroidota; class Bacteroidia; order Flavobacteriales; family Flavobacteriaceae; genus Aquimarina. The sequence continues at coordinate 10,530 of NZ_JAGKIK010000005.1, forward strand.
TCATCTGTAGCTACAGCCATGACGGCCGGTATTGCTGCTTTGGTTTGGGCTCGTAATCCCAATATGTCTAGAGAACAAGTGCTGGATAAATTGAAAAGATCTGGTGAATTTTACCCCAACCGAAATAATAAATTCGGCTACGGAAATATTAATGCCTTAAAAGCGGTGCAATAAACTTATAAATCTTGAGAGGTTGAGATCTATTACCTAAGATTTCAATCTCTTATTCTACTTATCGTCAGTCCGTCACGAATGGGTAACATTACTGTTTCTATTCGAGTATCTTCGATTAAGAGCTTATTATAATCCAAAAGCGCTTTTGTAGAAATATCATCTTCAGCGATTTGTGCTACTACTTTTCCACTCCAAAGCACGTTGTCTGATACTATGACACCGCCAGTATTCATTTTATTGATAATTAAGTTAAAATAATTAGAATAATTTGGTTTGTCGGCATCTATAAACACCAAATCGAATTTAATATCAAGATCTGGGATGATATGGGTGGCATCTCCAGTATATTGATAAATTTGTTTTCCGTAAGGAGAAAGATCGAAATATTTACGCTGAAAATCTGAGAGTTCTTCATTACTATCGATGGTATGTAGTTCACCCTGATTCGATAAACCTTCGGCCAAACAGAGTGCAGAATACCCGGTATAGGTTCCTATTTCAAGAATATACTTGGGTCGAATCAACTTCGATAGCATGCTTAATACCCTACCTTGATAGGGGCCACTTAGCATACGTGGTTGTAAAATTTTTTGATAGGTTTCTCTAGTCAATTTTTGTAGTAATTCGGGTTCTTCTTCAGTATGATTTATTATATAAGTATCTAATTCTTCTGGTAAAAAATGCATGATTTCTTTTTTGCAAAACTAAAAAAGTTTATGAAGAAGTTATCCTTTTCTATCGACTCTTATACTAGTTCTACTTTAACACTGTTTAAATAAAAAGCGGTCATTTTTTGTTTAGACAAAAACGAAAACTAAATCATAGCCGTAGCTACCGTTGCTTTTTATGTTGAAGTATAAACGGAAAAGGGTAATTTTTAATGAATAATTTCAAAGTGGAAGTGGTATTATACGTATTTTTGAATGAAAAGGCCATTATGAAATTTGAGAATACGCTAGAGTTTGCACGACAGCTAGACGAAAAAGATCCCTTAAGGAAGTATAGGGACAGGTTTCTATTTCCGAAGGTGAACAATAAGCCAGTCGTTTACTTTACCGGAAATTCTCTAGGGCTACAACCCAAAAACGCTAAAGATTATGTAGACGAAGTGATGAAAGATTGGTCAGAATTGGCCGTAGAAGGGCATTTTTATGCAAAAAAACCCTGGTGGGACTATCATGAGCGTCTCGCAAAACCTCTTAGCAAAATTGTTGGCGCCAAACCCGAAGAAATTACCGTGATGAATACGCTCACAGTAAACCTGCATTTATTAATGGTGTCTTTTTACCGTCCAAAAGGAAAACGATACAAAATTATTTGTGAAGAAAAAGCGTTTCCCAGCGATCAATATATGTTTCAAAGTCAGGTTAAATTTCACGGATATACTCCAGAAAATGCTATAGTAGAAATAAAAAAGCGAAAAGGAGAACATAACTTTCGAACAGAAGATATCCTTTCAATGATTCGTGATGTTGGTGATGAGTGCGCGCTAATTTTGATAGGCGGAGTAAATTATTATACCGGGCAGGTGTTTGATATGCAGAAAATCACTAAGGCAGGTCATGATATTGGTGCATTAGTAGGGTGGGACCTTGCACATGCCGCGGGTAACATCGAGTTACATTTGCACGATTGGAATGTGGATTTTGCTGCATGGTGTAGCTACAAATACATGAATAGCGGTCCCGGTAATGCCTCGGGTTGTTTTATACATGAACGTTTTCACGATCAACGTGAAATTAGCAGGTTTGAAGGTTGGTGGGGGACCAGTAAGGATACTCGATTTTTGATGAAACCCGAATTTGAACCTATGCCTAATGCCGATGCTTGGCAAGTGAGTAATGCGTCTATATTATCTATGGCGCCTTATTTAGCTTCATTGCAATTGTTTGAAGAAGTGGGAATGCAGGCATTGATACAAAAGAGGAAAGTAATAGTCTCATATCTTGAATTTGTTTTACAAGAAATTGATAAGCAGGTAGAAAGCACTTTTGAAATTATTACACCTGCAAATCCTAAAGAAAGAGGTACACAATTATCTGTGTTTTTACATGGGGAAGGAAAAAAAATATTTGATTACTTAATGCAAAATGGTGTTATTACCGATTGGAGAGAGCCTAATGTTATTCGTCTGGCACCAGCACCTTTTTATTGTTCTTTTGAAGATATGTATAGTTTTGGTCAAATCTTAAAGGAAGGAATTCTCAAAAAAGCGAATCAATTATCTAGTGAGTTGTAAATTTTGATAAAACGAGGGCGATACTCCCAAGTATCTTTTAAATTGTCTTGAAAAGTATGAAGGGTCATTAAAGCCACATAAGAACATCACTTCAGCTATCGATGTTTTGCCGTTATCAAAATACTCCTGAGCTTTTTTAATTCGAAATTCGTTGAGAAAATCAATGAAATTTCTCTGGGTAGCATTTCTAAACATTCTGCAAAAAGAGTTTGGAGTCAATCCTAGTATTTTTGCCATATCATCAGATCGTATGTCATTTGCGTAAAAGTCATTTACATATTGATATACTTTTGAAATTCTTTTGAATGATTGTTTGTCGATATCAAAAAACGGAGGTGTTTTTAAAAGCTGTTTTTGATCTGTAGCAATCGAAAGGTGATATAAAACATCCATAAAGTTTAGTAATTTCTCAATATTATTTTGTTTGCTAAATTTTAAAAATCGAGATTGAAGTTGTTGATGTGTTTTCGAAGAAAATAGGAGTCCGTTACATGATCTTTTTAGAAAGTTTACGATCAAATTAAACTCTGGAAAATGTAGTAACTTTTCTGAAATAAAGCTTTCCGGGAACTGTATTACTACCTCTACATTATTTTTAAACTGGTTGTTTCCAAAAGGCATATGAGGGATATTGGGTCCTAAAAAAACAAGCATTCCATTGTCGTAATTTTCATAATAAGAATTGATGTGAATACTTCCTTTACCACTTTTAATGAACACTAATTCGTATTCTGGATGCAAATGCCAGTTAATTATGTTACAACGAGACTTATGGGTATAACTTTCAATCTTTAAGGATTTGGATTGTTCCAGGTAAATTTGTTCGTAAGAGATTTGCATATAATAAAATTACCATTTATAAATGTATTTTTCTATATGTATGCATATTTTGTCTTAGTATTAGCATATTTTGTTTTAATATCTATGAAATTATGTATTTACATTTGAGGTAGATAACTTAGTTTAATTAAATAATTGAGTTGAAGAAAATAATTCGCGAACTTAAAGCAAACCTTAGTCTCCTCAAAAAAATACGCATATAGATGAATGCATTGCAACTCATTTTAAAAAAGCGACGCTATTTTGGTCCAGCTTGGGTATTTGCATCTCTAAACATAATGATAGGTACCTGGGTGCTATATATCCCTCAAGTAAAAGAAAAATTACAAATAGATGATGCACAATTAGGAATTGCCTTATTTTGCCTTGCCTTGGGCACATTGTTTATGATTACCCTTTCTCCAATCATAATCAAATTAATAGGTGTTGGTAGGGCAACCCTGTTTTCTATCCTCATTTTTTCACTATTATTTCTAATTCCTACAATAGTTGAAAGCTACCTGGCGTTCTGTATTTCTTTATTTGTAGTAGGCTTGGCAGGTTGTCTTACCGACGTTGCTATGAATGCTTTAGTTTCTGAAATTGAGATAGAAGATAATGTCCATTTTATGTCGGCTTCACATGGTTTTTTCAGTTTAGGTGGGGTTATTGGTGCAGGTATCGGAAGCTTACTAATCGAATATTTTGAAATAGCGATATTGCATTTGGCATGTATGGCAACTTGTGTTATTATTTCTAATCTAATGTTGGCTAGGACATACATTTCTATCAGGGCGATGCACAAAGAAAAAGAAACCCGGTCTAAGTTATTCAAATTATGTAAGCCTCTATTCGGTCTCTCTATTATTGCATTTTTAATTATGGGAAGTGAAGGCGCTATCGAACATTGGAGTAAGTTATATCTTCAAGATATCATGGCAATTTCTTCTGAAAAAATATCAGGCCTTGGATTTGTTGCTTTTTCGGCATTGATGACGGGAGGACGGTTTCTAGGCGATCAGGTTAGTAAGCGATTTGGATCGTTTTCTATCATTATTGTTGGATCTAGCATTGGTCTGTTAGGATTTATAGCCGTCTTGGTTTCTCAGATTTGGATAACTATCATTGGTTTTGGACTGGTAGGCTTCGGTTTTTCTATCATCATACCAGAACTTTTTAGATTGGCTGGTAAAACGAAAGGAATTTCGGCAGCGCAAGGAATTTCATTTGTAGCCGGTTTTGGGTATTTAGGTTTTTTAATAAGTCCACCCATACTGGGCTTTCTATCAAAAATAGAAAGTCTTCACTTAAGTTTTACGGTACTTTTATTTTGGACGTTATTGACAGTAATTATTACTTTTTTTCTTAAGAAACGAGATAAACCAAATTGATCGTAACAATTCATTTTTAGTCTATGCAAATCAATAAGAATGAAGGTACTATTATCAATTTCTCCTTACATAATAAGCTCTAACGTCTATTGTGTTATTACTTCAATATCGTCAAAGTACAGCGTCCAATCTCCTATGTCTTTTTTATGTGTTTTAGCAATTTTGATTCCGTTATACTCTTGATAATCTTCCCAAGATGTGACTAGTGACGGATCATCTGCATTTTTTCGTCTAAAAACCCACTCTTTTATCATAAAATCTCCTTCAAAATAGAAATCATAAGCATCGCCCGGTGTATACCCATCTTGATTATTATAAATTATGGTCAGCTTTTGCATTTCTTTACCACTCATGGGTGCTATTGATTTTACATAGTGTTTGGTAGCAAAGCTTTGCGAATCCCAAACCAAATTAAAAGGAGCCAGCAACCAATATTTATCATTTACAAATTGCTGGTCGGTTTTAAGAGAAATACTATCAACTTTGGTTCGGTTGTAGGTAATGGTATCGTTTTCGGTAATTTTGGTAACCTTATTTTGTTTAGGTTTCCAGCTCCATGAGCGCTCAAAGTGCGTAGAATCTTTATCGACATTAAAAGTAAATTTAATTTCTGTAACGTTATCCCAATGTTTCAGTCCATTAGCATAAGCTATTGCCTCTGCAGTAGTTCTTATTTTAGTTTTGTTTTGGTTTATGTTTTTGGGATCTCTAATTTCGATATCCTCTTCGTAGGGTTCAGGTTTTTTTGTTTCTGTTTTACAAGCGATGCATAGCAAAAAAGCAAGAGCAACCAATATCGAATTTTTCATGTTTAGGTTAGATTTTTAGCTAAATTATGAAAAGATGAATTTTACGAATATAGATTAACATGGTTTTAGGTTTTAGTTGTAAATATTTCAGAAAAATTGTCACTTTCTTTGCATTGTCGTGTAATGATATTGATTTTTACGAATATTCGTAATTTAACCTAAACGGTTTGCGTCAAGCTGAATACTGAAACGAGTTCAGCACAGGCTTGTTTCAGCTTCTCATCGCAATGTACTGACAATAAACTCAATGAGATCCTGAAATGAATTCAGGATGACTTCTTAGTTAAATTTTAGGTATAATAACGGATAATCAATTTGATTTTCAATATTCATGTATCCTATTAATTTTAGAAATGATAATGTTATGAATGAACCAGTAACCTTAAGATTAGTAGAAATAAAAGACGGGAAATATAAAATAGAATACCCTAACCTTTCTGTTCCTATTGAAATTAATGAGCATCTCTTTTATAAGTTTCTATCTAGTAATGAATTTATGATCGAAGGAGATACTCACAAGTTTCCTATACTTCGATCTTACACTAATTCGATAGAAAATCAAAATATGAGTGCATAACAAAATTATAGTATAGCCCGGTTTATGCATTAGAATTTTGTTATGAGGTTTGAAAACGCCTCGACAAAGCATTGCCTTGGGCGAGACGTAGCGTTAGGAGCGTTTTCTAAGTTGTAGAGCATAGCAGTTTACTCTGAGCGGAGTTAAAGTGCTACGGTGACACTTAAGAATACAACGTAGTACTTGGTTTTGCAGCGGTTTAAAGCCATAATACCTGCCCGCTTTTTTCTAATAAAATGATAGGCGGGGATTTTTATTAAATAAAACGGGTTTCATCCATGCATATTTATGGATTAAACAGGTTGTATAATTAAAAATCAATAGAAATTACACTAGGTAACGAATCAATTTTTCCGTTAAACGTATTTTTTCTGGAAGTGATATAGAGTTCTTCTAAGTTATTGTCTCTTCTAAATTGATTGATCAATTCGGGAAGCTTTTCATTTAAATAATTTTCAAAAGCGCGAACATTGGTACTTCTGTTTGCCCCTTTACGAATGGTTTTTAAATATCCGGCTTTGGGAATCTCGAGATTACTTCTTTCAGAAAGAAAGAGTAAATAACTATTGTTTTCTTTTGCCTTCTTAATTTCTATTCTAAAATTGATATCGTCTAAAGCGATAAGACTATTATTAACTTGGCTAAAGTTATTGGTGTAGACTACTTCTTCGCCTTTATGATTAAGATACACAGTTTCTAACTGATCTTCATATAAAATTTGTGCAGAACTTATAGAAGGTATAAGAGCTATACTAATTATCAATACGATATTGATGATGGCAACGCTACTTTTCATGTCTGATGTTTTAGTGGCACTGCCAAAGGTTTGAATATGCTGTGGCTTGCCTCGAAATTAAAATTCAGTTTCTTACGAACGCCTCACAGACTTCCGCCCCGAGGTAGTTTTTTCTATGATTTTTAGCAGACTTTGTTCAAATTTAGCAAAATTATTTGACAGGATCTTTGGTGATCGAAACATTTTTTTGCATAAAACACAACACTATGTTCTTATCTAAAATTGAACCTGACTAACGTATTAGACTTAGACTCTTTTATCATCAGTATATAGTCGTTCTTATGAATTCATAATTACACTAAAAGGTAGTCTTTATTGCTTCCAATTTATTTTCTCAATACTGAAGATATTAAAATTGTTGTCAAATTTTTTTTCAAAAGTCATTCCGTTTTTTAACGCCACTTTTTCTGAACCTTTATTAGCTGTATGAATCACAGAAATTAAAGAATCAATAAAATTATGTTCGAATGCAAAGTCTCTACATTTAGAAGCAGCTTCGAAGGCGTAACCCTGATTCCAGTATTTTGGAAGAATAGAGTACCCGACCTCTAATCGATTTTGGTTGTCTATGTTTTGTACTAAAAGACCAGATTGTCCTATAAACTGATCGGTTTCTTTGTTGATGAGTACATTCATGCCGCCTAATTCATTTTTATATCGATAAAATGATTTTTCGAACCATTTTTCACACAATTCAAAAGGTGTAAGATTTGGGTCCATTTCCAGAAATTTGGCTGTGTTTTTTTCTTTGAATAAAGGCAACCATTCATCAAAATCAGACGATCGAAGTTGTCTAAACTTCAGTCTTTGCGTTTCTTGATCTATGAGTAAATATGTCATATGAAACGAATAGTAACAAATTTTAAAAATTTCTTCACCAAGGGGAATGTTTAAAACTTTTAATGAATATCCGTAATCTATCATATCGCACTGTCTCCTCGAGCGCAGCGGTTACATACGTTCTCAATTTTTTAATTATTTAGTTTTCAAAAAATTAAAAAAATTTAATACGAATATCCGTAATTTAACCTAAATGGTTTGCGTCAAGCTGAACTCGTTTCAGCTTCTCATCTTAATTTACTGAAAATAAACTTCATGAGATCCTGAAATCAATTCAGGATGACTCCTCAGTTAAATTTTAGATATAATAACGGACAATCAATAAAAGATTTAAACGTATGAATTCATTTCGGTATAATAGCTAATTTAGCTTATAAAATTATTTTATATAAAATATCAAAAATATAAATAAATGATTGTATAAACTAGTATGATTCTTGATAAACTGTGTGTACACTAACTTGAAATATCAAAAATCATGATCGGCACAGAAAGGCATATCAAACTTATCAAAGGAAATTTTTCACCCTTCGAGGCAGCAGACGTCTTATTCTCTTTAATTACTGATAAAATAAAGTTTCACAATTTGCAAATGCTACAAAAACATCAGGGATCAGACCCCGATAACTTACATTCTGCAACCAGAATATCTGAATTAAAACACGAAAAAAATGTAGTACGAGATATGATTCTAAAAGCTAGAGATGAGGGATACGAACTTGAAATTTATGGTGCAGTAGAAATTAAAATGAAAAAAGTAAGATGATTAGAAGTACATCAAAACTATAAACCTATTTTTCAGGTAGATATAGTTGCATATTATTTATCTCTAAAATATCAAGATGTCCCATTTTACGCTTATCAGAGGTAATAAGATGCATATGTAATTTTGTATCATGGTGCGTAAATATACCTTTGTGTTTTGAGGAAAAGAAGCCTACAATTTCTGCATTTTGGTTCGTAATCGTGTAACGTATTTGTCCTTGATGTGCTTCTTTTGGTGATGAAACCTTAGTTCCTTCAGGTAAATTTTGAATATGAATTATAGCTTTTGAAACAGTACCTTTAAGTTTAAAAACGAGTGGCCGTTTAAAATTTTTGGTCTTGTTATCGATAAATGTTTCCAAATCTTCTATATTTCTAACAGAGGAAGGTATATCTACAACAATCCATTGAGTGACATTTGCATATACAAAGAAAGGTGCAGAAACTTCATAGGTTTTGTGAACTATCATCGTTGAATCAGAGGATACTTTAGAAACATAACTTTTTCCGTCGTTAATTAGAAGTTCGCCAGTCAAGTAACTATTAGGTCCTAAACCATAAAGGCCAACTCTATTAGATATAGTATCCAGTAAGACGTTACTGCTTAGTTGGCCTTTCCACATAACGTTTTTCATAGCCCCTACAATTTTGACATCGGTATACTCGTTTTCTATTTCAAAATTTTTTTGTTTTTGCGAATCGCATGCCGCCACTAGAACAATAAGTAGAACAGCTATAGTTTTTGATGTTTTCATTTAAACCACTTCAATGTTTATTCTAATAAGCCATGTTTAAAATGAGTTCAATTTAATATTGAACAAAAGATCGATGTGTATAACACCACGCCCACCGTTCATTAGGCTCTGCAGATGTTACTACGTGATGAGTAAGATGTGTTTGATAATGATTGCTGGCATGTTTATTTGGTGATGAGTCGCAACATAATGTTATTCCACATTCTTGACAGGTACGTAAATGTACCCAAGAGTCACCTGTTTTAATACACTCTGCACATTCAAAGCGTTCGTGCGTTTTTAATGTACCGCTATCCAAATTGATTAAGTGTTTACAAACCTTGGTTTTCATTTTCATAACTTAATAGTATATGTTGTAGTGTTCGTTTTTCAAAGAAGATTCTGATTCCATATTCAGCATAAAATTCAGTTATTTTTTACTATTGGAAAGTATGCTATTATAGTTAGGTTTCAGCTAAATATTCATGAACAAATTTTATAGCCATTGCACCTTCACCTACTGCTGATGCAACTCTGTTCATAGCACCGGCGCGCACGTCTCCAGAGGCAAAAATCCCCGGGCTGCAAGTTTCTAATAAGAACGGTTCCCGATCTTTTTTCCAGATTTTTTTAAAATTTTCATAACGCGTCAAATCTCTACCTGTTTCAATAAATCCTCGTTCATTTTTAATAATATCCAATGCTATCCAATCGGTATAAGGGCGTGCACCAATAAAAATAAATAAAGCATCTGCTGGCACTGTTCGGGTAGTATTGGTGCTATTATCGGTTAGTTCTAATTTGGTAAGCCGCTCGTTTTCACCTAAAGCTTTGGTAATATTTGTGTTGCCAAGTAAGGTAATGTTATCGATAGCATCGATTTGATCAATGAGGTAACTCGACATACTGCTGTTTAAACTTTCTTTTCTAATTACGATATACACATTTTTTGCAAATTTGGATAGATAAACAGCAGATTGACCTGCAGAGTTGCCTCCTCCCACAATATATACCTCTTTATCATGACAAGCTTGTGCCTCTGTCATAGAAGAGCCGTAATAGATACCTGCCCCCGTAAAATTCTCAATTCCCTCTGCTTCTAGCTTCCTGTAATTTACGCCTGTAGTGATCACTACGCTTTTGGTACTTATACACTCTCCGTTACTAAGAACAATACTTTTGTAACCATCTTTTTCTGAGATCGATGTAACTTCTTGTGGAGATAAAAACTCGATTCCGAACCGTTTTGCCTGGGTGATAGCTCTATGTGTTAATTCTTGACCACTTAATCCGTTAGGAAACCCCAAATAATTCTCTATTCGCGAACTTGTTCCTGCCTGGCCACCAGGAGCATGTTTTTCTATCAATAAAGTTTTTAATCCTTCAGATCCACCGTATACTGCAGCGGCTAGGCCAGAAGGTCCTGCACCGATAATCACAACATCGTATAAATTATCTTGTGGATGGGCATTAAGTCCCAAAGCTGTTGCAAGTTCGATAATGTCAGGATTTTTAAAACAGCTACCATCCTGTAACGATATTACGGGCATATCTTTGGGAGTGAGTTCATGAAGTTCGATCAATTCTTGAGCTTTTTCACTCGTTTCTGCATCTAACCATTGAAAGGGAAATAGATTTCCCGATAAAAAGTCTTTAATATCATGCGATTTAGGCGAGAACTGGTATCCTATGACTTTAATTCCGTCAAAATCTGGTTGAAAATCCAATTGCCAGACCTGTAGTAAATCATTAAGTGTTGGATATAATTTCTCTTCCGGGGGATTCCAGGGTTTAGTAAGGTAATAGTCCAGTTGCACATCATTTATTGCTTTAATGGCAGCATCAGTATCAGAATAAGCGGTTAAAAGCACCTTTTTAGCTTCGGGGTAATGATTTTTAGCTTCTGAAAGAAAATCGACACCCAACATTTCTGGCATACGCTGATCGACCAGAAACAAGGCTACCGTTTCATTTTTCTTCTTTAGATCGATTAGTGCCTCTAGGGCATCGTTCGCAGAACTAGTACTCATGATACGATATTCTTTACGATATTCAGATTTTAAATCTCTGGTAACGGCGCGTAGTACTTGTGGATCATCATCTACTACAAATATGATTGGTTTTTTCATGTCTTCAGAATACGTTTACTATATTTTGCTTAAAAATTAAAATTATCAGGATCGGGACCAATACGTTTATGACTATCCAAGGCATCGATATAATCCATATCTTCTTTGGATAATTCGAAATCAAAAAGATCTGCGTTGGCTTTTATACGGTCTTTATTTACAGATTTTGGGATGGTGATTACCTTTTTTTGGAGATTCCATCGAAGCACAATTTGAGCAACCGTTTTACTGTACTTCTTTGCCAGATCATCTAAAATAGAAAGCTCAAATATTTTTCCCTGCATCATAGGCGACCAGGCTTCATATTGAATTTTATGCAAATGACAAAAATCTAAGAGATCTTGTTGAACCAGGTGAGGATGAAATTCCATTTGATTGATCATAGGCACGATCTCGGTTTGGTTCATAAGATCTTCTAAGTGGTGTTGCATAAAATTACTAACACCTATAGCGCGAATTTTGTTATCCTTATATAACATTTCTAAGGCTTTCCATGTATCTATATACGTACCAGAAACTGGCCAATGAATTAAGTACAAATCTAAATACTCAAGTTGTAGACGCTTCAAACTAGCCTCGAACGCTGCTATGGTCTGGTCATATCCTTGATCATCATTCCAAACTTTACTTACTACAAAAATTTCTTCTCTAGGGATAGCGCTCTTTTTTATAGCTCTGCCTACTCCTTCTTCATTTTTATAAATACTAGCGGTATCTATGTGTCTATATCCGGTATCTAACGCCCATTGAATCGCATTGATCACCTCTTCATCATTGTCTGCCTGGTATACCCCCAAGCCCAAATAAGGCATATCAACACCATTGTGAAGTCTAAAAGTCCCTTTTATATCTGAAATTTCTCTCATTGTAATTTATTTATGATAATGGTCTGTTTTGTACAAATAGTAATACTGTATTGTTTTCTCTTTAACCTTAATTTTTTCTTCTTAAACCAATTCATTATAAAAATTGCTATTTTAATAGCTCCTATTACATGTAATTTGTTGATACCATAAAGTTATCTACAGAAGCAGAAATACTGTTATACTTTTATGTACTCGATAATTCTAATTATTCAGTTTTAAGATATAGGAAGACATACCGTAAAAGTAGTTCCTTTTTTTGTTGATATTACTTTAATGTCTCCATGGTGTTGATTAATGATTCGCTGCACAACTTCTAACCCCATTCCTGTGCCTTCACCAATGGGTTTTGTGGTAAAAAACGGATCGAAGATTTTACTCAAATCATCTTCATTAATTCCTTTTCCGTTATCGATGATTTCTATTTTAATAAAATTTTTGTCTTTACGGGTTGTAACACCTAGAGTTCCTTCGACATCCATTGCATCTATAGCATTATCTATTAAGTTGGTCCATACCTGGTTAATTTCGCTAACGTATATTTTGGGATAGGGTAGATCTTCTTGAAATTTTTTTTCGATAGTTATATTTTTTCTTTTTAGTTTATGGTTAAGCATGGTAAGCGTACTTTTTATACCGGTATGAATATCTGTTGCCACTTTTTCTGGCGCACGATCCATATGGGTATAACTTTTAATAGATTGTACCAGATTAGAGATCCTATCAGACGCTTCTTCAATTTCATCTACCATTTTCTCGGTAGTTAATACATTTTCTATCCACTCAATGGCATTGGGAAAATTAGTATCACCAGTCGCTTTATGAATTTCTTCCATCGCCTTAATATCCATGCAAAAATCTAATAAAGTCTCGGTAAGTTCAAACGCATTTTCGACACCGTGATCCTCTAACCATTCTTCAAGTTCATCTTCTTTTTCATTACGCTCGCTAAGTTTCATGTTATTTTCGGGGCGATTGGTAATTTTGTCAAAAAGAACGTTATTTATAGTGTCTACTTCTTTATCAGAAGCTTTGATAGAGATAATTCTCTTAAACTTTTCAGGAACATTGGCAAGATGCTGTTTTAAAGCTTTAGAACTTCGTAACATTGCTGATGCCGGATTATTAAGCTCGTGAGCAAGACCTGCTGATAACTTTCCCAAAGCCATCATTTTTTCTGATTGGACATTATTTCTAGTAAATTCTCGAACTCTAGAAGTCATATGATGTACGAGGCTTTCTGTAAGTTCATAATGATCACTCACCATTTCACGAAAAAATGATTTATCTAAAAACAACACCTTTGCATCTTCGACTATTTCGCCATATCCCATGGCAGAACTCATTCTTGAAAACGGTAATAATCCGGCGATACCATTCTTTTTGATCTGCCCGATTACTTTGTAGTTTCCGTTTTGCTCGAATTTAATATCGATTTTGCCTTTTAGAATAATAGCTAATTGATCTATAGTATCCCCTTTTTTAAATAGGAAATCCCCTTGTTCAAAAGACTGAATTTCTGATTGATTGATGAGCCATTGCAACTGTGCATCTGGAACATGAGTAAAATCTGGAATTTCTCGAAGAGTATTTGTTGTAAGATTCATCTGTTTTTTTTTGATGGTCAGACCTGCCTGCCTAGCGGCTGGTAAGCGGATGGAATCGCCATGTGATCATATCACACTGTCTCCTCGAGCGTAGTCGAGAAGTTAGTAAATCCAACGAGATTAAAATCAGGTCTATACTGTACTAAACCAGACGTTAAAATTAATTTTATGATTTATAGCGGATATTCAAATTTATTACTATTCGTTTCATATAGCTAAAAATACTCAATAAAAACTCGTGCTGCAACTACGGCAGACCTCTCAATTCTTAAGATTTTTATAAAATTGCGACAGATTATAATTCTGAAATATGCTAAGATTTGGTCATAAGCGATGTAGTTTCCTGATCTGGTTTAGCATATTGAAAACGATCTAACAGTGTAGGTAGCGCGTAGCCATCTAGACCGATACAAGATACCGCTTCCGTTTTATCGAGCTGCACCCAGCCGTCGTTATGAATGATTTTTTTATCCAAATAGATATGTTCAATACCCCCAATAATTAAAAGGGTATCATTTTCTTTAATCACGTACTCGTTACGATACCTACAACCTAATTGTATGGGGCTATTTTTTACGTATGGCGCATAAAATTCATCCAAATATTCTTCTTTTAACGCAGTTTTGTCAAATTCAGAGATATGCTCTGCATATTTCGAGGCGGTGTGATGTGCATCTTCAATCATGGTTTGATGCACCAGGTTTACAGTAAAAACTCCAGTCTCTTTCAGATTTTTATAGGTATCTCTAGGTACTGTTAATGGTCTCAAAATGAAACCTAACATTGGGGGATTACTACCAATATGGACTATCGAATTAAAAACAGCAACATTCGTATGCCCCTTTTTACTTTTGGTAGCCAATAAATTACATGATTTGTATCCTGTACAGCTATTAATGAGATTAGCCCGATATCTTGACGGCATATGTTCAAGATCTTTTAAGGTAAAGTGATCCATTTATATCTTATATTTAGTGATTAATGTAAAGTGAGCCATGAACTGATTTAAACTTTTTTGATTTAGGCAGGACCGACCGATAGGAAGGTGCCAGATGGTGCAATTGCAAAAGGTTTTGTGCTTGTATGAAGTAATTTTTTACTTGCATAGCAGCGCTACAGAAGTAAAAAATTATAAAATAAAAGTGCAAAACAGCATTTTTTTAGCAAATTGAAAAAAGTTTAAATCAGTTCAATATTTCAAAACTAAGTAATCTATAACATATGTCTACAGAATACGAGAGATATTTTAAAACCAACCAACAAACCTGGGATAGAAAAGTAGCTATTCATGCCGCCAGCTCATTCTATGAAATAGAAGCCTTTAAACAAGGAAAATCATCGTTACATACTTTTGAAATAGATGCATTGGGAGACGTATCAGGAAAATCACTATTACACCTGCAATGTCATTTTGGTCAGGATACCTTAAGTTGGAGTAGAAGAGGAGCCAAGTGCGTAGGTGTAGACCTTTCTGAAAAAGGAATTGAATTGGCCCAACAATTAAACCAAGAGCTAGGATTAGATGCTCAATTTATCAATTGTAACGTTCTAGATACTTCTTTACATATAAAAGAAAAGTTTGATATTGTATTTACGAGCTACGGAGTGATCAATTGGTTACCCGATCTTGAGCCTTGGGGTCGCATGATTGCAGAACGATTACAACCAGGGGGAACGTTTTATATGGTAGAATTTCATCCTTTGGTATGGATGTTTGATTATGCTGAAGAGAAGCCGACTATAAAATACAAATACCATCAAAGCAAAGTAATTTATGAAGAGTACCAAGGAACCTATGCCGACGAAAATGCGAAAATAACCAGTAAAGAATATGGATGGAATCATGGATTGGGAGACGTAATTTCGGCATTAGTAAAGGCGGGGCTTACTATTGAATATTTAGAAGAATACGATCAATCACCTTATGCTATATTTCCTGGATTGAAGGAAACCGAAAACGGAATGTTTGAAACCAAAGATGCACTGTATCCATTGTTGTTTGCCTTAAAAGCTCGGCGGTAGCAGAGCGGTAGTAGATTAGTAAACGAGCATTGCCAGAAATAGCGACTGTAAAGTAGTTGATTTTGTTAAACACCTATAAATACTAGTCCGCGCACTGGGTGGGGTCTCCCGCGCCGCGCGGACACCTATTGCTATCGCGCGGATGGGTATACACCTTGCGCGGAAGAGTCGCCCCTTACCGCTGATCGATAAAACTAGCGTGCGGATTGGTATACACCTTGCGCGGAAGAGTCGCCCCTTACCGCTGATCGATAAAACTGGTGCGCGGATGGGTAAACACCTTGTGCGGAGTAGTTCGCCCATACCGCTGATCGATAAAACTAATACTCGTACGATTATTCTCCTGCGCGGGACATCCAACTTACATCACTGATCGATAGAATTAATAAAAACACAAGCTCGCTCTCTTGCAGAAACGCTAAAAGGTATTTTGAGTAAAGAATTAGAATTAAGAATCCAAAGTTTATAGATAGAGACTGGAACACTTGTAGCACGCCTACCAAGGATAATTCGGTATTATTTATTATTTTTACCGAAGGTTTTAGTGGTTGCGTATGCTCTTAGGTATGGAAAGAGCTCACCTGTTAGATACATTAAAACTCGAGTCTTCTGATTCTATGTATCAATCTAGCGGGTCTTGAATACAAATACCCTATGCAAACAAAACATATTGCCATAGTAGGAAGCGGCCTGGTAGGTTCGCTATTGGCTCTTTATCTAAGAAAACGTCAGTATACGGTTACCGTTTTTGATAGAAGACCAGACATTAGAACCATAGAGTTTAGTGGTCGTTCTATTAATTTGGCGATGTCTGTGCGAGGCTGGAAAACCCTCGATCGTATCGGTATAGGTGATGAGGTAAGAAAACTTGCCATCCCTATGCACAAAAGAACGATGCATATTACCGATCAACCTATCTATCATCAGCATTACGGAAAAGATGGCGAAGCTATCTACTCTATCCCAAGAGGAATTTTGAACAAAAAAATGATCACACTGGCAGAAGATGCTGGGGTTACTTTTAGATTCAATGAAAAAGTTTGGGATATTGACTTGCCCGAAGCTAAACTCTATACAGGGGAATCTGAAAAGAGTGAGTGGACATCGTATCAATATGATATGATTTTTGGATGCGACGGTGCATTTTCAAGAGTACGGCATAAAATGCAGCGAAGAAGCAGGTTTAATTATTCACAAAAGTTTTTAAATACCGGCTATAAAGAATTAGGTATTCCACCCAATGCAGATGGAAGTCATCAATTAGATAAAAACTCATTGCATATTTGGCCAAGAGGCGAATTTATGCTTATTGCTTTACCAAACCTGGATGGTAGTTTTACATGTACTTTATTTATGCCACACGAGGGAGAGCATTCTTTCGAGAACTTAACAGATGATGTCGTTGTAACCAAATTTTGGGAGCAGTATTTTCCTGATACAATTGATCTTATGCCAACGTTACTTGAAGATTTTAAGAACAATCCTACCAGTGCGTTGGTAACCATAAAATGCTACCCATGGACCTATTGGAACAAGGTGGCTTTGGTAGGAGACTCGGCCCATGCCATTGTACCTTTTTACGGACAAGGCATGAACGCCGGGTTCGAAGATATTTCGGTGTTAGACGAGATTATCGAAAAATTGGGTGATGACCGCTGGGAAGAGATTTTTGAAACCTATCAAAAGGCAAGAAAACCTAATGCCGATGCCATTGCCGAGCTATCCTATCGCAATTTTATCGAAATGAGTAGTAAAACCGCCGATCCAGATTTTTTACTTCGGAAAAAAATTGAAAAAAGATTTGCTGAAAAGCATCCTCAAAAATGGATACCGCTGTATTCGAGAGTTACCTTTAGTCATCGTCCTTATGCTGAAGCGCTAGAAATAGGAGACCAGCAGGCGTTGATTATGGATAAAGTTATGAGTATGAATGCTATTAATGATCTTTGGGATAGTGACGAGGTAGAGCATTACATGCTAGATCATCTCGAAAATAACCATTTAGCTAATACAACGAAAGCTAAATTGATATAACATACGTAGGTTAACATATGTTTATTTAGCGTTATCCCATAATACGTTTGATCCAATTCAATTTAGTTGTACTATATGGTGAATATTTGAGAGGAAGTTCTATCCAAAATGGTTTTTGAAGAATGCTTTTGTAATGTGAAAATGCTTCAAAACCAAATTTTCCATGATAATTTCCTATTCCGCTTTCACCTATACCTCCAAAAGGTAGTGATTGTTCTGTAAAGTGCATAACCGCATCATTAACGGCTCCGCCACCAAAAGAAATTTCACGTAGAATTTTTTCCCGGGTATGGCGACTTTTGGTAAAGGCATAACAAGATAAAGGTCTGGGTAGCTTTTTGATCTTTTGTATAGCATCATCAATAGATTCAAAAGAAATCACCGGTAATATAGGTCCAAAAATTTCATCTTTCATGATTTCATCTTCAAAATCTATAGCATCTAATACGGTAGGAGTGATAATTCTTTCTTCTTTATTTCCTTTTCCGCCAATATAAACCTTATCAGGATCAATTAGATGATTGAGGCGGTCAAAGTTTTTATCATTAATAATCTGAGTATAATTATGATTATCAATACGATAGTCAGAACGCTCGATATGTTTTTTTATGCTAGCCAGTACATCGTTTTTAATACTCGAGTGTACCATGACATAGTCGGGAGCAATACAGGTTTGACCAGCATTTAAAAACTTAGCCCATACTAATCTTTTGGCTGTCATATCGATATTTACATCTTCACTAATGATTGCAGGACTTTTTCCTCCTAATTCCAAAGTTACAGGCGTTAAATGTTTAGCTGCAGCCTGATAAATAATTTTTCCTACGGGTACGCTTCCTGTAAAGAAAATTTTGTCAAACTTTATTTTTAGCAGGTTGGTGGTTTCTTCCTCACCTCCCTCTATTACAGTAAAAAAATCGGAGTTAAAATTTTGATGAATAAGTTGAGCCATAATTGCCGAGGTTCGTGCAGGAATTTCACTAGGTTTTAAAACCACTGTACATCCGGCGGCAATTGCGGCGATTGCCGGGCATAAAGAAAGTTGAAACGGATAGTTCCATGCGCCAATGACCAAAACCGTTCCGTACGGTTCTGGCATGATGTAGCTTTTACCTGGTAAATTAACCAGACTGGTAGACACTTTTTGTCGTCTGGCCCATTTTTTTACATGTTTGATTGCCAGATCGATGTCTTCATATATGATGGACAACTCTGTAGTGTAGGTCTCAAACTCAGATTTTTTAAAATCATGATAGATAGCTTCGTAGAGCAAATTTTCGTTTTTTTTCAAGAGCTTCTTAAGGCGTTTTAGTTCTTGGATTCTAAACGAAATTTGTTTTGTTGTATGACTGTTAAAAAATGTACGCTGTTGATCTATGATCTTTTGATAATTCATAATAAAATGAGTAAGAAAACGAAGTTAAGCTTTTTGTTTTTTAGCTTCAAGTTCTCTTTGCATTTGTTTTACGGTAAGCGTACTGCCATCGTGACTCCATCCCGGGGGACCAAAAATGTACATAAATTTATGATACCAGTTTTTTGATTTTTTGGTGTCATTCCAAATATCTCTGTACTCGTGGGTAAGAATAACCCAGGGATTATATGAATTAGGCGCGTGAGTCACACCATATTGCACTTCAATATTCTCGTCGAGTTCTTTCCAGGTTCCAAAAATTTTATCGAATATATTTAAAAATCCTCCGTGGTTCTTGTCCATGTACTCCACATTTTTTGCATGGTGTACCTGGTGCATAGTGTGTGTATTAAAGATTTTTTCGATAAAACCCATTTTAGGAATGTAAACAGAATGTAATTGAAACTGCCAAAGCGCTTCTATTCCTAAACATACCACCACCATCTCTGGCGGAAAACCAATAGCAGGAAGCCACATATAAAATAGTGGTTTGTATAATATGGTAAACCATCCATTGCGTACTGCTGTACCCAAATTAAAATTATCTGAAGAATGATGAACAATATGAGCAGCCCATAAAGCTCTCACCATATGATTTTGTCTGTGAAACCAGTAGTATGTAAAATCATCGAGTAATTGGCAAAGTAGCCATATGTACCAGGCATATCCAAAAGATTCCCAGCCAAAAATATTAGTTCGAATACCGTTAATCTCTGGATTAAATATATCATATACATAGTTGAAAATAACTATGGCAGAGATCGTTTTTATCAATGGGGCCAATAGGGCAGATCCTACTCCCATAAATAAGCTTGCACCCAAATCTTTCCATTCGTACAAATTTTTGTTTTTGTGGTCATGAGCCTTGCTGTACGTAAGTTCTAGCAAGATCAAACCCAAAAAACAAGGTACTCCATACACCAAGGGGTTCGTAAAATCCATTCTTTTTCAGTTCAATTTTTATTTTGGCAGAATATAGGAAGATTTTTTAGTAAATCTTTAACAATACGATACGAATTCGTTTAGGTACACTCTTTTTAACGATTGTCTAATGGTAAAAGTATCTATTTAAGAATAAATTAGCTTCTGCGCTTTTGCAATCAAAAATCTTTGATATCAATTTTACGAATATCCGTAATTTAATCGAAACGGTTTGCGCCAAGCTGAATACTGAAACGAGTTCAGCACAGGCTCGTTTCAGCTTCTCATTTCAATTTGCTGAAAATAAACGTAATGAGATCCTAAAATGAATTCAGGATGACTTCTTAGTTAAATTTTAGGTATAACAACAAACAATCAATTATCAATTTATATCAGTTCTACTTTGAAATTGCTCAAATAAAAAGCAGTCATTTCTTGTTTAGACAAAAAAGAAAACTCAATCATAGCTGTAGCTACGGTTGCTTTTTATTTTGAAGTATAAACGGAAAAGGGCAATTTTTAATGAGTAATTTTAAAATGGAAGTGGTATTACTTCTTAAATAATTCAGAAGGATCTTTAAATGATTTAAACTCAAGAGCATTTCCGCAGGGATCATAAAAGAACATAGTGCCTTGCTCACCTGTTTGCCCTTCAAATCTAATATAAGGTTCTATAACAAATTTAACTTTTTTTTCTTTTAGCTGATCAGCTAGATTATTCCAATCGTTCCATGCCAATACTACACCAAAGTGAGGTACAGGAACGTGTTTCCCGTCAACGGGATTGGTATACTCATCCTGTACATCCTGCTTTTCTTTATAATGAATCACCAATTGATGGCCAAAAAAATTAAAATCAACCCAGTGGTCACTACTTCTGCCTTCTTCTAAACCTAAAATGTCATTATAAAAATTGCGTGCTTTTTCAAGATGATCTACGGGTATTGCCAAATGAAATCGTGATAACGTATTATGCATAACTAATAATTTTTAGTGTTAATCTTCAGTCTATCTAAGTCAGAATAAAAACCTATAACTTTTTGGCCAATAGTAGTTTATTTCTTGCGATCGCTGCGTTTTTTCATTCTGTGCCGGTTATTTTTCTGGTTCTTTTGCGGCACTCTTCGTTTTGTTTCTACATCAGGTGTAATCGAGGCTTCTTCCGTTTTACTGGATTGCTTCACATCATGGGTAATGGTGTGTAACTCTTCAGAAGTTAAATACCTCCATTCGCCAACCGGAACATCCAAAGAGACATTCATGATTCTTATTCTTTTCAAAGCCACTACTTCATAACCCAAATGTTCGCACATTCTTCTGATTTGTCTATTTAGTCCTTGCGTAAGTACGATCCTAAAGGTATACTTTGTAATTTGCTCGACTTCACACCTTCGCGTTATTGTATTTAAAATAGGAATACCATTACCCATACGTTTGATGAATTGATCATTGATCAATTTATCTACAGTCACTATGTATTCTTTTTCATGGTGGTTTCGCGCTCGTAGTATTTTATTAACGATATCTCCGTCACTGGTCAGAAAAATAAGACCTTCACTGGGTTTATCCAGTCTTCCTATCGGAAAAATACGCTTAGGGTAATTGATATAGTCTATAATATTATCTTTTTCGTTTTGAGCAGTAGTACATACGATACCCACAGGCTTATTAAAGGCAAGGTAGACGTGATCTTCTTTTGGCAGTTTGATCAATTTGCCATCAACATGTACCACATCTTCTGCCTTTAGTTTAGTCCCCATTTCGGGTAATTTCCCGTTAACGGTAACGCGACCCTGATCTATCAGTTTATCGGCTTCGCGACGTGAGCAGTATCCTACTTCGCTTAAAAATTTATTGAGCCTAATGAGATTAGAATTTTCCACATGCAAAGTTGGGTATAATTATTATTCTTTCAAAAAATCGATAATCATATTATCGACTTCTTCAAAAAATAGTGAATGACCATAATGCTCTGTAGTTACAAATTTGGCATTGTTCCAACGCTCTGCAATGGTTTTGGCTTCGTGGTACGGTGCAATGTCGTCATACTTATCGTGAATTAGCAGACCTGTGTTTTCTATTTTTTTTGCAAAACCAGCAATAGAAAATTCTTCAAAATAGTAATTGTGCTTATTTTTAAAATATTGATTCAAAGCCTTCATAAATTTAGAAGAAAGCTTCAATACATGCTGATATTCTTTGCTAATTCGAGACACCTCGGACGGTGGTGCCAATACGACCATCTTTTGTATTTCTTGATTAGGATAGCTGTATTGATGAAAAATAGCGGTCATGCCCCCAACCGAATGACCAATTAAATGATTGGGGCGATAGAGTTCAATAATCTTTTGAAGACATGTAGTGTATAGAGGCACATTAAGTATGTTACCAGACGAATTACCGTGAGCGGGAGCATCAAAAGCAATAATATTGTATCCTTGCTTATGTAACTTTGGAATTAACGTTTTCCAGCGATATGTATTACTTTCCCAACCGTGAACGAGTAAAATAGTTTCTCCCATGGCGGGCCAGCGATAGGTTTGAATCTTTGCTGTATTGATTAAAATTCTTTCATCTTCTGCCGCTTCAAGAAAATCTTCCTGTTCGGGTAAAATCTTTCCTTTTTGTGGGGTACAAAAGAGAATGTATGCCTTGTGAACTGCCTTTTTGGGAAACAAAAGAAACAGGAATTGAAAATATTTTCCAATAAAAAGCGGTAGATATTTTTCAAACGTTTCTTTCATTCGTCTTCACGATGTGTTGTTTCTATGGTAAATGCAGGTAAACAGATCGCAATATACTCACATTCTTGTTGAAATGGATTGGCATATTGAACTCGAGTATATTTTTCTATTTTTATAGATTGTCCTGCTTCAAGTATTACAATTTCGTCGTCGATAGTAAATTGTTTTTTACCTTTAATGATGTAGGTATATTCGTCGAATTCTGGAGTTTGAAAAGGCTCGCTCCATCCTGATGGGGCTATCATATGAGCGATACTAATATCAGAATTTTGATCTGTTGCTTTTCCAAAATGCTCTTCAATTAATTTCCCATCTGTAGTTGGGACTATAAACGGATTTTTCTGAATGCTGTATGTTTTACCCATGGCTTTTTTAATTTGCGTCCCATCGTATCCAAAAATTCTTAATCTTTGCAGTATCAGGAATATCTGAAGCTTTAATTTTTACATCGGTATCAGATTGAAACTTTTTTGGTAATTTCTTTTTATCAATGGTAACATACGC
Organism: Aquimarina sp. U1-2; assembly: GCF_017897595.1. GTDB lineage: Bacteria > Bacteroidota > Bacteroidia > Flavobacteriales > Flavobacteriaceae > Aquimarina. The sequence continues at coordinate 33,912 of NZ_JAGKIK010000005.1, forward strand.
TTGTATGCTGTCGATAAATAGTACTGCTGTGCTTAATGTATTATTAATTTTGGAAATTTTATAATGATCTTTTATGTCTCTAAAAGAACTACCTGCCGATAAACCAGAGGTAGTTTGATATCTGGGATCGATCACTTGTATATTTTGTATGGTTGAAGATGGATCAGATTCGTTTCTTGCTTCTAAAACCAAAAGTTTAGCACCTCCTTTTTCAAATATTTCGATATCACTTGTGCCCCGTAAAGATCGATTTTCCATTTTTATTTTTACAATAGAATCCTTAGCAAATATCGAATCCAGTTGATTCACTTGGGTAGTACTGGTAAGATGTCCTATTTTATGACTAGAAATGAGAAAAGGATTATTTTTTTGTTCTTGTTGACAACCTGATGCAATAGTCACCATTATTAGTATCAAAACTATATTTTTGATCATAGCGTATATAAAATTGTGTATAGTCATTAACGTAAATTATTTTAATAACTTGTTTAAAACCCCTAAAGCACCTCGAATAAAAGTTGCACTCGTAAGCACTTTGATGACGGCTTTTTCTGTTGTACTGGCTTTTCTGCTTCTTGATCGAGTACTTTTAGCAGTTCTTTCTAGCTTTTCTCTTTCTTTTTTTGCAGCAGCTTTAGCTTCTTCGGCTTCGGCTTTCTCAATCTTTTCTACTAAAATTTCATAAGCACTCTCCCGGTCTATTTCTTTGTTATATTTGGAAGCAAGTTTTGAGTTTTTCAATAAAGTATCAAGCTCATTAGGACTTAATATATCCATTCTACTCATGGGTGCTCTCAACATTGTAGCAGCAAGTGGAGTAGGGCGACCTTTTTCGTCCAAAGCAGATACCAACGCTTCACCTATCCCTAATGAAGTTAATACCTCTTTAGTATCGTAGTATGCTGAAATTGGATAATTTTCTGCAGTTAGTTTTATAGCTTTTCGGTCTTTAGCGGTAAATGCTCGTAAAGCGTGTTGTACTTTTAATCCTAACTGACCCAAAACTCCGTCGGGTACATCTGTTGGATTTTGAGTAACAAAATATAACCCCACACCTTTTGACCGTATGAGTTTTACAATACTCTCGATTTGATCCATTAAAGCATTCGAAGCTTGTTTGAAAATAAGATGAGCTTCATCAAGAAAAATAACAAGCTCAGGTCGTCCGCTATCGCCTTGCTCTGGGAATGTGCCGTAAATTTCGGCAAGAAGACTTAGCATGAATGTAGAAAATAATTTGGGTTTATCTTGTATGTCGGTTAGTCTAATGATATTGATCAGGCCTCTGCCATCATCGTTTATTCGACATAAATCCTGAACATCGAAAGATTTTTCTCCAAAAAACAAGTCGGCTCCTTGCTGTTCTAACTCAACGATTTTGCGCAGGATAGATCCTGTTGACGCTGTAGAAATACGACCGTAATCTTTTTCGAGTTCTTTCTTGCCTTCTTGGGTCGAGAATTGCAGTACTTTTTTAAGATCTTTAAGATCCAACAAGGGCAATTTGTTATCATCACAGTATTTGAAAATAATCGAAATAATACCCGCTTGCGTTTCAGTAACATCCAAAATACGAGATAATAGCACAGGTCCAAACTCACTTACGGTAGCTCTTAGTCTCACCCCATCCTGTTCTGAAAGAGAAAATATCTCTACCGGAAAATCTTTGGCAGTAAACGGAATCCCGATTTTTTCATGTCGTTCATCAATTTTAGGATGCCCAGCACTTGCCGCAGCGATTCCACTTAAATCTCCTTTGATATCCATTAATAATACCGGAATTCCCTTGTCACTTAAATTTTCGGCAAGAACTTGCAAAGTTTTGGTTTTTCCGGTACCGGTTGCACCAGCAATAAGTCCGTGTCGATTCAATGTTTTTAAGGGTACCTTTACATGTGCATTGGTGATGGTTTCACCATCTAGCATAGCTGCCCCCATGGTAATAAAATCACCTTTACTTGTATATCCTTTATTAATATGATCTAAAAAAGCTTGTTGCTCACTCATCGTAGATTTATTTTTGATAAAAATAGGAATCTTAAGTTTTGTATTGAAATTATATACTATTTTTAATCTAGCAAATTGCCCGAGATGCTGACTTAGGTGTAATGAGCAAACATTGGGATGTTTAGAATCTAGAACCAAGAAATAGAGAAATCAAGATAAATGAATTTTTTGATTTTCAAAACGGAGTGATTTTAACGTTACTACTTCGATAGTTCTGCTTTAGGTGCCGTTCATTACGCTTTAGCAAGTGTCATTCGGTTTCATCTGTTGTACGCACAGAGCGAGTATAAAAATCAAAACCAATGAAACGGATAGTAATAAAATTTCTAATGTGAGAGCGTAGTGATTACATACGTTCTCAATTTTTTAATTACATCGTTTTCAAACCATTAAAAATAGTTAAACGTATGAAAAATATCCTTTGTATTCTATGTTTTGCACTTGTTATACAGGCTTGTCAAACCGACACCAGAACTATAATTTTTCACAAGACTCACGAGCCCAAGAAGTCGGCAGCACCTTTTTCTGATATTGTTCAAGTTGATGATCTCTATTTTCTTTCTGGTCAAATTGGAATGGATCATAGTACTCGAAAGCTTGTAGAAGGTGGTATAAAAGCCGAAACCAAACAAACTCTTGAAAATATAAAGGCGGTTCTAAAACATCATAATTTAGAGATGAAACATGTCGTAAAATGTACCGTTATTTTATCTGATATCGAAGATTTCGCAACATGTAATGCAGTGTATAGAACTTATTTTCCACAAAAACCAGCGCGTACAACCTTTGCGGCCAAAGACTTGGCTATGGGCGCTACCATAGAAATTGAATGTATTGCAGTCAAACCCTAATGAATTTGTATGTGTAATTCGGAGGAAAACGAATTATTTTATTGCAAAACAGCATTTTTTTAGCAAATTAAAAAAAGTTTAAACCAGTTCCTTTACCTTTGCGCTCTTATGCAAAATAGAGTACAAACATTGGTAGATAAGGGAGAAATGCTTCCTTTAATGGAAGAGTTTTATACGATTCAGGGAGAAGGATATCATAAAGGAACAGCGGCATATTTTGTAAGAATTGGAGGTTGTGATGTGGGATGTCATTGGTGTGATGTTAAAGAAAGCTGGAATGCCAGCATACATCCCCCTACAGAAACTGAGATCATTGTAGAAAATGCAGTTCGCTATAGTAATGTAGTAGTGGTTACCGGAGGAGAGCCATTAACCTGGGATATGACACTACTAACTCAAAAATTAAAAGAAAAAGGAGCTCAAACGCATATAGAAACTTCTGGAGCCTATCCGCTTACAGGTATTTGGGATTGGATTTGTTTGTCACCAAAAAAGGTAAAAAAGCCTAAGAATGAGATTTACAAGGTTGCCAATGAGCTAAAATGCATTATATACAATAAGAGTGATTTTGTATTTGCTGAAGAGGAAGCGTTGAAAGTTTCAAACGAATGTATATTATACCTGCAACCCGAATGGAGTGTTCGAGAAAAAGTTATACCCCTCATCGTAGATTATGTAATGAACAATCCAAAATGGAGAGTGTCGCTTCAAACACATAAATATTTAAATATTCCCTAGTAATAGCAACATAGTATAAGATTTGTCTTTTTACATATTTTGTACAAGTACTTGATAATAAATAAATTACGGTAAAACAGTAATTTGTGATACATTAGTATATATAAAGACTATAAATTAGAAAGAAAAAACTTACAATTTTAATTATTTTGTATTCATATTAAAGTTTTTTAGCGATGATAATATTATTTGTGTCGAAATGTTAATTGATACTATACTAGTTACCTTGATTTAATCTTTTACTATTTGTAAATTTATGTAAGTAATTTAAAATCAGTTAGCTATGAAAAATTTTTACACAATATTAGGAATAAGTTTTAAGTCTATTATGACTTTTATAAGTGATTTGCCAGGAGCTTCATGGTATGCAATGCGCAAATAATAGAAAATGATAATTTGATTCATTACTATTTTGATGACCGGTAGGATTTTCTAATTATTATATGACGCATTTACACAAATAATACATAGGTACTTAGTAAATTTAGTTTTCAGTTTGAAGAAAAAACTCATCACATCATTTGCTTCGTGATAGGTTTGAGAAATAGGTTATACAATCAGGAGAGCTTATTTTAGTAAGAAAACTATTCTTTTTTTAAGTGTGTTTAAAACAATGTTAAATGTCTATCATTTAGAATTGATTTAAGCTTTTAGAGATCAGTAGATAAATACGTATAGGTTTTATTATAAAAATTGTTTTTTAGTAATTTAAAATCTTATCACATGTTCGTTCGAGTGCAGTCAAGAAATTTCGTTTTTGTAAAATAGGTTTTGATTGAGCCTGTCCTGAACTCTAACGAAGGTATCAGCTAGACATTAGTACTATATATCTTATTCAGTAGGTGTAACTAACTACTAACCTCTAAAAGTTTAAGTTAGCTATTTAAAATGTACCTTATCAAAAAATAATAGTAATTGCAGTAGATATATTACTTCATAATTTAATTTTCGAGAATAATCAATTAAAACATCATTAAATGAACAAATTTTTTAAAGCAATTGGTCTTGGTTTTAAATCTTTTATTGGATTTATTAAAGATTTACCTGGTGCTTCAGGTAACGCAATGCGTCAATAATTGTTGTCTTTCTAAATTCAATACCTTATAAATTGTTCTTATTTGAACAATTTATAAGGTATTGAATTTCTTAATTTGATTTCTTTCTTATTACGTTGTGGCAATTACAAAGTACCGCTTATTATTTTTAATTTCTTTCTTTAATTTATTCACTCAATCATCGAGTTTTAAATACTTCGTGGGCAAGATCCCAAAACAAAATTAGTTTCAATCAGTGCTTCATAGGCTTTCGGTAAGTTGGTTTACTGATGTCCTTAAAAACGTATTGCCAAGAGTTATCATCCTAAGTATTACATTATTTTGAATGGTAAGGTGTAGAAATTTATGCAATGGATATGTATCTATGTGTTTAAGTCAATTAAGTTTTATATCTATAGCTATTAAAAAGGGGATATTTCCCCTGTATAATGTGATTTTTTTGTAAGATTTTTCTTTTAATAGTAATAGTCTTAATTATTATAAATGCAATTCATCTGTTTAGATATTTAGATTATCTAAATTATCGTCACGTCTATGTTAATATTTTTATACTTGATATAATTGCCTATATATTTGTAAATCAATTTAAAAAACATAAATATGAAGTTATTTTACGGTATCTTAATGGTTGATGTAAAAGCATTAAAATCATTTTTAAGGCAATTGCCTTCTGCATGTAGTCATGCGATCCATCGATAGTATCTTAACTATACTACTATCGAGTTTACTACATATGGATGAGATTGATGTAGTAAAAACGTAACAGAGATTACGCTATTTTCCTAGTAAAATCCATCGTTAGAACTAGAGGTTAACTAGCAGAAAATTAAGTAATTGTGTTCGTTGTCGATGAAATATTCGGTTATGTCTAAAAATTAATGAAAATATTGATTTGACAATATTTTGTCATTAAATTTATCTAATTATTAAAAAATAAATATATGGGGCTATTTTACACTAAATTTAAATTAACTTTCAGAATTGTAATGGAATTTTTAAGCGAATTACCAGGAGCATCAAGTCATGCCATCCGTCGGTAGATCTTAAGATTTTATAACATTTTTAAAAGATCAACACAAATCATATTATTTTAGGGGCATTAAAATAATGATACAAAAAGGCTTAGTTTATAAACTAAGCCTTTTTTGTTTTTAAAGTATTTGCTACTACATGTAAAAGGGGACTTCTACTCTGGTAGTATCCCAACCTAATATCATATGGTAACCTTTATCTACTTTATTAAAAGCTATAGAAAATACTTCTAATTCATCACCGCTTGATGCCGGAACCTTTATTCTGGCAACATCTTTAGATTTATCATAAGTATAAGCTCCCCAACTGTCAAGATCTGAATTAATAATGATCGTCCATTCTTTTTCGCCAGGAATAGTGAATAACGAATACGTTCCGGCCTCGATATTCTGATCTCCCATTTTTACATCTTCAAAAAATTTGATTTCAGTAGCTTCGTCTGCTCCTGTTCTCCAAACTTTATCATTCTTCACAATGTTTCCGAAAATTTCACGACCCTTCTTCTGGGGGCGGCTATACACTACTTTAATTTCTGGTTTGGCGTTTCTATCAGTTTTTGCATAAGCAATGTCTGTCGGACTTTTTTGTAACCCCTCAAATTTTTGAGCATTCATAGTAGTTATCGTTCCCAAAAGCACCATAGCAACGAGTAAGATTGATTTTTTCATGATTATGATTTTAATTTTTACGTAAGACGTAAAGATATCTTTGAACTTACAAGAGAAATGTTAATCCATTCTATAAGTTCTGTTAAATCTTTATCTAATATATCGATAGTTTTACGTATAAATTTGTAGCTACTCCTAATTGTTATGTTTATTTTTATCGTTTTAAGTTTTAAATTGTAGTTAAATACGCTTTAGTTGTTTATATTTTTAAAGCTTAGTCTCACATTTGTTTTAATTAATAAAATAAAATTATGTGTGGGATAGTATGTGCTTTTGATATAAAGCAAGATGTAGAGGTATTACGACCAAAATTATTAGAAATGTCTAAAAAAATTCGTCACAGGGGCCCCGATTGGAATGGGATATATGCCAATGATCGTGCGATACTAGCTCATGAGCGCTTAGCCATCGTAGATCCTGTATCTGGAAAACAACCTCTTTTTAGTGATGATGAAAAAATAGTGGTAGCCGCTAATGGTGAGATATATAATCACCAAGAGCTTCGAAATCAACTTAAAGCAACCTATAATTTTCAAACAGCTTCAGACTGCGAAGTAATTTTGGCTTTGTATCAAGAAAAAGGAACACAATTTCTAGATGATTTAAACGGTATTTTTGCTTTTGCGCTATATGATACCGAAAATGACCTATATCTTATTGCAAGAGATCATATGGGGATCATACCTTTATACATGGGTTGGGATCAAAATGGAACGTTCTATGTAGCTTCAGAATTGAAAGCTCTCGAAGAAGTTTGTACAAAAATTGAATTATTTCCGCCGGGTCATTATTTATTTAGCAAAGATGGAAAGGTTAAAAGATGGTATACCAGAGATTGGTCAGATTATAAAGCTGTTCAAGAAAATCAAACAAGTATTGATGAGGTTAGAGAAGCTTTAGAAGCAGCAGTTCATAGGCAATTAATGTCTGATGTTCCTTACGGAGTTTTGTTATCGGGTGGTTTAGATTCATCGGTCACTTCTGCGATAGCCAAAAAATATTCTGAAAAGCGTGTAGAGTCTGGGGGTACCAAAGCCGCATGGTGGCCACAATTGCATTCATTTTCGGTTGGATTAGAAGGATCGCCTGATCTGGCAGCTGCACAAAAAGTTGCAGATCATATAGGTACTGTACATCACGAAATTAAATTTACCATTCAAGAGGGTTTGGATGCTATAAAAGATGTTATTTACAATTTAGAGACCTATGACATCACAACGATTCGAGCTTCTACACCAATGTACTTAATGGCCAGGGTCATTAAATCTATGGGCGTTAAAATGGTGCTTTCTGGTGAGGGTGCAGATGAGATTTTTGGTGGGTATTTATATTTTCATAAAGCACCTAATGCTCAAGAATTTCATGATGAGACGGTGCGGAAGCTTAATAAATTGCATATGTATGATTGTTTACGCGCCAACAAATCACTGGCAGCTTGGGGTATTGAAGGTCGTGTACCTTTTTTAGATAAAGAATTTATGGATGTGGCTATGCGCATCAATCCAAAAGATAAGATGATCAATGGTGAAAGAATGGAGAAATGGGTAATTCGAAAGGCATTCGAATCCTATCTTCCTGAAAGTGTTACCTGGCGTCAAAAGGAACAATTTTCTGATGGAGTGGGCTACAGTTGGATTGATACGTTGAAAGAGGTGGTTGAACATGAAGTATCTGATGAGCAAATGCAACACGCCCATTTTAGATTTCCAATACAGACCCCTCAAAACAAAGAAGAATATTATTATCGAACAATTTTTGAAAGCCATTTTCCCAGCGACGCTGCAGCGCTGAGTGTACCCCAAGAGCCATCGGTTGCTTGTAGTACAAAAATAGCATTAGAATGGGACGAAGCTTTTAAAAATATGAATGATCCAAGCGGTAGAGCTGTAGCCAATATTCATGAAGAAGCGTATTAGTTAGCCTATACTTTCTTATATCGTCGAATTTATGAAGGCTAAGATTTTTAAAGCAGTTAATTTCTTATGTGGACTGATGTAAACTTTTTAGCTTACATCAAAAAGGTTTAAACCAGTTTAGTATGCTAAAAATACCACAGTATTAATTTAAAAAGCTGAAAAGTTCAGTTTCATTAACATTAAAAACCCTGAGAATAGTTCTCAGGGTTTTTTTGTGCTGCTATAAATTTTTATGCAATATTTATTCTAGTTACCACATTGTCCTAGATTAGACCATCTTCTATTGCTTTGTAATTCATACAAAAATCCTTGATATGTAACCTGATCTCCTACAGAATAGCTGTTATTTCTATTCCATGCAGAAATTCCTTCGCAAATATCTTCAATTACTGTTGTGTCACATTCTAAAAGACGATTCCATCCATTAAAATCTCTTTCATATAAAAAGCCTTCATACGTTACTCGGTCTCCTACATTGTATCGTCTTCCAGAAACCCATTCGTCTACCCCTTCACAAGTATCACCGCCACCGGTATCGCTGGGATACAATTGATTTGTTCCTGCAATATCACCGGCAGATAATCTACTTCTAAAGGGAATACGGCTACCATCTTTTTCGAGCATCACAGGCCGACCGTTTTTACTAAAAGTAAAACTGCTATAAATCATAATTGATGCTACATCAAATTCACCTGGATTTACAGAGTTACTGTCGATTCGAAATTGACTTATGGCTCCGTCTTGGATATTTTCAGGAAAAATATCTACAAATTGATCTCTATCGCTTCGATTTTGTTCGTGTAGGTACCCTAATGTGTGTCCAATTTCATGAGTCATTACTCCAACACCAGTTCTTACTCCCATATTAATGGTACCTCTAGAGCCTTGATCTCCCAAACTTGCAGAAGCACAATTACAGTCACGACCGCTATTTCGAATGGTAACATAAGAACTTTCGTTAGTTCTTTCTTTAAAACGTATGTTGGTATTGTTTATCCATTCATCCATCGAGTCAAAAGTAACATCACGTTGTCTGCTTGATAAACTATTGTCTAATACATAAACGATAGTGTTATTTCTCCATTTGCGTACTCTAGAGGCCAGACCTAGTTTTGCATCAATACCTTGGTCTGGTGCAGCTAAAGGATCAAAAATGATTTTCTCGTCAGATAGTTGCGCTTCATCAAATAATATATCACCCCACTTAAAAGTACCATTTCCCAAATCCTCTACCTGTATCAAGTCACCTCTAAAATATTTATCGACCAAGAGTGTTGTTTCACCAGTTTCATTAGGCAAGTCATCAATGTTTTCATTAGAACAAGAGGTTAAGAAAAGTCCTAAGCTTAGCATGGTAACTTTTACCAAATTCATTAAATTTTGTGTTTTCATGTTAAAGTATAATTATGAGTTTGTTTTATATGCGAGGATAACTATGGATATGTCATGGTTATTTCAATTCTAAATGTTAAAAAAAAATTAAAAAATGTTAATTATACTTAAGTAATGAGAATTCGTAAGCGACGAACTAGTAAGCGTAATTATAAATTAAGTTACCATTCAATTTTTAATTGTTTTTATTAATTTTCTAAGTTTTCTACTCACGTTTTAAAATGCTAAAATTAATATAAAATCCGTTTGAGGTGGTTTTTATCGTTTTTAAGGGCATATTATGTATATCTGGTAGTATATTATATATAATTGTTGATAACTCTTTAAATCATCATAGATAAAATCCTTTTATCCTTTTTGTGTTTTTTTATCTTTGTTCGTTAACCAAAATTATCCTAATAATAAAGCTGGTTTATGAGCGAAGAAAAAAAGAAAAGTAATTATTCTGCCGATAGTATTCAGGCATTAGAGGGAATGGAACACGTGCGTATGCGTCCGTCAATGTATATTGGTGATGTTGGCGTACGAGGTTTACACCACTTGGTTTACGAGGTGGTAGACAACTCTATAGATGAAGCGCTGGCAGGGCATTGCGATACAATTGAAGTTACTATTAATGAAGACAATTCTATCACAACCAAAGATAATGGGCGGGGGATTCCGGTAGAAATACATAAAAAAGAAGGTGTCTCTGCTCTAGAGGTAGTGATGACAAAAATAGGTGCAGGAGGAAAGTTCGATAAGGATTCGTACAAAGTTTCTGGGGGATTACACGGTGTTGGTGTATCTTGTGTTAATGCGCTTTCAGATCATTTGCATGCCTATGTTCATAGAGAAGGTAAAGTATGGGAACAGGAGTATGAAAGAGGAAAGCCTTTATATCCCGTAAAAGCTACCGGTGAAACAGATTTTAGAGGTACCATCGTAACCTTTAAGCCTGATACTACAATTTTTCAGCAGACGATAGAATATAATTACGATACATTAGCCAGTCGTATGCGAGAACTGGCATACCTTAATAAAGGTATCACTATTACGCTTACCGATATGCGTCATAAAGACGACGAAGGTAATTACGTTTCTGAGACTTTTCATTCTGAAGAAGGATTAAAAGAATTTGTACGATTTTTGGATGCGAGTCGTAGTGCTATCATAGGAGAAGTCATTGCCATGGAAGGCGAGAAAAATGATATTCCTGTAGAAGTGGCTATGATTTACAACGATTCTTATGCAGAAAACCTTCATTCGTATGTGAACAATATCAATACTCATGAAGGGGGTACACACCTATCTGGTTTTAGAAGAGGGTTGACCTCTACACTAAAAAAATATGCAGATGCTTCAGGAATGCTTGACAAATTGAAGTTCGAAATTGCCGGAGACGATTTTCGTGAAGGATTAACAGCTATTGTTTCGGTAAAAGTAGCAGAACCGCAATTTGAAGGGCAAACAAAAACAAAGCTAGGTAATAGAGAAGTTACCTCTGCCGTTTCACAAGCGGTTTCTGAGATGTTAGAAAATTACCTTGAAGAAAATCCAAGCGATGCAAAAACTATCGTTGAGAAAGTAATTCTGGCCGCTCAGGCACGTCATGCTGCTAAAAAAGCCCGCGAAATGGTACAGCGTAAGTCTGTAATGAGTATCGGGGGGCTACCGGGTAAGCTTTCAGATTGTTCTGAGCAAGATCCTGCCTTATGCGAAGTATTTCTTGTTGAGGGAGATTCTGCAGGGGGAACTGCAAAACAAGGACGTGATCGTATGTTTCAGGCCATTCTTCCGCTACGCGGAAAAATCCTTAATGTAGAGAAAGCGATGCATCACAAAGTTTTTGAAAATGAAGAAATTAAGAACATCTTTACAGCATTAGGGGTAACTATTGGTACCGAAGAAGATAGTAAAGCACTCAATTTGTCAAAATTAAGATATCACAAAATTGTTATCATGTGTGATGCAGATGTTGATGGTAGTCATATTTCAACCTTGATTTTAACGTTCTTTTTCCGTTATATGAAAGAGTTAATCGAAGCTGGTCATATCTATATTGCTGCGCCTCCATTGTACTTGGTAAAGAAAGGTGCCAAAAAGCAATATGCCTGGAATGATGATCAACGGGATCAAATCGTTCGAGAATTCGGGGATAATTCCAAAATTCAACGATATAAAGGTTTAGGAGAAATGAATGCTGAGCAACTTTGGGATACCACTATGAATCCAGAATTTAGAACATTACGACAAGTAAGTATCGATAATCTCACCGAGGCTGATCGTATATTCTCTATGCTCATGGGAGACGAAGTGCCACCGCGAAGAGAATTTATAGAGAAAAATGCTGTCTATGCCAATATTGATGCGTAGGCTGGTATACTATTAGTCGATAAAATTAGACATTGTATCAAGAATCTATCATATTCCATGGTAGATTCTTTTTTTTATATAAATTAGCAAAATCTTAATATAATTTTAAGAATGTATAGTAGCTTAACCCAGTACATGGTAAAGTTCAATAGTAGAATTTTATTTATGTAATCAATTTAGATCTTCTATACAGATTCGCATTTTAATGTTTAAAATTTTTAATATGAGAACGTAGCGTTACCTAAATTCTCAATTTTATAATTAATTTATTACCAAGTAATTACTAAAATTTAAACGTATGAAACTACATCTATCAAAATTCTCGTTACTAGTTCTTTTCGTCGCTTGTAACACAATTTTTGCTCAGCGAAGCGCTGATAAGCAAATTGCCTTCGATGGAAAAATTGAACAACTCTTTTTTCATGAGTTCTCTGCGGTTCCAATAGTGCTCACAGATAAAACGGTTGCAGGTATCGATGCAGAGAAAGGAACAAAAATATGGGAAGTAGAAGGAGACCGAATTTCTCTCTTGGGAGGAGCGATTCAAACAGATCAGGAAAATTATCGTATGGTTCCATTTTCACCCTATATTATCGTAGCGAATTTGTTAATTGATACTCGCGATGGGAAGGTGTTATTGGATAAGGAAAAAGAAGGATATAAAAAAATCAAATCTTTCCAAATTATTCCTGAGTTAGAATCCTTTATTTTTCAATGCACAACAGAAGACAAAGCAAAAAATAAAGCATTCTTGGTTTCTTTAAAATCGAATGAAAGTAAATGGAATACCGAATTAACGATTAAAAAAAGAGGTACTCTGAATAATTTGGTTGTAGATAAGAATACTAATATTGCTTTTAGTTTAGGGTCTAACTTGTTTATTTTGAATAGTACGAATGGATCAGTTATTTTTAATGAAGAAGAAAAAATAGGAAAGCTTTTTCTTAATCCTTCAAAAGATATCTTGTATGCTGTAGAAGCCGCAGGAGGAGGATTAGGTTCTATGATGGGAGCGGCAATGACATTGAATGCAAATAAACTGTCTGCGTTAGGGGACAAAATACATGCTTTTAAAGTCGAAGATGGAAGCAAAGCATGGAAAAAACCATTAAAACTAGATGAAGGGTTTATGTTTGAGCAAGAGGTAGATGGAAAACTCTTTATTAAACACGAAAAAGCAGGAAGCCTTTATGATTATGCTACCGGAGAAAAACTTTGGAAGAAAGATTTTGAAAAGAGAAGAATAAATGATGTAGAAAAAGTTGATGAAGGATACATGGTGTACTACGGGGCTCGGAAAATCTTGTTGGACAATAACGGTAAGAAAGTATGGAAAAAACCACAATTTAATGGTAACGATTTCCTGGCAGAAGTAGGAGAGGATGATACCTATGATGAATTTAGATATAATAAAGGAAGTATCATTGCTACGCCTTACCGCATCGCATATTATGAAGATGGGGTTAAAAAGGCAATCTGGAAGTTTGGTGTAGATGAAGATACAAGAATAGCTTATGATGATCAAGAAAAGAATTTGATTGTTTTAGATGGTAAGGAACTCTATTTATTAAACCCAGATAAAGGTTGGAATAAAGATAATAGTCAAAAGCTTGAGCTTAAAAAGCATAAGGATTTTAATAGATTAGAAGTACGCGGAGATAATTATTATCTAAGTAGCCCTTGGGAGTTTGCTATCGTTGCCAAAGATGGTACAGTAAAAAAGACAAAATATTATCCGCAGCCAGGAGAAACTGGGCGAAAATTACTTAATACCTTGTCTGTATTAGGTGAAGCTGCCGGTGCAGCTTATCAAGTGGCAGGTGTGTATAACATGGGTATGGGTGCAACTTCTGGAGCTGCAGAAACCTTTACAGGCGTACGACCACCAGGAACAGGAGGTTTTAAACAAGCTGATAAAGGCGCTGTACAATATCAGGCAGGTGCTTATGGAGAAATGGCGGCAGAGGCATTATACAACCCTAATCGTTATGATGGTTCTGCAAATACAAGAGATTATTCTTTCTTTTTCACGAAAGATAATGCAGAAACGAAATATTTGGTTCAGGTAACCAAGGATGGAGGCGAAGAGAAAGATAAATTTACTTTTGAGGATAATAAGCCAAATTATCATGTAGATCAGGTAGAAAAAAGAGTGTTCTACACCAAAGGAAAAAACCTGAACATTTTTGATTACCAATAATTAACTATACAACCTGGTTAAACAAAAAGAGACTGTTTAAACATCGTTATTCTGAGAGAGGCGAAGCAATCTGTAAAACGTAAATTACGAATAAACAGATTACTTCTAAATTGAAATCTTTTGTGACGACTTTTATACTTATTTTTAGATAGCCTCTTTTTGTTTTATCGGGTATCACCTCAGATTTTTGCACAATTCCAAGTTGTTGTAGATTTTCTAACTCATACACCGTGATTAATGGTCGTTTGAACGTTTTTTTTTATATTGCAATGCCCATAAATCCAGATTCATGAAAAAAACTACAATAGGTATTGCTCTTTTTTTAAGTCATATACTTACTTCTCAAACCAACATTGATCAAATTCTCGAGCTAGGCGTAGAAAATGCACAACGATTTAGTCAAGAGTATTTTGCACCCGCAGGACAGGCGTTAATCAATACAATGTCCAACGGTTGGTATACTACAGCAAAAACTAAAAAGCTTTGGCATTTTGAAATAGGTGTTGTTGGTAATCTCTCTTTTGTGCGAGATGATAAACAGTCTTTTCTTTTAAGAACTGCAGAATATACAAATCTAAGTTTTAGGGATGGTAGTTTTAGCCAATTTGTAGGGAGTTCATTAGGTACAAATTCTGAAAATTTATCGATAGTAATTAATGAAGGGAGTGCCTCAGAACATGAAATCGTATTGCCCGATGGTATAGGAGATTCTGAAATAGGATCTTTACCGAACGGATTTATCCAAGGGTCTATGGGATTGATCAAAAGTACAGAAATAAAATTGCGGTTTATGCCCAAAATAAAAGCGGTTGGAGATGCTGAAATACAACTATATGGTATTGCCTTTCAGCATGAGTTTACCAATTGGGTATTTCCTCTCAAAAGGCTGCCTATGAGAATTTCTGCACTGCTAGGATATACCAATGTAAAAGGAAATTATGATTTAAATTCAGCTACGGGGGTTCCCGGTACCAATCAAGAGGTGCAATTAGATACTAATTCGTGGTTGCTCACCAGTATCGTTTCAACTAAATTTCCTGTCTATAATTTTTATGGTGGTTTAGGCTATTATTTCGGGTCAAGCGATGCAGACGTATTAGGAACGTATCAAATACAAAACGGTCCGTTTGCTTCAGAGACAGTCACCGACCCTATACGCGTTAGAACAAAAACTAACGGAATTAAAGCAACGCTGGGAGCTCGTGCGCAATTTGGTATTTTTAAAGCAAATATAGATTACACATTGCAAAATTTTGGAAACCTATCTATTGGACTTGCTTGTGGATGGTAATTAACTTTTTATTGGCTCATAAATTCGTTCTAGAATTCGTATTTTCGCAACTCGAAAATATGTTTAACTACAATCAAAAAAATATATAATGAAAATTACAGTAGTAGGCGCTGGTGCTGTGGGTGCAAGTTGTGCTGAGTACATCGCCATTAAGAATTTTGCTTCAGAAGTAGTATTACTAGATATCAAAGAAGGATATGCCGAAGGTAAGGCGATGGATCTTATGCAAACAGCTTCTTTAAATGGCTTTGATACAAAAATTACCGGTACTACAGGAGATTATTCTAAAACGGCAGGTAGTGATATTGCTGTAATTACTTCGGGTATACCTCGTAAACCCGGTATGACAAGAGAAGAACTTATCGGTATTAATGCCGGTATTGTTAAAACGGTGTCTTCAAGTTTAATTGAGCATTCTCCAAACACAATTATTATCGTTGTTAGTAATCCTATGGATACAATGACGTACTTAGTGCATAAAACAACCGATCTTCCCAAAAATAGAATTATAGGTATGGGCGGGGCTCTAGATAGTGCACGTTTCAAATATAGGTTGGCAGAAGCTCTAGGAGCTCCTATTTCTGATGTAGATGGTATGGTAATAGGAGGGCACAGTGATAAAGGAATGGTGCCATTAACCAGATTGGCTACCAGAAATAGTGTACCTGTTTCAGAATTTATTTCAGATGATAGACTGGAGCAAGTAGCTGCAGATACCAAAGTGGGCGGTGCTACATTAACAAAATTGTTGGGGACTTCTGCATGGTACGCTCCGGGAGCTGCAGTTTCGGGTCTGGTACAAGCTATAGCTTGTGATCAAAAGAAAATTTTCCCATGTTCTACCCTATTAGATGGGGAGTATGGATTACAAGATTTATGTATTGGTACACCCGTAGTTTTAGGAAAAGACGGTATCGAAAAAATTGTAGAAATTAAGCTGAGTGATGATGAAAAAGCAAAGCTGGCAGAAAGTGCAGAGGGAGTTAAAAAAACTAATGGACTGCTAGAGTTGTGATTTAGAACTGGAATTTACAATGCATTTACTATATCATGACTACATAAAAATCATTTAGCAATAAAATAAAGGTTCTTCGTGATGAGGAGCCTTTTTTATTGGTGTTTTCAATAGATTTTATAATGCATAATCCGGGTTTAATACCTTACAGTTTGTAATGAGGTAGCTTACTGAGTACCCACATAATTGCGGTAATTTCAATATTCATCTAAAACAGCACATAAAAAGTTTTAAATTTTTATATTTGCGCCATGCAAAAAAAATGGTATTTCGGGATTTTTATTTCTGTGCTGGCAATGCTTGTCATTGTTCAGCAGCAAACCGTGGTGCCAAATCAGGAGATCGTATTAGAATTTCTGAATACTGAAATCTCTCCTCAAGAGATACAAAAGGCAATTGCATCGGTAAAAACAAAATTACGTCGTATTGGTGTAAAGCATACCCGAGTGTATAACCATTCAAAAGAAGGGGCACTTAAAATCACGTATTATAGTGATGCAGATATAGACGTTATCAAGAAAATATTATCTGAAACGCAAAACATTTCACTGGATCATACCGCATACGACCATGAAAATAAGAGTGACCACAAACCTTCAGATAAACCCTCCCGGGATTATGAGCTCAAGATCAGTGAAATTCAAAAAAGTATAGATTTTAACCCCGATTTTAAGAGTGTATTTGCTTCAAAAACATATCATAAAAGAAATGGGTCTGTACATCACCATTCTTTTTCTTTTTTACGGAGTCTTTTTAGTACGCATACGCATCAATTTCGGTATGGTGGTACTACGTTAAAAGGGGATAAGACGATTACATTGGCAATAAAAGATGTTTTATATCAAATTCCAGAGGGAAGAGCCGGACCCTTTTATCTTTTATAGATTCAGATCTGTCCTGAATACTGAATTCATTTCATAAAAACGAAATAAAATGAATCTGTGATATACTACATATCTCTGCATTCGTTGTTTCATAGTAAATAGCTTCATTACAAAACACAAGCTATTTGATAACAATCATAAATTATTTATTAAAAACTATCAAACTTCAACAAAAGCCATAAAAAAGGTATTCGAAGTTTAATTAAAAAAGGAAATAATGCAAAACAAAGGACTTGTTAGGGTGTTTGCGATTTTATTTGGGTTGGTATGTGTATATCAGCTTTCGTATACATATCTAGCCTACACCAAAGAAAAAGAAGCCGAAGCCTATGCGCAACAAAAGTATGGCGAGAATATAGAAAATTATTCTAAATTACGAGAAACGGCAGAGCAGCAGTATCTTGACTCTATTGGTAAAGAAGAAATCTTTGCAGGAATTACATATAATGATGCTAAAGATAAAGAACTTAACAAAGGTTTAGACCTTAAAGGAGGAATAAATGTAATTCTTCAGATTTCTGTAAAAGATATATTGAAAGGATTATCAAATAATTCGAAAGATCCTTCATTTAATCAGGCATTGCTTGCTACTGATGAGTTACAAAAAAACAGTCAGAATACATACATTGAAGATTTCTTCACCGAGTTTGAAAAAATTCCTGATGCTCAATTAGCATCGCCTGATATTTTCGCAAATAAAAATTTAAGCGATGATATCGTGTATGACATGACGAACGAAGAAGTAAAGCCTATTTTAAGAAGAAAAATAGACGAATCGGTAACTTCTGCTTTTGAAGTGTTGCGTAAACGTATTGATAAGTTTGGAGTAACGCAGCCCAACATACAGCGCCTTGGGCAATCTGGTCGAATTTTAGTTGAGCTTCCGGGAGCAAAAGATGTAGCTAGGGTAAAAAATCTATTACAAAGTACGGCTCAACTAGAGTTTTGGGATGTGTATAAAATGGAAGAAATCTTTTACTCGGTGATCGTTCCTGCAAATAACCTTTTAAAAGAAGAACTGGAGAAGAATAAACCCCAGTCTCAAAGCTCAAACGAAATCGTTTTGGATTCTACCCAAGTAGATACGGCAAAGACTGATGAAGATGCTGCTATCGAAAACTTATTAGAAGATGCAGACGATTCGACAAATGTGGAAACCCAGGTAAATCCGATATTCGATTTGATCGTAGGGCAAGGAGGTCAAGGAGGACCAGTAATTCTTCAGGCACTTAAAAAGAACGCAGACCAAATAATGGCTTATCTAAATGATCCAAAGGTTCGCGCTTTATTACCTGTAGAACAACGATACGTAAAATTTGCTTGGGGTAAACCAGTAAAGGATTCTGAAATTTTAGAATTATATGCAATTAAAGGAAATCGCGACAGCGAGCCAGAATTGAGTGGTGGAGTGATCACAGATGCGCGACAAGATTATAACCAAGTTGGTAAAGTAGCGGTAACCATGCAAATGGATGGTAAAGGAGCCAAAAAATGGGCCGAGATGACCAAAAGAGCTGCAGCGCAACAGAGTCAGATCGCTATAGTTCTTGATGATATTGTATACTCTGCACCTGGGGTAAGTGATCCCAATGGAATCCCTGGAGGAAGAAGTGAAATCACAGGAGATTTTTCTATTGAAGAAGGACAGGATTTAGCCAATGTATTAAGAGCAGGAAAATTACCGGCATCTGCAGATATTATTCAAAGTGAAGTTGTAGGTCCATCCCTGGGGCAAGAAGCTATCGATAGCGGTATCATGTCATTTGCTATTGCTTTAGTATTGATCCTGATTTGGATGATATTCTATTATGGCAAAGCAGGTGCATTTGCCGATGTGGCACTTGTAGTGAACATATTATTTATTTTTGGTGTATTGGCAGGGTTAAAAGCAGTATTAACATTGCCAGGGATTGCAGGTATCGTATTAACCATTGGTATGTCTGTTGACGCGAATGTGTTAATATTTGAAAGAATTCGAGAAGAATTAGCCAAAGGCAAGTCTCAAGCCGATGCTATTAAAGACGGATTTAATAATGCGTTGTCTTCAATTTTGGATGCGAATATTACTACCGGTCTTACAGGTCTAATTTTATTGGTTATTGGTACGGGACCTATCAAAGGGTTCGCGACTACGTTATTGATCGGTATTCTTACATCATTATTCACAGCCATTTTTGTAACAAGATTATTTATCGACGGTTATGGTAAAAACGGTAAGGAGCTTATGTTTTCTACGGCAGCTACCAAAAACCTATTCAAGAATGTAAATATCAACTTCTTAAAGAAACGTAAGATCGCTTACGTAATCTCTGGGATTATTATCACTACCGGTATTTTTTCATTATTTACCAACAATCTGGATTATGGTGTAGATTTTGTTGGGGGACGAACGTATACGGTACGTTTTGCCAAAGATGTAGTGCCTACTGCAGTAGAGAAAGACTTGGTAGCTGTTTTTGAAAGTGCTCAGGCTAAAACACTTGGTGCTAATAATCAGTTAAAAATTACGACAAAGTATAAAGTAAATGAAACCGGTGAAGCTATCGATAGCGAGATCTCGAACAAACTTTTTGAAGCATTAAAACCTTATCTCACCGAGGGGCTAACTTATGATGAGTTTGCCAACGGTGATGACGATAAGCAAGTAGGGATCATGTCATCTATGAAGGTAGGTCCAACCATTGCAGATGATATCAAACAAGCTGCCTTTTGGTCGGTATTGGCGTCATTAATTGTGGTATTCTTATATATTCTTTTACGATTTAGAAAATGGCAGTTCAGTTTAGGTGCGGTTGCAGCTGTATTTCACGATGTCTTGGTCGTACTGGGTGTGTTCTCTCTAACCTGGAAGTTTATGCCTTTCAATATGGAAATCGATCAGGCATTTATTGCAGCAATACTTACAGTAATAGGATATTCTCTAAATGATACTGTGGTAGTGTTTGATAGAATTCGAGAGTTTTTTGCAGAACATACTACATGGCCTTTAGATAAAAATGTAAACGGAGCTTTAAATAGTACGTTAAGCCGAACCCTAAATACATCATTAACTACGTTGTTGGTACTCGTAGCCATTTTTATATTTGCAGTACCCTTAAGAGGGTTTATGTTCTCGCTGATTATCGGTGTACTAATCGGGACGTATTCTTCATTATTTATTGCCACTCCGATAATGCATGATACGGTAAGAAAGGTAGGTTTAAAAACAAAAACCAAAGAGACGAAAGAAAAGTAAACTTATTTCGTAATTATAGCTTTTAAAAAATCCGTTCTAGTAGATTAGAACGGATTTTTTAGTATTATCCAGTGAAATAGTAAGCTTAAGTTGAGTTCGCACTATGAACTGGTATTAATCATCAAAAGATCTATATTTCGCCATGGCAAACATGTAAACTCCATAACATAGAAGTCCTAGTGATACTAATGCAAATAGCCAAGGGCCTGATGTACTTTGTTCTAAAAAGGAGAAAGCCTCTTTGGTTCCTTTGATATTGTTAGAAGATGATAAATCCATACCAGCTCTAATTAAAAAGTAAGAGATAATCCCAACAACAATGCCTCTGGCAACTAATCCGGAATAGCCCAGATTTTTAATTATACTAGTTTTCTTGGCACTCGAAATAGCACTTAAATTGAATTTTTTTAGAAAATCACCTTTAATTGCTTTAATAAATTGGTAAATACTTTTGATAGCTAAGCCAATACCTATAGCGATAAGAATGTATTTTCCAGATTGACCGTCTACTGGCATTTTGCTACCGCTATTTCCCTGTTCTTGAAAAATTTCAATAATTGCATATATTCCAAGGGCTAAATACACAGCACCACTAATAAAAAAGCTAATTCTTTTTATAATGCCTTTGGCATCATTGCCAATGCCTTCTGGATCATTTAAACTTTGCATAAATCGCCAAAAAGCATAACAAGCCAATCCTACTCCCAGTAGTGCTAAGATAATTTTTCCAAAAGCTTGATTTTCCAAAAATTCAATAATTTGAAGTTTTCCGGCTTTTTGTCCGCCCAGATCAAATGCAGTCATTAAGGCTAGAATCCCGGTAAGTGCATATACTACACCTTTTGCGGTATAACCAATATGCGCAACAGTTTTAATATTTTCATTCATTTTTAGAGTAGTTTTCGATGATTATGGTGAAGATAATCTGTGCCACTAGATTAATATAGCTGTAATGAAAAAATAATTAATCCATTTCATTTATACCCGTTCTACTTTAAAATTGCTCACTAGAAATTACACAGTGTCAGGCCATAATATACGTAGATAGTGGTAAAAGTAGGTATACAACTGTATTAGTGTTGTATCTATTACACCGGGTTTAACCAATAGAATCAATAGTGCAATTATACTGTACAGTATAGCAAATTGCTCTATAATTTTATAAACGAGATAGAATCACCAGGCTTTAAATTCCATTGCTCTGATAATCCTGCATTTACTTCCAATACATATTGCGCAGGACCTTCAGACGGTAACGAAGTTTCATTTAGGGGTTGCGCATTTTTTTGAATACTTACCACCTTATAATTTGCATCAATAAAAATAATGTCTAGTGCAAATTCAGTGTTTTTCATATAAAATGAACGAGGGGCTTCTTCAGGAAATATAAAAAGCATGCCCTGATCGTCTTTCATAGTTTTGCGGTACATTAAACCTGTTTGAATTTGATATTCATTATCGGCAATTTCAATGTTTAAATCGACGATAGGATCTACTATGGTGTCTTTAAAATTGAACAAAGAAAGTTCTCCTTCTTTATTGAAAGTAATTTCTTTGGTGTCTATACGCTCATTCTTGACTTCTGTTTTGCAAGAGTAGGTCAACATTGCACTTAGGCTTATCAAAAATATATATACATAGTTGCTCATTATACTGCTTTTTATGGACTAAAGTAGCTAAAAAGCCACACTTCCAAAAATATGAAGCGTGACTTTTATCTGTAGATCAAAATTTAGTTTTTTTCTATATAATTTTGATAGTAAGGCTGCGTAACCTGATTACAGCAATAACATGATTTGACGTATGTTGCAATATATTGGGTGTTTAGTTGTTTTTCCAATCTATTTTTCTAGAAATCATCATAATAGCTGCCAGAATCAAGAATAATCCGATACTGCCAACGAGTAAGGCGTAGTTTTCCAGTTGTATGATAACAAAAATAAAGGCGTACAGTACAACCAAAGATAGAGCAATAAAAATTGAAAACTTATAGCTACGGAGAAGGGTTTTGACATATATAGCTATCAATCCTACAACAGCTATTCCTGAGATCGTATATGAAAATAAGAAACTCGAATGCTCTGATATTGAAATCAGCAGCGTATAAAACATAACCAACGCCAGCCCTATCATTAGGTATTGAAAAGGATGAATATCTATTTTACTAATAGTTTGAATCAAAAAAAATACTAAAAAAGTAAGGGCTATGACTAAATACCCATATTTACTGGCCCGCTCACTTTTCTGATACTCATCTACCGGAATTAGCAACTTTACACCAAAAGCTGAAGTGTTAATTTCTGGAAGTTGTCCAAAGAATTGTTGCTCGAATTCTCTGTTAATCTGCAAAACTTTCCATTGGGCCTTAAAACCGGTTTCTGAAATTACTTTGGATTTAGTATTTGGTAAATAATTCCCGTTAAAACTGGGTGACGGCCAGTTTGAAACCATCGATACTGTGGTTTCTTTACCCACAGGGATAAATCGTAATTGCTCGCTACCATTAATCACCAGATCCATACTAAAATCAATAGGTTGTTCTTTTGGGAGTGTAGTATTCTTTAAAAATTCGGTTTCTAATCTATTTGTGTAAGAGTTTTTGGTATAGCGTGATTGTAATGCATACGTGTGGGTACCTAATGTTAATTCTAAATTGTTTCTTATGCCTTTAATATTAGTAGTATTTAATAGTATTGTAGCTTTATGCCATAAAATATCCTTACTTGCGATATTTCTACTGTCGAAACTGGGAGAGGTAAAAGAACCTTTAATTTTCATAGTAGCCGTATATACTACAGATTCATAAATACTTCTACCTAAGGTTTCAGATTCTATAGTGCTGGCAATGTCTAACGCATCTGGAAAGAAATAGGCATTTCTAGTCGTCGTAAACGTTTCTTCGGTATATGATTTTGTTTTATCATCCCAGTTTTTTTTCAAGGTATGTACGTGATATGGGATTTTGAGAATAGGTCCGTATAATAATACTTCGTTACCCCATTTTTGGTTAATTTCTTTAACTACAGATTTTTGTCTGTAAGAGCGCTCACGTATTAAACTCTCAATAAAAGATAACGGAATTAGCAAGGTTAAAATTAATGCGCCAACCATTAGCATACGAATTGTTATTGAAGTTTTGATCCATTGCCCGAAGGACTTTTTTTGTTTTTGGGTTTCCATATGTTGAAATTTAAATAATTATATTATTCAGTATGATGATATAATTTTGTCTCGCGGTAATACTCTAATAATCGATAGGTGAGAATTAAAAAGCCACCAAAACCTGCAGTAAACATCCAAGTGTCTATATAGTACAAGGGAGAAAGAACTCTTTTAATGATATCTCCTGTAATGTCAACAGGATTTTGAATAATATCCCAACTGTTCCAGCGAAGTATTCGACCTAAGTATATACCTAATCCGCATAAGAGTAAAATAAAGTGCACAACGATTGTAACCACACGATGGGGCAATCGTTGTTTAAGTAGTTTTTGCATCATTTGTAAAGAGGCAAATCCAATGATCATCCCATTAATGGCAAAAGAGAGAATAAGTAATACATCAAACCAAATCGATGGTAACGTACTTTGTTTTATGTGTTGTATGTCGGTTAAGATGTACGGAGCATTAGGTAAAAAAGCCAACCAGATACAAAAGCCCAACCAGAACAGGTTTTTTCTATTGACAAAATAATGTAATAGTAAAGTAATGAAGTAGGGTATACAGGCTAAAAATAGATTCCAGATCAGAAACAGATACAAAAAGGAGTCTGTTGTAATGATTCTCGCCAGCAGAAGAATAAAGGTAAAAATAATAGCTACACTAAAATTCTTGATAAAGGGTAGGTAGGTATAAAAAGTGTGTTTCATAATGGGATAGCATTAAAATGGACTACTCATAACCAGATAGAAATATCCTAGGGCTATGGGAATATTAACAAGAAAGCAGAAGATAGTAATTAGATTTTCTCTGTAGTATTGATGCATAATTATGGCATGAATTAATAGTTCTATGAACATAATTGCATTAAGAACTAAAGTGATAAGGACATAAAATACACCTGCAATAAGAAAAGAGGGAGATTCTGAAATGAGATATAAAGCTAAAATTATAGTGCCTAGCAGAAAACTTGAAACCGCAACTTGTAGTGCTTTTTTGTTGATATACTGTGTTATTTGCATAATGAAGTAATTAAAAATGTATGTTAACTTATTTGGAGCAGTTGTTTCAAAAGTTTTTGAAATGGTGTCTTACTCCATTCATAAAGTTTTTTCAGAATATATTGTTAGTATCTAAGTATTTTAAAGTACTTTGAATTTCAAAGTAAATAAATAAAAAAATATAGTTATTGTTTTAATAGTTTTTCAATGGCTTCTACATGTTTTTTAAAGGCATCACGTCCTTTTTTAGTCACGCTATATTTTGTATTAGGCTTCCTGCCTATAAATGATTTTTCAACATTAATATATGCTTCTTTTTCTAGTGCTTTGGTATGACTTGCCAAATTGCCATCGGTAACTCCCAGCAGTTCTTTCAGCATTTTAAAATCAGCGAATTCGTTCACTACCAATATAGACATAATGCCCAATCGAATTCGGTGGTCAAAAGCTTTGTTTATATTGTGTATTATATTCTTCATCGGTAGTTGCTGTATACACAGAAATCTTTGTAATTCGTACTATTAAAAAAGTGGCTTATTCCTGGCGATCGTGTTTTAGATAGATCAAGCTTCCGTAAAGAATATGCATAGCACCAAAACCTAACACCCAGAACCAAAAACCATATCCGGGAAATATAGCACATAACAAACCTAATATAATTTCTATATATCCCAGATATTTTACATTACCAATAGTATATTTTGATGCATTTACCAAGGCTAACCCATAAAAAATAAGCATTAAAGATCCAGTAAGCCCATAATGATGAGTAAAAATTTTAATGATAATATAGATACCACCGGTAAGCAAGGGAGTCATAAAGGCTGTTAGTAATCTTTTCGAAGTTCCGTTCCATAGAATTTCATTATTTTTCTTCGCCTTTTTAACACTAAGGAAAATGGCAGTCGCAATACTCAAAAGTGCAACGACGAAAAGATCAATCAAAATATATCGAAATACCTGGCTATCTAAAATGATGTAATCCCTACCGCTCTTTTCAAACAGATAGTAGGCAAATGCTGCACCGGTAAGTGCATAAATTCCGGCTAAAATTCCAGATAAACCACTTAAAGAGAGAAATCGAGATGATTTATTCATCATATTTTTAATCTCGGTAATGTCTTTTAAATATTCTTCTTTATTCATATTAAAAGTACTTTGAAATACAAAGTAAAATTAAAACTTCGAATTGTGCAAATATTTTAGGGATATACTTCTAAAATTTTATTTTTGACATATGAATCCGGCAGAAGCATATATTGTAAAGCAACAAGAACCTTTTCAATCCATATTGTTACATCTACAGGTGATTATTGAAACCAGTTTGCCAGAAGTAACGTTATTGTATAAGTGGAAGCTTCCGTTTTATTATGAGGGGAAATATCCTATTTGCTATCTCAATGTCACCAAAGGTTATGTAGATGTAGGATTTTGGGCAGCACAACACTTTACGAAGCATTTGGAATACTTACAATCAGATAACAGAAAATTTGTAAGGTCGTTACGTTATCGCACTCTAGAGGAGATTAATGATCAAATACTTAGTGAAGTTCTTAAAGAAGCCTACCACTTTAGAAAAGAAAAATTTATAACTGGTTAACTGTTTGCCGTATAGCCACCAGGTTGCTTAGTAATTTTTCTAAATGATCAAGATGAAGCATATTGGCACCATCACTTTTGGCATTCGCAGGATCAAAATGTGTTTCCATAAACAGTCCGTCAACGCCTGTGACTATACCAGCGCGAGCGATAGTTTCTATCATGTCTGGTCGTCCTCCTGTAACACCACTGGATTGATTAGGTTGTTGTAGCGAGTGTGTAACATCCAAAACTGTTGTTCCATATTGTTTCATCGTGGGAATCCCTCTAAAATCTACAATCATATCCTGGTAACCAAACATGGTTCCCCGATCTGTAATCATTACATGATCATTACCACTATCGTTTACTTTTTTTACTGCGTGCTGCATCGCTTCGGGACTCATAAATTGTCCTTTCTTTAGATTAACCGTTTTTCCGGTTTTTGCAGCGGCAACCACCAAATCTGTTTGTCGAACCAAAAAGGCGGGAATCTGTAGCACATCAACATAAGCTGCCGCCATAGCTGCATCTTCATTTTCATGTATATCAGTAACGGTAGGGATCTCGAACGTTTCTCCTACTTTGCGTAAAATTTTCAAAGCTTTTTCATTTCCGATTCCCGTAAAACTATCGATACGGCTACGATTTGCTTTTTTAAAAGATCCTTTAAAAATGTAAGGGATTTTTAACCTGGAAGTAATTTCGACTACATTTTCTGCGATGCGCAGCGCCATTTCTTCTCCTTCGATGGCACAGGGCCCGGCAAGAAGAAAAAAATGATTAGCATCAAGATGTTTTAGATTTTTAATTGAAGAAAGATCCATGTGATACATTTAAGAAGGTAAAGATAAGTCTTTTCATAACTGAAGTAAAATATTCTTGATAAAAGTCACTTTAGAATTGGTGTTCGCTATTTTTCAAACTGCCAATTAGCGCAGGTATTATTATGAACTCATCTTGACTTTTTATAATTAGCTGCAAAATGATCTTTTTTACCTACTTTTTGTCATTTTTGAGTTCCGTAGCAAAGGCTATGCAACAAAGAAATGCTTTCAATTAAGCTAAAAATCTCTATTTTTCACTTTAATCAAAAAAGTCAAGATGAGTTCAATACCAGTTCTACTTTAAAATTGCTCAAATAAAAAGCAGGCAATTTTTGTTTAGACGAAAGAGAAAACTCAATCATAGCCGTAGCTACGGTTGCTTTTTATGTTGAAGTATAAACGGAAAAGGGCAATTTTCAATGAGTAATTTTAAAGTGGAAGTGGTATAATTAACTTTTCATATACAAACTGTCAAAATAACTCGTACCTTTGCACCCTTAAAAATGAGGCGTTTATGACAGCTATAAAAAACATCGCAATAATTGCTCACGTAGATCACGGTAAAACTACTTTGGTCGATAAGATTATGTATCATTGTCAATTGTTTCGGGAAAATGAAAATACCGGAGATTTGATTTTAGACAATAATGACCTTGAGCGCGAACGAGGAATTACGATTACTTCAAAAAACGTTTCGGTAACGTACAAAGGAACCAAAATTAACATAATTGATACCCCGGGTCACGCCGATTTTGGGGGAGAGGTTGAGCGTGTTTTAAATATGGCCGACGGCGTATTACTTTTGGTTGATGCTTTTGAAGGACCTATGCCTCAAACACGTTTCGTATTACAAAAAGCAATCGATCTTGGTTTAAAGCCTTGTGTAGTTATCAATAAAGTGGATAAAGAGAATTGCACTCCCGATGAGGTACACGAAAAAGTATTTGATTTGATGTTTGAGCTTGGAGCTGAAGAGTGGCAATTAGATTTTCCGACCGTATATGGTTCTGCTAAACATAATTGGATGAGCGATGACTGGAAAAAAGAGACAGATAGCATTGAACCTTTATTAGATATGGTGATTGAGCATATACCTTCGCCTAAGATTGAAGATGGAACTCCGCAACTATTAATTACCTCTCTTGATTTCTCTTCTTTTACGGGTCGTATTGCTATAGGTCGTTTACAAAGAGGGACGCTAACCGAAGGCATGCAGGTTTCTTTGGTAAAACGCGATGGTACTATAAAAAAGTCAAAAATTAAAGAGCTACATACTTTTGAAGGTCTGGGCAGACGAAAAGTAACGCAAGTTGCTGCCGGAGATATTTGTGCCTTGGTAGGTTTAGAAGGTTTTGAAATTGGAGATACTGTGGCCGATGTAGAAAATCCGGAAGGATTACAAACTATTGCCATCGATGAACCCACGATGAGTATGTTGTTTACGATTAACGATTCTCCATTTTTTGGTAAAGATGGTAAATTCGTAACGTCGAGACATATTAAGGAAAGACTAGAAAAAGAGTTAGAAAAAAATCTTGCACTACGAGTTGAAGAAACCGATAGTGCTGATAAGTTTATGGTTTTTGGTAGAGGTGTTTTACACTTATCTGTACTAATAGAAACTATGAGACGCGAAGGATATGAGTTGCAAATTGGTCAGCCACAGGTGATTATTAAAGAAATCGATGGTGTAAAATGTGAACCCATAGAAGAATTGACCATAGACTTACCCGAACATGTATCTGGAAAAGCAGTCGAGATGGTTACACTTCGCAAAGGCGAGATGCTAAGTATGGAAGCTAAGGGAGACCGTATGATTTGTGAATTTATGATTCCGTCGCGAGGAATTATTGGTTTGCGTAATCAATTACTTACAGCTACAGCAGGAGAGGCCATTATGGCACACCGTTTTAAAGAATATCAACCACTTAAAGGTGACATTCCGGGTCGTATTAATGGTTCATTGGTTTCTATGGAGAAAGGAACGGCGATCCCTTATTCTATCGACAAACTTCAGGATAGAGGAAAGTTTTTCATCGACCCAGGAGAAGATATTTATGAGGGACAGGTTATCGGAGAGAATTCCCGCGGTGATGATATGACGGTTAATGTTACTAAAACTAAAAAATTATCAAACGTGCGTTCGGCAGGTGCAGATGATAAAGCTAAAATTGTTCCGGCAATCAAATTTTCTTTGGAAGAAGCCTTAGAATATATACAAAAAGATGAATATGTAGAGGTAACACCAAATCATCTTAGACTTAGAAAAATCTTTCTTACAGAAGTAGAACGTAAACGAAATAAGATAGTATAATTCTTCAGGGTATTATTTCAGTCAACTGAAGTAAAGTTGAGTGCTTATTTTTTGAGCTATGAAGTAGCTTTAGACTCCGCACCACCAGACAGAAAAAATAAGTGATCAATTTCAGTGAAATAACAATTGTACTTTGGTTTTTTTTGAACTGGTTTACACTTTTTTTGAATATCCGCTATACATTATAAAATTAACTTTAATGTCTGGTCGATCGTAGTCGAAACCTGATTTAGAGCTCGTTGGATTTACTAACCTCTCGACTGCGCTCGAGGAGACAGAGCGATTTTATTGATTACGGATATTCATTAAACTTTTTACCTATTTAAAAAAGTTTATAATGGTCAGTAGATACATATAAATGGATTTTAATTATGAAAATTGATTGTCCGTTATAATACCTAAAATTTAACTGAGAAGTCATCCTGAATTCATTTCAGGATCTCATTAAGTTTATCTTCAGTACATTGAGATGAGAAGCTGAAACGAGCCTGTGCTGAACTCGTTTCAGTATTCAGCTTGACGCAATCGGTTTAGGTTAAATTACGGATATTCATATTATGAAATAGTGTTTTTTAGTAATTTAAAATCTTACTATATGTCTGTTCGAGCACAGTCGAGAACTTTTCGTTTTCGTAAAATAGGTTTCGATTGAGACTGTCCTGAGCTCTGATAGAGGGCTGAACCCGACAATAGTACTATAGTTTCTTATTCCGATAGGTAACTAACTACTACCTCTAAAAGTTTACACTCGTTCTATATCAAAGACATTTATAAACGTAAAAAGTCCCGAGAGGGGGCTCGGGACCGTTTAGTCGATATTTCGGGGTATGAATTGGGGCTAATTCAATATCATAGGGTAATTAATGGGGCATTATTTCTATTTTGGTGTATTACTTTCTCTAATTGTACACTACAAATATAGAGATATTGTAGGAAGTGTCACTTGTAAAAAACAATAAATAATCGGTAAAATACATTAAAATATCGATAAAATGCAATAAAATCGATCGAATTTATAGTTTTAACACGATGCTATAGGAAGATTGTTATCAATTAGATGCCTATTCATGAACGACTCATCCTTTTCGCTGTACTACCTCAAACACCTTATTTCCATCACATTTTAATGTTTTAGAAGGATATTTAAGCAATAAAGCATAATCATGAGTGGCCATAAGAATCGTATTTCCATTTTTATTAATATCCTGTAGTACTTCCATAACCTCTACCGATGTTTGGGGATCGAGGTTTCCGGTAGGTTCATCGGCCAAGATCAGTTCAGGGTCATTTAACAAAGCCCTGGCTATAGCTATTCGTTGTTGTTCTCCACCTGATAACTGGTACGGAAATTTAAAGCCTTTGGTTTTCATACCGACTTTATCGAGAACGTCATCTATTTTGCTATCCATAGCTATTTCGTCTGTCCATCCCGTGGCTTTTAGTACAAATAGAAGATTATCTTTTACTGTTCTATCATTAAGTAATTTAAAATCCTGAAAAACGATACCCAGTTTTCTTCGCAAGAATGGAATTTGGTTTTCCTGTAGCGAAGGTAGATCAAAGTTTACGATACTGCCTTCACCTTCTAATAATGGTAAATCACCGTACAGCGTTTTCATGAAACTACTTTTTCCGGTTCCGGTTTTACCAATAAGATAGACAAAGTCACCTTTGTGTACTTCTACATTCACATCAGAGAGGATCAAGCTTTCTCGTTGATAAATAGAGGCATCCTTAAGGCTTAAAATCGTATCAGACATAGGGAATAGTTCTAATTAATACTACTTGGTAAAAGTAAAAAGTTTTCGATTAAAAACAGAACCCACCAAAAATAGTTTTCAATCATCATAAACTGTTAACTCATTTAACGATGACATATTTTAAATTTAAATAAATAATTGTGCGTTTTACACATTAATCAGATTGTTGGATTATCATTTTAAGGATGTTTCAGTATCTCATGACGCTCATTATTAGTTAATTTTAATGAGAACCTGAAACAAGCTTGTGCTGAACTCGTTTCAGTATTCAGCATGATATCAGAATAGAATTAATACTAATTAGGGATATTCAATTTTAGGGTATTATCGATTTTCAATATTCATAAAGAATTCATAATTATGAAACGGTGTTGTAATTATCTCAAAAAACCTGCGTTATACCTACGAAGATTAGGCTATCTTTAACACAAATTTATTCGCGGGAAACGATATTTACTTAAGGAAATCTCAAGGCTTGCCTTGATCAATTAAATTGTCATTCTGGCGCATGCCAGAATCTAAATCAATAAAGTTAGATGAACAAGCACATTATTACGATGCTTTTCGTAATTAGCCTTTATACGACCATAGCTGCGCAGCAATCTGCGATTTATACCAACGAATTGGTGCAGTACAATCAGGCATTAGAGTTGTATCACAATAAACAATTTTTGGCAGCACAAAATCTTTTTGATAAGGTTCGCGATACGATCGATGACTCAACTATCGATGCCAATTGTAGTTACTACATTGCTAGTTGTGCTGTTTGGTTAAATCAGAAGGATGCCGATCAGCTTTTAGAACGTTTTGTCATACAATATCCAACGAGCATTAAGAGAAGTTCTGCTTATCTAGATGCAGCTACTTATTATTTTGATAACGGAAAATATGCGTATGCGCGAAAATGGTATGATAAGGTAGATGAAGGAAATTTGAATCGTTCAGAAAGAGAAAAGTTCAACTTTAATAACGGGTATGCCTATTTTAAAATTCAGCGATTTAATGAAGCTAAGAAATTTTTAAACCGAGTACAAGATTCACCGGAATATGGAGCAAAAGCCAAATATTATCTCGGTTTTATCGCTTATGAAGGAGACAATTATAAGGAAGCAGATCAATTGTTTGACGAAGTAAAAGACTTAGATCAATACAATAAAAATTTATCGTATTTCCAGAGCGATATGAATTTCAAATCTGGAAACTTTGAAGATGCGATTAAAGAAGGTCTGGCGCAGTTACCTACATCTAAACCTTCAGAAAGATCAGAACTCAATAAAATCATTGGCGAGAGTTATTTTAACCTTGGTGCTTACGACAAAGCCATTCCTTATCTGAAAGAATATAAAGGGCGAAAAGGCAAATGGAATAACACAGATTATTATTATCTGGGTTATGCGTATTACAAGCAAGGGGCATATGCCAATGCAATTTCAGAATTTAATAAAATAATTGACGGTCGTAACGCAACTGCACAAAATGCATATTATCATTTAGCAGAATCCTATTTAAAAACAGGTCAAAAGCAACAGGCGCTAAATGCTTTTAAAAATGCTTCAGAAATGGATTTTGAAGCCAAAATTAAAGAGGATGCTTGGTATAATTATGCAAAATTAAGCTACGAAATTGGAAATTCGTATCAAAGTACACCAAAAATACTGGTAGCATATCTCGATCAATACCCGAACTCTTCGTTTAAAGATGAAATTTCAGAATTATTGATTAGTTCTTACATCACTTCTAAAAACTACAAAGAGGCGATGGATGTATTAGAAAGAAGTCGAAATTTTGCGGATAAAGGGGTGTATCAAAAAGTAGCTTTTTATCGGGGTATAGAACTTTATAATGAAGGTAACTATACTGAAGCTATTACCTATTTTGATACCTCTCTAAATAAGCAAGTAGATCCCTATTTTACGGCGAGAGCTTTGTATTGGAAAGCGGAAAGTAATTACCTGCTTAACAATTTTGATGAAGCGTTACTAGATTTTAAACAGTTTGAAGGAAGCACCAAAGCTTCGACTACTAACGAATACAGTTTGTTAGCATATAATTTAGGATACACATATTTTAAACTCAAGCAATATGAACAAGCGGCTCAATATTTTAAAACGTTCTCACAAAAAAATAACGTAGATGAAGCCAGGAAAGCAGATACTTATGTGAGGTTAGGCGACAGTTATTTTATCTCAAGTGCTTACTGGAATGCAATGGAAGCCTATAATAAAGCAATTAAAGCGAATGGTCCAGATGCCGATTATGCGCAGTATCAAAAAGCTATTAGCTATGGTTTTGTAAATAAAAACAATAGAAAAATTCAAGATCTTGAATTTTTTATCAAAAAGTACCCTAGTTCAACATATCGTGATGATGCTATGTTTGCATTAGGAAATGTATACATTTCAGAAAACAAAATAGATAAGGGAATTGCAGCGTATGAGCAATTAATTAAAGATGTACCCAGAAGTTCGTATGTACCTAAGGCGTTGTTGAAACAAGGATTAGTTTTTTATAACAGAGATCAGGGAAATAGAGCGTTATCGAAGTTTAAGAGGGTAGTTTCAGAATATCCGGGATCAGACGAAGCTATTCAGGCGGTTACTACTGCACGACTCATATATGTCGATCTGGGGCAAACTGCCGATTATGCTGCTTGGGTAAAAGGTTTACGTTTTATTGAGGTAAGCGATGCCGACTTAGATAATACTGCGTTTGAGGCTGCAGAAAAACAATTTTTAGAAAATAGGGATCAAGAGGCAATTCAAAGATTTGAAGCGTATTTGGCAGAATTTCCTAATGGATTACATGCCTTAAAAAGCCATTTTTATCTAGCCCAACTCTATTTCAAAAAAGGTGAGAAACAAGCAGCTATACCACATTATGAATTTACGCTAAAAAGCGAACGTACCGAATTTACCGAGCAGGCTTTGGCACGATTAGCACAGATTTATCTTGAAAAACGTGATTATGAGAAAGCTATCGTAGTTCTTAAGCGTCTTGAACGCGATGCCGATTATCCTCAAAACATCATATTTGCACAATCAAACTTGATGAAATCACACTATCAGTTACTTAACGATCAAAAAACTATTGAGTATGCTGATAAAGTCCTTGCTAACCCAAAAATTCAAAATGAAGTAAAAAGTGATGCAAAGATATTTACGGCAAGAGCAGCACTGCGTACAAATAATATGAGTCGAGCGAAACAAGCATACGCTGAAGTCCAAAAAATAGCTACAGGTGAGCTTGCGGCAGAAGCATTATACTATGATGCTTATTTTAAGCACCAAGAGAATAACTATCAACGTTCTAATGAAACTATACAACAATTGGCAAAAGCGTATTCGGGGTATCGATTATACGGGTCAAAAGGTCTGGTTCTTATGGCCAAGAACTTTTATGGTCTCGATGATGCTTACCAGGCAAGTTATATTCTGGAAAGTGTAATTAAAAATTTTTCAGATTATCCCAAGGTAGTAGAAGAAGCCAGGCAAGAGCTTACTAAAATTAAGGTTCAAGAGGCCAAAACGAATTCATCCATCCAAACTGATCAATAACACCCTTTATAAACGATTTGTATTTATGCGTATATATTGCCAAAAAGCTATACTTTTTATTTGTTTTGTGACTACGAGTTGGGGAGTTTTCACGCAAGAAAAAGAAAATGAAACTTTGGATACAGAACGTGTAGTCATTGTAAAAGCATACACTCCAACAATAAGTGATGCATTCAAAATTAAAGCTACTCCGGCGCTTAATGACTCGCTTACACAAAAAAAGAAACAAATTAGGTATGCTATCTTTTCGGTTCCTGTAGCCTCTACCTATACTCCGGCAAAAGGTAGCGCTGCCGCGATCGAAAGACCAGAATCTATAACTATCTATGATAATTACGCCACCTTAGGTTTTGGTAATTATACATCGGCTTTGGCAGAATTCTTTAGTAATTTTCAGCTCAATCGTTTTGATAATTTGGGGCTGTATTTACATCATAATTCTTCTCAAGGTGGGATTGATGAAGTACAATTAGAAGACAAATTTTATAATACGTACCTGGACCTTAATTACACATCTCGCCATCGAGAGTATACCTACGGAGTAGAGGTAGGGGTAGAACATCAGCTGTTTAATTGGTATGGATTGCCAGAAACACCTGCGTTAACCCAGGAAGAACTCAATGCGATAGATCCTCAGCAAAATTATTTTGGAGTAAAACTCGGGGGGAAACTTCAGTTTGATGATTTGTATTTCAAAAAAGCATCATTACAGTACCGGTATTTTAGTGATACTCACGGTTCTAAAGAGCATCACACCGTAATCAAACCTACATTCGAGTTTGAGATGGGAAATTCACTCATTACTACCAATTTCATTGTAGATTATGTGAGTGGAAGCTTTGATCGAGATCTTAATCCTGTTCTGCAAACACCAAATAATTATGGAATCTTAAATGTGGGAATACATCCTGGTTTGGTGATTTTAAAAGATAATCTTACGCTCAATTT
The DNA here is from genome assembly GCF_017897595.1 of Aquimarina sp. U1-2. GTDB lineage: Bacteria > Bacteroidota > Bacteroidia > Flavobacteriales > Flavobacteriaceae > Aquimarina. Next base: position 69,692 of record NZ_JAGKIK010000005.1, read on the forward strand.
GGGAGCTGCGGCGTTTTATAGTATCGATACTGAAAATAGTGATAACGATTTCTTTATCTATCCAAAAATTAAGGCTTCATATCGATTGTTGGATGAATCAATTATCGCTTACACAGGGTTAGAAGGAGAACTGAAACAAAATACCTATCGCGATGCCGTACAACAAAATCCCTTTGTATCCCCCACATTGATTATAGAACAAACCAATAATTTATTTGATGCCTATGTAGGTTTGAAAGGAAAAATATCAGATGTTGTGAGTTATAATTTTAGAGGAAGTTACAGGTCAGAAGATGAGAGGCCTTTGTTTGTAAACAACCCAAGAGCAACACTACTAGTAGAAGGTTTTGATTATGGAAATTCATTTTCATATCGCTATGATGATATGACCATACTTAGTGGATACGGAGAATTAAATATTGAGATTAGTGAAAAGTTTAAGCTAGGGGCCACGGCACAATATTTTAGTTACGACAATGAAGATGAGCAAGAAGCCTGGAACCTTCCAGACATGGAAGCTTCGGTACTGTTGGATTATCAGTTGCACCCACAATGGTCGATAGGAACACAGTTGTTTTATGTTGGTGAGCGTAAAGATATTGACCGTACCATTTTTACAGCGCCTAACTTGCCAGAACCCGTAATGACCTTAGATTCCTTTTTTGATGCTAATGTAAATATAGCGTATCGATTAGATGAGCAGTTATCATTTTTTGTAAAAGGAAATAACCTAATTGGTGAAAATTATGACCGTTGGGTTAATTTTCCTGTACAGGGGATACAATTTCTGGGTGGTGTGACCTATAAGTTTGACTATTAGGCGCAACGGTACTATTTTTGCTATAATTTTTAAAACCTAACCTTATGAATAACTTTTTTTTACTTGTCGTATGCTACCTTTTTCTTTCTTGTAGCTCTTCAGATGATGATACGAATCCCGAGATCTCTCGAAGTTTTCAACTAGATATTGATTCGAAAAGTATGAACTTTGTGAATGAACAATTTTCTATGAATGAAAATTGTGACCGTATTTTTATTAACATGTCTACATCATCAATGTCTAATCCAAAGTTTTTTCTAGAAATTAAGATGACTGTAACTGGGCATTTAGAAGAGGTGTTCTACGTAGATTATGAAGACAACGATCGTCATTATAGAAGTGCGGATTTTGATACTTCGGAAAATTTTAAAATCACAACGTTTGCTTATGGTCCATCGAACAAATTTTTAGAAATAGCGTTTTCAGGAAATGTATACGAATATGGTCAACCCAAAAATTCAAAAGCGATTAAAGGGACTATCCAAGAAGAAAACTTAGAATCCATTTCATGCTCGCATTCACCTTGGTTCATTACAGCAGATATTAATGAAAATCAATCATTTCAAAGTGTGCAAATGCAAGGAAAGACTGATTCAGAATCAACAAGATGGATGGCTATTTCTGATAATGGATTTAAAATTAAGCTCATTACAGAACAAACGTTACAACATATGCCTCCAGGCACCTATGCTTTCGGTAAAGATGATCCTTACAATAAAGTAATCATAGAACAGTATGTTGGTCCTGAAGGAGCTACACGCTTTATTCAATTTATAGAAGAGCAGTGGGAAACATATGATTATGAAGGTGAATTAATCATCGACGCACCTTCAGGAAATTTTTCTACAGTCACCAAAGGTAGTTTTAATCTTAATGCATTAAAAGGAGGTGAAGTGATTTATAGCATTACTAATGGTAGATTTTCTATTTAGTTATATGATGGCTACCTATAAAATTCCTTAATTATTTATTTATGGTAGTCATTGACATATTGCACGTTACGAGAGCTATTTTTGGTTTGGAAAATGTCTCCTGCACCCTGCGAGAACAATTTTAGGTCACAATGACTATCTCCTGCACCCTGTGAGAGCTGTTTTTTAGTGCTATGTTAATCGATTGTAAGTTTACATACGATATTTTTATTGTATTTTAGATCAAAACAAAATCATGAAAAATCTTACCCCACTTTTCTATTGCTTTTTTTCAATAATCGCATGTGCTCAAGAAAATTTCAATTTATATTATGAAGAAACTGAAAACGGTTTCTCGGTATTAGCCGATAATGATGAGTACAGCCCGGTATCTGCAGATATCACCTTTAGACTCGAAAATCTTAAGTCTTCCCAGGGGAACAATAAGATATTCGTGGTTCCGGCAAGAACCAAGAAACACAAAATTACAAACCTAGACGTAGTGGATCGTTCAAAACGAGTAAAGTTTGGATTTGAAACCTCTTTTAATTTCGGAAACCACGACCTTAAAACATATGATACAAATTTCGATTATTACTTGCCTTTCGAAAAAGGAAGTACTTTTTGGCTTTCACAGGGGTATAATGGAGCAACATCACATAAAAATGAGAATGCTTTAGATTTTAAAATGCCCGTTGGAACAAAAATTTATGCAGCTCGCGATGGTGTGGTGATCGATGTCGAAGATTCTTATAGTAAGCGTTGTACCGATCCTGAATGTGCCAAGCATAACAATTATATCCTGATCTATCATAATGATGGTACTTTTGCAGAATATGCACATTTAAAAAAAGGCGGTGCCAGGGTACATAGAGGAGATCAAATAAAAATTGGTCAATTTATCGGGTATAGTGGTGATGTGGGTTGGGCTACAGGACCTCATTTGCATTTCATAGTGTTTTTACAACGAATAAAAGACCGGGTTACGCTCGAAACGAAATTTTTAACAGGAAATGGTTCTAAATCAATATCTCTTATTGAAAAAGAAGAGTATACCAGAAACTACAAATAATACCAAAATTAATATAAAAGTAGGTCAATATACTTGTTCATATCCTCTTCTACTTCATTACAAAAAGCTTCCAGAGCTAAGGCTATGCAAGAATTTTGAAACTTTGTATAAGAAGATAGCAACGGCGCATCTTTAACCCGCTTTATGCATTAGAATTTCGTTATGAGGTTTGAAAATGCAATAAAACCAAGTGTTTTCTAAGTTTCAGCATAGCATCGCTACGGTGAAACTTAAAAATACAACGTAGTGCTTGGTTTTGCAGCAGTTTAAAGCCGTAATAGATTTTCTAATGCATAAAGCGGGTTTAACCTATTTTTATATTTATTTTGGTATAATATAATTTAAGTATATTTCGCCATAAAAAATTAAACGTAATATCATAATGAAAAAAATTCTCACTGTCTTTTGCATACTACTAGTTTCCATTTCATGTAAGGATGAAGCAACTACCAAAAACACTACAACCAAGGCAGATACAGATGTAAGCGCCAAATTCAATACTATGTTAGAGGATTATTATGAAGAGGGTCTTCAACTCAATCCCATTCAAGCTACCTTTACAGGAGATAATCGTTTTAACGATCAATTTCCAAACCCGTTAGCGTACGAAACAGTTACCAAAGTCAAAGCGCACTTTACGAAATATAAAGAAGCACTTGAAAAGTTTGATGATGAATCGCTTTCGGATAGCGAAAAAATGAGCAAAGCAATTCTAAAATGGGAATGCGATATTAATCTCGAAGGTTTTCATTATAAATCAGAGTATTTCCCTATCGATCAAATGTGGTCGATCAACCTTATGATGGGTCAATTAGCCAGTGGTGCCAGCGCTCAGCCTTTTACAACAGTAGAAGATTATGATAAGTGGTTGAATAGATTAGATGGGTACATTGCCTGGATGAGTTCTGCTGGTGAAAAAATGAAAGAAGGTATGGCTGCGGGTTATGTGCTTCCTAAATCTTTAATCATCAAAGTCCTACCACAATTAAAAGCCTTAACTGTTAAAGACCCTGAAGCTCATTTATTTTATAGCCCAATAAAAAATTTCCCTGATAGTTTTTCTGAAGAGGATAAAAAGCAGTTGACCAAAAAATATACCCAAATGGTAACCGAGCGTATCGTACCCGCTTATGAAGTACTACACGAATTTATGAGTACCGAATATTTAGATGCCGGTAGAACTACTTCGGGGATTGCAGCTATTCCCAACGGTGAAGCTTTTTATAACTATCAAATTAAGCTGTATACTACAACTGATATGACAGCTAATGAAATTCATGAGTTAGGATTAGCTGAAGTAGCTCGCATATCCAATGAAATGGAAAAAATCAAAGATCAGGTTGGTTTTAAAGGTGATTTAAAAGCTTTCTTTAATGAGGTGCGTAACAAAAAGGAGCTCATGCCTTTTACCGAACCACAACAAGTGATCGATAACTTTAATGCGATTCATGATCGTATGAAACCTCAGATTGAAAAACTATTTGATGTAAAACCTAAAACTCCATTCGAGGTTCGCCGTACCGAAGAGTTTCGAGAAAAATCGGCCAGTGCAGAGTATAATCCAGGTTCACTTGATGGTACACGGCCTGGAATCTTCTATACTCCAATTCCTGATGTTACCAAATATAATACTTATAGCGATGAGTCTTTATTTTTGCACGAAGCCATTCCCGGGCATCATTATCAAATTTCATTAACCCAGGAGAGTACCACGTTACCAAAATTTAGAAAAACGCTTTGGTATAGTGGTTATGGAGAAGGTTGGGCTTTGTATAGTGAATCTTTGGGTAAAGAACTTGGATTGTATACAGATCCCTACCAATACTTTGGTATGCTAGGCGCAGAAATGCATCGCGCCGTTCGCCTGGTGGTAGATACCGGGTTACATGCTAAAGGATGGACTAGAGAACAGGCTATACAATATTCGTTGGATAACGAGGCAGTTTCAGAAGCAGGTATTACCTCTGAGATCGAGCGTTACATGGCAAATCCTGGTCAGGCTTTATCTTACAAAATTGGGCAACTCAAAATAAGAGAACTTCGCGCGCGGGCCGAAACCGCTTTGGGTGATACATTTGATATTCGACAGTTTCATAATGAAATACTAGAAACAGGCTGTGTACCTTTAGCACTATTAGAAGATAAAATAGACAATTGGATACTACGAGCGTCTGATAAATAACGTTCACTATTTTATCAACGATTGGATTAATCCTTGGTCTTTATACTGTAAAATTTTAACAAAGGAGTTTTAAGAAGTTAGTTGTTTATTTAATGGGCTCTAAATAAGTTCAAAAAATTCATCAATCAAAAAATAATCTTTTTATGAAGCAACAAGCTAAGTTTTTTCAGTTATTCCTTATTGGATCTTTATGTTTATGTATCTCCTGTTCTTCAGATGATAGCAGAGATCAAAATCAATTTCCTGGTCAAAATAGTGATGGATGTATAGTTACCTCCTTAGCGCAAGTTCAAACCGGTCAATCTGTTCAGTTTAGAACATGCTTGGATGATGCGAGTACCTATCTTTGGAATTTTGGTGACGGTCAGACTTCTACACAAAAATTTCCATCACATGTTTATCAAGAGGCAGGAACGTATACAGTGCTTCTAACCATTGATGACAATGAAACGCCTTATGAACTATCAATTACCGTTAACGAGAGCGCACCCATAAGTAATAATATGCATAGTGGTATTATTAGTAAAGATGAGGTATGGAAAGAAGGAGAACACTTTATCACCGGAGGATTAATTATACATGCAAAAGTTACTATAGAACCAGGCGCAATTATACGAATCAATCCGGGAATCCCGATAATTTTTGTTGAATCACAAGATGCAAAAACAGGTACAAATGCTTCTGTTTATGCCGTAGGGACACCTGAAAAACCGATTGTATTTACTTCATCTCAGGATAATCCCTCACCAGGAGATTGGGGTGAATTCAGTTTTGGCAAACATTCGTTAATTGAAACATCTGTATTTGAGTATTGTACATTTGAGTATGGCGGAAAGTCAATTAACGGCATAGGTCCGCGTCCTATGGTTTCTATTGTTGATCAAGGGAGAGTGTCCTTTAACCATTGTACATTCCGTTATTCTGAAGGTTATGCCATTCAATTGGATGAAAAAAGTACTTTTGAAAAATTCAGCAACAATACAGTTGCTGATAATGGTAGTTATGATATCAATATTTCAGGTAATTCTGCTGGAAGTATAGAAGATAATAATAACATTGAAGGGAAAGGTATTTTAATTTCCATTCATCGTATCACTGAAACAGTAAACTGGAGCGGTCAAAATAGCCCATATGTGTTAGAAACTGATCTCTTAATAGGATCTAGTGAGCCTAATACTGGTGGGAGTTTGACCTTAAATGAAGGTGTAACATTAGCATTTGCAGAAGGCATAGGATTACGAACTTCAGATAATGATATTTCTTTATATGTAAACGGAACCGCAGCTCGCCCGGTAATTTTTACTGCCCTAAATGATGATGCTACTTCTTTATGGAAAGGTGTTGAACTTACGGGTTCACTTTCAGAGGACTCATATTTTAATTATGCAATATTTGAAAAAGCCGGTAGTTATTCCCGATTTGATACTCACAATGCAGTAATATATGTAAATGGGACTACCTTAAACATGACTAACTGTAAAATAAGCGGGAATAAAAAATATGGGATACAATTCTCATCAATGGCAGAATTAGGAGAATTTAGTAATAATGATATTGGTTCTACTAATGAATACGCTATGGGCATGCGGGGTAATCAGGCTGGTGGTATAGATTCTGGGAATACCTTTAGCGGAGGTAAAGATGTAGAATTGTTTTCTAACGATAATATTGATAAAGATATAACATGGCCTGCTTTAGGTGTGTTTTATAGAATTATGCGTACTTTATATATTGGATCCCAGTCAGGTACTTTTAATACCTTGACACTATCTCCTGGCGTCAAAATTTCAGGAAATATCGAAGTAGGAAAGAATTATACTACAGGAGAGGGTATCATTAATGCACCGGGATCCTTAATTGCAGTAGGTACTGAAAGTGAACCCATACTTTTTGAAAATGGAGGATTATCCACCGCTGAAATGATATCTTTTGAAGGTCAAACACAGTCCAACAGTATTCTTGATCATTGTATAGTAGATGGTAAAAGCTTGACTTCAGTTGGGATTAGGATAACATTTATCGAAAATGATCAGTCTAATCCTTATCCAACTATTAGAAATTCAACTATAAAGAATATGACAGGATATCCTATTTACGTGTCAGATGCTTATCCAATAATAGAAAATAATAGTTATGAGGGCAACGGCACTAACGATGTCTATTATATACCTTAGTTTGTAAGGTTTGATATACTCATCTATCTAAAAAATAAGAAGCCGGAAGTTATACAAACTTCTGGCTTTTCAGTATTAAATTCTACACTTTATTACTTAAAGATCAGAGATTTATAGTTTGCTATAAAACTTTGTCTTTATATTTTTTCAGTATTGTCCGGTTAAAGAAACTAGACCGCTGCACTGCAAGAAAATAGAACAAAGACTTAGTTGTAAATACTTATTTATTATAGTTTTTGAAGTAAAGGCGATTCATTTTCAAAATAAGTTGTCTAAATTTTAGAAAAGCAAGGTGTCTTTTCTATAAACTCCTAAATTCTTAATGGTAATAGAGGTTTTCAGAGCTTATCAACTTTTTTATCGCACAACAATGTTATATTTTTTGATTGTCCGTTATTATACCTAAAATTTAACTGAGAAGTCATCCTGAATTCATTTCAGGATCTCATTACGTTTATTTTCAGTACATTGAGATGAGAAGCTGAAACGAGTTCAGCTTGACGCAAACCGTTTAGGTTAAATTACGGATATTCGTTATTTTTTTATTTTATCTGCAATGGCATCGTACTACAACGGAAATTATTTAATTTTAAGTCCATCAAACTCTAACTAAACTTATAGTTTTCATGCAAAAACACATCTTATACTTCGTAATAGTACTTATAGTTATTTCCTGTAAGAAGGCAACAACCGTAGACCTATTAGTGCTAAATGCTAATATATATACCGTAGACGAAAGTAATCCTAAAGCGTCAGCTATCGCAATAGAAGATGGTAAATTTATAGCAGTAGGTCAAACTGAGAAGATTTTAGAAAAATATAATGCTCAACATATGCTAGATGTTGGCGGAAAGACTATTGTACCTGGATTAATCGATGCACACTGCCATTTTTATCGACTAGGGTTACAGCAGCAAAAGGTAGATCTTGTGGGAACACGTAGCTATGATGAAATGTTAGATCGTATGGCTAAATTTCAAAAGGAAAAGCAAGTTAGTTTTATTACGGGTCGCGGTTGGGATCAAAATGACTGGGAGATAAAAGAATTTCCTACTAAAGAAAAATTAGATAGTCTGTTTCCTGATACGCCGGTAGCCGTTCGAAGAGTAGATGGGCATGCATTGCTTGCCAATCAAAAAGCCTTAGACATTGCTAATATTACAATGGCAACAAAAGTAGAGGGAGGAGAGATTCTAAAAAAAGATGGAAAACTAACAGGGGTGCTTATTGATAATCCCATGGCATTGGTTGAGCGTATTATTCCAGAACCTACATTATTAGAAAGTGTTCAAGCCTTAAAGGATGCCGAGAAAATCAATTTTAGTTACGGATTAACTACTGTAGATGACGCAGGTTTAAGTCCGAAAGTGATTGCTCTGATTGACAGTTTACAGCGAATAGGAGAATTAAAAATACGAATTTATGCGATGGTAAGTAACGAGCCTGATTATGTTGAGTATTACCTAAAAAATGGAGTGTACAAAACCGATAAACTGAATGTTTCCTCTTTTAAGGTATATGCCGATGGAGCGCTTGGATCCAGAGGTGCCGCTCTAAAACAACCTTATGCCGATCAAGAAAACCACTTTGGAGCTATGGTTATTGGGAATGCCGAATTTAAAAATTTAGCAAAACGATTGGCAGATTCGCCGTTTCAAATGAATACTCATGCCATCGGTGACTCTGCCAATGCGGTAGTCATGAATACGTATTACGAAGTGCTCGCCAATACAACAAACAGAAGATGGCGCGTAGAACATGCCCAGGTTGTAGCTCCTGAAGAGTTCGAAATACTTAATGATAATTTGATCATGAGTGTTCAACCTACACATGCCACTAGTGATATGTACTGGGCAGGTAAGCGATTAGGAACCGAGCGAATAAAAGGCGCATATGCGTATAAAAAACTATTAGAGAAGACAAGCAAAATTGCTTTAGGAACCGACTATCCGGTAGAACATGTAAGTCCGTTTTATACATTTTATGCCGCGGTCGCCAGAAAAGACTTAAGTCAATATCCCAAAAACGGTTTTCAACGTAAAGATGCGTTAACCAGAGAAGAAACCTTGAAAGGAATGACCATCTGGGCAGCATTTAGTAATTTTGAAGAAATGGAAAAAGGAAGCATTACTGCCGGAAAATTTGCAGATTTTGTGATTCTCGAAGAAGATATCATGCAAATTGAAGAAGATAAACTCCCAAATATTAAAGTAAATGCTACATTTCTAAACGGAGAAAAGGTATATTAGTTGGTAGTTGATTTTGTGTTTTTCTCAAACATTAATTTTTATTTCCCTCCGTTTGCTTGTAAATCTGCAATGCAAGCTGCATCAAGTCTGGGTACTTCACTCATTCCCATAATACCGCTTGTAAATTGTATAGAAGCCTGCATTAAACACCCTGATACGTTACAATGATTGTTTCCTTCATTTTGATCATTAATTGATTCATGCGGCGATTGTTGTGGTGTCCCCAAATCCACTAAACCCAAAAGATGAGAAAATTCATGATGTAATGTTGCAGTTTCAATAGTACTTAATGAGGGAGCTCTAGGTCCGGATCTACTAAATCTACGAAGTGTTCCCTCATAGATAACCATCGAGGTGTTTTTGTAGGCAGATCCTAAAGTAACTTGCTCACCAGAGTCATTTTCGTTACTACCATCGGCAAAGTATACATACACTGCTATATCATCTCCTTCATTAAATAATGTACGTGTATTCTTTTCTATTTCTCTAATTTCTTCTATGGTAAAAGGAGCAGTATTAGAAGAGGGAACGGTGCGTAAATTAATGGTAATACCATCTGGTTTGTTTAATCGATCTTCCAAAAATGTCCTGAAGTTTTCAATCGCAATACTTGTAGGTTCAAAACCTTCGACTGCTACAATTTCAATAGTTAAACTTTTAAAAGTTGTATCACTTAATAGATCATTGGGTGTGCCACCGCTTCCTAAAGGAAGATTATTTGCTATTTGATCAGGATTGCCATTGATAGGAGAATCATCATCATCAGAACATCCAACTAAAATAAAAGTGGAAATTAATAGATAACTTAAAAGCTTAGTCAGTTGCACAATATTCAATATTTGTAGGTTTATCTATAAATAAACTACCTAAAGCAGTCTTAAAGCAATAGGAGTTCAAAAACAATTCAAATAACGAAATAATCTAAATATACTGTATTCTTGTCCGTTGGATAAATAAACAAATTTACAAGATACTTTTACCGAAGTTTAACATTGTTTTTAGAACAGATGTATAGTCTATCAAATAGTATACCAGTTATATTCAGTAATAATTAGGTCTAGTCTTCAACTACGATTAGGTCATAGTTAACTTAGCTAAATAATCATGATTGCTGCCTTCAATAATTAATTCACATATAAAACCATGCGTATTGGCGGCGTTCTGCAAGGTGTTAAAATCGATAAACAACCAGTCGAACCAGTTTGACTTTTGTTCTTTATAGCGTAATCGATATTTGATTTCTCCGTAATAGGCAGTAGTAATATCTACCCAGAAACCTCCGTCTTCATCTGTGAATAGGTATGAAATATCTGAAGAATCTAAAAGGATTTGCCCTTTCGGCTTCAATAGTGTTTTAAGATGAATAAAAAAGTGATCTATATTAGCTAGTTTTCCTATAATCCCACTTCCATTCATCAACAACAATAAGGTATCAAACTTTTTATCGGTAAGTTGGTAGACATCTTTAACATGTGCACGCTGTATTCCTCGTTTTTTACAAATCTCTATAGCTCCGCCAGAAATGTCTATTGCGGTCACATTTAGATTCCTTTTATTTTGCAGATACATACTATGACTGCCAGCACCGCAACCAATATCAAGAATTTCGCCCCGACATAATTCTAGTGCACGCTGTTCTAATTTTGGCATTTCTTCATAATTTCTAAAAAGGTAGGGTACAGGGATATGATCATCATCAAAGTCGGGTGATTGTACAATGATATCTTCAGTATAGTTCTGATTAAAAAAATCTTTTATTGCTTCTCCAAAAATATCTGTATGCATATGTAGTTTACTGAAAGTTAACACTTAATTTTGCAGTATGCAGGAATTCATTGATCAATTACCGCAACTGGCCAAAGATAAATATATAGAGAACAAAAAGTTCTTAACAAAGCTCAGAAAAAAACCGCCTAAGCAATTAGATTATATAATGCAGGCGCTACACGACGAAGAGTTTAGACAAACCGACTGTTTACGCTGTGCGAATTGCTGCAAAACGACAGGTCCTTTGTTTACAGATAAAGATATAGAAAGAATTTCGAAGTTTTTTAAAATGAAGCCTCGTCAATTTGAAGAACAATACCTTAAACAAGATGAAGATGGCGATATGGTTTTACAAGAAACACCTTGTACGTTTTTAGGAGCAGATAATTATTGCGCGATTTATGAGGTACGACCAAAGGCTTGTAGAGAGTACCCTCATACCAATCGTAAAAAATTCCATCAGATTGCGAATTTGACATTAAAAAATGTTGCTATTTGTCCTGCTGCGTATCACATTGTTGAAAAAATGAAGGCAAAGATTTCTTAATAGTTATCGATACCTTTAAATAGAACTGGTTTAAACTTTTTCAATTTGCTAAAAAAATGCCGTTTTGCACTCATATTTTATAATTTTTGACTTCCGTAGCGCGGCTATGCAAGTAAAAAATTACTTCATCTAAGCACAAAACCTTCATTTTTCGCCTAAATCAAAAAAGTCTAAACCAGTTCATAATTTATTAATTGTATATCAAATACTTCTTTCTTTTTCTTTTATATTTTTCAAGATCTTCACTCCATGATTTTTTAATTTGTGTAGCACTCAAACCAGCCATTATTTGCTGTTGAAGTTCTTCATTACCTGCATGTAGGGTGAAAGACTTGGTATTAAAAAACTTCTCTTTACCTGTACAGTTTTTATAGGCATTAATTAACCAATCCAGTTGTATGCGATGTAAACGATTCATTTTTCGAAGGTCGTTGCCATAACAAACCTCACCCTGATGTTTGGGATACTTCGCTCCAAAATTAGGTTTGGGGATATAGGCATAATCGTACTTCTCTAAGGTAAGGTCTGGAGAGCCAAAAACTTGAAATTGGGTTTCGGTTCCTCTTCCTGCATTAATTGTGGTTCCTTCAAAAAATCCTAGACTAGGGTATAAATTTATGGCTTTATCATTGGGTAAATTTGGAGAGGGCCGAATAGGGAGGCTATAAAATTTTTGGTGTGAATAATTTTTAACGGGTACAATGGTAATTTTACAAGTTAATCCTTCACCTAACCATCCTTCACCATTAATCATTTGGGCATATTCACCAATGGTCATTCCGTGAACGAGGGGAATAGGATGCATACCTAAAAAACTAGAATGCTCAGGTTTTAATGTTGGTCCGTCTATATAGTGCGCATTCGGGTTAGGGCGATCCAGTATGAGTAGCATTATGTTATTTTCTGCGCAGGCCTGCATTACATAATGTAGTGTTGATATGTAGGTGTAAAAACGCACGCCCACATCCTGAATATCAAAGATCATAAGGTCTATACCTGATAGTGATTCTGCCGTTGGTTTTTTATTTTTACCATGTAATGACACGATGGGTAAGCCTGTTTTTATATCTTTTTCATCGGCAACTAATTCCCCTGCATCGGCTTTACCCCTAAAACCATGTTCTGGAGCAAAAACTTTTTTAACGGCAATGTTATTTGATAATAATGAATCTACCAAGTGGGTATATTGTTGAAATTTTAATGACCGAATGCCTTGTTCATCTTCTAGTAATGGTGCAATATTAGGATATTTAAAGATGACTGAAGTTTGATTACCAACAATGGCAATGTTTTTTCCTTGAAGGAGTGGAAGGTATTCTTCAGTTTGATTAGCCCCTACAATAATGGGGTCAGAAAGCACCTCCTGGGCTTCAGTTTGTTGCAGCGCTATAGTGTCCTGTTGTTTATTTTGGATTGTTTGCGCAGATGCTTTTATCATACTTCCGCAGAAAATAATCAAGGTACAAAAGAATAAAAATGTATTTTTGAACCTGTCTTCCATATGGATAGATGCTTTGTTAATCAAAATCATAGTTAAGCTTGAATTTCGAGTATTTTATCGCTAAACGTCTTATCAAAGGTAAGGAACAAAAAAGTAGCATTTCGACTCCTATTATAAAAATTGCGATTTCTGCTATCGCATTGGGAATGATCATGATGCTGATTACGGTCGCTACAGGTATAGGCTTACAACATAAAATTCGAGAAAAAGTAGCAGCATTCAATGGGCATGTTATTATTACGAGTTTTGATAATAATAGTAGTGTAGAATCTTTGATTCCTATTTCTGTAGAACAAAATTTTTTTCCCAAAATTCCTGATGTCGATGGTATCGTTCATATGCAAGCCGTAGCTACCAAAATGGGTTTGATAAGAACAGATTCAGATTTTGATGGTATCATCGTAAAAGGGGTTGATGAACATTACAATTGGGATTACTTTAAAGAGTATCTGGTGGCGGGCAAACTTCCAAATTTTAAAGGTAAACTGAATAATGAAATCTTAATCTCTTCTCATGTAGCCCGTCAATTAGCATTCGAAGTAGGCGACAAGGTGATTACTTATTTTTTGAAGAAGAACACAGCATCCAATACACAGCCTTTTATTAGAGCTTTTACAATAGCTGGTATCTATAATTCTGGTTTTCAAGAATTTGATGAAACATATCTTTTTGCAGACATACGGCACATACAAAAGATGAATAAATGGAAAGATGACGAGGTAGGCAATTTTGAAGTTTTTATCGATAATTTTGAAGAGATTGATGAAAAAGGTCAACAAATTTATGAAAATATACCCTCTACATTAGACAGTCAAACAATAACACTAAAATATGCTACGATTTTTGAATGGTTAAAACTTTTTGATTTAAATATTATAGGAATTATTGGTATCATTATAATAGTGGCAGGTATTAATATGATTACGGCACTATTAGTTTTAATCTTAGAAAAGACACCTATGATAGGCATATTAAAGGCATTGGGAACACCAGACTGGAGTATAAGAAAAGTATTTTTATACAATGCGGCGTATTTGATCGCTATAGGTATGTTTTGGGGGAATCTAATAGGTATCGGTTTACTGTTTATACAAGATCATTACGAGGTAGTAGGGCTTAATCCTGAAACCTACTATGTAAGTACTGCCCCTGTATTTATTAGTGCGGTGCATATCGTAGTTCTTAACCTTGGGACCATGCTACTGTGTTTATTCATGTTATTGATTCCATCGTACATCGTTTCGAAGATTTCTCCTACGAAATCTATCCGTTTCCAATAGTTATCCAAACTGAATATAGAAATAGGCTAAAGGTGCGCCGTTGCTATCTCCTTCTGCAAAGCTTCAAAATTCTTATATAGCTTTAACCCGCTTTATGCATTAGAAAATCTATTACAGCTTGAAACTGCTGCAAAACCAATCACTACGTTGTATTTTTAAGTTTCACCATAGCGATGCTATGCTAAAACTTAGAAAACACTTGGTTTTATGGCATTTTAAACCCTCATAACGAAATTCTAATGCATAAATCAGGTTTAACTCTGAAAGCTTTTTGTAATGAAGTAGAAGGTGATATGAACAAGTGGATTGGACTATTTCTATATTCAGTTTGGTATTAGCAATTGTTGTTCAAAAATTGTCAATAGACAAACTAGGTCGTATCTTTGCATTACAAAATATCATAAAATTATACGAGTGGAATACGCAGAAAATATTTTGGAAACCATTGGAAACACTCCTTTGGTAAAGATGAATGCTTTAGTTAAGGATATAGATGCTTTGGTGCTTGCCAAATACGAGACTTTTAACCCGGGAAACTCTGTAAAGGACCGAATGGCGTTAAAAATGATTGAAGATGCAGAAGCAGACGGTCGATTAAAGCCCGGTGGTACAATAATAGAAGGTACTTCAGGAAATACAGGCATGGGATTAGCCTTAGCAGCTATTGTAAAAGGATATACGTTAATTTGTGTAATGGCCGATAAACAATCTAAAGAAAAAATGGATATTCTTCGAGCAGTAGGAGCAAAGGTAATGGTGTGCCCTACAAATGTAGAGCCTGATGATCCAAGATCCTATTATTCCGTTTCTCGAAAATTAGCTGAAGAAACTCCTAACTCCTGGTATGTTAATCAATATGACAACCCCTCAAATACACTGGCACATTACCAAAGTACAGGGCCAGAAATATGGAAGCAAACCCAGGGAAAAGTTACTCATTTTATCGTAGGAGTTGGTACCGGTGGCACCATTTCTGGTGTTGGGAAATACCTTAAAGAACAAAATCCGAATATCAAAGTTTGGGGTGTAGATACCTATGGATCAGTATTTAAAAAATATCATGAGACAGGTATTTTCGATGAAAATGAAATCTATTCTTACATAACCGAAGGGATAGGAGAAGATATTCTTCCAAAAAATGTAGATTTTTCAGTAATTGATGGTTTTACCAAAGTAACCGATAAGGATGCTGCTATTTACACGCAAAAATTAGCAAAAGAAGAAGGAATGTTTTTAGGGAATAGTGCAGGTGCCGCAATAAAAGGGCTACTGCAATTAAAAGAACATTTTTCAAAAGATGATGTTGTTGTTGTACTTTATCATGATCATGGCAGTCGCTATGTAGGTAAGATGTTTAATGATGATTGGATGCGCGAACGAGGTTTTCTTGAAGAAGAAGTGTCTACTGCAATCGATTTGATCAAGGATCACGCAGATAAACCCTTGGTAACGGTTAAGACAGAAGAATTAGTCTCTCACGCTATAGAACGTATGCGTAAATATCAAATATCTCAAATTCCAGTGGTAGATACCGATGGTTTCGTAGGTTCTGTAGATGAAAGCGCACTTTTTAAAGCTTTTATGGAAGATAAAAATATGGATAGTACCCCTATAAAAGAAGTGATGAAAGCTCCTTTTCCAATTGTAGATTCTAAAACCTCTCTTGACCAAATCTCCAAACTTATCAAAAATGGAAATCCAGCTGTGTTGGTAAAGCTTGAAGAAGGACAACATCAGATCATCACCAAATATGACGTAATCAGTCATATAAAATAAATTAGTATATTTAAAATAAAATAGCCTATCCCCTGCATTAGTAAAAAACTAATAAAGGGGATATTTGCGTAATTGGGAGTATAGTTCACGCAACAAAATACGAGAAAGCTTATCTATATAAATGATAAGGATTCATTAATTAAGGGAACGACACTATGTATAAATACTCATTTGATTTTGCTGATATTGATAATCTGAGAAACTTTTACAGGTCTCAATTAGATCCGGGTAGCTCATCAGACCGGATTTATTTTCCAAAAAAAATTGCCGATGGATATTTGTCTTATTATAAAATCTCTCCCGAAGTCTTTCTTCTTATTAATAACTATAAAGCTAATGTAGATATAAAATATATCAGGAGACCTATTAAGGATAAAGATATAATTCTTCATTTTAGAAAATACGCGTTGGATCACCAGTTTGAGACTAATCAAATAATAAGTAAATATTCAGATAGCTATACACCGGGAAACATGAGATGTATGGATGCGCAGTACGGAGAACAAGTTTTGATCACCAAAGGTGCCGAGGTAAAATCTACAATGATCGTGCTTAAAAGTACCTACACAGAGCCCTACTTTATGAAAAGTAGTACTATGGCAGAAAAATTAGACCATTATATTCGTTGTTCTCATCAGCATATTAATAAGTTTTATCTATCTTACAAGCAATCCAATCTTTTTGACCAAATCGTAACTCCTAAAAATAGTACTGTAGAAAATTATTTATATTATATAGCCAGAGGAATTCGGCTTCTAGAAACATTTTGGAAAGACGTACTAAAATGGGAAACGGCAAGTAACCCATTTCATATTAATAGCGCTCAAGTAGGAAATATATATAAAGTAAGTAATTATTTAGAAGAAAATTTACAAGAACCTTTTGTAGGAGTGGATCAATTAGCGGCTATGGCGCATATGAGTAGAACCAATTTTTTTAATATGTTTAAAGAGATTCACGATCAAACACCTTTAGAGTTTTTCAATAATAAAAAATTAGAAAGCTCTTACAATCTTATATTTGGTGATGGATTATCGATAAAAGAAGTCATGGATACGCTAAATTATTCAAACTCTTCAAAATTTAAAAAAGCGTTTTTCAATAAGTTTGATGTTTTTCCAGATACAAACGCATAAAATAAAGATGGTTGTCAAAAATTGACAACCATCTATAACCTAACACAAACTCAACTTAGCTTAGGGTTTTGCAATCTTTATGTCGTTTTGAATCTAATTTTCCCTTAGTCAAATACAAAGTAACGGAATGCTATCAATGTAAAGCTTTCCATTAATACAGAAAATGTTACCAATAGTACATATTTTGTTAGAAATTAACGCAGTATTAAGGAAATATTGCTTAACGGGCTGTTTTACCTTCTTTTTTAAAGCGTATTTATCTCATTATTGTTTCAAAATGAATACTATACCTGGCTGTTTGGGTAGTGTGAAAACATTTTATCCTATTTTATATTCATTTTGGTATTACATCAAATTCAAGTTGTGCTATGTTTATTATTTACCATGCAGGAATTTTAAAGTATACCTAAAGCACTTTGTGTATAGAATAATTTTAGTAGTTTTACAGCAATATAAAAAGCTACTACATTTGTCTTCATCTTACCCAAAATGTACATGGCGAATGCTATTATCTACTTATTAATTCTAGGTAGACCTTGCAAATAGTAAGCTATACATATTATGAATGAAGATTTTATCCAATATCTCTGGAAGTATAAAAAGTTTGATCTCAAAAATTTAAGAACGACAGAAGAACAGTGCCTCATTTTACATCGCGTTGGAGAACATAATACACAAAGCGCTGGTCCTGATTTTTTTAATGCTTTAATAAGCATTGCAGATCAAAAATGGGCAGGTAATGTTGAGGTTCATTATAAATCAAGTGATTGGTATGTGCATCAGCACGAAACTGATAAAGCATATGACAATGTAATTCTTCATGTTGTTTGGGAAGATGATATTCATATTTATAGACAGGATAATACCTCGATTCCAACGTTACAATTAAAAAATTACATCGACAAGCATCTTCTCCTTCAATATCAAAAGCTATATAGTACAAGCAATACCAATTGGATATCTTGTGAAAGACTCATATCAAAGGTCCCCGATTTTATTATGAATCATTGGCAAGAACGTTTGTACATAGAACGACTAGAGCAAAAATCAATAGTCATCACATCATTATTAAAAAATTCGACCAATAATTGGGAAGCAACTTTATTTAAGCTATTGGCAAAAAATTTTGGATTAAAAGTTAATAGCGAAGCTTTTTTAAGCCTGGCTAATTCTATAGATTTTTCAGTTATTCAAAAGTGTAGCACAGCGTTGCATACATTAGAAGCTCTTTTTCTAGGGCAAGCTGGACTGTTAAATAAAGATATAGATATACCTTATGCTGGAAAACTTAGAAAAGAATACGAATTTTTGAAAAATAAATTTCAACTTCAAACTAATGGAATCATACCTATGCAGTTTTTCAGGTTAAGACCTGCTAATTTCCCAACATTGCGATTAGCTCAGTTGGCAGCCTTATACTATAAGAACACTAATTTCTTTCATAATAGTATAAAAAGTACTTCGATTGATGAGACATATAAACTTTTCGAGATTGAGACTACTAATTTTTGGAACACGCATTACACTTTGGAAAAACAATCCAAATATCGAAAAAAGCGTTTATCCCGAGCGTTTATTGATCTTATTGTGATCAATACAATTATTCCGTTTAGATTCGCCTATGCCAAAAGTAAAGGTTATCATGATGATAAGGTATTTAATTTAATACAGGAATTGTCTTTTGAAAAAAATAGTATTATAGATAATTTTACCGCTTTAAAAGTACCTGTACATCATGTGATGCATTCTCAGGCATTACTACAACTTAAAACGAAGTATTGCGAACAAAAAGCATGTTTACAATGTGCTGTAGGTAATTATTTGCTAAATCAAGATTGAAGTTTAGGATAATATAATTATTTTGCGATATGCTATATCATCTAAGACATTTTTTAGAGCGCAACGGATTTTATGTATCCTCCAGATTGGCTGATCGATTAGGAATGAGAGCGAAAAACGTACGACTTTTTTTCATTTATTTGACATTTGCCACTGCAGGATTAGGTTTTATAATCTATTTAAATATGGCATTTTGGTTAAGACTAAAGGATTTGGTGTATACCAAACGAACTTCTGTATTTGATTTATGATTGAAACGTATAATTGGGGAAGACCAAAAGTGTATATCGCACTAATTTTATTAGTTACAGTCATTATTATTGGAGTATTTGGGTTTCGTATTTTATCTGATTATTCCTGGGTTGATGCTTTATATATGACGGTTATTACCATGACCACAGTTGGCTTTGAAGAAGTGCAGCCACTTGATGATAACGGCAAGCTATTTACAGTATTCTTAATTTCTACTAGTGTTGCCATCTTTGCTTATTCAGTTTCTGTAATCACAGATTATATCGTAAGTAAAAACGATCCCAAAAAAGTACAATATCGAAAAATGCAAAAAATGATACATCAACTTGAAGACCATATAATTATTGTAGGTTATGGTCGTAACGGTAAACAGGCTGCCGTAAAGCTAATGGCTTATGATAAACCTTTTATAGTTATTGAAAATGATACTGAAGTCATTGATCGATACCATGATGATAAAATTCTGTTTTTAAAAGGCAATGCGACTGAAGATTCGGTATTGCTAGAAGCAGGAATGAAAAATGCCTCTTGTTTAATCTGTACATTACCAGAGGATGCAGATAATCTATTTATTGTACTATCAGCAAGACAGATCAATAAAAACCTTAAGATAATTAGTAGAGCTTCGCAGGATGCTTCCTATAAAAAAATACGATTGGCTGGCGCAGATAATGTAATTATGCCCGATAGAATCGGAGGAGATCATATGGCATCTCTTGTAGTAGTTCCTGATTTAATAGAATTCCTAGACAATCTTTCAATCGTAGGTAAAAAATCTATAAACATAGAAGAGGTTTCTTTCGAAGACATGTTTGATGATCAAGAAGAACGTACGATACGTACTGTAGATATGAGATCAAAAACAGGTTGCACCATTATAGGATACAAATCCCCACAAGGAGATTACATTGTTAATCCAGAAGCCGATACACCATTGGGACCAGGATCTAAGATTGTGGTTCTAGGGCGTCCAGAGCAAGTAAATCGTTTAAATAGAGAGTTTGATATTTAACAGTTTCTAAACATTTAACTCGCTAAAAATTGTTCGCAAACGTTTTTTTTGCCATCTTGCTGACTTCAAAAACATAAAATTTAATTAACTCACACATTATGAAGAGAATTCTTCTTTCGATTCTAGTATTTACAATTCCTATAATAACATTCGCACAAGAAACCACAGAAAAAGGCTTAGATCAAAAAATAGATGAAGCCTTTCAGCCGGTATCAGATTTTTTCTCAAGTGTCATTTTTTTTGAAGTTTTTAGCGGCGCCCCTTTTGTAATCATATTGTTAGTATTGAGTGCTCTGTTCTTTACGATTTATTTTGGGTTTCCGAATGTTCGATACTTCGGAAGAGCTATCAATGTTGTTAGAGGAAAGTATGATGATGTTGAGAGACATGGAATTCAAGGAAAAGCTGAAATTAATACAGTTGACGGAGATATAAAAGATACGATTCGGGATGAGTCTAAAGAAGGAGAGGTTTCTCACTTTCAAGCGTTAGCAACTGCCGTTTCTGGTACTGTAGGTAATGGAAACATCGCAGGTGTTGCCTTGGCGATTGCCTTGGGAGGTCCAGGAGCTACATTTTGGATGATAATCTGTGGTTTACTTGGGATGTCTACCAAATTCGTAGAATGTACACTTGGGGTTCAATATAGAGATGTAGGTGAAGATGGTACCGTTTACGGCGGTCCTATGTATTATCTTAGCAAAGGACTGAAAGAAAAAGGGTTTGCCTGGGTTGGTAAAATTACTGCAGTTTTATTTGCTATTTTTTGTATTGGAGGATCTTTTGGAGGTGGAAATGCAGCACAGTCCAATCAGGCAACTATTGTTTTAAAAGAAATGTTTGGATTACAAAGTACTGGTGCTGGTTTTTGGATTGGCGTGATCTTAGCTGTACTTGTGGGAATTATCATCATAGGAGGTATCAAACGTATTGCCTCGGTAACCGAAAAGGTAGTTCCGTTTATGGCTGTAATGTATGTATTGGCATGTATTTACATCATATTTAGTAATTTTTCTTTTGTAGATGATGCTTTAGGAATGATTGTAAGCGAAGCTTTTAGTCCTAAAGCTATTGGTGTAGGCGGACTCATAGGCGTATTATTGGTTGGTTTTAAAAGAGCAGCATTTTCTAATGAAGCAGGCGCAGGTTCTGCGTCGATTGCACACTCTGCTGTTAAAACGAAATATGCTGCCAGCGAGGGACTAGTTGCTTTGTTGGAGCCATTTATCGATACCGTGTTAATATGTACAATGACTGCATTAGTAATTATAATATTCAATTCTGGAGGTGCATTTGAATATGGAGGAGATGGCACCGGAGTAGTTTTCATAGACGGACTCCCGTACGAAGGTGCCGGAATAACACAAATGGCCTTCGCCGAGTACATTCCATATTCTGATATATTTCTAACCATCGCCGTTGTTCTTTTTGCAGTTTCCACCATGATTTCATGGTCATATTATGGTCTGCAATCCTGGAAATTTTTATTCGGTAGAGGAAAAACAGCCGATCTAGTATACAAAATTTTATTTCTAACCTTCGTGGTGATTGGAGCGGCTGCAAGTATGAATTCTATCTGGGCTTTTTCAGATGCTATGATTTTTGCTATGGTATTTCCGAATATGGTAGGATTATATTTCTTATTCCCGGTAGTCAAAAAGCAATTAACGCGATATTTTACAGCGATTAAAGAATCACGATCCTAGTCCATGATAACAAGTGTAGCGGTTACCTACGTTCTCAATTTTATAATTAATTTACTACCAATTAATTATTAAAATTTAAACTTATGAAATCTGTTCATTTACGTTTAGTACTTCGTATCTCACACTCATAACTCATACCATAAATGAATACTTTAAAATCCCATTTTGAAATGCATTTACGTTTCAGAAATGGGATTTTAGTATTATCGCTGCTCATCGTATTGAGCATACTTTTATTTATTTTTTATCCGTATACCAAAGTAGATCAGCAAAACTTCGTCGAACTTAAAGAATTTCAACAACAGGTAGATTCCTTAAAAAGAATAGCCATACAGCAAAGGGATGAAGTGAAACTAAAAACGTTTAACCCTAATTTTATCTCTGATTTTAAAGGATATCAACTGGGGTTGTCTCCAAAAGAATTAGATCGACTTACAGCATTTAGGCAACAAGGTAAATGGGTTAATTCTATAGCAGATTTTAAAAAAGTCACCCAGGTGTCAGATTCGTTGCTAAGTGTGATAGCACCTTTGTTTAAGTTTCCCGATTGGTTAGCCAAGAGAACTACAGTTAAAAGGGAGTACAAAAAAAGAACAATAACCAAAACCTTGAACCAAAAAGGAGACCTTAATACGGTAACCGCTGCAACTTTACAACAGCAAATAGAGCTACCAGATTTTATCGCCAGAAGAATCGTTAATTATAGAAATAAAATCGGAGGATTTATACACGACTTGCAGCTCAAAGATGTATCAGGGCTTTTTGATAATCAACGACGAAAAATACTGGCATCGTATACAGTCAAAACTTCGAAACCTGTAAAAAAAATAAATATTAACGAAGCATCAATTAAGCAATTGTTAGAAATACCCTATTTCGATTTTGAAACCGCAATAGAAATAAAAGATTTGATAGATAATCATGGGATCATCTCTGATTTTAATGAATTAGGAAAAATCGAAGGATTTTCGTTAGAAAAAATAGATAGAATAGCTTTATATTTGACATTAAAATAAAAATCGGAAAAAAATTGCTGTGAATTTTAATGGATCCTCAATGTATTAACATCCAACATTCTTATGGGTGGAGAATTTATTATGATGCACAGTGCTATGTTAATCAAAAATCATAGATGTTATCATATGAACAGCATGTATTTTACAGAAGAGCACGAATTGTTTAGACAAAGTCTACAAGATTTTCTTAAAAAAGAAGTCACACCGCATATTGATAAATGGGAAAAATCCGGAACTATCGACCGCTTTATTTGGGAAAAATTTGGCGAAATGGGGTATTTTGGGATTGCATATCCCGAAGAATATGGAGGCCTGAATTTGGACTTGTTCTATACCCTAATTTTGTTAGAAGAATTACAAAAAATAAATTCAGGAGGTTTTGCTGCAGCGATTTGGGCACATGTCTATTTGGCAATGACCCATATAAACAAAGAAGGCGATCAACAAATAAAAGAAAAATACCTCACGCCAAGTATTGCGGGTCAAAAAATTGGATGTTTAGCAATTACTGAACCTTTTGGAGGCTCTGACGTTGCGGGAATGCGAACAACAGCTGTAAAACATGAGGATCATTATCTAATTAATGGATCTAAGACTTTTATCACCAATGGTGTATATAGCGATTATCTCGTTGTTGCTGCAAAAACCAATCCCGATCTTGGTAATAAAGGTATTAGCATGTTTGTTGTTGACCGTGAAACTCCTGGTATAAGAGCAACAAAGCTCGAGAAATTAGGATGGCGAGCATCTGATACAGGAGAAATTTCATTTGATAATGTTAAAATTCCACTCGATAATCTCTTAGCAGAAGAGAATAAAGGTTTCTCTTATATCATGCAGCATTTTGCCTTAGAGCGTTTGATTATGGGGGTCAACGCACATGCGAGAGCAGAGTTTGCTCTGGAGTATACGATTAGTTACATGGCCGTTCGAGAAGCTTTTGGTAAAACAATTGATAAATTTCAGGCATTACGACATACAATAGCCGATATGGCTAGTGAGGTAGAAATGTGCAAAGAGTTTAATTATTCTATTGCCAAACGCTTAAATGATGGTAAATAT
Organism: Aquimarina sp. U1-2; assembly: GCF_017897595.1. Classification (GTDB taxonomy): domain Bacteria; phylum Bacteroidota; class Bacteroidia; order Flavobacteriales; family Flavobacteriaceae; genus Aquimarina. The sequence continues at coordinate 93,994 of NZ_JAGKIK010000005.1, forward strand.
GTAGTCAAGGAAGCAAGTATGTCAAAATTACTGTCCACAAAAATAGCTGATGAAGTTATCTACAAATGTTTGCAACTATTGGGTGGATATGGATATATGGAAGAATATCCTCTAGCTCGACTATTTCGTGATAGCAGGCTAGGGCCTATTGGTGGAGGTACTTCAGAAATTCTAAGAGAAATTATTGCAAAGATGGTTATCGACAAGAAAGAGTATAAACCAGCAACTTAAATAAATAGGTCTACCGGTCGCTGAAATAAAAATAGAAAAGACTTTGTATATTATAGTATTGTAGTATATTTGCAACTTAATTTTTAAAGAAAGGAGGTGCAACTATGTTAATTATACCAGTTAAAGACGGAGAAAATATAGATAGAGCGTTAAAACGTTTTAAGCGTAAATTCGATAGAACGGGAACGATGCGTCAGCTTCGTAAACGTCAAGCATTTACAAAACCTTCTGTAGAGCGTAGAGCTCAAGTTCAGAAAGCGCAATATATTCAGCACTTACGAGATCAGGAAGAGATTTAAAATGTAGAAGCGTAGTTCTCTGTATTACTTTTAACAAAAGCTTCGTTTTTCAGTATAGATTAAACTGTTAGGATTACAAAAGTTTTATATTTTTGTAGTTCTAACGGTTTTTTTATGCTTTTTTCTAAATTTCTGGAGTATCTGCTTTTTGAAAAAAATTACGCAAAACATACAATTGTTGCGTATAAGGCAGATTTAGAAGCTTTTTCAAACTTTTATATACAAGAGTTCGAAAGCGACGTTATCACAAAAGCAAACTATGCTCAAATACGTTCATGGATAGTAGTCTTAGTTGAGCAAAAAGTGTCCAATCGAACTATTAATAGAAAAATTTCTTCTCTTAAATCATATTATAAATTCTTATTGAAAATAGGTGAAATAACCAACAATCCACTAGCAAAACACAAACCTTTAAAAGTTTCAAAAACAATTCAAATTCCTTTTTCAGAAAGTGAAATTGATAATGTTCTTGACGATTTAAGAGATGCTCATGATTTCGAAAGTATTAGAGATAGACTAATAGTAGAACTCTTTTATGCTACCGGAATGCGAAGAATAGAGTTAGTTAATTTAAAGGTTTTAGATATCAATATTAGCGCCAGGCAAATTAAAGTCCTGGGAAAGCGTAATAAAGAGCGATATGTGCCTCTTTTAGATACAGTATGTCAAACGCTAAAGCTATATTTAGAGGTGAGATCAGATATACAAGTAAAAGAAAATGAGCCCTTCTTGCTGCTCACTAAAAAAGGAGTTAAAATCTATGAAACACTTGTGTATCGAATCATAAATAGTTATTTTAGTAAGGCTTCTGCAAAGGTTAAAAAGAGTCCGCATATTCTAAGACATTCATTTGCGACCCATTTACTTAATGAAGGAGCAAATTTGAATGCTGTAAAAGAATTGCTTGGTCATTCCAGTTTAGCTGCCACGCAAGTGTATACGAATAACAGTGTCGCTCAGCTAACAAAAGTTTATCAACGATCTCACCCACGGAACAAAAGGTAATTATAAGTGCTTCTTTTCGGCTTAAAATAGTTGTCAAACCAATTAAATTAACACCTATGAAAGTGAACCTTCAATCTGTAAATTTTAACGTAGATCAAAAATTGGTGAATTTTACTCAAGCGAAATTGGATAAGTTAGAAAATCATTTTAATCGAATTATTCATGCCGATGTATTTTTGAAAGTAATGAATACGAGTGGAAAAGAAAATAAAATTACTGAAATTTTATTGAGTGTGCCTGGAGATGAATTTATTATCAAAAAGATTAATAAAACGTTCGAAGGAGGTGTGGATGAATGTGTTAGTTCTTTAGAAAGACAACTCAAAAAACGAAAAGAAAAATTAAATGCGCATGTTTGACTATTTTTTTAATAAATAGTTTTGTCTAAAACATAAATTATTATACATTTGCAGTCCGTTAGAAATAGCGGACTTTTTTATGTTCTAAAACATAGTGAAAAGCCGATATAGCTCAGCTGGCTAGAGCAGCTGATTTGTAATCAGCAGGTCGTGGGTTCGAGTCCCTCTATCGGCTCTTTTAAAACTTAAAAATCCTCTTAAAAAATGAATAGTTTACTGTAAAATTATTTATTTATAAAAAGTGGAAAAGTTTATGCTGTTAGTAGCGTTAAAAAAGAATATTTCAACTGGTTTTCCAGCAGTTTTATAACTATGAAATATGATTTTTATTGAATTTTGATTTGTAGAATAAATGATTATTTTTGCGCTTTTCAAATTCACAAAGTTCATTTTGAAATACTAACATTTGGGGGAGATACTCAAGCGGCCAACGAGGACAGACTGTAAATCTGTTGGTTTTTACCTTCGCAGGTTCGAATCCTGCTCTCCCCACAATATTAATTCAGAATTAAGAACGCAGAATTCTGAATTAAAATATAGATTAGTGTTAATTCTTAATTCAACGTTCTGAATTTAGAATTGCAAATGCGGGAGTAGCTCAGTTGGTAGAGCGTCAGCCTTCCAAGCTGAATGTCGCCGGTTCGAACCCGGTCTCCCGCTCAAATTGTATACATATAATTACAACATAATATGTATAATGGTACAGATTTAATATTTGTATCGAGTAGAACAAAGTAAACTTAGTTTTCTACTCAAAAGCTAATCTTGATGCATTTTTAGCATTGGATTTTTAAAATAAAGTAAAAGATGAGTCGGTTTTCTTTTGATAAACGTTCAAAGAACTCTGGTTTATCTTCGTACTTTTTAAAGCCGGTGTAGCTCAGGGGTAGAGCGTTTCCTTGGTAAGGAAGAGGTCACGAGTTCAAATCTCGTCATTGGCTCTTAGTAAAGAAGCATAAATTGAACACTAATATATAACTAAGATTAAATACATTAATTATGGCAAAGGAAACTTTCGATCGTTCCAAACCGCACTTAAATATTGGTACTATTGGACACGTTGATCACGGTAAAACAACTTTGACTGCTGCTATCACAAAAGTATTAGCAGAAGCTGGTCTTTCTGAAGCTAGAGATTTCGATACTATCGACAACGCTCCAGAAGAAAAGGAAAGAGGTATTACAATTAATACATCGCACGTAGAGTACCAAACAGAAAATCGTCATTACGCTCACGTTGACTGTCCTGGTCACGCCGATTACGTAAAGAACATGGTTACTGGTGCTGCTCAAATGGACGGAGCGATTTTGGTAGTTGCGGCTACTGATGGTCCAATGCCACAGACTCGCGAGCACATCTTATTGGGTCGTCAGGTAGGTATTCCTAGAATCGTTGTTTTCCTTAATAAGGTAGACATGGTAGATGATGATGAGCTATTAGAGCTTGTAGAGATGGAAGTAAGAGATCTTCTTTCTTTTTACGAGTATGATGGTGATAATGGTCCTGTAATTTCAGGTTCTGCACTAGGTGCTCTTAATGGAGAACAAAAATGGGTAGACACGGTAATGGAGTTGATGAAGGCTGTAGATGAGTGGATCGAATTGCCAAAACGTGATGTCGATAAAGATTTCTTAATGCCTATCGAAGATGTGTTTTCTATTACAGGTCGTGGTACAGTTGCTACCGGTCGTATAGAAACAGGTGTTGCCAATACAGGAGATGCTGTAGAAATTATCGGAATGGGAGCAGAAAAATTAACTTCTACCATAACTGGAGTTGAGATGTTCCGTAAGATCTTAGATAGAGGTGAAGCAGGAGATAACGTAGGTATCTTATTAAGAGGTATTGAAAAAACTGAAATCTCACGTGGTATGGTTATCACTAAGCCAGGATCAGTAACTCCACATAAAAACTTCAAAGCTGAGGTGTATATCCTTAAGAAAGAAGAAGGTGGACGTCATACACCATTCCACAACAACTACCGCCCTCAGTTCTACGTACGTACAACTGATGTGACTGGAAACATCGCGCTTCCTGACGGAGTTGAAATGGTAATGCCTGGAGATAACTTAACAATTACTGTAGAGTTGATTCAGCCAATTGCAATGAATGTAGGTCTTCGTTTTGCTATCCGTGAAGGAGGTAGAACAGTAGGTGCTGGTCAAGTTACCGAAATTTTAGACTAATTAAGCATATCGTATATAAGTAAGGTATTCGTTACGGCGAATACCTTGACTTATGTATACGGGTTTAGCTCAGTTGGTAGAGCACTGGTCTCCAAAACCAGGTGTCGGGAGTTCGAGCCTCTCAACCCGTGCTAAGAATGCTTTGTGTATTGATTTGTTAACTGGTATTCTCAGAAATAAATTTGTAACGCGGCGAGAAGCCTGACCTGAGCGAAGTCGAAGGGAGCCTCTCAACCTGTATAGAAAAAGTACTACGGTATTGTGTTATGAATACCTTTTTGTAATAGGTAATCATAATTTGAAATATAATGATCACAGTAGCTTACAAAGTGAAAAGTTAAGAACTTATATTGCCTGTGATAAATAAATAGATGTGATAACGAAGTAATTTATTTCGTTTAAAAAATAAAATAAGATGGCTGGATTTATAAATTATGTTACAGAATCGTATAACGAGCTGAAAAATCATGTTACCTGGACTCCTTGGGCCGAGGCACAAAGGTTAACGGTAGTAGTGATTGTTTTTTCGGTTATTTTTTCTTTGGCTATCTGGGGAGTTGATACCGTATTTAGTAATATGATAGAGTATTATTTTACTTTAGTTAAATCTTAATGTAGTGAAAATGGCCGAAGTAGATAATACAAAAAAGTGGTACGTAGTAAGGGCAGTTAGTGGTCAAGAAAATAAAGTAAAAGATTATATAGAGCGTGAAATAGCGCATATGGGACTTGAGGATTACGTGGCTCAAATTTTGGTGCCTACAGAAAAAGTAGTTCAGATTCGTAACGGAAAAAAAATTAATAAAGAGCGTGTATACTTTCCTGGGTATGTGATGATCGAAGCTAATCTTTCAGGAGAAATACCACATATCATTAAATCAATCAATGGTGTTATCGGTTTTCTTGGTGAAGTTAAAGGAGGAGATCCTGTACCACTTAGAAAAGCTGAAATTAACAGGATGTTAGGTAAGGTTGACGAATTAGCGGTGAAGACTGATAATGTGGCTATACCGTATACCGTAGGTGAAACCGTGAAGGTTATCGATGGTCCTTTTAATGGTTTTAATGGTAGCGTCGAGAAAGTTAATGAAGAAAAGCGTAAGCTCGAAGTAATGGTGAAGATCTTTGGTAGAAAGACACCGTTAGAGTTGAGTTACATGCAAGTAGAAAAAGTATAATAATTGTTACATTATATATCTAGAATTGTTCTTTTGCTTCCACTTATAGAACAATACTAAATCTAAAATTAGAAAAATGGCTAAAGAGTTAAGTAAGGTTGTAAAGTTACAAGTACGTGGAGGTGCGGCAAACCCTTCTCCACCAGTTGGACCTGCTTTAGGTGCTGCCGGAGTAAATATCATGGAATTCTGTAAGCAATTCAATGGTAGAACACAAGATAAGGCTGGTAAAGTTTTGCCTGTAGTTATCAATGTGTATAAAGACAAGTCTTTTGATTTTGTTATAAAGACTCCTCCTGCAGCTGTTCAAATACTGGAAGCAGCAAAACAAAAGAAAGGTTCTGGAGAGCCTAATCGTAAAAAAGTAGCGAGTGTTACCTGGGATCAGGTTCGTACTATTGCAGAGGATAAAATGCAGGATTTAAATGCATTTACCGTAGAATCTGCAATGAAAATGATTGCCGGTACTGCACGTTCTATGGGTGTAACTGTAAAAGGGCAAGCTCCTTTTTAATCCTAAAAAGTTTACAAAATGGCAAAAGTAACTAAAAAACAAAAAGAAGCGAACGCAAAAATTGATAAGAATAAATCGTATTCTTTAAATGAGGCTTCTTCTTTGGTAAAAGAAATTACAAACGTTAATTTTGATGCCTCGGTTGATTTAGCGGTTCGTTTGAACGTAGATCCTCGTAAGGCAAATCAAATGGTACGTGGCGTAGTAACATTACCACACGGTACGGGTAAAGATGTTAAAGTACTGGCATTAGTGACCCCAGATAAAGAAACAGAAGCTAAAGAAGCCGGTGCAGATTATGTAGGGCTTGACGAGTATCTAGATAAAATCAAAGGTGGTTGGACTGATGTTGACGTAATTATTACCATGCCTAGCGTAATGGGTAAATTAGGACCACTGGGTAGAGTTTTAGGACCTCGTGGATTAATGCCTAATCCAAAAACTGGTACAGTAACTATGGATGTAGCAAAAGCTGTTTCAGATGTAAAGGCTGGTAAAATAGACTTTAAAGTTGATAAAACCGGTATTGTTCATGCTGCTATTGGTAAATCTTCATTCGATGCAGAAAAGATAGCCGGTAATGCTAAAGAATTAATAACGACATTGGTAAAGTTGAAGCCACAGGCGGCAAAAGGAGTATATATTAAATCGATATATATGTCATCTACGATGAGCCCTGGTGTGGAAATAGATGCTAAAAACTTTGCTGGGTAATTAAGATAAACGATTATGACAAGAGAAGAAAAATCACTAGTAATTGAAGACTTAACTGCTCAGTTGGCTGAAAATACTAATATCTATTTAGCTGATATTTCAGGATTAGATGCAGGATCAACTTCAAATTTACGTAGAGCTTGTTTTAAAGCTAATGTATCATTAAAAGTAATCAAGAATACGCTTCTTGCGAAAGCAATGGAGAATTCAGATAAGGATTTTGGAGAATTACCTACAGTCTTAAAGGGTAATACTTCATTAATGTTTGCCGAGACTGGTAATGCACCTGCAAAAGTTATAAAAGAATTTCGAAAGAAATCTGAAAAACCTTTATTGAAAGGTGCTTTTGTAGAAGAAGCTATCTTTATCGGAGATGAAAACCTTGAGACTTTAGTAAACATAAAGTCAAAAGAAGAAGTTATCGGAGATATTATCGGATTATTACAGTCGCCTGCTAAGAATGTTATTTCGGCATTAAAGTCAGGTGGAGGAACAATAGCCGGTATCCTTAAAACATTATCCGAAAAAGAAGGATAATTAGTACAACGTACGCACTTTTTAACAAATTATATTTATTTAAAGAATTTTATTAAAACGATAGAAAATGGCAGATTTAAAAGATTTCGCAGAACAATTAGTTAACTTAACAGTTAAAGAAGTTAATGAGTTAGCTGATATATTAAAAGAAGAATATGGTATCGAGCCTGCTGCTGCTGCAGTTGCAGTTGCTGGTGGCGGTGCTGCTGGTGGCGGTGAAGCTGCTGAAGAAAAATCAGAATTCGATGTAATTCTTAAGGCTGCAGGTGGTTCTAAATTGGCAGTTGTAAAACTTGTTAAAGAATTAACTGGTCTTGGTCTTAAAGATGCTAAAGAATTAGTTGATGGTGCTCCTAAAGCTATCAAAGAAGGTATAGCTAAAGATGAAGCAGAAGCTCTAAAAGCTCAACTAGAAGAGGCTGGAGCAGAGGTTGAGCTTAAGTAAGCTTACCATAAATGAACATATAGGTTTAGACCCAGAGAGCACTCTCTGAGGTCTAAACCATTTTGCGTATATAGATAGTAAGTATTTTAATACGCTCCCTTTTTTAAAATTTTAATTTAATTCCGTCCATTGATGTTAGCAACGCAAACTGAAAGATTGAATTTCTCTTCTGTAAAGAATAGGCCTGATTACCCAGACTTTCTGGATATCCAGATTAAGTCCTTCCAGGATTTCTTTCAATTAGAAACAAAGTCTGAAGAAAGAGGAAACGAAGGTTTATATAACACCTTCATGGAAAACTTCCCGATTACTGATACTCGTAATCAATTTGTACTAGAATTTTTAGATTATTTTGTTGATCCTCCTAGGTATGATCTTCAGGAGTGTATAGAAAGAGGTCTTACCTATAGTGTTCCTTTAAAAGCACGTCTCAAACTATTCTGTACAGATCCTGAGCACGAAGATTTTGAAACTATTGTTCAGGACGTGTATTTAGGAACTATTCCGTATATGACACCAAGTGGTACATTCTGTATCAACGGGGCAGAACGTGTTGTAGTATCACAATTACACCGTTCTCCGGGAGTATTCTTTGGACAATCTTTCCATGCAAATGGAACTAAACTTTATTCTGCCAGAGTAATTCCTTTTAAAGGATCATGGATAGAATTTGCTACCGATATCAATAGCGTGATGTACGCGTATATTGATAGAAAGAAAAAATTACCGGTGACTACACTTTTCCGTGCGATCGGTTTTGAACGCGATAAGGATATTTTAGAAATATTTGATCTTGCAGAAGAGGTTAAAGTTTCTAAATCTGGATTAAAGAAAGTACTTGGACGTAAACTAGCTGCGCGTGTTTTAAATACATGGCATGAGGATTTCGTTGATGAAGATACAGGTGAAGTAGTTTCTATTGAACGTAATGAAATTGTTTTGGATCGTGATACCATTCTTGACAAAGATCATCTTGAAGAGATTATCGAGTCTGGCGCAAAAACCATCCTGTTACATAAAGAGGATAATCAAAAAGGGGATTACGCTATAATTCACAATACTTTACAAAAAGATCCTACTAATTCTGAAAAAGAAGCGGTAGAACATATATATCGTCAATTACGTAATGCAGAACCACCTGATGAGGAAACTGCACGAGGTATTATTGATAAATTATTCTTTTCAGATCAGCGTTACAATTTAGGTGAAGTTGGTCGTTATAGAATGAACAAGAAATTAGGTTTAGATATCGAAATGGATAAGCAGGTACTTACCAAAGAGGATATCATAACTATTATAAAATATTTGATTGAGTTAATCAATTCAAAAGCTGAGATTGATGATATTGATCACCTGTCTAACCGTCGTGTTCGTACGGTAGGTGAACAGTTATCGCAACAATTTGGAGTTGGTTTGGCGCGTATGGCTCGAACCATTCGTGAACGAATGAATGTTAGAGATAATGAAGTGTTTACGCCTATCGATTTGATTAATGCGAAAACCTTATCATCGGTAATCAACTCGTTTTTTGGTACCAACCAGCTGTCTCAGTTTATGGACCAGACCAATCCATTGGCAGAAATTACACATAAACGTAGATTATCTGCTTTAGGGCCGGGGGGTCTTTCTCGTGAACGTGCAGGATTTGAAGTTCGAGATGTGCATTATACACATTATGGGCGTTTGTGTCCTATAGAAACTCCTGAAGGTCCAAATATTGGTCTGATTTCTTCACTTTCGGTATTCGCAAAGGTGAATTCGATGGGGTTCTTAGAGACTCCATATCGTAAAGTAGAAGATGGTAAAGTTGATCTTAGTGGTTACAAATACCTTAGTGCAGAAGAAGAAGAAGAAAAATTAATAGCACAGGCTAATATTCCTTTAAAAGAAGATGGGACCATAGATTCTGAAAAGGTAATTGCGCGTATGGAAGGTGATTTCCCAGTAATCGAGCCAACCAATGTAAATTATGCAGATGTTGCCCCTAATCAGATTGCTTCGATTTCAGCATCTCTAATTCCATTTTTAGAGCACGATGATGCCAACCGAGCATTAATGGGATCTAATATGATGCGTCAGGCAGTTCCATTATTACGAGTAGACGCACCTATCGTTGGTACAGGATTAGAGCGGCAGGTCGCATCAGATTCTAGGGTATTGATTAATGCAGAAGGAGCCGGAGTAGTTGAATACGTCGATGCACAAAAAATCACTATCAAATATGATAGAACTGACCAGGAGAGAATGGTTAGTTTTGATGGAGATTCAAAAACTTATGATCTGATAAAATTCCGTAAAACAAATCAGGGAACCAGCATTAACTTGAAACCTATCGTAAGAGTAGGGGATAAGGTTGCCAAAGGACAGGTTTTATGTCAAGGATATGCTACTGAAAACGGAGAACTCGCGCTAGGTAGAAATATGAAAGTGGCCTTTATGCCATGGAAAGGATATAATTTCGAGGATGCGATTGTAATTTCTGAAAAAGTAGTTCGTGATGATATTTTTACTTCCATTCATATTGATGAATATTCTTTAGAAGTTCGAGATACGAAGTTGGGGAATGAAGAGTTGACAAATGATATTCCTAATGTTTCTGAAGAAGCTACGAAAGATCTCGATGAAAATGGAATGATCAGAGTAGGTGCAGAAATAAAACCTGGGGACATTCTTATAGGTAAGATTACTCCAAAAGGAGAAAGCGACCCTACTCCCGAAGAAAAATTACTAAGAGCGATCTTTGGTGATAAAGCAGGAGACGTTAAAGATGCATCTTTAAAAGCTTCACCTTCATTACACGGTGTGGTAATTGATAAAAAATTATTCGCTCGTGCGATTAAAGATAAGAGAAAGCGTTCTCAAGATAAAGAAGACATCGAAATCTTAGAAAGATCGTATGATACCAAATTCGAATTGCTAAAATCTGAATTGGTAGATAAATTGTTCGCTATTGTAGGTGGAAAAACTTCTCAAGGAGTAATGAATGACTTAGGAGAAGAAGTGCTTCCGAAAGGTAAAAAGTATACTCAAAAAATGCTAAATAGCGTCGATGATTATGCACACCTTACCAAAGGCACCTGGACTACCGATGATGATCTCAACAGAATGGTAGCCGATCTTATTCATAATTACAAGATCAAAGAAAATGACTTACAAGGAAATCTTAGACGAGAAAAATTTACGATTTCTGTTGGAGACGAGTTACCTTCAGGGATTATAAAACTTGCAAAAGTTTATATTGCAAAAAAACGTAAGCTCAAAGTAGGTGATAAGATGGCAGGTCGTCACGGTAATAAAGGTATTGTTGCTCGTATCGTTAGAGAAGAAGATATGCCTTTCTTAGAAGATGGAACCCCTGTAGATATCGTACTGAATCCGTTAGGGGTACCTTCTCGTATGAATATCGGTCAGATCTATGAAACTGTGTTAGGATGGGCCGGACAAAAATTAAGTAGAAAATTCGCTACTCCGATTTTTGATGGTGCTTCTCTCGAACAAATTAATGAACTTACCGATGAAGCAGGAATCCCAAGATTTGGGCATACATACTTGTATGATGGTGGTACGGGAGACCGCTTTGATCAGGCAGCTACTGTAGGTGTAATTTACATGCTGAAATTAGGTCATATGGTAGATGACAAAATGCACGCACGTTCTATTGGACCATACTCGTTGATTACGCAACAACCTTTAGGTGGTAAGGCACAATTTGGAGGTCAGCGTTTTGGAGAGATGGAGGTATGGGCATTAGAGGCTTACGGAGCCTCAAGCACCTTACGTGAGATATTGACTGTTAAATCTGATGATGTTATAGGAAGAGCAAAAACATACGAAAGTATTGTTAAAGGTGAGCCTATGCCAGAACCGGGATTACCAGAGTCTTTTAATGTTTTAATGCACGAATTAAAAGGTTTGGGTCTAGATATCAGATTAGAAGAATAATATATACGAATTTTGTACCTCGAGTGAAGTCACGAGGTACGATTGCCGTAGATTATTCAAATTTAAATTACAATAATTCTTTAGCAACCATATATTATGGCAAGAAATAATGATAAGAATACAGTAAAGAGATTTGATAAAATCTCTATCGGTTTGGCCTCTCCAGAATCTATTTTGGCGGTTTCTAACGGAGAAGTATTGAAACCTGAAACTATTAATTATCGTACACACAAACCTGAACGTGATGGTTTGTTTTGCGAGCGTATTTTTGGACCTGTAAAGGACTTTGAGTGTGCTTGTGGTAAATATAAAAGAATTCGATACAAAGGTATTGTTTGTGATCGATGTGGTGTAGAAGTAACTGAAAAGAAAGTGCGAAGGGATCGTGTTGGTCATATCAACTTGGTCGTTCCTGTGGCTCATATCTGGTATTTCCGTTCGTTACCCAACAAAATAGGATATTTATTAGGTCTTCCGTCTAAAAAATTAGACATGATCATTTACTACGAACGTTACGTAGTCATTCAACCGGGTATTGCCAAAAATGAAGAAGGTGAACCGGTGCAAAAAATGGATTTCCTTACAGAAGAAGAGTATCTGAATATTTTAGATAGTCTTCCACAAGAGAATTTGTATTTGGATGATAATGATCCAAATAAATTTATCGCTAAAATGGGAGCAGAGTGTCTTATCGAGATCTTACGAAGAATTGATCTGGATGCACTTTCTTACGAACTGAGACATAAGGCAAATAATGAGACTTCTAAGCAACGTAAAACTGAAGCGTTAAAAAGACTTCAGGTAGTAGAGTCTTTCCGTGATGCGAATAAAAACCGTGAAAATCGTCCAGAATGGATGATCTTGAAGGTAGTACCGGTAATTCCGCCAGAATTACGTCCGTTAGTACCATTGGATGGAGGTCGTTTTGCTACTTCAGACTTAAATGACCTTTATCGACGTGTTATTATTCGAAATAATCGTTTGAAGCGTTTGATGGAAATCAAAGCTCCAGAAGTAATCTTACGTAATGAAAAACGTATGCTTCAAGAGTCTGTAGACTCTCTATTTGATAATACACGTAAAGCGTCTGCTGTAAAAACAGATTCAAACCGACCTTTAAAATCGTTATCAGATTCTTTAAAAGGAAAGCAGGGACGTTTTCGTCAGAACTTATTAGGTAAACGTGTTGATTATTCTGCACGTTCGGTAATTGTTGTTGGACCAGAATTGAAACTCTTTGAATGTGGTCTTCCTAAAAATATGGCAGCAGAACTTTACAAACCTTTCGTGATCAGAAAATTGATAGAACGTGGTATTGTAAAAACAGTAAAATCTGCCAAGAAAATTATCGATAGAAAAGAGCCTGTGGTTTGGGATATCTTAGAAAATGTTCTTAAAGGACATCCGGTATTATTAAACCGGGCTCCAACACTTCACCGTTTAGGAATACAAGCATTTCAGCCTAAACTTATTGAAGGTAAAGCAATTCAATTGCACCCACTGGTTTGTACGGCATTTAATGCAGATTTTGATGGAGATCAAATGGCAGTACATTTGCCATTAGGACCAGAAGCTATTCTAGAAGCTCAGCTGTTAATGCTGGCATCACATAATATCTTGAATCCCGCTAATGGTTCACCAGTAACTGTACCTTCACAGGATATGGTACTAGGTCTTTATTATATGACGAAGTCTAGAAGATCTACTCCAGAATTAGAAATCAAAGGTGAAGATTTAACATTCTATTCTCCTGAAGAAGTAGTTATCGCATATAACGAGAAGAGACTAGATATTAATGCCAATATTAAGGTTCGTACAAAAGACTTTAACGAAGATGGCGAGTTGGTGAACCAGATTATTGAGACTACTACAGGTAGGGTTCTTTTTAATGAAAAAGTTCCAGAACGTGCAGGGTATATTAATGAGGTATTAACCAAAAAATCGCTTCGCGATATTATTGGTGGTATTCTTAAAGTAACCAGTGTTCCTGAAACGGCAGCATTCCTTGATGAGATTAAAACATTAGGATATAATTTTGCTTTCAGAGGTGGTTTGTCATTCAGTTTGGGTGATATTATTATTCCTAAAGAAAAGCATACCATGATTGCCGATGCGAATTCGCAGGTAGATAATATTGTAGCCAACTATAACATGGGTCTTATTACGAATAACGAACGTTATAACCAGGTTATTGATATTTGGACGTCTACGAATGCTGAACTCACAGAGTTATCGATGAAACGTATTAGAGAAGATCAACAAGGATTCAATTCCGTATACATGATGCTTGATTCTGGTGCAAGGGGCTCAAAAGAGCAGATTCGCCAGTTGACAGGGATGCGTGGATTAATGGCAAAACCGAAAAAAGCAAGTTCTGCCGGAGGTGAAATCATCGAAAACCCAATTTTATCTAACTTTAAAGAGGGATTATCAATTCTTGAATACTTTATCTCTACTCACGGAGCGCGAAAAGGTCTTGCAGATACTGCCCTCAAAACAGCGGATGCCGGGTATTTGACACGTCGTTTGGTCGATGTAGCTCAGGATGTTATTGTTAATATTGAAGATTGTGGTACTTTACGTGGTGTTGAAGTTTTTCCATTAAAGAAAAATGAAGAAATCATCGAAGGTCTCGCTGCCAGAATAGTAGGTAGAACTTCACTGCAAGACGTAGTGAACCCACTTACTCAAGAAGTTTTGGTAGAAGCAGGGGTTGAAATTGACGAAGCTACAGCAAAAATCATAGAAGATTCTCCGGTAGAATCTGTAGAAGTACGCTCTGCACTTACATGTGAGGCTAAAAAAGGGATTTGTGTGAAGTGTTATGGTCGTAATCTTGCTACCGGAAAAACGGTACAACGAGGTGAGGCTGTAGGAGTAGTTGCAGCGCAATCTATTGGTGAGCCTGGTACACAGCTTACGTTACGTACCTTTCACGTAGGGGGTATCGCAGGTAATATTTCTGAAGAAAATCAATTACGATCCAAATTCGCTGGTAAAGCTGAAATAGAAGAGCTCAAAACGGTTAAGGGTGAAGATGCTGAAGGAAAAGAAATCGACGTGGTTATTTCTAGAACTTCTGAGGTGAAATTAATCGATCCTAAAACTAAGATTGTTTTAAGTACTAACCTTATTCCTTACGGTTCTCAATTGTTTATTAAAGACGGTGAAACCTTAGAAAAAGATCAGGTAATTTGTCAATGGGATCCTTATAATGGTGTAATTATCTCAGAATTTGCTGGTAAGGTTCAATATGAGAATATAGAACAAGGAATCACTTATCAAGTAGAAATTGATGAACAAACTGGTTTCCAGGAAAAAGTAATTTCTGAATCAAGAGATAAGAAAAAGATCCCTACGCTTTTAGTGATGGGTAAAGGAGATGAAGTATTACGATCTTATAACCTTCCTGTAGGTGCGCATCTTATGGTAGATGATAGTGATAAGATAGGTGTAGGTAAAGTGTTGGTTAAAATTCCTCGTAAATCTGCCAAAGCAGGTGATATTACCGGTGGTCTGCCAAGAGTAACTGAATTATTCGAAGCTCGTAATCCGTCTAATCCTGCCGTAGTAAGTGAGATCGACGGTGTTGTATCCTTTGGTAAGATTAAAAGAGGTAATCGCGAAATCATCGTTGAATCAAGAATAGGAGAAATTAAAAAATATTTGGTTAAACTGTCAAATCAGATTCTTGTTCAGGAAAATGATTATGTGCGTGCCGGAATGCCTTTGTCTGATGGATCTATCACTCCAGAAGATATCTTGAAAATTAAAGGGCCATCTGCTGTACAGCAATACCTAGTTAACGAAGTGCAAGAAGTTTACCGTCTACAAGGGGTAAAGATCAATGATAAGCACTTTGAGGTTGTCGTAAGACAGATGATGCGTAAAGTTCGAATACAAGATCCGGGTGATACTATTTTCTTAGAAAATCAACTGGTACACAAGTCTGACTTTATTGAAGAAAATGATGCTATTTTTGGAATGAAAGTAGTAGAAGATGCTGGTGATAGTGAAAACTTAAAACCAGGACAAATTGTTTCTCCTCGTGATCTTAGAGACGAAAATTCTGTCTTGCGTAGGGATGATAAAAACTTAGTTACAGCAAGAGATGCATCTCCTGCTACGGCGACTCCTATACTTCAGGGTATAACTCGAGCTTCGTTACAAACTAAGTCATTTATTTCTGCGGCCTCTTTCCAGGAAACTACTAAAGTACTTAACGAAGCTGCAGTAAGTGGTAAGGTAGATACGCTTGAAGGTCTTAAAGAAAATGTAATTGTTGGACATAGAATACCAGCAGGTACAGGAATGAGAGATTATGAAAGCATTATCGTAGGTTCTAAAGAAGAATTTGAGGATAGAATGGAACAGCGACAAGAAGTAAATTATAATTAAAATTAGAAAGCCTGCCTGCTTAGGCAGGCTTTTCTTTTTGTAGTTTACTACCAAAATGATCATAAAAATAGGTCAATCTGCTTATTCATATCATCTTCTACTTCGTTACAAAAAGCTTCTAGAGGTAAGATTTTACTCAAATTTTGAAGTCTTTTAGAAGAAAAGATAGCAGCATTGCATCTTTTTTAGTCTCTTTTTATATATGCGCTTTGGTAGTACATTACATACTAATAGGATACATAGCATGTCAGATCAAAAAAATAAAAATCAGAATCAGATTAATATTGAATTAGACGAAGCCATTGCTGATGGAATATACAGCAATCTTGCGATTATTAATCATTCCGTTTCAGAGTTTGTCGTAGATTTTGTAAATATTATGCCAGGCCGACCCAAAAGTAAGGTGAAAAGCAGAATTATATTAACTCCGCAGCATGCCAAAAGATTACTAAAAGCGCTTCACGACAATGTAAATCGCTTTGAGAATGCGCATGGCGAAATTAAGGATTATGATCAACCGCCTATTCCTATGAATTTCGGACCTACCGGAGAGGCATAATCATTTTTGAGTAGTGAATAAAAATATACAATCCGATGAAGTGTGTATTTATCTCTCATCGGATTTTTTGCTTTTTGGTGATACCAATTTAGTCATACCACTTTCACTTTAAAATTCTGATGTAAAATGGAATTTGATACTAGGATATTTTTGTTGTGTCATTTGCAAACTAAAAGATGAATCTGCTAGAAAAACCAACTGTTCTTGTTTGTCTTTTGCTAAAAACTTACTTTTTACACGTTTAAATTCTTTAAATTCATCATTATTTTCATCTTCTGGGTCTACCCAACAAGCCTTATGTACATTTAGATTTTCATAGGTACATTTCGCTCCGTATTCATGTTCTAAACGATATTGAATAACTTCGTATTGAAGCGCACCAACAGTACCGATTACTTTTCTTCCGTTAAGTTCTAGCGTAAATAATTGAGCAACTCCCTCGTCCATTAATTGATCAATTCCTTTGGCTAGTTGTTTAGATTTCATGGGATCGGCATTATTGATGTATCTAAAATGCTCTGGAGAAAAACTGGGAATTCCTTTGTAATGAAGAATTTCTCCTTGTGTAAGCGTATCACCAATTTTGAAATTACCGGTATCATGTAAACCTACAATATCACCAGGATACGATACGTCGACAATTTCTTTTTTCTCGGCAAAAAATGCATTCGGACTCGAAAATTTTAGTTTCTTATCATGCCGGGTATGTAAGTAAGGTACGTTTCTTTCAAATTTACCCGATACAATTTTGATGAAGGCCAGTCTGTCGCGATGTTTAGGATCCATGTTAGCATGGATTTTAAATACAAATCCGGTGAAATCCTTTTCCTCAGGTTTTACCAGTCGTATATCGCTTTCTTTAGGTCTTGGAGGTGGCGCGATGGTAATAAAACAATCTAAAAGCTCTCGTACGCCAAAATTGTTTAATGCCGAGCCAAAAAATACAGGTTGCAATGATCCTTTTTGATAGGCTTCTTGATCAAATTTAGGATAAATGCCTTCAACCAACTCAATTTCTTCGCGTAAGGTAGCTGCTGATTCGTCGCCAATGGCATTTTCAAGTTCTTTTGATGACAGGTCTTTAATTTCTATAGTTTCTTCAATGTTTTTACGACTATTTCCGCTAAACAGGTTTAGATTTTTTTCCCAGAGATTATAAATTCCTTTAAAATCATACCCCATACCAATAGGAAAACTTAAGGGTGTCACGGTAAGTCCCAGTTTTTGCTCAACTTCATCGAGTAACTCAAAAGCGTCTTTACCTTCCCGATCTAATTTATTGATAAATACGATCATGGGGATATTTCGCATTCTACATACAGCCACAAGCTTTTCTGTTTGCTCCTCTACACCTTTGGCCACATCAATAACAACGATAACACTATCTACGGCAGTTAGAGTTCTAAATGTATCTTCGGCAAAATCCTTATGTCCGGGGGTATCTAAAATATTAACTTTTATGTGTTCATATTCAAAAGCCAGAACCGAAGTAGCTACAGATATTCCACGTTGGCGTTCAATCTCCATAAAATCACTTGTAGCTCCTTTTTTTATTTTGTTAGATTTTACAGCTCCAGCTTCTTGTATGGCCCCACCAAATAATAAAAGTTTTTCTGTTAGTGTAGTTTTACCTGCGTCAGGATGCGAAATAATCCCAAAGGTCCTTCTTCTTCCTATCTCTTCTATAAATTTCATACGTTCAAATCTTTTTAATTGTTTGAAAACGAAATAATTAAAAAATTGAGAACGTATGTAAGCGCTACGCTCTCACATTAAAAAATTTAAATCCTGCGCTCCACCTGGCTTGTTCGCTAAAAATGTTCACCAAACATTTTTTTAACGCTCCACCCTGTGAAGTAATTTTTGAAATTTATTAATGTTCGTTTCATATGCTGTTGCTCTGATAAGGATGCAAATATAGTACTTAAACCCGGTTTATGTATTAGAATTTCGTTATGAGGTTTGAAAATGTACGACAAAGCATTGCTTTGGGTGAGATGTAGTGTTGGGAATGTTTTCTAAGTTTCGGTATTAGTACCGCTACGGTTAAACTTAAATGCTTTTCTGTTATTTCTGTCGTAGCAGGTAAATATAGTGGTTTAAACCAGTTCAATAGCAAAACTATGTTATTTATTGTTTACGCTAAGTAAGTATGTGACCAAACATTATTGTAGTACTAATCTCCCCCATATAGAAAATTTTCGTATACAAACAGGGTCACGTGATGGTATAAATGTGAGAACGGAGTGGTTACACATATGCTCATTTATTATTGCAGTATTATCAAATATGAACTGAGATTTTAATGTGTAAAAAAGCAAGAAAATGAGGATACATTTTTAATTTTTTACGGAAAACCGTAACACTAATAATTTTTTATATATTTACAACATACCTTAAGGATAGCCCAGAACGGTAGGTTTTTATCATCAATTTTATACCAAATGGAGTCGAATGGATTAATGGAAAGGGCTAGATATACTGTAGGGTAATAGACGAGATACACCTAGATTTTATATAACATAGAAACATAAATTAACTTTGGCGAGCGTGTAATTTATCGATAAAATTAAGCAGTTAGTCGATAAAATATTTGAAAAACTTTGACTATTCAAGTTAAAAGTAGTTTTTATTATTTAGTTTTGTACTATTAATATTACGGTTTAACCATAAAATAGTTAAGGTTTTAACTTTTGTAGTATGTATTGATAGTTTATGAAAACCATACCCCTTTAGTTTTCGTAAATACTAATGTAAACACATCGTCATATGTTTAAAATTACCCAAATCTATCTGGGCAAAAGGGTATATATGCTTTTTTTGCCTGGATTTTTATTAATCCAAGTTTCTATGTATTCGCAAATAGCTATTAATTCTATTTCTGCTAGTTATAAAGACGTTAATGATAATTCGAATGATTATTCGATAGTCGGAAATGGTACCAATGGTAACTATAACGCAGGGACTACATACGATTTAGAGTTTAGTACAACGACCACTACCGAAAATGATTATACTATTGATGGTAATATAGTTGCAGGAGGTATTACTTATAATACTGTGGCACTAATTGATGGATTTTACGTGCGTAGAAACGGTACTACTGATGGTCAATCCAATCGACAAATATTGTGGTTTGAGAGAGAGTCTGCTTCAGGTAATTTAAGAAAGTTAAAACCAACATATACAGGTAGTATTGAAGAATCGTTTAGAAGTTTTAGATTGAATATTGGATCTGATAATACTTTTGTCAACACAGGAAACGCACAAAGAAATAATATAGAAAGGTTAGATTATGTAAATAGTGAACCTCTTAGTACTCCTAATCCTGCAAATGCCGGCTTTGCCATTTTTGAAAGAGATGGGAACGATGACTTTAAGATTGCAGGAATCACAAGTGTTGATGGATCAGGGCAGCCTAATGGTTTTACGTCATTATTAACTGTAAACACCTCAAGTTATGGTCCTAATTTGAGGACATTCAGGTATGTGATTTTTCAGAAACAGGATGCTGACGCGAACCTGAAACCAGCTCAGAATGGTGGCCCTCAGGACTTAAGAGGAGTTTTTGTTCGATTTTCTGATCTCGGGATTTCTCCCGATCAGCCAGTATATGGCTATGTAGTATTACCTGCAGATGCCCCTACGGTTGATTTTACTACTAGTCCCACAAATACAGCTAGCGCTGCAGGAGGTATGGATGCATTCCCCGGAGGCGGTTTTTTTGATAGTGACGGTAGTTTGACCACAGCATTTTCTAACGATGTAGATATGGATACGGTTCCTAACGTAGATGATGATGATGATGATAATGATGGTATTTTAGATACAGACGAAGGTTTAAATTGTGGCATTGCCGATTGGACAGACTCTGGGTCATACGCCGTAAATACAAACTATGCTCCCAGTCTTACCAATACCGCAGTGTATAATTCGGTTAACTTGGATATTACTGTAAATGCGACCGGTTCTTCAGCAAACAATCGATTGCGTATACAAAATGCAGTAGGAGGTAATGGGCAAGGCGTAGATTTTAGGTCTGTCAATTCAAATTTTAATACGTCTCCGCTCACATATGTGTATACCTTTAATAGTCCAGTAACTAATTTACAGTTTGATTTTGGAGGGTTGGATACCTCAGACTTTGTTGAGGTCAAAGCATATCTAGGCTTAAATAGAGTAAATCTTAACTCTGATAATTTCTCTGTGTATTTTCCCAGCCGAGTGAATTATAATGGAACGTTTTCGTTTTTAGGAGTAACAGGAAATGCAGATAATTCAAAAGAAGGTAGTTTTAATGTAAACATTGGTCAACCTGTAGATAGAATTGAGTTCAAAACCGGAAAAAGTTCTGGTAGCGCTACAGTTACCCTTAATATTAGTGATTTTAAATATTGTATTCCCAGCGATACCGACAATGATGGTGTCTATGACTATTTGGATAATGATAGTGATGGTGATGGCTGCGCCGATGCCATAGAGGGAACTGCAACTTTTACTCCGGCAAATCTGGATAGTAATGATAGATTAACGGGTACTGTTGACGCCGATGGTGTTCCTACGATAACGGGAAGTCCGCAAGGCAATACTGCTGCTGTAACTGATGCAACAGACACTACGGCTTGTGATGTAAATGCAATTGATGATGACTTTCAAAATAACGCAATTCTTACAGGGACTAGTGCTACTACAGCATCTGTATATACTAATGATACTTTGTATGGTGTGGTGGTAACCAGTAGTACTGTAACTCCTTCAATAATAAATAATGGTGGTCTAAGTGGGACTACGATAAATGCTGATGGAACTCTTAGTATACCGGCTTCCACACCAGTAGGAGTATATACCATTACATATCAAATATGCGAAACTGCTTCTCCTTCAAATTGCGATACGGCAGATGCTATAGTTGCTGTAGAATCCCCTATTGCAGATGTAGGTTGTTCTTTATCCCCTAATACCATTAGGTATGATCAAAACGGAAATCAACAAAACACATTTACGGTACCCGATCCTTTACCCGATCAATTATTCAATAATGATAATACCCGAGCCTATTACTACAATAGGTCTACCGGCGAAATTACTTTGGTAAATGGGATTAATGGTAATGTAATCGGTTCTTTTAATGCTATTAGTGGCGGAACCAGTTTTGCAACCGAAGATAATTTTGCTGTTATTTACGATGGTACTACCGGTGATGTTGGTGTGTATAGTTTATCGGGCACCACAGCACCTTACGGAACTTTATTCGATTCTTTTACTACTAGCCTAGGCTCTTTGGCTGGGATTGAAGATAATAACGGGACACCTCGAATAACGTTATATGACGGGATTTCTGGAAATTTATCATTGTTTGAGACCAATGGGACTACCGTAACTCAAATAGGAACAGTGGTATCGAGAGCACCGGGATTTGATCAAATTTCATCAGAAGGAAATACTACGGTATTGTACAATAGCAATAATGGTACGACTGAAGTCTGGGAAACAGGGAATGCTGCTCTCAATTTGAGAAACACCCCTTTTGTTGGGCCCCGTAATAGAAGTGTGGCCGTCGACTCTGGTAGGGTAATATACTACAGTCCTTTTACAGGAGATACAGAAATTAGAATAGCAGATGGGTCACCCGATGGAAACCAAGTGGATTCATTTACTTTAAATTCTGGCGGAAGAACCATATTTTTTGAAGATAATGTAATTTTCATTAACTGTAATAGACAATTCTTTAGAAATCTAGATGCTGTTGATGATAATTTTGCTGCAGCGCCAGTAAATGCAGTTGCGGGAGGAACAACAGCTAGGATTTTCGACAATGATACCTTTAATGGAGTACCTTTTTCGGATACCGCAGTGAATGCTTCAATTTTAGATAACGATGGTGTTACAGGCCTTGTACTAAACGCCGATGGAACGCTTTCTATCCCTGCAAACACTACTCCTGGAACTTATGAAATAGTATATCAAATATGTGAATCTGCCAATCCCGGAAATTGTGATTCGGCTATAGTGAATCTAGTGATTAGAAAATATACCGTTGTCACAAATAGACGACAAACATACAGAGTGAGAAGAAATTGAAATTATAACAAATAAAACCTAAACTATCATAGGTATTTAGTAACCCCAAATCTAAATAACAATATGAATAAACTATTACGTAAACTTATGTTTGGTATCTTCGGTTTTCTTGGTTTTTGTGCTAGCGCGCAACAAGATGCTCAATATACCCAATATATGTACAATACTATTAGCATTAATCCTGCTTATGCTGGTAGCCGTGGTGTCATGAGTATCACTGGACTACATCGAAGCCAGTGGGTAGGCATAGAGGGAGCACCTCGAACACAAACCTTGACGCTTAATACTCCTTTAGGCAACACTGAGCGCGTAGGATTAGGAGTGTCTATAGTAAATGATCAGATCGGCCCTACTGCCGAAACGTATTTGGATATTGACTTTTCATATACGATACCCATTTCAGATAGTGGAGAGCTTAGTTTTGGATTAAAAGCAGGTGGTCATTTATTAAATGTAGACTTTCAACGTTTAAGACAGTTCAATTCAAATGATAACTTA
Source organism: Aquimarina sp. U1-2 (assembly GCF_017897595.1). Classification (GTDB taxonomy): domain Bacteria; phylum Bacteroidota; class Bacteroidia; order Flavobacteriales; family Flavobacteriaceae; genus Aquimarina. The sequence goes on from NZ_JAGKIK010000005.1 coordinate 116,941, forward strand.
TTTGAAAATAATATTGATAATAAATTTAGTCCTAATGTAGGAGTGGGTATCTATTATCATGCCGAAAGATTTTACATGGGATTAAGTGCTCCAAATATTTTGGAAACAAGTCACTTTGATGAAAGTGCTACGAATAGCAATAGCAATGCCGTAAGTTTTCTTGCCGAAGAGCGTATTAATTATTATGTAATTGCAGGGCATGTTTTTGACCTCAGTACCGAGGTTAAGTTTAAACCTGCTGTATTGAGTAAAGTGGTATTTGGAGCACCATTACAAGTCGACGTTTCGGCTAATTTTTTGCTGTATGATCGACTTACCTTAGGTGTCGCATATCGATGGAGTGCTGCGGTAAGTGCACTGGCAGGATTTCAAATTTCTGATTCGATGATGATTGGTTTTGCTTATGACCGGGAAACTACAGCATTGGGTCAGACTCAATTTAATGACGGAAGTTACGAAGTACTATTACGCTTCGAACTTTTTAAGAAGTACAATAGAATGTTAACACCTCGCTTCTTTTAATGGCATATGAGTTAAGGTAAGAGTTTAACCCGCTTTATGCATTAGAAAATCTATTACGGCTTTAAACTGCTGCAAAACCAAACACTACGTTGTATTTTTAAGTTTCACCATAGCGATGCTATGCTGAAACTTAGAAAACACTTGGTTTTATGGCATTTTCAACCCTCATAACGAAATTCTAATGTATAAAGAGGGTTTAATTATAAAAATTAATGAATATCCGTAATCAATTATATCGCTCTGTCTCCTCGAGCGTAGTCGAGAGGTTAGTAAATCCAAAGAGCTCTAAATCAGGTCTCGACTGCGCTCGACCAGACATTAAAGTTAATTTTATGAAGTATAGTGGATATTCAAATAAAAATTTGTTAAGACTACCGTTCTTGCCTTCTATACCCTTTCAGGTTACCCATGATACTATCTAATTTTTGTATCGAAGCTAAGGTGCTAACCAGTAAAATTTTACTTCATTACATTACAAAACAACATTTTTTTAGCAAATTGAAAAAAGTTTACATCAGTTCTAGATGTAACAGACTTCTTTTGTTTATGAGTAGCCACAATAGATTTAATTTTGCTGGGTTATTATATGAGATGATAAGGATGCCAATTTGAAAATACTACGATTTTTGCGCGCAATTTTTAGTTAGAAATGGTATTAGATTATGATTTGCTTATATGATTTTGTAATTTTGAGGTATATACTATGAAAGAAGAAGAAAAAGTAATTCTAGTTAATGAAAAGGACGAACAAATAGGTCTAATGCCCAAACTAGAAGCACATCAAAAAGCAGTATTACATCGTGCATTTTCTGTTTTTGTGATCAATCACAAGAACGAATTAATGTTGCAGCAAAGAGCTTATCATAAATATCATTCTCCAGGTTTATGGACGAATACTTGTTGCAGTCATCAGCGAGATGGAGAAAGTAATATTGAAGCGGGTATTCGCAGATTACAAGAAGAAATGGGGTTCGTCACTTCACTCAAGGATTCGATTTCATTTATCTACAAAGCGCCATTTGATAATGGATTAACAGAACATGAATTTGATCATGTGCTTATCGGAAGCTATGAAAAAGATCCCATAATTAATCCTGACGAAGTCGCTGATTGGAAATGGATGCCTGTAGAAAAAGTAAAACAAGATATCCTGAAACAACCTGATATCTATACAGAATGGTTCAAGATTATTTTTAAAAAATTTTATTCACACATAACATTATGAGGATTAAAGCTTGTAGAAAGGCACATTTTAATGCTGCTCATCGATTATATAGAAAAGATTGGAGTCATCAAAAGAATGAAGAAGTATTCGGGAAATGTAATAATCCTAAATATCACGGTCACAATTATGAACTTATTGTAGGTGTAATTGGTGAAATCGACGAGGAAACGGGATACCTGATAGATTTAAAAATCTTAAAAGATTATATTAAAACTGAGGTAGAAGAATATATGGATCACAAAAACTTAAATGAGGAAGTAAGTGAGTTCGCAACCCTTAATCCAACCGCAGAAAACATAGCGGTTGTCATATGGAATCGGTTACGAGCAAAGTTGGACAAGAAATATGATATTGAAATCACATTGTACGAAACACCTCGCAATTTTGTAATATATAACGGAGCTTAGACATGGCATTAGAAATTGGAGATCAAGTATCAAAATTTGAAGCTATCGATGATCAGGGAAACCCTTTTGTAAGCACTCAGATTATCGGAGAGAAACCGGTTGTTATCTATTTTTATCCCAAAAATTTCACACCTGGATGTACAAAAGAAGCTTGCGATTTTAGAGATAACTACGAAGAATTTAAGTCTTTGGGAGCTGAAGTAATTGCCATAAGTTCTGATACCTCTGCTTCACACTTTAAATTTAAGAACAGATATAGATTGCCCTTTATTTTCTTGTCTGATCATAAAGGAAAATTGCGCAAACTTTTTGGAGTTAAGCCTGAATTATTTGGGTTATTGCCGGGTAGAGAAACTTTTGTAATTGATAAAGAAGGCATTGTTCAGCTAAAATTTAATAGTATCAATGCTTCAAAACACTTGCACAAAGCTTTGGCCAAAGTAAAACAATTAGCTATCTAACTGTAAAAACAATTAATTTTAAAACAAATTTGATATGGCAAATAAGAGAGATCTTAAAAAAGATATAAACTACGTATTAGGAGATATTATAGAAGAGGTGTATGTTTGGGAACTTCATAACCCTAAAAAAGATACTAAAGCCGGAGAAGCAATCATAGATGAAGCAATCCAATCATTTGATGAGCTTATTGAAAGAGTTAATGCTCGACAGGTAGAAAATCCGTCGACACACTTTAAAGCAATTCGTAAAGACTTAGAAAAAACGGCTGAATCTTTGGTGGCTAAAGTAAATGCATTATAGTTTTTATACACTTTTCATATACAATTAGTCATACCGTACATGATACGGCATTCATAATTATCTTTGGATTCCTGCCTTCGCAGGAATGAGAGATTGGATTCCTAATTCATAAAGAATTTCATTCTTTTAGAAAACTATGGATTTTAAATCCATAATGGTTTATTTTATATTAGTTTTCCGATTCTGGTCAAAAGTAAAAGTTAAGGTTGGTTGTATTTCAGATTAGAAATACCATACATACTATCGTTATTCCTTAGGAAGATTTCGAATAGAATCATTTTGTTTTATGATGATAGCTTCTTTAGTTTTTCGATCTTTTATATAGCTAATCAGCTGTTTTCCGTAAAGCGATTTTCTAACTTTTGGGCTGAGTGACTTGGCAACAGTATCTAATAATTTAATATTTGCATCAAATACTTCGTTTAGCGTAACATAAGGTGCAACCTCTAGTTTTCTATTGAAAATAGCAAAATTGATAGTGTAGAGATATTTTTGTCGTGTAAGATTTTTATACGCCTGGTCATTTTCTATCAATTTTTCTTCATCCTTCTGTTTGGTAGCCTCAAAATCTTCTTTTATTAATCTTAAATTTCTTTCGTTAAATCGTTTGAGCATCTTTTTGTATTCCTGGTACTTCACCTCGTTTTCACCACCAGTAATTTTTATATCTTTCTCAAAATCTGTTAACGTAGTAGCAATTGAAATTTCTCCGGGTTCAGCAAAAAAATCGATACGATCATTATATTGTGTACCATCTTTTTTATCAAGATAGAGATAATGAATTTCTGGTTCGGTGACATTAGACCTCATTACAAATTCAGAATTTCCATCTATTTGCACAGAGTCTACATTAATCAATACTGTATCCTGCACGCGTTGTAAATATAAGGTTCCTTTTTTGAGACCATCGATAGTACCTGAAATAATCACGTTTCCTTCGGTCACCGGAGGAGAACAAGATGTTGTAAGTAAAGTGATTACTATGAATATGATTACAAGATTTCTCATCAATACTATTCTATTTAAAAAACGATTACAAATATGCCATAAAATAGAGTGAAATACTAACTTCCTGAAGCAATTTGCATTAAAATTGTACATAAGATTGCCCCATAGGTTCCTACTACATATCCTAGAACGGCAAGTAAAACTCCCACGGTTGCCAGTGAAGGATGAAAGGCAGCAGCTACGACCGGTGCAGAGGCTGCACCACCAATATTGGCTTTGCTACCTACCGCCAGAAAAAAATAAGGTGCTTTAATGAGCTTTGCTACACCAATTAGAAGTACTACATGTATGGCCATCCAGACCAAACCAATCGCTATGAGTCCGGGATTTTCGAAAATCATACCCAAATCCATTTTCATTCCAATGGTAGCGACAAGAATGTAGATAAAAATACTTCCCAATTTACTGGCGCCAGCTCCTTCATACTGCTTCATTTTTGTATACGATAAAGCTATACCAATAGCGGTTGCTATCGTAATCATCCAAAAGAATTTTGAAGTAAATGAAGATAAGGCAGAACTTTTATCATTAAATATTTCGAAATTATTCGATAATAATCCAGAAATTTCTTCTGCGCCCCAGTGTGCTAATCCAACGGTTACAAAAGCAATAGAAAGCATCACCATATAATCGGTTAAAGAAGGATTACGTGTAATACTATCGGCATAATCGGCTACTTTTTTCTTAAGTGACGTTATAGCACTATTATCGGCTTGCAACCAGGCGTCAATTTTTTCACTTTTTCCTATACCGATGAGTAAAATAGCCATCCAAATATTAGCAACCACAATATCAACAAGTACCATTCCGCCATATTTATCGGGATTATATTGATAGATTTCTAGCATAGCTGCTTGATTGGCACCTCCACCTATCCAGCTTCCTGCCAGAGTAGACAGTCCTCTCCAAACAGCATCAAAACCTACACCACCTAAGGTTTCAGGAGATACAAAAGAGATAAGTAAAATAGCAATTGGGCCACCAAAAATTATTCCTAATGTTCCAGTAAAAAACATGATTAATGCCTTGGGTCCCAGGTTAAAAATACCTTTAAGATCTATACTCAATGTCATTAATACTAAAGAGGCTGGCAGCAAATACCTACTGGCAATATAATACACATTAGACGATTTCTCTATGACTTCTCCATTCTCGCCAAGTTCATTCCAATTGGGTGCTATAACACCTAGTGAGTTAAATAAAGCAGGTAAAAGGTAGCATAATAATATAGCAGGAACGAATTTGTAAAACGTTTTCCAGAATTTGGATTGTAAAGAAGAAGTGTAAAATACTGCTCCTAAACATAGCATTAAAATACCAAAGACTACAGTGTCGTTGGTAAAATAAGGTGTAGTATCGATCATATATTTTCAATAATTTAAAAATGAGCACTGCAAATTAAAATTTTTATTGGCACCACCAAAGGGTTTATTATCTCGAGGCTTGCTTCAAAATTGAAAAATTATTTTCCTCGAATGCTTCGTAAGCAAGCCCCGAGGTAGTTTATTAATAGCAACGAGTACACGAATACACTTAATCGTTGATCCATTTTTTAAATAGATCCTTCGTTTTGGGCCGAACTTCAGTTTTTTGCTTTAGGATCATTTTTTGTACCGTAGGTTTTACAATGGTAGACTGTAATGTAATTTCTTTACCATTTCGTTTAACGCGGAACGTAATTTTATCACCAACTTTCCACGCATTCGAATCCCCGAAAAGATCGTAAATATTTTTGATAGTATACGCTTTGTCGTTGATACTACTTAATATGTCACCTCCTTTGACGCCTATATTTTTTAAAAAACTGTTTAGTGGAATAGTAGTGACAAAGACAATCTGATTAGACGACTCTAACCCTTTTACAAACGGTTGTTGTTCATGAATGAAGTACGATGAAGCGACTTCTTTGCTATCCAAAGCTACTCCGACTTTATCTAGATAGAAGTTGTAATCTATAGGCTGATTACCTATAACATGAGCTTTTAAAAAATTGCTAACCTCTGGATACGAAACCTCTTCGATAACAGCAATCAGCTCATCATCTTTAAACGGAGTATTTTGACCAAAACGCGTCGATAGATTCTTGATAAGATCTAATATGCCATAAATACCATCACTATTTTCTCTCATCATGATATCGATACACATTGAAATTAGTGCTCCTTTTTCATAAACATTGCGATAGTTCTCGCGAAAGGGAGCTTTCAAAATATTTTCACTCATCAATGCAAAAGACATGTGATCATCAAAACGTTTAGAAGTTTCTATTTTGTCTAGAATTCGCTCTAAAAACTGTTCTTTGGTGATAAGCCCTTGTGTAATTTGAAATAAAAGTGAAAAGTATTCTGTGGTACCTTCGTACAACCATAAATGTTGCGACATTTTTGGATTGTTATAATCGAAATTGTGAATTTCTTCTGAATGAATGTTGATCGGTGTAAGGATATGAAAAAATTCGTGAGAAATTACATCGGTAAGTGCGGCATTTAATTTTTTAAGTGAAAGTGATTCGGGCAATACAGCTACGGTTGAAGAACTATGTTCTAATGCTCCAAAACCTTTTGCATCATCTTGCCTGGTCGTTGAAAGATACAATAGAATACTATAATTTTTAGTCGTTTCAATATTATTTCCTATAAAGTTACTTTGTGCTCTAATCATACGTTCCATTTCTGGTTTCAGTCGTTCGGCTGTATGTGTATGATTGGGAGAGTATACACTTAACAATATCTCGATACCATTGATGGTAAATGTTACTTGGTTCGGACTAGAATACATTAGGGGAGAGTCAACAACATCGGCATAGCGCCTGTACACAAAATAGTCAACATCATAATTTGGATTGTCAATAGGTTTGTCGGGTAGTATCTCTTTTGATGAAGCTGAAACTGCTAGGTTTTTAGGGTGTTTTATAAAGAGCTTGTATTTTACCTCTTTTAATGCAGTAAAGTAGCCTACAAATGCGTAGAGATTTAAAACAAAGTTAGTATTCTTCGAAATATTGCTTCCTGTAGGTGAAAATATGTCGTGTGAATCTTCAGTATCAAAAGTGTCATTAACCCAATAACTTAGTTTATGAATTTGTGTTGCATTGTTGATTTTCCAACGGTTGTTTCCATATTTTTCAACAGGTAGTTGATTTCCAATCTTGTCAAATACTTTTAGATCTTCTATAAATTTTCCGTAGTCATTGTTTTGATAAGTTCCTGGCACAATTTTCGGTAGATAATAGCTTATGGTATCTTCATCAATATCGCTAACTTGTATCTCTACTTTCACTTTATCATCAACTACATTGACCAAATCGATAGATGCTATGATTGACGAAACATTATTAACTACAGCAGTTTGTGAAGGTTTACAACCTGCTAAAAAAGGGACGAGCAGCCAAGCAACGAAGAGGGATGTAACTATTCTTAGAACTTTTAGCACGATAGATCAATATTATTTTTAATGTATAAAGCTACACCGTCTTCTTTACCTGATAATGTAATGGCATTAGCAACAAGTTTGGTCTCTATTTTAGCATTGGCAACTGCTACCCCAGTGCCTACAGCTTTAAGCATTTCTATGTCGTTATAATTATCTCCGAATGCTAATGCTTTCGTAATAGGGATATTAAAATGAGTGTCTAACAATAGTTCTATAGCTGTTAATTTTGAAACACTTTTATGTGCAATTTCAATGTAAGTAGATTTAGAACGATATAAATGAAGGGTGTCACCAAATTTTTCGTCTAGAAAGGCGTACATATTGTCTATATAACGATCATCGCCCATACACATAATTTTGTGAGCTCCTTTATTTTGTTCTTTCCATTCATGAATTACTTCTTCTGTAGATTTTACCAAAGGGTTCACTTTTGTATTTCTCGATTCTCTCTTTGCCCAATAGTCTAATTCAGGAACATACCAATCGTTAGTATTGTAAAGGCTAAGATGCACTTTGTGATCATGATTGAAATGATAAAGAGCCTCTAAAACTTGCAAAGGTATTGCTGTAGAAGAAATCGGTGTGTTATCTACTAAAATTAAGGCACCGTTATAACATATTATGGGTTGATTTGTGATGTCTAACTCTTCTTGTAAATGCGTCATCGCACTTGGCATTCTCGAAGATATTAATACCATAGGAATGCTATCCTTTATTCTTCGAATCTGTGAAATGGTAAATGTAGAAAGTTCTCTTTCAGGATTCAGTAGCGTACCATCTATATCAGAAAAAATAATGCGATGTTGCATTTATCAATTTTTAGATTTGGGTTCATTTACAAGGTTCAAATTATTGAGTTACAAAGTTAGCAATACCAGAAAGAACTTCGGGCATAATTTTTCTCCATGACTCATTATATGATTTTTGATTTTCTAATCTACCTCCTTTTATTTCTTTGAGAATATGATTCATATTATTAATAATCAACAAATCGGCATTTGGGGTCGCTTCTTTTAATTTTTCTGCTTGTACCATTTCTACCTGGATATCTTTATCACCGTGTATAAGAAGTAAGGGCATCTCTAATGTCGAAATCTCTAAAGAAGGATCATATTTAATCCATGATTTCATGAAAGGTTGTAAATCATATCTAAAAATAGACTCCAGAGCAGGTTCGTAATTTGTCGCTCTTCCGTTATCTTTTAATTGTTGAAAAGCCACTGCGGCACTTTTATCCAAACCCGGGGCTTGTTTTGAAATTTGTTTCACTATTACTTGATCGATAGATTCGCCATTTCCGGCTATTGAAATTACACCATCGGCAAGATCTTTTGCAGCTAGCATACCGATTAAAGAGCCTTGTCCGTGACCAAGAATCATAATCTTAGTGTAGCTTTTATTTTTTCTGAAATACTTGACAATCGACCTGGCATCTTCTACGTAATGGTCAAAAGAAATTTCATGTTCCCGTATTCCGAGTCTGTCCATTTTAAATAATCTTTTGTCATATCTATACGAGGCCACACCCAACTTTGCCAATTCGATGGCTAACTTCTTAAAGGTATCGTTTTTTGACATTCGATCATTACCATCCCGATTAATGGCTCCAGCATCCATGATAAAGATAAGCAAGGGTACTTCGTTGTCAGAATATGGTGTAACCAGGGAACCTTCAATAAATTTATTGATTTTTACAATAGCCGAATTGTATTCTTTCTCTTGGCTAAAATTGCTGATACAAAGGGTTGCAAAAAACAAAGAAAGTATACATTTCATGATGGGATATATAATTTATGGTATTTGTCAAACGATAAAAACACAATCATATTTTGATAGCATTATAAGCAAAATCAGTTAAGGATTCGTGCTATTTATAACTTCAACCCTGATTACGAAATTCTAATGCATAATCCGGGTTCAAACTTCATCACAAAGTTCTCGGGCATAAATCCGGTTAAAAAGTTATAATTCTTATTTTTTCTTAACGTATGGCTAACATACCCTTTTTTATCTTTGCCTCAAAATATATAGTGATGAATCGAATAGTATTAAAATTTTAAAAATTACTTCACAGGGTGGAGTGTTAAAAAATGTTTGGTAAACATTTTTAGCGCACATGCCAGGTGGCGCTGTCTCAAAGTAGTTCGTTAGTCAAAATAGTTCACACTATGTATTATATGTATTCAATTCTTTACTTAAAACAATAGCGTAGTATGAAATTTAAAAAGGGAGCCGTATGGATTATAATGCTTATTTCGGTAACAGGATTTGCATTGGATTATGATTGGGGTAAAACGGGTCATCGAGTTACTGGTCAAATAGCTGAAGCGCACCTTAGTGGTAAAGCTAAAAGAAATTTGGCAGCATTACTTGAAGGGCAAAGTCTAGCTATGGTATCAACCTTTGCAGACGAGATCAAAAGTGACAAAAAGTATAAAAAGTATCATCCCTGGCATTATGTTAATTTTCCATTCGATAAAAAATATGGTGAAACATCACCTAGTGCATCAGGTGATTTAGTACAAGGAATAGATAAGTGTATAGCAATTCTTAAAGACGAGCAAGCATCAACGTATGATAAACAATTTCACCTTAAACTATTAGTTCATTTTATTGGGGATTTACACCAACCCTTGCATGTTGGGAGGGCAGAAGATAAAGGAGGCAACGATATTCAAGTACGATGGTTTAAAGATGGCTCTAATCTTCATAGAGTATGGGATAGTGATATGATAGATCATTATGGAATGAGCTATACAGAACTATCTTTGAATAGAGCAGCACTAACCAAAACAGAAATTGAGGATATTCAAAAAGGGAGTGTGATAGATTGGGTTCATGAATCACAAAATCTGGCAGCGCAAGTATACCAGTCTGCTGCCATAGGCGAAAAATTAGGGTATGCCTATATGTATCGTAATTTTACCATGGTTCGCACTCAACTGCAAAAAGGAGGTCTACGTTTGGCAAAAGTTTTAAACGATATTTTTGGTTGATTTTGTCATAAATTACTCGACAATTAATTCTTTTCTATACTGCTTTGGTGACATCGAATAGTATTTCTTGAATGTTTTAGTGAGGTGACTCTCATCGGTATATCCCATTTGATATGCAATTTCAGCAATTGTAAACTCGGTGTGTTGCAACCTGTATTCTACGAGTTTCATTTTGTATTTTGTCACATATTGATGAATGGATTCACCCGTTTTTCTTTTAAAATAGGTACTAATAGAACTTTGGGACATGCCAAACTTATTCGCTAGAAAATTAATTTTGGTAAGATCATTATCATATACATTTTGTCGAATATGGCTTAATATCTGATCTATTTTAGAATGCCCGACAAAAACTTCATTTTGATTTGATTTATATTTTTCAGAAATATTACGCATAATAATGCTTAAGATTGTACTGATAGCATTCGAAATAATTTCTTGATAATATACTTTTTCATTTTTAAACTCATCAAGAACTACCTTATGAATATCCCAAATAATAGTTCTGTCCTCTTCATGAGAAATTACATCTCCGGGAATGATGTTGGGGTGGTGCAAGAGTTGTTCTATTCTTTGTAACCAATATTTCCTATCGGGTAAGTTCACTTTGCTAGAAAATAATAGTTCTGTGAATTTGAAATAGGTAAATTTTGAATGCTTTTCAATTTCAAAATGATGGGTGTCTTCTGGTGCCATCAAAAATATATTGTTCTCCTGGTATGGAAATCGTACTCCGTTAATAGTATGATATCCTTTTCCCTGCTCAATAAAAATAATTTCAAAGTAATTATGATTGTGTGGTTCTGCTTCCCATTCGTCGGTTTCATATTGATGTACCACAAAGGTTTCGTGCAGTGTATAGCGGTTCATAAGCAATTTTTTTCTATTGAAAGTTACAAAATAAAATTAATAATTTAACATTTTTTTTGCATAACTAGTACTGGTCTATTAGATTCATAGTTATTGAAAACGAAATAGTTATGGTTTTTCCGTACTAATTTTATGTTGAAATATACAAGTAGTGTATTTCAATTCATATTTATATTTGCACGCTAAAAACTAGGATTTATAATCGGTATATGAAGTTAAAAATATTGCTGTTTAATTTGTTACGTTTATGTTTGGGTATTTTTTTGGTGACAACCAGTATAAATGATGTTTTAAATTATACTGACTTTTTGGGGAGATTATATCAATATTTTGCGTCGGTTTCTATTCTTGATATTTATGTTGTTGAAGCACTAGCACCTTTGGTTCCTTTTGAAAAATTCATGATAGGTTTGTTCTTAATTCTTGGGATGTCTGAACACATTATGTTAAGAATTGCTATATTTTTATTTAGTTTTTTTACAGTTTATTTAATAGATGCCTCTCAGTGGTATTGTGCTGGCATCCACTTTTTACTTGTGGTAAGTGCTATTGTATTGATAAAAATACGCCCAGATCATTTTACTACCGCTGTACGTCTTGATTGACCTAGATTATTTCAATCTGTTTTAAAAAGGTTGCTATCGAATGATTCTAAATGTAAGATTGATTCGTGGTCCTACTTTTTTTTTGGTCTTTGGGATTTGGTGTAACCAACATTCCTGTGTTTTACCACGCATTAGTAAAAGGCTACCGTGTTGAAGCAAAATTTTTTGTTTTAATGCCTTGTTGGTTTTATGTTTAAAATGAAACCAGCGATCTTCTCCAAAACTTACCGAAGCTATGATAGGTTGAGTTCCTAATTCTTTCTCGTTGTCTGCATGCCAACCGTTACTGTCATTTCCATCCCGATATAAATTTAATAGGCAGGACGTAAAAGTAACAGCAGATGCATTTTGAATAGCATTTTTTATATAAAGTAACTCTTCGGTAAAAGTTTTAGGGTACATTGTAATATTTGAGTAGCGGTATGTATTGCTATTATTTGCATAAAGAGCAGTTAAACGGGGTTGGGGATAAGTTTTACCAAATATGGTGATATCATCCTGCTGCCAAGCTATAGAGCTTTGTAACGCCTCAAAAAGTTGAGTAGCCGTTGTATGATCAAAAAACTGAGGAAAATACGTTACTTCCGCATCGATCATAGGTAAAGTAATAGGGCTGTCATGTGAAGGAAAGAGATCAAGATTCATAAAGGTGCATAGATAGTTTAAAGGTATTGATACGCCCAATAGATTAAGCCAAATTGCAAAAATAATCTTAGTACAAGAACAGTTTTGGGCAAATTGAGACCTGCTTTTTTATTGATTAACATATGAAGGTGTACCGGGAAAAATAAAATTAGCATGATAATTATTCCCCAAAGCGATACCATTCTGGTGGTTTGAAATAATATCCCTATACCTGCTAAAATTTCGGCGATACCGCTTACATATACCAAAAACTTATGAGCGGGAAGGTACAAAGGCATAATACGAACAAAGGCCTTTGGACGAATACAATGAAAGACACCTGCGATAACAAAAATTAGTGATAAAAGATATAGGTGCCAACTCATTTCATTGCAGAAGTTTTTTGTCTATTTGCGGTATTAGGTATATAATTTTTGTTTCGTATACTATTTCTGATATATCCAACCTTTCTAAACTGCAGTGCTGTCCAATCTGCATCAATAGAAACTTGCCTTACAGGTTCCAGGTTGTAATCCCCAAGAACACCCCAACCATAATCTCTTGTAATCTCTGTATGATATGTTCTAGAACTTTTTTTGGGATAGGCAAACCACAAAATTGCATCGCCAATTAACTTTGGATATAAGGTTTCAATACGATTTTCGATTTGCTTCTTTTCTTTAACAAAAACAATCGCAAAATCTACCTCTGATACCTGAATTAGAGATTCTTTTATAACCACATCGCTAAGGCAATCCAATTCTTTGTAAAATCCTTCGGGTTCATTAAGAATTAGAATTTCATCCAGAGTAGGGGGAAGACGTAGTGTTTTAAATAGCGGAGTCATAGGAGTTCTGATTTCGTGTTTCTTAAAGATAAGAAAAAACAAACAAAAACCCATACCTGTTATCAGTTCTGCTAAAGAAACTCATAACCACTATTTAAAAACCCTAAAAAATAATATTAAAGTGTTATCTCCTTAGCATTATCCGGAGTTTCAAAGAGTGCACCTTCTTCCTGTAAAAATGTGATATCGGTAATTGTAGCTTCACCAATTTTATCGGTTAACCCCTTTTCTTCAGTCCATCCATAAAACACCCATTTTGTTGCAAATGGAATTCCTTCAATAGTTTCAAAATTTGTATAATAAATCGCATGTGGATTTGCTTCCGCTTTAGAAGTATCACCTTGACTGCCAAAGGTTACAATGTAAGCTGCTGCTTTAAGTATATTTTGATCTGGATCTGTATAAATAATATACCAATCATCGGGAGCATCACCTGTTCCCGGTTCAAAGGTAAGTTTAGCGGTTTGATGATCGATACTATGTAGAGGTTTGCTGTCTCCTAATTCCCATTTTGTTCCTGGATCATTTAATTTGTATGGCATACCGAAGAAATACGTCCAGGTAAACATGTCAAAACGGGCTCCTTTTTCACTGGCGTCTTTCGGGCATAAATATGCTTTCTCACCCGTATAGATCAATTTACTTCCGTCTTTTTTATCAATTCTAATCTTTGCTGAATTGGTAAGCATCGTAACTTTACCATCTAGGCGCTGTTTTCCTCGAAAACGTATATTGATTTTGAAACTGATCATCTTATGATTCAAAAACGCTTCTTTATGATGAGCTTTTTCAATATTTGTAATGTATTGATCCACAATAGAAAGCGCACCATCTCCAATACCGCCATCAGGTTCGACAGGCATTACTTCTTTATCTTCATTGTTGTTTACAGTACTATCCTTTTTAGCCTGGGTACAACTTATTAAAAGGAATAGGGTTGCTAAGATCCAGTAGTTTTTCATAACATAAGGTTTAGTTTGTGTTATCGTATGTATTTGAATTTTGAAGTGTTGTTCCACCTTTTAATAAGGCGAAAAGCTTAAAAATTCAATAAGCTTCGCGTTAAAATTAACAATTCTGTAGTCAGTTTATTGCTCTTTATGATAATTGTAACACTACTTTTTTACAGAATTAGGATTAAAGATATCCATAATTCGCGCAATTTGTGATAGATGTAACTGTAAAGGTTTGTAGTACGAATACCAGAATATTGCTGATTCTTATTCATAATAAAGTCTTTTAAATAGCTGTAAAAACTTTTCAAACTCTGTAGTTTTAATTTCAGCGATTTCCTTCTGACTATTTTTTGAAAGTAGTTCGACTAGATCTTTGTAGTACTCAATAGTCGTGATGATTTCTTCGATGTATTGCAATTGCTCCTTTAAGGGTAGATTTCCATAATACATAAGTTGTTGTTGATACTTATTTGCAATCTGCTCCCATAATTGAAGTGCTTTTTCATTTTCATTAATCCTAAAATACCCTTCTATAAAACGTCGCAATGTCGTATAATACTCATAAAGATCTACGGGAAGCTTCTCTATTCCTAAATCAAGTATGTTCTTAGCTTTTTGTATTTCACCTTCATTAATGAGCTGCTCGGCTAATCTGCCCAAACTTATTCTATAAGAGATGGCGTTTCTTCGGGTCACTGGGTCATGATAAACATTAGAGTTATTACTGTGATCCCATTTCCAGTTCATAACGGTTTGGTACATACGCTCGGTATCAATTCGTCCGTATTCGTAAGGGTTTTTTGGATCAACTTTTGTTTTTATAGGAACAAGTTTATAGGTTAAGCCATCTAGTTGAAGATAATCTTTCATCCAGATATAATCATCATCACCAAAACTTCCGCCAGAAAAATAAATAGGGCGTTTCCAATTAGTATTAGCTACAATATCGAGCATGACCAATCTATGTTTTAGCAAGTAATCGCCAGAAAGTTGAATATCAATATAGGGCACAATTTTATCGGCATCTTTTTGGGCTACTATACCATTGCGTAATACTGCATCTTTATCTACAGGAATTCGAATGTTTTTTGAAGGAAATGAATTTACTATAGCACCACTTTGCAAATGCCCTTTGGTTCTTGGGTCGTTAGAAGTAATCCAACGCAACCAATCTTTGATTAACATAGTATCTTCGGTAACAGATTGATAGTAGATGACATCATTATTTCCATAAGCATAAAACTCATGAGTCAAACTTATAGATAAAGGATCACTGTGATAGGCTTTCTTTTTCATTTGATCTACATACCAATCGGTAGCCAAATATCCTGCGACTATGGTTCTAATATCGGTCCTATAACCTTCAATGTCCTGTGCATACCACAATGAAAATGTATCATTATCGCCAATAGTAAACAAAATTGCATTTTCCTGACACGATGAGAGATAGTTTTTGGGGAGCGTACTTGCGGTATACTGATGAGATCGATCGTGATCATCCCAGTTTTTGGCAACTAGAACTCCCGGAACTGCACATACGCATATTACGGTAATGAATACGGGTAAAAATTTTATATTGAGTTTATTTTGAAGTAGTGTGTAGAGCCCAAGAACTCCCAAACCTATCCAAATCGCAAAAACATAAAATGAGCCTACCAGGGCATAATCCCGCTCTCTTACTTCAAAAGGTTTTTCATTTAAATAGACTTTAAGTGCAATACCTGTGAACAGAAAAAACACAAATACAGCCCAAAACCTTTGTTTATCACTTCGAAAATGAAAAAGAAAGCCTATAATACCTAAAAGTAGTGGTAAGAAGTAGTACGTGTTTCTGGCTTTATGATGTACAACAGAATCAGGAAGATTGTTTTGAGATCCTAGATGCCATTCATCTACAACTGGTATTCCGCTTAACCAGTTTCCATTAAGGTTATCCAACTCACCTTGTATATCGTTTTGTCTTCCTACAAAATTCCACATAAAATAACGCCAATACATATACCCTATTTGATAGCGAAATAGATAGTTGAGGTTATCGACAAATGAAGGTTTTTCTACATCGAGATAATTTCCAAAGTCCTGTAAAAATTTATGATATCCATTATGATCTATTTTACCCAGTGCATCGTTTTTTCTGAAGGTAGCGACAGCAGACAATACTTCTTTTTGATCACTATATTTTGCTTTGATTTTGAAGGATATGGGTGCGGTAAACCTCATATAGTTCGTGCTGTGTTCTGTACTCCACATTCTCGGAAAGAGCGATTTATGACCATCATCCAGATTTTGTTTGGCGTCTTTCCAATCATTTACAACAACATATTTTCGAGTATGATGATCTTTCTTATATTTGGGTTGGTCATCTTCATAAGGATTTTTAGGATCGAGATAGCTGTATGTTTCAGTAAATTGAGGACCGTATAGAAGCGGTATACTAGGATATTGTTCTAAATTGTAATACGCAAGAAGCTCATGAATCGTACTCGGATTATCTTCATTTATAACCGTTCCTGCAGTTGCTCTTATGGGAAGCATTACCCAACTAGAAAATCCAATTAGAATAAAAACAATACCGAGCAATGCTGTATTCAATCGTTGCAGTCGCCTTTTTCTTGTGTAAGACAACCCGATATAGCAAAGAATGAGTAACGACAGCAAAGCAATACTGATTCCTGAATTAAATGGGAATCTTAATATGTTAACACAAAAAAGTTCTGCTGCGGCAAAAAATTTGAGTGTGTAGGGGATAAGTATTATAAATATGAATAGCAACACCAATATAGCTGTGCTATTGGCTATGATAGAATTAAGAATACTGCTTTTTTTGGTATATTGAAAGTAGCATAGCAGTACGATAGCGGGAATAGCTAATATAGCCATAAAATGGACACCAAAGGCCAAGCCTATAATCAGGGCTATTAAAATCCCCCATCGATTGCCTCTTTTTGTATGCAGATCGCGTTCCCAAAGTAAGCCCAAGTAAAACGTTAACGAAAGCATCATAGTGGCCATCGCATAAACTTCTGCCTCTACAGCATTAAACCAAAAACTGTCGGTAAAAGCAAACGCCAGGCTACCGGTAAGACTACTCCCTAGAATTGCAATTTGTTGTTTTTTCGAAACTTGACCTGGGTTTTTGACGGTTTTTTTTGCTAAAAGCGTGATAGACCAGAATAAGAATGCTATGGTAAAAGCACTCGATATCACTGAAATCATATTCACAGTAAAGGCTATTTGGTCGTTATGTAGTGCAAAAATAGATATAAAAGCACCCATCATTTGGAATAAGGGCGCCCCTGGCGGATGACCAACCTGCAATTTTGAAGCTGTAGCAATGTATTCGCCTACATCCCAAAAGCTATTGGTAGGGGCTACAGTAAGTGTGTAGGTAACTACTGCAATTGTAAATACTGTCCATCCTAATATCTTGTTCCATTTATAGAACTGCCTAAGTACATTTTTATCTTTTATCACTACTCTAACATTTAATAGATCAAAAAAATGCAAAAGAATAGAGGTGAGCTTTATAAAACCAGGTTGAATAAGGTACTAGTACGGGGGTGATTTTGCTTGTTTATAGCATATTTATATAGTTTTACGTAACTATTAAGATTTCATATTGCGAAGCGGGCTGCTTTAAAAATTTGGTTTCCAGTCCATACCGATGGACTTGCCCTCCTAAGGATACTTCACTTTTTGAATAAAAGTTCTTTTCTGCTATTAATATTTAATTTACTATAAATATTAGTAATGTGTGTTTTTACCGTATTCAGACTTATAAATAGTTCGTTGGCAATCTCTTTATTGGTTTTTCCAGACATCATGAGTTCTTTAATAACTGTTTCCTGTTTACTTAACGTATGTGCAAGGTTAGTTTTTGAACGTTTTCGATATCGTATCATAAAAAAACACAAAATACCTATAACTCCTAGTGTAATCCCATTAATTATGATACTCAACTTGTAATTGTGAGTTGTTTTCTTTTGATGTGCCAGAGTAAGTTTGTTCTTTAAATATTGATAGGTCGCAGGATCCAGGTCGCTAGATTGTAGCTCTTTTAAAAGACCTGAATAGTAGGGTAGATTTGCTTCAATATCTTTTTCTAGTAACTGTTGCTCATCTAGTTTCTTGATGCTCATTAGTTTTACTAAAAGTATATGAAGGGAGTCTTTTACATATCCCCTGGTTTCTAATAAGTATTGTTTTGGATCGAAGTTTTTTGAAGCTATGTCATATCGTGCTTCAAACCTTTTGAGCTTTTGCCATTCTTTCTCTGCCTTATTACTAGTTACATATTCTGAAAATAGAGCAGTCCCTTTTTTAAAAAACAAAGAATCCTTTTTAGACAAGATGAACAGTTTATAGTTTTGGATAGATTTTGAAAGTAATTTTTTCTGGTAAGCTGATTTTGGATTAACATGCAATTTGTAAACTCTATCCTGTGCTGCAAACACCTCTTTACCAAAAGAAAAAAAACCGTCTTGGGTAAGCGTACTGGTGGCAATTATTTTAGTATGATCTTTTCCTGTTTTTTGATCAAAATCAACGGTACTTAAATAAACTTTCCGCTCCCAGGCGTCTGGAAAATCCATAGTAAGGTATCCCGAAACTGAATGCTGCCCCTTTACGCTTGTTAAAGTAAGTAACAGTACTATTATATGAAGTATAGGATTCGAATTCATCTTGAATCTTTAATTTTTCACTAAAATAAACGTATCGTTGCTCAAATCAAAAATTGACATAAAAAAACCGCTTTGCCTACATAAATTAGCAAAGCGGTATACATTGATTCGGTATGGTAATAAAGCCGATAAGGCTTAATCTACTTTATCATTTCGAAACTACGACTAATAAAAGCTGTGAGTTCTTCTCCTTTTAAAAGGTTTTGTGAAAGTCTAGCTAAGTCTAGAGACTGTTTGATTAAACGTTCTTTTTTCTTATCCGTTTTTGTATTTGCAATTTGACCAATTAATTCATGATTGGTATTCACGATAAGGTTATACATCTCTGGCATATTTCCCATGCCAAACATTCCGCCGCCACCGCCAGTTTGTTGCATTTCTTTCATACGACGCATAAACTCTGGTTGCGTAATCATAAATGGAGAAGCACCGCTATCCATAGCTTCTAGCTGTACCGTATACTTTTCTTTTGGAATTACTTTCTCGAGATCTGTTTTAAGACTTTCTTTTTCTTCGTCAGATAGTTTGGATATAGTTTCTTCATCCTTTTTGATCAAATTATCAACGTGATCGGCATCTACCCGAGCAAAAGTTACATTTTCTTTACTAGTTTCTAATTTCTGAATTAAATGAGAAACAATAGGAGAATCTAATAATAGCACCTCATATTCTTTATCTTTGGCAGCTTGGATATAGGCATGTTGCTCATCTTTATTAGAAGCATAAAGAATTACTAACTTATCGTCTTTATCGGTTTGACTATCCTTTATTTTATCCTGAAGCTCTTCAAAAGTTAAAAAGGTTTGATCAACTGTTGGGTATAGTGCGAATTTGTCTGCTTTTTCAAAGAATTTTTCCTCAGATAGCATTCCGTATTCGATTACTATTTTAATATCGTTCCACTTTTGCTCAAAATCTTCTCTGTTATTTTTGAACATTGAATTCAATTTATCAGCAACTTTTCGGGTAATATAGCTTGATATTTTCTTTACATTACCATCAGCTTGCAAGTAAGATCTTGAAACATTTAACGGGATATCGGGAGAATCAATGACACCTCGAAGCATCGTTAAAAACTCTGGTACTATGCCTTCTACGTTATCAGTAACAAATACTTGGTTTTGATACAATTGAATTCTATCTTTTTGAAGATTCATATCCTGACCCAACTTCGGAAAATAAAGAATACCCGTAAGATTAAAAGGGTAGTCTACGTTTAAATGGATATTAAACAAAGGCTCTTCAAACTGCATAGGGTACAATTCGCGATAGAAACTTTTGTAATCTTCCTCTTTTAAATCTGCCGGCTGTTTGGTCCAGGCCGGATTGGGATTATTAATAATATTATCAACCTCTTGCGTAGGGGCAGGATCCTCTTCTTTAGCATCTTCTGGCTTAGGTAGTGTTTCTGTTTTTGTTCCAAATTTGATTGGTACCGGCATAAACTTATTATATTTTACCAATAACTCTCTAATTCGGCTTTCTTCAAGAAATTCAACATCCTCTTCACCTATATGAAGAATAACTTCTGTTCCTCTTTCCGTTTTTTCGTGTTTATCCAGGCTGTAGGTGGGAGAACCATCACAAATCCAATGTGCGGCAGGTTCGTCTTTATACGACTTGGTTATAATTTCAACTTTACTGGCTACCATAAAGGCAGAATAGAATCCTAAACCAAAATGCCCTATAATACCAGAATCTTTGGCACTATCTTTATATTTTTCAAGAAATTCTTCAGCACCAGAAAAAGCTACTTCATTAATGTATTTCTCAACTTCTTCAGCAGTCATACCAATACCTTGATCGATGATATGCAGCTTTTTATTGTCTTTATCAATTTTTACTTCAATTAAAGGATTTCCGTAGGTTACCTTCGCCTCACCAATACTCGTAAGGTGCTTTAATTTTAATGTTGCATCTGTTGCGTTTGATATCAATTCACGCAAAAATATCTCGTGATCAGAATACAAAAATTTCTTGATTAGTGGGAAAATGTTTTCTACAGATACATTTATATTTCCTGTTGCCATCGTTCTTAGTTTTAATTTAATGTAATTTTTAACATGAGGTCAAAAAAAATACCAATGTGATTCATATGACAAAGTGACATTGAAACAGCTTTTTTTAGTTTTTTGTGATTGTAATACGTAACTTTAAAAGGGAATTTAAAATACCAAGTAGTACGTTGGAGAACGGGGAGTTACTTTCAAATTTTTTGAAACAACTTTAACATATTTTTTGTTCAACTTTTTCATTTAAACATTAAACAATTATTATATTTACACTAAATATTAAGGATATGGCAGCACCGAAGAAAAAGCAAGTAGTTGACCGAAATTATATTTTGTCTGAATTTATGACTTATGTTTTAGAACATGAGCGGTATCCTGTATCTGTGTACAAATTTTGTAAGGTTGCAAAATTAAAAGAGGAAGAATTTTACAAATTTTTTGGTAATCTAGAAAGTATCAGAAAAAGCATATGGTCTACATTTTTTGAAGCTACTGTAGAGGCCATGAAAAAGAATAAAGAGTACGCGAGTTTTAGTAGTAGAGAAAAGATGTTGACTTTGTTCTACAGTCTTTTTGAAACAATGACACTTAATAGAAGTTATATATTATTTGTATTAAAATATCATGACCAGCCGATGAAAAATCTAAAGCAATTGAAAGGATTGAGATTGCATATAAAAGATTTTGCTGCTGATTTAATAGAAGAAGATAATGATGAAAAGAAATATAAATTAGCAAAGAATCCAGTACCTATTTTTTCTGAAGGTGCATGGCTGCAATTTTTATTTCTATTGAATTTCTGGGTAGGAGACGAATCCTCTAGTTTCGAAAAAACAGATATTGCTATTGAAAAGTCGGTGAATACCATCTTTGATCTTTTTGACAATACGCCGCTTACTAATGTATTGGATTTTGGAAAATTTCTGTGGAATGAAAAGGTAATGTGGAATTAGTGTAAGCAAAAGCTTAGGATATAGACAAACTATAAAATATATTGATTGAATGAAAACTATAGATAAAATACCAACAACCAAATTAGGAAGAACCACAGAGTTGGTGAAGACTGGTGTAAAGGTAGGAGGTAATTATCTTAAATATTATGGTAAAAAGGCAGTAAACCCTAGCTTAACCAAGGACCAATTAAATGAAGATAATGCAGCTGATATTTATGATGGTTTGAAAAGTTTGAAAGGAAGCGCTTTAAAGGTTGCACAAATGCTGTCTATGGAGAAAAATTTACTACCTAATGCGTATGTAGAAAAATTTTCTCTTTCTCAATTTAGTGTGCCCCCATTATCGGCACCATTAGTGAGAAAAACCTTTAAAAAGTATCACGGAAAATATCCAGAAGAATTATATGATACGTTTGCAACTCAATCTGTTAATGCTGCGAGTATCGGTCAGGTACATAAGGCGATTAAAGATGGGAAAAAACTTGCTGTGAAAATTCAATATCCTGGAGTTGCAAACAGTATAAGTTCTGACTTGGCGATGGTCAAACCCATCGCCATCAGAATGTTTAATTTGAAAGGAAAAGATTCTGAGAAGTATTTTAAAGAGCTAGAGGGTAAATTATTAGAAGAGACAGATTATATTCTCGAAGTACAGCAGAGTAAAGAAATAACCAAGGCGTGTTCTGCCATTCCTAATTTAAAGTTTCCTCGTTATTACGAAGAATTGTCTAGCGAGCGAATCATTACTATGGATTGGATGGATGGTCTGCATCTTAGCGAGTTCGCAAAACAAAATAGCGATCAAGATAAAGCAGATCGTATTGGTCAGGCGCTTTGGGATTTTTATATGTATCAAATGCATATACTAAAAGCTGTACACGCCGATCCACACCCCGGTAATTTTTTGGTAGATAAAAATGATTGCCTAATTGCTATAGATTTTGGATGTGTAAAAAAAATACCTTTAGAATTTTATACGCCTTATTTTGAATTAGCAGATAAAGAAAACATTGATAATCCCCGTTTTTTTGCCCAAAAGATGTTTCAATTGGAAATACTCCGAGAAGATGATACAGAAGAAGAGCAAAAATTCTTCTCGGAGTTGTTCCATGAGATGTTAAGTCTATTTACAAAACCCTTTAATGAAGAGGTATTTGATTTTGCAAATGAAAGCTTTTGGGGACAAATTACTGAATTAAGTGAAAAATATTCTAAAAATACAGAGCTAAGAAAAATGAATGGTAATAGAGGAAGTAAACATTTCTTGTATATCAATCGAACGTTTTTTGGCTTATACAACTTGTTACACGACTTGAGAGCTAAAGTACGTGTTAACAATTTTGAAAAGTACCTTTAGTCAATCGCCCGATTGACTTGGTTTGTTTATTTATTGGTTAGGTTGTTAGAAAGATGCGCTGTGGTTGGCGCATCTTTCGCTTTTTACATCAAAATCTGCTTTTCTTTTTTAACCTAGTTTATATATTAAAATTTCGTTATAAGATTTTAAAATGGAATAGGACCAAGTGTTTTCTAAGTTTCAGCATAGTAGTTTACCCTAGCAGAGTCGAAGGGCTACGGTGATATTTAAAAATATAACGTAGTGCTTGGTTTTGTAGTAGCTTCAAACCGTAATACCTGCTCGCCTTTTTCTAAATAAGATGGCAGGTGGGGATCTTCTGATGCATAAAGCTGTTTACTATATTTTGTGTAGTCAAATACACAAACTCTCATGTTTACATAAGATTTTTGTTAAATAGAGTCCCACATTATGATTTGAGACTTCTGTTCCAAAAAATATTCCAAAATTCGAACCTAATTAACTCTTAATCTTACCTTTATGAAAACACTAAAAACGAATATGATAATGTTCACTATTGCTGCCCTACTATGTTCCTGCAGTAGTGACGACAACAATAATCCAGAAACCGGAGACGAAATTGAAATCCGCCCTATTAGCGAACTGGCAGAAGATCCGGATTTCATCAAATTTATGGAGCTGTATTATTTTCCAGAAACTGAAATACCTGATTTAAGAGTTGCTTATGAGACCTTAAAAGAATTTGAAGGTCAGAATTTGTTTAACGAAAGGAATGAAGAACAATTAGCAAGACTTGCAGTAGCCTTTGGTTATGCCAATGCTGAAGATATGGAAATATATCTAAAAGAATTGTACAAAAGGCAAAAACTATTAGAAAATAATTACAAATTGAGTCAGGTCGACGCTAGTATTTTAAATAATATTCAAAGAGCAGCTTATGATCAACTTGTTTTAAAAAAGGTGAATTTTATTGTAGAAGATAAACAGTACGCACCTAAAGATACACGCGAAGTTTTTAATAAACTTCTAAAAGAGTGTCAGGAAAAGGATCGAGAAGAATCGCTAAATGGTAATGAAGATGCTTGCTACTCAGTTCAGAAGGTAAGATTAGGTGAGCTATATGATATTTACGGTATAGATTACTGGGAAGTACCTAGTCAGTGTCTTTTAGCATTCGAAGATTGGTTTGATTACTGCACAAAAAAACGTTTTTTTGAATACATGTTCTACGTCGATATTTCCATATTTGATTTAAATTGTTGTATTGTGCATAGTTGTTTTGACGTAGGTGAGGATTTTGCTGAATTTTCTGAGGAATATGCAGAAGATAACTGTGATGTAGATATCCCAGTCTCTTGACTTATTATTGGTGCACTATACAATCGCAACATTATTAATTTTAAAGATAAAGGGGAAAGCATAACCTCTAGAGGCTTCGATACTTGATAATACTATTAGAAAATTTACGTATCGAAATATGATATCGCAGTAAATTCGAAATAAAAACACCTAATTATTTTTGTAATCAGGTGTTTTTTGTGTCATCTTTTTAAAGACTATTAGGTATTCTTTTGTTGATCGCTATCATTGCGAACTACTCTTTTTTAGCATAGAGAAAATTACTTCAACTCTGTTATTTTCGGTAAAACCAAGTTTGCCTGCTGTTCTGCCAAACGGTGAATACGTATAATCGATGGCAGCGTTATCATAATTATCAATTATCCTAAAATAAGTCGATTGAGGGTAATACCTTGTTAAGTCTAATTTCAAATCTACTTTTGATTGTGCCAAATGCTATTAAAGAAACGATAGATAAGTTATGATTCTCGAATGATCAAAATGATAGCCTAGCTATTTTCGAAAATTCTACCTACTCTTGTGCAAAATTTTCTGTCATGATAATGAAAGACAACTCTTATGTCAGCATTTAAAGTAAGGATAACCACCAAATAACCAATTATGTATAGTTAATTGGATTCATGGGGTTCTTCAGTACTTACTACAGTTAAATTAAGTCATTTTCAATTGCTACTCTTAAGTTTTCACTTCCTATAAAAACTAAGCGTCTTTACGAATTTTCAATTTTTTTTATAGCTTTAAGGATAACGGATCAAGAAAAATTGTAAATATGAGAGTTTCATTCGTATAATATGACACTCAATTTTAGAAAAACTTTCTCGTTTCTAAGAAATTCTATCAGCAGTTTATTGTTTTACTATTTATTTTGATATTCTTAGGTAATCATAATTTTAATTCGTGACTTTAAAGTTTTATTATTGTAAAGAAGATTGCAATATTAACCTCTCTGTTTTTTTATGAAACGCCTCATTTACCAATTTATATTAATCATAGTTTTTACATTCTTTAATGTTTCTAACGGAAGATCCCAGGTTTTTGTAAGTGATACTTTAAACATAAATACTGAAGATAAGGATAAGCTTAACAACCTTATTTCTAATGCTCTAGAGGTTTTTAATCGGGGTGATTATAAAAATTACAATAAATACCTTGACACAATTTACAGTTTATGTGAAAAAAATGAACTGTATCAGTTAAAAAATAGGGTTTTGATTCAACAAGCCGTTGTTTTAGATAAGACTGGTCTGTATGAAGATGCCATTATCAAATTTCAGCAGGTACTTGATTTGTCAGAAAATAGTGGATTGAGTGAATTAGAGATGGCTGTTCTTCTAATGAATCTTTGCAATACCTACGAAAATATAGTTGAATATGATAAAGTTGCCAAACTAGCGCATGAAGTTATTAATCTACAAGAAAATCAACAACTTCCTTTGGTATTAAAAGCATCTGCCTTTAGTGCGCTAGGAGCTGTTAGTAGCCATCATAAGCAATACAAGAACGCTTTGGAATATCATAAAAAAACAGAGCAGATAGGAATCAAAATTAAAAATAAACCTCAAAGTTTGAATGTTATAGGCTATGCCAAAATAAACCTCGCAGAGTCTTACTTATTTTTGAAACGATATAACGAAGCTTTGTCTACAGCTAAAGAGTCATTACAAATTGCCGAAGAAATTAAATCCTCAGAATATCAAGCGCTAAGTTTACATCATATATCCAATGCGTTAAAAAAACTCAATCAATTTGATGAGTCTTTGAAAGTAGCAAACAAATCAAATAAAATTGCTCTAGAACAAGGATATAGGGAATTGGTAATGAATAATTATCTTCTTTCAGCTGAAATTAACGAAGAGTTACAAGCGTACGAAGCTTCAAGTACGAACTATAAAAAATACCTTAAAGCAAAAGATGATTTTTTAATTACGCTTACCAAAGCCAAGCGTTTGGATGTTGAAAAAGAGCTCGCCGAAAAGGAAAAAGTAATAATTGAGCAAAAAGAATCTATTGACCAATTATATGTATATAGCATACCCACTATATTAATTCTTTTAATGATTCTATTTTTTTACGTAAGAAAGAAAAAGCTGCTAGAGAAAGAGAAACAACAGATGCTACAAAATCGTACGATTTTGGAAAACGAAAACTTGTCTTTAAAAAGTAAATTAAAGGCTTTAGCTATTTCACCGTTTGCAAATAATAATTCTGAACCTAGGAAAAAACATAAAAAATCTTCTTTAAGTGATCGAGACAAAACAACGTATACTACCCTAATATTAGAGTACATGGAAAACGAAAAACCTTATCTCAATCCAGGTTTAAAACAATCTGATGTTGCAAAACAATTATCAATTAGTGTACATCTCTTGTCCAAGATTTTGAATGATTGCTTTCAAAGAAATTTTAATGGATTTATAAATCTATATAGGGTTAATGAAGCAAAAAAGCGTTTAAAAAATCCAGAGTTCATCCATAATAAGATCATTGCGATCGGGTACGAGGTAGGTTTTTCAAGTAAAACATCATTTTATCGTGTCTTTAAAAATACGGTTGGTAAAACTCCTACAGATTATAGAAGTTTAATAAAAAATACTTCATAGGATTGAGTAGATGCGCACTTGGCTACTATTTATATTTCATTCTCTCGAATAATAGGGCTTGACACAGTAACATAGATTTCTACAAAAGTATTGTAGATAGAGAAATAAAAGAGCATCAATCATATTAATAAAAATTATATTTAAAATAGGATTGTCCGTTTAAGTACCTAATGCATGTTTTTGTCATCCTGCACCGAGTAGAAGGGTTGATAAACACATCTTGACTACGCTTGATGTGACATTTTATTATTAATTTTTGACACTATGGTAATTTTACAAACATTCAATTTATTAATTATTATTATGCGTGCATACAATATGATATAGGTTTCTTTTACTAAAATGTTAAGAATACATATATTGTCTGTCGGTACCATTTCTCTATAATGTTGTATATGATAAAGGTGCCTCTTGCTATTTTATTTTATGCTACACCAGTATATTTTAATTAGTTTCCAAAAAATATAAGACACAATACTCAATACAATGTATACTTCAAAAATATCAGGATTAGGATCCTATGTTCCAGAAAACGTAGTCACCAACGATGACCTATCTAAAATTATGGATACTAATGACGCGTGGATACAAGAACGTACCGGGATTAAGGAAAGACGCCATATAAAAAAAGGAGATGGTAATAGTACCTCTACAATGGGAGTAAAAGCAGCAAAAATTGCTTTAGAAAGAGCTGGATTAACGACTGATGAAGTTGATCTTATCATTTTTGCCACTTTGAGTCCGGATATGTATTTCCCTGGTGGCGGAGTTCGAGTTCAGCATATGATGAACATGAATACGATTCCGGCATTAGATATTCGTAATCAATGTAGTGGTTTTATTTATGCGCTATCTGTAGCAGATCAATTTATAAAAACAGGAATGTATAAAAATGTTCTGGTGATAGGAAGTGAAAATCACAGCGGTGGTTTAGATATGACGACTCGGGGCAGGGGGGTATCCGTAATTTTTGGTGATGGTGCCGGAGCCGCCGTAGTAACCAGAAGCGAAAAAGAGAATGTTGGTATTTTATCTACGCATCTTCACAGCGAAGGAGCACATGCCAAAGAATTATCACTCGAAGGACCAAGTACCGAACATTGGGTTCCCGAAATTATTGCTGAAAATCCTCAAGAAGACATTCCTTATTATCCTTACATGAACGGACAGTTTGTGTTTAAGAATGCTGTGGTTCGTTTTTCTGAAGTTATCAATGAAGGGCTACAACAAAATAAGCTTCAAGCCGAAGATATTGATATGTTAATACCGCACCAGGCAAATCTTAGAATTTCTCAATTTGTACAGAAGCAATTTAAACTTAATGATGATCAGGTATATAATAATATTCAAAAATATGGTAATACAACAGCTGCATCTATACCTATAGCTCTTACCGAAGCCTGGGAAAATGGAAAAATTAAAGAGGGAGATTTAGTAGTTTTGGCAGCTTTTGGCAGTGGTTTTACATGGGGTAGCGCCATAATAAGGTGGTAATGATTAAGGTGCAAAGAAAAAACAAAAATTAAAAACGCAAAGCGAAAAAGCTTTGCGTTTTTTATGTAATAACTCGGTTATTATTTTTTAAAGGCTAATTCAAATAAATCATAACCATATCTTATATAATAAACGCGGCAAATCGTGTTCTGTTACAGATTTAATTGCTTTTTGCAATTATTTAACGTTATACTCGCGTTATATTAATAAATATAAATTTAACTAAATCAATTAGTATAGTTTATTATATTAACATTTTTTTCATTAAAAATTTAGTTAAACAGTGATTATTTTGATGTTATGTTATCAAGCTAGGTATGCGTTACCATTAATTCATAGTGAAAATTTTAAAGGTTGATGCTTCAGATTTTTGTTTTGAATTTTGATTTTATGAATATCCGTAATTTAACCTAAACGGTTTGCGTCAAGCTGAATACTGAAACGAGTTCAGCACAGGCTTGTTTCAGCTTCTCATCTCAATGTACTGAAAATAAACGTAATGAGATCCTGAAATGAATTCAGGATGACTTCTCAGTTAAATTTTAGGCATAATAATGTATAATCAATTGATTTTTATCTTTAAACCCTTATGCATTAGAAAATCTATTACGGCTTTAAACTACTGCAAAACCAAGCACTACGTTGTATTTTTATGTGTCGCCGTAGTCCTTTGACTCCGCTTAGGGTAAACTGCTATGCTTAAACATAGAAAACACTCCCAACGCTACATCTCGCTCAAAGCAATGCTTTGTCAAAGTATTTTCAAACCTCATAATGAAAGTCTAATGTATAAAGTAGGTTTAAAAATAATTGATATAGAATCCTATCTTCACTTGCTATAATGTACAACAAATAAAAACCGCCCTAGAATAAGAGCGGTTTTTCTATAATAACCAAATCATAACACTAACCATCAACTATGAATAAGATTTGATTATTATCAAGTAACTAACTAACTAAATTTATGAAAAATCATATCTTTATTAGTAAGACTAAGAGCTGGCGGTAGTGTTACAGGCTTAGACAGTTTTTAACACTATTGCTGCGTATTTTAACTTTTGAACCCTTATTTTAGAGGTTCATTTTAGCGATTTTCAAAAAATGATATGGGGAAAAAAACATTAGTATTAGGAGCTTCATTGAAATCTAACCGATATTCAAATTATGCCATTCAAAAACTAGTTAAGTATGATCATGAAGTAGTAGCTATTGGTCAGAAAGAAGGTATGGTTGACGGTGTTCATATTCATACGAGAAAACTACAATTTGATGCTATTCATACTGTGACACTTTATCTCAATCCTTCACGTCAAACTTCGTATTATGAATATATCATTGGTCTTGCACCCAAAAGAGTAATTTTTAATCCCGGTACAGAGAATCAGGAATTTTACGAATTGTTAGATCAAGCTAATATTGAAGTTGAGGTAGCTTGTACCCTGGTATTACTTTCTACGAATCAATATTAATCCGATAAAAGTGAGCAGTCCATTTAAGGGTAGTAGTTCATACCCCATTTGGTATCCTCCTATAAACTCTTTTGGAATATTAGAAATTCCTATGATAATGAGTACAGCACTCAAAGCAACCAACCAGGTGTATTGATCATATATAGTATATTTTGTAAAGATTCCAAAGGCAAATAATCCTAGCAAAGGGCCATAAGTATATGTTGCCACAGTAAGTAAATTACTAATTACGTTTTCTGTTAGCACATGCTTAAATAAAATGATAACTAAAATTAATAAAATACTCATGCCTACATGTGTATATTTTCGAACCTTAGTTTGATCTTTCGAATCTCTTTTCTCGATTTTCAAAAAGTCAATACAAAATGAAGTGGTAAGTGAAGTTAAAGCACTATCGGCACTACTGTAAGCTGCTGCGATCAGCCCAAGAATAAACGATATAGCTAATACGATACCGAGCTCTCCTTGTATTGCTATTTCAGGAAACAAAAGATCGGTTTTAGTTTTACCGTCCATTACCGGAATGGCGATATTGAATTTTTCGGCATAAATAAACAAGAGCGCCCCCAATAATAGAAATACGAAATTTACGATGACCAAAACTAAGCTAAACGAAATCATATTTTTTTGAGCTTCTTTCAAATTACGACAAGTAAGATTTTTTTGCATCATATCCTGATCCAGTCCGGTCATGCATATGGCTATGAACATTCCGCCAATAAAGGATTTAAAAAAATGATTCTTAGATAAGAAATCGTCAAAGAAAAAACTCTTTTGATATGTATTTAATTCATCAGAAGCCATAAATTCTGAAAGTGTCCATCCGATTTTATCATTGATATAGTATATGGCCATACCTACTGCCAACAGCATGAATAACGTTTGCAACGTATCTGTCCATACAATAGTTTTAATACCACCTCTGAAGGTGTATATCCAGATCAAGATAATTGAAAGTATTACGGTAATTTCGAAAGGTATGTTCCATTGATTAAAAATATAATGTTGTAAAACAATAGCGACCAGATACAATCGAAACGATGCGCCTAATACCCTGGAGATAAAAAAGAAAAAAGCACCGGTTTTATAGCTTACGGTGCCAAATCTTTGTTCTAAATATTGATATATCGAAGTGACATTAAGGCGATAGTATATAGGCATTAGTAAATACGCAATTACGAAATACCCTATCAAATACCCTAGCACGACCTGCATGTAACTAAATTGCGATGCTTCTACCCACCCCGGAACTGAAATAAAAGTAACACCGCTTAGGGATGCGCCGATCATTCCGAAAGCCACTACATACCAGGGTGATTGTCGATTTGCTTTAAAAAAAGTATCATTTCCGGCGTTTTTCCCAGTTAGATATGAAATGAGAAGAAGAATTCCAAAATATGCCGCAATAAGAAGCAGAATATGAATAGGCTGCATAAATTCTAGTTAAATAGATGACCAAAATACAAATTAACTCGAAAACCCAAAACTATACTTAGATAACTATTACATATGATACCTATTAGCTAAAATTATTTTTGATGTCACTTTCTATCATCCCATCTCTTAGCCGAATGACTCGATGTGCATGTGCGGCAACTTCCTCTTCGTGGGTAACAATGATAACTGTATTGCCGGCTTTATGAATCTCGTCAAAAAGATTCATGATTTCTATAGAGGTTTTAGAATCCAAATTACCTGTGGGTTCATCTGCCAAAATAATAGAGGGTTTATTTACAAGCGCACGCCCTACGGCAACACGCTGTCTTTGTCCGCCAGAAAGTTGATTGGGCTTATGATCCATTCGATCCTCTAGGCCTACATCGATCAATACTTCTTCTGCACGTGCAGTTCTATCTTTCTTAGAAGTACCGGCATAAACCATAGGTAATGCAACATTGTCTAACGCCGTAGTTCTTGGTAATAAATTAAAGGTTTGAAACACAAAACCAATTTCTTTATTTCGAATATCTGCCAGTTCATTATCGGTCATTTGACTAACATCATTACCATTTAAAATGTAAGTACCGCTGGTAGGCGTGTCCAGACACCCCAAAAGGTTCATTAACGTAGATTTACCAGATCCCGAGGGTCCCATAATAGCAACATATTCCCCTCGAGGGATATCAAGATCGATTCCTTTAAGCACATACACAGTTTCCTGACCAAGTTGAAAGTTTCTAATAATGTTTCGAATTTCTATAACATTTTCCATAAGATATTCTTTCTATTGCAAAGAGATTGTAACCTTGGTTAGGTCTTCTTTGTTGATGATCCCATCAAGGTTTCTATCGATGAATATAGCCAGGTAAAGTGTTTTTACTTTGGATGATTTTATAGGTGCTTCTGAATATTTATCATCAATAGCCTTAACGCTAAATGCTAATTGGTGCAATCCATTTTTTTCTCCTACTTTTTTTACTCGGTTGATTGCATCTGGAGTATACTTTAGGTAATGATGTCCTTCGGCATTAATAACTAATGCAGTATACCCATTTTCTTTAGCTGCCATGCCGGTACCTGGAATAAAGCAAGTGGTTTCAGTTTTCTGCATACCAACTTTTATGGCATCTAGTTCATCTTTTGAGGGTAAGGCGGCTATTTGCGCTGCATACAAAAGTTGTTTTTCTCTAATATATTCTTTATTGAAAAAATGGATTTCAAATTCATCTCTGTTTAATTGTATGTTATATACAACTCCTGAGCCAGACTGTATGGTGTTGTTTTGAACGAAATAAATTTTATTGGTATCTACACTCATTTTTTCATTACAGGAGATGAATACGGTGCTTAATAAGAGAAGGAATACTATGGTTAGTGTTTTCATATTGAACTAGTTGAAAAAACATGTTTTTATTGCAAGATATGACGCATCACTTAAAAACTTGTTACAACCTGATCATAAAATGTTCTTTTGCCTGCTCTTTTCTTATAAATACAAAACAAAAGTAAAAAGTATCTACAGTTACTTTTATTTTGGGATGCTCTTTAATGTTATCCCAAATGGTCTTAGTTTCTTTAGAAGCATAGACAGAGTATAGCACAAAAATACTGTCGTTATGTGCAATAGATCGTAGTGACTGATTGTTAATATATGCTTGTAATTGATAAACTGTACAGTAAATCAAATCATAAGATCTATTGGGTTGCTTTTGAAAATTAACGGTAAGATTAGTGTTCAAAGTTAATAGTTTGAATATATCAGGCTTGGCTTCTTCAAAAACAAGAGCATTTTCACATTTAAAATAATTAGGAATACGATTAATGAGTTTGCCTGCCTTTAATGGAATGTTAAACTCTTTACACCATGTTTTTAGAGTTGCATTAGACGCCTTTTTTTCCTGGTTATAAAAACATCGAGTCACCAAATGATACACAAAAGGTGAATGCACACCGTGCTGATTGGTGGACTTCGATAAAAAAATGAAATACTGAAGCGTTTTAAAAAACATACGATAGCTTAAAAAATAAATTATTCTAATAGCTCAGATAATTCTAACCAACGCATTTCTTTTTCTTCAATTTGTTGAATAATATGTTGAAGTTTTTGTGATTCTTCATTGATTTTATTAGCGTCTAGAGTACCTTTTTCAAATATAAGTTCAATTTCTTTTTTCCGAAGTTCAAGTTTTTTTAATTCTCTTTCAATGCGATTAAATTCTTTTTGTTCGTTATATGATAGTCCGGCTTTGTTGTCTTTTTTCCATGTTTTTTTAGGTTTTGAGTCCTCTTCTTTCAATGTTGAAGTTTCAGGTGTTTTACTACCTTCATATACCCTGTAATCGGTGTAATTTCCGGGAAAATCTTGAATAATACCGTCACCCTTAAACACGAATAGGTGATCTACAATTTTATCCATAAAATAACGATCGTGAGATACTACAAGCAAACAACCCGGAAAATCCAATAAGAAGTTTTCGAGTACGTTAAGAGTAACGATATCGAGATCATTGGTTGGTTCATCTAGAATTAAAAAATTCGGATTTTGGATAAGTACGGTACATAAATACAATCGTTTTCGTTCCCCACCGCTCAGTTTTTCTACGAAGTCGTATTGCTTTTTACGATCAAATAAAAAACGTTCCAGTAATTGCTGAGCAGAAATTTGCCGCCCTTTTTTTAATGGGATATAATCTCCAAATTCTCTAATGACATCAATTACCTTTTGTCCTTCTTTCACGGTGATGCCGCTTTGTGTATAATATCCAAACTTAATAGTTTCACCAATTACAACCTTACCTTGATCTGGTGCGAGGTTACCTGTTATCATATTTAAAAATGTAGACTTTCCTGTACCATTTTTACCTATGATGCCAATACGTTCTCCTTTTTTAAATACGTATTCAAATGAATCTAATATAACGAGATCTTCAAATCTTTTTGATACTTTATGAAGCTCAAGAATTTTACTTCCCATACGTTCCATATTGATCTCGAGCTGTACTTCATGATCATTACGGCGTTTGTGTGCTCGTTCTTTGATTTCGTAAAAATCATCTATTCTGGATTTGGATTTAGTAGTTCGGGCTTTGGGTTGCCTGCGCATCCAATCCAGCTCCTTTTTATACAATTGTTTTGCCTTATTCGTTGCCGTTAGTTCGTTAGACATTCTTGCCTCTTTGTTGTCTAAATAGTAGGCATAATTCCCTTTGTAGCTATATAATTTCCCATCTTCAAGCTCCACTATTTCGTTACATACATTTTCAAGAAAATAGCGATCGTGCGTCACCATAAACAATGTGAAATTCTCTTTAGCAAAATATTCTTCGAGCCATTCTATCATTTCGAGATCCAAATGATTAGTAGGTTCGTCTAAGTATAATAAGTCGGGTTTGCTTAATAAAATATTGGCGAGGGCGAGTCGTTTCTTTTGTCCTCCTGATAAGTCGCTCACTTTTTTACTAAGATCTTCTAATTTGAGTTTAAATAGAATCTGTTTATATTGCGTTTCGAAATCCCAGGCACCTGTAGCTTCCATCTTTTCGAATGCATGCTGGTATGCTTCGGTATCATTAGGGTTCTGTAACGCTTTCTCGTAATTATTAATAATTTGCAATGTTTCATTATCTGATGCAAAGATGGTCTGCTCAATAGTCAAAGCTGGATCGAGATTAGGTTCTTGAGGCAGAAAAGAAACTTTTAAATTTTTACGATATACTACTTGTCCTTCATCGGGTTCTTCATCGCCGGCAATAATATCGAGTAAAGAGGTTTTTCCTGTTCCGTTTTTAGCAACAAACCCTATTTTTTGTCCTTCGTTAATTCCAAAAGAAATGTTTTTGAAGAGTACGCGTTCTCCAAAAGCTTTGGCAATATTTTCTACAGATACGTAATTCACGATGTTTATTTAAAGCGATAAAGGTACAAGGTTTATTGATGAGTTCAATATAAGAAAGCAATGTTTGAATTTACATTTTATCTTTACGACGGGTAACTGCATATAAAAATATGAATACAGCCAGAAAAATCGCAATTCTCGCGATGTAATCTCCCATTTTTACATAAAATGTAATTTTCGAATTCGTTGTAAGCGTACCTTTTAGTGCGCCTTGCTGTTCATAGCCAAGTTGTTTTATGATAGCTCCTGTTTGGTCTATAATGGCAGAAATACCTGTGTTTGCACTACGGGCAATACTCCTTCGGGTCTCAATAGCTCTTAATTTGGCATAAGCCAGATGTTGTTGATGTCCCTGAGTATTACCCCACCAGGCATCATTGGTAATTACGGCTAAAAAATCTGCTCCGTTCCTTACATATCCTGTAGCAAATTCGCCATATATACTTTCATAACAAATCATAGTACCTACACCAACATTGTTAGTTGTCATAAATACTTCACGATCATCCTGGGTAGTTTTTTTTGCAACCGTACCTCCCAAATCAATCATAACATCACCCAAAATAGGTTTCAAAATACTTTGATAGGGGAAATTCTCTATACCTACCACCAATTTACTTTTATGATATAATTCATAACTCTTATCAGGACGAACGAAGAAAGCAGAGTTGTAATCGTCATAGAATACATTCTCTTTGTAGATATTAGTTTGAGGTCGAATTCTACTGCGATCACTAAAAACATCAACCATAGAAATGCCTGATAAGAAATGAGCTTTAGGATAGGTTTGTAGTATATGTTGAGCCGTTTTTTTAGCAATCGAAGAGGGAAAACCCGATAATCGGTTTTGATCTGCAAAAACAGTTTCTGGTGCTATAATAAAATCGGTAGCAGTACTAATTTCAGTATTTGTTAATTGGGTAAGCAGAGTTCCCACGCGCTTATCAGAAGTATTGTATTTTTCGAAATAAGGGTTGATATTGGGTTGTAATAAGATGACTTCTAGTTTTTTACCATCTTCTGTATA
Source organism: Aquimarina sp. U1-2 (assembly GCF_017897595.1). Taxonomy (GTDB): domain Bacteria; phylum Bacteroidota; class Bacteroidia; order Flavobacteriales; family Flavobacteriaceae; genus Aquimarina. Next base: position 153,444 of record NZ_JAGKIK010000005.1, read on the forward strand.
GGTTTTTAAAATAATGATAGATAGTAGAATTGGGGTTATAATTAGAAGCACGCATCCCCTTAAAGTTTTATAAAGAATAGCTTTGGTTTTTTGTTCGTAGTATATCAGGATGTTTCTAAAAATGAAAACGTTAACCGCCCAAACCCAAAGTGTACCACCAAAAGTACCCGTATATTCATACCATTGAATCCATGAGGTGAAACTTGCGAAGCCGTTACCCAGGTTAAGCCATGGCCAAGATACTTGCCATTGCAAATGAAAATATTCAAAACCAATCCAGAAACAAATGAGAAACAAAGTGCTTATCGCTGGTTTGATTTTTTTGGCAACAATGTGATACATCAAAAATACTATGGTCATTAATAGACTATTCACAAGTACAGCTACAGCTACTCCTATGCCAGATGAGTTGTATATCCACCATGTGGTAATCGAATTCCAAACAAAAAAAGTGATGTAAGAGAGTCCCCAGACTTTGAAGAAACTGTATTTCTGATGGCGTACCGTATGCTCTGCTAACAAGAGCGGAATAAAACCAAAAAACAGGAATAAAGGAAAACCATAGGTGGGCCAACTTATGGCTAATAATAGTCCAGAAGTAATAGATAATAGTACGTTTTTCATAAGGAGGTCAAGTTACATTCGAAATCAAAAGTATTTGTTTACAAATTAACACAATTGAATCCTTCTTTTCGCCAAATTGGATTACAATAGTTTAAATCACTTCATTATTTTTACATAAAATTAAACGGTTATGTGGATCAAAAAACAAATTCCAAATATAATTACTTTGCTTAATCTTTTTTGCGGATGTATTGCTGTGATTTTTGCAGTTCAGGGGCATTTGGAGTTTGCCGCTCTTTTTGTGCTATTAGGAATAGGGTTTGATTTTTTTGATGGGCTCGCGGCCAGAGTTTTACATGCGCAAAGTGAATTAGGTTTACAATTGGATTCGTTGGCCGATATGGTTACTAGCGGAGTGGTGCCGGGTGTAGTTCTTTATCAGTTACTATCTCAAGTATTTGGGAAACCTTTTTATGTATTTCCAAATTCTTGGAATTCTCAAGAGGTTTTAGCAAGTCTGGATGGATCTTATATATCGTTACTGGGTTTATTTGTTACCTTGGCTTCGGCTTATCGACTTGCAAATTTCAATGTAGACACCCGACAAACCACTTCATTCATTGGCTTGCCAACGCCTGCTAATGCTTTATTGATTATAAGTCTTCCATTAATTCTTAAATTTCAGCAAGAAACATGGATAGTAGAAATCATCCTGAATAAATGGTTTTTGGTGGGATTAACTTTATTGAGCTGTTTTTTATTAAATGCTGAAATACCACTCTTTGCATTAAAATTTAAAACCTGGAATTTTTCAGCAAATAAAATAAGATACTTTTTTTTGCTATTGGCTGTACTTTTGATGATTTTTCTGAAATTTATTTCAATACCCATAATCATCATCCTGTATATTTTACTATCTATTTTTTTCGGTAGTAAGTCAAAGGGTGAAGCTTAGGTTAATTAAAATCCAATTTCTTTTTACGTAGCTCAAAGTTTTGACCCAAATATACTTTTCGTACCATTTCATCTTCTGCCAGTTCCTCGGGGATACCAGCTTTAAGTATACTTCCTTCAAACATCAAATAGGTTCTATCTGTTATAGCCAAAGTTTCTTGTACGTTATGATCGGTAATTAAGATCCCTATGTTTTTATTTTTGAGTTGTGCAACGATACGCTGAATGTCTTCTACAGCTACGGGATCTACACCGGCAAAAGGTTCATCTAGTAATATGAAATTAGGATCGGTAGCCAGCGCTCTCGCAATTTCGGTACGTCGGCGCTCACCACCGCTCAGTAAGTCTCCGCGATTTTTGCGTATATGTCCTAAACTAAATTCTTCTATCAAAGCTTCCATTTTGAGGTGTTGTTCCTTCTTAGAGAGTTTTGTAAGTTGTAGCACACTTAAGATATTATCTTCTATACTCAGTTTTCTAAATACTGATGCTTCCTGAGCGAGATATCCAATTCCATTTTGGGCTCTTTTGTACATTGGATATTTAGTAATGTCAATATTTTCGAGTGTAATTTTGCCACTGTTAGGCCTTACCAGGCCAACTATCATATAAAAAGAAGTGGTTTTACCGGCTCCATTAGGACCAAGTAGCCCTACAATTTCTCCTTGATTTACTTCTAAAGAAATGCCTTTTACAACTTTACGCCCTTTATAGGACTTTACCAAATTATCTGCTTTTAACTTCATATTAGAATGACTTCTTACTCGTTGAGGTGTTGCTAAAACAAACGTTTACATTTATAGTATTCTTGTGTATGATCAAATTTTAACCCGTAATAGATTTTATGATGCATAATCGGATTTACATTTCATTTGCTTCTAATGCATCCCAAAACTCATAAGCTTTGCGCAAATGAGGGATCACGATTGTACCTCCCACTAGTGTAGCAATGCCCAGCGCTTCGACCACTTCATCTTTTGTGATTTTTTCTTTGTAACACGTCTCAAGGTGATATCGAACACAATCATCACATCGCAATACAGCAGAAGCGACCAAGCCTAGTAGTTCTTTGGTCTTTACAGGCAAAGCCCCTTCCATATAAGCATTGGTATCGAGATTAAAGATTCGTTTTATAATTTTATTGTTATCCTCAAGAATTCTTGAGTTCATTTTTTCTCTATAGGCATTAAACTCTTCAACTATGTTACTCATTAAGATTGTTTTTGTAGTTTTTTGTTTTCTTTTTTGATGACCATTTTAGAAATAAAAATACTTACTTCATACAATATCAAAATCGGTATAGCTACGATGACCTGGCTGGCGATATCAGGTGGTGTAATCACTGCAGAAAGTATGAGCACAATAACCAGTGCGAATTTTCTGTATTTTTTCAAAAATTCTGGAGTGACTAGTCCTACTTTAGTCAGAAAAAACATGATAACCGGGAGTTCAAAAATCAAACCACATGCAATAACCGAAGCTCTTAGTAGTCCAATATAACTATCAATATCAAACTCATTTAAAACTTCTTTACTTACCTGATACCCACCTAAAAAATTAATCGATAGCGGGGTGATTACATAATATCCAAAAAGTACTCCCAAAAAAAACAAGCAAGAACAAATAATAATAAATCCTTTTGAATATTTCTTTTCCTGATCATACATGGCAGGTGCTATAAATTTCCAGAATTCATATAATACGTAGGGAAATGCTAAAATGAAACCTGCGGTGATTGATGTCCAAATATGAACTGAAAATTGTCCGGCCACTTTTCTACTTTGTACACTAAACGGCAGTTCCTGAAAACATAAGCTTTCATCAAGACCCATAAGTTTAGATAAATTGCATAATCCTTTATACGTAGGAAAATCTGGCTTTTTCGGACCAAAAATAATAACATCAAAAATAAATTCTTTAGCAATAAACGCTGCTACTCCAGCAATTAGTACAGCTAGAGTTGCTCTAATAAGATGCCACCTAAGTTCTTCTAGGTGGTCTAAAAAAGACATAGCCTGGGGATTTTTTTTTGCACGTGTTGCCATTATAAAATACCTTCTCGCATTAGATCATGAATATGAATTAAACCGCTATATCGCCCTTCTTTTTCTGCTAATAATTGCGAAATAGAGTTTTCTTCTAATTTTTCCAAAGCATCTACCGCCATAGCATCATCATCAATACGTTTAGGATTTGGTGACATAATGTCTTTTGCAGTTAATCCTTCAAAAGAGGTATTTGTAGTAAGCATACGTCGCAGGTCACCATCAGTAATAATCCCGAGAATATTACCATCATCTGTTACAGCAGTAGCACCAAGCCTTTTTTCTGTCATTTCAACAATTACAGCATTAATGGTAGCGTTTGGCGGCACTTCTGGTTTTTCGTTACGTGATGTAATATCGCTTACACGCAAATATAGTTTTTTCCCCAAAGCGCCTCCGGGATGATATTTTGCAAAATCTCTGCTAGAAAATCCTTGAAGGTGTAATAAGCAAACTGCCAAAGCATCACCTATGACCATTTGAGCTGTCGTACTAGTAGTTGGCGCCAGGTTGTTAGGGCAAGCTTCTTTTTCTACATAAGCATGTAACACATAGTTAGCTTCTTGACCCAAAAAAGATTCTTTATTGGCAGTAATACCAATTATTGTATTTTTAAAACTCTTTATTAGCGGAACCAAAACTTTTATCTCTGGAGTATTGCCACTTTTAGAAATACAAATCACGATATCATCTTCGAGAATATTTCCCAGATCGCCATGAATAGCATCTGCAGCATGCATAAATACGGCAGGAGTGCCAGTAGAGTTCATAGTGGCTACAATTTTAGTAGCAATTATTGCACTTTTGCCAATCCCGGTAATAATTACTCTTCCTTTTGAATGATGAATCGTTTCTACTGCATCAGAAAATTCTTTATCGATAAGCTCTTCAAGATAAGCGATGGCTTTTGCTTCTTCATGAATAGTTTTTTTGGCGTAAGAGATTATGGTATCCTGAGTATTCAAAATTTGAGAAATTTGCTTATTATAACTAAAGATTTTAGTATCTTTAATTTACGCAAAGGTATGCAATACCTTATTAATTTTAAATATTGTCAAAAAAAAGCATATTAATTTTTGCTTTATTATCTTTGTCAGGCTTACATCGAAACTGAAAACTACCATGTAACTTGTATAGGGGAAACAAGTTAGAGAAATGGTAGATATTTATTTAATTGGTATATAAAAGTTAAATATTTAATGGGTTTGAAAGAAACTGACTTACAAAATGCGTTAAAAAAACATTTTGGATTTAGTCAATTTAGAGGACTACAAGAAAAGGTGATACAAAGTGTTCTTGAAAAACAGAATACCTTTGTAATAATGCCAACCGGCGGAGGAAAATCATTATGCTATCAACTACCTGCTTTGATGTGCGAAGGAACTGCGATCGTAGTTTCTCCCTTAATAGCACTTATGAAAAATCAAGTTGATGCTATTCGTAGTATTTCTTCGGAAGAGGGTATTGCACACGTATTAAACTCATCGTTAAATAAGTCTGAAGTAAAAAAAGTTAAAGGCGATATTATTAGTGGTGTAACCAAATTGTTATATGTTGCTCCAGAATCTCTTACCAAGGAAGAGTATGTAGAGTTTCTAAAATCACAGAAAATATCCTTTCTTGCCGTAGACGAAGCGCATTGTATTAGTGAATGGGGTCATGATTTCAGACCCGAATATCGCAATCTTCGAAATATAATTAAAAGAATAGGCGAAGATATCCCCATTATTGGCCTTACAGCTACAGCAACTCCTAAAGTACAAGAAGATATCCTTAAAAATTTAGGAATGAACGACGCCAATACTTTTAAAGCGTCCTTTAATCGGCCTAATTTATTCTATGAGATACGACCGAAAACCAAAAATGTAGATGCCGATATTACACGCTTCGTCAAACAAAATAGTGGTAAAAGTGGGATTATTTACTGTTTAAGTAGAAAAAGAGTTGAAGAACTTGCTCAAACCCTTGAAGTAAATGGAGTAAAGGCAGTTCCTTACCACGCCGGACTTGATGCTAAGACCCGCGCAAAACATCAAGATATGTTTTTGATGGAAGATGTCGATGTAGTAGTAGCAACAATCGCTTTTGGAATGGGTATCGATAAACCCGACGTACGTTTTGTAATCCATCACGATATGCCCAAAAGTATCGAGAGTTACTATCAAGAAACCGGTCGTGCCGGACGTGATGGGGGAGAGGGGCATTGTCTCGCCTATTACGCATATAAAGACATCGAAAAGCTTGAAAAATTTATGAGCGGCAAACCTGTCGCAGAACAAGAGATTGGGCACGCGCTGTTGCAAGAAATTGTTGCCTTTGCAGAGACTTCTATATCTCGACGTAAATTTATTTTGCATTACTTTGGGGAAGAATTTGATGAGGTTAATGGCGAAGGAGCCGATATGGATGATAATGTTCGTAATCCAAAGAAAAAGCACGAGGCCAAAGAAGAAGTGAAACTTTTACTTGAGGTGGTTAGCAAAACAGGCGAAATCTATAAATCAAAGGACCTGGTAAATGCTTTAATCGGTAAAAGTAATGCCCTTATTATCTCACATAAAACACATGAACAACCATTTTTTGGTAGTGGTAAATCCAAAGATGCAAAATATTGGATGGCGTTGGTACGACAAGTTTTGGTAGCCGGATACCTTCGTAAGGATATTGAAACGTACGGAGTGATCAGAATTACAGAGCAGGGAAAGAAATTTATCCAAAACCCTTCGAGTTTCATGATGACCGAAGATCATATTTATGATGAGACTAATGATGATGCTATCATAACAGCTACAAAATCAGGAGCTAGGGGAGCAGATGATAAACTGGCAGCAATGCTAAAGGATTTACGAAAAAAGGTTGCAAAAAAATTAGAGGTTCCTCCTTTTGTGGTATTTCAGGATCCTTCGTTAGACGATATGGCCTTGAAATATCCTGTCACTATCGAAGAGCTAGGAAATGTTCATGGAGTCGGCGAAGGAAAAGCAAAAAAATACGGTAAAGAATTCGTAGCACTTATTTCCAAATATGTAGATGAAAACGACATCTTACGTCCAGATGATTTCGTAGTAAAAAGTACCGGAGCCAATAGTGGGTTAAAACTGTATATCATTCAAAACGTGGACCGCAAATTACCGCTAGACGATATTGCAGCTGCCAAAGGAATGGACATGACTTCATTTATTAAAGAAATGGAAGCTATCGTCTATAGTGGTACCAAACTTAATATTACGTACTGGATCGATGAAATTCTAGATGAAGATCAACAAGAAGAGATTCATGAGTACTTTTTGGAAGCAGAAAGTGATAAAATTGATGACGCCATAGAAGAATTTGACGGTGATTATGATGATGAAGAACTTCGTTTATATCGCATAAAATTCATCAGTGACGTGGCAAATTAGAAACGTCTCTTAAAAGTAAGACTCCGAATAAATTTTCGGAGTCTTAATCTATAAATATTGATGTTTTACAACCTGGCGAGCTTGGATCTGGAAAACACTTACCTCCAGGTCCCGAAGGACCGTTACCGCCCTCAATACATTTCTTTTGTTCAGTTTTTAACTTTTTGATGCCTTGTAATTTTAACCCGGTTTAAAATTTTTTCCAACATAATGTATAAGTTTTGAAATTTGTTTACTTAAAAATAAACCATCTTTCTAAAAGGAATAGTTTACAAAAGGTTAATTTTCCGATACTTAAGGTTGAAAAAAATCAGAATTTGGATAATAGGATACTTTTATGATAGTAGCAAATACCAATTGCCTATCTTTGCAATTCGAAAATATTGAATGCTAAATAGTAAAGCGATGCAAGACGGATTATATGCCAAATTAAATACAAATAAAGGAGAAATTTTAATCAATCTAGAATATCAAAAAACGCCCGGTACAGTGGGTAATTTTGTTGGATTGGCTGAAGGAAATTTAGAGAATAAGGCTAAGCCACAAGGTGAGCCCTATTACGACGGACTTAAATTTCATAGAGTAATTGCCGATTTTATGATTCAAGGGGGAGATCCACAAGGAACCGGAGTAGGGGGCCCAGGCTACCAATTCGACGACGAGATACATCCTGATCTTAAACATAACAGTCCTGGTATAGTATCTATGGCAAATGCAGGTCCGGGAACCAACGGAAGTCAGTTTTTTATAACACATGTAGAGACTTCATGGCTAGATGGAAATCATACTGTTTTTGGACAAGTAGTTGAAGGTCAAGATGTAGTCAACAAAATAGCCCAAGGAGACAGTATAGATCAGGTTGAAATCGTAAGAGTAGGGGAAAAGGCCAAAAATTTTAATGCTGTTGAAAGTTTTAGACAGTTTAATGGCGCTCAGGAAGAGCGAGAAGCTGCAGCAAAAAAGAAGTCTGAAGAACTATTAGAAGAGCTCGCTGCAGGATTCGAGAAGACAGATAGTGGTTTGCGCTATAAAATTATCCAAAAAGGTGATGGAGCAAAAGCCGAAAAGGGAAAAACAGTTTCTGTACATTACAAAGGAAGTTTACCCGATGGCACGGTGTTTGATTCTTCTTTTAAACGAAATCAACCCATAGATTTTCCATTAGGCATGGGGCAAGTAATTTCTGGATGGGATGAGGGAATTGCATTGCTGCAAGTGGGTGATAAGGCTCGTTTTGTCATTCCGCCATACTTAGGATATGGTGAAAGAGGAGCAGGCGGGGTTATCCCCCCAAACGCAACATTAATTTTTGATGTTGAGTTGATGGATATTAAATAATAATAAAAATATAAGTATAGCTATTGTTTAATCCCTAATTTTTGCATTAGGGATTTTTTAGGTTTAATCAATAGAGTTTCCCAGAACCTCTGCCTTGGGAGGGGTTCATTAACATAATTTAGAACGATTGTTTTTGATAAGTTTTTGGTTGATATTTTTGTTTTTGATAATTTAAATTTATTTTAACGACAATTTTATATATCATTGTATATCATAAAATTAGAAAAGTAATAGATGTATATTACTTTTATTAACTTTTTAACCCAAAATAATAGTACCCCTAGATATGAAAAGACTGTTACTTTTTATTTGTATTTTCTATCACGTCTCTAATGCGCAAAGCGAAGAAGATGTTTTAACGAATATTAATGACCAGATCGAAATTATCGATGGTTATATAGAATTTGATACTTTTTACCTCGATCCAGAAGAGTTTTTGGACAAAATGGCTGATCACGGAGCAGAACTGAATGGGTATTATGAACATGATCGCTTAAAAAAAATGCTAAAAAAAGTGGGTACTCGCAAGGCTGATATAGTTACCACTTTTTATTTCTGGAATGATCAACTAATTCATGTGCACTATAAACAACGCCCTTATCTTATGACTAAGAATGCTCGCGGTCAAAACGTTCCTGATCATACCAAGGCATTTACAAAATATGAATCTAAACATTTTTTTAAAGACGGTGAAGAGATTAAAAGGAAAGAGACCGGCTCACCTATGAGTGATATGGATCCGGATGTAGAGTTTTTAAACTATGCTAACAAAATGAAAGGTTTGTTAGATAATAAATTTTATAATAAGGATACGTACGAAGCACTTCAAGGAAAATGGCTTTTTATTGAAAATACCGAGGATTATATAATTTTTGAAGGAACCATACGCTTTAATTTTTATAATGGTAAGTTTGCGAATCGATTGAAAACCAGGATTGAAGATGGTGTTTTAGAATGTTTTTTTCCTATGGATGATCGGTTGTATAGATATAAGATTGTCGACTTAAATAATAATATTCTAACTCTGGTAGATCTTTTTTCTAAAGAAGAATTTGTATACGCAAAAGTTGATTAATATCAATAATGGAAAATTTAAGATATCCAATCGGGAAATTTGAATGCCCAGAACAAATAACATCGGCTCATATTGATCAGTGGATATCTGATATCGAGATGTTACCTATTAAGATTATCAACCTTGTTTCTGATTTTTCTGAAGAAAAACTCAAGACCACCTACAGGGATGGAGGTTGGACTGCAAGACAAGTAATACATCATATTCATGATAGCCATCATCACGGTTATATAAGGTTTAAATGGGCGCTTACAGAAGATGCTCCTATTATTAAACCTTATGTAGAACAATTATGGGCAGAATTATTTGATGCGAAATCAGCACCAATTCACCTTTCTTTAGATCTTTTAAAAGCACTACATGCAAAATGGGTATATTTTTTAAAAGGTTTGTCAGATGATGATTTAAAAAGAACATTTATTCATCCAGAAGGAGATGTTTCAATTTCATTGGCCGAAGATATAGGGATCTATGCCTGGCATGGTAACCATCATTTGGCTCACCTGAATATTATAGCAAATATTTGATTTAGATGGCTAATACCATACGCTGCATTTCTCTATAGCCATCTTTTAATCCAGGATAGTCCAAGTCATAAAAAGAAATAGTTTTAAAGCCATTTTTTTGATAGAAATTAAGTGCTGGACTGGTCGTCATAACATCCAACCAAATTACTTTTTTGTTTAAGCTTTTGCTGTATTCTTTTGTGAATTCTATTCCTTTTCTTCCTATTCCCAAACCAGTAGATTGTTTTAAAAGATAAATTTTTTCAAGTTGAAGAGCTTCATTTTTATTAAAATTAAGAAATTCTTGATCTCTTCTAATTTTCAATAACCCCAGAGGGTTGTTATCCTTTTCAATTAGAAAATAGATGATATTTGGTGTTTTAAAATCATTTATAAACGCCTCTGGAGTGAAACTTAAAATTATATAATAACTGGGGTCATTATTTTTCCAGATATGTGTATAATGTTCAGGATAGAACTGTTGGCTTATTCTAACCAAATTATCAATATCATTTTCAGAGCACTTCCTGAAAACTATTTCAGAATCCATATTTATTCTTTCCATTTGATATTACATCCGATACTAGGTTTTTGGTGATCTGATACTTTACTATTGCGTAAAACAGCATCTAGTGCTTGTCTTACATCTCGACCATTTACTGGGATTCCATTACCCGGCCTTGAGTCATCAAGTTGTCCTCTATAAATAAGTTTCAATTCAGCATCAAATAAGTAAAAATCTGGTGTACAAGCAGCATCATACGCTTTGGCTATTTCTTGTGTTTTATCATATAAATATGGGAAGGTATAATTGTTTTGTTGTGCTACTTTCCACATTTTTTCTGGAGAATCCTGAGGGTATTTTTCTACGTCATTACTACTAATAGCAGCAAAACCAAAACCTTGTGATCTATAGTCATTGGCCAATCTTACAAGTTCTTCATTTACATGAATTACAAAAGGACAATGATTGCATATAAACATAATTACAGTTCCTTTTTCACCCTTGATGTCTTGCAAGGATAATAAATCATTGGTACTAGTATCGATCAAAGTAAAATTTGGTGCGATGGTTCCTAACGGAAGCATGTTAGATGGTGTTCTAGCCATGTGAAGTCTGCTTAAAAGTTAAAATTCTATCTATTTTTAGGGAAAATTATAATACATCTTGTTTAAAAACAAAAATCGAATTTAAACCCGAAATGTATAAAATGATATACAGGCTTACAACTATATAGATGTGAAAATTAACTTATAATCTGATAGACATAAAAGCTATTACCGATTCCAAACCGTCATTAGCAACACCAAAAGGTATAATGCCCCCGGGGTAGTTTACGAAAAACAATAAGCAGCATTACATTTCATCACTAAAAAAGATGGCATTCATTAACAATTTATTGGTTCCATACCAAAAAGCCCTAAAATTTGTATTATCTGTAAATAAGATTACATTACCTCGACCTAAGTCGTTATGCCTAAAAGGCACAGTGCTCGAAAGCGAGTCTAAATTCTTTTTACTAATATATCCGCTCAACAATGGGTTTTTGGTGTATTGTATAGGATTGTTATAACTCTGATTGTCTGGTTTTACAAATAATGTGGTATTTCTAAACAAAGGAATTTTTTTATCCTTATAGCCAAAATTAATGGGGTGAGATCGATCTATAGCAGCTTCAAAAATGGCTCCTCCTACCACTTGTGCTCCAGTGAAATCTCGTTTTTGTTCAAATGTTATTGTCTTCGCAATATTTTCAGGTTTTGTAAACTCAATATTCATAAATTCGTTGTTTTTAAAGAACTGAGCCACATTTCTATAGCCAATAAGCGTGCCTCCGTTGCGAATCCATGTTTTAAGTTTTTCTACTTGATCGTTTCTTAGACTTTGACCTCTATGATTCGGTAGAATGATATGCGTATATCTCGATAGATCGAAACTGTTAAAATTCTCTGTATTTAATTTTGTAATAGGTATATCATAACGTTGATCCATGAGGTGCCAAACTTCACCGGCATCGTAGGGGGTGATTCCATTACCTGTAAACAAACCGATTTTTGGAAGCGACAACGCTCTAAACTGGTTACTGCCCAGATCAATACCTTGAGTTAGGCCTGTAGATACACCCGTGATATCAATATAATTTTCTTTAGACACCTGTTGAAGAAATGCATACAGGTCAGCGGTAGCCAGTTTTTGATTTTGAACCGGAATCAGAATTGTCCCGTAATCATATTGATGTTGTTCAATTGTAAATGGCTTCATCCCAACCTTTGCGCGTATTCCTTTTTTTAAAATTTGATATAACGCTTTTGGACTATAGTACTCATGCCATTGCATCAAATATGCATAGTTGCTTTGGGAAATTGGTTTGGGCGTTCTATGTTTCAAGTCAGAAACTTCGTTGCCTATGTTTGTAGTAGACACTCCGTCTTTATAATCCAGATTGAAAGCCAGGGGGAATGTCCATGCCGAAATATCATAAAACAAACTGTCCTGAAACGTAGTTCTTTTTTCAAAGATAGCAGTAATGAGTCTGCTTTGCTTTTGATTTTTAGGTACAATAAAACTATATCCTTTTTTATACGTGCGATTTTGTAGCGTTACATCGTTGGATAGTTCATGAAATTTTATTTTATGCCGGTTTAGTATTTCAGCAAAATGATAGGTAGACGCAGCATCTTTTTCATTTCCAAAGATAATAGCATCTTTTGAAGCTTCTTTTTTGGCATTACTATAAAAATTCTTTTTGTATTGTAACAATTCTTTGCGCATCGACGTAGCCGCCTTTAGTGTTGATAAAGCAGTAGTAAGCTGATTTCTGATAGTAAACGGAAAGGTAAGTATTCCGTTATCTGTCTCTTGAGCGTGACCTCGCGAACTACCTTGCTCAAACAAAATACCTATTCCTCCATTAATATCCGGAAAAGTAGAACCTTTTCCATAATAAAAGTCGTCGTAATTCTCTTCGGTATAATATAGAGATCCAATGTTGTCTAATGCTTTGGCGTGATAATTAGCAATCTTTTTGGTGAGTTTTTGGTTTACATCAGGTGTAAGAGGATGCGTTCTGGACGGAATTCCTGGTTGAAAAAAGAAAGTACTATTGGTTCCCATTTCATGGTGATCTGTTAGGATATTAGGATACCATTTATGATATGTGGCAATTCTTGCCCTAGATTCGGGTAGCTGTGCCGGTAGCCAATCGCGATTCATATCGAACCAATAGTGATTGGTTCGCCCTCCTGGCCAAACTTCACTATATTCTCTGTCTTGCGGATCGGTATTAATGTTTTTGCTTTTATTGGTGTTGACCCAATAGGCAAAACGTTGTAAGCCGTCTGGATTAAGTGACGGGTCAAATAAAATTACTGTAGTATTTAATAATTTTTCGATTTGCTCTCCTTGGGCAGCAGCGAGATAATAGGCTGCAATAAGCGCAGCATTGGATCCGCTTGGTTCATTACCATGTATAGAAAAACCTTGATAAACTACTACGGGAAGTGTTTCTATATCTACTGCTTCAGCGTTGGCTTCAGTAAGTTGAATGTGTTTGTTTTGTATGTTTTTGAGGTTTTTATGGTTTTTTTCTGAAGTTATTGTGAGCAGTAGTAAAGGACGATCTTCAAAAGTTTTACCTCTATCTTCAATTGTAATTCTCGGAGATGCATCAGCAAGAATCTTCATGTACGAAACTAATTTATCATGAGTAACATGCCATTTACCGGGCACAAATCCCAATACACTTTGGGGAGTAGGTATAGACGGATTATAGGTGCTATTTTCGGGGAGATAATAAGATAAAGAAATATCGTTTTGCGAATGGGAGACAAGACTGAAAACTCCTAAGATTATTGTAAAAATATATCTCATTGTAATTTGGTGGTTTTTTGAATGTAAAGTGAATGAATTGGTTTACGCTTTTTAAGCAAATGAAAAAGTCTAAACACCAGTTCAATATAAAAAAAACCGTTTCAGGCAATGAAACGGTTTACATAATTTTAACTTACGTTAAACTTGTTGCAATTATATATCGTCGAAACTTACGTCTGTAAAACTCTCTGCAGATACTTTTTCATTTTTTTCTACAGAAGTATCGTTATCATAAGATTTTTGATAATCTTTTTGATGTCTTTCACTTATTACCTCTTCACCTTTTTCTTCAACAATATAATTTGTCATTTCGTTTAAAATATCAGTGAATCCTGTAAAATCTTCTTTGTAAAGATAAATTTTGTGTTTTTTGTAGTGAAAAGAACCATCGTCGTTTGTAAACTTTTTACTTTCGGTAATAGTTAAATAATAGTCCCCGGCTTTAGTAGCTCTTACATCAAAGAAATATGTTCTTCTTCCTGCTCTTAAAACTTTTGAGAAAATCTCTTCTTTCTCTATCATTTCTTGGTCACTCATAATACGTATTTCTTAAATTAATTATAGGTTATGATGATCTCAAAAATCTAAAAAAATTGTTAATCGGACAAAAAAAACTCAAATTTCTTTTTCGCTAAGTTGCTTAGTATATAGTTCTTTATAATATCCTTTATTTCTTATTAGCTGATTATGAGTGCCTTGCTGAATAATCTTGCCATTTTCTAAAACAATAATTTTATCAGCATTTTTGATGGTAGAAACGCGATGACTTACTATTAAAGTCGTTTTATCATGAGATATTTTGTTAATATTATGTAAAATCTCTTCTTCCGTTTCTGTGTCAACCGCAGATAGGCAATCATCAAAAAGAAATATAGCTGGATTTTTGATTATAGCTCTGGCGATAGAAACTCGTTGCTTTTGCCCACCTGATAGGGTAATTCCTCGTTCTCCTAAGACCGTATCATATTGCTTTCCAAAATCCATAATATTATCATGCACAACCGCATTTTTTGCAGCGGTGTATACTTCTTCATTTGAAGCATTCTCTTTACCAAACTTAATGTTATTCTTAATACTATCACTAAATAAGAACGCATCCTGTGGCACATATCCGATACAGGTTCTCAACATGTCGAGGTTAAGCTCTTTAATAGGAACCCCATCAATACGTATTTCCCCATAAGTAACATCGTATAATCTCCCTATTAGATCCAGAATAGTTGATTTTCCTGAGCCTGTTTTACCAATGATACCTATAGTTTCACCATTTTTTACCGTAAAACTAATATTTTGTAAGGCAGTAATATTAGTATCTTCATAAGTAAAAGAAACGTCAGAGAAGGTTATATTACCATTGATTGGTGTTTTTTTGGTTACTGTGTTTATAATTTCAGGCTCCTGACTTAAAAACTCGTTAATTCTTGCTTGCGATGCTTCGGCTTGCTGAATGATAGAACTTACCCACCCTACAGTCGCGACAGGCCAAGTTAGCATATTTACATACAATATAAATTGAACTATAATACCCAGTTCTTCAATAGTGCCATTAAGAAATTGTTTCCCGCCAATATAAATAACTAAAATATTACTGCAGCCTATCAATAACACCATTAATGGGAAAAATAAAGCCTGAACTTTTGCCAGATCCAGATTTTTATCGCGACTGGTATTTGCTAATGCTGTAAAATTTTGGTGTGTTTGAGATTCTATTCCGTAAGCTTTAATTACTGTTATGCCACTAAATGATTCTTGAGTAAACGTAGTTAATTTGGATAGAAATTCCTGTACAACAGTACTTCTTTTATGAATAGCTACACTTAATTTATAAATAGAAATAGATAAGATAGGTAAAGGGGCAACAGTATATAAGGTAAGCTCTGGTGCAATACTTATCATATAGCCAATCACTACTATAAACATAGTAATGGTATTAACGCTATACATTAACGCCGGACCAACATACATTCTTACTTTCGTAACATCTTCACTAATCCGATTCATAAGATCACCTGTACGATTTTTCTTATAAAAATTTAAAGATAATCTTTGATAGTGTTGATACACTTCGTTTTTTAAATCAAATTCTATAAACCGAGATACGACAATAAAGGTCTGGCGCATCAAGAATGTGAATAGGGCCGAGATGAGAACGGCTCCCAAAATAAGTAAAATATTGATGATGAGGCCATTTCTAACTTGTGAGATACTGGTAATTTCATTATCGAGGTATTGTTGAACCACATCTACAGAGTCTCCAACAAATGAAGGAACTAATGTAGAAAATACCCTGGCTATTATGGTAATAATAAGGCCAACTAGAAGTCTGTATTTATAAGTTAAGAAGTATTTATTAAGATGGCGTAATGCACGCATAAAGGGCTTGTGTTTAGTATCTCTTATTATTAAATTCGCAAAATTTATAAGCTTTTAAGTCAAATTTCACAAAAATAGATTATTTTAGCTTCTTGATTTTGAGTATTATATAATTTAACTATTTTAATTTTCTATAACATGACTACCCAAGTGCTTACTGCAAATCAATTAAAAAAAGAAGCCCCTGTATTTGGACAACTTTCATTTGACAATCACGAACAAATTGTTTTCTGTCAAGACAAAGATACGGGATTGAAGGCAATAATTGGTGTGCATAACACAATTTTGGGTCCAGCCCTTGGCGGAACGAGAATGTATGATTATCAAACAGAGTGGGATGCCCTTAATGATGTGCTTAGATTGTCTAGAGGGATGACCTATAAAGCTGCGATTACCGGGCTTGACCTAGGTGGTGGTAAAGCAGTGATTATTGGTGATCCTAAGAAAATTAAAACTCCAGAACTGATGACTCGCTTTGGTAAGTTTGTACATACACTTGGAGGTAAATATTATACTGCAGAAGATGTAGGTATGGAAACTTCAGACATGGATATTGTTCGAGAAGTAACGCCTTATGTTACAGGGATTTCAGAATCTAAAGGAGGTGCAGGCAATCCTTCTCCTGTTACCGCCTATGGTGTATATATGGGAATGAAAGCTGCTACTAAATTTGCTTATGCTACCGATTCTTTAGAAGGAAAACGAATTTTGGTTGAGGGAATAGGTCATGTGGGTGAAGAACTTGTTCGATTGACTGCTGAAGAAGGTGCACATGTGATTATTAGCGATATTAATGAAGAAAGGTTAGAACAAGTACGTTTGAAACATGGAGTCGAGATCTTTAAAGGTGACGATCTGTATACTGAAAGTGCAGATATTTATGCTCCTTGTGCCTTGGGTGCTACCGTAAATGATCAAACGATTCGTAAACTTAAAGTAAAAGTAATTGCAGGTGCCGCCAACAACCAGTTAGCTAATGAAGAGGTTCACGGTCCTCTATTACAAGATAAAGGGATAGTGTATGCTCCTGATTTCTTAATCAATGCCGGAGGAATTATCAATGTTAATGCAGAGATTGCAGGATACTCCAGAGATGAGATCATGGTAAAGACAGAAAATATTTATAACACTACTTTAGACATTTTAAATAAGGCTAAGGCTACTAATACCAGCACTAATGTCGCAGCGTTAAGTATAGCTGAAGATAGAATTGCGGCTAAAAAAGAAAGTAATACCCAGAAATAATCCAACTTATGAGCTGTAGTAGTATCGCAAAAAGGATAAAGTGAATCTAAAATTCAACTTTTTTTAAGAACTGAAAATAGTTTAAATCAATTCAATAATAAAAGTAGATTTAGTCTAGACAGATTAAAAAAAAAAGTATTTTTGCAGGGTAAAAGTCAAATTGATTTTTACCCTTTTTATATAATTGTTCTTTGTAATTTTCTATGTTAACCAGACGACATATTAGAGTAAAAGTAATGCAGTCTCTATATTCTATACAGCAGACTCAAAGTGATAACCTTGATAAAGAAGAAAAATTTCTTCTTTACAGTATTAACCAGATGTATGATCTATTTCTGATTAATCTGCAATTGCTTATAGAAATAAAAAAGCACGCCACCGATTTTTTAACGAAAAGTCAAAAGAAATATCTTGCTACTTCAGAAGAAAAGAATCCCAATACCAAATTTATACATAACGAAGTATTATCAATGCTTCAAAAAAATAGGCAGCTTAAAGCCGAAGTTGAAAAGAAAAAACTCAATTGCTGGCAGTTAGATGATGAATATGTCAAAATATTATGGGCCGAGATTAAAAATAGTGAGCTGTACAACGATTATATGAGTACAACACTTAGTTCTTTTAAAGAGGATAAAGATTTTATAATTGATATTTTTAAAGAAGTCATTGCTCCCAACGATAAACTTTATGATTATATAGAAGATAAAAATTTAACCTGGATAGATGACTTACCCTTGATTAATACGGCAATAATTAAAATGTTGCGCAAGAGCAAGCCTTCTCATGATGAGAATAAACTACTACCTAAATTATATAAAGATATTGATGATAAAAAATTTGCTATAGATATTTTTAGAAAAACAGCACTTAACGGTAAAGAGTTTACTAAAGAAATCGATGGTAAAACGCCAAATTGGGATCAAGATCGTATTGCAGAATTAGATAAAGCGATCATTAAAATGGCGATTTGTGAATTCATAAAATTTCCGTCTATACCGATAAAAGTGACAATTAACGAATATTTAGAAATTGCAAAAGAGTATAGTACTCCTAAAAGTAGTATTTTTATTAATGGTATTTTGGATAAATTATCTAAAGAGTATCAGGAAAATGGCAAATTAAATAAAGTAGGCCGAGGGCTTATGTAGTTCAAAAAAAAACGTATTTTTACCCTCAAATAATTAAAAACCCAAGTAATGAAAAAAGGAATCTTAATTCTAGCTGGAATTTTTGCTATGACATTTGTGTCGTGTAAAGATGATGCTGCTAAAAAAGTTAAAGACGAAAATGTAGAAATTGCTTCAGAACGTGATGCAAAAAACACAGACTTTCCGGTAATGACTTTTTCTGAAACAGAGCATGATTTCGGGACTATCAATGAAGGAGATGTAGTAGAGCATAAATTTACATTTACCAATACTGGTAAAGCTCCTCTTGTAATAGTAAACGCTAAAGGAAGCTGTGGTTGTACTGTACCCGAGTGGACAAAAGAGCCTATAGCGCCAGGTGCATCCGGAGAAATGTTAGTAAAATTTAATTCTAACGGGAAACCAAACCAGCAAACCAAGCAAGTAACTATTACTACAAATACAGAAGCTGGTAAAGAAATCCTAAAAATAAAAGCATTGGTAACTCCAAAGGCTAAGCCTGCTAGCGGAACTCCAGTAAGCAAATAATTTTTATGGAAGGATTTGGAGGGCAACTACCTTTTATCCTATTGATATTTGTGGTGATGTATTTTTTTATGATACGACCACAAATGCAAAAGGCAAAAAAGGAGAAAAAATTTGCTGAAGAACTAAAAAAAGGCGATCGTGTAGTAACCAAAAGTGGTCTTCATGGTAAAGTTTTTGATTTCAGTGAAAAAAATAATGCAGTAGTTATTGAAACAGGTGCTGGTAAATTAACTTTTGATAAATCGGCTATTTCTTTAGAGATGAGTCAAAAATTAAATACGCCCCCTGCAGAAAAGAAAAAATAATACTAGCATTGATATGTATACAAAAAGCGCAATGATTTAAACTGTTGCGCTTTTTTAATTTTTAAGCGAGTTTTTTAAATCAGTTCACGATAAGGTACTCAAATCATCGCTTCTTTCTGCTGTCAATTCAGCGATTTTTACGATTACTTCTACCGCCTTGATCATGCTTTCTACAGGAACATATTCATATCGACCATGAAAATTATGTCCGCCGGCAAAAATATTAGGACAAGGTAGTCCCATATAGCTTAATTGAGATCCATCGGTACCCCCACGAATAGGTTTAATTTTTAGAGTGATACCAAGAGATTTCATAGCTTCTTCTGCTATATCTACAATATGCATTACCGGCTCTATTTTTTCTTGCATATTATAATATTGATCGTGAATTTTGATTGTAGTTACCTCATTTTTATGTTTTTTATTTATGGTCGTTGATACTTTTTTAATGACCTCTTTTCGCGCTTCAAACTGCTCTTTATCGTGATCTCTTATTATGTAATGTAGTTCGGTTTTCTCAACTCCTCCATGCATAGTGTGTAAATGAAAAAAACCTTCTCGACCGCTTGTATGCTCAGGTGTTTCTGTTTTAGGTAACGAATTGATAAAATCTTGCGCTATATAGATGCTATTGATCATTTTTCCCTTGGCATATCCTGGATGAACTATTTTTCCCTTTACGGTAACAATTGCTTCGGCAGCGTTAAAATTTTCATATTCCAATTCACCGATCTCACTACCATCCATAGTGTATGCCCAATCTGCTCCAAATTTTTCAACATCAAATTTATGAGCACCTCTTCCGATTTCTTCGTCTGGTGTAAATCCAATACGTATTTTTCCGTGTTTGATTTCAGGGTGTTGTATCAAATACTCCATAGCCGTAATGATTTCGGTAATCCCAGCTTTATCATCAGCGCCCAATAGTGTAGTACCATCGGTAGTAATAAGCGTCTGGCCTACATACTGTTTAAGGTCGTTAAAATAATCTGGCGACAGTACAATATTCTCTTCTTTATTTAAAATAATGTCCTTGCCATCGTACGTGTCTATAATTTGAGGTTGTATTCCTTTTCCGGTAAAATCTGGACTCGTATCAAAATGGGAAATAAATCCGATGGTAGGTGTTTCTTTATTGATGTTTGAAGGTAGTGTTGCCATGATGTAGGCATTTTTATCAATAGTTACATCGTGAAGACCTATGTTTTTTAATTCTTGTACTAGTAGATTGGCAAGATCCCACTGTTTGGCTGTACTTGGGGTAGTAGTACTTGTGGGATCACTTTCGGTATCGATGACTACGTAGCTTAAGAATCTTTTGATGATGTTTTTTTTAGAAATCATGGTGATAATATGTTTACTATTCTGAAGAAATCAAAATTACGCTTTTATTAGAAGCCTTTATAACTTATTTTTACCCGAGTAAATCCCAGTTCATGTATAGACTTTTGATTCGCCCGCTACTATTTCAGTTTGATCCCGAAAAAGTACATCACTTTACCTTTAAAATGATCAAAATCCTTTTTAAAATCCCGCTTGTTCCTTCTGTATTTAAAAAGATATACAGGACTAACGACCCTAGGTTGCAAAGAGAAGTTTTTGGACTCACATTTAAAAACCCTGTAGGGCTTGCTGCCGGTTTTGATAAAGATGCCAAATTATATAATGAATTGGATGATTTTGGATTTGGTTTTATTGAGATAGGAACAGTAACTCCAAAAGCTCAGGATGGAAATTCTAAAAAACGGTTATTTCGGCTTAAAAAAGATAAAGCGATTATCAATCGAATGGGATTTAATAATGAAGGTGTAGGCAGCGCGGTGAAGCGATTAAAAAGGAATAAAGGAGTTTTAATTGGTGGTAATATCGGAAAAAACAAAGTGACATCAAACGAGAATGCGGTCGATGATTACAAAATATGTTTTGCAGCGCTCTTTGATTATGTGGATTATTTTGTAGTAAATGTTAGTTCACCCAATACTCCTAATTTGCGAGAGCTTCAGGATAAAGAACCGCTGACCGAGCTTTTAAACACATTACAATCAGAAAATAAGAAGAAATCCTCTAAAAAACCTATTTTACTAAAAATTGCTCCCGACTTAACCAACGATCAACTTCTGGACATTATTGATATCGTAAAGGATACCCAGATTTCTGGAGTTATTGCCACAAACACCACGATCTCACGCAAAGGATTAAGATCAAATATAACGCTGGCAAATGAAAAGGGAGGACTTAGTGGTAAGCCTTTGACAAAAAGATCAACCGAGGTTATTCGGTTTTTATCAGAAAAAAGTAACCAAGCTTTTCCAATTATTGGTGTGGGTGGTATTCATTCTGCCGAGGATGCACTTGAAAAATTAGCAGCAGGAGCAAGTCTGGTACAGTTATATACTGGTTTTATTTATGAAGGCCCCCAATTAATCAAAGATATCAATAAGGCGCTTCTACAAAATTAAATATAATGGATATAGATTACGGAACGTTATATGCCTTTGCCATATCTTCTACAATACTTGCTATTTCCCCTGGTCCTGATAATATTTACGTGCTTACTCAAAGCATAGTTCACGGAAAAAAATATGGTTTGGCTGTAGTAGCTGGTTTAATGACCGGATGCTTTTTCCATACTACATTAGTGGCATTTGGAGTATCAGCCATTATAAAACAGAGTGACACATTATTTTTTGCAATTAAACTTTTTGGAGCCCTATATGTTTTGTATTTGGCCTACAAAGTGCTTAAAAGTGATCATAGATTGCAATTAAGTGAGACTAGTACTCAAAAAAAGAGTTTAGGGCAATTGTATAAGCAAGGCTTGCTTATGAATGTATTAAACCCAAAAGTTTCGATCTTCTTTTTAGCTTTTTTTCCTGGATTTTTATTTAGTCAAACCTTAACAAATGTTGTTCAGTTTTATATTCTGGGTTTATTATTTGTGATCACAGGAGTTATGGTGTTTGGATCTATTGCTATTGCCGCCGGAACGATATCTAACTATTTGAAAAGAAATATGAAAGCTGGTTATTTCCTAAAATGGTTACAAATAGTTGTGTTTGTTGGAATTTCGATAGTCATTCTATTTTCAGATAGATAGCGATAGTAACGTGAATTTGAGAGCTATCAGGTGTAACTTAGGATTACACGATATTTCATTCTCAAAATGTTAAACGATAAGCTAGAACATGTTCTGATGGGTGTATACTTCTTTTAACTTACGTACATTCAAATATATTATTATGCTGTTTTATTATCATCTTTTACGTAGTTAATTTTTTTCTTCAGTCTCATATTTAGAAACTCAATAAACAAAGAAAAAGCAATGGCAAAATATAAATATCCTTTGGGGATAGCGCCAATCTCTTGCCCAAATATAACGGTGTGAGAAAGATGCGCTGCTTCTGTAATCAACATAAAGCCGATAAGTATTAAAAAAGATAATGCTAATAATTGCATCGAGGGGTGTTTGTTGATAAATTCGCGAATAGCATTTGCAAAGATCAGCATGATTAAAATGGATATTACGACTGCGATGATCATAATAATCAGAGCATCGTTTGGTTTTTCGCCTAAACCATTAGTCATTCCAATAGCGGTAAGAATCGAATCGATAGAGAAAATGAAATCAATCAGCAAAATTTGAAGTAGTGCTTTTGAAAATGAGGTAATTTTTTTTTGGCTCAGTTTTGTTTCACCATGTTTAGGAATGTCTACTTTTTCATGAATTTCTGAGGTGCTTTTATACAGCAAGAACAAACCGCCAAAAAATAAAATTAAACTTTGCCAACTTAACCCTACGGTAATCCAGGAGTTGTCGATTGTATAAAAAGGTTCTTGCAGTGCAATTAAATACGAAACCCCTATTAATAACAAGATCCTTTGAATCATGGCAAGAGCAAGACCCCAGTTTGTAGCTTTTTTCTGGTCTTTAGCAGGTAGTTTACTTGCGGCAATAGAAATAAAGACAATATTATCTATCCCTAATACTATTTCTAGAAAAGTAAGTGTGATTAAAGCTACCCAGGCATCTGTACTGGCAAATATTTCAAACATAATGGTGTCTTTACGATAAGTTCATTTACAAAAATATGAAAGTTGCCAAATCTTATATAGAACTGGTTTAAACTTTTTTAATGAGTAATTTTAAAGCGAAAGAGGTAATATACTTAGGTAACGTAATTTTTATATGTATAACGGTACTATGGAAGTCAAAAAAAATAGTAACTAAAAAAAGAAGCATCAAAAGAGAATTTATGATATTCCTTTTAATGCTTCATAACGGAGATTTATAAAAGTACTCTGTTATAATTTTTCTATTTCTTTCTTTAGCTCTTCTTTTGTTTTTCCCGTTTTTTCTTGAAGTCTACCCAGCATTTCGTCGAATTTACCTTCAGTGTACGAGGTGTCATCATCGGTTACTTTTCCGTATTTTTGCTTAAATTGACCTTTTACTTGTTTCCATTTTCCTTCTAATTGATCATTATTCATACCGAGTTTTTTTTGATTTATATAAATTTACCTTAAAGTGCAGTTTTATAGTAACGCATATCAATAAAATCTTTCTTCATTCAGAAAAGTTCTGGGTCAAAAAGAAGTTAATGAACGTTATGCATTCTAAAAAATAATTTTACATTTATACATTAAATTCAATTTTGACCTGAAACTTTACTATCAAGGTAAGAGTTTGTAAGGTCTAGTTGATTTTCTGAATGAAATTAGGTTTGCCCTTTGTCTTCTTGTTTGATGAATTAAAATGACTAACGAAGTAAAAATTATTGAATGTCCAAGGGATGCCATGCAGGGTATTAAAGCGTTTATTCCTACTCGAGAAAAAGTGCAATACATTCAATCCTTATTACGGTGTGGTTTCGATACCATTGATTTTGGAAGCTTTGTCTCTCCAAAGGCCATACCGCAAATGGTAGATACTGCAGAAGTATTGGCACAATTAGACCTGAGTCAGACTCAAAGTAAATTGCTAGCGATTATTGCCAATGTACGTGGTGCCCAAGATGCAACTCAACATGAGGTGATTGATTATTTGGGATATCCTTTCTCAATTTCAGAAAACTTTCAAATGCGTAATACGCATAAAACCATACAAGAGTCGGTAGAAATATTAGAAGAAATTCTAAATATTGCAGATAAGGCCAATAAAAAAGTAGTGGCGTATCTATCTATGGGATTTGGTAATCCCTATGGTGATCCCTGGGATGTTAGCATTGTAGGTAAATGGACAGAGAAATTAAGTAAATTAGGTGTTAAAATTCTTTCGCTCTCTGATACTGTTGGTACTTCGACCCCCCAGATCATCGATTATCTATTTTCAAATCTTATCCCAAACTATCCTGAAATAGAGTTTGGAGCACATTTACATACAACTCCTACGACCTGGCACGAAAAAGTAGACGCCGCTTATAAAGCAGGTTGTAGAAGATTTGACGGAGCCATTCAAGGGTTTGGTGGTTGCCCGATGGCAAAAGATGAGTTGACTGGAAATATGCCCACAGAACGTATGATTTCTTATTTTACAACGGCAAAAGCAGAAACGAATATACGAACGTTAAGTTTTGAATCTTCATATAACGAGGCTAGTAAAATTTTTGATAAGTATCATTAAATTTAGAAACGATACAAGCCGAATATTTTAAACTCGTTTATTGTCATATCTATTTCGATTTAACATGTTCTACCAAAAATAATCTTGTTTTTTACTTCTTAATTTAACTATGAAATGGCTAGATTGTAGTTAGGGATATGATTTATTTAGATCTATTAAAAATAAATTGGTCAAATTCATTTTGATCAATATATTTGCAGCGCTAATTAATTAAAATAAGTCTAAATAAAAAAAGCTATGAAAATCAGTAAGTTATTTACATTAGTTTGTTTGCTGGGAATACTAATTTTTGGGTCATGTTCTGACGATGATGACGGATCACAAAACTCAGGATCAAATGTTCCCGCTATTACCGAAATCATAACCGGAGATGATTTCTCTAGAGCTGATAATGGAGATTACAATAATAGTTATATCACTAATTATACCACTTTATTTACCAGAGATGGTAACGCTACGGTAAGTTTTAGTGGGCAAACCACTCGTTTACAGCAAGCAGTAGAAATAGGAGGTAATTTAAAATCTCAGGTTGCTGTTGCTGATATTCAATTAAAATTTGAAGGTCAGGATGGAGAAAGTGCTGGATTTACTGATGCTAGTTTAAATGGAACGACCAAGGTTTTACGACCTAAAACATCTTCTTCAGTCGGTTTATTTGGTGGGTCTAATAATTCTGGTCAGGCAAAAACTAATGTTGAAGCTTTTGATGCTTACATTTCAGGACATCAAAATGTATTGGATAATTGGGCAACAACAGCAACTTCTGGTCAAGCAGGTACTTTCGAAGACAGCGATGGTGCTACCAGATATGTAGATGCCAAAGGGCGTGAGTTAGATCAATTATTTACTAAATCTTTAGCAGGTGCTTTAGCATACGATCAAGCGGTAAATCATTATTTTAACCGTTTAGATAACGAAAACGGTGACGACGCCAATGGTACCAAAGATTACCGTGCATTAAACGATGCAGGCACCGTAGCAGAAGGAAAAAGTTATACTACAATGGAGCACCATTGGGATGAAGCCTTTGGCTATATTTATGGCAATACAGCTAGCCAGAACTTAATCTATAAGTATATTGATAACGTAGATGGTTTATCCAAATTCGCAGGTACCGAAAAAGAAATCTTCGAAGCTTTTGTGACAGGAAGAATTGCAATAACAGAGAAAGATTATGCAGTAAGAGATGCTCAAATCAGGATTTTACGAGAAAAGTTAGGATTAATCATTGCAGTGCGCGCTGTTCACTATCTAAGTGGTGGAGCAAAAATTCTTGATGATGTTGCTCAACCAGGTAGTACTGGAAAAAGAGAAGACGCTTTTCATGATTTATGCGAAGGATATGGTTTCATAAATAGTTTACGTTATGTAGTAAATGCAACTGGTACGAGATACTTTACTGATGTTGATGTTGATGGTTTCTTAGCGATTCTAGATGCGGGGAATGGATTATGGGATGTAACTTCAAGTCAATTACGAGATATGGCCGATGCTATTGCTTCAAAAAGCGTTGGGAGATTGTCCTGGACACTAGATGATGTAAATCCGTAAACATAACTTAAAAAAATGTATGAAATGAGTCTGTCATACATATAACAAGTATAATAGGCAAGAGGGATATCAAAAGCGTTATCCCCTTGCTTATTTAGCTCAAAAAATTTAACAAAAAAGAATAGCTATGAAAAAGATAGGATACTTACTTTCTATGGTAACTGTTTTGTATGTTGTTTCTTGTTCGAGTGATGATTCATCATCATCGGGTGGAGGAGAAGATAGTGACAGTTTTAATAGAGTTAGTTTAACAACAAGCTGGGTGAATAATTTGTTACTACCAGCCACCAACGACTTTAAAAGTAAACTAGAAACATTAAATAGTTCGGTAGTCTCTTTTACCGATGCACCTGATGTTTCTAAACTAAATAAAGTTAGAACAGATGTATTCGAGGCCTACAAAGTATGGCAACATGTAGAAATGTTTTTCTATAAAACAGGATATTCATTAGATATGAATACGTATCCTACTGATGTTACCGGAATAACAAATAACATAAATAGTACTAGTCCAGTAGATTTAAATAGAACAACATTAAACCCAACACAGGGATTGCCGGCTATGGATTATTTGGTAAATGGCTTGGCGCCAACTGATGATGATATCGTTGCCAGATATGCAGAAGCCAATTACAAAGATTATCTGAAGCTGTTATCAGAAAGAATGGTTACTTTAACTACAACTGCTTTAAATGAATTCGAAGCTACAAAAGACACCAAAATAAACCGGGTAGACAATACCCTTAGTTCTTATTTCAGCATACAGGTAAACGATTTTGTACAATATACTGAAAAATCTTTTAGAGAAGCAAAAATTGCTACACCTTCTGGTACAAGAAATAGAGATATATTCCCGACGATTTCTGTATCTCCAAGTCCTACTTTTGTAGAATCTGTATATAGTCCAGAAAATTCGAAGATTTTATATTTAGAAGCGTATGATGCTATTCAGGATTTTTATTATGGGCGAAGTTATTCAAATAACAGTAACACTGTAGGGTTACAAGAATATCTGCAAACTTTGGGAGCTACTATATTAATCGATGGTAACGAAATCCTTTTAGATGAGTATATCGTTGATTTACTCGCTAATATTGATGCTGCTAATGCTAACATAACAGATAATTTTTATCTACAAACACAAGATTACAATCCTGATTTTGATGCCGTATTCGACGCCATTCAAGAATTTGTAGTTGCTGTTAAATCAAACGCTATTAACGCATTTAATCTTACCATTGATTTTGTAGATAGTGATGGAGATTAAGCAGGCTATTACTACATATCTAAATAGAACATCAAGAGCGGCTACACTAGCCGCTTTTCGTATTTTATTTGGAGTACTAATGCTAATTAGCCTAATTAGATTTTTAATGAAAGGTTGGGTGTATAAATTTTACATCGAACCAAAATTTCATTTTAAATATTATGGATTTTCATGGGTAGAGACCTGGGGAGAATATACGTATATTTTATTTTTTATAGCAATTTTAGCATGTATAGGGATTATTCTCGGATATAAATATAGGCTGGCTATAATTTTATTTTTCTTATCGTTTACATACATAGAATTAATCGATAAAACGACGTATTTAAACCACTATTATTTCATCAGCATTTTAAGTTTTTTACTATGCTTTTTACCGCTTAATGCCACCTTTTCTCTTGATGCATATTATAAAAATAGAACATATAACTATGTTCCCAGATGGACGGTAGATGCTATTAAAGTTTTAATTGGAGTTGTTTATTTTTACGCAGGTTTGGCTAAATTAAATTCAGATTGGTTATTGCGAGCGCAACCGTTAAAGATTTGGCTTTCTTCTAAAATCGATTTTCCCGTTATCGGAAAGTTTATGAATGATGCCTGGTTTCATTATGTAATGAGTTGGGGTGGAGCAGTTTATGATCTTACTATTCCTTTTTTACTAGTATTTCGAAAAACGAGACCTTTTGCTTTTATTTTAGTCGTGATTTTTCATGTATGTACAAGAGTGCTTTTTCCTATAGGCGTGTTCCCTTACGTAATGATTTGCGTTACTCTCGTTTTCTTTAGTGGAGAATGGCATGAGAAATTCTTATCCAAAATAAAAAATATACTAAAGCTTACGTCGCGAATTAATACTACAAGAGATGTATATTTGCCAAAATTTCCTAGAAAAATTTTCCTTGTGGTTTGTATATTCTTAGGAATTCAACTAGTAATGCCTTTTCGCTATTTGCTATATCCCGGAGAGTTGTTTTGGACAGAAGAAGGATATCGTTTCTCTTGGAGGGTTATGCTAATAGAAAAAGCGGGGTACACCACATTCAGAATTCTGAAATATGATACAGGACATAGTTTTACAGTTGATAATACACATTTTTTGAATGCTTTTCAAAGTAAACAAATGTCTACGCAACCCGATTTTATAGTTGAGTATGCACATTTTTTAGGGGATCATTATAAAAAAGAATTAAAAAACGAAAATATAGGGGTTTTTGTAGAAGGATATATTTCTTTAAACGGAAGAATAAGTAAAGCATACATAGACCCAAGGATTGATTTGTTAAAAGTTAAAGACGGATTCGAGCATAAAACATGGATCCTACCATTTGAAGATGAAATTAAAGGGTTATAGTTTTCTTATATTTTTTTTAGTGTCGATATGTGCACATGCTTTTCAAAGTACTAGTGTAATAGTTCTAGATGCAGATACGAAGCAACCGATTCAAGGTGTACAAGTGTATACCAAATCAGGGAAGTTAGTTGGAGAAACCAATCAAAGAGGAAGTTTGAGTTTGTCAACTTTAAATCAAGATACAAATCATTCATTAGTGTTTTTTGATTATAATTATAAAACATATGAAATAGACATTAATCTCAAAGACACTAGTAATTTTACTGTTGAAATGTCGCCACTTAGCAATGTATTATCAGAGGTTGTATTAAACTACAAGAAAAAACAAGCTTTTGGGTTACAAACATTAAAACCAGTAGAAGGAACACATATTTATGCAGGAAAGAAATCTGAAGTCATATTGTTAGATCAGGATTTAACCAACAAAGCCACCAATAATGCACGACAAATATATGCAAAGGTGGCAGGATTAAATATTTATGATAATGGTGACGGAGGTTTACAATTAAATATTGGAGGGCGGGGATTGGATCCGAACCGTACGGCAAATTTCAATACACGTCAAAATGATTATGATATTAGCGCTGATGTTTTAGGATATCCAGAAAGCTACTATACCCCACCTGCAGAGGGTTTAGAACAAATTCAGGTGATACGTGGTGCCGCATCGTTACAATATGGAACGCAATTTGGAGGTTTGATCAATTTTGTAATTAAGAAACCAAATGCGAATAAGCCTCTCGAAATTATTTCCAGAAGCTCATTAGGAAGTTTCGATTTATTTACAAATTTCACAAGTATTGGTGGTACTTCAAACAAGTTAAGTTATTACGCATACCACAACTACAAAAAAGGAGATAGTTTTAGACCTAACTCTGGTTTTGAATCAGAAAATGCATATGCACATGTAGGGTATGAATTTAATGAGCAAACCAAAATCGAAGCCGAGATAACACATTTAAACTATTTAGCACAACAAGCAGGAGGATTATCAGACGTTCAATTTTTACAAGATCCCTATCAAAGTAACCGAACAAGAAACTGGTTTGCTGTAGATTGGAATTTATTTAGTTTGAAGTTAAATCATAAATTTTCAGAAAATGTGAACGGTACATTAAACCTTTTTGCCCTTGATGCCTCAAGAAAAGCTATTGGTTTTAGAGGAACTGAATCAACAGTAACTGGTGATGGAAATGTAAATATTATTGAAGAACCAGATGTATTTGGCCCTGATGAAATAGATGAATTTGGAAATTTTGATTTTGAAAGAGATTTGTTAATCGGAACGTTTAAAAATTTTGGTGCAGAAGCTAGAGTTATTACAGAGTACACTATTAAAAATCAATCATCAGTACTACTTCTCGGTGCAAAATTTTATAAAGCTGATAATACTTCTCAACAAGGTGCAGGAAGTAAGGGAACCGATGCTGATTTTACCTTTAGAACAGAGGATTTCCCTTTTTATCCTAACCAAAATAGCTTTAAATACCCTAACGTAAACGTAGCTGTATTCGGTGAAAACATTTTCAACCTAACAGATCATTTTTCGGTAACGCCAGGTTTCAGGTTCGAATATATAAGAACAGAGTCTGTAGGAGAGTTTTTGGTTAGACAAAATTTACAAGGAAGTAATCCTGCTATAATTTTTACTCCTGATAATGAGGTGAGAGAACGAAATTTGCTATTATTTGGTGTAGGGTTAAGTTATAAACCGAAATCCTATTTTGAATCTTATTTTAACTTTTCTCAAAATTATCGATCTGTTACATTTTCAGATATTAGAACAGTAAACCCTTCATTTTCTATTGATAGAGATATTGGAGATGAAACAGGATATTCCATAGATTTAGGGGTAAGGGGAAGTTTTAAACAAATGATTTCTTATGATGTAAACGTATTTTCATTACTTTATGATAATAGAATAGGACAGGCCTATAGAAGTGAACCTCCATTCAGAGGGCAATGGGTTAGAGGTAATATAGGAAAGGCCACAATTATAGGTTTAGAATCATTAATACAATGGAATCTTAAAGAAACATTTTTTAAGGCAAATGATAACTTGAAATTAGACGTCTTTTCTAATCTTGCCCTGACAACGTCTGAATACACAAGTGGTATAGGTGAAAGCATTGACGGGAATGAGGTAGAGTTTATTCCAGAGGTGAATTTTAAAGCAGGAATGTCTTTTGGGTATAAGAATTTTTTGACCGCTGTACAATATACGTATTTATCAGAACAATTTACTGATGCAACAAATTCTCCATATGATCCTGAAAATGCAGATAGAGTAGACGGCGCTATTCCATCTTATGATATATTAGATGTATCGGCCTCGTATACATTTTCAAAACATATAAAGCTTGAAGTTGGAGTTAACAACGTGTTAGATAAAAATTACTTTACCAGAAGGGCTACGGGTTATCCGGGGCCCGGGATCATTCCTTCTGCTCCTAGAAATTGGTATACTACACTTCAATTTAAATTATAAAAGCAAAAAATTAACCTTTGTTTAATCGAAGAATTAACTTTTGTTCAATGGCGAGTGCAGGTTAAATTCAATAATTTTGTTAAAAATTTGCATTATGAAAGACTTCAATGGATATGATGAAATGATGGCAACCTATTATAATGGTATGTCGAGCTATGCATTACCGCTTTTATCATGGGAATTTTATGGGGAACATCACACGGCGCTAGAAGTCTACAAAGAAGATATTAGTACACTTAAGAAATTAACGCAAAACTGGGAATTTCAAAAAGATTGTTATAAAGAGTTGATAGAAGAACAATCGGTAATTGTAATTACAAATCCAAATCTCACTATTGTCTATGCTTCTAAGAATATAGAAAAGTTAAATGGATATACACCTGATGAGGTTATAGGTAATTCTCCAAAAATGTTTCAAGGGGCGCATACTTGTAGCAAAACTTCTGCGCAAGTTAGATCGGCTATCAATAACGGAGTTCCTTTTGAAGTTTCCATTTTAAATTATAGAAAAGATGATACTCCCTACACTTGCAGTATCAAAGGATTTCCTGTTCACGACAAAAAGGGAAAGCTAGTAAATTATATTGCTTTCGAGAAAGCAGCTTAATTTTTTGAATACAGTACATTATTTTTAATTGCTTACCTGTAGTTTTTTAAATTACTCTTAAATAGTTGTGTTTACTTCTATAGAACCTTAGAAATTCCTTACTTTAGATATCGAAACGGGTGCACATTTTTTTGCAAATTAAAAAATGCAATCATCTTCAAGAGTTAATAAAAATAATATGATATCAGAAATCGAAAAATTACTTAATGATCAAGTACAATACGAGGCAAAAGCCTCAACACAGTATCTCTCTATGGCCAGTTGGGCAGATATTAGAGGATATAGCGGAGTAGCAGATTTTTTTTACACACAGTCTGAAGAAGAGCGTGTACATATGATGAAGTTAGTCAAGTTCATAAATGAGCGTAACGGCGTTGCAGTAATTCCTGCTATAGAAAAACCAAGAGATGATTTTGAGTCGTTAATGGAGCTTTTTAAAACATTTTTAGAAAGTGAAGAATTTGTGACTGCAAAAATAAATAATATCATATACGAGTGTTTGCAATTCAAGGACTATAACGTTCATAATTTTATGCAATGGTATGTGGCAGAACAACTTGAAGAAGAGGCGATTGCAAGAACTTTATTAGATAAGTTAAAAATTATCGGAGACGATAAATCAGGTCACTATTTATTTGATCGGGATATTAATAGCCTTTCATCTACTGAAGGCGATAACTAACAATATTTCTAATTTTATAAAAAGATCTACAAGGTTGATGTCGAAAGATTTTTTGTATTTTTACACTTTATTTAGATTTAATAAAAATTGAAAATGTGCAAAATTTAAATACTACCACGCTATATCACTCTTGTATAACCGCTACTTGTGAACTTTTCTGCGGCAATAAGAAGAAGAAATGTTGCAAAAAATACAAGAAAAAAGGTAAATCCAATTGCAAACGCTGTCCGAAACTTTAATCTGTAGAGGTTTGTAGATAAATACGTAGGGGTTTCAATTATAAAATATTGTTTTCAACGAATGCCTCGTAGGCATGCCACGAGGGAGTTTACTTCAGCATATAAATCAACCTACCATCCATATGATCTGCCCGTCGCCCATAAGCAATCATAGATGCACCTATTGTCCATTTTTTTGCTATGCGATACCAAAAGGAATAACGTTGGTAAAGCCAATTGGGTTGTATGGTTTTTGGGCGCGTAAGATAAACACCAAACTGCTGTAAAAAATAAAAATCACCTACCAAAAAGTGATGCCCAATCGTCACAGCAGATGAAAACGAAGATTCGTCTAACGATTGTTGTTGTACTTGTTTTTGGTCAGACCAATCATACCATAGTTCTGCTCCCAGATTGAATCCATTAATAGCAGAAAGAGGTTTTAGTCCGCCACCAAACACTCCTATTAAAGGATGATTGGTAGATTCGGCTTCTCGATCGGCAGATCGAAGGCTTGCAAATGAACCCAGATAATAACTCCAATCTCGACTATATTGTTTTAACTCTTGTGGCTTGGGTTTTAAAGGTGTGTAGTCTATTATCTTGTCAAAACCAATAGATACCATAGGGAAATTCATTCCTTTATTGGGTTGTTTCTGACCACCGTTAGAAATGTGATTATAATTTGCCGATAGATTGATAGCATACCTATCATTAATATGATAATTAAGGTTCAATGATAGACCTAGTAAAAAACTTAAATTTGTACTAAATAAAACGTTATCCGGATTAGTTTCCTGATCAAAAACAGTGTCTAAATATGAAGCCCCAATGGTGCCTCGTAACGAAAGTTTTAAAGGTCCTTTATAGGTAAAATAGGGTTCTACAAAATAAGACAAGTTATATGCGTTTCCTAGAATATCAGGATTGGCAAAATTAAAATAGGAAAGGGCAAAACCCGATCTACCATAACAAAAACAAGTTTTCCAGGCCTTATCGCTGGTTTTTAATTTGCTTATTTCAATTTGAAATCCATAAGGGTTGGTTTGGGATATAGGTTTTAGATCGGGAGTATGTGCAATAATAAAACCATAGTAAGATTTAATGCCGTAGTATTTGGCAGCGGTTTGACTGTGCGCTACATAGCAAACATTTAAGAATATAAAAAATCCTATGATTTGGAATATTGAACTCATTTGAGATGGTTATCTGGAGGCAAAAAAATTGACTCCTGTGAATGAAAAAAACTATGTATCAATACCACAGTTTTAGCTGTAAAATTTAAAAATGAAAGCATTAGGGTGCAAAATGCACTTTTGTAGTTCAGAACAAAAACTTCAAACGAGTTCATAGGGCATAGATTAAACTTACGTTTTAAATATATTGAAAATAAGCACGCGCGATAGTGGAAAAAAGGAATTTAACAACATCAAATAGACGCTGTTTGTGATATTTAATATGAGAAAAGTCTTTAGCTTATATTCAGATACCTTCACATGAAGTGTAGGTTTTGTTATAGCGTTAAAAAAGGAACACAACAAACCTATTGGCCAACCTTTATAATAAGTCTTTACCTATACTTTATTTGCCTAACTCGACTGATTATATTCATTAAAAAAAGAAAAGGCATCCACTAATATTCTTTAAAAAGACGTATATTTGCACGCAATTAAATTTTAATTGCTATGACTGCACATGAATCCAAAATCGTAGGAGAAGGTCTTACCTATGACGATGTTCTTTTAGTTCCTGCATTTTCTGAGGTGCTACCAAGAGAAGTAAATATACAAACAAAATTCACAAAAAATATTACGCTCAATGTTCCTATTGTTTCGGCTGCGATGGACACTGTTACCGAAAGCCGAATGGCTATTGCTATGGCGCAGGAAGGCGGCATTGGTGTGCTGCATAAAAATATGACCATAGAAGAGCAGGCTATTAAAGTTCGTAAGGTGAAACGTGCAGAAAGCGGAATGATTATCGACCCTGTAACATTGCCAAAGGATGCCAAAGTTATTGATGCTAAGAACAATATGCGGGAGCATAGCATTGGTGGAATTCCCATAGTCGATGATCATCATAAATTAATTGGTATTGTCACAAACCGTGACTTACGTTTTGAAAAAAATGATGAGCGTGCCATCTCAGAGGTGATGACTAGTGAAAATTTAGTAACTGTTGGTGAGGGCACATCATTACAACAGGCAGAAGTCATCTTACAAAATAATAAAATTGAAAAACTACCTGTTGTCGACAAAGAAAATACCCTGGTTGGCTTAATTACATTTAGAGATATTACCAAGCTTACGTTAAAACCTATGGCAAACAAAGACAAATTAGGTAGGTTGAGAGTAGCTGCTGCCATTGGGGTAACAGGTGATGCTGTAGAACGAGCTGAAGCCCTTGTAAAATCAGGTGTAGATGCAGTCGTTATTGACACCGCCCACGGTCATACCAAAGGAGTGGTAACAGTTTTAAAAGAAGTGAAATCAAAGTTTCCTGATCTCGAAGTGATAGTAGGTAATATCGCTACAGGCGCCGCTGCACAATATTTGGTAGAAGCCGGTGCCGATGCCGTAAAAGTAGGAATTGGTCCCGGGTCTATTTGTACTACTAGAGTAGTTGCGGGCGTAGGATTTCCACAGTTTTCTGCCGTTTTAGAAGTGGCGAATGCAATAAAAGGATCGGGAGTTCCTGTTATAGCCGATGGGGGTATTCGATATACAGGTGATATACCCAAAGCAATCGCTGCGGGAGCTGATACGGTCATGTTAGGATCGCTTCTTGCCGGTACCAAAGAGTCTCCGGGAGAAACCGTAATATATGAAGGAAGAAAATATAAAACCTATCGCGGGATGGGCTCTGTTGAAGCTATGAAAAAAGGTTCTAAAGATCGATATTTTCAGGATGTAGAAGATGATATCAAAAAATTAGTTCCCGAAGGTATTGTGGGTCGAGTAGCCTATAAAGGGGATTTGATTGAAAGTATACATCAATTTATCGGGGGGTTACGTGCCGGTATGGGGTACTGCGGAGCGAAAGATGTGCAAACACTTAAAGAAACAGGTCGTTTTGTAAAAATAACAGCGAGTGGGATTCATGAAAGTCATCCTCACGATGTCACCATTACCAAAGAAGCGCCCAATTATAGTAGAAGATAATATAGCGATCATAATTTATGCTGCTTCCACTAGGGGTGATATTCCGTAGCCCGGCAAGTGGTAAACAACTAGTAAGCAAAGACCAAAAAAAGCGTGTTCTGACCAGAACACGCTTTTATATTTTGATGCAAATACCGGCTTATTTTTCTTCCTTCAGCGTAATCCCTAATTTAGCAATTACCTTTCTGGTTAGATCATATTGTGGATCGATATAGGCTAATCCACTAGTAGTTATTGTAAAAACCTGGGTATACTTTTCAGCTTTGGCTATTTCTTCTAAGGCATCCCCAATTTTATCATACAGCGGTTGTAGCAGTTTATTTTGTTCTAATTGCACCAATTGTGACCCATTCTGGCGAAATTTTGCAATGTCATTTTCCAGCGTTATGATTTCTTCTTGCTTCGTTTTTTTCATAGGCTCTGTAAATGACGCTACTTTTTCTTGATACTCTTTTACTTTGGCTTGGTACTCGTCTACTTTAACTTTTAGGTCTGCCTCCATTTTACTGTTATAGGCCTTAAGATCTTCTTGTACTTTGGTTAACTCTGGCATTTTAGAGAGCACAAAATCTGTATCTATCGTTCCTGTTTTAGATTGTGCCTGTACTTGGAAACTCGTTACACATGCCAAGAGTAGTATTACTAACTTTTTCATCGAAATTTGTTTACTATTTTTAATTTCTGCAAATATATAGAACTGGTTTAAACTTTTTACGTTTAAGTGAAATTACCTACTCTTCAAACAATTGACCGCGATGTGGTTTTAATGCATCTCTTACAGATTTCATTTCAGATTCTAGTACAACCAGATACGCTGTGCTATGCATTTCATTATAATCTTTGCAACCTGTAATCTTGCAAGATAAATGTTTGGTCATTATGTATTCTTTGAGGTGAATTTCATGATGCCGTGCTGTTTTTTGAGCAACAGGACCTCTAAAATCCCATATAAGTTTTAGTTTTCGTTCCATAACATATTGTAGTTATATGAGTTTTGATGTAAGAAAATTTACGTTAGTCAAAATGATTTTTGACAAAACTTGTATTAGAAAAAGTAAATTTTTAAGCAAAAGCCTAATTTCGATACAATTTTTCTCCGCTTTACTATGAAAAATCACGCAATCTGACGGCTTTTAGAACTAAATATTTGAACTGGTTTAAACTTTTTTGATTTAAGCAGGACCGACCGATAGGGAGGTGCCAGATGGTGCGATTGCGAAAGGTTTTGTGCTTGTATGAAGTAATTTTTTACTTGCATAGCAGCGCTACGAAAGTCAAAAATTATAAAATAGAAGTGCAAAACAGCATTTTTTTAGCAAATTGAAAAAAGTTTAAATCAGTTCTTTATATTGGATTCACAGTAATCCACAAAACTCGTGTTTTTAAACCACTTCGTTACTAAATATTTAAAAAAAGTTTGGGGGTCATACTAAGAAAAGCGTTTATATCGTTACCCTTATAGCTTGCAAAGCATCGTAATATTATTATTTTTGTCTGGTTTAAGACTTCATCACAAACACATTATGCATAAAAGATCAGTACTACTTTTTTTAGGAAGTATTTTATTTGGATTATCTCTAGCACAAGAAAAAAAAGAAATTTTACTTTCTATAGACGGGGATCCTGTATACGTTTCAGAATTTAATAGAATTTATCGTAAAAATATCGATTTGGTTAAAGATGATGCTCAAAAAGATGTAGATGAATACCTCAATTTGTTCATCAACTACAAATTAAAATTAAAAGAAGCCGAAGCGCTGGGGCTCGATCAAAAAGAAACATATATTCGTGAATTACAAGGATATCAAAAGCAATTGGCGTCAAATTATCTTACCGATACCAAAACATCTGAGGCTTTGATTAAAGAGGCTTATGAACGATCTCTAGAAAGAGTAAAAGCAAGTCATGTATTGATAATGGTAAAACCTAACGCCTCGGCCAAAGACACGATGAGGGCCTATCAAAAGATTTTGGCCATAAAAGATGAATTAGCGTCTGGTCAAAAGTTCGAAGAGGTTGCAAAAAAGTATAGCGAAGATCCTTCTGTGGTTAAAAATGAAGGTAATTTAG
Source organism: Aquimarina sp. U1-2 (assembly GCF_017897595.1). Lineage (GTDB taxonomy): Bacteria > Bacteroidota > Bacteroidia > Flavobacteriales > Flavobacteriaceae > Aquimarina. The sequence continues at coordinate 191,815 of NZ_JAGKIK010000005.1, forward strand.
GATGGTTTTCGGTGTTTAGAATGGTATATCCATTTGAAAATACAGCATATCAAACAAAAGTTGGCGAAATCAGTACTCCTTTCAGAACTCAGTTTGGATATCATATTCTTCAAGTTCAGGATCGAGAAAAAAAACTGGGAGAGGTTACTGTCGCTCATATTATGGTTGCTATTAATGATAACAGAACTTCAGAAGAGGCCAAAATCAGGCTTCAACAAATTAAACAACAAATAGCACAAGGCGCTTCGTTTTCATCATTGGCCAAAACCTACAGCGATGACCCCAGTACCGCTATCGAAGGAGGAAAAATTAGGCGATTCGCACAAGGTGCACTTAATTCTGAAAAGTTTGAAAAAGCCGCTTTTGCCCTTCAACAAAAAGGAGAACTCTCACCGCTAGTTAAAACCAGGTACGGTTGGCATATTATTAAATTGATAGAAAGGCATCCTGTTAAAACCTATCAAGAACTAAAGAATGATCTAACAACTAAAGTTAAGAGAGATAGTCGTTCAAAACTGGTAACTCGGTCGTTTATCCATATGCTTAAAGACAAATACGGGATTGCAAAAAACGAAGAAGCTATTGCGTACTTTAAGAATATACTTCCGGATTCCATTTTTTATAAACCCTGGAAAATTCCGGCAGATAAACAATTAGAAAAAGAACTGTTTACCATTAAAAAGGAGGTGGTTCTATATAGGGATTTTGCAGAATTCATCCTTCAAAAGAAAATTCGAGAAGCTACACCGCAAGACATATCCATATTTGTCGAAGATATGTATCAACAGTTTGAATCTTCTACTTTACTTTCATATTACGAATCACATCTTGAAGAAGACAATGCCGATTTTGCCAATATTATTAACGAATATCGCGAAGGGTTGTTACTTTTTGATCTTATGGAGTCCAAAATATGGAATGCTGCTACTACAGATTCGTTGGCACTTCAAAAGTTTTATGAAGAAAACAAAGATAATTATAAGCAAAAAGAAAGGTACACGGTCTTAAAAGCTTCTTCGTCTAAGCCTGAGGTTATTGATACTGTTCGACAATTATTAGAAAATAATACACCGCTAGAAGAGATCAAGAAGAAAGTAAATAAGGGTGACGGGGTATTGGTTATTTTTTCTGAAGATAGTTTAGAAAAAGGAGCGAATGGCTTACCTAAAGGGTTTTCTGACCAAAATTCGAATATGATGATTACCGAAGAAGATAATCTTATTACTTTGATTATGATAAAAGAAACAGTACCTTCCCGAACTAAAACTTTCAAAGAAACCAAAGGGGAAGTGATCAATGATTTTCAAGAAAGTATAGAAAATCGTTGGCTTGATCAGCTTAGAGTAAAGTATGCTGTAAAAATCAATAATAAGGTTTTAAAAAAGGTAAAAAAAGAGTTGGTTCATTAGATGAGGTATAGTGTAATTATAGCATTAGCTATCGCGATCGTATCCTGTAAAAAATTTGGGGATCAATTAAAAAAGGAAAGGATTGCAAGAGTAAATCAGTCCTATTTATATAAGGAAGATATTCAGGATTTGGTACCAGATGCTATGTCTGCTGAAGACAGTATTACTATAGTTCAAAATTATATCAATACCTGGGCCACAAGGCAATTATTTATAGATCAGGCAAAAAGAAACCTTTCTGAAGAAGAGCTCAGGGAATTTGATGAGTTGGTAGAAAAATATCAAAGTACGCTGTATATCAATGCTTATCAAAATGCTGTGATCAACAAATCTATAGATATGGAGATTACGCAAGAAGATTTGGAATCGTATTATACTCAAAATATTGAAAATTTTAATCTCAATGAAGAATTAGTACAATTACGTTACTTACATTTGCCACCAAATTATAGCAATATTGTTGCAACACAGCGACGATTGAATCGTTTTAATGAAGAAGATATCGACGAGCTTACTTTAAAACAGGAAGCGTATAGGGCATATTCATTTAATGACTCTACCTGGGTCAAGCTGGATCAGGTGTTGCGTAAAATTCCGATCTTGAGAAAACAAGATAGGTCAAAGCTTTTAAAAAGTGGGAAATATATGCAACTTAGAGATTCAACCGGGGTATTTATGGTGAAAATCAAGGATGTCCTGAAACGTAAAGAGCAAGCACCTTTAGCCTACATAAAACCAACGATTAGGCAAATTATTTTAAATAAACGAAAGTTAGAACTGATAAAAAAAATTGAAAAAGATATTACCAAGGATGCAGTTGAGAACAAACAATTTGAAGTTTATGATTAGAACGAGCCTATATATCATCATATTGGGATTAGGTGAAATGGCAGGACTTTCGGCTCAAGAAATTATAGCAGAAGCCGAACCAGATTCGCTTGTGACGAATGATACCATTGCTGTACGTAAAGATTCGCTTTCTGTTTTCGAAGAACCTGTTACAACACAGTTTCAGCGTAAAAAAATTGACGGAGTCGCCGCAGTTATAGGCGAAAATGTCATATTAGACAGTGATATCGACATCGCATACAGGCAACTCATTAGTGAAGGGGTTTCAGCTTCAGATGTAAGTCGTTGCGAACTCGCAGGTAGTTTATTTGAGAATAAGTTATATGCCCATCATGCCGTACAAGATAGTATCGTAGTACGGGATGCAGAGGTAAATTCGATGGTAGATCAGCAATTAAACTACATGACTCAAGAAATCGGCACCATCGATAAAGTATTGCGATTTTACAAGAAAGATAATATTGAAGATTTTAAAAAGGAATTGTTTGAAATCAATAAATCAAATAGATTGTCTGAACAAATGAGAACCAAAATTATCGAAGGGATAGAAATCACTCCAGAAGAAGTTCGAGAGTTTTTTAATGATATTCCAGAAGATGAACGGCCTTTGTTTGGTACCGAGATTGAATTGGCGCAAATTGTGATAGAACCAGAAATTACTAAAGAGGAAGAACAAAAAGTAATCGATAGGTTAAATGGATTTAGAGAGGATATTGTAGAACGCGGAAGTAGCTTTGCCACAAAGGCTGTATTGTACTCACAAGATCCTGGATCAAAATCGACAGGAGGTAAGTATACCTTGGATCGACAAACGAATTTTGCAAAAGAATTTAAAGATGTAGCTTTTAGTTTAGAAGAAGGGGAGGTAAGTGAACCTTTTCAAACTGATTTTGGCTGGCATATTGTTAAAGTGGATAAAATTCGAGGTGAAGAAATTGATGTGCGTCATATTTTGCTTACTCCGCAAGAAACCAGATCCAGTATAGAAAAAGCAAAGAAACTCATAGATTCTTTGCGAACAAGTATTGTATCGGGTAGTATTAAATTTACCGAAGCTGCAAGAAAGTTTAGTGACGAAAAAGAAACCCGCGAAGACGGGGGGCAATTATTAAATCCTACTACTGGTGATACTCATTTTGAACTTACCAAAATTGATCCTATATTGTATGATCAAGTATCAAAATTAAAAACCAACGAGGTGTCACTAGTTATACCAGATCAGGATCGCCAGGGTAAAAAGAAGTTTAAATTGATTACGGTTCTTAACAGGTATGATGAACATATCGCAGATTATGCAAAGGATTATCTGAAAATTCAAGAGCTTGCTCTTCGAAAAAAGCAAATTGATGCGATTCGAGAATGGCAGAATGAAAAAATAGCAGATACCTATGTAAAAATTAATGGGGATTATCGAGATTGTGAGTATAGTGGCAATTGGTTAAAAAAAGAAAAATAAGATGTCAGACGACGTAGCAGCTGTAGAAAAACTAGTTAAGAAACACGCTGAACTCAAAAAAGAAATTTCCAAAGTTATTATTGGTCAAGAAAAGGTTATTGATCAAATTCTTATTGCTATTTTTTCTGGTGGGCATGCGCTACTTATTGGAGTTCCCGGGCTAGCAAAAACGTTAATGGTAAATACCATTTCGCAGGCCTTAGGATTAGATTTTAAACGTATTCAGTTTACTCCCGATTTAATGCCCAGTGATGTTTTAGGTAGTGAAATATTAGATGAAACCAGACATTTTAAATTTATCAAAGGTCCTGTATTCTCAAACATTATTCTTGCAGATGAGATTAACCGTACTCCGCCTAAAACCCAGGCGGCTTTGCTAGAGGCTATGCAGGAAAGGGCGGTCACAGTTGCAGGTCATCATTATAAGTTAGAGTTGCCTTATTTTGTACTGGCTACTCAAAATCCTATAGAACAAGAGGGTACATATCCTTTACCTGAAGCGCAGTTAGATAGATTTATGTTTGCTATCGAACTACAATATCCAAGTTTTCAAGAAGAAGTAGAAGTAGTTAAAAGTACTACCGGAGATACCTCGAACCAAGTACATCCTTTATTTACTGCCCAAGACATTGTAGATTTTCAACATGTAATACGTCGTATTCCTGTAGCAGACAATGTTATAGAGTACGCTGTGAAGATCGTTGGAAAAACCAGACCAAATAGTAGTGCGGCCACAGATTTGGTAAAAAATTACATTGACTGGGGAGCCGGTCCAAGAGCTTCACAAAATTTGATTCTTGCAGCAAAAGCCAATGCCGCTATACAAGGCAAATTCTCACCTGATATAGAAGATGTACAGGCCGTAGCTATCGGTATCCTTAGGCATCGAATGATTAAGAATTATAAAGCAGAAGCCGAGGGAATAAGCATAGAGCAAATTATTAGCAACCTTTTTTAGTCAGTATCCATTAAAAGTACATAACCCTCTATAAAATATTTATAATTAAAAGTTCACGAAGTTTCCTAAAGATTGTTCGTCAAGCTGAATACTGAAATGAGTTCAACACAGGCTTGTTTTCAGCTTCGCATCCGTCATTTTGTATGAATTTGGCTTCATGAATTTCTAACTTGTTTTAAACTTTTTCTATTTTTTCTAGTCCAATAGCTGTAAAAAGAAGTTTATTAATAACACTCATGTATACTTACATTACTATTATTAGGAAGTATACAAACGAGGGAAAAAAATGTATGAAATTATGAAAACAGTAATGACAATTATGATTTTACTTTCGTTCACTTTCTCTGTTACGGCACAAAGCACTATGAATCGTAAAGCACAAAAGGAAATTAGGAAAGAATTTTATCAAAATCTTTCAGAAGATCAGAAAAGTTTGTTGAATGATCGAAAACAGACTGCTAAAGAGCTTAAATCAAAAATGGAAACTACGTTTACAAAAGAGCAACAAAAAATTAAAAACGACGAAACGCTTTCAAAAAAAGAAAAAAGGAAAGCATTAGCTGCAACATTCACATCAGAGCAGAAGCAACTTCGAGAGGATCATAAGAAAATTATGAAAACAAAAATGAATGAATTTAAATCTTCATTGAGTGAATCACAATTAGAAATCTTTGAAAGCCTCAAGAAAGAGCGAAGAAATCGTATGAAATAAGCCATAATAATGAGGATAATACCCACCGATATGATTAAATGGCGATTCCATCTGACAATTAGAAAACAAAAACTATACACAGATGAAACAACGTACAAAAACATAGTTCGTTAGTTTTTTCTAACACTAAGCATATATGCAGTATCTAAAAGTGAAGGCAACGTCTTCACTTTTTTATTTATGGGCACCGCCAAAGGATATAGTGCATAAAGCAGGTTAAATATTTCATAAATTTTTATAAATACTATAACGTTTTCATGACCTGAAATACCAAGGTGTTATTTTCTTGCTTATTTTTTTATTGATTCCATAGTATTGCCAAATGTAAATTATGAATTTCTTGAAACGTACACTTTAATTTTTTTAAAAATGCAAAAAGATAGGATTAAGACTAATCATTTAATAAAATCCTTTAAAATTTGTATTTTCGCAAGACTTTTCAAACATTAAAATTACAGAAATATGGCATTCGATATCGATATGATAAAAAAGGTCTACAGTCAGGTGGCAGAGCGTGTAAATGCTGCACGCGAAGTTACTGGTAAACCTTTAACCCTGGCAGAAAAAATATTATACGCTCATCTTTGGGACGGTAAACCAACAAAAGCATTTGTGAAGGGAAAAGATTATGTCGATTTTGCACCAGATCGCATTGCTTGCCAGGATGCTACAGCTCAAATGGCATTGCTTCAATTTATGCAGGCAGGTAAGGATAAAGTGGCTGTGCCTACTACTGTGCATTGTGACCACTTGATCCAGGCTAAAGTAGGTGCCGACAAAGATCTACAGTCAGCATTGAATACAAGTAGCGAAGTTTTCAATTTTTTAGAATCTGTATCAAATAAATACGGTATAGGGTTTTGGAAACCCGGAGCAGGAATTATACATCAGGTAGTACTAGAAAATTATGCTTTTCCTGGCGGAATGATGATTGGTACTGATTCTCATACTGTAAATGCTGGTGGCTTAGGTATGGTGGCTATAGGAGTTGGAGGAGCAGATGCTGTAGACGTTATGGCCGGAATGCCGTGGGAACTTAAATTTCCTAAACTAATTGGTGTAAAACTTACAGGAAAGCTATCGGGCTGGACAGCGCCTAAGGATGTAATTTTAAAAGTTGCCGAAATTTTAACCGTAAAGGGGGGGACAGGAGCTATTGTCGAGTATTTTGGTCCTGGAGCCAAAGCTATGTCTTGTACGGGTAAAGGTACTATTTGTAATATGGGTGCAGAAATTGGAGCGACTACCTCTACGTTTGGTTATGATGAATCTATGGAGCGTTACCTTCGAGCTACAGATCGCGAAGATGTTGCCAATGCTGCCAACGAAGTTAAAGAACACTTAACAGGAGACCCTGAAGTATATGCCCATCCAGAACAGTATTTTGATCAGGTGATCGAGATTAATTTATCTGAGCTTGGACCATTATTAAACGGACCTTTTACTCCGGATCTCTCTACAGAGGTTGGTGATTCTATGACTGAAAAGGCAACCGCAAACGACTGGCCAATACAAGTAGAATGGGGGTTAATTGGATCATGTACCAATTCTTCTTATGAAGATTTGTCGAGAGCATCCTCTATCGCCCAACAAGCGATCGATAAAGGATTAAAAATGAAAGCTGAATTAGGGATCAATCCAGGTTCAGAACAGGTACGTTACACTGCCGAAAGAGATGGGCTTCTCGATATTTTTGAAAAATTAGATGCAAAAATATTCACGAATGCTTGTGGACCCTGTATAGGTCAATGGGCACGATATAGCGACCCTAAAAATGCACCAAAAAATAGTATCGTGCATTCATTTAATAGAAACTTTGCGAAACGAGCAGATGGTAATCCTAATACTCACGCATTTGTTGCCTCTCCAGAATTAACAGCTGCGATAGCTGTCGCTGGTCGCTTAGATTTTAATCCTATCGAAGACAAACTAATTAATGAAGATGGTCAGGAAGTGATGTTTGATGAACCTACCGGATGGGAGTTACCACCAAAAGGTTTCGAAGTCGAAGATGCAGGCTATCTTGCTCCTGTTGAAGACGGATCGAGCGTAGAGGTCGTAGTAGCCCCAGATTCTGAACGTTTGCAACTACTAACGCCTTTTGAACCGTGGGACGGAAAAAATATTACCGGTGCCAAGTTGTTAATAAAGGCGTATGGTAAATGTACAACCGATCATATTTCTATGGCCGGACCCTGGTTACGATATAGAGGACATCTTGATAATATTTCTAATAATTGTTTGATAGGCGCAGAAAATGCTTTTAATAAGAAAACCAACTTTGTAAAAAATCAATTAACAGGTGAGTATGATGGTGTTCCTAATGTGCAAAGAGCTTATAAAGCTGCAGGAATACCCACAATAGTAGTAGGAGATCATAATTATGGCGAAGGGTCCTCGAGAGAGCATGCTGCCATGGAGCCCAGACACCTTGGCGTAAGAGCTGTTATCGTTAAATCATTTGCAAGAATCCATGAAACCAATCTTAAAAAACAAGGAATGCTTGGACTAACTTTCGATAATGAAAGTGATTATGATTTAATACAGGAGGATGATACGTTTAATTTTTTAGATCTTGATCAATTCGCACCAGATAAACAACTTACCTTAGAGATTGTACATGCAGATGGGTCTAAAGATACAATTACATTAAATCATACCTATAATGCTCCTCAAATTGAATGGTTTAAAGAGGGGTCAGCTTTGAATTTAATAAAGAAACAGAATGCTTAAATTCTAAGATATATACACTGTATTCATTAATTTACTATAAAACTCCTCAGCAAATCTTCTGAGGAGTTTTTTTGTTTGATGACCAGATGTTCGAATACGCTTGTACCAAAATGAATACAAAAACAGGTTAACATGTGAGATTCCAGATGTTGCGTTTAGCTCATAATGTAAGGGATATGCGATACAAGCGACCAAATGAGGACTAACAGTAATCACGATCATCATGAGCAATATCTGGTTCTTCGAGGATGCCAATCTTTTCAACGTATTGTGTCCTCATAAATTCAAAAACTATAAAAAAAATCATGCATTTGACGCCTATCGAAAACACGATTATATTTACTTTGAAGAGGATTCTGCAAATAAAGTGTATCTCATAGAAAAGGGTAAGGTAAAAATAGGATATTATGCAGAGGATGGTCATGAAGTAGTAAAGGCTATTCTTACCCGTGGAGAGATTTTTGGAGAAAAGGCCATCCTAGGTATTCAGAAAAGAACTGAATTTGCACAATCGGTAGATAATACAACTTCTATCTGCCCTATTGGAGTAGAAACTATGCATGGATTAATGCGGGATGATCAGTCATTTAGCCTTAAAATTTATAAGTTTATTGGGTTCAGATTTAGGCGGTTAGAAAGAAGATTGCAGTTGCTTCTATTTAAAGATACAAAAACACGCCTGGTAGAGTTTCTAAATGAACTTAAAGAAGATTATGGTCACTGTTGCCCAGATACTGGGGATATGGTCATAGAGCATCCCTATACTCAAAAAGATATTGCGAATCTTATCGGAACCTCTAGACCTACATTAAATATTATTCTTAATGAATTAAAAGAATCTAATGTCATAGATTTTAATCGAAAAGAAATTCGTTTAAAAAATGTTGCCTGATGTTAGCTAGCTAACATTTTACTACTCTGCTTGTCTATACTTTTATGATCTAATAATCATAAAAACAAAAGCAATGTTTAAAAAATTAATTATTGGGGCTTTCACAATCGGATGTATTGCAGCCTCTTGTAGTGATGATGATGACAATACACTAGCAGTAAATGCTGGCGAAATATCTGGGGGACCTTTTGAATTTGATGTAGATGGTGAAGCCGATTTCGTTACAGGAATTTCATTAGATGCCTCGAACGCAGTAGGTACAAACCGTACATGGGTAATTACTGATGAAGCAGGGAACATTTTAGGAAGGCCAGGAACTCTTGAAATGGTAGAAGGTGTAAATTTTGACGATGCTGGTCCAGGCAGCTGTTTTATTTGGTATGCAAGATTTGAAGATGATTCTAACATCACAACAGCCGCTACTGTAAATGAAATTACAGGAACTTTCGACCTGTCCAATTCAATAGAGGTGGTGCGCAATCAGGTGGTTAATGCAGGGGTAGTATCTGGTGGGCCTTTCACATTTACAGTAGGTGACGGTGTTCCGGATAGGGTATCAGGTATTACTTTGGATGCCACCAATGCATTTGGAGAAAATCGAACTTGGATTATAACCAACGATCAGGGCCTTATTCTTGGTTTGCCAGGTACGCTAGAGATGGTAGAAGGAAATGATTTCGATGGCGCCGGTGATGGAGTATGTCTAATCTGGTATGCGCGCTACAATGGTACAGTTACTGGTTTAGAAGTAGGGATGAATGCTAATACTATTGAAGGAGATTTTGATCTTTCAAACGCAATTACTGTAAATAGAAATCAAGTAGCCAATGCGGGAGAGATTTCTGGTGGCCCTTTTACTTTTACCGCAGGAGATGGAATACCAGATAGGGTATCAGGTATTACTTTGGATACCACTAATGCATTTGGAGAGAATGGTACCTGGATTATTACCGATGATCAGGGTATAATTCTAGGTTTGCCAGGTACACTAGAGATGGTTGAAGCAAATGATTTTGATGGTGCTGGTACAGGTACGTGCCTTATTTGGTATGCGCGTTATAACGGAACTGTTACCGGTTTGCAAGCAGGTATGAATGCGAATACTGTTGAGGGAGATTTTGATCTATCTAATGCTATCGAGGTGGTTAGAAATTAATTTCAAAAACAATACGCACAAACGCAACGATTACTCCTCTGTAGAGAACTTGTAACTTAGTTTGTTGTTTTTTGTTAGTTTTTAAAGCGCAACGCTATGTTGCGCTTTATTAATTCATAGATTTGTCAAAATTTTAAAGTAGAACTGTACAACCCGGTTTATATATTAGAATTTCGTTATAGGGTTTGAAAATGCACGTCAAAGCATCGCTTTTGGCGAGATGTAGCGTAGGAAGAGTGTTTTCTAAGTTTCAGCATAGCACTGCTGCGGTTATTGTAAATAACATAGCGAAGCGAACGTGTTTAAAGCCATTAAAAGGCGTAATACCTGCCTTTTTCTAAATAAAATGACAGGCGTGGATTTTCTAATGTATCAACGGGTTTAATTCAATCTTAATTAATTCATAGTGTGAAATTTGATAAAAAGAAAATATCAAACTTAGTATTCGTAGCGATACTCGTATTGTTTTTTATCCCGAATACTCGAGGAATGATGCAAATATTCTTAACCAGAATTTTTTCATTTAGTCCAGAACTGGTGGATAAAGAAAATGTAGAGCAAGTTGGTTCTTACGACTGGAAATTGCACGGAGTGAATGTTGCATCTATGAACTTTAGTACTGCCAAAGGGAAAGTAGTTTTGCTAAATTACTGGGCTACCTGGTGTCCGCCATGTATTGCCGAAATGCCATCGCTTCAAAAGCTATATAATGAATATAAAGATAAGGTAGTATTTGTATTTTTAACTGAAGATGATGATCCAGAGTTAGAAAAATTTATGAATAGTAAGAATTACAACTTTCCTATATACAGATCGCTGTCGCCACATCCAAATCCTTTCGAACATAAGCCTATGCCTGGAACCTATTTGTTAGATAAAAAAGGAAATATCGTTATTCATAAAAGAGGTGCAGCTGATTGGGATACTAAAAAAGTAAAGAATACCATCAATAAATTGATCAGCGAAAATTAGTAATGAAACAGGTCACGACAATTACATTTTTTAGATACACCTCTCTATGGTCAAAAATTTGGGCTTTCCATATGATGCTATTCATGCCTTCAAAGCTAAATAAACTGAACGGTCAGACTTTTTTTAAACTCATGGGTAGTGGTCATAATGGGTTTGATCCATTACCAGATTGGAATGTTTATGCGCTTCTTCAGGTTTGGGAGAACGAAGCAGCTGCAGATCATTTTTTTGCGACATCAACTATTATGAGTCAATTTAGAAACAAGGCTTCAGAAGTATGGACGGTATATATGAAAAATATAAATTCAAAAGGGTTCTGGACAGGTAGTCAACCATTCGTTAAAGGTAATATTACACATGATGATAGCCATATTGTAGCCGTAATTACCAGAGCTACTATAAAAATTAATAAATTACTACCTTTCTGGCGCTATGTTCCTAGATCAAGAGCACCATTAGGGAATCAAAAAGGATTGCTATTTACAAAAGGAATAGGTGCCAAACCTTTTGTGCAAATGGCAACATTCAGCGTATGGAAAGATAAGCAGGCGCTATTTGATTATGCATATAAAAGTGCTGAACATCAAGAAGCAATCAAAAAAACAAAAACGGTAAAATGGTACAGTGAGGAACTTTTTGCACGTTTTCAGCCCTATAAAACCATCGGGAGTTGGGAGGGTAGAACTACTATTTTTTAAAGTATTTAAAAGGAACAACTAACATCCCAAAACATTCTCCTTTTTCTTTGTGGATATTCTTGTGATGTATTTTATGTGCTCTTCGCACTCCTTTGGCATACCAATTATTCGCATTTCTAAATAGTTTAAAACGTTGATGTATAAAAATATCATGCACAACAAAATAAGCAATCCCATAGGCTAATATTCCAAAACCTATAGGCATTCCTATCCAGAATGTCTGCGAATCATGAAAAACGATACACGACATGCTTACTACAGCATAGAATATAAAGAAAAAATCATTTCGTTCCCACCAGCTATTATGATCTTTATGATGATGATCTTTGTGTAATGCCCATAAAAAACCATGCATCACATATTTATGAGTAAACCATGCCATAAATTCCATCACCGAAAATGCGACTAAAAAAATGAGTATTTGAATAAAAAGTTTCACAGATATTTTTTGTAAAAATACGTCTAAATCAGGTTTAATCGGTAATCAACATAAGATTTTGCTAACAGTCCAAATTTTTGATAATTAGGAACGCGAATACGTGTGTTTTTAATTTCTAAGGAAGGCGTTTTTTTAAGTTTAGTCAATAGTTTTTTGTAATAAATGTAGGCTGTATACACCCCAAACTTGGCTTCTACAGGTAGTTTTAAAATTCCTACCAATCCTTTGTCAAAGTCTTCTTCGATTTCTTTGATGATTCTTAACTTTGAGGCTTCGTCTAATTTTCTAAGATCCGTATTCGGAAAGTACGTTCGATCCAAATCTTCATAATCTGCCTTCAAATCTCGTAAAAAATTAACTTTCTGAAAAGCAGATCCAAGATGCATAGCGCTGTCTTTTAGTTCATTATACTTTTCTTCGTCTCCTTTTACAAATACCTTTAAACACATTAATCCTACCACGTCTGCAGAGCCATAGATATATTCTTTGTATTCCTGGTCTGTCAAGTAATCTTTTTTATGAAGATCCAGGCGCATACTCTTCATAAAAGCTTCATACAATTCTGACGGTATATTATATTGGTGTACAGTTTGCTGAAAAGAATTAAGAATAGGGTTTAAGCTAATTTTTTGATCAATAGCCCTGTACATTTCCGTTTCAAAAGTGTTGAAAAGCTCTTCTTTATCATAATCGTGAAAAGTATCTACAATCTCATCTGCAAAGCGAACAAAACCATAAATATTGTAAATATCTTGTCGTATGGCATCTGAAAGCATTTTTGAAGCCAACGAAAAAGAGGTACTATACGAATTGGTAACAATTTTACTACAAGTAAATGATACAGAGTCAAAGATAGCCTTCATAAGTGCGGTTTTTCTGTTAAGTTGTTCGATTTTAAGAGGTAATCGGTTTTAAAATAGTTGCTTTATTTCTAAATTCTTTTTCAATCAGACCGGCTACAAGCTTTCCCGAAATTAATGAGGGTGGTACCCCAGGTCCGGGAACTGTAAGCTGACCGGTAAAAAATAGATTATTTACTTTTTTACTTTTCAACTTAGGCCTTAAGAATGCTGTTTGAAGTAGCGTATTTGCCATTCCGTAAGCATTTCCTTTGTATGAATTGTATTCTTTAACAAAGTCATTCACACAAAAGGACTCTTTAAAGATAATATTATTTTTAACATTTTGATCTGTTAGAGTTTCAAAACGATGTATAATCTTGTCGAAATAGTGCTCCCTAAGTTCGTTAGTATCTTCTAGACCAGGTGCGAGTGGAATCAAAAAGAAGCCATTTTCGCAACCTTCGGGAGCAGAACCCGAATCAGTCAAAGAGGTGAAATTTGCATAAAACAGAGGTTCTTTTGGCCATTTTGGGGAGTCGTATATGTCTTTTGCATGCGCGTCAAAATCTGTGTCAAAAAATAGGTTGTGATGGTCAACATTTTTCAGCTTTTTGTTGAAACCTACATAAAAAAGAAGAGAAGAGGGGGCAAAAGTCTTATTTTCCCAATACTTTTCTGAATATTGCCTGTATGGCGCATCGAGTAAGGATTCACCATGATGGTAATCTGCACCACAAAGCACAATGTCTGCATTTATCTGTTCGGCTCCTATTTGTAAACCTTTAGCACTCCCGTTGTGCACTATAATTTTTTCTACAGCAGCATTAGTTTGAATGGTAACACCTAATGATTTTGCTAATTTTTCCATTCCCAAAATCACTTGGTACATGCCACCTTTTGGATGCCATGTGCCCAACCCGAAATCAGCGTAATTCATAAAACTATAAAAGGCCGGGGTATCACTAGGTTTTGCTCCTAAAAAGAGCACCGGAAATTCGAGTATCTGAATTAACTTTTTGTTTTTAAAATCTTTTCGAACTTCTCTAGAAATAGTGCTAAAAAATTGCCCGATACGTTGTATTGTTTCTTTGGTAACCAATTCCATTGGCGAAACCCCTGGTCGATATACTAAATTTTTAATAGCAATCTCATAATTATTGCGCGCAACCTCTATGAACTTTTCTAATTTGCGGGCACTTCCTTTCTCTTCTGCTTCAAATGCATGATATATTTTTTCTAGTGTGTCCTCGATACTAATACTTTCGTTATTTTCAAAAAAGACCTTATACGCAGGATTTAATTTGTCTAGCGTATAAAAATCTGAGGTGGTTGTATCGAAATCATTAAAAAAACTCTCAAAAACATCAGGCATCCAATACCAGGAGGGGCCAATGTCAAAAGTAAACCCTTCTTTTTTCAGTTGTCTTGCTCTACCACCGATCGTACTGTTTTTTTCATAAATAGTCACGTCGTAACCTAATTTCGCTAAATAACACGAAGAAGATAGCGATGAGAATCCAGAACCTATGATTGCAATTTTTTGAGACATATATAAAGAATGAGGTTTGTTAAAGGTCAGAAATTAGCGCACTAATAGAATCATAATACTTATGATTGGCCGCCGTACTTTGAGAAACATGCATAATTTGCTTACCCAACATCCAGAATTCACTTTCTCTATCAGCACATACGATTGTATTGAAATCTTCTACGTATTTTGAAATATTATCTTTTTCAGGTTTTATAGTGAAATAAGAAACAAAAACTGTGTTATCGTGAAATGCCAACATAGATGATAAACTATCCAAAGGAATACTCGGTCCTAGATAAATAGCACGATACCCATGTAATAAAATTTCATAATTGATGTAAAGTAAGCCTAATTCGTGAATTTCATTTTCGGGTAGAAATAAAATAAAAGCACGATCTGTCTTTGTTGGTTTTGAATATTGAAGCTTCTCTATGTTTAATAGTAATTTCTGTTTGATAAGGTTGGTTACAAAATGTTCATGAGCAGGGTTGATGGTATCTGTTTGCCATAATAAACCTATTTCTTTAAGAAACGGAATAAAAACGTCGGTAAAAATTTGTCTAAAATTTCTTTTTTGTTCTAATTGTTCATAAGTGCCTAAAAATAACTCGAGATCGTAATTTAGCATTGCAATTTTTAACGAATTGATTGCTTGGCTTTTTGTACTATTATCGGTTACAATACTTCTGACGTATTCATTTATTTCCTGTTCATTTAATTTGGATATTCTTGAGATTTTGTAGCCGCTATTCACCAGATAGGTTACGTTTAATAACTTTTGAAGACTTTTCAAATTGTATGTTCGAATGTTCGTGTCTGTACGATTTGGAGAAAGTAAATTATATCTTTTTTCCCAAATTCTAATGGTGTGGGCCTTCACACCGCAAAGATTCTCTAAATCTTTAATACTAAAAGTTTGCTTAACGTTGTTCACCTTTTATCAAAAATTGTTAAACAAACTTAGTTAAAAGAATTTAGATTCTTTTTCAGAATTTGTTAAAATAATGAATACAATTGTTAAAAGCTTCTTTTTCTTGATCATTTCCCTTTTCAAACTTACTCATTAATACGTTGATATACTGCATCTTATTAAAGAACTGGTTTAAACTTTTTTAAAATTAAACTCACCTGAATACTATGATCCGAATGTAACGTAGAAAAGTCGACTTGAATGCTTTAGATTATTAACAAAGTATAACTCTGTTCATCAGATTACTATATTTTGTATATTTAACTTATGTGATGGATTTAAAATGGGTTAAAAAGGGAAATAGTTATAAGTATATTTAAAAAAGAATTTATGGAATAAGTCATAACCATGAGGATGATACCCATCAATATGATTAAATGGCGACTTCACCTGAGCGCTAACCAACAAAAATATAAGCAGATAAAATGACTAACTATAAAATTTTTAATGTGAAAGCGTAGCGGTTGCCTACGTTCTCCATTTTATAATTAATTTATTACCAAATAATTACTAAAATTAAGCGTATGAAACGAACATTGATAAATTTTAAAAATCACTTCACTAAAGGGAATGTTTAAAATTCTTAATGTGAGAGCGTAGCGGTTACGTACGTTCTCAATTTTTTAATTAAATCGTTTTCAAACAATTAAAAACATTTAAGCGTATGAAAAAAGGAATTGTAATTTTAATGAGTTTGATTTTTTTGGTTTCCTGTAAATCCAGAGAAAATTCAAATGACAATAACGACACGGGAAAAAGCTCTGGGCAGCTCGAAAATTTAAAAGTAATAGAAGGAAAAGTAGTAGATCCAAAGAGAAAACCTATCGCCTATGTAGCTATAAAATTATATCTGGATGATAATGACTGTATGAATGCATATACCTCAAAAGAAGGTACGTTTCAGTTTAAATTAGATGAATTTAGAATTAAAGAGCAAAGCCATTTTGAAATTGTATATAAAGGATATACTATCCATTATGTTTCCCTTCGAAATTTTCAAAACGGAAAATCAATTATTCTTAATAAAAAAGGAGAGGTCGTTCCTGCAGCAGAATACCATGTTTTTTATGAATCTATAAAAAGCTGTGGAAGAAAGTCATAAATTGTTCATCAAATTCATGATCTAAACTATAAAAGTGCCCAGAGCGGGAGTCGAACCCGCACGCCCTAATGGACACATGGCCCTCAACCATGCCTGTCTACCAGTTCCAGCACCTGGGCAAAAAATAGTGTTGCGTTCAATCTAATTTATCTGTCAAGGAACGTGTTTAACACTATGTACTGTTCAATGCGATGTTTTATAACGCGTTTTCAAGCTTCTTAAAGAAGTTTTAAGGCAATATTTGATTAAACTAAAAAAGTACCACAACATTGCGATACTTTTTTTGTGACCGGGCTGGGGCTCGAACCCAGGACCCTCTCCTTAAAAGGGAGATGCTCTACCAACTGAGCTACCAGGTCGTAAATTAAATTCAATATTTCAGTGAAATGAACGCTTTTAAAGTTATTGTTTAAGACTTAAAAGCTATTCAGCCAAGGTTTTCTTTACTTCAGTTATACCAAAAAAAGAAACTCTGTACGAGAAGCCTATTTATTTCAAAAATCAGAATTCTGAATTAAACGTTCCGAATTCTAAAAGTTACCGGGCTGGGGCTTCCCTCGACTCATACTTCGCTCGGGATAAACTTCTCGCCCTTTAATTAATTACCTCAAAAATCAGAACTCTATAATTAAAATTCGCCATTCTCTTGTGACCGGGCTGGGGCTCGAACCCAGGACCCTCTCCTTAAAAGGGAGATGCTCTACCAACTGAGCTACCAGGTCATGCATTTTTCTCTTAATGCGGGTGCAAATATACTATCAATAATTTATTTTTCAAGAAGAAATTCATATAAATTTGTGTTTTGCTTAGAATGATGTTTTTTTGGTAGCGCCAAAAGGCATAATTCCAACAGCTTGTCTCAAATTAAAAATTTGTTTCTAACAAATATTTAATAGGCTTGCTAGTTCATTTATAAAAAAACCTCCATTCAAATTAATGATTATGAATATTGTGTTAATGGGATACATGGGTAGCGGAAAATCTTTATTAGGTAAGGAGCTTGCTAAACATTTAAAAAGAGAATATCTAGATCTTGATCAATTTATTGAATCAAAAGAAGAAAAGCTGATCAAAGAAATTTTTGAACTCAAAGGGGAAGTATATTTTAGAAAAAAAGAAACGCAATATCTTAAAGAAGTTCTCTCGACCGATAAAAATGCAGTTATTTCTTTGGGGGGTGGTACCCCATGTTTTTCAGGGAATCTAGAAATCATTAAGCAAAACAGTACTAGTGTATATCTGCAAACCTCGTTAGATGAGTTGACCCAAAGATTATATCATGAAAGGAATAAAAGACCACTTTTGTCGCATCTTTCGAACAGAGACGCTTTACAAGATTTTATTAGAAAACATCTTTTCGAAAGATCTTTTTACTATAATCAAGCAGACCATAAGATAGTTACAGATAACAAAGATAAAAGTCAAATAGTTACCGAAATTACTGCGCTGCTATTGTAAAATTGCTGAATCTTCAGTGCCAAATTTGACGACTACGTGTTCATTTAGCGAAGTAGATAGTGAAATTCCTTTAAAATCAGCTTTTATAGGGTATTTTTTATGGTTCCTATTTACTAAAACTGCTGTTTTAAATCGTTTTAGCGGTACATCTAAAAAATGTTTCACCCCATAGATAAGAGCGGTACCCGAGTTGAGTACATCATCTGCTAAAACTATGGATTTATTTTGGTAGACCTTAGGATCTATCGAAGTTATAATGGTATCTCGTGGAGATTTCTTGTTCATAGACACTTCACAAAGTATAACAGAAATATCAGATATGTTTTCTAGAATTGTCTTCAGTCGTTTTGCAAAAACATAGCCATTTTCAGTAATTCCCGCAATAATAATCTCTTTTTCGTCTACATTGGTTTCATAAATCTGGTAGGCTATGCGTTTAATTTTATGCTGAATTTGTTCGTGCGTTAATATGATATGATCTGTAGTTGTTTGCATAATGATGACGTTTTACCAGAGGTATCTGTTATACTCAATGTATAGTTTATTTCTTTTCAAATATAAAAAAGAGTTCAGTATTCTGTCGTGGTTCTATAGAATTATAACAATTCGCTAAGGTGTTAATTTTGAAGAAATTCGTAAAAAGAGATTGATATTCTTTAATATTTCCGCCAAATGGTGGTCCGGGATGTTCAAAATCACGCTCAAATAAAACTCCTACTAATTTACCGCCGGGAGCCAGGAGATTTTCCATTTTCTCACAATACTGTTCACGTTTGTGCGGGGATAGCGCACAGAAAAATGTTTGTTCGACAATTAGATCGAATTGACCTTTTAGAGTAAATAAATCATTGATTATCAAGTTTTTAGAAGGGAATTGAGGTACACGTTTCTGAAAATTTGCCAATACGCTCGCCACCATATCTACTACATATACATTTTTAAATCCTAGATTGAAAAGATACTCGGCTTCATAGGCATTACCACAGCCAGGTATTAAAATGGTAGTAGTAGGATCCTGTAGTTGATCAAAATAGTGAGTAAGTGGAGGAGATGCAAAGCCAATATCCCAGCCTGTCTGTTTATCGCGATAACGTTGCTGCCAATATGCTGTATCAAATTTCATTCTTCACTATCATTTTCGGTATACCAATCATCAATATCCCTACGGTCTTTTTTGGTAGGTCTCCCGGTTCCTTTTTTTCGATAATAATCTTTAGAATATTTCAATAGATCCAGTTTTTGTAACGATTCTTTGGGAGTAATGTCTTTGCGATAGATGTCAACAAGTTTAGCGCCCACACGATTATCGGGGGTGTCTAGTACCAAAAGCTCATAGTTTACTTGATTTTTACGAACTGTTATTTTATCGGTAGGATAGATTTCTCTCGAAGGTTTTATAAGATCACCATTTACTCTTACTTTACCTTCTTTACAAGCTTTGGTGGCTATGCTTCTGGTTTTGAAGTATCTGATACACCATAAATATTTATCTACTCGCATAAAAAATGGTTAAAATACATGTTATATTACATTAATTCTTAACAAAAGTACAAGAAAATCGTATCTTGCGCCCTCAAAAAAAGTAATGATATGAACATAATACGACATAGAATAGCCCTAGGTTTTATTTTGACTATTATTTTTGGGTGTTCTAATGATGATGATAGGGGTTCTGGTGTCACGCCACCTCGAGACCGAGCTACACAGCAAATCGAAGACGATGAAATTTTACAGGAGTATTTGAAAACCCATTTTTATAGATTTGAAGATGTTTTTACTAATTCAGATACAATTCCTGAGCATCGAGAAGTAGTGTTTGATAGTATAGATGAGAATAATAGTGATAAGCAATCTATTATAGAAAGTGGTCTAGTAACTACCAAGAAGGTTAATTTTGCAGGAATCGAGTATACGTACTACGTTTTAACACTTGATGAAGGTGGGGGTAACACAGCTCGGGTTTCAGACTCTGTTTTAGTGACTTATCGGGGTGAACTACCCTACAGTACTGGCGATAAAGTTTTTGATGAGAGCATTTCACCGGTATCTTTTGATTTAGCTGGTAATGTTTTTGGATTTGCGCTTGGATTAGATGGAATCAAAGCGGCTACCAGTATCTCTGATAATGGAGATGGAACTATAACTCCTTCTGAAGATTATGGTCATGTAGTAGTGTTTATGCCTTCTGGCTTAGGTTATTTTAATCAACCTCCCAGTGGCAGTGGTATTCCTCCGTTTTCTCCTTTAATTTTTAACATACAATTGTATGTCGTGAATCAAGCAGATCACGATCGTGATGGTATACCCTCTTATTTAGAAGATTTAAATAATGATGGTAATGTTTCTGGAATTGAAGATAACACAGATCAGGATAATGCTTCGAATTTTGCAGATCAAGACGATGATAATGATGGTACATTAACTAGAGATGAAATTACTTCTATAGATTTAAATGAAGATGGTATAATTGATCCAGATCCTGCTATGGGAGAATTGATTTTTTACGATGACGATGGTGATGGCACTTTTAACCATCTGGATCCTGATGATTCAGAACCCAAAAACGAACAATAAAGATGTTGTCTAAAGCATCTTTCTTAAGAAAAGTAATCTGTTGAAATCATTTACCTTTCAACAGATTACCTCCTAAGTAGTTTTGAAAAATCAAAGATCAAGAGCCAATCCTAAAATGATTTGATTAGGTCTTGAGTCTACTCTAATGCCTTCGTCAATAGATGCTGCACGATTGCTACTTAGACCTCTTTCATATCGAATATCAGCATTAAGTCGACCTAATTGCAAACCAGCTCCAAATTGTAAGCCTACCGTAAATTCATTTTTAACATCCCCAAGCCGCACATCGTCCAGGTCATTTTCTACCATATATTGAAGTGAAGGGCCTCCAAAAACATGGATAGGGCCTAAAACAGAAACACCTAAAAGAATGGGCAAATCCAGTTTTTGAATATTGTAGTCTAAATCACCACCGGTGGCACTATCATAGGTACTATTATTTACAGTATACTGGAGTTCGGGTTTGATGTAGACATTTTCGGTTAAGTTACCTCTTAAAAAAACACCTAAATGATATCCAATACGGTCATCGGCTCTTCTTGTAAAAATGTTATTTCCTGCGTTGGCCACATCTTGTATTTCTATTTTTCCATTGTCCCCATAATTAAGACCTGCTTTTATACCAAAGGTTAATCTTTTTTCTTGAGCAAATAAGGCGAATGAACTAAATACTACTAAAAAAACAAATACTTTTTTCATTGTAAAAATTATTTTGATGAATAAATTAAGATGATTTTGGTGTATTGGTTACTTATTACGAAATCGTTATTTATCGAATACAAAAAACTTGCCAAAAGCAGTTCATACCACTTATCAAAGTTTGAAGAAATTCTATAAAAAAAGCCTTTTGATGCTGCGCAAAAGGCTTTTAAAGTCATAAAAAATGGTATTTTCTTATTTTCTTTTTATAACGGCGGTCGCTGCATTTTTGATCGCAGTAGCATTGAGACCATATTTTTCCATAAGCTGATCAGGAGTACCGCTTTCTCCGAACGTATCCTGGGTAGCGACAAATTCTTGTGGAGCTGGGTAATTTTTCACCAATACCCGTGAAACACTTTCACCCAAACCACCTAGATAGTTGTGCTCTTCAGCGGTAACAATACATCTTGTTTTTTTAACCGAATTTAGAATAGCTTCATCGTCTAAAGGCTTTATGGTGTGAATATTGATAACTTCGGCACGAATACCTTCTTCAGCCAGGGTTTCTGCAGCTTGTAAAGCTTCCCATACCAAATGGCCTGTGGCTACAATAGTCACATCGGTACCTTCTTGTAGCAAAATAGCCTTACCAATTTCAAATTTCTGGTTTTCAGGAGTAAAATTAGCGACTTTTGGTCTCCCAAAGCGAAGGTATACAGGACCTTGATGTTCTGCTATGGCTATAGTAGCGGCTTTGGTTTGATTATAATCGCAAGTGTTAATTACAGTCATCCCAGGTAACATTTTCATGAGCCCGATATCTTCTAATATTTGATGTGTAGCCCCATCCTCTCCCAAAGTTAACCCCGCATGTGAGGCACAAATCTTTACATTTTTACCGCTATAGGCTATAGATTGGCGAATTTGATCATACACTCGACCGGTAGAGAAATTGGCAAATGTACCCGTAAAAGGAATTTTACCACCTATAGTTAATCCTGCAGCGATACCCATCATATTTGCTTCGGCGATTCCAACCTGAAAGAAACGTTCGGGATGGTTGGCTATAAACGCATCCATTTTTAAAGAGCCTATTAAATCGGCACATAATGCGACTACATTTTTGTTTGTTTTACCTAATTCTTCTAAACCGGCTCCAAAACCAGAACGCGTATCCTTTTTTCCAGTATCTATATATTTTTTCATAGGTCTCCCTAACCCTCACAAAGAGAGGTTTTCTTGGGTTGTATTTAAAGGTTATCTTTTCATTAAATATTAAAATCCCTCCTTTTTAGGAAGGTTAGAAGGGCTTTAGTAATCACCTAGGGTTTCAGGGTTTTGAGATAATCCTATTTCTAATTGCTCATCATTAGGTGCTTTGCCGTGCCATGCGTGTGTATGCATCATAAAATCAACTCCATTTCCCATAACGGTATGTAAAAGTATACAAACCGGTTTACCCTTACCAGTTTTGGCTTTAGCTTCTTGCAATCCCTCGATAACTGCAGTAATATTGTTTCCTTCTTTAATTTCTAACACGTCCCAACCAAAAGCTTCAAATTTCGCTTGTAAACTACCCATGGGTAATACATCATCTGTTGATCCATCAATTTGTTGACCGTTTAAGTCTATAGTGGCAATCAGGTTATCTACTTTATTGGCAGCCGCATACATGATCGCTTCCCAGTTTTGTCCCTCTTGCAATTCACCATCCCCATGTAGACTGTAGATCAAATGATCATCATTATTTAATTTTTTGGCCTGTGCTGCTCCTATAGCAACAGACATCCCCTGACCTAAAGATCCTGAAGCAATACGAACACCTGGGAGCCCTTCATGTGTGGTTGGGTGACCTTGTAATCGACTATTGATTAATCTAAAGGTATTAAGCTCTTCCACAGGAAAATATCCACTTCGTGCCAACACACTATAATAAACAGGGGAAATATGACCATTAGAAAGGAAAAATAGATCTTCTCCTATTCCATCCATATCAAAATCGTCTTTTCTTTCCATCACCTCCTGGTATAAGGCAACAAAATATTCTGTACAGCCCAAAGAACCGCCGGGATGCCCTGAATTAACTTTATGCACCTGACGTAAAATATCCCTACGTACCTGTGTTGCAAAATCTTCTAATTGTTTTGTTTTTGGCATTATAATGCTGATTTCTTGATAATAAAGCCCCAAAAGTAAAGGTTTTGTATGCGGCGGCAAAATCTATATCCTGCTTTTAATTAAGAATATGTTGTTAATAACAAAACCTTTTCAAAAACCAAAGAGAAGTCATATGCTATTTGTTACCTATCTTTGCCCCCAATCAAGAAATAGTTATGCAGTTTGATCTTTTGTCTCAAGACCCAGAAAGCAAAGCCAGGGCAGGAAAAATAACCACAGATCACGGTGTTATCGAAACTCCGATTTTTATGCCTGTAGGCACCGTAGCTACAGTAAAAGGAGTACATCAAAGGGAGTTGAAAAATGATATTAACCCTGACATAATTTTAGGTAATACCTATCATTTATACCTTCGGCCACAAACCCCCATACTTCAAAAAGCAGGTGGTTTACATAAATTTATGAATTGGGATAGAAATATTCTTACCGACAGTGGGGGCTATCAGGTCTATTCGTTATCAGCCAATCGTAAGATCAAAGAAGAAGGTGTGAAATTTAAGTCTCATATCGATGGGTCGTATCACGTGTTTACCCCAGAGAACGTAATGGAAATCCAGCGTACCATTGGGGCAGATATTATTATGGCTTTTGATGAATGCACTCCGTACCCCTGTGATTACCAGTATGCCAAACGTAGTATGCATATGACACATCGGTGGCTGGATCGTTGTATGCAACATTTAGACAAAATTCCGGTTACATATGGATACGATCAGGCATTTTTTCCGATAGTGCAAGGGAGTACATATAAAGATTTGAGAAAACAGTCGGCAGAATATATTGCTAATGCCGGAGCCGTAGGTAATGCTATTGGTGGGTTATCAGTAGGAGAGCCTGCAGAAGAGATGTATGAAATGACAGAAGTCGTAACCGCTATTTTGCCCGAGGATAAACCCAGATATTTAATGGGAGTGGGTACTCCTATCAACATTTTAGAGAATATTGCATTGGGTGTAGATATGTTTGACTGTGTAATGCCCACTCGTAATGGTCGTAACGGAATGTTATTTACTGCTCATGGTACCATAAATATTAAAAACAAAAAATGGGAAGACGATTTTTCTCCAATTGATGATATGGGTATAACCTATGTAGATATTGAATATTCTAAAGCCTATCTTAAACACCTATTTTCGGTGAATGAAATGCTTGGCAGGCAAATAGCTTCTATTCATAATCTAGGTTTTTATCTATGGTTGGTTAGAGAAGCCAGAAAACATATTTTAGCAGGAGATTTTAATTCGTGGAAGAATAAAATGGTTAAACAAATGGATAAACGATTATAGAAGAATGATGATGCAGATATCCTTCAACTCAAATACACTCGGTTTTTAGTCAACATATAAAAGTTTGAAATTAGTAGAATAGACAATGAAGATATTAGACTGGTACATATTAAAGCGCTATTTAGGTACATTTTTTACGATGATTTTACTCTTTATTCCTATCGGAATTATAGTAGATCTTTCAGAAAAAATAGACAATATGCTAGAACACAAAGTTCCTATTGAGGCTGTAATAGGGTACTATCTGGATTTTACCATATATTTTGCCAATTTATTATTTCCTTTGTTTGTTTTTCTTTCAGTAATTTGGTTTACTTCAAAATTGGCGAATAAAACTGAAATTATTGCTTTTTTAAGTTCGGGTGTGTCTTTTTGGCGGTTTTTACGACCTTACATGATAGGAGCTGTTATTATTTGCCTGGGGGCTTTGGTAATGGGACTTTTTTTGGCGCCCAAAGCTAGTCAGGGATTTAATGAGTTTAAATATTCCTATCTTAAAAAAGGACGAAAAGTACAGGAAACCAAAAACGTATATCGACAGCTCAATGATAGTATGTTTTTGTATGCAAATAACTTTAAGCCTTTAGAAAAATCGGCAACCAACTTTACAATAGAGTATTTTGATGGGAATACCTTGGATATAAAAATATCGGCTAGAAAAATTACTTTTAAAGATAGTATCTACGAGCTTAAAGATTTTGTAAAGCGTAGAGTTTTAGAAAATGAAGATATTATTGAAAAAGCCAATACCAAAGATACCATCCTTCCTTTTAATATAGACGAATTTACCCCGGTCACCTATGTCGCCGAAACCCTAAACTATACCGAGCTTAGCAAGTTTATAGAAAAAGAAAGTAATCGAGGTTCTTCTGATATCAACCGCTATAAAGTTGTAGCGTATAAACGATGGAGTATACCGGTTTCAGCTTTTATATTGACAATAATCGGTGTTGCAGTATCATCCATGAAACGAAGAGGAGGTATGGGTGTAAATCTCGCAGTCGGGATATCGCTGGCATTCGTATTTATTTTCTTTGATAAGGTTTTAGGAACCTTAGCCAATCAATCCGATTTTCCTCCTGTGGTTGCTGTTTGGTTTCCTAATGTATCTTTCGGAATTTTAGCTATATATCTTTTGTACAATGCAAAACGCTAAACTTAAAAATTACTTACACCTACATTTTATCGTTTTTATTTGGGGATTTACCGCCATACTCGGTGAATTAATTTCTATTGAAGCTTTACCTTTGGTATGGTACCGAATGTTTCTTGCATCGGTATTCATATATAGTTATATTGTCTATAGAAAAATTTCATTAGTAGTCTCCAGATCACTTTTTTTTACATTACTACTTGCCGGGGTTATCATTGCAGCGCATTGGATTACTTTTTTTGCAGCTATCAAAATATCAAATGTTTCGATTACTTTGGCAATGCTTTCGACCGGAGCCTTTTTTACATCGATTCTCGAGCCTATTTTTTATAAGAGGAAGCTCATCTGGTATGAAGTTATTTTTGGGATGCTCGTAATTATAGGACTATATATTATTTTTGAAGTAGAAGGAGATTATTTGTATGGTATTATCTACGCACTTATTTCTGCCTTTCTATCGTCGATATTTTCATTAATTAACGGTAAAATCGCACAACGCTATCATGCCGCTACAATTTCTTTTTACGAATTGTTAAGCGGTGCAGGAATTATTACTTTGTATTTGGCGGTGGTACCATTTTTTGGAACACATACTGAAGGATTTAGCATATCGTTCTTTCAACTCTCAGGTTCAGATTGGACATATATTGCTATTTTGGCATCAGTTTGTACAGCCTATGCTTTTATTGGTTCTGTGCAGGTAATGAAGTATTTAAGCCCGTATACCGTAATGCTTACCATTAATCTGGAACCTGTGTATGGTATTTTGTTAGCTGTTCTTATTTTTGGTGAATCTGAAAAGATGAGTCCGCAGTTTTATTACGGAGCTTTAATTATCATTGCAACTGTACTGTTGAATGGGATTTTTAAAAATGTGAAAAAAAGAAAAAGTAGCGCAACTTTCTCTAACATTACGAAGTAAAGTTTTTATATTTGTCTGCTAACTTTAGTTAATTAAATTATATTCTTCATATGGAATATTTAGAATTTGAACTCCCCATTAAAGAACTCGAAGAACAGTTCGAAAAAGCTTGCGCGATTGGTCAGGAAAGTGAAGTAGATGTAACAGATACCTGCAAGCAAATTGAAAAAAAACTTGCAGAAACTAAAAAAGATATCTATAAAAATCTCACTCCTTGGCAACGTGTACAATTATCACGACACCCATCGAGACCTTATACCTTGGATTATGTAGATGCCATTTGTGGAGAATCCTTTTTAGAACTTCATGGTGATCGTAATGTAAAGGATGACAAAGCAATGATTGGCGGTTTGGGTAAAATAGGAGATCAAAGTTACATGTTTGTGGGGCAACAGAAGGGGTACAATACCAAAACCAGGCAGTATCGCAATTTTGGTATGGCGAATCCCGAAGGATACCGAAAAGCACTTCGATTGATGAAGAGTGCAGAAAAATTTAATATCCCGGTAGTTTGCTTTGTAGATACACCAGGAGCTTATCCCGGACTTGAAGCAGAAGAACGCGGACAAGGAGAAGCCATTGCCAGAAATATTCTTGAAATGACCCGACTTAAGGTGCCGATTATCGTCGTGATAATCGGAGAAGGTGCCAGTGGAGGAGCATTAGGTATCGGAGTAGGGGATAAAGTATTAATGTTAGAAAATACCTGGTATTCTGTAATATCTCCAGAATCCTGTTCTTCGATTTTATGGCGTAGTTGGGAGTTTAAAGAACAAGCGGCAGAAGCTTTAAAGCTAACAGCTTCTGATATGAAAAAGCAAAAGATTATTGATGAAATAGTCAAAGAACCTCTAGGTGGTGCACACAGCGATAGAGAGAAAATCTTCAAAACCGTTAGAGATAAAATTTCTTCATCATTTAACGAATTTAAAAACTTATCACCAGAAGAATTGGTAGAAAAACGAATGGAGAAATATGCAAATATGGGAGTCTTTAAAGGGTAGCCCTTAAAAACTCACTTAATACCTAAATCTGAAGTCTTGCGCTTCAGATTTTTTTATGCTTATTAACAATAATAATTACTTATCAACAGTTCATTTGTTAAAGACTGGTGAACATTCGTATCTTTACAAGTAGGGCTATCTCTTTACAATTTTTTTACATTCGTAGTCATGGAAAAAGTACAGCAAGCACAGCAAATTAATTACGGTCGGGGGAACGTAATACCGCTGGAAAAAGGAAAAATACCTCCTCAAGCAGTTGATTTAGAGGAGGTTGTGCTTGGGGCAATGATGATAGATAAAAAGGGAGTTGACGAAATTATTGATATTTTAAACCCCGATGTTTTTTATCGGGAGGCGCATCAATACATCTTCGAAGCGATATATAAACTCTTCGAAAACTCTGAACCTATCGACTTATTAACGGTTTCGAGCCAGCTTAAAAAAGATTCGAGGCTAGAATTAGCAGGAGGGGATTATTATTTAATCCAGCTTACCCAAAAGGTAGCCTCTTCGGCACATATTGAATTTCATGCACGTATCATTCTTCAAAAATATATTCAACGTAGTTTGATCAAAATATCGAATGAAATTATAGAAGAATCATACGACGAAACTACAGACGTTTTTGATTTGCTCGATATGGCAGAATCAAGATTGTATGAAGTTACGCAAGGGAACATTAAAAGATCGACTGAAACTGCTCAGAGTTTAGTCATCCAGGCAAAAAAGAAAATACAGGAGATATCAAACAAAGAAGGTTTAAGTGGAATCCCGTCTGGCTTCGATAAGCTAGACAAACTAACTTCGGGTTGGCAGCCAAGTGACTTGATTATTGTGGCTGCCCGTCCGGGTATGGGTAAAACCGCTTTAACGCTATCTATGGCTAGAAATATGGCCGTTGGTCAAAATATCCCTGTAGCTTTCTTTTCTCTCGAAATGTCTTCGGTACAGCTGATTACCAGATTGATTTCTTCTGAAACAGGATTGTCTTCGGAAAAATTGCGTACAGGAAAATTAGAAAAACACGAATGGGAACAGCTTAATGTTAAGGTAAAAGATCTAGAAAAGGCACCCTTGTTTATTGACGATACGCCTTCATTATCTATTTTTGATCTTCGTGCCAAAGCGCGTCGATTATCTTCTCAACACGGTATCAAAATGATTGTGATCGATTATTTGCAATTAATGACTGCCGGTGGTACAGGTAAAAACGGAAATCGTGAACAGGAAATCTCAACCATTTCGCGAAACTTAAAGGCACTCGCCAAAGAACTTAACGTTCCTGTTATTGCACTTTCCCAGCTTTCTCGTGCCGTAGAAACTCGTGGAGGGAGTAAACGTCCCTTGCTAAGTGACCTTCGGGAATCTGGAGCGATAGAACAAGATGCAGATATTGTTTCATTCATTTATCGACCAGAATATTATAAGATTGACGAGTGGGATGATGAAGAAAGGTCACCCACACAGGGCCAGGGAGAATTTATTGTGGCCAAACACCGTAACGGAGGACTTGAGAATATTAGGTTAAAATTTATTGGTCACTTAGGTAAATTTGATAACTTAGATGATTTTAGTACCCCATTTGAGTTTCACTCAAAAATGAATGAAGATGAGCAGGAAGAACCTTTTAATACAGGTCATCTACCTAGCGCCGATGAAGCTTTTGGGAGTAGTATAAATGACTCTAATGATGATGACGAAGTTCCTTTCTAACCTATTCTTATGGATAACCGATATTAGGTTTCATAACCGGTTTAAATTTTTGGTATGTAGTATTTTCCTTGTCGGAAGTATGATCCCATCTTATGCATCTTATATTCTGATTCCGATGGATGCAGAAGAACAACAAAATCATTTAAAAGCATACGGTATTACCTATTGGACGTTGAGTAACGATCTTAAAGTGAAGTGGTTATTGAATTATAGAGGAGGATCATTTCTATTACCAGATACCGAAAATATTCGTAATGAGTGCACCATTCGCGGAGTCACATATGAAACCATTAGTGATGCAAAAACTGCCCAGATTTTAGGAGAAATTAGTAGTCCTTCTCAAAATATGGAAGCTGTAATTCTTGAAAAAGCTCCCAAAATAGCGGTATATTCTCCCAAAGGGAATCAGCCTTGGGATGATGCAGTGACTATGGTATTGACCTTTGCTGAAATTCCTTATGAAACTGTATATGATAAAGAGGTATTAGAAGATAATCTTATTTTATATGACTGGTTGCACCTACATCATGAGGATTTTACAGGGCAGTATGGTAAGTTTTATGCTTCATATCGTGCTGCTCCCTGGTATATTCGAGAAAAAGCCGCTGCAGAAAAACAAGCCACCGATCTTGGTTATTCTAAAGTATCTCAGCAAAAACTGGCTGTAGCCTTAAAAATAAGGGATTATGTAGTGGGTGGTGGATTTATGTTTGCCATGTGTAGTGCTACCGATAGTTTTGAGATTGCTCTTTCTGCAGAGGGTGTAGATATTTGCGAACCTATGTTTGATGGTGATCCCAGCGAGCCAGGATATCAATCTAAAATAGATTATAACAAGACGTTTGCGTTTAAAAACTTTACCTTAGAGCGTAGTCCTAACGTGTATGAGTTTTCATCCATAGATATGACGCGAACACGACGCATTCCTAAAACAACGGATTATTTTACGTTAATGGATTTTTCTGCAAAATGGGATCCTGTTCCCACGATGCTCTGTCAAAATCATACTGCTTTGGTCAAAGGATTCATGGGGCAGACAACGGCATACAATCCTAATGAAATTAAATCTAATATTCTTATCCTGGGCGAAAATAAAACGAATGGAGAGGCTCGATATATTCACGGAATTAAAGGTAAGGGTTTCTTTACGTTTTATGGAGGGCACGATCCTGAAGATTATACCCATAGAGTTGGAGACCCTAAAACCGAATTGGAGTTGCACCCTAATTCTCCCGGGTACCGTTTGATTCTTAATAATGTTCTCTTTCCGGCAGCGAAAAAGAAAAAACAAAAAACTTGAAGTATTGGTGTAAGGAGTAATCCGTTTGTTATTCAATATTTAAATTTAGCTATAGTCGAAAAATAACTTTCAATATGTACAATGAACTCAAAACGAGCAATAGAATTTTAATGGGTCCTGGACCTTCTGATGCTCATCCAAGAGTACTAAAAGCCATGGCGACACCCCTGATAGGTCATCTCGATCCAGAGTTTGTGACGATTATGGATGAGGTGAAAATGATGGTTCAGCAAACATTTCTGACCAAAAATCATTTGACTTTTGTGGTTTCGGCACCGGGAAGCGCCGGAATGGAAACATGTTTGGTAAATTTGATAGAGCCTGGTGATGAGGTAATTATTTGTATTAACGGTGTTTTTGGAGGGAGAATGGTCGACATTGCCGAAAGATGTGGTGCTATTGTACATAAAATAGAAAAGAAATGGGGTGCTGTAGTTACTACAGAAGATGTTAAAAAAGCCTTAGATCATTGCCCTAAACCTAAGATGTTGGCTTTGGTACATGCAGAGACTTCTACAGGAGCGCTACAGCCTTTAGAAGATATTAGCAATATGATACATAATGCCGGTGGTTTGTTCATGGTGGATGCGGTTACATCATACTGCGGAGTACCACTAAAAGTAGATGAATGGGGAATAGATGCGATATATACAGGAACGCAAAAGTGTTTAAGTGCACCCCCGGGTCTGTCACCAGTAAGTTTTTCTGATAGGGCAGTTAAAGCGTTAGAAAACAGAAAAACAAAAGTACAAAGTTGGTTCCTGGATCTTACCTTAGTTAAAAATTATTGGGGAGGTGCAAAACGTGCATACCATCATACTGCACCCGTATCTTCAGTCTTTGCGTTACGAGAATCATTGCGAATCGTTCTGGAAGAAGGTTTAGAAAATCGATGGAAACGACATCAAGATGTACATCAAGTTTTAAAAGAGAAATTAGAAAACTTAGGTTTTACCTATTTAGTAGATGAGCAATATAGATTACCAAACTTGAATTCGGTGTTTTTACCAGAGGAAAATGATGAAGCTTTGATACGAAATAAGTTGTTAAAAGATTATAATATTGAAGTAGGCGGTGGGTTAGGCGCCTTTGCTGGTAAAATCTGGCGAATTGGAATTATGGGAGAAAGCTGTACTTTAAATCATGTAAATTTACTTGTTAGTGCTCTCGAGGATATAAAAGAGTTTAAACGGTAATTGAATATCCGCTATACATCATAAAATTAACTTTAATGTCTGGTCGCAGTCGAGACCTGATTTAGCCCGGTTTATGCATTAGAATTTCGTTATGAGGGTTGAAAATGCCATAAAACCAAGTGTTTTCTAAGTTTCAGCATAGCACCGCTACGGTGACACTTAAAAATATAACGTAGTGCTTGGTTTTGCAGCAGTTTAAAGCCGTAATAGATTTTCTAATGCATAAAGCGGGTTTAGAGCTCGTTGGGTTTACTAACCTCTTGACTGCGTTCGAGGAGACAGTGCGATATGATGGATTACGGATGTTCATAAACGGTTATACCGCTATAATATCTTCTCTATTAATGCACTAGGGTTAACTGTTAATTAGTATTTTTTTAACAATTTGTTATGGATAAGTTTTATAACATTGAACTTATCAAAATTAATATACAAATGAGTTTTAATACGTACATCAAATTCTTTTTTCTTTTATCATTTTTAATTAGCGCTACAAGTCATAGTCAAACTACTGAAGATGATGAGATTAACAGAGCTCAAAACATAGGACTTAATGATAACGACCAATTTATAATGCTTACTGGTTTTGTTCGCCCTATTTCTAAAAAGGTGAATGAAAATAAAATTAAGGGGAGTAAGTATTATGAGGAAGATTATAAAATAGCTGCTATTTATGATAACGATAAAATGTTGCATAGATCTGTGGTGAAATTCAATGCATTTAATGATGAAATTGAGGTAAAATCAGACAACGATTCTTATGCTTTATTGAAAAAAAATACTATTAAAGTAGTGTTGGATAATTATCAATATGAATTCTTAGAAAACGAGGGATATTTTCTGGTTTTTAATAAGGATAAGAAAACCTCTTTACTACTAAAAGCAAAGAAGAAGATTAGAGAGGGAGAAGAGGCAGCATCAACCTATGGACAATCTACACCAACTGCATTTGTCAACGATTATGAATATTACATTAGAACCAAAGACGGAAAACTCAGCAAGATCAAATTAAAAAAGAAAGATATTGTTAACGTACTGAAAGATAAAAAGGATAAACTAGAAGAGTTTGCTTCAGAAAAAAAGCTAAACTTTAAAAAAGAAAAAGATGTAGTTAAAATTATTAATTATTATAACACTTTATAATTTTTACTCTTATAATAATTAACAATAAGTGCTACAACATAGCTATAAGTTTCCATTCCGTCAGGTTGGTTATTAGCTTTTAAGTAACTATCATATGTACTTTTAAAAACTGGTTCTAAAGGGTTCTTGTAAGATTTCCAAAATTCATTTACCTCATAATAATTTTTTCGTATTCCCGGTCGAAGTTCTTCTATAGCACATATGGCTTTTTCTTGATTACGAAGATAAAGATCATTTAGACAAAATTTTAAAGCAAAAGTCACACCACTGTAATTGAAGTAGATATCATCGAAGTGAATGGTAGTTAGCGCTGCAAGAAAATTGGCTTCATTTTCTTTAGCAAAACCTAGTTGATGTGCTATTTCGTGACAACTAGTAGATGGAGCCTTGTAATTTAAGATCAAGTCATTTACCTGAGCTTCATTAGTGATAGGATTCAGATATCCACTAAAACCCATGTATGTAAGCGGAATACTAAATAGAGAAGTTTTTATACTTTTAGGATTGTATTTTAATGTAGGAAGAATGCTATCTAGATGATCATAGGCAGGTATAGTTTTAGAAAATACTTCTCGTTTTGAGTATGGAATACGAACAGGTAAAGAATCATTTATTTCTAATCGGGCATGTAAATGATTGGCCTCGCTAATTAACACTTCAGTAATGCAAATCAGTTCTTCTTCAGTGTACTCATCATCTACATTTAAAATTTCGTGCATAGGGAGCCTATAATAATTTATACCCCAAAGCAAGTGAAAACAGGCATAAATAACCGATAAGGTTGCTACAATATCCAACATTATGTCTTTCCATGAGGTCTCTTTTTTGATTACTTTTTTCAATACAAATCGAACAAACATGATGATAAGCACGAAATACATAACGTCACCAAAAGAAAATGGAATCCATCCAAAAACAAAACGTAGTGCTTTTGATATGTAGACATACATACCATTGCTATAAAAAGATTCTATAAATTCTGGGAATAGGGACAGGATTTTAACTAATACTACCTGTATAGGTAATAGTAGCGCAAGCATTAGTTTTGTATTTTGACGCATTAAAAAGGTATTATTTCTGATAGATAAAACTACAACTTTAATGGTTTATTTGATTTAAGATTATCTTAATATAGTACCTTTGCAAAAATTATGACGCTTACTATGAACTCAGAAATACGTAATCTCTCGCCAAAAACACTTTGGAATAAATTTGCAGACCTTAATGCAGTTCCCAGACCTTCGAAAAAAGAAGAGCGGGTCATTAAATTTATAACAGATTTTGGAAATTCATTAGGCCTTCAAACTCAAATCGACAAGGTGGGTAATGTATTGATTAAAAAGCCAGCAACTCCAGGAATGACAGATCGTAAAACTATTGTTATGCAATCACATTTAGACATGGTTCATCAAAAGAATGCAAATACCAATTTTGACTTTGACTCTCAAGGGATCGCTATGTTTGTGGATGGAGATTGGGTAAAAGCCAAAGGAACTACTTTGGGAGCCGATAATGGGTTAGGAGTAGCCACCATAATGGCAATTTTGGAGTCAGATGATATTGTACACCCCGCTATAGAAGCACTTTTTACCATCGACGAAGAAACCGGCATGACAGGTGCTATGGGGTTAGAAAAAGGATGGTTACAAGGAGAGATATTGTTAAATCTTGATACTGAAGAAGATGATGAAATAGGAGTTGGATGTGCAGGAGGCATAGATGTTACTGCTAAATGTTCTTATCAATCAGAAAGCGTTCGTGAAGGTAAAACGGCATATACTATCTCGGTTACAGGACTAAATGGTGGACATTCGGGAATGGATATTCACAAGGGACTAGGAAATGCAAATAAATTAATGAATCGCTTGTTGTTTGGAGGTTATGAAAAATTTGGTCTTCGAATACATCATTTAAAAGGAGGAAGTCTAAGAAATGCTATTCCACGGGAGAGCTTTGCAACTGTTGTGGTAGACAGTAATCGTTCTGAAGCATTTTCCGAAGAAATGAGAACCTTGTTTACAACTATTAAGACCGAATTTTCTATAGTGGAACCCGATCTAAGCATAGAACTCCAATCTACAGAACTTCCAGATGTGGTGATGGAGGCAGATGTACAGGAGCAAGTTATAAAAGCCTTGTATGCTGCACACAATGGAGTATACACTATGAGTGCATCTATTCCTGATTTGGTAGAAACTTCAAACAATATCGCCAAAGTAACTATCAGTGACGGCGAAGTAGTCGTAGCATGCCTTACTCGAAGTAGCGTAGCGTCATCGAAACAAGATATGGTGAATCAACTACGCGCTACATTCGAACTTATTGGCTGTGAAGTGACAACTAGCGGTGAATATCCGGGTTGGGCTCCTAATATGAGTTCTCCAATTTTAAAGGTGCTCGATCGCATATATCAAAAATTGAACGGACAAAAAGCACATATTGCAGCTTGCCACGCCGGCCTGGAATGCGGAATTTTAGGACAGCATTATCCCGATATGGATATGATTTCTTTTGGACCTACCATTTTGGGTGCCCATTCGCCAGATGAACGGGCAAGTATCTCTTCGGTTCAAAAGTACTGGAAGTTTGTAAAAGAGATTTTAAAAGAAATCCCGAAAAAATAATACCATATCTACTATAAAATAATACAAATTTTCTTGTTTATTTTCCCTGCTACTTCATTGAAAAATAATTCTGTAGCTATGGCTATGCAATAATTTTACGGCTTCGAAGGAGAGAAAAGCAACTTCGCATCTTTTATGTCATTTTATAGCAGATTTGGTATAATACCAAAATCAAGATAGTCCAATCTGCTTATTTATATTTTCTGAATGTGACTAATGAATCAAAAAAAAGCATCTCTGGATGGAGATGCTTTCTGTAAGATAGTTTATATATTTCTAGTGACTGTGACCATCATCTTTTGAATGTCATTGAGAATCACTAGTAGCACTAGTAGCACCTTGGATATCCATTATTTCTAATTCAAAAATTAGATCTGAATTGGGAGAAATTGGTCCTGCGCCTCGCTCACCATACCCTAAATGAGAAGGAATAAATAAAATAGCTCTGTCACCCACATTTTTCATTTCCAAAACTCCTTCTCTAAAACCAGGGATCATTTGAGCATCAGGTGAGTAAGGCATAGGAATTGGCGCGTAAGGTCTTCTAGGATTTAGAATATCAAACGCTTTCGCTTTGTCTTCATAACTCGTATCGAACATCGTACCATCTCCCAGGTAGCCTTCATAATTTATTAGAATATTATCTCCTACTTTAAGTTTTTCACCGTTACCTTTTGTGATAAAATGAATCTGAAGTCCGCTATCTAGCTTGGTCGCTTTTTCTTTCAACTCAGCATATTTAGCAGCTATTTTTTCATTTCTCTCTTTAGCCAAACGTTCTTTTTCGGCTTTTTCGGCTTCTACAATTTTAAGTTTTTCTGTGAATTCTTTTTCGGTATCAAAAGATTTGGCATCAGATCCTTTACGAATAATATTTACCTCTGTCATTTTAATTTCGCTTTCTGGCTTATCGCGTTCTCCTGTTTTTGTAGTACCTATACTATCAATAACATCTTGACCTTTAACGATTTCTCCAAAAACAGTATGTTTTCCATCTAACCAAGGCGTTTCTTTCAGTGTAATAAAAAACTGACTACCATTAGTTCCTGGTCCAGAGTTGGCCATAGAAAGAATTCCTTTTGATTTATGCGTTAAGGAGTCTACAATCTCATCTGGGAATTTGTACCCAGGGTCACCTGTACCTGTTCCCATAGGGTCTCCGGTTTGAATCATAAAATCTTTGATCACCCTATGAAAGATAATACCGTCGTAGTATTTTTTTCCTAGATATGAACTATCGACCATCGTATTTGTGCCTTCAGCAAGAGAAACAAAGTTAGCTACCGTCATTGGTGTTTCTTTATAAAATAGTTCTGCTATAGCGACTCCTTTGTTCGTTTTAATTTCGGCATACATACCGTCTTCAAGCTCAGGATATTTTTCGTTACAGCTAGCGATTACAAGTGTGATAAAGGCTAAGAATAAAAGATTTAGTTTTTTCATTTGTACTATTAATTAATT
Source organism: Aquimarina sp. U1-2 (assembly GCF_017897595.1). Classification (GTDB taxonomy): domain Bacteria; phylum Bacteroidota; class Bacteroidia; order Flavobacteriales; family Flavobacteriaceae; genus Aquimarina. The sequence goes on from NZ_JAGKIK010000005.1 coordinate 229,188, forward strand.
TTCTGTTGTTGATTCTTTTGTAATGGTATTAAGTGTTACTTTTGTTTTTAACGGAATATTTGTTCCAATCTTATGATCATCTCCATAATATCCATAAGCTTGATACGATGGAAATAAAAAAGTTACGGTCTCTCCGGCCTTCATCAATTTTAATCCTTCTCTGAGTCCTAGGAACAGTTCTTCCTTATCAATATAATAGGTAACAGTATCTAATTCTTTTTTGGTGTAAATTACGTTATTGTTCAGATCTTGCACGGTATAATTAAACGTCACAATATCACCAAATTTTGGTGTTCTTGTAGCCAGTGTGTCTTGCACGTTGTAGAAATACCAAAATCCCCCTTTGGAAGTTATATACGAATTTGTGGAATCTTGTTCTATAATTTTTTGAATTCTAGCTTCCTCTTTTGCAGCAAGTTGCTTATTTCTATGAATTGATTCATCAATAAAAGATCCGGATTTTACACCCACAGGTCTTCTTGCTTCAGGAGTTTTGCAAGATATCGATAACAGTAATGAACAGCATATAGCAAGAAATATTCTCATTGATTTAAGAGCTTTTTATACGAAGGTAAGATACTAATAAATTTATCAACAGTATCGGGTAATGAAAGATTACTTCTTCCGCCGGCTGCATTGTGATGTCCTCCACCTTCAAAATGATTTCTGGAAAACTCATTAACAGAGAAGTCACCTTTTGACCGTAATGATATTTTAATAATTTTTTCTTTCTTATTTTCAATGAAGATTGCAGCAAACTTTATCCCCTGAATAGATAGTCCTATATTTACAAAACCTTCTGTATCGCCTTTCTTAAATTTATAGTGATCCAATTCTTTTTGCGACATAGTAATATACGCAGTATGATATTCAGGAAGCACCTTTAAGTTGTTAAGAGCAACACCTTTTAACTGAAGCCTTGATAATGTATTTGTATCGTATACATTCTCATGGATTTTCGTATTATCGGCGCCCAGATCAATAAGATGGGCAAGAACCTGATGCGTTTTACTAGTGGTCGATCGAAACCTAAACGACCCTGTATCTGTCATGATCCCCACATAAATACAGGTTGCAATTTGTGGGGTGACTTTTTGTAAATGGTTTAACTGTTCGATAAAATGATACACCATTTGACAAGTCGAACTCATACCAACGTCACTATAGGTATATTTGGCATAGTCATCGGGTTGTTGATGATGATCTATCATGATAAATGTTGCATTAGCTTTATTCAATTTATCTTCCATATCCCCACTACGTGATAGATGATTAAAATCGAGTGTAAAAATTAACTCAGCCTTATCTATCGCAGCTATCGCATTTTTATGATCGGTATTGTATTTTAATACCAAATCTTCTCCTGGTATCCATTTCAAAAAGTCTGGATATTCGTTTGGCGTTACCACTACAGCATCATGACCAAGTGCAACTAGATAATGATATAATGCTAAAGAAGACCCTATAGCATCTCCATCTGGGTTCTTGTGTGTGGTGATCACAATTTGCCTGGGAGCACTTAAAAGTTCTTTAATTTCTTTGATATTCATAAGGGAGCGAATATACAAAAAGCCAATCTAGTCCCAAAACAAGAAGCAACAATCGTTAATAAGGATTTAATATTTTGATAATATAATAAACTGTATTTTTAAAGCTTTAACGCTACAAACATGCAAAGAAGTAAACTACCTCGGGACAAGCCCACGAGGCATTCGTTGAAAACAATTTTTCAATTTCGAGGCAAGCCTAGGGGGATTATACCCTTTGCCGGTGCCAATAAAATAGTTTTTGTGCTCATTTTTCTATCCTACTTTAACTATGGTCAAATGCCAGAAACAAGACGCGATAGTGACTTCGTTATTGCCTTTGGTAGTTGTAATAGACAAGATCATCCTCAACCTTTTTGGGAAGAAATAGTAAAAAATAATCCGGATCTGTTTATTTGGGGAGGAGATAATATTTATGCAGATACAAACGATATGTCAAAAATGAGCCAATATTACACGTTGCAACAAAATAATAAGGGGTATGAAAAATTAAAAAATAGTACTACGGTGATGGCTACTTGGGACGATCACGATTATGGTAAAAATGATGCCGGAGAAGAATGGGAAATGAAACAGGAGAGTCAGCAATTATTTTTAGACTTTATTGGAATAGGCAAAAGTGATTCAAGGAGACAACAAGAAGGAATATACACGTCTAGAATTTTTGAGATTGAAAAAGGTACTATCAAAGTAATTGTATTAGATACTCGATATTTTAGGTCTCCTTTAATAAAAAATGAAGTAAAGGGCAGACGATATAATCATAATAACGACCCTAAAAGCACAGTTTTAGGCGAAACACAGTGGAAATGGTTAGAAAACGAATTAGAAAATAATTTTTCTGACTTTATTGTCATTGTAAGTAGCATTCAATTTTTATCATCAGAGCATGGTTTTGAGACTTGGGGTAATTTTCCGCACGAAGTGAAAAGACTCAAAAAATTATTAGTAGATAAGGCGGTAAGAAATGCAATAATTTTGAGTGGTGATAGGCATCTGTCAGAGTTTTCTACCACCAAAATAAAAGGTCTTAAGTACCCTTTAATCGATTTTACCTCGAGCGGATTAACCCATGCGTATACATCGTACAACGGAGAATCAAATAAATATAGAGTAGGTAAAGTCATTGCTCAGCCCAGTTTTGGACTTCTAAAATTTGATTTGGATAGCTATACAGTAACAATGGAAATGAGAGGGAATAACAACATCGTACTTCAAAAATATAGTAAGCAATATCCTAAAAACTGACTTTTTTACCTCAATTGCGGTATTTGACACACTTTCTTATTATAATTCTTGCTTTTGATCCTTTTATGGCTAATTTTGCACAAATTTTCTAAATGAACTGATGTAAACTTTTTTGATTTAGGCAGGACCGACCGATAGGAAGGTGTCGGATGATGAGATTGCAAAACAGCATTTTTTAACAAATTGAAAAAAGTTTACATCAGTTCAATAATTAATACAGAAATTCACACATTTCTTTAAGAAATAAATATTAAAAGACAATGGCAACAAACAGAACTTTTACAATGCTTAAGCCGGATGCGGTGAGAAAAGGATATATCGGGGCTATCCTCGAGCAAATTACAGCGTCTGGTTTCAGAATTGTAGCAATGAAACTTACACAACTTACTACGGCTGATGCCAAAGAATTTTATGCAGTTCATAAAGAGCGTCCATTTTACGGTGAGTTAGTCGATTATATGACGAGTGGTCCTATTGTTGCGGCTATTTTAGAAAAGGAGAATGCCGTAGAAGATTTTAGAACTTTGATAGGGGCTACAAACCCAGAGGAAGCTGCAGAAGGTACAATTCGTAAAAAATTTGCTACCTCTATTAGTGAAAATGCGGTTCATGGAAGTGATAGCGACGAAAATGCTGCTATCGAAGGTGCGTTTCATTTCTCTGGAAGAGAGCAATTTTAAAAAAGTTTAGATCACAATATTTTAAGGGAGGTTGTTAAAAAAGTAAAGCTAATTGTTAAAGTGATTTGCTTTGAGCAGAAGGGTAATTCGTTTTTGAGTAACTTAAATCAAAAAAAATCCTTCGTTTCTTGCAGAATCACAGCTTTCAGACAGTCTCTTTTCTCATTTGCTAATAGATTGGTGTAAGTTAGTATAGCAGCGCACGTTAATTATGAGACTTGTTTTGGCTTGTACAAAATCGTCTTAAGTTAACAGAAATTTGTATTTCAACACTTCAAAATTCAGTTGTTTTTCTAATAGAAGTCACCAGAAAATTCTAAAGCTAAGGTTTGGTGTGATACCGAGTGAAATTATATTAGCATCAATAAATTGATTGTTTAAAGAGTTTGTAGTTCTAAACTCTCTGTTTAAAATGTTTTTTCTGTCGTATAGATTAAGCACAGAAATCCCAAGTCGATATTTGATACTTGACGTAGATCCAATCGTAAAATCATATATAGCAGAGAAATCTAGCCTATGATAAATCGGCAAATTAGCACTGTTTATAGCATCATATTCTAGAAGTACGATTTCATTTCCGTTATCAACCTGAGTAACATTGGTAAACGCTTTTCCTGTATGCCAAAACCAGCCTAAGGAGAATTGAAAATTTTTGATGCGGTAAAAATGAGACCATTTTACTGTATGCTCGATATTCCAGTTACCAGGAAAAAATTCATTATTATTAATGTTTTTAAATTTGTTTCGAGTATTAATGTATGAGTAGCTTATCCATGTTTTATAGTTAAGAAATCTTTTTTTTAAGAATACGTCAAAACCATAAATTTTGCTCTCTCCATTTTGGTATGTGTTATTTATAGGATTTATGAACCCCGCGGTTAAAGAGGTTACATCATCTATTTGCTTAAAATAGCCACCTATATCAAAATACCACTTATTTTTTTTAAAACTACTTCCAAACGTATACTGATAGCTCGAAATGATAGGGAATTGATCATTATTTGCAAGTGTCCATACCTGATTTTCTAGAGAAAGATCACTTATTACAGATTCTTGTATTTGACTTGTTGCCTGACTTCGGTATTCAACACTAGTATTAATTTCCCAATATGTACTTATATGTTTCTGAAGAAAAATTCTTGGTTCTACAAAAGATTGACTCAGTTCTTGGTAATGATTCATTCTTAGTCCTACAGATATATAGAAATTTTTAGGATCTTCAAATTGATATTCACTGTAAAATGAGTGGGTATTTAAATAACTATCATTTTCGTCTAAAATCAACTCATACGACGGAGTGGTAGTTACAAAGGCATACCGGGTATTGTTGTTAGAATATTGATATCCTAAAGATAGTTTTTGGTATAAAGACATTTGATACTTCAAATGCAATTCTCCCCCATAATCACGAACATAATTTTTTTTGTGTTCTGTAGAAGTTTTTACATCATTATCTCTGGTTATAAATTGATAATTTAAAATATATTTGGTGTAATATGAATGCATATGTAAAGAGACTTTGTCTGAAAAAATACTATTCCACCTTATATTATATCCTTCATTTTTAGTAACAAGATTATCGTTAAATGACTCGTTATCATCATTTTGTCTAAAATCAAGATCGTTAGTGCCGTAAATCGTATTAATTTCTATTTTTTGATACTCTGAAGGCTGAATTAGAAGATTGGCATTGTAGTCTGCATAGAAAAATTCTTTTTTTTCGTTGTTAAAATTCACAGAATCGACGATTTTTGTATTTTGAAAAACACGATCAGATAATTGGTTATAGGTAAAGGTTTCAAATACATCGGTATATGATCTTCTGCCAGATACCTGAAGCGAAACTTTATCTTTAATGATAGGAGTATGTACTACTGCATCGGCATTAATCATATTGATACCGGCACCACCAGTAAAACGATCAGCAATTTCGTTTTCTGAGGTTATATTTACAACACCTGCAATTCTATCACCATATCTGGCACTCACACCGCTCTTATAAAAATTTACATTTTTGGCTACATAAGGATTGAATGAAGACAACATTCCGAAAAAATGTGCCTGTTGGTAAGTTTTAATACCGTTCCACAATACTAAATTTTGATGTGGTGTGCTACCTCTTACAAACAATCCCGAAGCCGTTTCATAAGGATTATTTACTCCTGGGGTAAGTTGTACACTTTGCAAAATATCTGGTTCTGTTCTTCCGGGCAAGACTTCTACATCTTTTAAATTTACATCGATTATTTTTTTATTTTGAGAAATTCCTTTGGCTAAATATTCCTCAATTAAAACTTCATCCAGTAGCTCTTCTTCTGCCGGGATTAGGTACATCTTTGCACAGTTATTAAATAAAAATGATTTCGAATTCAGAACTTTCTGTCTAAAATCGGGAGCGCTTATGAGTATAATCGAATTGTAAGGAACTTCAGAATATTCAAAATAACCATTTTTATCTGTAGTGGTATTACTGCGAGTAGACTTGAAAAAAATTCGTATATCTTTAAGTGGCTTTTTGTTTTTATCAAGAATATAACCGCAAACAAAAATTTTATCGCTTTTATTAAAAGAGCGAATACTAATAAAATTGTTCCCTGTAAAATTAAATTTTAGACTTGTTTTCAGTTCGAGTTCTTTAACTAGTTGTTTTATAGATGTCTCAGGGTCTATAGTAATAGATATTTTGTGATGGTCTAATAATGAATCTATGTAAGAGAATTTTACATCATATTGCTTTTCAACAATTTGAATAACCTCAAACAACGATGTGTTTTCTAACACGATTGTATTTGTATTCTTTTGAGAAAAAACAGATAAATTGAATAAAAAAATAAAAGCACACAAAAATCGTATCATGCCGTGGCTACTTTTTAAGTACAACGGTTTTTCTATCTTGAGATATGGTATATTCGATACCTAAAGTATTGCAAACGGTTCTAAGAGCTACCTGTAGATTATTATTTGGAAATGTCCCTGTAAACGTATGTTTATTTAATTTTACATTATCATCGACTATTATAATATTGTACTGTTCTTCAAGTTCAGCAAAAACATATTGTATAGGGATATTTTTAAATGAACTTGTATTGGTTAACCAAGAAGGGATTGATGTGCTGAATTTCCATTTTTCTGAATTTTTATCAAGGCGTCTAAAGGCTATTCCTGCACTTAATATTGTATGCTCTTTATGACTAGCGACACTTACTTTACCTTCAAAACAATGAACCTGAAACAAAGATTTTTGAGAATGTACACTAAATTGTGTTCCAAGTACCGAAACTTCACCATTGGCAGTAGTTACTGTAAATTTACTGCCTTTTTGCACCTTAAAAAATGCTTCGCCTTCTAAAGTAATATTGCGTTGAGTATCCCAATTGCTTTCATCAAAACTAGCAGTAGATTTTGCATTAAGTGTCATTTCTGATCCATCAGGAAGTGTAACTGTTAGTGTTTCACCATAATTTGTATGGTAAGATATGTCAGGCGTAAACAAGAATAGACCAAAAATTATAACAATCGAAGCCGCCGCAGCAACAAAAGGCCACAATTTAATCGTAGAACTTGATTTCTTAAAATTACGTTTCGATTTAAGATCGGCGAGTTCCTTTTCAATATCATACTGCTTAGGATGCAGGGCATCAACTCCAGTTATAATTTTTTTATAGTGTGTATATTCTGGATGAGAGCGAAATTCATTAAGCTCTTTTTCAGAAAGTTCACCATTGATCCATCTAGATAAGAATATGTCGTCTTTTTTGTCGTCTAGCATAATCAAGTTCTTATAGTATTATAACGTTTTAATGTTCAACTACCCTACCTATGGTTTATTTTTTTTTGATTCAAGTATTATAGTCTATAGCTCATAGTCAATAGATCATGGTACATTAATTATTTAAATTTAATTCTTAATTAAAGTTTTTCTTAATGTTTGAATCATTTTAATAATTTCAGTTAGTTTATTGTAGAAAATATTGAACTGATTGTGATCAATTAAGTTTCTTCTTTTAGCCAAATATAAGCAACTTACAACTTCAATTGCTGAACGTAGAGCTATGCCTAAAAATCTATTAAATTCTTTATTTGTTTGTCCTGTCGATCCTTCTGCAATATTGAGAGAAATGGAATCTGTAGTTCTTTTTATTTGAGAAGTTAATATATAAACTTCTTCTTTTGGAAAACTAATCGTTAACTCATGAATGTCACCAGAAAGGTCAATAGACTTTTGCCATACTTTTAGTTTTTCAAATTTAAAACCCATGTAGTTCTTTCTCTTTTATAAGCGCTATATTAAAACACCAACCATCGACTATGGACTACCCGAACATTGACTACAATCAAATATTCCCAATCGTCTTCCTAAGCGTAGCCAATGCCTTATGCATCAATTTTTCTATAGCTTTGACAGAAACATTGGATATTTCTGCTATTTCTTTATATGTTTTTTTATCTATTCGGCTCAATAAAAAAACTTCTCTTTGTCTTTCAGGTAATTCTGCTATAGCTTGTTTTAACTTTTGCATATATTCTTTTTCTAGCGCAATAAATTCAGGAGATTCATTAGTAATGCCAGTGTTACGATGTAGAATATAATCTTTATAATTAAATTTTACTTTTTCATGACGTGCACGACTAATTCCTAAATTTGTAGCAACAGTGTAAACATAACTTTTGGCTTTATCGAGATGTACTTTTGAGCAATTTTTCCATAATTTGATAAAGGCATCCTGAACAATATCTTCAGCCTGATCAAGATTTCCAAACTTGTAATATAGGTAATTTCTCAAAAGTTTAGCATGACTTCTGAAAAAATGATCAAATACCTTTTCATTACAAGTAGAATCTTTTTCGTCCAAAATTAGATGTATAATACAGCGTCAAATCTATATGATTTTTTTATTCTGTCAAAAACTCTAGCTTTTGCTTAACAGAATTGAGTGTATTTTATTGGACTATTTAATTGTTGGTTTTGGTATTAAAACTTCAGGACTTGTCAGAAAGTAATTCATTTTTTTAGAGTAGAGGGGTAGGGTGTTTTTTTTTCATCGCGTTTCATAAGTGAGCCAACCGGCTTGAGAAAAAAATAAACCTCTAAATTAGAAATAATGAAAAAACTTAGTATTTGGCTGTTGTTATCATGCGTTACAGCACTATTTTTCACATCTTGTGAAGGAGAAATATTCGAATCTTGCCCTGATATGGCCTTTGAAATCGTGAAGAATGATACGGTAAAAACTAAAACGAGTAAAATAGATTCATTGATAGAAGTAAGCTTTAAAGCAAATTTTTCAGGAATCGAGAACACACCTTACGAGTGGTTTGTAAACGATAGTATTGTGGATTCTGAGATTGCTCTTGATAATCGGGATCATAAATATGTAGGCTTATTTGCACCTGGTAGTTACGAAGTTTGTATTAGAGCTGAAACTCCTGATTGTCCTGAAGGCGCTTCTTTTTGTGAAACTATAATTGTAGAAGAGCCTAATTCAAATTGCCCTGATGTTAATTTTACAATGGAAATCGAACCGGGGACATCTATTGGATATGGATTTTTAGCAGATTTTGAAGGAATAGAAAATGTTACTTCTTTTCAATGGTTTATTAATAATCAACAAATAGAGAGTCCAAATGATTCACAGATGGGTAGCAAATATCTATATGAAGTATTAGAACCGGGAGAAACATACAATGTGTGTCTCAAGATATTTACACCAGAATGTATTGATGGAACTTCCTTTTGTAAACAATTTGTAGCCGGAAGTGAGGTTGAATGCCCTATAACTACTTTTGAAGTACAGGCACAAGAAAATGAAGGAAATTATAAGTTTATTGCCGAAATTCAAAGAGAAGATGTTCTGTATTATTGGTACATTAATGACACATTAGTTGGTGATGCCGGCAACGCTGTATTTCAATACGATTTTTTACAAGATAACAGTGGACAAGTACCAGGTGGTCCAGGTGAGTACAAGATTTGTTTAGCAATAGAAGCTCCTAATTGTACTCTCGAGCAAAGTGAAAAAACTTGTGTTACTGTTTTGGTAGAAAATACTACTGTCTCTTGTCCTGAACCATTATTTATTATAGAACCCATTAATGAAACTACAAAAATGTTTATTCCTGATTTCGAGATCAATGAAGGTGACACATTACAATGGTTTGTTAATAATCAATTACAATTTGAACCTATGGGAGCGGCATGGGATGATTATACCTTTACCTATCAATTTGAACCTGGAACCTACGAAATATGCTTGAAAGTGGAGCGAGAAGGATGTAATGATGAAAAAATAGTGTGTAAAAATATTACAATTGCGGGATGTCCAGATATTTCTTTTAACGAAGAGCAAGATGCTGATAGCTTATCATATTTTTTCTATCCCAATGCTTTTACAGATATAGACAATACTCAAATTGATTGGTTTGTTGCAGGAAGTTTTGTTGGTAGCTCACCAGAAAATGCGCATAACAACCCTTTTAGCTATCAATTTGGCAAAGCAGGTATTTATTATGTATGTATGAAGATTGAGACACCTTCTTGCCCGAGCGGAGTAGAATATTGTAAAACGATAGTTGTAGGAGAGGTATGTCCACCAGCACCCGTATTCGACTATTATCCCATACCTAATAGTGTTGATCGGTACCAATTTTCGGTTCGCGAATTAGAATGGTCATTCATATCTGGTTATAGGTGGTACATTAATGGGGAGTTATTAGTAACCCCTAATGGTAATCCATTTACAGATAATCTCATCGAATATCAGTTAACTGCCGGCACCTACACCATTTGTGCGGTAGCCATGTCTGATAACTGTAGAGAAGGATCTGAGTTTTGTAGAACAATCCAAATAGAATAATACTGAATGATAATGAATATAACGTAAGTTAGTTAGGTTAGATCAATTAGGTAAATCCCCCTAAATGCGTTATTTGCGCTTATGGGGGATTTTTGTTCAATCCCACTTTACTAAGGGTGAAATAGATGTTAGATATAACCTCAATAGAATCATCAAATATTGACAGAAAATTTCAATTGGGATGATGTATTACTATAAGTGGTAGGGTACTATTAGTTTCAATCGTTATATTTATACAGAAAAAGGACTATAGCAAGATAACTTGAAAAGAAGAATTACATATAAATGGACAATAATATTCGTCATAACTTTGCAACTTTTTGGCTGTATTGATGATGAAGAAATTGACTTTCCTGAGCGATCGCAGATGAATATTGAATCTAGTAATGCGTTGGTTTCGGTTCTTAATAATATAGCTTCTGATATTGAAATTTCTAATGATAGTCCGTGTTTTACTTTTGTATACCCTATTATTTTAGGATATAATAATGAATCTAATATCACTATTGAAGATTACGACGGATTAGTAAGTGTTATTTCTAGTCAGGCCTCAAATTTCAATATTACAGGCTTGGTTTTTCCGATAGAAATCATTTTGAGCAATAGTAATGATGTTGTAAAGCTTACTAATGAAAATGAGTTATTTGATTTATTAGAAAATTGCAGCTATACAACTTTCCGTGATGAATTTGATCGTTTGTTCATGCAATGTTTTACGCTCAATTACCCTATAGATTTGTTTGATGAAGAGGGAAATGAAGTGCGTTTAACATCAACTGAAGAATTCGATACTTTTTATACTAATCAATCAGATAGTTATCAACTTGATTTTCAGTTTCCTTTATCAATATCAATAGTAACAGAAGGCGTTGACATATCCATAAATTCAATTTATGACTTTTATGAAATAATCAACGATTGTGTGGGATGTCCTGATCTTCGCTTTACGACTACAGAAATTACCCCAAATACCTTTGATTTTGATCCTGATTTTGAAGTTTTACCGCAGTATGAATTGTTTTGGATTATTAATGATGAGATACTATCTTTAATAGATACTTGGGGAGGAGCCTGGGATACCGATACACTAGTAAGACAATTTGAACCCGGACAGTACACCATCTGTATTCGAGCTATCACGCCCAATTGCTCTTCTGGTATAGACGTATGTCAAAATGTAATAGTACCATCTGTTTGTCCTAATCTTTCGTTTACTGGTAATCAAGAACCAGAATCTTTTATGGTTACTTTTGTTGCCGACTTTATTGAAATACAAACAACTCAATATCAATGGTTTGTTGACGATGTTTTTATAGAAGAAGATGGGGCAGAGGTCGCTAACGGAGATAATCGATTAATTTATAATTTTGAAGCGCCTGGTGAATATCAAGTATGTATAAAAACCACATCTCCTTTCTGTCCAGAAGGAAGATCATTTTGTGAGACAATAGTCGTAGAACCCATTTGTCCTGATCTGTTTTTTTCTGGCAATCAAGAACCTGACTCTTTTACATATGATTTTACGGCGAATTTCGAAAATATTGCAAACACAAGCTACCAGTGGATTATTGATGATATGTTCGTAGAGAATGATGGTGCTAATGCCCCAAATAGCGATAATAGTCTAATTTACAATTTTGAAGCTCCGGGATCTTATGAGGTGTGTATACGAACAGAGTCACCTTTATGTCTAGAAGGAACCTCATTTTGTGAGACTATAGTTTTAGACCCGATATGTCCAGAAATGACGCTTATAGTAGATCCATTGGTCGGAAATCGATATTTCTTCTTTCCACAAATTACTAGTAGCGAACCTATCGAAGTTGTTTTGTGGTCAATAGATAATGGAGTTGAACAACCCCGACCTAGTACAGAAGGTTTTGAGTTTGAATTTCCGGGATCTGGGACCTATACCGTTTGCGGTAGAATAGAAGCAACGAATAATTGTCCGGATGGTGTACGAGTCTGCGAAGAGATTACTATTCCTCAATAATGAAAAGATCATATCATTATTCAACTTTTGGATTGAAAGAGAATTGTATACGTTATCAATTTAATATTTTTGCGATGAATAAAGTAAAATCATGAGATATCATACTAGAAAAATGGTAAAGCCTGAAGATTTGAACTCTAATAATACGCTATTTGGCGGTAGGGTGTTAGAATGGATCGATGAAGAGGCTGCTTTATATACCATGATTCAATTAGAAAATAAGAGGGTAGTTACCAAGTTTATGTCAGAAATTAACTTTGTTAGTTCTGCAATACAGGGAGATATAGTAGAAATTGGTATGGATGTAGTACGATTCGGTAAAACCTCATTAATCATCAATTGTGAAGTACGAAATAAATTGACCAGAAAAACAATCATTAAAGTAGAAAATATCACTATGGTCAATCTTGATGAAAATGGCAAGCCCACTCCGCACGGCAAAACAAAAATTGAATTTGTAAAAGACAGGCTTAACGAAGACTTATCGTAAAACAATTTTTTTAATAAGCTCTTTTCCTAACTCTTGGTTAAGATTGTCTATAATTTTGTGTTTACCATAACTAAGTTCTTCTCTTAGTACCGAAGAGGTTAGCTGTACATACAATGTATGTTTATCCAATTTCAAATGTTGTGTGTATTTGGTGATCGCGGGCCCCATTATTTTCTCCCAAACCTCTCTTACGGCTACTTTGTCTAAACCTACTTGTAATTTATTATCGGTCACAAAATCTTGTAAAACTTCGCTTAAACTTTGATGTTCTTGATGCCGTTTAACCATTACAAAGAGATTTTTTTAAAGGGTTTGTAAAAGTACAAATTTCCAGCTTCATTTTTAATTACTATTTGATCCTCTTTTGCAGAAACTACTGTTTCTGTCCATGATGACAATGCAGTACTATAATTCATTCTCAAACTGTCGTTGTCTATTTTTAGGGTAAACATCTCACTATCGCTGCTGGTTAAAAAACTTCCATCCAGCTTGGGTTGTAATTTTTTCCGAACACCTGTAGTATCATTTATTTCAAAAAAGTCAATAGTTTGATTAAACGTATATGCCTTTTCTGTTCCGTCTGCTAAAATGACCTTATCGATCTGCCAATACCCGTCAATATATGACCTAAAAGTTTCCGGATTGTATGTAGTACAAGAAAGTAGTACTATATTACAAAATAATATGCACACAAGTTGTTTTATATTATTCACAATTGATTTAATTTAATAATTTTATACGATTGAGAGGTTTTCTTAACCACTTCTTCTGTACGATCTGCATGAGTATCACTAATAAAAAGTTGCCCAAAACTTTGATTATCTACTAATTTTATGATGTGTTCTACTCTTTTTTCATCTAGTTTATCAAAAATATCATCTAGTAACAAAATCGGAGGTACACCACTTTCTTCTTTAATAAAATCAAATTGAGCTAGTTTTAAAGCGATAAGAAATGATTTTTGTTGCCCCTGACTACCAAATTTTTTAATAGGATAATTTTCAATTTCAAAAGACAAATCATCCTTATGCACTCCTACACTAGTATACTGAAGCATGCGATCTCTAGTAAGATTTTGTGCTAGTAATGTTAAAAGATCCGTTTCAGTCAATTTACTTTGATACGTTAGAGCAACTGTTTCTTCTCCAGAACTAATGGAGCGGTATTTTTCTATAAAAATCGGAATAAAGGTGTTTAGAAAATCTGCTCTTTTTTTATGGATGATACTTCCGTATTCATACAATTGTTGATTATAAACGTCTAATTGTGTTTCGTCAAAAGTAGTATTTACTGCAAAAAATTTAAGCAAAGCATTGCGTTGAGAAACTACTTTTGAATATTTCAATAAGGTTGATAGATAATTCGAATCACTTTGTGAAATTACACCATCTACAAATTTGCGCCGCATATCACTTCCTTCAGTAATTAGATCCCTATCTGCAGGAGAAATGATAACCAGAGGTAAAAAACCTATATGTTCACTAAATGTTTCATATATTTTTCCGTTGCGCTTAATTACTTTTTTTTGTCCTTTTTTGGCACTAACGATTACTTTTTCTTCCCTGTCGTTTTTTTCATATTGTCCGTCAACTACAAAAAAATCGCTATTGTGCCTAATGTTTTGGCTTGTGATAGGGTTAAAATAACTCTTTCCGAAGGATAAATGATAAATAGCATCAAGAACGTTTGTCTTACCTACTCCGTTGTTTCCTACCAAACAATTAATCTTGTTGTCAAATTGAAAATTGATAGATTCAAAATTCTTATAATTAATTAAGGAAAGTGATTTTAAAATCATAAAATACTGATGATCAAGGCTTCATGGTTTTTAAGCAAATCGTGTTTAAGCGTTGCAAATTATTGAAAAATAATAAATAGTTGTGCTTTTAAATATGAATAAAAATTTTATTTTTGCCCTTCATTAAAGATAACTTATGGCAACGTATAAGAAAAGAGGGTATAAACCGAAAAATAAAGCCGAAGAAGTCGAGCAAACTGAAGATAACTCAACTACTGCAGAGGTATTTAATACTTTAGATGAAGGTGCCTCCAGAACCGAAGAATGGGTTGCAGCCAATCAAAAATATATATTAGGTATTGTTGGATTAATCGCCGCTGTTGTATTAGGCTATCTTGGATACCAAAAATTTATTCAAGAACCAAAAGAACAAGAAGCTGCAAACGAGATGTTTCAGGCACAACAATATTTTGATAACGCTGTTAACGGTAATTCTGTAGTGCGCGATTCTTTATACATATTAGCGCTTAATGGCGGAGAAGGAAAATACGGTTTTCTAGAAATCATTGAGAATTATGGTAGTACTAAAGCTGCCAATCTCGCTAATTATTACGCTGGTTTTTCATATCTGAACATGAATAAATACCAAGAGGCTATTTCTTATTTAGACAATTTCAAAAGCGACGATGAGATGCTGGGGCCTTTGGCTCTTGGAGGTATTGGTGATGCCTTTTCTCAACTTGATCAGGTTGAAGAAGCGTTAGGATACTATGAGCAGGCAGCTAATTTGAAAACCAATGAATTTACCACACCTAAATTTTTATTGAAAGCTGCTATTACTGCACTTGCTGTAAATAAGCCAGAGGTGGCGATTACTCATTTAGAACGTATTAAAGAAGAATTTCCTAAAAGTGTTGAAGCAAATCAAGCAGATGTTCATCTGGGTAGGGCACTAGCTATGTGAAACTAGTTCGACCCACGATAATGATCATATGATAATCCACGAGCTTTATGGCTACCGAAAATAAAAATTTATCTCAGTATGATAAGACTGTAATCCCAAGTGCGAAGAATTTTCGGTTTGGGATTGTTGTTTCAGAGTGGAATGAAACAATTACTCAAGGGTTATTTCAGGGGGCATTCGATGCACTACTAGACTGTGGTGCTATCAAAGAGAATATAGTACGATGGAATGTGCCAGGCAGTTTCGAATTGATCTATGGGTGTAAAAAGATGCAAGAATCTTTTGACATGCTTGACGTTGTTATTGCAATTGGTTCGGTTATACAGGGAGAAACCAAACATTTTGATTTTGTTTGTGAAGGCGTTACGCAAGGCATCAAAGATTTGAACATTGCTAATGATATTCCTGTAATTTTTTGCGTGCTTACCGATAATACGATGCAGCAATCTATAGATCGTTCTGGCGGTAAACATGGTAATAAAGGCACCGAAGCTGCCATCGCCGCTATCAAAATGGCTCAATTGCGAAAAGACGCGAAGTTTTATAAATAACTTTGCCTCGTCTTCATGTTTCTTATGATATTTTGTTTGTATCTTCATGTTATCGTAATGCTAAAAGCATACGTTGCAATATATTTTTGAGTACCTTTGAGATTAATTATGGGAATTTTTAAGACTAGAAAGAATAAAAAATTTAATTACGCTCCACGATATTGGGACGACAAAGGAGAAGGAAGCCCGTATCAAATGGAGCATAAGTTTGATAAATTTAGAAGTACTGTAGGTAAAAGCGGAAATTTAAAAAATAGATTCTCTACAGCATGGGACGAGTTACGACATCACTCCGATAAAAAAGTAAATGTAAGAGTTCTTGGCATATTTTTAATACTTCTTTTAATTTTCCTTTATCTTATAGATTTCGATTTGTCCATTTTCTTTACTCGAATTTAATGTCTGATATTATACAGCTGTTACCAGATCATGTTGCTAATCAAATTGCCGCGGGAGAGGTAGTGCAACGGCCGGCATCTGTTGTTAAAGAATTACTAGAAAACGCCATTGATGCCAGGTCTACTTCAATCAAGCTTATTGTAAAAGAGGCTGGTAAGACATTGATACAAGTTATTGATAATGGAATCGGAATGAGTGATACAGATGCCCGATTGAGTTTTGAGCGTCATGCCACTTCCAAAATACGTAATGCACAAGATCTTTTTGAGTTGAATACCAAAGGATTTCGAGGCGAAGCTTTGGCATCTATAGCCGCAATTGCGCATGTCGAATTGAAAACCAGGCAAGAGCAGGATGATATAGGTACAGAAATTAAAATAGAAGGAAGCCAGGTTGTTTCTCAAGAAGTTTGTGTAACCTCAAAAGGGACCTCTATTTGTGTAAAGAATTTGTTTTACAACATTCCCGCCAGACGTAATTTTTTAAAATCAAATACGGTAGAATTGCGCCATATTATTGATGAATTTCATCGGGTTGCTATGGCTCATCCCGATATAAAATTTGATATGCTTCACAACGGGAGCGAAATTTTTAATTTACCAATAACTAATGACCGACAGCGTATTGTTAATATTTTTGGTGGAAAAACAAACGAGAAGCTCGTCCCTATTACCGAAGAGACTGATTTGGTTCGGGTAGGTGGATTTGTCGGGAAACCGCAATATGCCAAACGCTCCAGGGGCGAACAGTTTTTTTTTGTAAATAATAGGTTTATTAAGAGTCCGTACCTCAATCATGCGGTGAATGCTGCTTTCGAAGGTTTACTAAAAGATAAAGCACATCCTAGTTATTTTATATATCTTAATGTTGATCCGCAATTCATAGACATTAATATCCATCCTACAAAAACCGAAATAAAGTTTGAAGATGAACATGCACTATATGCTATTTTGCGTGCTACAATAAAACACAGTTTGGGGCAGTTTAGTGTGGCTCCTGTCTTGGATTTTAATCGGGATGCTTCAATGGATACGCCTTATGAGTACAAAAGCAAAAGCGCCAAAGCACCCACTATCGAAGTAGATCGAAATTTCAATCCTTTCAAAGAAGAGAAATTAAATATCAACGATTCAAAAAGGAAATACATCCCAAATTATAAGGCTCAATCTGCCGGGAGCTGGGAAAGTCTGTACGAGGGATTAGAATCAGAAATTCAGGTAGCCGCAGCTTCAGACGAAAATAAATCTTCTACAATAGAATTCGAAAGTACACAAGTAACAGGCTCTCTGTTTGCAGATGAAGATACAAAGGTAGGGCATCAAACCACTTACCAACTCAAAAAAAAGTATATAGTAACTACGATTAAAAGTGGGATGGTCATTATTCATCAAAATCGAGCGCATCAACGAATACTATATGAAGAGTTACTAAAAAGCATTACTATGGCTAATGCTGTAAGTCAGCAATTACTATTTTCATTAAAGCTCGCTTTTTCGAAAACCGAAATGGCACTTTTGGAAACTGTAAAAGAACAACTTCAAAATGCCGGCTTTGTATTTGGCGATAAGCACATGGGTGAAATAGAAATTAACGCAATACCTGCTATAGTGTCTGAAAAGGAAGTGTCTACATTACTAGAGCAATTACTAAGTGATCTAGAGAACGAAGTGCCCGAAACCGGCTTTTCACAAACCGACCTTTTGGCAAAATCTATTGCGAAAAGCGTAGCGATAAGAACAGGCGTAGCTTTAGGGACAGAACAATTACATTATTTGGCAAATAGTTTGTTTGCCTGCACAGAACCATCTATAACGCCAGATAATAAAAGTACTTTTATTACTATGACGGTAGAAGATATAGATAAAAAGTTTTAAAATACTATATGGGTAGAATTACAGAAACGGTTAAGGTATTATTGATTATCAATGTTATTTTCTTTATAGGATCACTATCACTAGGTGATAAAGCATACGAATGGTTTGCCTTATGGTTTCCTAAAAACGAAAATTTTCAAGTTTGGCAAATTGTTACTCATATGTTTATGCACGGTGGAGCCGGTCATATATTCTTTAATATGTTTGCCTTGTATATGTTCGGAAGCCATCTAGAAACTTCTATCGGGAAGCATAAATTTCTTTTCATTTATTTCTTTTCTGGTCTCGGTGCGGTTGGTTTTCAAATACTGTTTACCTATTTTCAGTTTAATCCTGGTTATCAAGCTTATATAGAGGCTGGTTTTTCTCCTGCTGAAATCAATACGTTTATCAAAGATGCGGTTACAACCGGACAATTTAGAGTATATCCCAATATCTCTCAAGAAGTTACAGAAAAAATGATAGGTGCATTTGTAACTCCCATGGTAGGTGCTTCTGGAGCTATTTTTGGGATACTAGCAGCATTTGCCGTACTGTTTCCAAATTTACCGCTGTACCTCATTTTTATTCCTATCCCAATCAAAGCAAAATATTTAATAGGAGGATATTTCTTGTTAGATTTGTATTCTGGAATCACGGGCCAGGCTATTTTAGGTCCTTCTAATGTTGCCCACTGGGCGCATATTGGTGGTGCGGTGATTGGTTTTATTACTATGTGGTATTGGAAAAAGAATTCGTTTAATCAGCATCGTTGGTATTAATATGACATCGAATAATCTGGCATATCAATTTAGAACTGCAAATATTGTTATTAAACTTATTGTCGTTAATGTAATTTTATTTTTATTGGCAATACTAGCATCATGGATTTTTAAAATAAGTCCGGGTGTTTTAATGAGTTGGTTTGTACTCCCTGTCGATTTGGGAGATTTGGTTATTCAATTCTGGAGTATTCTTACCTACAGTTTTTTACATTTTGACTTTTGGCATATTTTCTGGAACATGTTGGTATTGTATTGGTTTGGGCAATATGTGTTAAATTTATTTACCGAAAAGCGATTTCTCACCATCTACCTGTTAGGTGCAATTTGTGGAGGCTTGCTTTTTGTGTTTTCTTACAATGTATTTCCTGTATTGTCTGGTTCTCTGGCGTATCTTATAGGAGCATCTGCCGCAGTTCGTGCGATTATGATTTTTATAGCTACATATACTCCTACGGCCGAAGTACGTATTATATTTTTTAATGTCAAACTTTGGCAAATTGGTGTTTTTGTAGTGCTTTCAGACCTCATACAAATACCTACTTCAGGAAACGCCGGAGGTTTAATAGCACATATGGGCGGAGCTATTTTTGGTTATTTCTACGCCATTCAACTTAAAAAAGGAAATGATATAGGAACGTGGTTCGAAAAGTTAATGGATGGGTTTACAGCTATGTTTACACCAAAAAAGAAAAGTCCGTTAAAAACAGTACACCGATCAAAGACCTATACCAAATCGCGCAAAACTACTACTGCTACACAAAAAAGATATACAAAAACACCTAATCAAGCGCAAATTGATGCAATTTTAGATAAAATCAGCAAAAGCGGCTACGATAGTTTAACCAAAGAGGAGAAAGACTTTTTATTTAAAGCAGGTAAAGAGTAGCGAGGGAGTCATGGGGAGATTGATGAATAAGATTGTGTTTTTAATCAATTCTTTGGTAGCCTTTGCACTACTTCTATCTTATATATTGCCACATGTTGCTCCTAAAACTTTTCCGCTTTCGGTATTGAGTTTAACAGTACCGGTACTGATACTCCTTAATTTGGTGTTTTTTATGTATTGGGTTATTTTATTGAATAAAAGAGGGGTACTTTCTTTGATCATCCTTCTTTTAGGTGTTTCTCATCTTTCATCACTATATAGACTTAGCGGGAGCTCTTCTACACCTACAAAAGATAGTATTACTTTATTAAGCTATAATGTACGAAGTTTTGATCGTTTTGACTGGATAAAGTCAGGTACCATTCCGCAGGATATCTCCAAATTGGTATTAGAACAAGAAGCGGATATTTTTTGCGCACAGGAATATTTCAACACCAATAAAACAGATTTTTCGCAATATCCTTATCAATATGAAGATTTTAATAATAACTGGGAGTTAGGCTTGGTAATCTTCTCTAAATTTCCAATTATAAATAAAGGGTCTCTCGGTTTCAAAAAAACAGCAAACAATATTATTTTTGCTGATATTCTTATTAAAAAGGACACTATTCGTATTTATAATCTCCATTTGCAATCGCACGGAATAAGTTCAAATACTGATAGATTTGATGAAGCAGATTCTCAAAAACTTCTTAAAAGAGTACAAGTTTCTTTTGAGACCCAACAAGAGCAGGTAGAAATGTTAATCGCCCACATGAAAAAATCGTCATTTAAAAAGATTGTCATGGGAGATTTTAATAATACAGCCTACTCTTATATTTATAACCAATTAATTTCAGAAGGGCTTATAGATACGTTTAAAGAAGCTGGCTCAGGATTCGGAAAAACCTTTGAGTTCGATTTATTTCCTCTTCGAATCGATTTTATTCTAGTACCCGAAGATACCGAAGTCTTAGCTTTTAAAAATTTTGAGGTACACTACTCTGATCACTATCCTATTTTTACTCGAATTGAACTGTGAGTACTATAAAAACTAGTTTTTTATGAGTTGCTCTCTAAGCGAACCGCTCTATCCTCCATATTTTTTTCCCAATTTTCTAAAAAAACGGCATGCCCATTTTTGACCATGTTACGCATCTTTTCTTTTACTGCCTTTTGTATTTGAATTGGTAAACCATAGAAATTCTTATTAATTTTCGTTAGTCTACCATCTTTTATTTCGCTGTTTTGATGTTTGATAGACATACGCTTTCCGCGGTAATAGGCCATGATCTTCACTCTTCCGTCCTTGTATCCATTTTGACCTTTGGTGCCAAAAACAAGTATGGGATCAACCATGCCATCATTATTTAGATCAGACAGTTCAGAATATTGGTTCCAAAATCCAATCGATGTTTCCCAATCTTCATCAATTCTTTCGTCTACCGTAGATCGCTTTTTTAGTTGATTGTTTTTTTTCGTGACGAACATTCCGTAGATGTTGTCATATAACGTATCATTTTGCGCATTGATTGTTTTCATATGGTCGGTGAGTAATAAATAATGATCGCCAGACTCATCACTGTAAGCGTATACTTGATATACCGTGTTCGAGATACCCAATTGATTTTGTTGTCTTCTGTTAAAAATAGATTGATGTTCTTTTGTGGCAAGCTTACTCGCAAATTTTGAATCTAAAAGTAACTCATCATGTTTACTTATAGGTTTTGATGCTATGATTTTTTGTTCTTTTACTTCTGCGTTAGAAGAATTAGAATCTTTGGCTTGTTTACCGCAGGATAGTATCGTTAGAATTAGTGAAAAAAGTAAAGTTCTTTTCATAAGTAACAAGGGGTTAATTAGTAACTATTTATATATAAATGTAAAAAATATTTTATAAATGAAGACAGTTATAAACCTCTATGTTGGCTATTTAAAGTTTTGGGTAGCTCATGTAGCGTTTGAAATCGGACGTATATTTTGATACATAAAATAGAACGTATCACATCAAACCATGGTTGTTAGAATTAAGAACAGTTTTTGGTTTCCAATGGAAGTATAAGCTATGGGTAAGATTTAAAAATAGTTTGATTTTCTAAATATAGCAGCGCATTTGTTCCTTCATTAAATAGTAGGTCAACTATAGACAAATTCGGAATAAAACCATGTTTCTCTATAAAAACCTGTGTATAAGGCTGAAGGTTGTATGTTTTAGCATGTTTAGCTTGAATTAAATGCCGCAGGTCTATACTATCGTTATTATCATATGTTTTCCTGTACATTTCGGTTTTGGTATACGAAAATTCTAACATTAAACAATCGAAGATGACTTGCATACATTCATAGTTAAAATCTAGCAGAAATTTTCTTTTTTGTTCAAATAAATGAACAAACTCATCCTCGTAATATTCAAAAAAGGGAGAAGTTCTATACGCTGTTTGCAAGGATTTCCAGTGTAAGGTTTGCCATTCAAAATCGTTTTCGATTCGAACATCTTTGTAGTGTTGTTTGCCGTCTTTTCCCGTATGTTTAATAGGGATACTAAGTAGTAGTTTACCATTTGCACCATAGATATAGCTACGGTTACGATACGTTTGTTTTTGATAATGATCTTCATTTTCAAAAACAATCGCTTGCGCTTGTACTATAGCTATATATTGCGCTATAGATCCAAAATACATGGGATGTACTATAGTGTTCAATGCTATTCTTAATGAAGTTTATGCATTTTTCTTGCGTTTTCGATATTGTTTATAGACAATATAGCCTATTACGACAATAAGAAAATATTTAAAATAGGATATGGGTTGGCCACTACCACCAACCGCAGTAAACATACGATCCCATCTTATTTTATTAAATAGTCCTTTTGCGTTTGTATCCCAACTAAACCATATAAAAACAGGTTTACCTACAATATGGTTTGCAGGTACATATCCCCAGGCTCTACTGTCTTCACTATTATGGCGATTATCACCCATCATCCAGTAGTAATCTTGTTTAAAGGTATAGCTATCGATAGGTTCACCATTGAGCACTACCTGAGTTCCGTTTACGGATAATGTATTGTCGATACCCATTTCAGAACCTTCGTAGACCTCTATAATTCTTCGGTAGAGCGAAAAACTATTGATATCCATAGCTACTGTTTTTCCCGCTTCAGGAATATAAATGGGGCCAAAATTATCCCGATTCCAGTTTACTTTACCATTATTCGGAAAAATCCCATATTCTCTTTCACCTTTGCTAATAATATTTCTTCTCAAAGTAGCAACACTCGGGTGACTTTTAAATCGCGCCGCAGCTTCTTCTGTAATTCCGGCGGCTCTAAATTCAGTCTGACTCGTAAAGCCAAATTCTCCTGGTTTTATTTTGTAGCGATCATACAAATTTTGCGAATTAAAATTTGTTGCCTTTGGGGTACCCACATACGAAAATTGCAATTGAGCTCTATCTGGTAGGTCGTTCTTTTTACCGTTTATATATACGTAACCATCGTTTACCGCTAAAGAATCTCCCGGGATACCTACGCAACGTTTTACATAGTTTGACTTTTTATCGATAGGTTTATAGTAACCAAGGTTGGATTGATCCCTGAACTTACTCACAGTATCTACCGGCCAACTAAACACCACAATATCATTACGTTCTATATCCTGAAAACCTGGTAACCTGAAATAGGGATATTGAGGTTTGCTGAAATACGATTTTGTTCTTACTAAAGGAATTGTATCATGAACCATAGGAAATGATACTGCGGTCATTGGTGTTCTGGCGCCATAATGAAATTTACTTACAAACAGAAAATCACCGACAAGTAACGTTCTTTCTAAAGATCCTGTCGGGATGGTGTAGGGTTGCATAAAATAAGTGTGTACAATAGTAGCAGCGACTACAGCAAACAAAATTGAACTAATCCATTCGCCCGTCGCTGTTTTTGGTTTTAATTCTCGATCTTCAATATAAGATACATCTAACATATAGTTGACATAAAAAATATAAAATCCCAAAGTCAAAACAACGAGAACTGTATCTTGGGTAGTATTTTTACCAAAACTTCGTATTGTCTCTACCCATAGCACAGGTAGCATTATTACATTAATTACCGGAATAAAAAGTAAAATTACCCACCACCAAGGGCGATTAATAATTTTCATTAAAATTACAGCATTATAAACTGGGATAGCAGCTTCCCAAGCTTTTCTTCCGGCTTTTACATAAAGCTTCCAGGTTCCAAAAAAATGAATTACTTGTAATACCAGAAAGAAAATAAACCATTCTAAAAGTGTCATCCTTAATATATTTTGTAGTATATGTATTTCTAATGTGTAAAATGTTACATTTTTATAGTCCTAGAACGTCTTTCATACCAAAAACCCCCTTTTTGTCGATTAACCATTCTGCAGCTACGACAGCTCCTAACGCAAAGCCATTTCTATTATGAGCAGTATGTTTAATCTCTATATCGTCTACTTCTGAAGAGTACGTAACGGTATGAGTGCCTGGTATGTTATCAATTCTCTTTGCCGCAATCGGAATGATATCTACATCACCGGTATCTAATGACCAACCTTTTTTTTGACTATGATCAATTATTCCCTCTGCTAATGTTATCGCCGTGCCACTGGGAGCATCAAGCTTTTGGGTATGATGAATTTCCTCCATTGCGATAGTATAACCATCAATGTGTTGCATCATTTTAGCTAATTTACGGTTTAACTCAAAAAACAAATTAACGCCTAAGCTGTAATTGGATGCGTATATGAAAGAACCATTTTTTTCTTCACATAAATTAACTATAGTTTGGTATTGATCCAGCCATCCTGTAGTTCCGGATACGATAGGTACATTTGCATGAAAACAATTTGATATATTCTGTACTGCAGCAGATGGGATACTAAAATCTATAGCTACTTGGGCTTGTGAAAGATCATAAGATGCGTCATCTCGATCTACCTTTACTACAATAGTATGTCCTCTGTCTATGGCAATCTTTTCAATAGTTTTACCCATTTTACCATATCCTAATAATGCAATTTTCATGAGATGACCGTTCGTTTTAATTAGATGAATTCGCTTTTAAAAACTATAGTTGAATGAGACTCCGTAATTGAGTCCTGGATTAAAATTATCTAGATTAACTTTAGGTTTAAAAGAAAGATCTTCAGTAATGTTATATTGTTGTAAATGCGCAGTAACGTTGGCATCTACTATGTTTAGCAAATATGCCGCAGCGGTGAGTAACAAGGACAATTCTTGATCACGCCTAAAACGATCTTGAAGATCAATGAGTTGGTCATCTGTAAATTGCGGAAATTCATCATCATCAAATCCAGATAATCGTCGTTTATAAGCATCTCTTAGGTCGTTATATCTGCTATTATTTTGAAGGTAAAAATACACACCCGCTCCTATGGCCGCATACACCAGGGGTACTTTCCAGTATTTTTTTGTATACACCTGCCCTAAACCAGGAAGTACAGCCGAATAAAATGCTGCTCTGGCAGGAGCTAAGGGTTCGTAAGGTCGTATTTTTTTTTCTCTCTTCCTCTTTTTTTTTGCGACAGCTACCTCTTCTGTAGTAACCTTTAATTCCTCATTTTCCGGTAATTCTTCATTTTCTTGAGAAAAAATACTTTGAGTAGAAAAAAGTAGTAAAAAAATTATAATATACGAACACTTAATCTTCACTATTGATAAGTTTCTTTAAACGGTTAAAATCTTCTTCTGAAGAAAACGGAATAATCAACTTGCCACTTCCTTTAGCAGAAACTTTCACATCAATTTTTGCGCCAAAGTATTCTGAAAAATCTTTAATCCCTTTAGCAATGTGATTGGGTAATGCGCCAGATGTTGAGGCGGCAGAATTTCCTTTTCCTTTTTCTGAAGTATCGTTGAGCGATCTTACCAAATTTTCTGTATCACGAACCGATAGTGATTTGCCAATAATTTTCTCATAAATATCCAACTGTTTTTGTTGATCGTCTATATTGATCAATGCACGGCCGTGACCCATCGATATAAATCCATCACGCATGCCCGTTTGTACAATGGGATCTAGTTTTAATAACCTTAAATAGTTTGCTATAGTAGATCTTTTTTTACCGACTCTATCACTTAGTTGTTCTTGGGTAAGGCTTATTTCGTCGATAAGTCTCTGATAAGATAAAGCAATTTCTATAGGATCGAGATCCTGGCGTTGAATATTTTCTACAAGCGCCATCGTAAGTGATTCCTGATCGTTAGCAATACGAATATAAGCAGGAATCGTTTTTAAACTGGCTAACTTTGAAGCTCGATACCGGCGTTCACCACTAACAAGCTGAAACGTATTAAAATCAAGTTTACGTACGGTGATAGGTTGTATGACACCTACTTCTTTTATAGAGGTTGCGAGTTCTTTTAAGGTCTCATCATTAAAACTCGTACGGGGCTGAAAAGGATTTACCTCAATACTATCCAGCTCCAATTCTATAATGTTACCTACAACTTTATCAGCATTTTTATCATCGACCGATTTGATATCGTTATCGGGATCTTTAAGTAATGCCGATAGCCCTCTACCCAGTGCTTGTTTTTTTGTTGCCTTCGCCATGAATCCTTAGCTGTTTTTCTTAATTATTTCGTGAGCCAAACTTAAGTAATTACTAGCTCCTTTACTAGCAGCATCGTAATTTATTATACTTTCACCATAACTAGGTGCTTCACTTAAACGTATGTTTCTTTGAATGATTGTTTTAAATACCATCTCGTTAAAGTGTTTTTGCACTTCTTCGACTACCTGGTTCGACAGTCTTAATCTGGAGTCATACATAGTAAGTAATAAGCCCTCTATATCTAAAGTTTGGTTATGTACTTTTTGTACACTTTTTATAGTATTTAGAAGTTTTCCTAACCCCTCTAGAGCGAAATATTCACATTGAATAGGAATCATAACTGAATCTGCTGCCGTGAGCGCGTTTAAGGTGAGCAAACCTAACGAAGGTGCACAATCGATCAGGATGTAATCATATTTTGATCGAAGACTCCGAATTGCTTTTTTTAGCATATACTCTCGCTCGTCTTTATCTACCAATTCTATTTCTATGGCCACCAAATCAATATGAGCTGGTATAATATGTACGTTTGGCGAACTGGTTTCAATAATGGCATCTTCGGGTTGTAACGTATGCTCTAGAATCTGATATGTTCCTTTTTCTATAGACTCTACATCGAGACCTAATCCAGAAGTTGCATTAGCTTGCGGATCTGCGTCGATAAGTAATACACTTTTCTCTAAGACACCTAGAGAGGCTGCTAAATTTACTGAGGTTGTTGTTTTTCCAACACCACCTTTTTGATTGGCAATCGCTATTATTTTACCCATAGGGGAAGATTTGGATTAAGAAAGTAAAAATACAATTTATTATATATTTTAAAAACGAAAAATGTTAACACCATAGTATAAAAAAGACCATTTCCTTGTAAGAATGGTCTTATATAGTTTTGAGATTGTTAATAAATAGCTATTTATTCTTTTTTGCTCTGATCATAGCTTCTAATTGATCCCACATTTCTTCAGGTATTTGTTCTAACATGTTAAATTGCCCCGCACCTTTAAGCCATTCACCGCCGTCTAAGGTGACTACCTCTCCATTAACATAAGCAGAAAAATCGGATACTAGATAAGCTGCAAGATTGGCAAGTTCTTGATGATCGCCTACACGACCCAGAGGCACTTGTTTTTTCATATCGATCTTATCTTTAAGGTCTCCAGGAAGCAATCGATCCCATGCTCCTTTGGTAGGAAAAGGCCCAGGGGCAATGGCATTAAATCGCATTCCGTATTTTGCCCATTCTACAGCAAGGGATCGGGTCATGGCTAGTACACCAGCTTTTGCAGTAGCGCTAGGGACTACATATGCAGAACCAGTCCAGGCATACGTGGTTACTATATTAAGTACAGCTGTATTTGTATACTTAGTAGCTATCCAATGCTTACCAAAAGCTAATGTACAATTTTTTGTTCCCTTTAATACAATATCAATAATAATGTCAAAAGCACGATGAGACAAGCGTTCTGTAGGGGAAATGAAGTTTCCTGCAGCGTTGTTTAAAAGAATATCAACAGTTCCAAATTCTTCTAAAACTTTATCTTTCATTGATTCAACTTGATCAAATTCTCTCACATCACATTGTACCGGTAAGCAAGTCCCTCCGGTTTCATCTTCTAGTTCTTTAGCTGTATTTTGTAGTTTTTCTAGATTACGTGACGTTATTGCTACTTTAGCCCCGAGCTCTAAAAAATATTTGGTCATAGATTTTCCTAGTCCGCTACCACCCCCGGTAACTACTATATTTTTTCCTTTTAATGCATCATCACGAAGCATTTTGTTTTTATAATTCATAAAAAAAGCGATTGTATTATTTGGTGAAATTTACGATTTAAACTTAAAAAAGCTATGCATGCATAGTAGTTTTATTAAAAATTTTATAAATATCCGTAATTTAACCTAAACGGTTTGTGTCAAGCTGAATACTGAAACGAGTTCAGCACAGGCTTGTTTCAGCTTCTCATTTCAATTTACTGAAAATAAGCTTCATGAGATCCTGAAATGAATTCAGGATGACTTCTTAGTTAAATTTTAGGTATAATAACGGACAAGCAATAAAATTTTCAATATATAGCTAAAATACTACTAATATATGTATTGAATGTACTGCAAAACTGAAAATAAACTAAAATGCTGTGTCGTAAGAGTTTAAACCAATTCAAAGCTGAATTCATAAAAACTGTTAATTAACATTTTGATATCATTTTACTGAAAAGATCTTCAGTAAATTAGGTTCAATTCAAATTACTCACATTTAATTCACACTCTTAAAATTGTTGAAATGAGCGCACAAAAACTTTCTTCATTCATTATACTTGTTGCTGTAGTAATGTTAACCAATTTATGTACTGTATATGGTCAATCTTCAGTAAAAAAAGAAATAGTAGGTTATGTAACTCATAACAATTACCCTCTAGCCAATGTAAACGTTTCAGTAAAGTATGGCGATAGAAAAACCATTACTGATAGTATGGGACAATATGTAATTCGTGCATCTGAAAGAGAATATTTACTATATACTCATATAGGTATGCAACCCATAGAAGTTATGGTTGAAGATGTTACTGATTTTTTGAATATAAAGATGAGAAAGGCAGACAACCAACTTGATGAAGTACTCGTCAATAATACTAAAAAACGTAACTCAATAAGTTTAAATAACAAAGAAAGGTTTAAAGTAACGACAGCATATGGAGAATTAAATAAACGTAGCTTGTCAAATGCATATCAAATCATAGAACAGAAAGACTTGTGGCTTGGATCTACAAATATAATGGACGCACTTCGAAATCAATTAATTGGTAGCAGAATTATCTTAGATAAGACAACTCAGCTGCCAATAGGTCTTCAAATACGACCACCAACTTCAAATAATGTTACTATGGCTCTCTGGGATATTGATGGAATGATATTTTCAAAAGATCCACCACATGTCGATCTGGTAGATATAGATTATGTTGCTATACTGAGATCTATAGCGGCAACCACTTTATATGGTATGCGTGGTGCCGGGGGTGTGATTGTCGTTCGTACGAAAGGCAACTCAAGAGCTAATGCAAGAAAACAACTACTTTCTGTCGCGGATCAAAAAAAATATGAAAATGATGCACTACCGTTCAGAAATTCATATGTAAACACTGAACATGTAAAGAAGTTGATGAATGTACCAAAGAAAGAATTATACAAGACTTATCAAAAAATGGAAAGCTTGACTTCTAAAAATCCACCTAGTTTCTACTTAGATGTTGCAAATTACTTCAAACAAGAGCAAAAGAATATAAAATTGGCTCTTAGTGTTCTAGAAGATTTGAAAGTAGTATATCATGAACACCCAGAAGCATTGAAATCTTTGGCATATACCTACGAGCAGTTTGGCGAATGGGAAAAAGCAATAGATATTTATTATAGAGTAGCTTATCTACGTGCTTCCTATTCTCAATCTTTTAGAGATTTGGCCAATGCATATGTTAAAAATAAACAATATGAAGAAGGCTGGGACATGTACCTTCGCTATTTACAAAGAGGTAATCAATTAAAAGAAAAGGGTATCGAACAAATCGTGTATAATGAAATGCAATTTGTTTACTCACAAAAGAAAGCTTTAGCAAAAATAAAAGAGAAATTCATACCTAAAAGTAAAAAAGAAGATAAAGAAAGTGACATACGAGTTGTATTTGAATGGAACACTACCGAGGCCGAATTTGCACTCGAATTTGTAGATCCCGATTTGAACGCTTTTACTTATGAAAATTCACTAGCCAAAAACAGTGAGCGTATTGCAGATCAAAAAGAGAAGGGGTACTCTTCAGAAGAGTTTTTTATTCATGATATGAAAAACGGGAATTGGCTTGTTAATTTAACCTATTTGGGGAACAAAAAATATCAACCTACCTATTTAAAAGCGACTGTTTATAAAAATTGGGGTAGAGATAATCAAACACAAGAAGTGAAGGTTTTCAAACTATCAGATATCGGGAATAAAATGCAGTTGTATGCGTTTAATTCTTCTTTATCGTCAGCTTTATCCTATACTAATCAGAGATTTTAGAGTACTATATACTATACGTCGATAAAAATTTTAAAATGTTGAGATTAAAATTTCTAGAATAGTTATTGCAGCGTCGCTAATTTTGGTTCCTGGACCAAATACTGCAACTGCTCCGGCTTCGAACAAATAGTCATAGTCATCAGGTGGAATAACTCCGCCTACAATAACCATGATATCCTCACGACCATACTTTTTGAGTTCTTCTATTATTTGAGGAACCAATGTTTTATGACCTCCTGCCAGTGAAGACACCCCAACGATGTGTACGTCATTTTCTACGGCCTGTTTTGAAGCCTCTTTTGGCGTTTGAAATAGCGGACCTATATCTACATCAAAACCTACATCTGCATAGCTTGTTGCTACCACTTTGGCGCCACGATCATGACCATCTTGACCTATTTTTGCGATCATTATTCTTGGTCTACGTCCTTCTAATGCCGCAAATTGATTAGCCAGCTCTCTGGCTCTATTAAATGATTCGTCGTTTTTTATTTCTTTTGCATACACTCCAGTAAAAGTTTTAATTTGAGCCTTATACCTTCCAAATGGTTTTTCTAACGCTTCACTTATTTCTCCTAATGTTGCTCTTAACCTTGCGGCTTCTACCGATAATGCTAATAAGTTTTGATCATTATTCGCAGCTGCTTTGGTTAAATTTTCTAAAGCTAATTGCACAGCATTGGTATCTCTATTTGCTTTTATTCTTTTTAAACTTTCAATTTGTTGCGAACGAACAGCTTGATTATCGACTTTTAGTGTGCTGATAGGATCTTCTTCTTCTAACTTAAATTTATTAACACCAATAATGATATCTTGTTCGCTATCTATTCTCGCCTGTTTGCGAGCTGCCGCTTCTTCAATCCTCATTTTTGGAATACCTGCCTCAATAGCCTTTGTCATTCCGCCTAACTCTTCAACTTCTTGTAACAGTTTCCAGGCCTTTTGGGCAATTTCATGAGTAAGCGATTCGATGTAGTAGCTACCTGCCCACGGATCTACGGTACGCGTAATGTTGGTTTCTTTCTGAAGATAAATTTGAGTATTTCTCGCAATTCGGGCCGAAAAATCTGTTGGTAATGCTATAGCTTCATCCAGCGCATTGGTATGTAGACTTTGAGTACCTCCAAAAGCTGCGGCACTGGCTTCGATACATGTTCTTGCCACATTATTAAAAGGATCTTGTGCAGTTAAACTCCATCCGCTGGTTTGGCAGTGCGTTCGCAGCATCAAAGATTTTTGGTTCTTAGGGTTAAATTGTTGTATTAATTTTGCCCAAAGCATTCTGGCCGCCCTCATTTTTGCTATTTCTATAAAATGATTCATTCCAATTGCCCAGAAAAACGATAGGCGAGGGGCAAAAGAATCTACATCTAATCCTGCTTCTATTCCTTTCTTTACATATTCTAATCCATCGGCAAGCGTATATGCCAATTCGATATCACATGTAGCGCCCGCTTCTTGCATATGATATCCAGAAATACTAATAGGGTTAAATTTTGGCATGTACTTAGAACAATATTTAAAAATATCACTAATGATACGCATAGATGGTGTAGGTGGGTAGATATATGTATTGCGTACCATAAATTCTTTCAGAATATCATTCTGTATGGTTCCAGAAAGCAACGTTTTATCTACACCCTGTTCTTCTGCGGCAACAATATAAAAAGCCATGATAGGTAGAACTGCACCATTCATCGTCATAGAAACCGACATGCTATCTAGTGGAATTTGATCGAAAAGTACTTTCATATCTTCTACAGTATCGATAGCCACTCCGGCCATACCTACATCTCCGAAAACGCGTTCGTGATCACTATCATACCCTCTGTGTGTAGCGAGATCAAAGGCCACCGAAAGCCCTTTTTGCCCTGCAGCAAGATTTCTTCGATAAAAAGCATTACTTTCTTCTGCTGTTGAAAAACCGGCATACTGCCTAATGGTCCAGGGTCTTCGAACATACATAGTGGTATACGGGCCTCTTAGATATGGAGGTTTGCCTGCAGAAAAATTGAGATGTTTTAAGGTATCAGTATCATTCTTGGTATAGTAAGGTTTTATTGTAATTCCTTCAGAAGTAGGGAAAACCGAATCTGATAAGGTATTGTGAATTTTCGATTTATTTAATTCTAAATGCTGTACATCTTTTCGACTCATCAGTTCCTATTACATTTTTAATGATAAAATTGATAGCGTTGTAAAATTAAGCTTTTAGAGCGATTTTATACCACTTCCACTTTAAAATTACTCATTAAAAAGCCTTTTCAATTACCATAAGAATGGAATAGTAAATGTCAAAAGCAATAAACTTTTTTATCTGAGGGGTTCTAAATTTTTGATCAGGAATGTAATAAATTCTTTGGGCTATAATCGATGTGCTTACATTACCGTCTCCTTCTAGAGTGTCAATAATTTCTTTAAAGTCATTGCTTTCGCTTGTGTTTTTAAGACATTGTATAAGCCCCCCACGATAGTTAAAAATCATGATTTCTTCCTGATTTTTACCTGATGGAGATGGTACAGATTTTTTAACCGCCTCTTGATTTTCATAATCACTTAGTTTTACCCATAATGAATTTTTACCGGTAGCGGCTTTTTTAAATTCTCGAGTAAGAGCTATAGAACTGCTCGAAGGTAATTTCTTTAAATCTATTGATAAACTAGCGACTTCTGCTAAGAACGTTCTGTATGTTTTTATAGAGTCGTTTTCAAATTTGTAATGTGTAAAAAGATCCTTTTCAAAAGAGGCAAATGCTTTTTTCGACAAACCACTGGTGTCTATACCAAGGCAATCGACATCTGTTTGAGCATAAGAATTTAGAAATAATAAAAGCAATACTACAAACATTGCTTTTAATCTAATCACTAGGGGCATGGATTTAGATTTAGTAAAGTTAATGTATAGGCTAAGACTAATTAATTTTGCCGCAAGTTAGTAATTCCTGAGTAAATATTAATGTTTTGTTAAAGATTTTTCTCTAGAAGCGCACTTAGTCGCTTTTCTAAAATAGGTTCTATTAATGTTTTTCTAGGTTTTTTTTTCTTGAACACAGGTTTCTCGAGCTCCGGAGTAACTTCGTTGGTGTTTTTAAATGCATTAGCACCAGTTAAAATGATCTTTTCTTCATCAAAAAGCTGCTGCTCTTTATTGGTACTTTCTTT
The DNA here is from genome assembly GCF_017897595.1 of Aquimarina sp. U1-2. GTDB lineage: Bacteria > Bacteroidota > Bacteroidia > Flavobacteriales > Flavobacteriaceae > Aquimarina. Next base: position 262,958 of record NZ_JAGKIK010000005.1, read on the forward strand.
AATTTTTTTCTGTATAATACCTGATTTAAGTTGCTTAAGAAAACCTCCGCTTTTTTCTATGTTTTTAAATAATGCCAGTGCTTTTTCGGCCATTTGTTGCGTGAGACTTTCAATATAATAAGAACCGTTTGCAGGATTTTTTACAAGTCCGAAATAGCTTTCATTCTTTAAAATAAGCAGTTGATTAAGGGCAATTCTTGTACCGAAATCATTTTCATAATTATAGACTTCGTCGTACGGAAGGTTGTACACCACATCTGCCCCACCCAGAATTGCACTCATACATTCGGTAGTAGTACGTAACATATTTACATTATAATCCAATATGGTTTTATTGCGATGTGAAGGATATGCTATGATATGACATTCGTTTTGAATAGTATAAGCTTCGGCCAGTGTTGACCAAAGCAGTCGTAATGCTCTTAGTTTTGCAATTTCAAAAAAATAGTTTCCACCTAAAGCAACTTTAAACACTATCTGGGTATTGATAAGAGGATTGTGGTCTTTATCCTTAAAAAAATTTAGGTATTCATTGGCGTGAGCTATACCATATACCAACTGCTGAATCATCGTAGCGCCTGCATTTTGATATAAACCCATATCGACACTAAGCACATTTTGTAGATTTGATAATTTTGTAATCTCTTCCAGGATATTGTAATCTTCTTTTAAGGTGTAGAACCAATTACCAGTACCTGCTAATCGATTAATACTATCGGTAAGAAACGAGATCGTCAGTTTTTTAGCTTTTGCCATCTCATTGATGGATTGTACGTAAGGTACAGACAAAAATTCTGTTTCTATATATATAACAATTGAAGCATCAATATTTTGTAACAATATGTTAAGATCGACTTGATCATTTTTGATCACCAAAAAAAGGCTTTCGGCTCCTTTTGTAATAGCTTTTTTAGCACTTTCGTTTCCTTTACTGGCGTCTTGAACTTCTATTTTTAAAGAATTTTTCCATACAGAAGAAGATGAAATAGGTTGTATAGTGAAGTCATCAATATCCTCTTGCGTATAAAAAGGTTTAATATCAATTCCTTCTAAAGATTTAAAAATTAAAGCTTCGTTATAGTCTGCACCTTTTAGGTCAAACTGAATTTTTTGCTTCCATTCTTTTGCAGTGACCTGATCAAAACTATCAAATAAGGGTTTAGTCATTCTTTTTAGTTTTCAAAATACTGTCTTCGTATTCGATGATGTAAATCTCTTCATTGTCTCGTTTCATAAAATATTCTTCTCTTGCAAACTTTTCAAGTTCGCTACTATCTTTTAATACTTTAATATCCTTTTGATCTTTGATAATCTCTTTGATATAGTATTCTTTATTATCTTCTAATTCTATAATTTCTTGATCTAACTCTCGATGTATAAGCCATGAGTTTGTATCCAGAAATAACATCCAAATCACAAACAATACTACAATTAGTACATATTTATTTAAAAATATAGCAAAAAATGGTATCAATGCTGGTTTATTTTTTAATTTTTGGAAATAACTTCTAAGCTTCAAAGTAAGTAGATAATAGTTGACCTAAAGGTACAAAAGTTAATTCAGGCGCTCTTTAATAATAGTACGAACTATATCAACGGCTACGTTATTGTAATTATTATTCGGGATGATAAGATCGGCAAACTCTTTTGTAGGATCTATAAATTGTTGATGCATGGGTTTTAAGGTGTTTTGATATCGATCCAACACTTCATCCATATCTCTACCGCGCTCGGCTATGTCTCTTTTTAAACGACGTATCAAACGCTCATCACTATCGGCGTGTACATATATTTTAATATCAAACATAGCTCGTATTTCTGCTTGTGTAAGAATTAGAATACCTTCTACGATAACCACTTTTCTAGGATGAGTACTTATCGTGTTTTGTGTTCTGTTGTGTGTTACAAAAGAGTATACGGGCTGTTCTATAGTTTCACCTCTTTTAAGCGCTGCCAAGTGTTGCCCCAGCAAATTAAAATCTATAGATTGCGGATGATCAAAATTAATCTTTACACGTTCTTCATAAGTAAGATGACTCGTATCTTTGTAATAAGAATCTTGCGAAATAACACAAACTTCTTCTTTTGGAAGTTCATTTATAATTTGATTGACAACCGTTGTTTTTCCGCAGCCAGTTCCACCTGCAATACCGATGATGAGCATTCTTATGTTTTTCTGGCAAATTTAGAAATAGTTTTTAATACTACGAGTTTTTGGGGTGGCGAGTTTGTAAATCATTAGGGTGGTGTGCATTTTACATATTATGTATACAGCCTGTTTAGGCTATTAATTCTTGATCAAAAGCTAGTGAGGTTCATAAACGATTCCTGAAGAGGAATCTCGATTTGCTCCGGTAACACTGCTTAGACAATTTATTTCTTTTCGATCGCGCAAGACTCCCATAAACGCAAAAATTAAGGCTTCTTTGAAATCTATAATTTGAGTAGACGGAATAGTAATTACTGCATCATCACCCAATTTTTCTCGTAGTATTGCTATGAGGAAATCGTTTTTTGCACCTCCGCCGGTGATCAACAACGACGGATTGTTTATTGGAATCATTTTTATTGCCTTTGCTATCTGATGAGCAATATGATGCACAGATGTATGCAAAAGGTTTTCAATAGTATCCTTTGTATTTTCTATGACCGGAATTATGTTTCTTTCAAACCATTCATATCCCAAAGACTTAGGGTAGGGGAGCTTGTAGTAATGAAGAGCATTCAATTGATGTAACAATTCTTGATTTATGGTTCCGGTAGCGGCTATTTGCCCTCCTTCGTCGTATGCAAGATTAATTTTTTTACAACTGTAATTAAGTAACATGTTTACAGGAGAAATATCATACGCATTTCTAGCGGTATTGATTTCAAAAGAGATATTACTGATTCCGCCTAGATTAAGGCACATATCATAAGAGCTAAACAGTAATTTATCTCCTACGGGAACAAGCGGGGCACCTTGCCCACCTAATGCCACGTCGTTGGTTCTAAAATCACAAATCACCTTTTGCTTACATGCATTGGCAAGATGCTGTCCTGATCCTATTTGAAAGGTTAGTCCGGATTGTGGTTGGTGAAACACAGTATGCCCGTGGCTCGCAACAAAATCTATTGCTAACTGGTGGCTATTTATAAAGCTTTTTACTTGTTGTCCTAACCAATTTCCATATATGTTGTGAAAAACCAAAAGTTCGGTAGCTTTACTGTGGATTGCATTTTTTAATTTTTGTTGTAAAGAATAGTCATAAGGTATACTTTTCGATTTTTGAATAGAAAATACCCAACAATCGTTTTTATACTCAAAATGACAGTAGGCTATATCCAACCCATCCAGGGATGTTCCCGACATGAGCCCTATTACTTCATATATTTTTTGAGGAATTGTCATCTACTATTTTAGAACATATAAAGATATGCTGAGATTATAAAAAATCAAATACATTACATTTTGGTAATGTATTGTAAATCTAAAACATCTGGATCAATTTCGGGTAATGATTTTTTGTAATAGAAATCGATAATTTGATTTTCTAAATAGTGTTCTATTTTTTCAATCTGATCTGCATTGTATAATTTGTAAACTGGTAAGGCTTCTGTTTTTTTAAACGTTTTCATCAAGCTATCGGGATTTTTTACAATATCAATGCCCTTATATTTTTCGAATTTACCTTTCATCCAGCGGTGGCATAGCAATTTGGTTTGGCTATCTATTAGTTCTTTTTTAGCGGTATCAAATTCTTCAATATTTGTTGGATTTTCATTTAATTTTCTATCTAATCGTACTTTTGCTTTGGTAAATTCTCGTTCAAATTTAAAATCGACGACATACATGTCTTTTTTTACTTTTTTTACAACCGCATATAGACTACTTTCATATGCATTTGCGAAATCTTCATAATTGTAAAGCGCATCTAAAAACTTTATAGCGTGTTTTTTATAATGTTTAGGAATAGGTTGTTTTTTTGTTTTAATAAAGAGGGAATTCAGTTCGTTTACTATTTCAATAGGAATATCTATAAATTTGGAATCATTTTTTAAAGCCTCTAATTTTGAAGTAATTTGTAGTCTGGTCCCTTTATAAAGCTCTGATCGATATTTAAATCTGTATGTATTTCTAGAATTTTCTACGTATTGAGCGGTACTAAGTAAGGAGATCAAAAACATTAGCATACATAGTAAATGTTTACTAGGGAAGCTGTTCTTTATTTGTAGTGCTTTTGTTGTCATCTTCGATAGAGTAACGTATACGTACCCGTACTTATTTTTTTACATTTGCTACTTCTTCGACGGTTACCATTTCTTTTTGCGTATTCCCCCAGCTATTCATAATATAATTCATTACATCTGCAATTTCTTCATCTTCTAGTCCTAGAGGCATCATAGCACTATTGTACGATTTGCCATTGACTTGTATTGGTCCGTTTAACCCGTATTTAATAGAGTGAATGCTTTCCAAACGTTTATTGACGAGCCAATCTGAGCCTGCTAGAGGTGGAAATACGTTGGGTGTACCTTTTCCGTCAGCAAGATGGCACTGCATACAAAAATCGGCATAAACTTCTTTTCCACGGGCCATACTCTCTGCTAATTTTGAATTTTGACTATCTACATAGTGATAAGGCTCATGTTCAAAATTTATAAGTTTTGGTTGTGCAAAAATAGCAATGGTTGTAGCACAAGTTATGCAGCCAACTACTATCTTTTTGTATGTTCGTTTCATACGAATAATCTATGTTTAAAGTTTTAAAATGTATTGGCACCGCCAAAGGGTCTTAGTACTCTCACGGCTTGTATCAAAATTAAAATTTAGTTTCTTTCGAATACCGTTTCGGCTTGCCCCAAGGGGGTTTACTATGTTTTAGGAACAATTTTTAAGATTCCCTTATTTTCTACAGCAACATAAATAAAACCGTCTGGTCCTTGTCTAACATTACGAACACGCCCGATATCTTCTAACAATTTTTTTCTTCCGGAGACTTTTTGATCGGTTAGTTCTACTAGCTCAAGATACTGAAACTTTAGCGAACCTATTACGATATCATTTTTCCAATCAGGATATATATCGCTGGTAACAAAATCCATTCCGCTAGGTGCTATAGACGGGATCCAATAGTAAAGGGGTTGTTGCATTCCTTCTTTTTTGGTAAGTGCTGTAATTTGAGTACCACTATAATTAATGCCGTAAGTGATAACAGGCCATCCATAATTTATTCCTTTTTGTATAGGATTGATTTCATCACCACCTCTGGGGCCATGCTCATGCACCCAAATTGTACCATTGGGATGTAATGCCATACCTTGTGGATTGCGATGTCCATACGAGTAAATGGCTTTTTTTGCGTTTTCTGTTTGTATAAAAGGGTTGTCCTTAGGTATACTACCATCATCATGCAAGCGATAAATTTTGCCGCCATCTTTGGTAACATCTTGTGGGTTCACATCTCGATTGCCTCGATCACCAATACAAAAATAGACATAGCCCTCGTTATCAAATTCTATACGCGAACCGAAATGATGACCTTTTGTAGTGTTTGGGGTTCCTTTATAGAGAGTTTCAATATCAATTAATTGATCATTGGCTAGTTTTGCTCTAATTAAAGCGGTATTACCTCCTTTTTCGGCACCGTCTTTCGACGAATATGTGATATATATCCAACCATTTTTCTCATATTGAGGATGTAATTCTATATCCAATAATCCTCCTTGATTTCTAACGTATACTTCGGGAACATTACCTATAGATTTCTTATTCCCGTTTTTGAAGTGAATTAATGCTCCACTTTTTTCTGTAATCAACATACTTCCGTCGGGCAACCAAGCCATTCCCCAGGGAATCTGCAGATCTTGAACCACCAATTCTGTCGTATAATTTTTTGGATCGGGCTCTAGCACAACATCGTTTTCTTTCTTTTCTTGAGCGCAAGCTGAAAAAGTAGCGATCACAAGAGATAAGCATAAAATTATTCTCATTTGATAATAGTATGATTTAAATGATTAATTGAGTAGTACACTTTTTGAAAGTCCTATACATTCTGATTTTTTTACGATTCATGCAAAACATCTCTTTACATCTACTTACTTCAGCATTGATAAAAACAATAGTGTTCTTTTCAACTATATATTCCATAGTGAAAAGATAACTCATTTAAAGTATTCTTAACCTGAAAAATACGACAAATTATTAGTTATAATCTATAATTTATGTTAATCCCACCATAGGTGTTAAATGGTAATCCAGGGTAGAAGTACCTTGGAGCATTGCCTCCAAAACCTCTTGCATTGATCTGAAGTTGAGCTACATATTGCGTATCTAAAATGTTATTAGCTCCAAAAAAAATATCAAAATCGAAATCCTTACCGATGGTATTTTTATAGCCAATTTTTCCGTGAAGTAATTCGTAAGAGTCACTAAACACCGTATTAGCATCATTGGCCGGAATTTCATGTACTTTTTGAAAGGTTAGGTTGCCATAGAAGCCTTTTACAGCGGTAATATCTATACCAAGATTGAAAACCTCTTCGGGTACACCGGTTAGTTTATTTCCTGAAAAATTGTTATCTAAATCTACAAATTCATCAAATTTATAATCGTAGATAGAAGCATTCACCCACAACTCTACTTGATAAGGTTTCTTATTGATTATGCTATAATTGATTTCAGCTTCAAAACCATTATGAGTTGTTTTGCCGGCGTTAATTGCAAAAAAGTTATCTTCAGTAGTTCTTCTCGCTACCAATAAGTCACTTACTTTCATAGTGTATGCAGAAAGAGTACCTCTAATATTTCGAAATAATTTATATCGGGTTCCTACTTCGTAATTCCATCCAATTTCTGGTTTAATATCGGGGTTGAATATGCCATTGGGAAGTAACGTTTCTGCGGTAGTTGGAGTAGAGAAGCCATGTGCGATGGTTCCAAATAGGATTAATTTGGGAGTAAGCGCTGCGTTAATTCCAATTTTAGGAGAGAGAATAGGTTCAAACTCGAATTGCCCCGAATTATTTTCACCGTCTTCAAAGAACGTATCTGTGATATCAAAAAAAGTTTGATTAAGATGAAGCCCTACATTTAGCGTTACTCCTTTATAAGGTACAAAATTTGATTCGGCAAATAAATTGTAATAATAACGTCGTTCAAAAAGATCAGAAAGTTGATCGCCTCTTACGCTTCCGGTTCCAGGAGGAAAACTTTCGTAAAGATTTTGAAAGGTTTTATGAGCATAGGTGTCAAAAAAAAGCTCTCCGCCAAGGGACCAGTTCCATTCTTTTTGCCATATCTTGTGATTTCCTAATATTCTTGATCGTACGCCTATAGTTTCTGTATTTTCTTCTAAGATATTAAAAGGTCTGGGTTCATCATTTTTTCTGAACGATAAAAAAGTGCTAGTAACCTGTTTCAGCATTGAAGAATAATCATGTTCCCAGGTGAACCCTAAAATCCCGTAATTTACATTTTCAAAAGCCTGAGATCGACCCCAGGTAAAGGCGGCTTGACTAGGGTTTGTATTAAAATCTTCTTGATTTAATGAGCTAGGTATTCCTGCTTTGAGGTCGACATAACTTCCTAAAATAGCTAAGCGGTCATTATTGTCTATGTTGAGGTTTGAAGTAAGTGTGACCGTGTTTCGATCATAGGTATTATTGGCTCTATATCCATCTGTATGGTTATTGCTATACAGAATGGTAAGATTTTTATTTTCGTTGCCAATAGCAGTTTTTGCGAATAACCTTCTTAATCCGTAACTGCCTGTCGACATAGATAATTGCGCTGTAGTACCCGCATTTATTTTAAACTGAGGTTTTAGTAAAATAGTTCCTCCCAATCCTACGCCGTAACTACTTGAAGAGGGGCCTTTTTGTATTTCTATACCTGCAACTGCTCCTAGTTCGAGATCTTCAATAGATGATTCACCATTACCATCTGTCAAGGGAATATCTCCAAAATAGGCTCTAATATTTGCAGTTCCAAAAAGATTTCGTGCTCCAATACCCCGAATGGTAATTCGATTTGTGTTTAGTGTAGCATTTTGCATAAATATCCCTGGGATGCGGTTAAGTACCGGGTGTAATTCCAAAGGGTTTCCACGATTAATATCTTCAGAAGAAATTAGTGAAACTGAAGCGGTAGCATTTTTATAGAAATTAGGAATTGATAATTGATTTACCAGTACTTCATCCAGATTTGTAATTTTTTGAGAAAGTTTGACGGTGATTTGAGTAGTATTATGTAAAAGAATACGCTTTTCTTCATATCCTTCTTTATAAATAATTAAACTATCTGAAGCCATTATGGTAAAAGTACCTGTTATATCTGTGTAGATTTCATTTTTTCCTTTTGATGTAATGCTAGCATTTTTAATAGGAGTATTGGTAGCGCTATCTAAAACGATTCCTGTAATTTGCTGCTGTGAATATACGATGATGGATTGCATCGTAATGAAGCATAAAAAAATATATTTCAAAACTTTTTTTGGTAAATATCGGAAACTCATGATGAAAGCCTTTAAAAATCATGATTGTATTTAAAAAATTATCATTTTCAGGCAAAAAAAGTTCTTAAATTGAATTTACTTGAAGAATAATAGAGATCAGCTGTTAGTTACTTGTTGAAATAAGACGTTATAGTACTACTGTCTGGGTGAGCCCTTTGTCAGAGCTCGTACAGGCTCAGTTGAAACCAATTTTACAATGACGAAAAGTTCTCGACTGTCCTCAAACGGACATGTGATAAGACTTCAAATTTCTGAAAACCATATTTTATAACATTATTATCTGATAAAAAAGTTGATACGCTCTGAAAACTTCAATTACCATTAAGAAATCATAAGTTTATAAAAAAGACACCTTGCTTTTCTAAAATTTAGACAACTTATTTTGAAACGGAATCGCCATTACTTCAAAAACCCCAATAGACAAGTAGTTACAAACAAGTTTTTGTTTTATTTTCTGACGGCGCAGCGGTCTAGTTTCTTTAACCGAACAATACTGATTTTATAATTAAACCTTTATGTATTTATCTAATGATCTTTAAAGAATCATTTTAATTTTTAATATAGGCGTACTTTTGAAGCATACTAAGATCGGTATATTCCAAGGCTTTTTGATGTGTCGCTTCCAGAACAACGAGAGGTGCTTTACCTTCTTTTTCTGCCTCTAACCATCTTGATATACATAAACACCAACGGTCTCCGGGATGAAGTCCTGGAAAATTCCAATAGGGTATGGCAGTAGACAAATCATTTCCACGAGATTTTGTGAACCTAAGAAAATCTTCAGTAACTACTGCACATACAACATGAGTGCCAACATCATCTTTCATTGTTCGACATAATCCGTCTCTAAAATATCCTGTCAACGGATTTTCACAGCAAGATGCCAGCGCAGTACCTAAAACATTTAATTCAGTTTTCATAGCTATCAAACCGTATCTACATGTGGATATCTGTGGTCATAGTCAGTTTTCATTTTTACAAGCTTCTGAAAAAAGATACGGTTTTCTTTATGCGTACGATTATTTTTAAAATGTACAAATTTACCCTGAGCATGAATACTTACCCCATTGGTTTTGTACATATAAAACTGATAATACGGTATTACCCAGACAAAGTTTCTAAGTCCTTTATTCATCGATACTAAAATTCCGTTAGGTCGCAATTCTATACTACCATACGTAAGATCAGATACTGTGTTCAGGTACTTGCTTAAACTCGGACTTACTTCATCAATAATCATTCTTTTAGAACCAATTCCTTTCATTTTAATGGCCTGAAGAAACGAAAACGGTCTACCAACCATAGCATTTATTGTTTTGGTAGTCTCTTTATTATTGTATGTTGTTTCTAAAACCATTTTATTATGATGTTTATGAAAACTCGAGATAACGTATGAAACCTTGTTACATAAAAATTGTTGAATTATTATTTATGTAAGTTTAAATATGCAATATGTACCTTAAGTTATACGAGATTTGATTGTAGATCCTTTTTAAGAATAACATAAATATTTAGATTTATGTTAGATCTGGCATACCTTTCAATCTTTTTTCTATTCTTCTTTTCTTCTCGGTAAGTCTTTTCATAAGATCCATAAGTTCTGAATCTTTCGTTTTTTTATAAATTTCATTGAGCCGAAGAACTAGAGATTTAGCCTCTCTCGAAGCAGCAACTCTATCACTAGTAGTCATATTGCTCATCTTTCTATTCTCAAATTCTAATACTTCTTCAATTAATTTCACTCGTTTAAATTTTAGTAATTATTTAATAATACGCTAATTATAAAATAAAGAACGTCTATAACTATTCCGTTCTCGTGTTAAGAAATTTAAACATTTTCTTTTGTAGGGTTCATCTAAATCTCTTAGTATTCCTTTTACTTGGTAAACAAAATCAATCCTATGGCATTTTAATTCTTCAAAATTCATTTGTCTTCTTCCAAAAAAACATTATAAATATACTACTTGTTTAATTAATTTTAAATACCGTTAAACAAAAATTAACTTTTCCTTATATGTACATAGGTAGTACTATATCGTCTTAATGCTTATCAGATGCTATTTTACATACTTTAACATCTAAATCAAAAAATCCAATCATCGTAATGATTGGATTTTTTGATTTAGATCGCATTACGCTAAACCTAGTTTTACTATTTACAGTCAACGATTGACACTATATTTTTGTGCTTAAGATCACCAAATCTCATGAATTTGTAGTGATCCTGGCGTTGACTTATCCTGTTTACGCGGGCGCAAATTTAATAATATATCTCAATTGATTGCTATCGAACTGTGTAAAATTATTAAAGAATAAATTCTTCACAACTATCTAAGTTTGATGATAAAAGCCGATCCTATGACAATCAACTTAACTGAAATTTACTATCAAATAATTACGGCTAAGGCTAATCAATTATTATTTGCGATATTATAGACTCCCGAAATATCGGCGCCTGTAATTTCAAAAGCTTTTTCTACAACTTCTGTATTGGTATTGTAACTGAAATAAGCGTTTTCTGTAGCATTAGCAACAGGAAAAAATATAGTATTTCCATCAAAAAATACTTGTCCGCCAGAAAATACACCAACAGCAGGAATATTCGCAATTGGTGTCACGGTAAACGCATTAAGGTCTAAAAAACACCAACGTGCCGATTCAGCAGAAAATAGTATAGAAAGAATTTCTTGAGTTTGAGCAGGAGTAAGGTTTGCTAAATTACCACCTACGCTAAGTATAATATCAATAGCCGCTTGCGGTGTTTCTGAATTTACTTTAGCAATAGCTTTACCATTATTCAAAACATAAAAATTGTTGAAGGTTGGAAGAAAAACGTTAGAAGGGTTCAAAGCTCGTGCAGGTTCAAAAACATAATCAGGGTCAATTTCATTACTTCCTGCAGGAATTTTATTAACTCTACCCCAAACCTGGCCACCTGTATAATTACCGGCATCTGCAACATATAAATTTCCCGAATCGTCTATCAAACGCTGACCGAAATTATTAAATGTAATGATATCTGAAACACCATTGCCATTACGCTGTGTGTCGCCAACAAACTGTCCTGTAATTAAGTTTGCTTGATGTAAGATGAAAGAGGAAAAAGACTCACCTGTTACATTACCTCTTATCGGAGCAAAAACATCATCTCCCCTAAAAATAAAGCGTTGGTAGCGTTGATCAATATCTCCTGGTACGAAGCCCTCATTCATATCTACTCCATCTATGATTTGTAGCGTTGTTGGATTAAAAATAGTAATATTATCTGGTGTTGCCCTGTCTTGAAAAACACCAAACTCAGCATCACGTACATCAATTCTAAATGAGCCTGCATTGAGCGTAGGTAGCGTTCCGATCTCAAACAAATCACCATTTTCACTAACTACATATTTAGAGTACCCCGGAGATTCATCGGGTCTAGCTAGAAAAATAGCATGATTGTAAATAGAGTTAGGAAAAAAACGAGGAAAATCAATACCGTCTGAAAGATCTATGGTTCCAGAAGGTAAATTTTCAAAATATTTTACACGAGCGGTATTTGAAGAGGTTGTACCTACTACTATAAATCCCGAGGTTTTGATATTATTTACATCTCCAAGATCAGCTAAATCATTAAGTCCATCATCACAAGAAGTGTGTATGAAAATGAATAAATATATCATTATAATGGCACATTTTTTCAACATATAGTTCATGATTTGACAAAAGGTATTATTGTAGTGAATAACTAATTTTAAATGCATAATTAATGCCAGGTCGGGGAATTCTGAAATTATCAAAAATTTCTTGATCAAATATATTTTGAACCGCAAGTGAGCATACCAAGTTCTGTTCTGGTAAAATATAGGAGATATTAGCATTATTTAAATGCTGTCTTGGCACTACAAACGCAGGGTTCGCACTGTCCAAATCGATAACTTCATTTACACTAAAACGATCTACAAACAGATAGTTCCAGGATAGCTCTAGATTATTTTTACTTCGGAAAATATTTTCTAAAGTATAATTAGCGGTAACATTGAAAAATAGATTAGGTATATTAGGTACCGAAGAACCTTCAGATCCACCTGAAGATCTTATGTCATTAGATTTACCAATTTCCAATTGCTGATATGTGAAGCTTCCATTAAAACTTAGATTTGAGAAAGGTCTAAATCTGCTCCCTAATTCAATTCCAATACTTTCTACATTAGCCTCATTAATGAATTGGGAATTTTCAGGTCCAAAGGGGACAGGTCTTATCAAATTTTCCTGATCCCGAAGAAAACCACTTACATCTAACGAAATAAATCTATTGTTAGTTAAATTTTTTTCATAACGCGCGCCGACATTTATATTATTACTTTGTTCTGGTCTTAATTCAAAATTAGGGACGATGGCGGCAAAATCTCCAAATACCTCATTCTGTGTGGGCAAACGCAGTGTTCTTTCAAAACTGGATCGTAAAAATATCTCTGTCGACATTTGATATTTGACCCCAAACCCAAACCCATCATTATTACTTTTTACTGTTCTCAAAGGGATTTCAGTAATGCCCGACGCGATAAATTCGATAGATCTAGCACTATAATCATAGTTTTTATAAAACCCTATTGCAGTTAATTTTTTATCAAAGAAAGTGGTATTTAATTCGGTACCAAACACATTAGATCTTAGTTTTGAAGGTATTGTATTGGGATCGATTTGTTCGCCATCGATTTCTATACGAGTACCGATCGGATCTTCTCCGTCAATTTCTATTCCGTAGTTAAACTCAGATATTACAAATTGTACATTATCGCTAATAGCATAGCTAGCGGTAATTCTATGGGCAGTTCCTATACTTTCTCCTTTGCGTGCAATCGGAATTCCAAAGATTTCAGAGCCTCTGCTATTTTCAGTAACTAATCGTTCTCCTCGCCAATTGTAAAATGCAGTAGTGCTATCGTTGGTTGTATTGATTGATCTAGCATATAATCCTGAGTAATTGAATTTGAGTTTTTCTTTGAAGAACGCTTTTTTATAATTTAATTTTTGAACTACCACCGTAGCTTCAGTTTCAGCTTCTCCTACGGCTAATCCTGTTATAAAAGTTCCTTGTTGTATTTGGTTATCTCTTTTTGAAAATAGAGCAGATACTTGTAGTTCATCGGCCCACGGAACATCATGAATGCTAAGTGAGGCTTCTACTAATGAAGATCGAAATCTGTCATGAAACCGTGTGGCGTTGATTCTCTCTTCGGTTATGCTCTCTACTGTACCGTCGGTGCGAAGATTTTCCACAATATTTGGGATATCTCTCATTTCGTAATCATTATCGGTATAATTAATAAATGATGAGATAGAAGCCGATAGATTTTCGTTAAAATTATAGTTTCCATGAAGGGAGAAGCGATGTGTATTAAATGAACCCACTGAATATGAAGTTCGTAAGATATTACCTCCAATTTTTAAAGGAACTAAATTAAGACCTCCGCCCAAAGCGTCTGTGCCAACATTTACGGGTATAATACCTTTATAAATATCCAAACGCTCCAATGCATCAACGGGTATAAAGTTTAATTGTAGTGCACCACCGTATAATTCTATTGGCATCCCGTCGTAGTAAGTTCTAACGGCTTGCCCCGTTAATCCATTTAAATTTATGTTTAGATTGCTCCCTAATCCTCCACTTTGTCTAACAACAACACCAGTAGACTGTTTCAAAACATCTTCGACCCCTAATGCCTGATCTTTACTTTTTTGAATATCTAACGAAGTAATGGCAACGACATTTTCTGTAAGTAATTTACTTTTGGTTTTACCGGTTACTAAAACATTATCCAAATCTTCTACAGTGGTAGTAAGAATAAAATTTTGTGTAAGATTTTTAGTAATAGTAATTTGCGTTTTTTGAGTCTTAAATCCTAAAGAACTTACCGATATACTGTATCGCCCTGGTTTTATATTATCCATACGATAACGACCATTTTCATCAGTTATAGCATATTTGTTATCCAAACTAAGAACAACATTTGCAAAAGGTATTGCCAAACGATTATCATCTACTACTTTTCCGGAAATAGTGAAACTATCTTGACTAAATACTACTAGTGGTAACCATAATAGTACAATCAAATAAAATTTACCCATGTTATAATGTATTCCATACAAATTTGAGCAAATATATAAGGTTATTTTTAATTATTCTAAATAAAAATAAATTTTAATCGTAGTAGACGTATTTAAGGTCACTAATTTTTCACAAAGTTTTGAAGAACCGGGGTAGGTGGTTTTACATGTGTTTTGCTTTTGGTGTTTTTCTTTTCTTTATCACTTGATGATTGATTTTTTGTTTCATCTTTTAATTTTGAGTAAGAAAAGCAAAAAAGTAAACTTGAAATTCCTATGATAAGCCAAGTCATATCGACACAAAATATATAGTATTGTTGATTAACCAAAGTTATCCAGATCCAGTCTCCGGTTACTAAACCATTGGCTACAGGGATGAGAAGACCTAAAACTCCACCTATCAGAATATAATTGCGGTTAAGCGCACGATAGTTATTCCAATAAAGTCCGGCTATACTAAGACTCAACCAGCCTAAAAAGAAGATGGTATTTACATATACGATACGATCTGCTACTGCTAGCGGTACTATTTTGTTAGCAATAAAAATCAAAGCTAATGCAGGAAACATAGATAAAGTTATCGCCAGATACACTTTGGTCACCCTGTGGTGAAAACGCCGCTGTGCTTCTGTATACCTTTTGTTGTCTCGCGCTGTTCGCCATATCATAACTCCGCTAATTATGATGTAACAGGTAATCATTGCTAAAATAAAATAGATAATTTTTAAAAATAAACCACCATAAGTAGCATAATGTAACTTGATTAATACGCCATATGCTCCTTCTGAATATGATTTATCATCTGGTTGCACTGCTTGTAACAATTCTCCTGTTTTATAACTATAAACAAAAATGCCATCACCGGCTATACCTGTAAGATCATCTATTCTTGCATTTACAGTACCATCTTCTTTTCCAAAATTAGTGCTATACAATAAGGTGACTTCTTTGTTGGGATACGTTTCTGTTAATTCACTATAAATACTATTTAAACTTACTTGTCCCTCTATTACTTTTGCATTCTTATCATAAGTAATACCTGCATCCGGTCGAACTGCCTTGATAATTTCATTGGTATCCCCATCGAACATCAAGAATGCGCTAGGAGCCAATAAAAGGATGGATAAACCCAACAATGCTCCGGTAACGGCATAAATTATCTGAAATGGTAAAGCTATAAAACCTAAAGAAACATGCCCATTAGTCCAAATTTGTTTCCATTTTCCTTTAACAGTAAAGGCGTAAAATTTAGTAATAATATTTTTCCAATGGGTTAAAACACCGGTAATAATAGCAAAGAGAAAGAAAAATGCAACGAATCCAGAAATGTATAGCCCTGCTACGGGAATTTGATGAAAAAAGTGCAGCTCATACAGGGTTCTTGCCATATGAGTTTTTGGTTCTCCTGTAGTGTGTATTTTATATGTTATTGGATGAATTTGAGCTTCAAACCGTTCTGAAGTACCATCGGTTGTTTTTTGATACCCATAAAGGTGCACAAAGGGATCTGTTTTTTTTGGAGGAACTAAACTAAAACGATAACTAGTATCAAAATTTGGGTTTTCGTTTTGGATAATGGTTAATATTCGATCGTAATCTACATCTGTTGGTGGTGGAGCTTCAAAACGTGCTTCAGGATTCTCCCAAGGGTATAGTTCTTCCATAAACAACGCTACCGCACCTGCATAAAATATAATAAAAAGCGCAAAACTAATAACAATTCCAGAGACGGTATGCGTGTGAAAAACAATATTGTGTAGTCTTGGTTTTAATGCTTTTAATTTCATACGAATCAGACTTTTTACGTTATTTATTAATAAAAATAATTCCGGCGCATATCAAAATTATGATGATATAAGTCGCCCAGGCCTTCCATCCGTTTTTAAACAAAAAAGGAACTATTAATAATATAGACCATAAGAAAAATGATGAATAAGCCGAGGTTATAAGTAATCCTGCTTTTTCGCTAAGTAGGCTACCTATACTATTATGAAATAATATCGTTACTAAATAACCGCCAAGTATCCCTGCAGTAATTTTAACAATACGTTGGCTATTACTTGATAAATGTTTTGGGTTCGCCGGCATATTACATTATGTTTTCAATGATAATAATTAAAATACTTAAGGTTGTTAAGAGGTACACTAATTTTTTATGCAGAGGTATTACAAATACAACAAGACAGCAGGCTAACGTGACTATCATAAAAAAAACAATGATACCAGTAAACATACCAAATTGCTGCGAAAGTAGAATAAATGAGCTTATAAGTAATACATAAGCAATACCACGTACCAAGTTTGGTTTTGCTACTAGCTTCTTATGGAAAATAGCATGTTTATATGGAAAATGTGACGATTTTACATATAAAAATAAAATAGCTAGAAATATGATCGAAATTGCCATAATATTTATTAAAAGCGGCTAATAGACTATTTGTTAGAATATAGATGCATATATTCATATAGCTTACAACATACAAACATACCTATTTAAATCCAATCTAAATAAAAATAATTTTATATTTTTATGTTATTAATAAAAATGGGTTGGATTAATGTACTAATACGTTTTTTTAAGAATACATCAGATTATATAAAAAGTGATTATGTAGGTTAACTATATAAATTATAAGCGAATTAAATGTTAAAAGCTGGATTACAATTTTAAAATTTTAGTATTTTAAGAATGCTATTGAAAAAAGAAAATATGGGTAGAACGATTTTGTTAGTTAAAGGATTTGGTATCTTTCTGTTGAATACAATATACTGTAACGCACAGGCAGAAGAGTATCAAAACATCGATTCGAAATACTTTAAAAATTTATATCAAATCAATGATTCTCTATACCGTTCTGAACAACCTAGTAAAAAGGGTTTTCGTGAATTAGAGGCAAAAGGTATAAAAACTGTTTTGAATGTTAGAAGGCTACGAGATGACACTAAAAAAGCAAGAGGTACCAGTCTGCAATTGCAGCGTTTGCCATTAAAAGCCGGAACTTTAACTAAAGAAGACCTTTTTAAAGCGCTGGACATCATAAAAAATTCTAAAAAACCATTACTTGTTCATTGTTGGCATGGTTCTGATAGGACCGGAGCTATTATTGCCGCGTATCGAATTGTATTTGATGGTTGGTCTAAAGAAAAGGCAATACGAGAATTTCGTATTAAAGATTTTGGTTATCACGAAAAATGGTACCCCAATTTAATTGAACTTCTTAATAATCTGGACGTGAATCATATGCGTGATAAACTGGGTATTTAATAATCTTTGAATATGTCAAATTGTAAATGAAACCCGGACTGTACTAGACATTGTCCGGGTTGTATAGTTGGCTGTTGTTTTTTAAAATTCAAAGCTCAAATTGTCTACAAAACTTATAGATCCATTAATCGCGATGGGATTAGGTGCTATAAATTCTGGTGAGGATGAAAGTACAAAGACCCATTGTGTAGGAAGTTGATCTGGAATTAGAACTTCTACCGGTACAGAGAAGTCAGTATAATTTGCTACATCACTTAAAACAGTGTCTGCCTTTGCAATAACCTGACCGCTGTCATTCATCATCACTGCATATACTCTAAACCCTCCATTAAAAGTGGTATTTTCAGTTAATCGACCAAGAGATGTGCATACACCCGGACCAAAAGTAACTGCAGTACCGCTATTATGTTTGTAAAATCCTTTAATATGAGTGGGGATTTTTGTAAACTGATATGGTACTGGTAGCATATCCTGCCAAAAAATTTCTGGATTGAAAAAACCAACAGCACCCATAATCCCATCTACACTACGAAGTCTGATGGCAGAATTACCGGCATACGCATTCGCCGCATTTGTTTGGTTTACATATCGATCGCCCGAATCTGGAAAATCTAATAAGATATCGGCTGTTGTATTTAATCCAATAGGTCTGTCTATAACTGTCTGTGTTCTGTCAAAATTGTTTACACCATTTATAATTTCGCATGATTCGTTTATAGAAGCACCGGATTTTGTATAAATAGCAACATCTTGAGTGCCAAAATTTTCAAAATCAAGGTTCGGTATAGAAAGTGTATCTTCAAAATTATCCAAATAATCGGGTAGACCATCTCCATCAGCGTCATCATTGTTTAGATTACCATCATTATTCGCATCTTCTTCTGGGGTATTTATTCCATCACCATCGTCATCAAGTTCAAGATAATTGGCAATTCCATCACCATCGGTATCATCATTTGTAGGATCCCCGTCGTTATTGAGATCTTCGTCGCTTGTATTTAGTGTATCTCCATCATCATCTATATCCAAATAGTTCAAAATACCGTCATCATCTGTATCTCCATTGCTTCTTTCAATAGCCGTATTTACTCCGTCGCCATCATCATCTGGATCTTTATAATTAGGAATCCCATCGTTATCGGTATCATCATTTTCAAAATTACCATCGTTGTTTAGATCTTCTTCTTCGTTTGGGATACCATCGGCATCTACATCGGTTACATCTTCGCTATCCAGGTAGTTCGGGATACCGTCACCATCGGTATCATCATTCGTTACATCCCCATCCTCATTAATATCTTCATTTGGAGTATTGGTACCATCGCCATCGTCGTCAATCTCTAAATAATTCGGAATTCCATCGCCATCGGTATCATCATTTGTTACATCGCCATCAGCATTCAAATCTTCATCTATAGTGTTAAGCGTATCCCCATCATCATCAACATCCAGATAATTTAAAATACCGTCACTGTCTGTATCTCCATTACTTCTTTCAATAGCAGTATTCACTCCGTCGCCATCATCATCAAGATCTTTATAGTTGGGAATCCCATCGCCATCGGTATCATCATTTTCAAAATTACCATCGTTGTTTAGATCTTCATCTTCGTTAAGAATACCATCAGCATCTACATCGGTAAGATCTTCGCTATCCAGGTAATTTGGTATACCATCCCCATCGGTATCATCGTTGGTTACATCTCCATCGCTATTGATGTCTTCATCAGGAGTATTTACACCGTCACCGTCGTCATCAATTTCGAGGTAATTAGGAATTCCATCATCATCGGTATCCCTTGTAGTACCTTCAATTCTGGTGGTTATTCCGTCCCCATCATCGTCTATATCCAGATAGTTGGGAGTGCCATCTGCATCGGTATCGTCATTTTCATAGTCGTCGTCTTGATTGAGGTCTTCGGCCGCGTTTAAAATTCCGTCTTGATCCTCATCGGCTTCAGGATCAATACGTTGCGCCTGGTCATTAGTATCATCGTCACCAGAGCAATTCGTCATTAAATTGACACTTAATAGCATACAAGCTAAAACAAGTATTAGTCTTACTTTTTTCATTTTTATAATTATTTACACATTTGTTAAGGTTATCATATTATTTTTCTGTTTCTTCCAATTCATAAAATCCATAAATAATGCCTCCAGAAGCAGCATTAAATACCATTTCGGCAGTAGTGCTAGACGGATCTGTTTCATAAATAGCACTTATATTTTCCTCAGGGTTGTACACTACTAGTTGTACTTTATCTCGATAGTTATATGCCATTCCTGAAGTTAATCCTACATTTCTAGGTACCCTTTCTACTAGGACAGCCGTTTGATTTATCAGATCAATTTTTGCCCAGCGCATCAAGGGTCGATTAACCAGGTCTGAACCACTCACAGGTTCTTCCATTAAAATATTAGTATATCCAATGCCATTGCCTACGTACAAAAAACCAGCATTGATTTTTGTGATAGCCGTAGATGTTGAAACTTGATCTTGTGGAACAAATTCGTATTCCGGATCAAAATCATCGCTTCCTGAAGGTATTTTGACTATTTTCCCGGGAGTAGGAGTATCCGAATCAAAAGTTAATCCGCCTTGGGTTGCTAAATATAGCGTTCCATCTTCATCGATTACATTACTACTATATCGCAAGAAGGGCTGCCCCGGATATTTGCTGTCTTCTTTGAAGATATCTTTAATATAGGTATTACTATCGGTATCAACTACTCCTACGATGCTACCCACATCGCTTCGATATGCAAAGGGTGGAAAACCCAAACCGGTATACAAACAGCTAAAAAGCCGGTTACCCCTTACTATGATGTCGCTATATTGATTGCTGGCATTTTCAGGAATGATAAAAGCCTGCGACATGTCAATTTCTCCTGTTCGTTTGAAAGTAGAAGGATTAAAAATTTGAATATTAAGTGTATTGAAATCGCTGTAATATCCTATACTATCGTTTAAAAAGGCTACCGAGGATCCACCTCTAAACGTTTCGATAATGCTGCCTGCAACCGGAATTTTGTTTTCGTTAAGTGTAACCCGTTGATAACCCGCTCCACCAAAAAGTTTTTGTTGATTTACGACATAGTTTCTAAATGCAACACCGCCAGAAATCGCTGGAAAAGCCAATGTAGTCTCGATATTAGGAATATCCAGTTCGCCACTAGGAAAAGTATCAAAACCTGTAATAAAGCCATTAGGAGAAGATCCACTTCTGGTAAAAAGCATGTAATCTTTGGTCTCACTAGGTTCTCCAAATGATACTCGATCGTCACTTATCGGGATAGCATCATCTGTTGCACAAGATAAAAGAAGTCCCAAGGTGCTTATGCCAATACATAAAATTCTAAAATTCATCATTTTCATAAGGTTACTGAATTACATATCGAAGTTTTACGGTAAAGTTCGTTCCCGGGCGTTGTACGCGAAAGTTATCGTACACATCATCATTAAAAATGTTATTAATTCTAGCCGAAAAGTTCCATTGTTTACTTGGTGTTGTATAGATGGCTTCCAATGAATTGATATGTTGTGTCGGAACAAAGTTTTCTACATTTTCTGTAACATTAGCCTCTCTAACCGATGAGAACTCTTCTACAAAATCATAAAAATAGGAGAGTGTTAATTGGTCTTTTTTCGCTAAAAAATGATGAAAGCTATACGTTGCATCAAAACTTGCGAACCAATAAGGGACATTAAATAAACGAGTACCCAAAAGAGAAGCATCGGCCTCGTTAATAACTTTTCGAATACGAATATCCTGAAAAGTAGCGGCTAGGTTAATCTTTAAATGGTCTACAGGTTTGAAAGCGATATAACCATCTACTCCTGCGATTTCTACTTCTTCTTCATTAAAAAATTGTGCCAGATCAAAACCTGATGCCAATAAAACGATGCGGTCACGTTGATAACGATAAAAACTATTAATTTCGATAGCGAGAGGTTTATCTTTGAACAGGTTTGTTTTGTAAAATAGTCCTACATTTATGTTATCACTTTGTTCTGGTCGCAAATTGATGTTGGATCGAATAGTAGTTTGATTTCCAAAGAGTTCATTTTCTTCTGGTAGTCTATAGGCATATTCGAAGGATGATCTTATAAAAAAATTGTCGGTAAATGTATATTTTAAGGCTACATTGCCACCACTATAAGAATTACTTACTTCTCTACGTTCAAAAGGATCCTCTTCAGCATCATTTGTTGCGATACTTTCCAGACTTGTAGCATCAGCGCTGTTTTGGTAATTTTTGTAAGTAGCAACAGATTCTAGTTTGTTATGAAACCATTTGGCACTCCACTCGATACCTGCATAATTTTGTTGTAGTGAGGCTGGAAATCTAAAAGGATCATCTTCTTCTGCTAAAAATGCATTACGACCTTCTCTTTGCTGATCGATAAACAGGTTACTTAGTGTTATTTTTTGAGACGGACTAAAAGCATACGAGACTGTAGTTCGCTGCAGTAAAATCTCTCTATCAATGCTAATATCGGCAGGACCCCCAAGCAAATCGGTGCCTCTTTCATTGGTAATTGGAGAGCCATTAGTATCTCTAATAATGGTACCAGACCAATTATAAAAAAATGCAGTCGAGTCTTTAATCTTTTCTTCATAGACCCCAAAATTAGTTTTAGTCGCTATGGCTAATTTGTCATTAAATGCTTTTACGCTATAATTTAGTATACTGGTAAAGCCATCGGTCGTATTATAAATTTCTCCAGCTGCTCTTACAGGATCAAATTGCACCCCGTTTTGCACTTCATCATAGGTATTATTATAAATTATAGTGGCCTTTAATTCTTCTGCCCAGGGTTGGTCTTGTATTCCGACTGAAAAATCTGCGTAATAAGATCGGTAGCGATCGTGAAATCTTTCGGCTTCTATAATATTTTGAGCAGAACGAGTTTCTACATCAAAATCCTGAGCATCAATTTTATAATTATTATCAGAATAATTGATAAAAAAGTTACTTCCGATAAATACATTGTTATCTGATACGTAAAATAGGTTTACAGATGGCCTGTGTGTATTAAAAGATCCAAATTGATAGTTCATATCAACATAAGTATCTTTAAATTTTTTGGGGATGATATTGATGCCACCACCAAGAGCATCGGTTCCTACTTCTAACGGAGTTACACCCCGATAGATATCAATTCTTTCTATTTGATTTACGGGCAGATTATTAATATCTAAACCGGCAGCCAGAAATTTGATAGGTAGTCCATCATAATAACGTCTAATAGCATTGCCCTGTGCACCCTGAATAGAAATATTGACATCACTACCCAGCCCTCCAGATTGGCGAACTCGTAAACCGTTGGTGCGGTCCAGAAGGCTTGCAGCATCTATATTTAAATTTTGAAAGAGCTGTACATCGATAGAAGATATCGCAAGAGGTTGCTCGTTAAGTACTCTGATCTGGGATTTACTTTTAAGTATGACTTCATCAAGATTCTCGGTACTTTTATATAATTTGAATTCTAGAGTTAAACTTGAAAGATCAGAGAGATCAATAGTTTGAAAAGAGGTCTTAAAACCTATGGCACTCAACCGAAGTGTGTACACTTTATTTTTAAGATCTTCAATGCTGAAAAACCCATCTTTATCAGATACTGCATACTTTTGAGTATCACTCACAATAATATTAATAAAGGGAATAGGGGACTGGTTGCTATCTATTACACGACCCTTTATATTAGATTGCGCATGGGTAACAACATAAGTAATAATTAAAATAATCGATAGGTATACCTTCAAAACAAACTAATTATATTAATTTAGACTCAGTATAAATAATTGGAGACGAAAATAAATTATGTAACCTATAAAAAGTCCAAAAAACAGTACTATGCCACTTTCTGTACTCTTAAATAAGCTCATGAACTTATACTACGTATAGTTTTCAGACTTTTATCACTTTAGATGTTACTATGCAATTATTAAATTTGATCATATTTACCTCAGGATTTCATGCTATTCTTTTGGGAATATATCTCTTTTTTCAAGGTATTAAGAAGAAAAAAGCCATGATGTATTTGGGTGTTTTTATGGTTCAGGTAGGCATAGATCTGGTTTTTAGTTTTTTTCAAATGGAGAAAATGTTCTATGAGTTTAGAACACTTTTTTATATTCCGGTTTATTTGGTCACTTTGCCTACGGTAAGTATATTTTCATACTTTGTAGAAGTTCTTGAACCGACCACCCAATTAAAAAAGATTAAAAAATGGTTGTGGTCAATCCCTTTGTTAGAATTTATCGTATTGCTTATTATCTTTTTTCAGCATATAGCCTATCAGGAAGATTTATGGCTAAGTGATACATTTTATCTGACCAAAGTGCTTCATTTTTATGTAGTTCAAGGCGTAAATTTGTTATTAGGGTTCGTGATTGTATATTTTGTTTATACCTCATTAAAACAAACGATTGCACTACTCAAAAAGGATAACCTTTGGTCTGTCGATGTGATTAATAGTGTTCGATGGTTACAGTTTTTCTTGCTGGGGTATTTCATTTTTCATTTTTTTTGGTCTATTTTAATTAGTTTTGATGCCTTGTCTATTGGCGGAAATCATTTTTATGAGTATGGGCTCCCTTATGTGTATACGTTTGCTGCTATTTTAACGTATTGGATAAGCTTTAAAGCAATTCGTGTACCGAAAATTGTGACATCTCCGTGGAATCCCTTGTCCACAAAAAATCAAATCAAATCTATTTTTGAGGCAATTCAGGAAAAGAAACATCCAATTCTAATTACAAATTCGAAGCATATTATCCTGCATGCCAATAGCCAATTATTAAGTATACTTAAATTTGGCTATACCGAATTGCAGAACAAATCCATTTCAGTTCTTTTGAATCAAGAAGATTTACATAAAATATACAATCTCGATTTACTAAACGAACTGGACAAGCCGCAAAAGAGTGAATTTATGATATCGGGTAAAAACGATGCAGCATATGGATGTGAAGTCGAAGCTCATATTGCTTCCGATGAAAAGGGGAGACCATCTTCATTCATCTTTTATTTTATGCATTTGAAACAACTGTCTACAGGAAAAAATATACGCTCTCAATATCAAAAAAATCTTAAGTCCACTATCGAAAAATTATTAAATGATAAAAAGGTGTATAAAGATCCTACGTTATCTCTTGATTCTTTTTCAGACTTGCTGCATATTTCTACGCGGTATACCTCGACGTTGGTAAATGAGTTATTTGACAAAAATTTTAGAGATCTAATTAATGAATATAGAGTAAACGAGGTCAAAATGATGCTTCAACATCCAGATTATAAAGATTATAGCCTGTTATCAATAGGTTTGGAAGCTGGTTTTAACTCAAAATCAACATTTCATGCTGCGTTCAAAAAGCATACCGGTCTTACCCCAATGAAATATCAATCCATAAAAAATAGATCCAGATAGTTAGATTTGATTGCTATTACTCTTGATATTACCGCAATCAACTTTTATAGCATACAAACCTAAACCTACTCATACTATGTTGACCTAAATTGTATGCCAGTCTACTTGATCAATTTTCCTTTTTTTTCATTGTGAAAATCTCGGCAGCTATAAACTTTAGAAGACAGTCTGGCGTTGTTCCCAGTGTTTTCAGAACTTAATTAGAAAAGAACAGGCAGTATCTTACTACTTGTTATTAGGAATAAGATACTACCTTTAGTTCTGGCATTTAAATATTACTAAATTGAATATTTAAATAAACCAATATTTGGAAAAAAATATATGGATATCTGGTGATAGATTTTATACTCTTCTTGATGAGTTTTTTTATTTTTATTAATTCTAAATAAAAATAAATACTACATTTGCACTTATTGAGATTCATTCTAAATAATTACAAGGTTGAAATCGTCTCTTTTATATATTATAGTATTATTCGCTTTTTTACCATCTGGAAAAGTTGGTGGAACAGCAGCTTTTGGGCAATCAGAAAAAGAAAAAACAAAGCAACCCTCAGAAAAAATTAAAGCATCAGAACTTGATGAAGTCATCCTAACAGCTACAAGAACAAAGCGGCAGCTTTCTTCTTTACCCCTGCCAGTAACATTAATTTCTAATGATATTATAGAACAGTCTGGAACGATACGAGTAAGTGAGATATTAAATGAACAAACAGGTATGATTACCATAGCAGACGAAAGTGGCTTTGAAGGTATACAAATACAAGGAATCAGTTCTGAATACATTATGGTATTGATTGATGGGGTCCCGCTAATCGGAAGAAGTGCAGGAAGCCTCGATCTTAGTCGCCTTGCTATAGGTAATATCAAACAAATTGAAGTAGTAAAGGGCCCTTCATCTAGTCTTTTTGGATCTGAAGCCCTTGGGGGTGTGATCAATATTATTACGACTGACCCTACATCTGAAAAAATAAGCGGACAACTTTCGCACCGAGTAGCTTCTTTTAATAATCAAAATACGAACCTCGGTCTCAACCAAAAGATCGGTAAGATTACGTATTCCCTTTTTGCTGATCGATTGAGTACAGATAATTTTGACCTGGCTCCGGATCTTGAGGGACAAAGCAACGCTCCTTTTAAAAATTATACAGCTACCAGCAGATTTACTGCAGATTTATCCAGTACTTTTCGTGTTTTTGCTTCGGGGCGCTATTTCCATCAAGAGTTTGATATAGATCCAAGCAAGAGTGAAGAAACGGATCTAAATCTTCATCTTAGATTAGATCATACCCCTTCAAAAAAGTTAGATCTTCAATATGAGTTGTATTATACGAATTATAAGACTTCCGAACAATTTATAAATACAGAAACTAATGTGTTGTTATTTGAAAATGATTTTAATCAAAAGCTCTTAAGGCCCGAAATCAGATTTAATTATAAATTGAAGAAAAGCAATACCCTTTCGATGGGTGCAGGATATAATTTTGAAACTTTGGATCGCACGTTGTTTGCTGAAGATATTTCTTTTGATTCCCAATACATTTTTACACAATTTGATATAAAACCTACCAAAGGATTTAATGTTATTGTAGGAGCACGTTTTGATAATCATAGCGAGTACAATTCCCGGTTCAGTCCAAAAATTTCTGCTCGATATGATTTGACTTCAAATTTTGCCATAAAAGGCTCTGTAGGGAGTGGATTTAAAGCACCGGATTTCAGACAATTATATTTGAATTTTACAAATACTGCTGGTGGAAACTATACTGTTTTTGGCAAAGAAGTAGAAGCAGCAGGGATAGAGCGATTAGAAGAAAATGGTGAAATCTTAAGAATTGTGGATCTTTCCGGTTTGGGTGAGCCTCTTCGTGCAGAAACATCGGTAGGATATAATTTGGGTTTTGTATATAAAAAAGGAATGTTGTCGTCTGAAATTAATTTTTTCAGAAACGACTTCAAAGACCTGATCGATACCCGGATACTGGCGGTAAAAACTAATGGTGCCAGTGTTTTTGGCTATCAAAACTTTAACCGCATATATACCCAGGGAGTTGAGGTAGATCTTTCTTTTAAGCCCTTCAATAGCTTAACCTTTTCAGGAGGTTATCAATTACTATTTGCTTATGACAAAGACCAAGAGGATGAGATTGAACAGGGTACCGTTTTTGCCCGTGATCCGGAAACTTCACAAACTTTGCGATTGTCTAGATCTGATTATTTTGGACTTATTAATAGGTCACGGCATACGGCTAATATCAAAGTGTTTTATGAAATCCCCAAATGGAAAGCTAATGCTAACATTCGGGTAATTTATCGCAGCAGGTATGGACTTGCTGACCTTAATGGAAATGCAGTGCTAGACGAATTTGATGATTCTTTTGTACATGGATATGCAGTAGTAAACTTTGCTACACAAAAAACGTTCTTTAAAAATTATCAGCTCCAGGCTGGAGTGAACAATCTTTTTGACTTTAAAGGTAGCAACCCCGTTGCTTCTGATACAGACTCTAATGTACAGATCAGCCCTGGAATTCAGGTGTTTGCCAAACTAAACTATAAATTTTAATCTAAAACTAAAAATAATGAAAAAGTTATCTATTTTATTTTTGCTCGTATCATTCATTAGCATCTCATGTAGCGATGATGATGATGGCAAAAACGCTTCAATACCGGTAGAATCTGAACAGTTTTCAAATTTGTTTGCCCCAGTAAGTGGTGGCGGACAAGGGGGCGCACAATCAGAGAGTGGTACTTTCACGAAGTTTGATTTTAAAACAGGTGAGATTACAGAAAGTGAAACCGAATGGGATATCGCTTTTCGAGGATTAGCCATAGCGGTTAATGGAGGAGCTAGCACAGGTTCAGACGGGGAGCCCCAACGTTCGGGTAATGCAGGTGCATCAATAGTAATAGGAACTTTTGCCGAGGTCACTTCAATAGAAGGGCTGACTTTTGAACAAGACTCAGAAACTGGTTATGCAATTCCCAGGATAAATAATGAAGGCTGGTATAATTACAATTTTGAGCAGTTTGTTGTTACGCCGCTGCCTGGTCGTGTTTTGGTATTCAGAACTCGAGATGGCAAATATGCAAAAATGGAAATTTTAAGTTATTATCAAGACAATCCGGGAAATATCACTGAAGAAAGTGTGCCCAGATATTATACCTTTAATTACGTATACAACCCTAATGAAGGAGAAATTTCGTTAGACTGACAGTCAAACAAAGAATGGACATAAACCGGATTCATTGCCAGCAATAAATAAGGCACAAGTACTTAAATAATATACTAAAAATGGTATTTATCATAGATTTATATCTAGTCTAATATAATTAGTATTTAGCCACTAAGCGTCTCACTATCACGAGACGCTTATTTTTTGATGGATATAAATTATTGAACGCTATTTATTTGCATCGAACTGATTTAAACTTTTTTGATTTAGGCGAAAAATGAAGGGTTTGTGCTTAGATGAAGTAATTTTTTACTTGCATAGCGGCGCTACGGAAGTCAAAAATTATAAAATATAAGTGCAAGACAGCATTTTTTTAGCAAATTGAAAAAAGTTTAAATCAGTTCATTAAATTTCAGAAGATGCTGATAGTGTTTTTAGATTGAAAAAATTATGTTATAAGTAAAAAATCAATACGCCTATCTTTTGCCACTTTTACTCTTGTGAATACATGTTAAAACAAGCGAGTAGCGCTAAAAACTGAAAAAATGCTAATTTGAAACTCATTATTATTTAGAATCAATCTTAATAAAGTACAAATATATTATTTATTTTTATTTGGATTTAATATAAATAATTATTTTTGTAATATTATTAAATTAAAATTCAAGTAATGAGAAATTATTCATTGTTTCTTATACTACTTATTTGTGGTATAATCACTGCTCAGAACAAAAAAAAGCAGGATGCAGATGCTATTAAGAAAATGTGTGGTTGTTTTGAAGTAACTTTTAATTTTGCCGAGACTTTTAATTATAGTCAGGATTCTCTTTATAAACCTTCAAAGGTGAAAGTTGATAAAGGATTAGAATGGGCACAATTGGTTACCGATGAGAAAGACAAAATAGTTATTCAACATATTCTTCAAGTAGGTGATCCCACAAAACCGTACATCGTAAAGCACTGGCGACAGGATTGGTTGTACGAGAATCAAGACCTTTATGTGTACAATTCTGACAACAAGTGGAATTATGTGCAAAAATCACAAAAAGAAGTGGATGGGCAATGGACTCAAAAAGTATATCAGGTCGATGATAGCCCTCGATATGAAGGTAGTGCGACTTGGGTTCATGTAGACGGAAAAAGCTACTGGGAAAATACTACACCCGCACCATTGGCACGCAGAGAATACACCATCCGTAGCGATTATAATGTACTTTTACGCGGTAACCGTCATGAAATTACAGCATACGGTTGGCTGCATGACCAGGATAACCATAAACTTATTCGTGCTGAAAACGCTGAAGATGTTCTTCTCGCAAAAGAAAAAGGATACAATGTGTATAAAAAGGTAGACGATAACCGTTGTCAAGCTGCTGCCGACTGGTGGAAGGAGCATCAAAATAAGTGGGCAATAGTTCGTGCAAAATGGGATGAGGTATATGCAAAGAACAAAGATTTAAAACTCAAAAAGAAAGTAGATAATAAAGTGCTTTTTAAACATCTTTTTGATGATAAAGTCACCCAGGCACAAGATATCAATCCTATTATAGACGCTTTTGTAAAAAGACCTTAAATGCGATGTTTAACTATCATATCACTTTTTGTTGTAGTTCTGTTTTCTACGAAAAGGGTCTTAGCACAAGAGAATATATTCTTACATCGAGAGTATTGGAAAACTAATCCCTCTATAGCGCAAGTAAAAAAAGATGTAGCGGCGGGAAATAATCCTGCCGAGCTCAACACCTATGCTTTTGATGCCGTCGTTTATGCTTTGCTCGAAAAAGTAGATGATGATGTCGTCAAATATTTATTGTCTTTAGAGGGCAATAATATCAACAAAAAGACACATGACAGCCGAATTTATTTACATTGGGCAGCGTATTCAGGTCAATTAAATATTGTTAATTATCTATTAAAGCAGGGGTCTTCTATAACCGAACTGGATAGCCACGGATACACTCCACTAACGTTTGCCGCTAACGCAGGGCAAAAAGATAGCCAACTTTATGATGCTTTTGAAAGATATGGTGTTGACCTTACCAAAGAAAAGAATGAAAATGGTGCTAATGTACTACTTCTTGTAGCCCATTCTTTAAGTAACGAACAAGAACTAAATTACTTTCTGGATAAAGGTTTAACGTTAAACGATACTGATAGTAAGGGCAATGGTATTTTTAACTATGCTTCTAAAAAAGGAAATATCAAATTTCTAAAACAGCTTATTAAAAAAGGAGTTGATTATAAAACAGTAAATAAAGAAGGTGGTAATGCATTTTTGTTCGCTGCTCAAGGTACGCGAGGTCACAGTAATACGATTGAAATCTATGAATTTCTAAAAGACTTAGGTCTTGAACCTAACGTAGTAACAAAAAAGGGATACACGCCGCTACATCGTCTCGCTTACAGAAATACAGATCCAAAAGTTTTTAATTTCTTTAGTACTGCCGGAGCCGATGTTAATCACAAAGATGCTAATGGCAATACACCTTTTCTCAATGCCTCTTCTCGCAATAAGCTTGAGATAGTACAATTGCTTGCCAAAAACGTAACTAATTTGAATCTAGCTAACAAAAAAGGACAAACCGCTTTGATGCTGGCAACACAAAACAATTCGCCCGAAGTGGTCAACTTTCTTTTGAATAAAAAAGCTGCTGTTGATCATAAAGATGAAGAAGGTAATAATCTAGCCTATTATCTTATCAACGGATATGATGAGCGAAATAAGAAAGCCTTTGATGCGAAATTTAAGAAGCTAAAAGAGTTAGGGCTTGAAATGGATAAGCTGCAAGCCAACAATCATTCACTTTGGCACCTGGCTGTGAAGAAAAATAGTTTGGCACTACTTCAAAAACTGGCAGATCTTACTATTCCATTAAATATAAAAAATAAAGAAGGCTTGACTCCGCTACATTTAGCTGCTATGAAAGCAACCAATACAGAGATTCTTCAATACCTTATTGCTAACGGGGCCGATAAAACGGCAAAAACAGATTTTGACGAATCGGTTTATGATTTGGCCAGTGAGAATGAAATCCTTCAACAACGTAATGTTTCACTCAACTTCTTACAATAATATGCGTACTCTTTTAAAAATAGGTTTAATAAGCAGTATTTTCACTTTAGTTGCATTTGCATTTAAGCCGTTGCCTGAAAAAACTGCTGTTAAATGTATGATTCAACTGATCAACTATACTGGCGAAGGGGCGTATGTGGTCATTTCACTCATCAATCCTGAAGGAAATTATGAAGAAACATTGTATGTTCAAGGTAAGGATCCAGAGTGGTATAGCGAAATAACAGAATGGTGGAAATTCTACGGAAAGCGAAGGTCTGCTATTGATGCTATTTCTGGTGAAACTGTACCTGGAGGCGAACGAACAGTGAGCATTATTAACATCCCCACAGATAAAATTGATCAAGGTTACCAACTTCGTTTTGAGACCGCAGTAGAGGATCAAGAATACTACGAAACCGATGCTCAGATAGCGCTGACCACAGAAAACTTAAATACCAAATTAGAAGGTAAAGGCTGGATACGTTATATCAGAATGATGCCGAAGTAGTCGTGAATATAGCGAAAGTAGTTAGTTATATGTACGTTCATTGCGATTACTAAACATATAAATGATGGTGATTGTTATAATAGTAATTTTTGAAACTTTCACTATACTAGAGAGCATGTAAAATAAACTTTTATAATTCTTAACTACTCATTAAGATGATTATTAGTAACATTATAGATTCACGAATTCATAATTTCTAATAATTGTTTTCAAACAATTAAAAATAGTTAAACGTATGAAATATATTTTAATTGGACTTTTACTTATTTTAACTTTTGAAAGTTGCGCGAAAAAGGAAAATCATGCGGATATGCGGTTATTTCTTGTAGAGCAATTGAAAAACACACATACCCAGCAAGATTGGTTTGTACCTACAAATAAAGCTCTAGAAGGACTCACTTTTGAACAAGCGAATGTAAAAGATAGTACAGATAATCATTCTATTTCAGAGATTGTATCACATATTTTATATTGGAATGAGATAAATCTGAGAGCTTTTAAGGAAGAGGAAGTCGACGATAATATTACAAACGACAATCAAAACGCTGAGACTTTTAAAATAAGTAGCGGAAAAGATTGGAGTAAAACAGTTCAAAAACTAGATAGTATTCAAACGGAGTGGGAGCTCGCTGTAGAAAAGACATCTGATCAGCAAATATATCTGTGGCAGCATGAAATTGCTGATATCGCTGCTCATAACGCTTACCACACCGGTCAGATAATCTATATACGCAAGAAAAATGGATGGTGGAAATGACGTAAGCATTTGGTTATGGTAGGTTCACTTTGGCGATACAGTCATTTTCTTTTAGCTACAATTTCGGCGATATTTTTGTTATTGGCATCAATAACAGGGGCTATACTCGCATTTGAACCTATCTCAAATAAGCTACAACCCTATGCGCCTATCGCTATTGAAGATGTTTATCTTTCGGAAACAATACGTGCCTTAAAAAATACCTATAGCGAAGTGCTGGAGCTTGAGGTGACCCCTGAAGGTTTTGTGAAAGCTTCAATAGTTACTGAAGAAGGGAAAAGTCATACAATTTTTGTTCATCCTAAAACTGCAGAGAAACTGGGCGATGTACCATCACCATCTCCATTCTTTAACGCTATAAAAAACCTGCATCGTTCACTATTTTTAAAAAGCATAGGAAGGGCATTTGTAGGCATCATCTCTTTTTTACTTTGCTGTATTGCCATTACCGGGGTATTCCTTTTAGCTAAAAGACAAGGGGGATTCAAAAAATGGTTTAACAAGGTGAAAGAAACCAATATTGAGCAAAAATATCATGTGGTTTTGAGTAGATGGTTGGTGCTACCCATTCTTATTATTGCTGCCACGGGGACCTGGCTATCGGCTGAAAAGTTTGCCTTGCTTCCAGAAGGGAATCTCCAACAGGTAGACAATGTATCCAATTACCAATCTGAAACCCATTTTTTCGACTCGATATCATTAGGCGAAGTTCGAACAGTACTTTTTCCCTTCTCTGATGATCCAGAAGAGTTTTTCGAAATTAAATTGAAAGACCGCGAGCTTAAGATTAGTCAAGGTACTGGTTTAATAGAAAGTGAGATAAAATTTCCCTTTATAAAACTGATCAACGCCTTAAGTTTTACATGGCATACCGGGCAAGGCACTATTTTATGGTCTATTGTACTATTAGTAGCCAGTAGTAGTATTGTTTTTTTTATCTATTCTGGTATGATGATGAGTTACAAGCGATTAAGAACTTCTAAAGTACTTCGAGGTGGGAGTAGCAGAGAAGAGGCTGAATATATGATACTTGTAGGTTCAGAAACAAGGAGTACGTTTACTTTTGCAAAAGCATTTCAGAAAGCGTTACTCAATGCCAGAAAAACGGCTCATTTAAGCGAATTAAATTCTTATACTACCTATGCCAAAGCCGATTACCTTATAATTTTTACCGCTACCTATGGCGATGGGGATGCTCCTTATAACGCTAGCAATTTTTCAGCTATAGTTGAACAAATTACACCTAGGCATAGGTTAAATTATGCAGTTGTTGGGTTTGGTTCGCTTCGTTATCCAAAATATTGTCAGTTTGCCATAGAAGTCGATACACTGTTAAAAAATCATGACATGTATCAATCGTTGCTAGCGTTAATTAAAATAAATGAACAATCAGAAATCGCTTTTACGACTTGGGTAAGAGAATGGAATAGTAGTACGGGAATGAATTTGAAGGTTAGCGCCTTTCTAAAAAAGGAAAAAAAGAAGTTAGTTTCTTTTAAGGTCATCGCAAATAGTGGTTTGAATGTAGACAATACCGCTTTACTAAAATTGCGTCCCAGCAAAGACCTAAAATTTGAGTCTGGCGATCTTCTTGATATCATTCCGCCGAACGAAACCTTTCCGCGTACATATTCTATTGCCAAAATCGGGAGTGACATTTTATTAAGTGTAAAATGGCATCCAGGGGGTATATGTTCAACCTATCTTTGTACTGCGAAAATTAATCAAACGATTCGCGCATCGTTAACGCATAATTTTGATTTTCGATATCCTAAAAATGCACCTTCTGTTTGGATGGTAGCAAATGGCACTGGTATTGCACCCTTTTTAGGGATGCTCAATCAAAAAAAAGCGAATGTAAAGAATCTCACTTGGGGTGGAAGGATAAAAGAGTCTTTCGATTGTTACAGTACGTACATCAACAAAAATGAGTCTATAATGTGTACTTTGGCATTTTCCCAAGTGCAACCTAAAAAACATGTCCAAAATGTGCTTGATGAAAAACGAGATGAGGTTGCGAGCTTTTTAAAACATGGTGGTGTATTTATGCTATGTGGGTCTTTAAAAATGCAAGAAAGTGTGATAAAGACATTGAACAATATAACTACGGTGATACTTGACCAACCGCTCAGTGATTTTGAAAACAATAAACAGTTATTAATGGATTGCTATTAAAATCAAATGATTCTGTTTTATAATGTAAATTTCAGCAAAAATAATAAGAAAAGTTGCATTTCGATGCTGGACCAATACTTCATAAATTGACGACTTTACGACCAGTCATGGCGTTAAAAACAAAAAACCGTTCACTATCTTCTAATAATGAACGATTTAATGTTGTCGGGGTGGCAGGATTCGAACCTGCGACCTCCGCGTCCCAAACGCGGCGCGATAACCGGGCTACGCTACACCCCGAGAAATAGTAATCTCTTATTTTAAGGGTGCAAATATAGATAAAACTTTTAAATTAAAATCAGAAATCATCGAATACTTTACAACTTCATGAGTTTAGGTATACGTGAAAAATACATCCTTATTCTAGGTAATATTATAAATATAAAGCAGGGATAGTTATTTTTCTAAGTTTCTCTCATTTCTTATGCCACTACTTTTTATTCTTATTTTAAATAACTGATTATCATTATTTTAAATAAATAAAGCTACTACAGTTTTTTATAAAAATAGGGTTTTAATGTTTGGCAATATCCTGATTTATTGGTTGCTTTGAATCAAAACCCATTACATTATGATTTCAATACTCGTCGACTGTCTGGTTCATTTATTACAACTAATTTTAAATTAATCGAGGCATGGAAGAAAATCAAATTTTCCCAGAAGATATTCTAAGAAGTACAGTAGAGTATCATGTGGCAACTCACAGTAAAAAAACCAATATTCTGTTTTGGATAATCTTTATGACTATAGCGGGGATATTTACTGCTTTACCTTTTATTTACGTTGATTTATATACGACAAGCAGAGGAATCATAGTCACTAAAGAGAAAAAAGTCTCTCTTTATGGACCATCTAGTGGTAGAATTTCTCAATTTTATATAGAAGAAAATAAAAAAGTCAAAGCAGGGGATACATTATTAGTTATCGATCATAATATTTTACAGGAAAAAGGAAAATTATACACGCTACAGATCGATGAACAATCTAATTATATTCAGGATTTAAAGAAGCTTTTAAAGAAACAATACACTGCGCTAACAACAGATTACTACAAGAAGGAATATTTAAAGTTTAAGCAGGATTTGTTCAATATCGATTTATTATTGAAAAATGCGCAAACTGAATATGATCGCTCTGAGCATCTTTATAAAAAAGAAATTATTTCAAAATCAGAATACGAAAAAGCATTACTCGAACTCGGGAAAATAAAAAATGATAGGATTAATATCATCAAGCAAACCGAATTGAGCTGGCAAAAACAACTTACTGATTATAATCAAACCTTAGATAATCTCAATTCTACAAAAAGTCAACTACACGAGGAGCAAAATTTTTATGTTTTGAGAGCTCCAATTAGTGGAGAATTGATCAACGTTCAAGGTTATAACGAGGGGAGTGTAATTGCTCCAGGAAATTTGATAGCAGAAATTTCTCCGGACACCAATTTTGTAGTAGAAACATACGTAACTCCTGCAGATATAGGTTACCTAAGAGAAGGCGAGAATGCAAAATATCAAATTGATTCGTATAATTCTCATCAATGGGGGTTTGCGAATGGTACGATAACAGAGATTGGAAGCGATATTATACTTTCTAATGATATGCCCGTCTATGTGATTAAAAGTTCATTAGATGATAAGAGTCTTTTTTTAAGAAATGGTTCTGAAGGTAAATTGAAAAAAGGTATGACACTTACCAGTAGATTTTTCTTAACAAAGAGAAGTATGATGCAATTGTTATTTGATGAAATAGAAGATTGGTTTAACCCATACAATCATAAAAATGAAGAAAATAGAGATAAAACAGCATGATCATAGTGATTGCGGTGCTGCATGTTTAGCCTCAGTGTCTGAATATTACGATTTGAGTCTGCCTATATCCCGTATTCGGCAGTATGCCGGGACCGCACAAAAAGGTACTACTTTGTTAGGACTTCGCGAAGCCGCCATAAAACTCGATTTTTTGGCAAAAGGAGTCAAAGTTTCTTTCGAAGGACTAAAAGATGTTCCTTTGCCGGCTATTGCTCACGTAGTGATTAAAGAAAACGGGCATGAGTTTCCTCATTTTGTGGTGATTTACAAAATTACCAATTCGTATGTACGTATCATGGATCCCGCCACGGGAAAGCTTGAAAAAAAACCTTTACACGAATTTCAAGAAGTATTTACGGGGTATATGCTCATCTTAATTCCAGATGAAAATATTTTTCAAAAGAGAAATGAAAAGGTTTCTAATCTAAAGCGTATTCTATTTTTAGTAAAGCCTCATAAATTTATTGTCGTACAAGCAATAATTGGCGCATTAATTTATACACTTCTTGGTTTTTCAATCTCTATTTATGTTGAGAAAATTACCGATTTCGTGTTAGTAAGTGGTAATACTAGTTTGCTTAATTTAATGAGTGTAATCGTAATTGCATGTCTACTACTACAGTTGGTTTTTGGAGTTCTCAAAGATTCTTTTATCCTCAAGACGAGTCAGCAAATAGATTCTAGATTAATTCTTGGGTATTACAAGCACCTCTTTACGATGCCACAAAAATTTTTCGATACGATGCGTATTGGAGAAATTATGTCACGAATAGGAGATGCAGTTAAAATTAGACTCTTAATCAATGAAACTGCTTTGAGCATCTCGGTAAATATATTGATTGTTATCTTTTCTTTTATTTTTATGTACACGTATTACTGGAAGTTAGCATTAATTATCTCCTTAATCATTCCTTTATATTTAATTATCTATCTAATAGTAAATCAACTCAATAAAAAGGTTGAACGTATGGTCATGGAGAAAAATGCCATGTTAGAAGCTCAGCTTGTAGAGTCTATTAAGAATATTGGTACAGTAAAACGACTTTCTTTAGAGGATTTCTCTAAAAACAAGACAGAAACAAAATTTGTAGATGTATTAAAAAGTATATACGCATCTGGTAAAAACAATATATTCTCTAACGCATCTACAGATTTTGTATCCAGATTATTTACGGTTATACTCCTTTGGGCAGGTACCGCTTATGTTATTGATAATCAAATTACGCCAGGAGAACTATTTTCTTTCTATGCTATCATAGGTTATTTCACCGGACCGGCTTCGCAGCTTATCGGTACTAATAAATCCATCCAAAATGCAATGATTGCGGCAGATCGTCTATTTGGAGTAATGGATTTGGATACAGAAAAAGTAGAAGCTAATGTCGAGTTATCGGAAGGAAATTTGGGAGATATCGAGTTCAAGAATATTGGGTTTTCTTATGAAATAGGCAGAAACATTTTTAAAGACCTCACGCTGTCTATTCCCAAAGGTAAATTTACAGCCATAGTTGGAGAGAGTGGAAGCGGGAAAAGCACTATTGCTGCCTTAATTCAAAATATTTACAGTCCCGATAGTGGAAAAATACATATTGGCGATTATGACTTAAAATATATTTCAAAAGAAAGTATAAACAACATGATAACCACTGTGCCTCAAAATGTAGAACTTTTTGACGGATCTATTACTATGAATATCGCTATTGGCGATCCTAGTCCAAACATGCAAAAAATCATAGATATAAGCAAAAAAGTTGGCGTTTATGAATTTATAGAATCGTTACCTAATGGTTTTGACACCTATCTAGGTGAGTTTGGTGCCAATCTCTCTGGTGGTGAACGACAACGAATTGCTTTTGCCAGAGCCTTATATAAAGATCCGGAAGTAATCATTTTAGACGAGGCAACTTCGGCATTGGATTCGCAGTCAGAAATGGTTATTCGTCAACTCATTGATGAGCTTGTAGATCAGGGCAAGACAATTATAGTGATAGCTCACAGATTAAAGTCGGTAATGAATGCTAATAAAATTATAGCCCTTAGAAAAGGGCAGTTAAAAGAACAAGGAACACATGTAGAGTTATTATCAAAAGAAGGGTATTATTTCAATATGTGGAACAATCTTGTTGCATAACCCATAAAAACCCGCAATATGTATTATAAAATCTATTACGGCTTAAAATACCTTCAAAAACAAACGCTGCGTTTTATTTTTCAATGTCATCGTAGCCCTTTGACTCCGCTTAGAGTAAACTGCTACAAAGAAATTGAGAAAACACTTGTTTTTATTGCTATTTCAACCCTCATTACGAAATTCTAATACATAATCCGGATTAAAATCATAAAAATATAACATACAAAACGTATTATCATGAAAAATTACTCATTTTCCAATAAAGCAATTGTTAGAACACCTTTAGGAACCAAACAAATAGATATAACCTGGGATCTGATTCAACAGGTATTCGCAAAAAAAGAGAACAGAGAAGCGCTATTTCTAGGATCGCCACATATATATCAAGCGATGGAACTCTGGGAAAAAGGCGAAGCTTTTCAAACAGAAGATGATCTCAAAAGTCTTAAATGTTCTTTGTATAAGTATGTATCCAGATTGTCTAACAGGTGTACACCTTTTGGTTTATTTGCTACCATATCTGCAATAGATATGGCATCAAAAACATCAATAAATTTTGAAAAAGCTCATTTATCTCGTTTTACAAAGTATGATATGTATTTTTTGGGAAGTTTTCTTCCTATTTTAACCAAAGAAAATACTATTCGTAACGTGTTAAAGTATTATCCTAATAATTCTTTATACACCGTATTTGATAAATACAGATATGTAGAGTATTATTTTAAAGATAATGCTCGTTACCATAAGATTTCAGAAGTAGCGATTAATGAGTATTTAAACAAAATTACTACCAGAGCCAAAGAAGGAGCAGTACTTAGTGATTTGGTTCAAGAATTAGTTTCTAATGACATTTCTGAAAAGGAAGCTATCGAATTTATGAATACCTTAATTGATAGTCAGTTTTTAATTAGTGAATTAGAATTTACCCTAACCGGAGATGATTATTTTAATACCTTGATGCATAAATTTTCAGAAAAGCGTTTTGATTTTTATGAAGCTCAGGTGGTTAAGAATCTTATCGTAAAATTGAAAAATAAAATAAGCAGTCTAGATCAAAATATAATAAACGATCCTATACAATATAGAGAAATACATCAATTATTAGAAGACGAAGTTAAGAATGTAGATATTACCAAGCTATTTCAGGTAGATACGTATCGTAATTTACCCAATGCTACGTTAAGTTACAAAACTTTAAAGAAGCTTCGTAACGGGATTACAGTACTCAATAAACTGTATTCAAACAGAGAGAATAGAGTCTTAAACGATTTTAAACAAAAATTTCTAGAGCGGTATGAAGAATATGAGCAACCTTTGGTTAAAGTTTTGGATCCCGATATAGGTATTGGATACGGTAATCAATCTGGAGCAAAAACGCCATTGGTTGATAATTTGGCACTATCGGGTAAATCTGTAGGAGTACGACAGATTGAGTTAACTACTAAAAGTTCGTTTTTGCTCAAGAAATTATTAGAGGCACACAAAAATAACACGTTTGAAATTACGCTTGAAGATCATGAAATAAATACCTTCGAAGAGGACGAGAAGTTATACCCAGATAGTTTCTCGCTATTTTTTAATGTATTTGATGAAGAAGGGATAGAAAAGATCATGTTGAAATCGGCATCGGGACCTTCTGCGAATGGTTTAATTGGTCGATTTGCGCATCTGGATAATGACATACTTGATTTGTGCAACGAAATCTCGAAAAAGGAAAAAGATTTGCATCCTGATAAAATCATAGCAGAGATTATTCATTTACCACAAGCTAGAACAGGAAATATTTTGTACAGAAATTTTCAGCGAGATTATGAAATTCCTTATCTAGGAAACTCGTCTCTTGATAGTAGCCATCAAATTTCGGTAGATGATTTGTATGTATCAGTTAAAGGAAATAAAATTGTATTAAGATCCAAAAAACACAATAAAGAAATTATCCCTAGACTGGGTAATGCACATAATTACCAAACGAATGCGCTACCTATCTACCATTTTCTTTGTGATATACAGTCGCAGTACAGTTCTGGGCTGGCGTTTCACTGGGGTCGTTTACAATATGATTTTGAGTTTCTACCTAGATTAAGTTATAATGATGTTGTACTATCTCGGGCAACCTGGAATATCACTGAAGAAGAGATTAAAAACATAACTTCACAAAATGAGAAAAAAGCGGAAGAAATAGTTGATGATTTTAGAAAGCGAAGAAACTTACCAGACATTCTTTGTATCGTTCAAGGAGATAATGAGGTGCTCATTAACTTTACTAATGATTTAAGTCGTAGAGTCTTCTTTTTAATGTTAAAAGGAGAGAAATTCATTCAACTTAAAGAGTTTTTATTTGAAGAAAATACGGCAACCCATAATTACTGTAACGAATTTATAGTATCAGCGTACAAAAAAGCCGACGTTACAGTTAAAGAGCCAGTAAAGTATATTTCTCATGAGAATAAAGAAGTGGCAATACCATCATATTCTACAGGTACCGAGTGGTTGTATTATAAGTTTTATTGTGGAGAAAGGGCAGGAGAAGAATTATTAAACCGGGCTATACATCCTATTGTTTTAGATTTACAGACCAAGGGTCTTGTAAAAAAATGGTTCTTCATTCGTTATTACGATAAAAATGGTCATCATCTCAGGTTTAGGGTTTTATTAAACGACAAACAGCATTTTACCGAATGTATTCATAGCATAAGTAAGGCTATTAAACCTTTTGAAGAGACTCAAATTGTTTGGAAAACACAAACGGATACCTACCTGCGCGAGTTACAACGATATGGGTTTGAAGCGATAGATGCTACAGAGAGTTTGTTTTACAACGATAGTGAATGCACACTTAGATTTGCAGATATGATCGAGGGCGATGCTGGTGAGCAAATACGTTGGAAATTTGCTTTACTATCTATGGACTTTTTATTGAATGATTTAGGGTTTACCATTAAAGAAAGAACGGATATGCTTAAAGCAGCTAAAACTAGTTTTGGTAATGAGTTTAATCGCTCTGGAAAATTAAACAAGCAGATCAATGAAATGTATGCGAAAAACGAAAAAGCTATTGAAAATTTCTTAGATGAAAGCGCAAAAAATATCATGTATGAGCCTTTGTGGGATATACTCAAAGAAAGATCAGTCAAGAATCTGGCTATAGCAAAGCACCTACGCGAATTGTCTGAAAATAATCAGCTACCATCTACGTTTCATCAAGTTACCTTAAGTTATTTACATATGATTTGTAATCGCATTTTTTTGGCCAAACAACGTGTGCACGAAATGGTAGTATATGATTATTTATATAAATATTATAGTAAGAAATTGCATACTTCTAAGCAGAATAAATTTGAAAAAGTTGAACTTTAAAACATTATAGTCATGAGAGCACTTGCTGTATTAAGTCCGTCGATAGACGCAAAGGTTGATCAAGAACAAAAGTATTATCTTACTATTGATTCATTAAAAATTCCGTTAGCCTTAATTCATGTACCAGATACCGTATTTAAAAAAGATGACGCTGCCTATGCTAATTTAGTTTTGGTCAAAAAAGTAGGCTTTTCTTTAAATTATAGGGATTTGGGAGTAATTGAAAGAGCTTGGAGAGGGTTAAAAGAGCTTGAACAAGACAGTTATTACCCAATAGGTTCTGATTTTTGTGGTTATGTTGAAGAGGTTGGTCAAAATGTAAAGAACCTAAAGAAAGGTGATTTGGTAATATCAGATTGTTTTTATCCAGAGTCAAAGAATGGATATCAAGGAGGAATCCCTACTAATCACGGGAGTAAAGAATATGAAATCCTACCAGAAATTAAACTGTTAAAGTTGCCAGATCATTTTCCTGTTGAACAAGCAGCTGCAATGAGTATTGGAACGCAAACCGCTATCAATATGATAGAGAGAGCACAAATTAAAGAGGGTAGTAACGTCTTGGTGACATCAGTTACATCAAATACATCATTATTTCTATTAAACTTTTTAAAAACCAGAAATTGCAACGTTTATGGCTTATCATATTCTGGCGAAAACTTTGAAAAGGTAAAGCAAAAGTTTCCTTTTTTAAAGGACATTTATTCCTTACAGCTTGATAATATACCCACAGATCTTCAATTTGATGCTGTGTTAGATCCTTTTTCAGATACTTACCTGCCTTATTTGCTGGATAATGATAGACTAAAAACTAGTTGTTATTATGTTACGTGCGGTATTTTTTCACAATCCAGACAAAAACGGAAAGATGGAAAAGAAGTAAAGCTACATGATCTTTTTGCCAAGTTTATTGCAAAGAATATTAACTTTATCGGTAATTGTTTAGGTCCTACATCAACCTTAGAACAGGGAGTTAGAGAGCTTTGTTCTTTTCCAGATCATAATATTATTATGGATAGTGTGTATAGTGAAGAAAAATCATTGAAGGAGTTCATTAGAAAAACGTTCAACGTAGATAAAAATCGTTTTGGTAAGGTATCCTTTATGTACACGTAAATATTTAAGTGAAATAACCTACATTTGATTACATATCTTCTAAATAAAATAGATGAAATACGTCATTAGTAGCAATAAATTACTGACACTAAAAAAGCTTATCGTAACTGATGAGCTTTTTTGTTAATTACATCGTTTTATCCTTATTCTGAATTAGAACTTCGTCAGAAAATCCTCAAAGCATAACAAAGCAACGCCCTAGGCGAGAGATGCAGCATTGAAAATGTTTTCTTGATTTTAACAAAGTACGGCTACGGTTACATTAAAAAACATAGCGAAGCGGACGTGTTTCGAAGCAGTTGAAGGGCGTCATAAATTTTCTAAGATATATATATATCGGGTTTAATTGGACTTATGGTTTATCTACGTGTGTAAAATAACCTCAGTTCGACAATTAAATTATTGATTTCCAGTAGTTACAATTTGCCTCTGTCACCTCTAGCGAAGTCGAGAGGTCATTTTTTGTAAAACAACCAGGTTTCGACTAAGTCTGCCCTGAGCTTGACGAAGGGCTCGACCGGACAGGATATATTAATTGGTTAATTTTCAATAAATTAACAATTTAATTCAGGTTAAAATAAAATAAACTGTCGGATCTAGCAATGGTTACTACCATTAGGATACATAGCGTAATTGAAATGATGTCAAGATCAAACGTTTATATTTCGACCAACGTTTAAGAAAAGTTCAACATACTATGCAAACTGGAGGTAAGTAGATTTTAAAGTATAACCAGTAGTTCCGCTTTAGGGAGGAAAAATAACAAGCTGCCTGAAATATTCTTCAGACAGCTCATTTTGATTGGTCTACCTTTAATAGCGGTAGAAGGTGTAAGACTATATTAGTCTCTCACAGCGGTATAAATAGATAACCCTATGATTACACCTACGCAAACTGGAGTCGTACCTCCGTTAACTTCAGTAAGTTGCTCATCGTTTAACTCAACCAAAGCATTTTTGTCAAATCTCAATTTGTTATTTACGTTTTGTGATTTCATAATATTTATATTTAAAAGTGAATTAATTAGTCCATTAAATTGTCGATCACTATACTAGCGGTAATTCCTATAATGATTCCTACACATACCGGAGTTGTGCCTCCGTTAACTTCAGTAAGTTGCTCATCATTTAACTCAACCAAAGCATTTTTGTCAAATCTCAATTTGTTATTTACGTTCTGTGATTTCATAATATTTATATTTAAAAGTGAATTAATTAGTCCATTAAATTGTCGATCACTATACTGGCAGTAATCCCTATGATTACACCTACACATACTGGAGTT
Source organism: Aquimarina sp. U1-2 (assembly GCF_017897595.1). Classification (GTDB taxonomy): domain Bacteria; phylum Bacteroidota; class Bacteroidia; order Flavobacteriales; family Flavobacteriaceae; genus Aquimarina. Next base: position 307,612 of record NZ_JAGKIK010000005.1, read on the forward strand.
GTGCCTCCGTTAACTTCAGTAAGTTGCTCATCATTTAACTCAACCAAAGCATTTTTGTCAAATCTCAATTTGTTATTTACGTTCTGTGATTTCATAATATTTATATTTAAAAGTGAATT
>NZ_JAGKIK010000061.1 GCF_017897595.1 Aquimarina sp. U1-2
ATAAATGGGAAACATTATTATGTCGTTTTTATAATAGATGTTTATACTAAGAAGATTGTAGGGTACTCAGTCTCTGACCATATGCGTGCTACTGCTAATCTAAAGGCTCTTAAAATGGCCTTAAAAGGTCATCCGCCACCTAAAATACACCATTCTGACAGGGGAGCTCAATACATTTATAAAGAATATATTAAACTCCTAAAAAGTAAAGATTGTCAGATCAGTATGGCTTTAAGCGCACAAGATAACGCCTATGCAGAACGCATTAATAGAACTATAAAAAGAGATTATTTAGATCGATGGGAGATCAAAACATATCAGCAACTAAAAAGAAGAATAAAACAAGCTGTCAGTAATTATAACAATGTAAGAACACATAACAACATCGATAAAATGACACCTGTGGAATTCGAAAAAAACTTTCCTTTGATGGCTAGCCATCAAAGGAAAACAATGACTATTTTTAACAACGAAGTATTAACCTAAAAACGGTCAACGCTAAT
>NZ_JAGKIK010000062.1 GCF_017897595.1 Aquimarina sp. U1-2
ATTGATTCTCCTGGATCAAGGGCTTTAAATTGAAACTCTACAGCAGCTTTTCCTGGGAAGTCAATAGAGGCGCTTAAGCCTGTTAAAACTTCGTTGGAATTGTTGGTTAAAGTAACGGGGACAACAGTGTCGTTATTACTTTTTGCAGTGTTTGTAGTGCTATTAACTTCTCCAAAATCAACACTGTAAGAACTAAGGATAATTAATCCATCTTGTCTGTCGTCCATTTCCTCCAGTTCATCTTTAGGGGTGTCATCACTATCACAACTAGTAAGCGTAAAACCACAAATTAAGAGAGCGATACATACTTTAAAGAGATTAATGGTAATGGGGCTTTGTTTTTTCGTTTTTTTGCGTGTTTTTAACATTTTAATTTATTTATAGGTTAAGTAATAATTCAAACGGCTTAAAAAAAACATTATTATGAGCTATTCAAATTATATTTTATTTTTTAACCTATATGCTTAAATTATAAGCTTTTATATTTTTCTATGGA
>NZ_JAGKIK010000063.1 GCF_017897595.1 Aquimarina sp. U1-2
TTTTGATACTTTTTCAGCAAGTTCGTCAAGCACATTTAGGCTTATTATTTTCTTTCTAAAATTACGCCTGTCAATTTCTCGACCCAATAGTGTAGTATATAGTTTTTCTAAATCTGAAAATGGGAATTTCTTATCAAGCAACTCAAAACCTATGGGCTCATAAGTGATTTTATCTTGTAATCTCTTTATGGCCATATTTAAAATCTCCTCATGGTCAAATGAAAGCTCAGGCAGCTCATTAATATTAAACCATAGAACTTCAGAAGCATCTGTGGATGCAAATATTTTAAATGTATTAGGTCTCACTAAACCAAAATAAGCAATAGATACCACTCTCCCTCTAGGGTCTCGTGTTGGTTTCCCAAATGTATACAATTGCTCAAGGTAATTTATTTTAACCCCCGTCTCTTCTTGCAGTTCTCTTTCTACAGCTTCCTCTAAGGATTCATCATTTAAAACAAATCCCCCAGGGATAGCCCATTTACTTTTAAAGG
>NZ_JAGKIK010000064.1 GCF_017897595.1 Aquimarina sp. U1-2
CACAGCTGTATTTTGATATTTAGTATCATATACGTCTAAAGTTATAGAAACCCCAAGTTTCTTTAGAGAATCTATCGCAACCAAAACACCAGAATAAAAATCCAGAGAGGCATCCAAATAGGGATCTTTCTCAATACTTTTTTTTGTTCCAGATATAGAGTCAAAATCAACACGATTCAATCTAAAGGGTAACATCAAAGCAATGCGCTTGGTATTAAAATCCTTTATATTATTTACCAGATTGGTTGTATTTGCATCTTCATCAATTACACCTTCAGCATCCGTAAGCGGAACCTTTAATATCATTCCTGCTTTTAAACCACTTTCTGCTAAGCCCGGATTCAATGCTTCCAATTCGTGTTGCTCTAAACCTAACTTAAGTTTTAAACGGTAAAATCCTTCTTTAGGTAAAACTTTATAATAACTGTATTGCTCATCAATTGCTTTCTCCTCTGTCTTTTCAATATTAGGCACCTTAATTTCT
>NZ_JAGKIK010000065.1 GCF_017897595.1 Aquimarina sp. U1-2
CGTTGTATTTGTTCTATTAAAATACATGGTTTTACCGTCTTTTGTAAACACAGCACTACTCTCATGGGATTCTGTATTTATTGATGCTGAAAATGGTTCTACATTTTCTAAGACATTCTCACTAGTTAAAGTGCCGCTATACAAATCTAAATACGGTAAGTTATTCCAAGAATATGCTGGGTTTTCTGAATTTCTTGCGGATGCAAAAGCTACTTTATCATCTCCATAAAACGACAAGCCAAAATCACTACTAGAGTTTCTGTTTTCTATTTGCTTTAATTTAAAGGTATGCGGGGTTGTTTTATCTGTTTCCTCAATAAAAGCTAAAGTATTTATTTGCTTATTGTAATAGCGTCTTAAATGTTTGTCTGCTTCTTTATATTCCTTAACTCCTTTTAAGGCCTGGGCAAATCTAAAGTGATATTCAATATCTATAGAATCGCCATATTCCACAAACAATTCCCTGTATGTTTTAATGGCTTTT
>NZ_JAGKIK010000066.1 GCF_017897595.1 Aquimarina sp. U1-2
CCTTTAGTTTACTTTTTGGTGGTTGTAATTGGTTTAGTTTATTCCGGCTCCATAAACGAAGATTTTTCTATAATCTCTAAAAGACTAAGTTTATTTGTTCTTCCTATTTTAATTATGTTTTCAAAACTTAAATTAAGCGATATAAACTTGGTAAAAAAAGTTTTTATATACTCTTGTATTGCTTTTTGTTGTTTTTCAATAGGCACGTTGTTTTTTAACCTATTCGTGCATTTTGATCATAAGCACCATTACAATTTTGTGCAGAGGTCTATGTATCATTTTCATTTTCCATACGATTCTTTGTATATAAACTTCGCTTACGCTTTGTTAATATTTGGAAACTATAAAAAGCTTTTCAAGCGTATAGTCTCAGTTCTCTTTCTTATTGTAATTTTATTGTTTGGAGTAAGAATTGGCTTGTTTTCTTTTTTATTGATTTCACTAATCTATATTGGTGTTCATTTTAAGACAGTTTTTAAACT
>NZ_JAGKIK010000067.1 GCF_017897595.1 Aquimarina sp. U1-2
GATAAAAATTTAGACGATGCCCATAGTGCTGAAGCAGATACCAATGCAACTTACGAAGTTTTAAAGGCGCAAATCGCTAAGTATGATACTTTGGAGAATGATACTAAGTTTTTAGCAGAGTTTAGTTCCAGAAAGAAGTTTGCAGATTTTGCAGGGTTTATAGCTTATAATAAGAAAGGCGAGGAGTGCTTTGCGTTTGGAAAGCATAAAGGAAAACTAGTCACTGAAATACTTGAAAAAGAACCCGGTTATTTTGGGTGGTTATTAAATGCAGATTTTCCGCTGTATACAAAAAAGGTACTCACAGCTATCAAGTTACGACAGTTTAATAATAAGTTTTAGTAGGCAGTAGGCAGTAGGCAGTAGGCAGTAGGCAGTAGGCAGTAGGCAGTAAGCAGTAGGCAGTAAGCGGTAGATAGAGGATGTAATATTGGGCTATGTAGCTGAAGAAAACATAACTTTTTTAAGTATGAGTTCCCCTC
>NZ_JAGKIK010000068.1 GCF_017897595.1 Aquimarina sp. U1-2
GATTATATAAATAGAAAAGTGCCAGGGACTGATAAATATTATAAGATTATTTTAAAAATAAATGGGAAAAGTATAGAATTTGATAGTAATAGGCCTGAAACCAAATTAAATAAAGGAGAACAGATGTTTAATGGAGTTGAAGTGCCCTTTTACGCTATTGAATACGCGCCAACTTTTCCTGAATGTGATTCTGAACTTAATGAAGAACGAAAAAAATGTACCTCTCAAACTATTTCAAGGTTTGTAAATAGAAATTTCAATACTGAACTTGCCAAAGATTTAAATTTAAAAGGCAGACAGCGTATTCATGTGATTTTTAAGATAAGTAAAGAAGGAGATATAATAGATGTAAAGGCAAGGGCTCCACACCCAGAACTGGAAAAAGAAGCTATTAGGGTTATTAACGCTTTGCCAAAAATGATTCCAGGAGAACAAAAAGGGAAAAAAGTAAACGTACCATATACATTACCAATAGTTTTT
>NZ_JAGKIK010000069.1 GCF_017897595.1 Aquimarina sp. U1-2
TTACACGTTCATATAATCTATGTACACCAGTTGTGGTTTCTTCACTCAAGCCTTTAATTCCTGGAACTAGTTCTGGGTATTTATCTAAAACCATATTGGTTAAATCACCACCATCATCTAAAATCATATTAAGAGGCTGTCTATCTTCTCCAAAAAATAAGGTTTGCTCAATACACCAATCAAACTCTTCTTCGGTCATGTCTTTCCAAGCGTATACAGCAGTGCCTGCAGCGGCAATAGCGGCAGCAGCTTGATCCTGTGTTGAAAAGATATTACAAGAACTCCAAGTAACTTCTGCACCCAGTGCTTGTAGTGTTTCAATTAAAACAGCAGTCTGTATAGTCATGTGTAAACAACCAGCAATTCTTGCCCCTTTTAAAGGCTGGGAATCTTTATATTCTTCACGAAGACTCATTAAGCCTGGCATTTCTGCCTCTGCTAATTCTATTTCTTTTCTACCCCAATCTGCTAAAGTGATG
>NZ_JAGKIK010000006.1 GCF_017897595.1 Aquimarina sp. U1-2
ACCGTCCCGCGCAGGTTTTGTACCGTCCCGCGCAGGTTTTGTACCGTCCCGCGCAGGTTTTGTACCGTCCCGCGCAGGTTTTGTACCGTCCCGCGCAGGTTTTGTACCGTCCCGCGCAGGTTTTGTACCGTCCCGCGCAGGTTTTGGATTTGCAAGCAAATCCAAAACCTAGTCCTCAGCTAAATTAGGTCCCAACCATTTCTTGGCATAGGCCAAATCTATGTTTTTCCGCTCTGCGAAATTCTTGACCTGATCTTCTTTTATTTTTCCTAATCCAAAATATCGGGCTTCCTGATTTCCAAAGTAATATCCCGATACCGAGGCAGCAGGCCACATGGCTAAACTCTCGGTAAGTTCTACTCCGATTTTTTCTTTCACCTGTAATACTTCCCAAATCGTTAGTTTTTCGAGATGATCGGGGCAAGCCGGATACCCTGGGGCCGGTCTAATTCCTTTATACGACTCTTTAATTAATTCTTCGTTGGATAGTGCCTCGGTAGTTGCGTATCCCCAATCCTGTTTACGAACTTTTTCATGCAAATATTCGGCAAAAGCCTCTGCCAGGCGATCTGCAAGTGCTTTAATCATAATCGAATTATAATCATCGTGATCTGCTTCGAAAGCTTTTGCCAGTGCTGCCGTTCCAAAACCTGTAGTTACGCAAAAACAACCCATATAATCCTGGATTTCGCTTTCTTTAGGAGCAATAAAGTCTGACAATGCAAAATTTGGTTTTCCTGCATGTTTTTTTAATTGCTGTCGTAAGGTGCGAAATTTATATTCACCCTGAGGTGTGTTAATAAGAATATCATCATAGTTAACCGTATTGGCTTCAAATAGACCATAAATTGCTTTGGCTTCTAATAGTTTTTCATCAATCACCTTGGCTAATAGTTCTTGAGCATCTGCAAATAAGGAAGTGGCTTGTTCACCAACCACCTCATCAGTCAAAATCGCCGGGTATTTACCATGTAAGTCCCACGACCTAAAAAATGGGGTCCAGTCTATATAGGGTTTTAGGAGAGCCAGGTCAAAATGTTCTATAATTTGTATCCCGAGATGATTGGGTTTTATGATTTCTGAAGCTTTCCAATTAATGCTATATCTATTTTTTCGAGCCGCTGCAATCGACAGGTATTCCTTTTTCTTAGTTCTTTTTAAAAATCCTTCTCTAAAAATGGAATAATCTTCTTTTAGTGCTCCTACATACTTCTGATTGCTTCTTTTATTCAACAAATCACCTACTACCGTAACTGCCCTAGATGCGTCGTTTACATGTACAACCGCATTTTTGTATTGTGGATCAATTTTAACTGCTGTATGGGCTTTAGAAGTGGTTGCCCCACCAATTAACAGCGGAATATTAAAGTTTTTACGCTCCATTTCTTTAGCGAGATATACCATTTCATCTAAAGATGGCGTAATCAAACCACTTAACCCAATAATATCAACCTGTTCATCGATTGCCGTCTGAATTATTTTTTCTGGAGGCACCATAACACCAAGATCTACGATTTCGTAGTTGTTACACCCTAATACCACAGAAACAATGTTTTTTCCGATATCATGAACATCACCTTTTACAGTGGCCATCAAAATTTTACCAGCCCCCCTTGCCCCTTGTTCTGTTGAGTGTTGGGGTGCTTTTTTCTTTTCTTCTTCAATATAAGGAAGCAAATAGGCTACAGCTTTTTTCATCACCCTGGCAGATTTTACAACTTGTGGCAAAAACATCTTACCAGAACCAAAAAGATCGCCTACTACGTTCATGCCTGTCATTAAATGTCCTTCGATCACTTCTATCGGCTGATTTGCTTTCTGCCTTGCTTCTTCAACATCTTCAATAATATACTGGTCAATTCCTTTTACAAGAGCCCTGGTAATTCTATCCTGAAGTGGTTCTGAGCGCCAGGAAAGATCTATAGTTTTCTCTTTGCTTGATCCTACCACTGTTTCGGCAAAATCTAATAGTCTCTCGGTAGCGTCTTCTCTTCTATCTAGAATAACATCTTCTACATAGTCTAAAAGATCTTTGGGGATATCATCGTACACTTCTAACATGGCAGGGTTTACGATACCTATATTCATCCCGGCTTTTATCGCATGAAATAAAAACACAGAGTGCATGGCTTCTCGAACCGCATTATTGCCTCGAAAAGAAAACGATACATTACTTACCCCACCACTCACACTGCAATGCGGTAGATTTTCTCGTACCCAGCGGGTGGCTTCAATAAAATCTATTGCATTTTTACGATGCTCTTCCATTCCCGTAGCCACAGGAAAAATATTTAAATCGAATATGATATCTTCTGGCGGAAACTTTACCTGATTGACCAAAATATCATACGATCGTTTTGAGATTTCTATTCGTCTTTCATAATTATCGGCCTGTCCTACCTCGTCGAACGCCATTACTATAACTGCTGCACCATATCGCTTAATGGCCCTAGCATGCTGAATGAATTCTTTTTCGCCTTCTTTTAAACTAATCGAATTTACAACACATTTTCCCTGCACTACCTGAAGCCCTGCTTCTATGATTTCCCATTTTGAACTATCGATCATGATTGGTACTCTGGCAATATCTGGCTCGGCCATGATCAGGTTTAGAAATTTCACCATGGCGTCTTTACCGTCGATCAACCCATCGTCCATATTAATATCGATGATCTGCGCACCTCCCTCTACCTGATGCCGGGCGATATCTAGAGCTTCATCGAATTTTTCTTCTTTGATTAATCGCAAAAACTTTCTCGAACCTGCTACATTAGTACGCTCTCCTACATTAACAAAATTAGATTCTGGCGTAATTATCAGGGGTTCTAAACCTGATAGTTTCATATATCTGCCAGTTGTTGGTTGATCGTTAATCGTTGAATGTTGTTCTGATTTATTTTCTATCATCTTTTCTTGTTTTGTAATAGTTAATAAATCCATTTAATAACATTTTACACTTTTTAATTTGTGTACGTAATTCTTGATTTTTTCTATCTGTTACGTAATTTTGGTCAACAGCTAAATACACTTGTGTTTCAAGCTCATACAAAGAACCCCGCGAAATATGCAGAAATCGAATAGTATCAGATGATGTTTTCCTCCCGCAACCTTCAGCTATATTTGAAGGTATAGAAATTGAACACCTCCTCATCTGTACTATTAAACCATATAATTCATCGCTAGGAAAAGCTTTGGTAATCTCATAAATAGTATTTACCAATTCTCTTGCTTCTTTCCATACCTCTAAATCCGTATACTCCATTACTTATCAACTAAAAACTTTCAACAAACAACTTTCTTGGTTTGTAATCTTTTACTAAATCGGCAATCGCTTTTATATGTTCTGGGGTGGTCCCACAGCATCCTCCTACTATATTGACCAAATTTTTATCTAAATATTCTTTAATCTGAGACGCCATCTGTGCTGGTGTTTCATCATATTCTCCAAAGGCATTAGGCAATCCTGCATTAGGATGGGCAGAAACAGCGAAAGGCGCTTTTTGAGATAATACTTCAAGATGTGGTGTTAGTTGATTAGCCCCAAGTGCACAATTAAAACCAACAGATAGTAGAGAAATGTGCGCTATAGAAATTAGGAAAGCTTCTGCTGTTTGTCCAGATAACGTTCTGCCGCTGGCATCGGTAATGGTTCCGCTTACCATTACGGGAACCTGGGTGTTTCGCTTCTCTTTTACTTCTTCTATAGCAAAAAGGGCAGCTTTAGCATTTAACGTATCAAAAACTGTTTCTACTAATAAAATATCGGCACCACCATCTAATAGCGCTTCGACTTGTTGCTTGTATGCTATTTTAAGCTCTTCAAAACTGATTGCTCTGTACCCGGGATCATTTACATCAGGAGACATGCTGGCAGTTTTATTAGTAGGCCCGATAGACCCTGCTACAAATCTAGGTTTATGAGGCTCTTTTGCAGTAAATTCGTCTGCCACTTCTTTAGCTATTTTTGCCGATTCATAATTCAATTCGTAGACCAAATCCTCCATTTCATAATCTGCCATCGCTATTGTTGTCCCCGAGAATGTATTGGTTTCAACAATATCGGCTCCAGCCTCAAAATATAATCGATGTACTTGTTTTATGGCTTCGGGTTGGGTAATGCTTAACACATCGTTGTTGCCTTGAATGGGAACAGGCCAATCCTTTAATCTTTCTCCTCTAAAATCTTCTTCAGAAAACTTATGGCGTTGTAACATGGTTCCCATTGCTCCATCAAGTACGAGAATTCTTTCTTCTAAAAGGGTCTTTATATTTTTCATAGCACATTTTATTCTTGTCAAAATTTAGCAAAACAGATACTCGACAATAGTATTTCCTGTCAGGAAAATTTCAGTTTATTATCATTGAACTGGTTTCAACCGGTTCATCAAGAAAACAATGGAAAATATAGTATTACTATGAATTTTCGTTATCTAAACCGTTTTTGACGGATAGAATGTAGCACCTTCTTTAGGATTCTGACAGGCATCAGGATAAATAAAGGGTTGCTAAGGTTTCACAGGGTCTATTCCCTCCACCTTTCTTGATAACAACTAAAAACTAATGAACTAAGTAGCTAAAACTACTAATGTAATTACAAAGAAAAGGCTTAGTGTTTTGTTATGCAAGTTTATTTTACGGTTTTATGAATTTATGGAAAAATCGAATTTTTTTTATCAAAAAAGTAAAGCAGATTTACTAAAAAAAGAGTTGCTTTTTGCAACATACATCTTTAAAAATGTGTCTTTTTTAAGAATCTCAGAAATATGAACTATCAACTAGTTGTGCATTTAGAACTAGTTTTGACCAAAATTTGTCAATTCGAGTACTTCGATCTAGGGAGAAGTGTATCGAGAATAGAATTTCGGATAGAAAAAGGCTATTCTCGATACATTTTGTCTCCGCTTTGCTATGACAAAATACTCGAATTGACGCTTTTTAATACTATTTTTCCTAAATGCACAACGGGTTAACGATAAACAAATAATAATGGAAAGATTACGGCATAAAAACTGGTTTAGTCAAAATCGGAAATGGGCTTTTCCTGTCGCAACAATTGTTCTTTTTATTACTATATTCTTTTATTTTACCGGGGATGCCACTTTTAGATATGGGGCAGTACACTTACAACCTGGATTGATTGAAGAAGCCCGGAATATGGCTAGTAAAAATGAAATGGTGATTGAAAAACTGGGCACTCTACGAAACTATAATTTTCTTCGATTAATTGAAGGCGAAGTTCGATATAGTGACGATGATAACACTGTGCATATTTCTGTCAACCTTTTAGGAAGTAAAAAGAAAGGCAAGCTAGATATCCTGGCGCATAAAAAACAAGGCTCATGGGAGTATCAAAACATTGCAGTGAGAATTAAAAAGCCGAAAAAAGAAACTATAGAAATTTTTGGGAAAGGAGATGACTAAGATTCCGGTGCCAACTCGACCTCCAGACCATCTAATTCTGGTGTAATTGGGATTTGACAACCTAATCTACTATTATCTTCTACATAAAACGCCTCGGCAAGCATCATATCTTCATCATAACTCATCTCTGGAAGTTGATGATCTGATAAAATATAACACTGACATGAAGCACACATAGCCATACCGCCACAGGTACCTTCTACCGGAAGCTCGTAAGCTTTACATACTTCCATAAGATTCATTGCCATATCTGTAGGTGCTTGCACTTCGTGTACTTTACCTTCTCGATCCTTTATTTTAATAGTAACATCTGACATAATTTTCACTTTCGGTTTACAAATATAATCAAAGACCTCACAGATTTTTAAAATCTATGAGGTCTAAACACTATTTTTTGTTTTTTTAAACGATAGCTTTTACGACTTCTTTTTTTGCTTCTTTTTTGGTTCCATCAAATCCTTCTACACCTCCTACGGTGGTATATTTCATTACATATTTCTTATCTGGAAAGATTCTTTGATACGCGCTTTGACACATAATTGCGGCTTCATGGAAACCAGATAGGATCAGTTTTAGCTTTCCTTTATACGTATTTACATCTCCAATCGCATAAATACCAGGAATATTGGTTTGATAATCGTATGAGTTATCTACTTTGATGGCATTTTTTTCGATTTCTAATCCCCAATCGGCAATAGGCCCTAACTTTGGAGATAGTCCGAACAATGGTATGAAATAATCGGTATCTAAATGAATATCACCTTTGGTTTTATGTTTAATACCTACTGCGGTAACATGATCATCTCCTTTGAGTTCTTTTACTTCGGCTTCGGTAATCAAATTTACTTTTCCAAGTTTTGATAACTCTGCCACTCTTTCTACTGAATCTAAAGCGCCTCTAAATTCATTTCTTCGGTGTACCAGGGTAACCTCGCTAGCGACATCAGCCAGGAAGATTGACCAATCTAGTGCAGAATCTCCACCTCCTGCAATAACCACTTTTTTATCCCTATATACTTCTGGGTCACGAATAATATAGGCCACACCTTTATCTTCAAAATCGGCAATATTAGGAATCGGCGGTTTACGCGGCTCAAACGACCCTAAACCACCTGCAATAGCAACGACCGGTGCATTGTGCTGAGTCCCTTTGTTGGTAGTTACCAAAAAGGTATCATCCTCTAATTTTTCTATGGTTTCTGCTCTTTCGCCTAGGGTAAAACCAGGATTAAAAGGTTTTATTTGCTCCATAAGATTATCTACCAGCTGACCTGCAAGAATCTCTGGAAATCCAGGGATATCATAAATTGGTTTTTTAGGATATATCTCTGAACATTGTCCGCCGGGTTGAGGCAACGCATCAATAAGATGTGTTTTCAATTTCAGTAATCCTGCTTCAAAAACAGTAAATAAACCTGTTGGTCCTGCTCCGATAATTAAAATATCAGTCTTTATCATGCTCAACTTCTTTTTTTAGCAATTAATCCTTTGGTGAATTCGTTGAGTGTTTCTACTTTTTCTTCAAAATCACCTTGTATTGTTTTTCTGTATTCGTTTAAATTTTTTACCAAATCGTCTATGTTTTCTGGTAATACTTCTTCAAAAAACTGACGTAGCCGTTTGGCGGTTGTGGGTGACTTTCCGTTAGTCGAAATAGCCACTTTCACATTACCTTTAGTAACGATTCCGCCCATATAAAAATCGCAATATGGAGGGTTATCTGCTACATTGACCAACTTGCTTCTTTTCCTACAATCTTTATACACCTGTATATTCACTTCTGGCACATCAGTAGTAGCTATTACAATATGTTTTCCTTTCAGAAAACGTCTGTGGTACTTTTTGGTAATCCTATCTACTCCAAACTTGTTTGCCAACGCTATGGTATCTTCTCTAAACATCGGCGAAACTATAGTAACCTTGGCATCTGGACTAGATTTTGTTAAGAACGTAAGTTTTTCTTCGGCTACATTTCCTCCCCCAACAATCAGGATTTGAAGGTTTCTAACTTTCAGAAAAACTGGATATAAATTGTTTCTCTGCCCCCCATCCCCCAAAGAGGGAGCGTTATTATCCAAGAGTTTATTTTCGTTATAGGTATTCAAAATACTAATTATTCTATTTATTCACTAGCGAATGACTTTCTTTTACCACTTTTGAAATTACCCTTTTGGGAGTTAGGGGGCATCTTTGGTTTACCACTTCGCCTATTACAATGATAGCGGGAGATGATAATTTTTTATCAGCAACTACCTGCTCTATGTTGTCGATAGTACCAAACCCAAATTGTTCATTATCAGTAGTTCCGTTTTGAATAATAGCTACTGGAATGTTTTGTTTGTTTTCGGCTGCAAAGATACTAACTATTTCACTTAACTTACTCATTCCCATCAAAATTGCAACGGTTGCATTTGATTTAGCCGCTAGGTAAACATCTTGCGACAATTTATGAGACTTTGTTGTACCGGTGATCACCCAAAAGCTTTCGGAAGCTCCTCTTTTCGTAAGAGGAATCCCTTGATATGCTGGAACTGCTAAAGGTGAAGAAATTCCCGGGACCATTTCGGTTTCTATATCGAATTGTTGAGCATAATCCATTTCTTCGGCCCCGCGACCAAAAATAAATGGATCACCTCCTTTTAGTCTCACTACATGTCCGTGGCTTTGGGCTCTACTGACAATCAATTCGTTGATTTGTTCTTGCCTGTACGCGTAACATCCTTTTCGTTTCCCTACGAAAATCTTTTCGGCATTCGGGGCATAATCTAACAAAACTTCATTAATGAGCGCATCATATAACACCACATCAGCCGACTTAAGCGCTTTAATTGCCTTGAGTGTAATCAAATCTGGGTCTCCTGGACCTGCTCCTACGACAGTTAATTTTGGTCTTTTATTCATTATCGGCTATGATTTAAATCATTTTACTTTGATTAATTTTTCTTTGGAATTCAATCAAAGTTATAGTATTAAAGACTTATTAAACGCTCTCTACCTCAGTCATTCTATATTTTTGCACTTTTTGTAAAAACTGGCCTGCTTTTTTGATATAATCTAAAGCAAAATCCTTGCTTGGCGCATTTTGCTGAAGCTGGTATATCAAATCAGCAAAGGTTCCGTCTAGTTCTATTTTTCCATTTACAACAAATTCTTCGTCAAATTGGCGAATAATTCCGGCGTGCGTATTTGTTTTCTTATTCTCTGCCAACAATAACGCTTTGGCCGAATTCACTAATGAACTATAGGCATGGTATACTGCATCAGAATACACTTCGCTTTCGAAAGATTGTTTCGCATTGTCGATCTTTTCTTCGCTTTCCAGGAATAATGTAGCTATCAAATCGATCACAACTCCCGCACATTCTCCAATTCCGATGGCTTTTACATATTCCTCTTTGTTCCCCCAATCAATAAAATCTTGAGGAGTTAAATTATCGACATTAGAAAGATCAGTTAGGAAGTCGTAGAAATACTTTTCACCTTTGTCTGCATAGTAGTCTACAAACTGCTTACCATTTGCATTAGCTTCAAAATCATTTAGTATTCTTCGCAATGCTTCCGGACCTCTTCTACTTGGTATTTTCACTACTTTATCAGCAAAACGACCTCTTCCGTCACCCAGGTTCCCTCCTCCTAGCAATACTTGTAGTGCGGGTGCAACAAGTTTATCTTTGGTACGAACAGACATTCCCTGGAATCCAATATTCGCCATATTGTGTTGCCCGCATGCATTCATACACCCACTTATTTTGATGACCAAACCTTCTTTTTCAAGGTATTGTGGGTATTCGGTTTTGATTACTCGCTCTAACTCTTCAGCAATACCTGTGCTACTGGCAATACCAAGATTACAAGTGTCGGTTCCTGGACAAGCAGTAATATCAACAGCTTTGTTATATCCAGCTTCGGTAAACCCTAGATTACCTAATTCCTGATAGAAAAACGGAACCAAATCTTCTTTTACAAATGGAATCAAAATATTTTGACGTAATGACAATCTTATTTCACCTGCGGCATATTTTTCTACTAAATCAGCCAACAATCTTGCTTTATCTGTATAAAAATCTCCTAACAATACTTTGATACCAATAGCCATAAACCCTTCTTGTTTTTGAGGAATCACATTGGTAGATTTCCATAAATCGAAAGCCTTTTGATCTTTAATCTCAACTATTGGAGTCTCTACCGTCACCGGAACCGAAGCTTTATAGGCCTCTGCATCAATCGGCACAGATTTTTGTACGATTGCCTTTTGCTCAGCCTCTACCAATGCTTTGAATGCTTCTAATCCAATATCTTTGATTAAGAATTTCATTCTGGCTTTAGCTCTACTTTTACGCTCACCATGACGATCAAAAATTCGAAGTACGCCTTCCATTAACGGAATTATTTTATCAGAAGGCAGAAAGCTATACAATTCATCAGCATGTCTGGGTTGAGATCCTAATCCACCACCTAACATTACTTTAAATCCGCGAACTCCATTTTCTATTTTGGCAATAAAACCAAGGTCGTGCATATACGATAATCCAGTATCTTCATCAGATCCAGAAAAAGAAACTTTAAATTTACGTCCCATTTCCTGACAAATTGGATTTCTTAGAAAGAAACGGAACAATGCATCGGCATATGGTGAAACGTCAAATGGTTCTTTTGGATCAATACCCGCTGTTTCTGATGCTGTGACATTACGAACCGTATTACCACACGCCTCTCTTAGCGTTACCTCATCTTTTTCAAGTGCTGCCCAAAGCTCTGGAGTACGATTTAAGTCTACATAATGAATCTGAATATCCTGACGTGTAGTGATATGAAGACGTCCTCTTGAATATTCATCAGACACTTCACAAATACGTCTTAATTGATTACTTAAAACTTTACCATATGGTAATTTAATACGAATCATCTGCACGCCTTCCTGACGTTGCCCGTATACACCACGTGCCAAACGCAGACTACGAAACTTTTCTTCATCAATCTTCCCCTTATGGAATTGCTCAATCTTATTGGCCAATTCGACAATGTCTTTTTCAACAACAGGGTTTTCTATTTCAGTTCTAAAACTTTGCATTCTGAAATTAGTATTAAGTATTGAGTAGTTAGTATTAAGTAGTCAATTTATATTAGGATTAAACTATCTAAATATTATTTACTCTTCTATTAAACATTAATTGGTAAATTTTTACTCTTTAGTTAGTATCAAAAAACTAAATACTTAATACTAACTACTACTATCTAAACTATAAAACCGACTCCCGATGTGTTATTGGTTTGTGAATCGATGAGTATAAAAGAACCTGAAGCCTTGTTATTGCTATAAGAATCAAAGGCCAGGGGTTTGCTTAGTTGTATTTGTACTTTTCCAACCTCGTTTAATTGCAATGCATTTTTGGAGGTATCCTCGCCAGAAAAATCTGTAGCAATAGTCCCACTTATACTTTTTACTTTGGCAAGAATTCGGTTACTGCCGCTTTGTACAAAATAATTAGTCCCCGGATTAAGAGCTGCGCTATCCATCCAACACACAGTTGCGGTGAGTTGTTTTTCTATTTTCGGTTTCTCTGATGATTTTACAATCATATCGCCACGACTTACATTTACATCATCTTCTAAGGTGATCGTGCATGAGCTTCCTCTACCTGCTTTGTCGAACTTTTGATCAAAGAAATAAATCTCTTTTACTTTTGATGTTGTTAATGAAGGTAAAACCGTTACCTCATCTCCAACAGCAAGATCTCCTCCGTACAATTTGCCAGCATATCCTCTAAAATCATGAAAATCGTCGGTCTTAGGACGAATTACTGTCTGAATCGGAAAACGTGCTTGTGATTTTTCATACACATCCTGTGCATCTAATTCTTCTAGATGTTCTAATAATGTCTGTCCGTTATACCAAGGCGTATGTTCAGATTTGTCTACCACATTATCTCCTTGTAAGGCACTTACCGGAATAAAAGTGATGTTTTGTGCAGCATAATCACTTTTTTCGATAAGTTTTTCAAAGTCTGCTTTGATCGCTTCAAATTTTTCTTGTGAAAAATCTACAAGATCCATTTTATTAACAGCTACAATTACATCTTTTACTCTCAACAAATTATTGATAAAGAAATGTCGATACGTTTGTTCTATAACCCCTTTTCGGGCATCCACCAAAATTATAGAAGCTTGTGAAGTCGAAGCGCCGGTTACCATATTTCGGGTGTATTCGATATGTCCCGGGGTATCTGCAATAATGTAACTTTTTGATTTTGTAGAGAAATAGATATGCGCAACATCAATGGTAATCCCTTGCTCTCTTTCTGCGACCAAACCATCTGTGACCAATGAAAAATCGAGATAGTCAAAACCATTCGCTTTGCTTTTGGCTTCTATGGCCTCTAATTTATCTGTGGTTAATGACTTTGTATCATACAAGATTCTACCGATCAAGGTACTTTTCCCGTCATCTACGCTTCCTGCTGTTGCTATTTTTAATACATCCATTTTATTAGTCATTCTTTTCGTCATCTAAACAAAATTACCCCCCTCCGCCTTCGGCACCTCCCCCTCAAAGGGTGAGGAGTTTCGATAATTTTAGATAACTTTTTACTATACTTCTAATTTCGTATTTCTATTTTCTTCATTTTAGAAATACCCTTGTTGTTTTCTTTTTTCCATGGCGGCTTCTGATCGTTTGTCATCGATTCGAGCGCCTCTTTCAGAAATCGTTGACGCTCTAATTTCTGCAACCACCTTATCGATAGTTACGGCATCTGAAAGTACAGCTGCGGTACATGACATATCACCTACGGTACGAAAACGAACCATTCGTTCTTCAACTAGCTCATCTTCTTCTCTATACACCACTTCATCCTGTGCAGACCAGATCATACCATCTCTGATAAATGTCTTGCGTTTATGCGCAAAATAGATCGATGGTATTTCAATTCCTTCTTTTTCGATATAACTCCAAACATCCAATTCTGTCCAATTACTTATCGGAAATACACGAACATTTTGACCTAAATCTATTTTGCCATTAAGGTGATCAAACAATTCTGGGCGTTGGTTTTTTTCGTCCCACTGTCCAAAATCATCTCGTACTGAGAATATTCTTTCTTTAGCTCTTGCTTTTTCTTCATCTCTACGTGCACCACCGATGGCAGCATCAAATTTGAATTCTTCTAAAGCATCTAAAAGTGTAGTCGTTTGTAAACTATTTCTACTCGCATATTTCCCTTTTTCTTCAACCACCTTTCCTTGATCAATAGCATCCTGAACATTACGAACAATCAGCTCTACACCTAGTTCTTCAACCAATCGATCTCTAAATTCGATAGTTTCAGGAAAATTATGCCCTGTATCAATATGTAATAATGGGAAAGGAATTTTACCCGGATAAAATGCTTTTTGAGCTAATCTCACCAAAGTAATAGAATCTTTACCTCCCGAAAAAAGTAACACGGGCTTCTCAAACTGAGCTACTACTTCTCTAAAAATATAAATAGCTTCGCTTTCAAGCGGATTCACTTGAAGAACGGAAGTATGCTCAGAACTATCACTTTGTTCAACTTTCTTTTCTAATATTTCCATATTATTTTTCGTCATTTATGAGTTGGTGTGCAACCCGCATTCTCTATTTTCTAAAACCTTGGTCGGGTCAAAATATTTAAATTCGTTAGGCAAATTGTTTTCAGATAGATAGACATCAAGTTCTGCATCTGAGTAATAGTAGAACGGACTCACTTTTAAAACTCCATCTTTACCCATACTTAAAATATCTAAAGAATCTCTAAGTGCCGTTTGCCCCTTTCTAAGATTGGTAAACCATACATCAGGAGTATACTCAACCATAGCCCTTTTAAAGGGTTCCAATTTTACTTGCTCGGTAAACACTTTATGCATAGGATCATCGATATCAGGAATACCCATGATTACATCTCTATGCGCTGTTGTTTGTTTTGGTACATATAGTTTAATATTCAGGTTTAATAATCCTATCACCTCTTCAGCATGTTTATACGTATTAGGCGTATTATATCCAGAATCACACCATATTACAGGAATATCTGACAATGCTTTTGAACATACATTCAAAATCGCGGCTTCATAAGGTCTGAAATTTGTTGTAACTACAGGTTTTTTAGCATTTAAAACTGCCCATTGAGCAATTTCTAAAGGACTTTTATCTTTTAGCGATGCATTTAAATCTTTAATTTCTTTTTCAGTTAAGACCACACTTATTTTTCTTTTTCTATTCGCAAATTTCTTCCCTTACTGATGAGATCCTGAAACAAATTCAGGAAGACATTATGTGTCATTTTCCCCACTTAATTCGATTCCAAATTCTTTCATGAAAGAAATAAAGAATCATTTTGGTTACAAAATCAATAGATGCTATTGAAGTAGCTAATACAATTTCGCCAGTAAGCAAATAAGAAACTACTAGTGTATCCAGCGTTCCTATTATCCTCCAGCTTATTGCCTTTGCTATACTACGCAAGGGTTTTTCAGAAGATTTATCGGTTGTATAAGATGTCTTCTGAGTCGCTACTTTATCTAATATCATTTGATCTACAATCATAATTTATAAATTCTATTACCCTATCGGATTAGTAGATTATTAAACAAATGTATGATTAATATCCGAAGTAATCCTATGATTCATAATAAAAACGCGTTTTTAAAACAAAAATTATGATATTATCAACAATTACCCTATTAACTTAGTAGATTATTAATGCCTATATAAAAACTCAACCGCTTTTCTTTTACTAAATACTTTTTAAAGCCTGATCAATATCTTTAATAATATCCTCAATATGTTCTAATCCTACAGAGCATCTCACCATTCCATTGGTAATTCCAACCGCTTGCTTATCCTTATCCACTAATTTGCTATGCGTCGTAGAAGCCGGGTGTGTTACGATTGTTCTTGTATCACCAAGATTGGCAGAAAGCGAGCACATTTTTATGCTATCAAAGAAGGTTTTTCCTGCTTCGACACCACCTTTTACTTCAAAAGCAACGATATTACCCCCTAACTTCATCTGTTTTTTGGCAACCTCATATTGTGGATGAGATTTTAAAAATGGGTATT
Organism: Aquimarina sp. U1-2; assembly: GCF_017897595.1. Taxonomy (GTDB): domain Bacteria; phylum Bacteroidota; class Bacteroidia; order Flavobacteriales; family Flavobacteriaceae; genus Aquimarina. The sequence continues at coordinate 14,501 of NZ_JAGKIK010000006.1, forward strand.
TAACCCAATTTACTTTAGGGTGGGCTTCTAAAAAACTAGCAAGTTTTAGAGCGTTCTCACAATGACGGTCTACTCTTACTGCCAAGGTTTCCAAACTTTTTGACAACACCCAGGCGTTAAAAGAAGATAATGCTGGTCCTGTGTTACGGGAAAACAAATAAATCTCTCGAATCAATTCTTTTTTACCCACCGTTACCCCTCCTAAGACTCTTCCTTGACCATCGATTAATTTGGTTGCAGAATGAATCACCAAATCAGCTCCAAAGGTTATGGGGTTTTGTAGATATGGCGTTGCAAAACAATTATCTATCACCAAAAGCAGGTCGTGTTTTTTTGCAATTTCACCCAACAACTCAAGATCTAATACGTCAACTCCGGGATTTGTTGGAGATTCTGCATAAATTATTTTGGTACTAGGCCTAATTAAGCTTTCAATTTTTTCGACCTCATCTACTTTGAAATAACTGGTTTCAATATTCCATTTTGGAAAATACTTAGTAAACAAGGTATGTGTAGAGCCAAAGACAGATCGTGCAGAAACTATATGATCTCCCGCGTTTAAGAGTGCAGCAAAAGTCGAAAAAACCGCAGCCATTCCGGTAGCAAAAGCATAACCATCTTCTGCTCCTTCGAGCTTGCATATTTTATCCACAAACTCGGTAGTGTTTGGATTGCTAAACCGACTGTAAAGATTACGTTCTTTTTCTTCGGCAAAGGCTGCTCTCATCTCTTCGGCATCTTCAAAAACAAAACCCGACGTTAGATATAGGGGTGTCGAATGCTCTGAAAACTGTGTCTTTTCGGTTTGCGTTCTTACTGCATTCGTTTCGAAATGGTTATTCTGTTTGGTCATACTTCTTCATTATTTACCACCACTTTATAGCTAATTTGAGCGGTTGGTTCGAGTGTTTTAGAAACCGAACAATATTTTTCAAAAGACAATTGTGCTGCTCTTTTCGCTTTTTCAGGTGCAATATCTCCTTCTAAAAACACCGTGACATCAATTTCTTTAAAAGGTTTTGCGCCATCAATTTCGACTCTTGTACCATCAACTTCTGCCCGGTAATCTGTAATCTGTTGTTTCTGTTTTTTTAAAATTGAAATTACATCAATAGCACTGCAGCCTGCTACCCCCATCAACACATACTCCATCGGGCTCGGGGCTAAATCATGTCCGCCTACTTCTGCCTTGCTATCAATATGTGTAATATGGCCTCTTTCGTTTTTTAATTCAAAGTGAAAATCGTTGTCTATTCTTTTTAATTGTACTTTCATATGCCCTTACCCCCGGCTCCTCTCCCAAAAAAAGAGGAGAGCAACTAAACAGGGTTTATTTTAAATTAAACACTAGTTATAAATTATCATTATATCTCTTTACAAACAAGACCCCTATATGCTTCCTTTGGGAGTTAGGGGACTTGCCAATCGCAAAATATCACCAAAAACTCCTCTTGCGGTTACTGCTGCTCCAGCACCTGCACCCTGTATTACAATGGGTTGATCTCCATACGACTCGGTATAAATTTCGAAGATTGAGTCTGATCCTTTTACTTGTCCTAACGCGCTACTTTCGGGAACAGAAACCAACTTTACATCAAGATTTCCTTTCTCTTGTGATAAATCCCCCCAAAGATCGCCAATGTATCGTAAAACGTAACCCGGCTTTTGCGCTTCTTTACTTTTTTGATATGTCGTATCTAACTCTGATAATCGTTCTAAAAATAAAGCAGTTTGTCCCTCTCTTAAGTTTTCCGGAATTAAATTTTCAATAGTTACATCTTCAAACTCGTTACACAAATCTAACTCCCGAGCTAAAATTAATAATTTTCTAGCTACATCATTACCACAAAGGTCTTCTCTGGGATCTGGCTCTGTAAATCCGTTATCAATAGCTTCTTGCAATACTTCGCTAAATTGTCGTTCTTCAGCAGAAAATGTGTTAAACAAATAACTCAAAGATCCCGAAAAAATTCCTTTAATTCTAGTGATGTTTTCGCCAGACAAATGGAGTAATTTGATGGTATCGATTAAGGGTAAACCTGCTCCTACATTAGTTTCATATAGATATTGTTTTTGATTTTCATCTAGTTTTTGTCTTAGTTCTTTATAAAAATCAAAACGCAATGTATTGGCTACTTTGTTTGATGATACCAAATCAAATCCGTTTTCTATCAAATGGATGTAGTTTTGAGTAAAACTTTCACTAGCCGTATTATCAATGGCAATTAGGTTTTCCAGGTGATGATCAGTGGCAAACTGGATAATATCTTCGATTGTGTACGGTTTCCCTTGGTTTTTCATTTCTTCTTTCCAATCTATCCCCGGACTATCTTTTTGTAGCCATACTTTTTTTGAATTCGCAATAGCGAAGATATTCAGGCGAATTTTTTTTCTTTTCTCAATTTGTCGTGCCGACTGCAAAATTTGGTCTATAAGTGTTCCCCCAACCAATCCATGACCAAATATAGCCAGATTAATAGTTTTTGAAATCTCAAAAATTTCACCGTGTATTACATGTAAGGCCTTATGTAATTGTTTTTTCTTAATCACCAAGCTCACGTTTTTACCACTTACTGTATTATTGAATAATAGGGGAACGATTTGATTTCTGATCAATGCATTGTATGGCTTATGAAATGTACTTAATTCTTGCCCGATGATCGATAATACTGCTACATCCTGTTCGATAGAGATCGTACTCATATCCTGTTGATCGAAGTCAATAGCGAACTCTTGCTGTAAAACAGATTTTGCCTTGGTTGCTTTATCGACATCGACTATAAAACTGATACCTCTTTCTGAAGAACCTTGGGAGATGATGCTTATACTTATATTTTTATGAGCCAATGCACTAAAAATTCTGGCGTCTACACCTACTTTACCCAAAAGCCCTCGACCTTCTAGACTAATTAGAGCTATATTATCAAGAACGGAAAGTGACCGTATTCCCTTTTTACTTGCTTGCGAAGTGATTAAAGTACCTTGACCCGATGGATCAAACGTATTTAATATTCTAAGCGGAATATTTTTTTCTATCAGAGGGATGATGGTTTTAGCATGTAAAATATTCGCTCCAAAATGGGCTAATTCGTTAGCTTCACTGAAGGATAGTTTTTCAATTTTTCTGGCACCCGCCACAAGGTCTGGATCTGCGGTATAAATCCCATCAACATGCGTATAATTCTGAAGTTCTTCGGCATCTAAATAATTCGCAAGCAACGATGCAGTGTAATTACTTCCGTTTCTTCCCAAAGTAGTGGTTTCATTTTTGGTATTTGAAGCAATAAAGCCGGTAACGACATTCACAGTTACCCCATTATATTTTTGAAAATGCTGTATTACATTATCTTTTGATAGCGTATGTAGAGGTTGTGCGTTACCAAACTCTCCATCGGTCTTAATAAGCGTTCTGCTATCGGTATACTTCGCTGTAATATTTTGTTCCTGAAGCAACTGAGTTAATAATTTAGCTGAAATTACTTCTCCCTGGGATAGTACTTGATCTTTGATTCGTTTACTATAATCTCCTAATAGTGATACTCCTTCAAAAAGTTTTTCTAAGATTTGGTACTCCTCATCAAACTGTATATTAGGAAAATCTTGAGCTTGTGACTTTTTAAACGCTTCGAATACGTGAATAAAATCTTCGTTACTGCTCGCTTTTTCTAGAATCTCCTCCAATTGATTGGTAGTACTTCCTCGAGCAGAAAGCACAACGGCAAGTTGTTCGCCATTTTGCACTTTGTCTCGAATAATTTTTACGACCGTTTGCACAGCTTTGACATCTGCTAGTGATTTACCACCGAATTTTAAAATTTTCATCAAATTACTTTTAATTCACTTCTAAAAAACATCTTTTAGTAACCTATTCAATTGTTCATATTCAATTAAAAATGCATCATGCCCGTGAATGGAATCGATTATCCCATGGGTTACATTTTGCTTCACCTCCTTAAGTGTAGTGTATGTGATACGATCTTCGGTAAGCGTGAAGAATATATCAGAATTGACACTTATTAAATGTATGTTTGATGTTATGTTTTTGACAACGTCCAAAAAACCTCCACGTTTATAGGTTATATCAATATTAGCTAATATGTAATTAAGTTGTTTGTAAGCTGATAATTCGAATCGAGCATCCAGTTTTTCTCCATGATGTAGAAGCCAACTTTCAATATTAAACATATTTTGCTCATGGTTATAACTTCTCTTAAACCTGGCGCTAAACGACTCTGGAGATCTATATAGTATCATTGCATGTAATCTGGCATCATGTACGGGGTTTTTTGAGTTTAAAAGCAGTTGCTCTTGTATCAAACAATTGGCTTTTAACCAATCTGTAGCTTTCCAATCACAAGCTATCGGAATCAGATGTTCTATAAAATCAGGACGTAATGCTGCCAATTCCCAGGCAATTCCTCCTCCTAACGACCCTCCTATAACAGCGAACAGTTTTTTAATATTTAACGTTTCTAATCCTTTTAAAAAAATATGAGCTATATCTCGTGCTTTAAATATTTTATAATTCTCAAACACCTGTGTTTTAGCTTCGCCATATCCATTACCCGGTATATTAAATGCGAGAACGGTATATTGGTCTGTATCAATACATTTTTCTTTACCAATAAGACTATTCCACCATCCTCTTTCACCACAAACCTTAGAATTGCCAGTTAACGCATGATTTACCAATACAATTGGCGCTTCGAACAAAGGTTTTCCAAAGATTTCATAGGTTAAAGAAATATCTTCTACATGGGCACCTTCTATCGTCGTAAAGTTAGAAATAGATATACGTTGAAGCATAATGGCAGTTTCTATATTACTTTTGGATTACTTTACCGTTTCCCGAACCTTTGAAAAAGCCAATGCTAAATCGTTCTTAAGATCTTCTACATCTTCTAAGCCTACAGACAATCGAATTAAATCCTGGGTAACCCCTGTAGACACTTGCTGCTCGTCGGTAAGTTGTTGATGAGTCGTACTGGCCGGGTGTATAATCAATGATTTTGAATCTCCTATATTTGCCAATAATGAAAAAATAGCAGTTTCATTGGCTATGGTTTTTGCAGCATCAAATCCGCCCTTAACTCCAAATGTAATAATACCGCTTTGCCCTTTTGGCAAATACTCTTTAGCCAAAATGTGATACGTGTCATTTTCTAATCCGGGATACTTAACCCAGTTCACCTCATGTTGTTGTTCTAACCATTTTGCAAGTTCTAAGGCGTTTTCACTGTGCTTTTTGATTCTAATATCGAGTGTTTCTAACCCTTGTAAAATCTGAAATGCATTAAAAGGGCTCAACGCTGCCCCATGATCACGTAAACCTTCGATTCGCACTTTGGCAATAAAAGCCGCAGGACCCAAAGCCTCATGATACACCAGACCATGATACCCTGCCGAAGGCTCTGTAAACTCTGGAAACTTTCCACTTGACCAATCAAAAGTCCCTGCGTCGATAACTACTCCGCCTAAAGAAGTTCCGTTACCGCTAATGTATTTGGTAAGCGAATGGATTACAATGTTTGCCCCATATGTTATAGGATTTAGCAATGCTGGTGTTGCCACTGTATTATCTACAATTAAAGGAAGTTTGTGTGTCTTAGCTTCAGCAGCTATTGCTTTAAGATCTAGCACATCGAGTTTAGGGTTTCCTAAAGATTCAACAAAAAATACTCGAGTGTTTTCCTGTACTGCATTTTTAAAATTGGTGGCATTAGAAGGATCTACAAAAGTTGTTGTGATTCCAAACCTGGGCAATGTTACATTTAAAAGATTGTAGGTTCCGCCATAAAGACTACTTGATGCTACAATATGGTCTCCAGATTTTAATAATGTAAGCAATGTAGTATTGATCGCCGCCGTTCCCGAAGCAGTAACTACTGCGGCTATACCACCTTCCAAAGCTGCTAAACGTTGCTCTAATATATCGTTTGTTGGATTGTTTAGACGTGTGTAAATATAGCCTGTTTCTGATAGATTAAATAAGTTGGCTGCATGATCAGCGTCTTTAAAAACATAAGACGTAGTTTGATAAATCGGAATAGCTCGAGTTCCACCATTTGAGGAGACATCATGTCCCGCATGTAAAGCTTCAGTTGCAAATTTTTTAGTACTCATATTTCTCTTTTTAGGTTCTGGTTGCTTACAGCATACAGATTGATTTGAAATCTTAAGACAATGTCTCAAAATATTTAAAATTCAAATACATCAAACACTACGTTATCTATTTGTGTGCTCAGAAAATTAAAAAGAAAGAAAACTACAATTACGAGAAAGTAATTGCGTTGGAGTTATCTTTTCCCAGTATACCGGGATAGAATTTAGCACCTTCTTTAACTATAAAAACTATAAAGGGTTGCTAAGGTTTCATAGGGTCTACTCCCTCCACCTTTCTTAATAACTGTCCAAAATGTATAAGAAACTTGAAGCAAAACTACTATTATTTTTTGAACCACAATGTTTTTTGGGTAAAAAAATTAAGATGCTGATCTGCTCAATAATTTTTTAGATCTGTGTTTAGAGAATTAATCAAACGTTAAATCCTTTTGTGTATGCTCATTTTTTTTACCTTTGCCAAAATATTTTTTAGGGATAGATTTGACTGATTGCAACCCTGCTCTACTGTTATATTTGGAATAGTTACCAATACAACAAAAATGCTAAAGCAGTTCGATACAAAATACTTATCGAAAATCAACGTCGTCTTATCATTTCTTCCTGTATAACAAAACGATAAAGAATGGCATATTTATTTACTTCGGAAAGTGTTTCTGAAGGACACCCAGATAAAGTAGCAGATCAAATTAGTGATGCATTATTAGACAATTTCTTAGCTTTTGACCCCGACTCTAAAGTAGCCTGTGAAACACTGGTAACGACGGGGCAGGTTGTTCTGGCCGGAGAAGTAAAGTCTCAAACATATCTCGATGTTCAAAACATTGCTAGAGCTGTGATTAACAACATAGGATATACTGAAGGCTCTTATCAATTTAGTGGTGATTCTTGCGGAGTAATATCCTTAATTCACGAGCAATCCCAAGACATTAACCAGGGAGTAGATCGTGAAACAAAAGAAGAACAAGGGGCCGGGGATCAAGGAATGATGTTTGGATATGCCACTAAAGAAACAGCCAACTTTATGCCCTTGGCATTAGATATATCACACAAGATTCTTATCGAACTTGCCAAGTTGAGGCGCGAGGGCAAAGAAATCGAATACTTACGTCCTGATTCTAAAAGTCAGGTTACTATTGAGTATAGCGATGATAATATTCCACAACGAATAGTTGCCATAGTGGTGTCTACCCAACATGATGATTTTGATAGTAATGACGAAGTAATGTTAAGTAAAATCAAAAAAGATATTATTTCAATTTTAATCCCTAGGGTTGTTGCACAATTACCAGAATATGTTCAGCAATTATTTAATGAGGATATATTGTACCATATTAATCCTACTGGAAAATTTGTAATTGGAGGTCCACATGGTGACACTGGTCTTACCGGGAGAAAAATTATCGTAGATACGTATGGAGGAAAAGGTGCCCATGGCGGAGGAGCATTTTCAGGAAAAGACCCAAGTAAAGTAGATCGGTCGGCAGCGTATGCTTCTAGGCATATTGCAAAAAACCTGGTTGCAGCAGGTGTTGCGAACGAAGTGCTTGTTCAGGTTTCGTATGCTATAGGTGTTGTAGAACCTACTTCAATTTTTGTAGATACTTATGGTACCAGCTCACTTAATTTGACCGATGGTGAAATTGCTGAAAAAGTAGGCGAAATTTTTGATATGCGACCAGCAGCAATCGAAAAAAGGCTCAAATTACGGAATCCTATATATCTTGAAACTGCTGCTTACGGACATATGGGTAAGGAGCCGAAAACGATTACCAAAGTATTCGAGAGTCCGTACTCTGGAAAAATAGAAAAAGAAGTAGAGCTTTTCACTTGGGAAAAATTAGACTTTGTCGATAAAGTAAAAAGTGCTTTTAAACTTTAGAATTAAAGCATCGCTTATTGTGCTTTATCTTCAGTTTATCCGATATTATAAACTGTATGTCGATTTTTGAGGAATACCTCGAAAAAATGAGGTTTTTCCGTAGCTTCAAGTCATCTATTATCCTTATTTTTACAATACTAATATTCAGATACATAATGTATCTTATCGGGGAAACGTATTAGTGTTTTAAGAAACTGATTTGTTGTTTTTTACGAAATGAAAGTACTATTTTTTGCATAGTATTGTAAAGAGATCGAGTAAACTACCTTGGGGTAGCTTTAAAGGGTATTCGTTAAAAACAATTTTTCAATTTCGAGGCAAGCCTTGGGGTATTATACTCTTTGGCGGTGCCAATAAAATTGTACACATATCAAAAATTTTAGGGAAATGAAATTAGGTTTTTTATGTATAGTCTCGTTTTTATGTATGAGTAGTATTTCTTCTTTTGGTCAGGATTTTAAAAATGACCTTACTTCAGTAAAAACTATTGACGACAAAATTCAAAAAGAGAAATATAATTCTAATGAAGTCGCTACGGCTGACAGGTTAGTTTTAAGAACCTCTTTAGAAAACATATCAAAAAAAGACAAAGCATTTTTCAGCAAAAAAGAATGGAGAAAAATCAAAAGGCAACTTTCTAAAAACAAAAAAAGATTTACAAAAGTTGAAAATAGTATTCATACGTACAAAACGGTAGATACCATTTTCATTGATACGCCTATACAAACTACAAAATCACGTTTATCGAGTTGGTAATGTTCTATTTTTCTTGTGAACCGGTTGCAGATTTTTTCAATTAACTTGAAAATACTGGTATAAATTATCGTGATTTTTTTGCAGTTCTATACTTATGATATTTTTTAATCATCTGATTTTTAAGTTCAAAGCTTGTTTTTAATATGTGAGGTCGCATAACTTCTTGTAAAGAACCCAATCTTTTATATAATTTAGATTTTATTGATTTTTTGTACTGGTCATAATACAACACCAAAGTACAAATCGCAATCACGAATAGAATAGCACCAATTATAGTCTCTATCAAAGATAAATTGTGGTAGAAAAATCGACTAAGTCCTAATCCAAACCAACTACCGTATAATACAAAAAAATGCACGATATAAATGGAAAGTGTTTGGCTTCCTATCTTGGTTATTAAAGAATGTGAGATATGATTTCTAATACTAATAAAAAAAGCAAAAAGAATACATACATTCCCCAATCGAATGAATAAAAAGTTATTATAAGCTACAGATTTGAAAATTTGAAAACCTGTGGTGGTATGTAACATCATAAATACTTTGGATGAATAGAATATCAAGAATATACCCACCACCGAAAGTGCTAAAATTGCATAACGATACAATTTAGGGTGCTCTTTATATTTGAAAAACAACATCCCTATAAACCCTCCTAAACTTACATAACCAAACCATGGGAATAACGTAAAAATTGATCCATTTTTAGACGTAAAATAATTACTTATCGTTTGTGGTAAAAACGAAAGCATGAATTGATCATAGACTGGTTGTAAAATAAAAATAGCCAGCCCCAGTACTAATAATATATATTGAAATGACTGTATATGATAACGATGTATCATCAAATACAGGCCTATCAATAATAAAAGTGAAGTGCCTATACACTGCAAAACATCAACGTAGAAAAAAGAAGGATTTAATGTTCCTTCGAAAACCGCAAAGAAACTCAAGCGTAACAGATATCCCCAAAATATCACTTTTATTGCTCTTCGTATCCCCTTTAAAACTCTTGGATTTTCAAAACCAGAGTGTTGTTGTCTAACTAATAAATACGTAAAAACAAACCCGGTAATTGTAAAAAATAGCGGGGCCGTAACTCCTCTAAAATACGCCCAGATCGTATAAAAAGTATTACTCTCGACCCGAAAATTATCCCCTAAAAGTGCATGTACAAAATGACCTTGCAACATCATAATGATGGCAAACGCTCGTATAGCATCCAAAAAATACAGTCTTTTCACGGGCTTATTCATGATTATTAACATGTTATCATTCAAACGAATACAAAACTTCTATATTGCTCGTATGACCCGACAAAAGTAGTTTTTTTTAAACTATTTTTTATGGATTGTACATCAATTAGTGTATATCAATTTCTGTAAGATTTTACTTAAGAAATTATCCTTGTAACCCTTACTACTGTTAATTTATAAGGTTTTTACCTTCTAAATTTGATTTTTAATCCTTTTCGCTCTAACAATTTCTTAACTATTAAAACGTTACCTATGAAGTATAAACAACCTAAATATCAATCTATGAATCCGAAAGTTGTCTTGGGAATCAGAATAGTTTTTGGCTTGGCCATTCTATTCTTTGGATGCAATAAATTATTTTACTTTATGGATCCCCCTGCTCCTTCCACAAAAATTGCCGGAAGTTTTTTAAGAGTTTTAGTATCATCCAAAACTATGATGTTGGTCGCTATTGTTGAAATCTGTGCAGGAATAGCCTTACTTGCCAATAGGTTTGTTCCTTTAATGATGGTGATTTTAATGAGTGTATCTGTTAACGCATTTTTATATCACCTCAAACTAGATATCAAACACTGGTACATTGGTGTGGTATTTTTGGGACTCAATATTTTGATGCTTTATATTTACAAGGATCAATATAAGGATCTGCTCAAATCTCAATAGCAGTCACCAAAACGACAAAAAGATGCTCTAAACGGCATCTTTTTTTGTTTTTATTATTTTTATACTAATATCCGATCCGGTATTTAGGTGAATGGGGGCCCCAAGTCAGGACTGTAATATGTGGTTCGCACTTAATATTTATTTTAAGGCAAGCCTTGCAGCGTTTGAATCTTTCAAATTCTTACCAATCCTTTTCTAGTTCCTCATAAAATCCACTATATTTACTCCCTAACTTAAATTCCCCCCAAAAAAACAATCGAATATGCATGTAGCTATAGCTGGAAATATCGGTGCAGGAAAAACCACATTGACCCGATTGCTTGCTAAACATTACAAGTGGGAGGCACATTTTGAAGATGTACTGGAAAATCCTTATCTAGAAGATTTTTATAACAAAATGGAGCGCTGGTCGTTCAATCTTCAAATTTACTTTTTGAATAGTCGATTTAGACAAATTCTTGAGATTCGCAAAAGCGGAAAGGATATCATACAAGATAGAACCATTTATGAGGATGCCTACATTTTTGCACCCAATCTTCATGCTATGGGATTAATGACCAATCGGGATTTTGAAAATTATCGGTCACTTTTTGATCTTATGGAAGATGTAGTAGAAGGGCCTGATTTATTGATTTACCTTAGAAGTAGCATTCCTAACCTGGTGGCTCAAATCCATAAACGCGGACGAGAATATGAAAATACTATTAGTATTGATTATTTAAGCAGACTCAACGAACGCTATGAAGCCTGGGCTCATGATTATGACAAAGGTAATCTTCTTATTGTCGATGTAGACCATGTTAACTTTGTTGATCACCCAGAAGATCTCGGTACTATTATTAATCGCATTGATGCCGAGTTAAACGGACTTTTCTAGAAAATTGTAAGGCATATGTATATATATGTACATTCGTAACAATTGATAATCTTTTCATAAAACCATTCAATTTCACATCTGGTACTACAGAGTTGTAGTATTTTACAGCTAAAAAAATGAGCTTTTATAAACTATACGACTTTCTTAGAGATTTACAAAACAACAATCACAAAGAATGGATGGATACCCATCGAAAAAAATATCACGAAGTGAGAGATTGGTACATAGATTGGTTGGATAAAATGAATGCTCAACTCTCTGAAATAGATGCTGAATATCATGATACTCCCGGAAAAAAAGCAATTAATCGAATCAATAATAATCTTCTGTACCATCCCAATAAGCCCACGTATAAGGATCATTTTGGTGCGGGACTAGATCAAAAAAGTAAACAAGGGGATTTCTACATTCATTTGGGCACGAATGAATCTTTTATCGCAGGCGGATATTGGAAACCTAACTCTAAAATTCTAAACAGTATTCGAGATGCCATTGATTATAATGGTGAAGAATTACTAAAAATACTACATAAAAAGAGCTTCAAAAAAGTGTTTGGAAAACTAGTAGAAACCGACGAAAAACTTACAAATGCGCCAAAAGGATTTTCTGCAGATCATGAGCATATAGACCTATTGCGCCACAAAACTTTTGCAGTAGAACATCAACTTACCCAACGAGAAGTAATGCAAGATGATTTTGATCAAAAAGTGATCGAAATTTACAAAGAAATGCTTCCGTTTAGACGGTATTTAAATCAGGCCGTATCTGTTTGAGCCCTACAAAACAAGTAGCTAAATAGGTTAAACCCGGTTTTTGCATTAAAAATCGGTAAGAAAATTTGTTTCTAAATAATTAAGGATTTTTTGAGTAGCTCCTGTATTGCTGTTGATAAAATGTCCTGAGATCATTCCGGTTTTTTCTCTAAGCTTTTTATCCTCGACTAAGGTATTAAGTATTGCAGTAAATTCTTCAGCAGTAGACACTGAAAATAATCCCGCAAGCTTTTGCAGTTGCTGCGCTTCTCTAAACTTGTCAAAATTCTTTCCGATCACTATGGGAATTCCAAATGTTGCTGGTTCAAGAATATTGTGTAACCCCCCTGTACCCATAGCACCGCCTACATATGCAATGTCTCCGTAACTGTAAACACGCGACAAATAGCCCACAGTATTCATTACAAATACATCATAGTGTTGCAGGTTTTTTTTAGCCTTTTCAGAATACAATACTGTTTTTTTCTTAACTTTTTGTAGTAATGCCTGCATTGCACTACTCTTACATTCGTGGGGTGCGATAATAAAGCACACATGATCGGGTGCTGTATTGATAAACGACACAAAAATTTGTTCATCTTCTGGCCATGTGCTACCCAAGACCACACAAAGTCGATCGTTAACAAATTCTGAAATAAAATCCACTTGATTATCCATTTCAATTTGACGAGAAACGCGATCAAAACGCGTATCCCCACTTAAGGTTACATTGTTAAGTCCTAATAGTTCTGCTAGCTTTTTTGATTGTTCATCCTGCACAAAAAAGTGATGAACCGTCTTTAGTGCTTCACGCATAAACTCTCCATATCCTTTAAAAAAGACCTGATCCTCTCTAAACGATACCGAAATAAATATAGTAGGGATATAGTTAGCATCAAGGGTTTTTAAATAATTAGGCCAAAATTCATATTTTATAAAAATGGCGATTTCGGGTTGTACTACATCTATAAATCGCTCTACATTTTTCTTGGTATCCACGGGTAGATACACCATAACATCGGCGAGAGAACTATTCTTTTTCACCTCATATCCAGATGGTGAGAAAAAAGTAATTAGAATCTTATAGTGTGGATACTTCTCTTTTAAGGCTTCCATTACCGGAACACCCTGCTCGTACTCGCCTAAAGATGCGCAATGAAACCAAATATAGCGCTCATCAGAAATAATTTCGGTCTCTAATACAGAGAAACTATCCCTTCTTCCGTTTGCGAATAATTTTAGTTTTGGCGATATCCACTTGATCATTGGGAGAACGCGATCAAAAATTGAAATAATGCTATTGTATAGAAAATTCAAAGGCCATGATGTTTAAGAACTGCTAAAATACGTTTCTTTTGTTTAAAATTGCATTGACAGAAGTATCTATATTTCGTACTTTCGTGAAGTTACAACGAATGTACGTTTATGAAGAAAATACAAATGGTCGACCTTAAAGGTCAATATGAGCAAATAAAAGAACAAATAGATGCATCAATACTCGAGGTCATTCATTCTACCGCTTTCATTAACGGTCCCGAGGTACATAGCTTCCAAAAAGAATTAGAAGAATATCTAGATGTAAAGCATGTAATCCCTTGTGCCAATGGTACAGATGCGCTACAGATCGCTATGATGGGATTGGGTTTAAAACGCGGAGATGAAGTTATCACGGCTGATTTTACGTTTGCGGCTACAGTAGAAGTTATTGCGTTGTTACAATTGACTCCTGTATTAGTCGATGTTGAACTCGATTCGTTCAATATTGACCCAGAAGCCATAAAAAAAGCCATTACACCTAATACCAAAGCCATTGTACCTGTTCATTTATTTGGTCAAAGTGCCAATATGGATGCCATACTTGCGATTGCCGAAGAACACAATTTATATGTTATTGAAGATAATGCCCAGGGCATTGGGGCAAATTATCAGTTTAAGAATCAAAAAACACAAAAAACGGGTGCTATTGGTCATGTAGCTTCAACTTCATTTTTTCCTTCAAAAAACCTGGGATGTTATGGTGATGGCGGAGCTATATTCACCAATGATGATGATCTGGCTCACACAATTCGAGGCATTGTAAATCACGGTATGTATAAAAGATACCATCATGATGTAGTAGGTGTTAATTCACGTTTGGATGCCATCCAAGCTACTGTTTTGCGTGCAAAATTACCTAAACTCGATCAGTATAATAACGCCAGAAGAACGGCTGCCAGAAAATACAACAAAGCATTTCAAGGTATCGACCATATCATAACACCGCAAGTAAAAGGTAACCAATGCCGTACCGATAAAAGTACGATTTGCGAAACCTGTGATTGCCATGTATTTCATCAATATACTTTACGCGTTACCAATGGAAAACGTGATAATTTGGTGACTCACTTGAATAATCAGGGAATTCCTTGCGGAGTCTATTATCCCATTCCGCTACACAGTCAAAAAGCCTATACACATGATCGATATAATGAGGCTGACTTTTCGATTACCAATCAATTGGTACAAGAAGTAATTTCGCTACCTATGCATACAGAATTAGATGATGAACAAATCGAGTTTATTACCAATACTGTTATCGATTTTATAAAAGACGATTAATACTGCATACGAATATGCTTACCGTATGATGTTTGCTTAGCCGTAACTACCAAAATGTTAAGTGATGAAGAAAAGAGTTCATATAAAGGCATTTAATCTTCACTACTAAGATTTAAAAAGCAGTCATATACCATTTGCAAATTAGTTACGTTTCTAACCTTAGTAAACTACCTCGGGGGCAAGTCCACGAGGCTTTCGTGAAAATAATTTTTCAATTTTGTGGCAAGCCTTTGGGGCATTATACCCTTTTGGCGGTGCCAAAAAAAATATGCTGTAAACGCTGCAGAAATTAACTATTCTAACCATAATGAATTCGTACTGTATCTGTTACAATCTGTATCGGCATCAATTTTCAGAAATACCTCTCCTGCCAGAAGCGTTAATAGTTTCAAACACAGAAATAGGTTTAGGTTATATTCAAAAGCAAGCTATTCCTAATACTCTCAAAAGCTTTGAGATATCCATCGAAGATTCACCCCATCAAGAGCTTCTCGATATTTGTGCAATGTTAAGACCAAATGCGCTTGCACAACGATTTGTTATCAAAAAAGGAAAGTCTATAGATCTTTTAAGATTATTACAAGATCAACAAACAAAAAAGGTTATTTTATCTTTTATAAGTAAAAAATTAGCAACGTTTTATGCACTAATACGCACTCATGAATATCCAATAACCTATCTCGCTCAAAAAAAAGATCCTATCCAAGGCGCTCGGCTTGCTATCACTTATAAATTACTCGAACCCAAACTAGCGTTCACAAAGACAGCGGTAGGAATAGAATATGCTTTTACGTTGGATACTGAAAATAAAACTATTATTCCAAAAGAACATGAGATTGCCATCTTGCTTAATGAACCTTCTTGGATAATTTTGGATCAAACCTTATTTCAAATTAACCATTTAAATGCCAATAAATTAAAGCCCTTTTTTAATAAAGAAAAAATCACTATTCCGAAGAAACACATCAATACGTATTTGGAAAAAGTTATTATTCCGGTACTTAAAAATGTGAATGTAACTGCCAAGGGCTTCAAAATTAATACACATCAAACTATTACCGCATACTGTCTGGAAATTATTCACGATTTTACGCAGCAAAAGTATATTGCAAAAGTTAGCTTTAGCTATACTAATGTTATTTTTGATTATCACAGTCCTAAAACAACTTCTTCTACTATTGTTTATGAAAATGAAGATCAAATCGAGATCATTCAAACAAAACGTAATCCAAAAGCTGAAGAAGAAATTATTAATCTTTTGATCACCAAAGGTCTTCAGCTTACTCCTAGTCTGATGTTAGAAAAAGTAGCTACAGAAGATCCGTTTGAAATCTTTGAATGGCTTATAACTTATCAAGATCAACTACGTAACGAGAAGTTCGCCATCAAATTACCTCAACTCAATACTAAAAGTATCGACCTGTCACCGCATCAAATTACGATTCAAAATCGACAAGAAAACGACTGGTTCGATCTGCATGGAACTGTTACTATTGGTAGCAAAAAGATTCCCTTTTCAAAATTTGTCCCTTATATTAAAAGAAACGATCGACTTTTCCCATTAGGTAAGCAACGCGTTTTTATCATTCCGTTAGAATGGATGTCACGGTATAAAAAACTCGCCAATTTTGGTAAGGTTAAAGACTATAGTATTCTTCTCAACAAAAATAATTATACCTTATTAAAAGAGATCGTCTCTTCAGAAGAAATCCTTCCAGAAAATACAGTAAACACAACCTATACACCATCAACCCGGCTTAAGGCAACACTTCGACCCTATCAGATTGCAGGGGTACAATGGCTGGTACAACACTACAACAATCAACTTGGAGCCTGTTTGGCAGATGATATGGGATTAGGAAAAACGTTGCAAACCATAGCAATGTTGATATATGCTAAAGAACAGATTGAACAGGTTTCGAGTGAAACTCATACAATAGAGCTGGATTTGTTTAGTGATCCTTTGGCAGTAAAAACATGTCTTAAAGCACTAATAGTACTACCTTCTTCTTTGATATTTAACTGGGCGCAGGAAATTCTAAAATTTGCACCTCATTTTTCGGTAGTAAAGTACGTAGGTTCAGATCGAAAAAAGATTTCGGTGTATCTAGAATCGTATGATATTGTTTTAACCACGTATGCACTAGTATCTCGTGATATCTCAATCTTAAAAAAGATAAATTTTACATATTTGATCATAGATGAAAGTCAGCAGATTAAAAATAAAGATTCGAAGATTTTTCAATATATCAATGAAATAAATGCGGTACATAAAATATCACTTAGCGGTACACCTATAGAAAATTCATTGTCAGACTTATGGTCGCAGATGCAATTTATTAATCCTGGAATTCTAGGTAGTTTTTCATTTTTTAAAGAACATTTTAAAATTCCGATAGAAAAACATCAGAACGAAGAGCGCACAAAAGAGCTAAAAACCCTTATCGAACCTTTTATACTAAGGCGAACTAAAGAGCAGGTTGCCAAGGATCTACCCAAATTATCTGAGCAGATTGTGTATACAAAAATGCTTCCGGAGCAGGCAAAACTGTATGAAGCTGAAAAATCTGCTGCCAGAAATCTGCTTTTAGGCTTGGATAATGTCGGTACTAATAAAATTAAGATTATAAATACGCTTACTAAGCTTCGCCAACTAGCAAATCATCCTAAGCTAATAACCCCGGATACAGCAAATCATTCTGGAAAGTTTGAAGATGTGACTTTTTATCTCGAAACGCTTTTAAAATCAAATAAAAAAGTCTTACTGTTTAGTTCTTTCGTGTCGCATCTCAAATTATACGAACAATGGTGCACCACTAAAAAAGTGAATTTTGTATCCCTAACCGGACAAACAAAAAGTATAGATCGCGAGCAGATTGTAAATAGGTTTCAAGAAGATGATACAATTCCCCTATTTTTTATTTCTCTAAAAGCAGGTGGTGTTGGGTTAAATCTCACTAAGGCCTCGTATGTAATTTTATTAGATCCGTGGTGGAATCCCTTTGTTGAAAAACAGGCTATTGCCAGATCCCATCGTATTGGGCAAACACATCCAGTAACCGTAACTCGTTTTATTTCAAAAAATACCATCGAAGAAAAAATCATACAATTGCAAGAAAAGAAACAGGACCTGTCTGATGAAATAATCGACATAAACAAGATGCCAAAATATATAGAAAAAGATTTGACTACTTTACTTGGATAGTTAATAGCATCCTTTTTGGTAACTCGCCCAATTAAGCTATATTTAGCATACATAACTCATAATACTCAAATATTCAAATGAAATACATACTCGCTACCTTAGTAATGCTTTTTTGCAGTACTATGAATGCCCAAGATATCTTTTTACAATGCGGAAAACTAGTAGATACTAAATCCGGTAAAATTCTTACAGAAAAAACAGTCATAGTTTCAGAAAATAAAATTATCAAAATTCAGGATGGTTATGTTTCAGGCAAAAAAGATGATACTACTATCGACCTCAAAAACAAAACCGTAATGCCCGGTTTAATAGATATGCATGTACATCTTGAGAGCGAGACAAACCCTAAAGCTTATTTGCAACAATATACAGATAGTGAAGCTGATGTAGCCTTTGATGCTGTTGGATTTGCCGAAAAAACGTTAATGGCCGGTTTCACTACAGTTCGAGATCTTGGCGGAAGCGGAGTTAATATATCCTTAAAAAAAGCAATTGCAAAGGGGCGTATTATTGGCCCTCGTGTATTTACTGCAGGAAAAGCGCTCGCCACTACCGGTGGGCATGCAGACCCTACCAATGGCAGTAATAGAGAGTTGATCGGAGATCCCGGGCCTAAAGATGGAGTTGTAAATAGTATTGAAGATGCAAAAAAAGCAGTAAGGCAACGCTATAAAAATGGAGCCGATCTTATTAAAATAACTGCTACAGGTGGTGTTTTGAGCGTTGCCAAAAGCAGTTCTAACCCACAATTTACTGTAGAAGAAATCAAGGCTATTTGCGAAACTGCCAAGGATTATGGGTTTCATGTGGCGGCCCATGCGCATGGTGACGAGGGTATGCAGCGAGCCATTCTGGGCGGAGTGAAAACCATAGAACATGGCACCCTGATGAGTGAAAAAACAATGGAGATGATGAAACAATATGATGCATATCTGGTACCCACTATCACTGCCGGAAAAGAAGTGACTGAAAAAGCAGAAATAGATGGATACTATCCTGCTATTATAGTGCCCAAGGCTTTGGAGATCGGACCGAAAATTCAAAATACATTTAAAAAAGCCTATGATCGCGGTGTAGGTATTGCCTTTGGTACCGATGCAGGCGTATTTGAGCACGGGCAAAATGGCAAAGAATTTGGATATATGGTAGAAGCTGGAATGCCCGCTATGGCCGTGTTACAAAGTGCAACACTCACTAATGCTAAAATTTTGAAGATGGAAGATCAACTTGGACAAATTGCTAGCGGATTTCTTGCTGATATAATCGCTGTAAACGATGATCCCTTAAAAAATATTAAAACCATGGAAAACATAGTTTTTGTAATGAAAAATGGGAAGATCTTTAAGCAATAATAATCTAAATCCGTACGACAACTCGTAACCGAAGTGACAGAAGCTAAATCAGATACAAAATTTTGCACAAACATAGCTATTGCATATTCAATTATTTGAATATCCGCTATACATCATAACATTAACTTTAATGTCTGGTCGATCGCAGTAGAGGTCTGATTTATAGAATGTTGTATTTACTAACCTTTCGACTGCGCTCGAGGAGACAGTGTGATATGATTGATTACGGATATTCATTTTCAATTGATATAAAAACGACTCAACCTTTACTTAATTGTAAGTTATATTGAAGCCACAGCAGTTTCTGCAGATCGATCTATTTTCTTTACTAATCCAGACAAAACCTTTCCTGGTCCGACTTCAATAAATGAAGTAGCACCGTCTTTTATCATATGCTGTATACTCTGGGTCCATTTTACCGGCGCGGTAAGTTGCGCTATCACATTCTTTTTGATTTCTTCTGGATTGGTAACCGCAGTTGTAGAAACGTTTTGATAAACAGGACATTGTGGCGTATTAAAAACAGTTTCTTCGATTGCGGCTGCTAGTTCTTCTCTTACTGGCTCCATCAAAGGGGAATGAAACGCACCACCTACTGGTAAAACCAAAGCTCTACGCGCTCCTTTTTCTTTCATCCAATCACATGCTTCATGAACTGCATCTATCTCACCGGATATCACCAATTGACCGGGACAATTATAATTTGCGGCTACCACAATCCCTTCAGTCGCCTCACAACCTTCTTCTACGACATTATCTTCTAACCCTAAAACAGCTGCCATAGTCGACGGTTGCAACTCACATGCTTTCTGCATAGCCAATGCCCTTTTTGAAACCAATTGCAATGCATCCTCAAAATCAAGAGTTCCGTTAGCTACCAGAGCCGAAAACTCCCCCAGAGAATGTCCTGCAACCATATCGGGCTTGAAACGATCACCTAATACTTTACTCAAAATTACCGAATGTAAAAAAATCGCTGGTTGAGTAACTTTGGTCTGTTTCAGTTCGTCAGCCGTACCTTCAAACATAATTTTAGTAATTTCAAAACCTAAAATTTCGTTGGCTTTATGAAAAAGTGCTTTAGCCATTTCAGAGTTTTCATATAAATCGAGCCCCATACCAGAAAATTGAGCGCCTTGACCGGGGAATACGTATGCCTTCATATATAGTTTAATTATATTTTAAAACAAAAGTAAGGATTAAAATTAGTGTTTTCGTATTTAGATAATCGAAACTCATGTAAAACTACACAAGCTTTATTTTGAGATATGTACTGCTAAAATGAACAAGTATAGTAGCTTAAAATTTAAGTCAATTAAGCATTAAATAGAAATCCTATTTTCTTATATATGTTAAATACGTGAATGGATATTTATGCTTCTCATCGGTGTCATGAAACTCTTCCTTTTCTAACTTCCAAACATTCGTATCAATTTCAGGAAAAAATGCATCGGCTTCAAAATTATGATGCACCCTGGTGAGTTCTATACAATTGGCTTTTTCCATACCTATCGCATAAATTTCGCCACCACCAATAATAAAGGGTTGATTATCGCTTTTGGCGACTTGAAGCGCCTCTGCCATAGCATGAACTATAATAGCCCCATCGGCTTTATACTCTTTATTTCGAGTAATCACAACATGTGTACGATCGGGAAGTAATTTAGGAAAAGATTCAAAGGTTTTTCGTCCCATAATAATAAAATGACCCGTAGTAAGTTTTTTAAAACGCTTAAAATCATCGGGTAAATGCCATACCAAATCATTATCTTTTCCCAAAGCATTATTTTCGGCAGCAGCTGCTATCATTGTAATCATAGAATTTGTGTTTACAGTATCTTCTATCGTATCAGACGCCTTTCTAGTAATAAACGCCTCTTTCTTCTTTATTAATTCATCTTTAGGATACATGAGATCAATATCTCTTTGAATAAGTGCTATTTCTTCTTTTTGTTTGGTAATTAATCGCTCCATTTGTCGATCTGTCCATTCTTGACCCATAAAGGTGCTAAACACCCAAACATTACAAAAATGTAGCGCTAAAAAAAATGCCCAGGCCATACTACCAAAAACACACCAATATGCTCCTAGAAAGGTGATCTCTTCACCTAAGCCAAAAAGAATGTTAAGAATGATCATAAATAGTGATCCAACTGCAAAAATTATAAAATGCTGAAAAAGACGCTTTTTTTGTATAATCCTTTTGCGCGCATGTTCATAAAGTTCGCGTTGCTGTGGGTCGATTTGCGATGTTTCTTTCTTTTTTGAAAACATTTTAATGCTAACTTCGTATCGGCAAGTAAATATATAGTTTTTGCCAAAAACCCATAAAGTTACTTATGAAGAATTTAAGAAAAGAATTTCCTGTGGCTACCAGTACTACCTATATTAATACAGCAAGCTCGGGACTACTGTATCATTCGCTTGTAGAATATCGACAGCAACACGACCAGAACTTTTTAACCGGTGGTAGTACATTTAGAGCACAGCAGCAAAATTTTTTAAATACCGTACGAACCACTATTTCAGATTTTTTTGGGAATTCTAAGGGGATGACCGCACTGACGCCTAACTTTTCGCTGGGATTAAATACCATATTACATGGCTTGCATAAGAGTAAGAAAGTACTTGTACTCGAACATGACTATCCCTCGATTCATGTTGCAGTAACCAGTAAAAAATTTGAGGTATACTATGCTAAAGTTGACGGTCGTGTTGAAGAACATATCACAGAGGCGATAAAAAAGCACAAACCTGATATTTTCATATTCAGCCTTGTGCAATACAGCAGTGGTATTAGCGTTGATCTTGCCTATATTAAAGATTTAAAAGTACTCTATCCCGACATGCTCATTATTGCCGATGGTACCCAGTTTTGTGGTACTCGAGCCTTTAATTTTGCCACCTCTGGTATTGATATTCTTGGGTGTAGTGGTTATAAATGGTTATTAGGTGGTTATGGCAACGGTTTCTTTTTGTTTCAGGCTGATATATTGAAGCAGATTACTCCTGAAGCATACCTCGAAGCTTCAAAAAAAGCCGAGTACGATTCGTCATATACAAATCTTACTGCGCGCTTCGAATGCGGACATCTAGATACTTTCAATTTTGGAAGTTTACTTCATTCGCTACGATTTTTAAGCGAAATAGGAGTTTCAAATATCGAACAATACCTTGGTAAATTAGGAGAGTATACAAAAAACGAATTGAACCGTTTACACTTGTTAGACACTACCGTACTTCGTCGTAAAACACACAGTACCATATTTAACATAAAAGGAGATCAAAAATTATTTGAGTATTTGATGAAGCATCATATTATTACATCATTACGAGGTCCGGGAGTACGTATCAGTTTGCATTTCTTCAATACTTTTGAAGATGTAGATCGACTTATAAGTTGTTTATCTTCATACTCATAATGTGCAAAAGAAGTATGTTATAATTATTCTACAACCTCAACACCTTTCCAAAAAGCGACATGTCCTTTTATTTGTTTGGCAAGATCACTTGTTTCAGGGTAGTACCAAGCCGCGTCTTTATTTTCTTTTCCATCTACTTCAAGCGTGTAATATGAGGCAACTCCTTTCCAGGGGCAATTGGTATGTGTATCACTAGGTTTAAAAAACTCTTCTTTTATACTTTCTGGCGGAAAATAATGATTGTTTTCAACGACCTTGGTGTCTTTACTTTCAGCTAGTAGTTGTCCGTTCCAAATTGCTTTCATCGGTATTGATTTTAAATTGTTTTAGTCATTATATAATTTTTGTAATCCGAGTCTTTGTCTGTAAAGAAATCAAGAATTTGAAGGCCTGATTCTTCTGCAAGCCATTCTACGATATCATCGTCGTATTTTTGCGAAATTTCTGTATGAATACTCTCCCAACTCTTAAAATTGACTTGTAATGACAAATCATGTATATGCACCGTTTGCTCTTTTTTACTTACTAGGTAACTCTTGGCTGTTCCGGTCTCAGGGTCATATGTTTCCCAATGCATAAATTGATCAAGATCAAAGTTGGCATTAAATTCTTTATTAATTCGAGTCAACACATTTTTATTAAAAGCAGCAGTTACACCGGTTGGATCGTTGTATGCATCTAAAATTTTCTGAGGATGCTTTTTTTGATCAAAACCCATAAAAAGCAGATCATCTTCGTGCATCGCCTGCCTCAATTTTTGAAGAAATTGAATCGCCCTGGCATGTAGCAAGTTACCAATGTTTGATCCTAATACCATAATCACCTTTTTGCGGTCGCTCATATGGTGTAATCTATCCAAGACCTCAAAATATTCGCCAATTTGACCTTTCACAGCAATACCAGGCATTTCCTGATTCAA
This sequence comes from Aquimarina sp. U1-2, assembly GCF_017897595.1. Taxonomy (GTDB): domain Bacteria; phylum Bacteroidota; class Bacteroidia; order Flavobacteriales; family Flavobacteriaceae; genus Aquimarina. The sequence goes on from NZ_JAGKIK010000006.1 coordinate 38,302, forward strand.
ATTTTCTACAAGACCATCGATCGCGTTTTGACTAATATCTACTGGCATGTATGTAAAATCATAATGGCTATGTTGCAATTCGTGTAAAAGAATTTTCGTTTTTTTACCATCACCTGCGCCGAGTTCTATCAAATCAAACCCTTCCTGATTTTTATCAAAACTCTGAACAATGGCAGATGCGTTCGTTTTGAATATGTCGTACTCTGCTCGGGTAAGATAATATTCTGGTAACGCCATGATTTTTTGAAAGAGTGCGTCACCTATCTGATCATAAAAATATTTTGATGATAAATATTTGGGAGCGGCTGATAATCCTTGGCATACTTCTTTTCCGAAAGTAGAAATACTTACTTTTTGATCTTCTTTACAATTCATTAAAATAATAGATTTAGCTATCTTTCACCAATCGCAATCCGGTGAATTGCCATCTCAAATACGGGTGAAAAAAATTACGATATGTAGGTCTTGTATGATGTTGTGGTGTTGCTACAGAACCACCACGCAACACCTTTTGATTAACCATGAATTTCCCGTTGTATTCTCCTAAGGCTCCTGCGGCTTTTTTATAGTTAGGATAGGGAGCATAGGCACTTTCTGTCCATTCCCAACGATGTCCCCATTCGAAATGAGATTGAGCAACTTCCCATTCGAACTCTGTGGGTAAGCGCTCTCCTTTCCATTGAGAAAAAGCATAAGCTTCGTAATATGAAATATGAGTAACGGGAGCATTTAGATTTACTTTTTTTAATCCTTGCAATGTGTATTGATGATAGTGGCCTTCAATAAGATGCCAGTAGAGGGGTGTTTTAATTTGTTCTTTGCGCACCCAATCCCACGCTTCGGCATGCCAAAATAAACTATTATCATAGCCTCCATCCTCAATAAAACTAAGATATTCTTTATTAGAAACTAATTTATTCGAGATCGTATATTCTTCAAGATATACCTTATGCACTCCTAATTCATTATCATAACAAAAATCAATGCCTTTATGACCGATATCGTAAACCCCCTCTTCAATAGTTATGTATTTTTTTGGATGATCAGGAGTATGATTTTCAGTAAACGTCTCGTTGTATTTAGGCAATAGCGGATTGTTACCTAGGATGTATTTTATATCGGTAATGAGCAATTCTTGATGTTGTTTTTCATGATGAATACCAATCTCAACCAGTTCTTGTATTTTTTCATCCTCATTATCTTCTAGAAACGCCTGTAAATGCGAGGTTATATAATCTCTATATTCGTACACCTGACTTACGGTAGGTCTGGATAAGTTTCCTCTATCGGTTCGCACCACTCGTTTTCCTACACTTTCGTAGTAGCTATTAAAAACAAAAGCGTATTCGGGATGAAATCTTTGATAGTTAGCAGCGTATTTTGATAGTATAAATTCTTCAAAGAACCAGGTAGTATGACCTAAATGCCATTTTGGTGGTGATACATCTACTATAGGCTGGATTACATAATCTTCTATCTCAAGAGGAGCACAAATTTCTTCTGTATCAGATCGGGTTTTTAGAAAAAGTGTTAGTAAATTATCAGTAATAATCATAAAAAAATATATTCGATTTACGAATATTCTCAAATTTACTGATTTTTTATGGTATTATGCTTTCAGTAAGGTTAATGCAATGTTAAAATACAAAGAGTCCTTTATTTCTGTGGAGGTCTAAATGTAATAGGCACCTCATAAGCGATGGCAATAGGTTTGTTGCCCCATTTACCAGGTTGCATTTTAGGAATAGCTCGAATAATTCGTATGGCTTCTCTTTGCAAATATCGGTGAGCTCCTGTGACATCAATTACTTCTACCTTACCTTTTTTATTAATAATAAATTCTACAGTAACGGTACCTGAAAGTGCTTGATTTATTGCGACCTCTGGATATTCAAAAGTTGATATGATGTGATTTCTTAGTTTTTGATCAAAACATTGGGTTGGTGTCTGCCTGGATCTATCACACTTTGGCCATAAGGGAGTTATTCCTTTTTCGTTTGCATTTTCTTGAGACAATATAATAGCATCTTGAGAAAAAATAATTCCAGATGTTATTAACAGTAGTAATAGTAGTAGTTTTTTCATGTGTACTCATTTTAAATTTGGGGGCGTTAAACCGCGACCTTTCCCTTTATGTGTGGGTGTGGATCATAGCCAACTAATTTAAAATCATCAAAAACGAAGCCAAAAATATTTTTCACTTCAGGATTAATGATCATTTTAGGTAATTTGCGAGGTTCTCTAGATAGCTGAAGCTCTAGTTGTTCTATATGATTATTGTAGATATGAGCATCTCCAAAGGTATGTATAAATTCTCCTGCTTCATATCCACAAACTTGTGCGATCATCATCGTAAAAAGCGCATACGAAGCAATATTGAAAGGCACACCTAAAAAGATATCTGCGCTACGCTGATACAATTGGCAAGATAATTTTCCATTAGCAACATAAAATTGAAAAAATGCATGACAGGGTGGTAAGGCTGCTTTGCCATTGGCCACATTCTCTGAAAAAGGCACCGAAGTATCCGGTAGTACGCTTGGATTCCAAGCAGAAACTAGCATCCTCCTACTATCCGGATTATTTTTAAGGGAGGTGATAACCTCTTTTATTTGATCAATTTCATCACCATTCCAATTGCGCCATTGATATCCGTAAACTGGACCTAAATCGCCATTATCGTTTGCCCATTCATTCCAAATGCGAACCCCATTTTCCTTAAGGTATGCGATATTGGTATCTCCTTTTAGAAACCATAAAAGCTCATGAATGATGGATTTGAGATGCAATTTTTTAGTAGTGACCATAGGAAAACCTTCACTCAGGTCGAAACGCATTTGATAACCAAACACGCTTTTTGTTCCCGTTCCCGTTCGATCTTCCTTCGCATTCCCATTTTCTAAAACATGGCGTACGAGCTCATGATATTGCCTCATAGTATTCCTTACCGTTTGTGTTTATCTTTTAAGTTTGCTTAGTGAACTGATTTAAACTTAACTATTACTGTCACTTTAGAGCCCTTCCTGTTGGTGAAATACAAAAAGTCTAACGATGTTCAGTGCTTTCCAAATATACAAAAAATAGATTTCGACGTACATTTCCTACCAAAGAATGTAGCATCTCCTTTTATCGCTAACAAAAATTATCATATTACTAAAATATAGTCAAAAAAATTATCCAATTATCATTCCTGCAATCGTTGCAGATAATAATGAAGCTATAGTTCCTCCTAAAAGAGCTTTCATTCCAAATTCTGATAATGTTTTACGTTGACCCGGAGCTAAAGAACCAATGCCTCCTATTTGGATACCGATTGAAGCAAAATTTGCAAATCCGCATAACATGTAGGTAGCCATAATTATAGATTTACTATACGTAAGGTGAAGTGGATTTGCCGGATTTTTTAAATCTGCCAGTTGAATATACCCCACAAACTCACTAGCAGCTAATTTGATACCCAGTAATTGCCCCATAAGCATCATATCTTCTTTAGCAACACCAATCAACCACATTAACGGGGCAAATGTAGTCCCCAGAATAACTTCAAGAGAAAATGAATCATACGGTGTATGTTGAGCAATAAAAGAATTGATAGAAGTGATCGTGCCGAACCAGCCTAAAATACCGTTAAGCATTGCAATAAGTGCAACAAATACAAGTAGCATCGCCCCTACGTTGGCAGCTAATTTAAGCCCCTCGGTAGTACCATTTGCAATAGAATCCAGTACATTAGCTCCTATTTTATCTTGAGTTATCTCGATAGTAATATCAAACGCTTCGGTTTGTGGATATAGAATTTTTGAAATTACTACTGCACCGGGCGCAGCCATTACAGATGCGGCTAATAGATGTTTTGCAAAAATCAATTTTAAGGCTTCGTCATCTCCACCTAAAAATCCAATATAAGCAGCCAAAACACCACCAGCAACCGTTGCCATACCCCCAATCATTACTAGTAAAATTTCAGACCGATTCATACGTTCGAGATATGCCTTGATCATTAAAGGAGCTTCTGTTTGGCCCAGAAAAATATTTCCTGCAACGCTCAAACTTTCTGCTCCAGAAATTTTGAGTAATTTGGTAAGAATCCATGCCAACGCCTGAACTATCTTTTGAATCACCCCTAGATAAAATAACAAAGAAGTAAGCGCCGAAAAGAATATGATAGTTGGTAATACCTGAAAAATGAATATAAAACCATAAGAATTAACATCCATAATACCCCCAAGTAAAAACTCGCTTCCGGCCACAGTATAATCCAATATGGCGACAAAGAGGCCTCCAACAAATTCAAAAGCACTTTGTATAAAACTAATTTTAAGTACTCCTATGGCCAATAACAACTGAGCGCCAAGACCGATACCTACAGTTTTCCAGTTTACGTTTTTTCGATCACTGCTACATAGAAATGATATAATTAATAGAACAAGCATTCCTAAAATCCCTCTCCACAAACTATGAAACGAAAAACCCTGACTTGGGATAATAGTGCCTACTGAAGTTTCTAACTGAACGTAAGAAGGGTGGGCATTAGAGATTAAAGTGATGACTTCATTCCCTTTTTTGAGTTTTAATTCATTTGAAGTTTCCATCACAACTTCATAATAAACATCTACAACTTTGGGTACCTTCTGTTTGCAAACAATTAATTTATTATTTTGAAGCCAATACCCGCTGGTATATTTCTTATTTAGTAATGAACTGTATGAACCGTTTTCGTTCAACACTATGAAATCTTTCCCCAGATTAAATGCTTTGTTTTCTGAAATACTATCGGGGTATTTAAAGAAAGAAGTGTATTTTGCAACCTGCCAAAACGAAGATCTTAAAGGAATTTTAGCTGAAACATTTTCAGTTTTATGAGCTATGGTATCCATACGATAATCAACTTCTGAAGGTGAAGATTGGGCGTATGAGACTATAAGAATGAATGATGAAAATAGAAAAGTAAGTAATTCTTTCTTCATAAAAATTAAAAGCGGTTAGAAAAATAGATAGTAATTTTTTGAATCGTGTAACGACGATAACGATAGTATGTTAGGCACGTTTAGAAATTTCATCTCTAATTCGTGCAGCAAGTTCGTAATCTTCATTGTTTACTGCTTGTTCTAACATTTTATTAAGTTCTTCGAGAGATAAATCTTTATAACTGGTTTCTTTTCCTATCATTTCGACATCTTCAGATACCAACTCATCAACCAATAAACTTTCAGGATCCTCGTCATCATCTTTTTTCGGATTAACTTTAAGGTAAATCCCGGCTTGATCTAGGATATTTTTGTACGTAAATATAGGGGCTTGAAAACGTAATGCTAGTGCGATAGCGTCACTAGTTCGTGCATCTATAATCTCTTCAATTTTATCTCTTTCGCAAATCACGCTAGAATAAAACACGCCATCTACTAATTTATGAATGATAACCTGTTTTACTACAATATCAAATCTATCGGCAAAATTTTTGAAAAGATCATGTGTTAATGGTCTAGGAGGTTTGATCTCTTTCTCTAAAGCTATGGCAATGGACTGTGCTTCAAATGCACCAATAACTATCGGTAGCTTTCTCTCTCCATCAACTTCACTCAAAATTAGTGCGTATGCCCCGTTCTGGGTTTGACTGTACGATATTCCTTTTATATTCAGTCGAACTAAACTCATAATGCTCTCAATAAAAAAAGGCTGTTTGAACGCATGGACTTTTACCTAAGTTCAAACAGCCCTTAATTGGGCACAATTTATGAAAATTATGCGTTATTCGACTTAAATTCCTTTAATTTTTCGATAAGTGTAGGTACTACTTCAAAAGCGTCTCCTACGATTCCGTAATCTGCGGCTTTAAAGAATGGAGCCTCAGGATCATTATTGATAACCACCTTTACTTTGCTTGCATTAATACCTGCCAAGTGCTGTATAGCTCCCGAAACTCCGACAGCGATATATAAGTTAGAAGCAACAGGTTTCCCTGTTTGCCCAACGTGCTCCCCATGAGGTCTCCAACCCATATCACTTACAGGTTTTGAGCATGCGGTTGCTGCTCCTAGAACGTCTGCAAGATCCTCAATCATTCCCCAGTTTTCAGGACCTTTTAATCCACGACCACCGGATACTACGATTTCTGCATCTGCAATCGATACCTTATCGGTTGCCTTATCTACGGCAGTTACGTGTACTGCAAAATCTTCATCGTTTAACGAAGGCTCAAAGGCTTCGGCAGCAGCTGCGCCTTCATTTTCTTTTAGTCCAAATGCGTTATTCGATAATCCAATGATTTTACGATCTGTAGACATTTCGGTAATGGTAAACGCCTTATTTGTAAATGCAGTACGCTTTACCTTAAATGGTGAGGTACTTTCTGGCAAGGCTACGACATTTGACGCATACCCTGCATCAAGATGCACTGCCAAAAGAGGTGCCAGAAACTTACTATCGGCAGACGAACTTATGACTACTATGTTAGCCCCTTCTTTCTCTGCCGCTTGTTTTAACGTATCTGCGTATGCTTTTGCATTGAACGTAGTTAATTTATCATCGTTTACTTCTAATACCTTATCTACACCATATGCTGCTAGCGCACTTGCATCGCCACCATGAATGCTAACGGCGCTTACTGTAGTACCAAGCATGTTTGCTACTTCTTTGGCATAAGAAGCCACTTCGAAAGCCGCTTTTTTAAACTTCCCTCCTTCACTTTCTGTGTATACTAAAACTGACATATTATTTTCTTTTTTAAATAGCTTTTGCTTCGTTATGTAATAAATCTATAAGTTCCTGAACGTTATCGGGTGAAACTAACTTTACATCTCCTTTGGGAGCGGGTTTTTCAAATTCAACGGCTTTGGTCTCCTGATTGGCATCTACAGGTTCTACTACCGACAGCGGTTTTTTACGTGCCATCATAATTCCTCTCATGTTTGGGATACGAAGATCACTTTCTTCGACCAAGCCCTTTTGCCCGCCTACAACCAATGGTAATTTTGCCGTTGATGTTTCTTTACCTCCATCTATTTCGCGTATAGCAGTCGCAGTATCCCCTTCTATTTCTAAACCAATACATGTATTCACAAAATTAGCTCCTGTAAGTGCCGCAACCATACCAGGTACCATACCCCCGTTATAATCGATAGATTCTCGACCCCCAATAACCAAGTCATACCCTCCGTCTTGAACGACTTTTGCTAATTGCTTTGCCACAAAAAAACCATCGGTGGCTTCTGCATTTACGCGAATCGCATTATCTGCACCAATAGCAAGAGCCTTTCGCAATGTGGGTTCTGTTTCGGGACCCCCTACATTCACTACGTCTACAGAAGCACCTTGCTTCTCTTTGAACCACATGGCACGTGTTAAGCCAAACTCATCGTTAGGATTGATAACAAATTGAACTCCGTTAGTATCGAATTTTGTATCACCGTCTGTAAAATTAATTTTTGAAGTTGTGTCTGGCACATGGCTTATACAAACTAATATCTTCATTTTATATCGTTATTTTTTGAGAATTTAATAATAAATACGAAGGTACGAATAAAAAGTCTAATTTACTATGCGTGCATAATAAATTTTTTAGTATTCGTCCCTACTCAAAGGGTTTAAATTGCTACTTTTGCCTTTCGTGTAGCACAAAATAATACGTAAATTCATGAAAACGATACAATTTAGAGAAGCCATTTGCGAAGCAATGAGTGAAGAAATGCGACGTGACTCGTCTATTTATCTAATGGGAGAAGAAGTTGCAGAATACAACGGAGCTTACAAAGCAAGTAAAGGTATGTTAGACGAATTTGGTGCCGAACGCGTAATAGACACCCCTATCTCTGAGTTAGGTTTTGCAGGGATTGGTGTAGGAAGTGCCATGAATGGCAATCGACCTATTATAGAGTTTATGACTTTTAATTTCTCGTTGGTTGGAATCGATCAAATTATAAATAACGCGGCCAAGATGCGACAAATGAGTGGGGGTCAGTTTAATATTCCAATTGTGTTTAGAGGACCTACGGCTTCTGCCGGTCAGCTAGGAGCTACACATTCTCAAGCTTTTGAAAACTGGTTTGCCAATACTCCAGGATTAAAAGTTGTAATTCCATCAAACCCAAAAGATGCTAAAGGCTTATTGAAATCAGCTATTAGAGATGACGATCCTGTAATTTTCATGGAAAGTGAACAAATGTACGGCGATAAAGGAGAAGTGCCTGAAGGAGAATTTACAATACCTCTGGGAGTAGCTGAAACAAAAAGAGAAGGAAAGGATGTTACCATTGTTTCATTTGGTAAAATCATAAAAGAAGCTTATAAAGCAGCAGATGAATTATCTAAAGATGATATTTCTTGCGAAATTATAGATCTTAGAACTGTTCGGCCTTTGGATCTTGATGCTATCTTCGCATCGGTTAAAAAAACAAATCGCTTAGTTATTTTGGAAGAAGCATGGCCACTAGCCAACATAGCTTCAGAAATCACCTATCAGGTTCAATCTAATATCTTTGACTATCTTGATGCGCCTATCATCAAAATTAATACGGCAGATACTCCCGCTCCTTATTCACCGGTATTACTAAAAGAATGGCTACCTAATAGTAATGACGTCATTAATGCCGTAAAAAAAGTGATGTACAAATAAAATTAAGCTTTTCTTTTTACGTTGTATCAATTTTAATAGTACATCCTATTTTAACCAACCTAAATCGATATGATTTATGTGACCGCCTTACGTACTAATTTTAATATTTCTAAATGAGAGATCTAATTTTAGGAATATTACTTACACTATTTAGCTGTTCCTATAGTATCTCGCAAACCAAAGTAGGCGGGCAGGTATTTGATAATAACAACCAACCCATACCTTTTGCCAATGTAGTTTTCACAAATTCGACCGTGGGTACCATAACCGATGAAAATGGACGATTTTATATGGAGTCTGATGATAGTCACTCTGTTCTAAAAGTTTCGTTTATTGGTTTTGAAACAAAATCTATAGCGCTTACAAAGCGCGTAACATATGATATGAAAATCGTCCTTGAAGAAGAAGCTGCAGATCTTGATGCCGTATTCATTTTTAAAGGAAAAACCTCGAAAAAAAATAATCCTGCCATAGCTATTCTTCGCAAAATCTGGGATAATAGACGTGAAAACGGTGTAAAAAAATTCAAACAATATCAATACGATAAATACGAGAAACTTGAATTTGATCTAAATACCATAGACAGTGCGCTAATTAATAGCAGAATATTCAATGGTATGGAGTTTATTTTTGACGATGTTGATACTTCTAGAGTTACTGGTAAAACATATTTGCCTATTTTTTTAAACGAAGCCATTTCAAAAGTGTATGGTGATAATACCAACGACGAATTTAAAGAAATACTAAAAGGTAATAAAAATGCCGGATTTAGTGATAACCAGACGTTGATCGCTTTTGTTAAAGATCTATATTCAGATTATGATGTGTACGACAACTACTTAAAGTTTTTTGACAAAAGCTTTACCAGTCCGCTATCCCGAACAGGAATTAATGTATATAATTATGTGCTTACCGACAGTGCGTATATAGGAAACAAATGGTGTTATAATATCGTTTATTATCCTCGTCGAAAGAACGAACTCACTTTTAAAGGAGATTTTTGGGTAAATGATACGACTTGGGCAATTAAAGAAATCAATCTTAAGGTTACCAAAAGTGCAAATATCAACTGGGTAAAAGATCTGTATATCGAACAAGAATTTGATGTGCTCAATGATTCTATTTTTTTAATCACCAAAGATTACTTCCAATCTGATTTTGCATTAAGTAAAAAAGAAAGTTCTAGGGGTGTCTACGGAAAAAGAACCACACTTTTTGATCATTATAAATTTGATATAAAAAAGGACAAAAAGTTTTATCAAAGTCAGGTCGATCCTTATGATCAGGACATTTATCATCGCGAAGATTCTTTTTGGAAAAATGCCCGAATGGAAGAACTCAATAAAGATGAACAAAAAGTATATAAATTACTAGATACACTTCGCACAGTAAAAGCCTTTAAAAGACTCTACAATATAGGCACTATTCTTGCCACCGGTTATATTGAATTTGATGGTTTTGACTTTGGCCCCTTGTTTTCTACAGTTGGTTTTAATGAGATTGAAGGATGGAGGCTACGAGCGGGCGGTAGAACCTATTTTACCGCCAATGACAGATGGCGTATAGAAGGATACGGTGCATACGGTTTTAATGATGACAAGTTCAAATACGGTTTGTCGGGCAAATATCTGGTTGACCGAAAATCAAGACTTATCGTCTCTGCAGGAAACCGAAGAGATGTTGAACAACTGGGAGCCAGCTTAACAAATACAAACGATGTAGAAGGCAGAAGTCTTGCCTCGTCTGCCATCATCGCTACTGGAGATAATGATCGGTTAACTTCTATTAACTTATCAGCTTTATCTTTACAACTAGAGCCTAGAAAGAACTTTACTATTGGTATTACAGGCTCATTTAGAACGCTAAAACCCGCTGACCGTTCCCTATTTAGTCTGGACTATTTAGACCCTGAAACCAACGAGTTAAAAACAAAGATAAAACAAACCGAAATTGCTACTACTCTTGCCTATTTCCCCGGTCGAAAAACCACGGGATATGGAGTAGACAGAAATGTAATAAATGATGGTGATTTTGCGACATTGTTTCTAAACTATGGTGTAGGACTTCAAGATATTATCGAAAGTGATTTTGAATATCAAAAAATACAATTTTTATATCAACAACCCTGGAATATTGGTGGTTTTGGCAGACTCAATAGTACGTTAGAACTAGGTAAAACTTTTGGTGAAGTTCCACTGGGGTTATTAAGCGTTATACCGGGTAACCAAACACTCTTATCGATTTACAATACATTTCCGTTACTTAATTTCTACGAATTTGTTACCGATACATATGTTACCATGCATCTCGAACATAATTTTAACGGGCGAATATTTTCAAGAATACCTTTATTGCGAAAACTAAATCTTAGAGAGTTAGTAGGTTTACGAGGTGCCTGGGGTCAATTATCTGAAGAAAATCTTTTGTTAAGTGCTCCTTCAAATGAAAGTCTAATTGCGCCCGAAGATGAAATATATTGGGAATATAGTCTGGGCGTAGGTAATATTTTTAAGATCTTCAGGATTGATTTTCATTTTAGAGGAAATTATTTTGATAATCCCGACGCCCGTAAATTTGGAGTCACCGGTTCGTTTGGTTTCTATTTCTAGCAAAACCACATACCAACTTCGTTATCGCCTATAGGGCTTTTAAGATTTCCTTTCTACTGAAAACGTTATAGTTTATCTTAACATTAAGATTTGAAAAAAAAAAGAAATAATTTCTTCACATAAATTTTAACTAACCCCTTGTAATACCTATATTTGCCGCCCATTAAATAGAACATAAAAATTATGAGCGCAGCTACAAAGGACAGCTTTGACGTGTTAATTGAAATCCCAAAAGGAAGTCGTAACAAATATGAATACGACTTCGAAATAAAAAAAATACGATACGACCGCATGATATTTTCTTCGATGATGTATCCTGCAGACTATGGCTTTATTCCAGAAACCATGGCGCTAGATGGAGACCCTCTCGATGTTCTGGTACTCGTTACCGAGCCTACATTCCCGGGTTGTGTGATGGAGGTTAAACCCATTGGCGTATTTCATATGGCAGACGAGAAAGGACCTGATGAAAAAATCATATGTGTTCCGGTTTCTGATCCTATAGCCAGCAGATTAGCAGATTTGAAAGAGATGAACTCTCACCTAATTAAAGAAATCGAACATTTTTTTCAGGTATACAAAGATCTAGAAAAGAAAAAAGTTGATGTTGGAGGATGGGGTAATATCGAAGAAGCAAAACAAATTATTAAAGATTGTGTAAAACGTTTCGAAGAGCTCGAAGACAAGCCTAAAGGATTGTTCAGTATTTACTAAACCTAGAGCTAATACGCATAAAAAAGCGCAATGTTTACTATAAAATATTGCGCTTTTTCTATTTAGGGTATTTTTACTACTTTTAGCGACTAATTAACTTAAAATATATTTAATGGAATCAAATATGATCTTTGTGCCAATTGCATTGGCGATTTTGGGGTTACTTTTCATGTTTATCAAAATGGCTTGGGTAAAAAAACAAGCTCCGGGTAATGAAAAAATGCAAGAAATTTCAAAAAGCATTAAAGAAGGCGCCCTTGCCTTTCTTGCTGCAGAATATAGATTGCTCGTACTCTTCGTAATTATAGCATCGTTGGCTCTTTTTGGCATATCCATGTTTGTCCCTACAACGAGCTGGATGATTGTTCCGGCATTTATATTTGGTGCTATATTTTCTGCTCTTGCCGGTAATATAGGTATGCGCATAGCGACCGAGGCAAATGCGAGAACAGCAGAAGCTGCAAAAACCAGTCTTCCGCAGGCGCTTAAGGTATCTTTTGGAGGAGGAACAGTAATGGGGTTAGGTGTTGCCGGTCTTGCAGTATTAGGACTAAGCTTATTTTTTATGTTTTTTACTAGTCAGTTTATGGGCGCAGAAGGTTCTTTCTATACCAATATGACTATTGTATTAGAAGCACTTGCCGGATTTTCGCTAGGTGCAGAATCAATAGCGCTTTTTGCCCGTGTAGGCGGTGGTATTTATACTAAAGCCGCAGACGTAGGTGCAGATCTCGTAGGAAAAGTAGAAGCGGGTATCCCAGAAGATGATCCTCGTAACCCTGCGACTATTGCCGATAACGTGGGAGACAATGTTGGAGATGTAGCCGGGATGGGAGCAGATTTATTTGGTTCTTATGTAGCCACGGTGCTAGCCGCAATGGTACTAGGTAATTATTTGATTAGAGATATGTCGCAAAACACCCCTTTTACCGATGCCTTCGGAAATATGGGACCTATATTACTTCCTATCGTAATTGCTGGGGTTGGTATTTTGGCTTCAATTATAGGAACATTTTTGGTAGGGGTAAAAAATAATGATGCCAAAGAAGCTCAGGTGCAAAAAGCGTTAGATTTAGGAAACTGGGTTGCTATTATCCTAACTATTATAGCGAGTTACTTCCTAATTCAATACATGTTGCCTGAAACATTAATCATGAATTTCTTTGGAGAGGGCGCAAAAGAAGTAGCTGCTATGAACGTATTTTATGCATCTCTTATTGGTCTTGCTGTAGGGGCCCTTATTTCGGTAGTAACCGCATATTACACAAGCTTGGGTAAAAAACCTGTTCTTGATATTGTTCAAAATAGTTCTACCGGTGCGGCCACGAATATTATAGCTGGTCTCGCTGTAGGGATGAAATCTACTTTTTTATCTGTAATTCTTTTTGCTGCGGCTATTTATGGATCATACGAGCTTGCTGGATTTTATGGTGTTGCTTTGGCAGCTTCCGCAATGATGGCTACTACAGCTATGCAATTAGCAATCGACGCTTTTGGACCAATTGCCGACAATGCAGGAGGTGTAGCCGAAATGAGTGAATTAGAAGATCATGTGCGTGAACGTACAGACATTCTTGACTCAGTTGGAAACACTACCGCAGCAGTTGGTAAAGGATTCGCCATTGCTTCCGCAGCACTAACAGCATTAGCATTATTCGCAGCTTATGTTACGTTTACCGGGATCGATGGTATTAATATCTTTAAAGCCGATGTGTTGGCTATGTTATTTGTAGGCGGAATGATCCCTGTTATTTTTTCTGCCCTGGCTATGAAATCTGTGGGTAAAGCCGCTATGGAAATGGTGCAGGAAGTTCGTCGTCAATTTCGAGAAATTCCAGGAATTATGGAAGGTACAGGCACACCCGAATATGCAAAATGCGTTGATATTTCGACAAAAGCCGCTTTAAAAGAAATGATTCTACCCGGATTAATTACGATAATCACTCCCATTATCATAGGCTTGTTGTTTGGTGCAGAACCTCTTGGAGGATATATGGCTGGTGTTTGTGTATCTGGTGTAATGTGGGCGATTTTTCAAAATAATGCAGGAGGAGCTTGGGACAACGCTAAGAAATCGTTTGAAGCAGGGGTCGAAATCGATGGTGAGATGACCTACAAAGGGTCTGATGCGCATAAAGCCGCAGTAACCGGCGACACTGTTGGGGATCCTTTTAAAGATACTTCTGGACCATCTATGAATATTTTAATTAAACTTACCTGTTTGGTGGGCTTGGTGATCGCTCCAATCCTAGGTGGTCATACCGAAGAATCTGTAGCAAACGATCAAAATTTTGAAATTATCAATGGCGATAGTATAACTAAGGATGAAGGGGCTATCGAAATAGTAACTAGCCAACTACTAGAAGAAAAGAAAAATCAAAATCAAACTAAAAATTAAAAATTGAAAGAAGCTGATGCTTTAGTAATGGTATCTTAGTGTAATGTTTAAAATTTCATTACCGTAAAATCTCATAATTGACAACAAACAACCTCTTTCTTTTGATCGAGGTTGTTTATTTTTAACCCGCGCTTTGTGCATTAGAAAATCTATTACGGCTTTAAACTGCTGCAAAACCAAACACTACGTTGTATTTTTAAGTTTCAGCATAGCGATGCTATACTGAAACTTAAAAAACACTTGGTTTTATGGCATTTTCAACCCTCATAACGAAATTCTAATACCTAAAGCGGGTTTAACATAAAATCTGTCTTTACTCATGTTTAGAAAAAAAGCATTACGAATAAATACATACTTAGGATATGGTACTAAAGATAATTTTCATGCGAAAGGCAGAGCACTCGAAGATGAAAATGTAACGTTTGATCTCAATCAAAAGACTTTTAAAACGTTAAAAAACATTTACAAGCAACTAGAAAGTGATGAAATTCGAGATGCACACCTTACATTGAAGCTTTCGAATGGGGAGATTTATAAAACTGTAGGCGATAAAGAAGGATATTATCACTTCGATATTATCGAACAAGACCTAGATGAATTGACAAATGATGAAGGTTGGATACCTTATACCGTATCTTATCAAGAAAAGTATGAATCCCGTAACATTTCTAATAATAATATTTTCCCCGGTAATATGCTCATTCCTTCTAAAAAAGCGGAGTTCGGGGTGATTAGTGATATAGACGATACGATATTACATACTGGCGTAGCCTCATTGTTTAAATGGAGGGTGATTGCTAATACAATATTCAAAAATTTTGACAAAAGATTACCGATAGAGGGAACAGTTCACTTTTATCAAAAATTACGATTAGGAACAAACAATCTACCTGTTAATCCTTTCTTTTATGTGAGTAATAGTCCGTGGAATTTATATGACTACCTTACCGCTTTCTTTGAAAAACATCTTTTCCCACGCGGACCTATATTGTTACGAGATTTGAGAACCCCATTTGATAAAACTCCTAAACCTAAAATACCACATAAGCAATCTGAAATTCTGAATCTTTTACATATGTATTCCGAAATGAACTTTGTTTTAATAGGAGATAGTGGTGAAAAAGATGCCGATATTTATACCAAAATTGCCAAAGAATTTCCAACACGCATTTTAGCTATTTACTTAAGAAATGTAAACCATCGTAAAAAGGAAAGACGAATTAAAAAAATAATACAATCTTTTGATATTGCTCCCATAGTACTCGTTCATAGTTCTGAACAAGCAATCGAGCATGCAAAAAAACACGGATTTATAAACTAACTTTTCATATTTCTAACTTCAGAAGTAAGGGCCACCATAGCTTCTTGCAGTTGTTTAATACTCGCAGTATCAGAATTGGCATCAATATTAAAACTTAATTTACTATTTACTTCCCAAAGTTCAATAACCTGATGCGTTTGAATATTGTATGGTAAATACTCGGCATTTAATGAAATTAAAGTAAGTACCGAAGCATCTTCATTTTTCCTGATTTTTTTAACGACAACGCTATCTTCAAGAACAACAACACAAATTACGTGGTTACCAATTTCAGAAAGATTATTAACAGCTTTGCCAATCACCCATTCTTTAGGTTCTAAAAGAGGCATCATACTATCACCTTCTACTTGAAAACCACGATACGTAGCATTTCTATATTCTGGTAAAGGGATATCAAACGCCGGCAGTTGCTGATACCAATCTACATCCTGAACATTATGAGGATAGCCTGCTGCCGCTTTAATAGTAACCAAAACTATATTCTCGTTATTTTGAGAATCTATAGTGATCACTTTGGGGGATACATCCCCTTGGTACAATTGAATTTTTTTCTGGTTACTCTCACCAAACAACCAAAGCGGATTAACATTAAATTCTTGTAACAATTTGGCTACGACTTTACCAGAAATTTTCGTTTTTCCCCGTTCAATATCTGCAGTAGAATTTTTGATTTGCAGCACTTGGGCAAAATCAGATTGGGTATAATGATTTTCTTCGCGAATTTGTTTAAATCGCTTAATGGTTTGGTCAGTTATAGTATCCATACATTCAGGATTTTTAATTAGTATTTCACCTGTACTTTATTCTGTTCTGTAGTTTGTGCTACTATACTTATTTTTTTTATTCTAACAAGATCGACTTGCTATTTGACACAATTTAAGGATTTGGGATAATCAGTAACAAAGATAAAAGATTTTGGAATATTTCCAATTTTAACATAATTATATTTCAATATATATGGAAAATTTCCATAAATTTGGAAAAATTACAAGATACTTTGTTTCTTATGACCACACAAATACTCCCACTTTATCGTAAAAAACCCGAAGATCGTATAAAACACACTTTGGATAATACTATAAAATCCACCAACCTTCTTGCTACTAAGTTATATCAAAAGGGGTATGAATTTCAAAAAAATCATCATATTGATACTTACAACTTTGATTTTTATTGCCCAAAATTAAAAATAGCGATAGAAATAGATGGATATACTCATGAGTTTGAGGACATTTATAACCTAGATGCTACCAAAAAACTATACATCTCATTTTTGGATATTACTGTGCTTAGATTTTCAGATTATCAAATCCTTGTCGATATTGATCAAGTTCTTAGAACCATAAAGAATCAGGTGTTCATAGCCTCATTATCATCCTATGTCGTTTGACCGTATTAAAGAAAAACTCTCCATCTTAGCCGATGCGGCTAAGTATGATGTTTCATGCGCAAGTAGTGGTGGTAAGCGAGCAAATCATAACAAAGGTCTTGGCACCAATACTGGTATGGGCATCTGCCATAGTTACACAGAGGATGGGCGCTGTGTTTCTTTATTAAAAATCCTTCTTACCAATCATTGTATTTATGATTGCGCATACTGTATTACTCGTAAAAGTAATGACATTAAACGAGCTGCTTTCAAAATTCAAGAAGTTGTAGATCTTACCATTAATTTTTATAGAAGAAATTATATAGAAGGGCTATTTTTAAGTTCAGGTATTTTTAAAAATGCCGATTATACGATGGAACGCCTTGTTTCTGTTGCAAAAAAACTTCGGTTAGAAGAAAACTTTAATGGGTATATTCATCTTAAATCTATTCCAGGAGCTAGTGATGAATTAATGAGAGAAGCTGGGTTGTATGCAGATCGCTTAAGTGTTAATATAGAAATACCAACAGTATCAGGTCTTAAATTATTAGCTCCAGATAAAAAACATGAAGATTTTATCAAACCCATGAAAAAGGTTAAAGATGAAATTATTCAGTATAAAGCTGAAAAAAAAATCATAAAAAGCACACCTAGATTTGCTCCTGCCGGGCAAAGTACACAAATGATTATCGGAGCTACAGGAGAGAGTGATCGAGATATTATGTATTCTGCGTCGTACTACTACAAAGAATTTAATATGAAACGAGTCTACTATTCGGGCTACGTACCTGTACTCGCCGACGATAGATTACCATCATTAGGTACCGAAGTCCCGATCCTTAGGGAAAATAGACTTTATCAAACAGATTGGCTCCTTAGATTTTATGGATTCTCTGTTCATGAAATTTTGAATGAATCGAATAAGTATCTCGAACTTGACATAGATCCCAAATTGAGCTGGGCGCTTCGTAATCTAGATCTATTCCCTATTGATATCAACAAGGCCGATAAACGAATGATAGCACGCGTACCAGGTATAGGTTTGAAATCGGTACACAAAATAGTGCAAGCCAGAACATTTAGAAAATTAGATTGGTCGCATTTAAAAGCTATTGGTATCGCGTTAAATAGAGCCCAGTACTTTATCATATGCAATTCGAAAGATTTTTATAAAAAGGATCATTCTGAAACAATACTTAAAAGACTCATATTAAAAACATCAAACAGTAAATATAAAAAGCATTTTAACCAACAATTAAGCCTATTCTCATAAATTAAGAAGCTATGAATCCACAAACGATTTTACTTTATGATGGAACATTTGATGGATTTTTAACATGTGTTTTTACGGTATATGATCAAAATATTTCAGATGTGGTCATACAGCATTACCATCTTGATCACAATCAATTGTTTTCGGTCATTGAGGATGTGATTACTCAAAAACACCTAGCTCATCGCGTTTGGAAAGGTTTTAAAGAAAAAACGACAAAAAATGAACAAAATGACTTTTTTAAAGCGTTTTTGAGTGAAATTAAAGGTGTCGAGAATACATTATTGAGTTATATGAGATCCATTTTTAATAGAAAATCAATTAAAACTATCGATTTCAGCAATAAAGATATTCTTAAAATAAGTCAGGTAGCTCGCATGGTAGCAAGAGAAAAACATAGAATGGAGGCATTTGTAAGATTTCAACTAACCAAAGATGAAATCTATGTGGCTACCGTTGCTCCCGATTTTAATGTGCTACCCCTAATTATAAAGCATTTTAGGGATCGCTACGCCGATCAAAAGTGGCTTATATTTGATACTTCCAGAAACTATGGAATTTTTTACAACCTAAAAACTGTAGAAATGATACGTTTTGAAGATAAAAAAGGATTGGATCCCAAGTGTATTTCAAAAAACCATAATCTACAAGAATCCAATTTTCAGGAGTTATGGAATGTGTATTACAAAAACGTCAATATTTCATCTCGAAATAATAAAAAATTACATGAACAACATCTTCCTAAACGATATTGGAAATACCTTACTGAAAAAAATGGTATGTAATTACCCATCTCTTTACCATTATAAAAACGCGCTTTTGCAGTACCATATCCTAGCCTATCTCACTTAAAGTGTGGATTTTTTCCCCATTAAATTTTTTAATTAAACGAAATAAAGTCTTATGTTTGACGTTAATAACCAATTAACTATATCTATTTATTATGAAAAAAGTAATTTTAGGAGCTTTGGCTTTAACGTTTGCTATTTCTGTTTCCTCTTGTAGAGAAACTGCCAATAAAGCTGAAGAGGCTGCAGATAATGCTGAAAACGCAATCGAAAATGCAGCTCAAGAAACCGCAGAAGCTACAGAAAATGCTTTAGAAAAAGCTGGAGAAGCAATCAACGAAGCTGGAGAAGCGCTTGAAAACGCTGGCGAACAGGCAGGAGAAGCTGCTGAAAAAGCGGTAGACGAAGCTGACAAAGCTTTAGAAAAAGCAGGAGATGCTCTTGAGAAAGCAGGAAGAGATACCAAAGACGCTATCAAAAAAGATTGATAAATCTTTTTTTGTATAGTTCAAAATTTAAAGCCACTCTTTACGTACAAAGAGTGGCTTTTTTATAAAGTATTGCAGTAAGCCTTTTCTCTAATCTTCTAACCACTTAATTTTATCCTCTATTGATCCGCGTTTTGATGATAATTCTTCTTTTACATCATAATTCCCTAAATAGAAAAATCCTAAACATCGTTCACCTTCTTCAAAATCGAAAAAATCTCCCATATGTTCTATTAATTTAGGACTACTCCAATAACTTCCTACTCCGTGAGCGGTACACAACAACCACATATTTTGAACTGCCATTGCCGTTGCCGCCACTTCTTCCCATTCTGGCACTCTACTTTTGATATCACGTTGCATACAAATAGCAATAATAGCACTTACTGCCTTACAATTGTCTGTAATTTTTTTGTGTTTAAAAGGTGAAAAATCGGCATTAGATGTAATGTCGGTATACGTATCAGCTAAAAATTCTCCAAGTCTATTTTTCGCACCCCCTTGAATTATCTTAAAGCGCCATGGCTGTGTTAACCTATGCGTAGGAGCCCAGTTCGCATGTTCTATTAACAATTGAATAAATTCTTTAGACACAGGAATCGTATTGTATTGAGAAGGAAAAACAGATCTTCTGCTTTTAATAATTTCATGTATATCTGTATGAATCATTATGTTTTTTAACAAAGTTATTACTATTCTATATAAATGATGACAGCAATTATCATTTATTTAACCCATTTAAACCTTAGAAAAGGGATGATCCTTATACCAAATCTACCATAAAATAGCACAAATCTCCTTGTTCATTTTCCCTCCTACTTCTTTAAAACGAGCTTAAACTGCTGTTTTCCTTGTTTTTTAATCATGTAACGATCTCTAATATCATCTGCGCCCTCAAGACCTAATTCATCAATGTATGTTATCCAATCCTGACGGTCTACGATGGCATTATCTAATAGGACATCAGTTAGGATGGCATTGTCTAATTTGGTCGCCCATAATGTTGCTTCAGAAAGATCGGCTCCACTTAAATCTGCACCAAAAAGATTAGCGTTAGTAAGATCTGCACTCAGCAGTTCAGCCATTTTTAAATTGGCATTAGTAAGTCTTGCCCTCTTTAAAATAGCATCAGAGAGGTTGATGCCGCTCATTTGAGCTTCTTTAAGTTCTGCTCTTTCTAGGTTGGCTGCTGGCATTTGCGCTCGGGACAGATCAGAATAGTCTAGTCGGGCATATTTAAGGTTTACACCTCTGCCCAAATTTACTTTCCGAAGATCGGTATATGTAAAGTCTGCCGAGTTTAAGATGTCTCTTGAAGATTCGGTACCTAAATCACTTTGTAATAGACTAAACAAAAGTTGTCCACGTTCAGGACTAATCGGTTTTTCGATTAATGTATTGTTTTCTAAAAATCTATAAGGTTTCATGGCCATGCATAAACTGATAATTCTAGCTTGTAACGTTTTGCTTATGTTTCGACCTCCTGAACCTTTGTATTTTAATTCCTCGTTAAAATCAGACAATACATCACTCATTACAAAAACCAAGGATGATCTACGGTCTGCTTCTACCAGCCTGTTTTGATTTTCAATAAATCTATTTTGATTCATCAACAATTTGGTTTGAAACACTAAAACTGCTGCTGGAATTACTGCTACCAGAAAAGCAAATAACCCAATCCTGGTAAACCGCCAAATCACGCTTGAAGAAACATCTGAAACGGTATCTACAGAAACCGTTTTATATTCTTTATACTCATGAATTGCATTGCTTATGCTATTTTTAAGTTTCTTACCAAAAATCGGAACGCTGGATCTTTTCAATAACCACCATTTTAACCTTCTTTTTTTAAGTTTAGCGGCATTGATTTGATCTAACTTATCCTGAAGTAGTTTGTTCTCTTTTTTTAACCGTTCAATATACGCTTGCTCGTTCACTGTACTATTAGATTTGGATATTAAACGATGAAGATATAAAAATTATTGGGTCTTTAAATACATTAGATTTCTAATCTGGCAGGATATGGGTGTGGTAGCAGACATTCAAAAAATATAAAATAAACTGATCTTATACGGTCTAAATAAGTCCTTTTTTTGTGAGTATATATACTAAAGAAATCAATGTTTTTGCCTCAAAACGTTTTTTCAACGCATTGATTCTATGTTCTATCGATCGAAGACTGTAAGGCTCAATATTATGTTTTTTAAGATATTTCGAAATTTCTACCTGAGTAAAACCGTCTTTCAACTTATTTATTATAAGTCTTTCATATTCATCAAATAGGACATCTTCTTGCTTCATTTCAAATTGTTATTCAAAATGCAAAAATGACAAATTAATCCGTACCGATTTTATGGAAACCCGTAACTTCCTGAAGTTTTTAAAAGTGTCCCATAAAATTTGCTTGCTAATTGTTATATACCGCTGAAGATGAGCTCAAAAAGTGGAATTCAATTTCAATACTACTTAAGATGATATCATTAAACTCTAGTAAATTACCTCGGGGGTAAGCCCACGAAGTATGCGTTAAAAAAATTTTAGCTTCGAGGCAAGTCTAATAAGTAGTATATATAACCTTTGGCGATGCCAATAAAAGTTGTCAAAAATAATTAAGCAGCTAGTTTTAGAATAGTAAGCACCCTTCTCCACAAAATATCAGAAAATACTTCGTGATCCTCTGCTCCTTTCATAATTGGCTCAAGTTCGACAAACGATAAATCACCATCGATCTTTACTCCGGCAGAAATATTACTATTCCCCAGATAGGCCATAGACCAATCACCAAATGTACGTTTCAGTTTAAATCCGGTATAAATAAGGGTAACATCGTAATGACGATCATCATTTTCGATTTCTCTATATAAATCTAGAATGTCCTTTTTATTGCCTTCTACTAATTGAAAAAAACTTTTTTTGAAATATATCAGTGCTCCTGTAATTCCGTTCTTCTTATTCTTTTCTTTTGACGTGGTAAGAATTGCCTCTAAATCATCTCTCTTTAGATTAGGTGCGGCTTTTGAGTGATAGCTCAACTCAAAAATAAGTCCTTGCTTTTCCATATTGAGCCTAAAAATCGAAGGTAAAATACCAAAGTATTCTTGAAATACTTGAGAAAAATAACTTCGACTAATAATACCAATTTTATAACAAACCTCTGACACAGACATGTCTGTAGACTGTAAAAGTTGCCTCGCCCGTTCCATTCGTAAACGCTGTATAAGACCGTTTACAGATTCACCGTACAAAAAATTAAATCCTTCTTGAAGTTTTTTTGGATTTAAACCAGAAAAAGATGAAAGTTGATTGATAGTAATCTTTTTTTCTAAACGATCTTTAATGTAATCTCCTAATTCTATTATTTTATTTAAATCATGACTCGATAGCATTCTTACTCCTTTATTTGATTTAAATTTTTCGTGGTGATGTAGCTGAGAGGCTAACGTATTTAAGATAGCACCTTCAGTAATGATAATCCCCAAAGTATCTACGCGTTTATTTTCGATAAGCACTCTAGAATATTGAGCTGTACTAGGGTCTATTTCTCCAAAATACTTTTCTTTTTTATTCATCGAAAAATATTTTGATAAGTTGTTCATGGTAAGCTCAATACGCTTAGCTTTATCATCATTAACTGACTTTAGTTTTTCGGGACTGAGAAAGATAATACTAATCTTAAGATGCACTTCTGCAGGTAACACAATCTCGTGACCCTCATTAAAACCACCCGAAAGAATCACATTCTGGTTTTGATGAATCTTATGGTGTGCCGGATCTGACGTGAATTTGTGTAGATAGTGCCCTTCTACGCAATAAATAAAATAGGTAGGCGTAATGTCTGTTTCCTTTTTTGTGAATTTAAGCTCCTTTGCCAGGCACACATTATACGTTTTTGCCGTTAAACCAGGAAACATTTGATAGGTTGAAATATACCCCTTTCCATGTTTGTTATCAAAATCTAAACATGCTAAATTGAAATCTTCAATAAAATCAGCTTCAAAATATTTAGACATTTGGCGCAACTGCTCAATTTCATCATTCCTCTCGACGTGTAGCATAATTGTTACTAGTAATTTCGATTAAATTTTGGGATGAAATTAAGGTATTCCCTTAATACAATTAAGAACATTTTTAACACAAATAGAGAAACACTTTATTCGTGAAATGGGTAAAAACGACCTTGAGGTAGTTCACTCTTTTGAGGCACAAATAAATGTTGAAAATTTAAAGATGACTATTGTAATATTATAAGGCGTAATAGATTTTGTAATGCATAATCCAGGTTTAACAATCGCGAGATAATTCGAGTTTAATTCATTTTGTATTAAGCCGCAGGTGTATTTAACAGTGTAAGTATTCTTCTCCATAAAATATCAGACAATATTTCTTGATCCTCTAGACCATCCATGATACGATCAAGATGTGAAGTTGATAAACTACCAACAGCCCCATTAGGTGGTATTATATATTTATTGTCTAAATATGCCATTGACCAATCATTGAATATGCGAGAAGGTTTAAGTCCCGTATATACAAGTTTTACATCATAATGACGCTTATCTGCTCTTATTTTTTTGAATAGTTGGAGCACCACCTCTTTGTTACCTTCTAATAATTGAAAAAATTCTCCTTTAAAATGGATAAGAGCGCCTGTAATTTGATGTTGTGCATTATGATTTCTAGAAGTATCCAAGATAGCTTCTATATCGCTATTTTGCAATTGTGAATTAGCTTTAGAGCGATAACTTAGTTCAAATATCAAACTAGACGTATCTACATTTGCTCTATAATTTGAAGGTAATACCCCGTAATGCTCTTGAAATAATCTTGAAAAGTAACTAAGGCTACTAATCCCAACACTGTAACTAATTTCTGAAATAGAAAGCTCGGTAGATTGAAGAAGTTCTTTGGCTTTTTCCATCCTGAGCCTTTGAATTAAATTTGCTATTGATTCTCCAAATAATGCATTAAAACCTTTTTGAAGTTTTTTTGGATAGATCCCTGATTTTTCGGCTAACTCTTCGATTTTTATTTTTCTGTATATATGCTCCTTAATATATTCTCCAAGTTGTAAGATCTTATCCAAATTATCGTTAGACAATAGTGCTGAAGATTTTTCAGTTTTGCGCTTCTCGTGATTAGTAAGTTGAGAGCCAAGCGTATTTAAAATGGCGCCTTCCGTAATAATAACACCTAACGTATCCAAACGTTTATTTTCTATTAATAATCTCGAAAATTCTGCTGTTCCCGGGTCAATTTCTCCAAAATACTTTTCTTTTTTATCCAACGTAAAAACCTTAGCAAGATCTTGCATTGCAACCTCTATACGTTTTGCCTTTTTATGATGTACCTTTCTAAATTTTTCGGGACTCAAAAAAATAAGGCTGATTTGCAAATCAATCTCTGGAGGAAATACAATTTCGTGCCCCTTGTCTAAGCCCCCAGATAGTATCACATTCTGATTTGTATATATTTTTTTATAGGATTGTTCTCCATAAAACTTATGCATATAGTGACCTTTAACACAATAAATAAAGTATGTAGGTGCAATTCCTTTTTCTTTTTTTGTAAACTTAAACTCTCTTGTTAGTTTAACATTATATGTTTTTGCAACAAGACCAGGAAACATTTTATAGGTAGCGATATAGCCTTTGCCATGCTCATTGTCAAAATCCAAACGTGCCGAATTATACCTTTTATCAAATTTTGCATTGAAAAAATTAGACATTTGACGAAGTTGTTCTAATTCGTCTTTTCGTTCTACGTGAAGCATAACAATTTGATTGCTGTGATTAGAGTATACAATGTACAAAATTTATTGAATGTTATTGAAAAAAAGACGAACCTTAATGCGCACTATTAAATGCTATCATAAATGATCTTTTTAGACAAAATGATTACGAAGATGCTATGAATTTAATCTAAAAGCTCAAAGGTAATATGAATCAAAAAAACCCTCAAAATAAGTAATTTTGAGGGTTTGTACTGAAGGCGGGACTTGAACCCGCACGGCCTAAATGGCCATTGGATTTTAAGTCCAACGTGTCTACCAATTCCACCACTTCAGCGTGGTATGTTTTATCTCAGAGCGAAAGACGGGATTTGAACCCGCGACCCTCACCTTGGCAAGGTGATGCTCTACCCCTGAGCTACTTTCGCGTTATGTAAAGAACTTTGCAATTCTTAAATGCAAGACTAGCTTTTGGCTAGGCAGGTGCAAATTTAAAACAATTCTAATAATACCAAAGTGTTTTTTTAAAAAAGAATAGAAAATTTTACACTTGTGGAGCTTTCTTTCTGGTGAGCATACGCTTAATTTCATTCAGCTTCATTAATGCTTCTACAGGGGTTAATGTATCGATATCAATATCGAGAATTTCATCTTTAATCTCTTCAAGCAAAGGATCATCCAAATTAAAAAAACTGAGCTGCAATTCATCTTCTTCCTGCATTCCTTTGATTTTATCGGTTAATGCAGAGCTACTATGGGATTTTTCGAGCTTTTTAAGCATTTTATTAGCCCTGTGTAAAACTTGTTGAGGCATTCCCGCCATTTTTGCCACATGAATCCCAAAACTATGTTCACTACCACCAGGTATTAGTTTTCGTAAAAACAATACGTTATTCTTTAGCTCTTTTACTGATACATTATAATTTTTTATACGAGTAAAGGTCTCGCACATTTCATTTAGCTCATGATAATGTGTTGCAAAAAGAGTCTTGGGTTTTGCAGGATGTTCGTGCAAAAACTCGCTTATAGCCCAGGCAATCGAAATCCCATCGTACGTACTCGTACCACGACCTATTTCATCTAATAAAACCAAACTTCGATCTGAAATATTATTCAAAATACTAGCAGTTTCATTCATCTCTACCATAAAGGTAGATTCACCCATCGAAATATTATCACTAGCGCCTACTCTTGTAAATATTTTGTCGATTATCCCGATTTTGGCTTCTTCGGCAGGGACAAAACAACCCATCTGGGCTAATAAAACAATTAATGCTGTTTGCCGTAATATTGCCGATTTACCACTCATATTGGGCCCTGTAATCATAATCATCTGTTGATGATCTCTATGTAGTGAAACTGTATTAGCAATATAGTGTTCTCCAGGGGGTAATTGTTTTTCAATAACAGGATGACGCCCATTTTTGATCTCGAGATCAAAAGATTCATCGATCAAAGGTCGTACATATTGATGTTGTTTTGCTAATTGTGCAAAAGAACATAAACAATCCAATTGACCAATTAACGCTGCGTTAAGTTGCACTGGTTTAATATATTCATTCATCCAAAGAACAAGATCGCCAAATAGCTGCTGTTCTAAAGCCAGTATTTTTTCTTCGGCTCCCAAAATTTTGGCTTCATATTCTTTGAGTTCTTCTGTTATATATCGTTCTGCACTTACTAATGTCTGTTTTCTAATCCAGGTATCGGGTACCTTATCTTTATGCGTATTACGCACCTCAATATAATATCCAAAAACATTGTTTGATGCAATTTTTAAAGACGTAATCCCCGTAGCTTCAGTTTCGCGCTCTAGCATTTTGTCAAGATAATCCTTTCCAGAAAAAGCGATCGATCGCAACTCATCGAGCTCTTCTACATATCCATTGGCTATTGTATTCCCTTTTAGCACATTAACGGGTGCTTCTTCATGTAAGGTTTCTTTTATTTTATGACGAAGCACTTCACAATCGTGTAGCGTATCTCCTATAATTTTCAAAGCTTCATTTTGACTTTGAACTGCCAAAGATTTAATGGGTACAATAGCATCCAGAGAATTTTTTAGTTGAATAACCTCTCGCGGATTTACTTTTGCCGTAGCTACTTTAGAAATTAAACGTTCTATATCTCCTATTTGTTTAATTTGATGCTGAATTTTGTGGTGTAATTCTGAGTTATCCATAAAAAATTGAACTACCTCATGACGTTTCTCTATCGCTGAAATATGTTTTAACGGAAGTGCCAACCATCGTTTCAAAGTACGCCCACCCATAGGAGATATGGTTTTATCAATTACATCAAGTAATGTGACGGCATTCATAGCGCTAGACTGATACAGTTCTAAATTGCGAATGGTAAATCGATCCATCCAGATGTACTGATCTTGAGCAATACGCTGAATTGCTGTTATATGCTTTAGCTTATGATGTTGTGTTTCGTTGAGATAATGTAGAATCACCCCAGCTGCAATAATTCCTTCATGTAAATGATCTACACCAAATCCCTTTAGCGAAGCGGTACCAAAATGACTAGTTAAGGTTTCAATAGCGTAATCGATTTTAAAAATCCAGTCCTCGAGAAAGAAAACATGATGATCTTGACCAAAATCTTGGCAAAAAATTTGTTTTTTGGGTTTTGTGATGAGTATTTCGCTTGGATTAAAATTTTGTAGTAATTTATCCATATGAGAAACGTCTCCCTGTGCAGTTAAGAATTCGCCGGTAGAAACATCTAAAAAAGCGATTCCTATTTCTTTTTTGCCGTAATGCAGAGCGCAAAGAAAATTGTTGCTTTTGCTTTGTAGTACTTCATCATTTAATGCAACTCCAGGAGTTACCAACTCGGTCACCCCTCTTTTTACTATGGTTTTTGTTTGCTTGGGATCTTCTAGTTGGTCACAAATCGCTACCCGCTCTCCTGCTTTTACTAATTTTGGTAAATAGGTGTGTAAAGAATGATGAGGGAACCCTGCCAAAGCAGTCTCCATCTCGCTTCCGTTTCCTCTTTTGGTTAAAACGATATTTAAGATACCTGCTGTTTTAATAGCATCTTCGCCAAAAGTTTCATAAAAATCTCCTACTCTAAATAACAACAACGCATCAGGATATTTTGCCTTTATAGCGTTGTACTGTTTCATCAAAGGAGTTACTTTTTTTCCATTCTTTCCTGCCATTCGACATCATATTTAGTCATCTATGCTAAAATACCCAATCCCTCACTGTAATCGAAATATCCAACTAGTGAGTTATTCAATTTTATCCACAATTATTTACCGGGTAGCAGTTAGTGGGTAGTTTGGTAGTTGATATTTGTAAAAAAGTTTCATAAAAGTGTTATCCCCGCGTAGGCGAGAATTTATATTAATAGATTCTGGCCTACTACAGAATGACAATAAATAATACTTTTGCACCAATGGAAAAAAACAGAAAATTAAAAAACAGCGAACTTGATCGCAAAACTATTCACGAGTTTAAAGTTGCAAAGAAAACACCACTTATCATTATTCTTGACAATGTTAGAAGTTTAAACAACATAGGGTCGGTTTTTAGAACAGCAGATGCCTTTTTAATTGAAAAAATATATTTGTGTGGTATTACGGCTACACCGCCTCATAAGGATATTCAAAAAACGGCTCTAGGTGCTACTGACACCATTGCTTGGGAGTATCATGAAGACACGTTATCACTGATTCAAAGTCTAAAAGAACAGCGTATACAAACCCTCGCAATAGAACAGGCCGAAAATGCTATTATGCTTAATGATTTTGTTCCTGAAGCCTCCCAGAAATATGCCATAATTTTTGGTAACGAAGTTAAAGGTGTACAGCAAGAGGTAGTTTCTAAAAGTGACACAGTGATTGAAATTCCGCAATATGGAAGCAAACACTCGTTAAATATATCGGTAAGCGCAGGTATTGTAGTCTGGGATTTATTTAATAAATTATAAAAAAACCTTACAAAATCTCAATTTTTTAACATTATGATTATTTAAATTAATAAAAAAACTGTATTCATACTAGGGCATGTATGTGTTTTTTACGTCTATTTATATAACTACTATAAATAACTAAAAATCAAACTCATGAAATTAAACAAAAAACTTATTGTTTTATGTGCGGTACTATATATTACCGTTCATGAAGGGTTTGCGCAAACAGCAGAATGCGGTGCAGAACCACCAAAAGATTACGGTGCTTTTATGCTTAAAAGACTTGTTACTATCGCCAAGACCAAAAGCCTATCTTCACCAGTCTCATTGCCTGTACAGCATCACGTTTCACGAAACTCTAGCGGAAACAATCCAGCTGTATCTAGTGCAGAGATTCAAAATGTTATGGATGAACTTAATACGACTTATGCACCTATGAACATTTCGTTCTATGCAAATGGTCCTGTACGATTTATCGATAATAGTACGTGGAACTCTTCCTTTAATAAAAGTAATGACAGTGAGCTACGGCAATACGAAATAGCTGAAGCTATTAATATATTTTATTTTAGCCAAGTACGTTCTGGTAGCAGTAGTATCTGCGGATATGCAAAATTTCCTGGTACTGGTAATCGTGCTGTCCTTAAAGCATCTTGCTCTCAAAATGGATCCACTTCTGCTCATGAATTAGGACATTATTTTTCTATACTACACACACATTCTACCTCGAACGGCCGTGAACTCGTACGACGTACGAATTGTAATGGTGCCGGAGATTTTTTTTGTGACACCCCGGCAGATCCAAGACTTAGCAGTAGTTCGGTGAATTCGAGTTGTAACTATACTGGTTCGGCAACAGATACTAACGGAGATAGCTATCAACCTGATACAAGAAACGTAATGTCTTATACCCGTAAAAGCTGTCGTACAGGAGGATTTACAAGTCAGCAACAAAATGCTATTATAGCTTCTCTTCAATCAGACAGAGCTTACCTGCTCAACACAACTGATCCAACACCTTGCACAATCGTCGACAATTTTCCTTATCGACAAAGTTTTGAATCTGGTTTTGGATCATGGTCAAATGCAAGCGGAGATGATATTAATTGGTCAAACAATTCTGGCGGTACGCCATCTAGCGGTACAGGCCCTTCAAATGCAAAAGATGGCTCATCTTATCTCTATACCGAAGCTTCTACAAATGTCGATCCACCAGGAAGCCCAAACAAAACAGCCATTCTTAATAGTCCATGTATTGATCTGAGTTCTTCTTCGAATAAGTCGCTATCATTTGGATATCATATGTTGGGTGCGAATATGGGAACTTTGGAAGTATTGATAAGCACAAACGATGGTGATTCATTTACTTCGATATGGAGTAAAAACGGAGATCAAGGGGATACATGGAATGAAGCCATCGTAGACCTTTCTTCATATTCTGGAATAGTCAAATTTCAGTTTAAAGGAATAACAGGATCAAGCTGGAGAAGTGATATCGCAATTGATGATATTCGTATTAGTTCAGGGACCACCTCCCTTCCTAGTACGTGTGATGGTATTACTAGTTATCCCTATAGAGAAAGTTTCGAGCCTGGTTTTGGTTCATGGATTCAAGAAACCAGTGACGATATTGACTGGACTTTGGATAGTAATACAACTCCGTCTTCAAACACAGGACCTTCGGCACCTTCTAACGGCGATAATTACGCATTTACTGAAGCATCAGGTAATGGAACTGGTTTTCCTAATAAAATTGCATTACTCACCAGTCCCTGTATTGATCTAACTAACGATATAAACTCACAACTCACCTTCGATTATCATATGTATGGTTCAAATATGGGAAGTCTAGAGATACGAATCTCAACTAATGACGGCAATTCTTGGTCAACTATTTGGAGTCAAAACGGAGATCAAGGAGATAATTGGAACACACAAAATATTGATTTGTCGGCTTACAATGGTACCGTTGTTAAATTACAAATTAAAGGAACAACAGGATCTGGTTTTAGAAGTGACATGGCCATTGATAATTTAAATATTAGATCAGATAGTGCTGATAGTGATATCTATGATGCCGAAAGTACTACAGCTACTACTGTCGCGATATTTCCAAATCCAATAGCTTCTGGATTGTTAACTATTCAACATTCAAAAATTGCTAAAAACAATACTCCTGTACAAGTTACAATTACTGATTTTTCAGGAAAAAGAATAGACATTATATCCTCAACTAGAGGATTTACTACCTATGATACAAGCACGCTTAGTAATGGAGTATATTTTGTGATCATAGACAATGGAGATCGTAAAATAACCAAAAAACTCATAAAACAATAAATTTGCTTTTATTTTTTGTAACGCTGTCTAAAAAGTAGTCTTTTGTAATAAAATGAATAGAAGTAAGTTACCACTAGGGTATAGCACATTACTTCAAAATTAAATTTTTAATGACAATTTACGGCCTTTTAGACAGCTCTTTATGCACTACATAATTAAATTGATTCAACCATAGCATCTAAAATAGCGATATAATCGGCTCTGCTCTTTATAAAATCTTTATCAGTTACGTCAATAATACAACTATTAAATGCCGATTTTGATTTTATGAATTGCAAATAGCCCTTATTAATTTTATCAAGATAGGTAGGCGATATATTTTGTTCATATGATCGTCCTCTTTTTTGAATATTTTCCAGAAGACGCTCAGTACTTTGATACAGGTATACGTATAAACCCGGTTTTACGAGATGTTTATACATAATATCGAATACACGCTTATACAAGGTAAACTCCTCTTCTTGCAAGGTTACTTTGGCAAATATTAGGGATTTGAATACATCATAATCACTTATCACCAGATCTTTAAAAAGATCAAATTGCGCAATATCTTCCTGGATTCGCTGGTATCGATCGGCAAGAAAAGACATTTCGAGCGGAAAAGCATACCGTTCCATATCTTCATAAAATTTAGGCAAAAACGGATTATCGGCAAAACGTTCCAAAATCAATTTTCCATTAAACTCTTTTGAAAGTAGTTGGGCAAGACTCGTTTTTCCGGCTCCGATATTACCTTCGATAGTCAAATATTCAAATTGTGATACGTTATACGATGTTTTAGGAGGTGTTAGTGTGAGTTCGGTTTTTCTTATTTCAGAAGTATCAGACGTACGCTTTAGTAATTGGGATACTGTTTTTTTAAAGATGGGGTGTTCTTCAGTAGGTGCTATCTCTACCAGTGGGGTTAAAACAAACCTTCGATCGTGCATTGCAGGATGAGGAACTATTAAATTGGCTGTCTCTATGATTCCTTCCGAAGAAAAAATAATATCCAGATCAATAGTTCTATCCTGATATCCTTTACTATTGACTCTATTTCTTCCCAGATCCTGTTCTATCTGCATAAGTAGATCCAATACTTCTAAGGTGGTATAAAAAGTTTCTACCAAAATGCAAGAATTCAAAAAGTCGCTACTATCAAACCCCCAAGCAGGAGTTTCGTAAACTCCGGATATGAATCGCACATCTCCAATTGTTTTAAAAATTTTGGCAATAGCTTTTTCAATAAATTCAAGACGATTTCCTATATTACTTCCTAATGAAATATAGAGTAGATGCGCTGTTTTCAAAGTTGGATATTTATATTCTGACCAGAACTCCTTATTTTAGAAGCAAATTAAGCAAAACAAAATCACTTCACCTTATATTTTGATGAAGTATTATCAACGAATACTATTTTGAGTACACACCTATTGAATCTTAAAGATCAAAAAGTAGCATATCGAATTTATTTCATTTTAGGATCACTTTTTATATCCTCTTTAGTAGTCTCTAATTTAATTTTTCAGAAATTTTTTTACTGGGATTTTTTTGGCATCTATACGTTTGAAATCTCTGTAGGGATATTGCCCTATCCTATTACCTTTTTAATTACAGATATTATTAGTGAAGTGTATGGAAAAAGAAAAGCCAATCAAATTGTAACGGCAGGAATATTTGCTTCCTTTTTTTCGTTAATTATAGTAAGCGCTTCTGCTTGGGTTCCTGCTACATCGTGGTCGCCTATCGATGACCCTTTGTTCGATACTGTATTTGGGGCTACCGGTATTGCTGTTTTTGCGTCGATGTTGGCTTATCTTTTTGCCCAGTATATCGACATACAGATGTTTCACTTCTGGAAAAAATTAACACGCGGAAGATATCTATGGGTACGAAACAACTTCTCAACCTTCTCTTCACAATTTATAGATACTTTAACGGTTCTTCTGCTTTTATGCATATCTGGTCTTATAGAATGGGAACGTTTTGGTGTCTTATTGCTGAATGGCTTTTTATTTAAAGTTTTGGTGGCAGCTTTGGATACGCCGCTATTATATTTGGCAGTATACCTGTTTAGACGTCGCTTTGGTATGAAACAAAACGGTGAACTTGCTTTAGAAATATGATTGTAACAAATAGTTAACTCAAAAACATTAAAATCCTTTGTAATTTAAT
Source organism: Aquimarina sp. U1-2 (assembly GCF_017897595.1). GTDB lineage: Bacteria > Bacteroidota > Bacteroidia > Flavobacteriales > Flavobacteriaceae > Aquimarina. The sequence continues at coordinate 72,022 of NZ_JAGKIK010000006.1, forward strand.
TGTTATTTTGCATGATAGCATTTCAATTTAGTAATCTATACGTGTTGCATAAATTCATACGAGAAATTGTGTTGACCATATGAGATGGATTATACATGTAGAGTACATTGAGATATCATTCTACGAGAATATTAAAAACCCTAACCATGAAAAAAGCACTGAAAATCTTCGGTATTATTGTTTTACTTCTTATCATCTCTTTAATTTCTATTCCTTTTTTATTTAAAGGGACTCTACAAGATAAAGTACGACACCTGGTAAATGAGCATGTAAATGCAAAGGTTGATTTCGCCGATATTCATATTAGTTTACTACGAAGTTTCCCTCAAGCGTCAGTTGTAATTGATGATTTGTCTATCATTAATTATGCGCCTTTCGAAGGTGATACCTTGGCGTATTCTAAAACGATTGCTCTGGATATGTCGGTGAACGAGCTTTTTAAAAGTGCTAATGAGGCGATTAGTGTTCAGAAAATAGTTATTGATCAGGCTGTTGTGCATATAAAAATAGACTCCCTTGGTAGTTCAAATTATGATATTACTAAAACATCTGAAACAACACCGCAAAGCAATTCGGTAAATGAAGAAAATGGGGATTTCACTTTTTCTTTAGAACACTATGAAATTAACGATAGTAACATAACCTATAAAGATGAGGGTACCCAAACCCTACTAGAAATGCAACATTTTAATCACAGTGGTGATGGTTCGGTATCTGGCGACAAGGTTATTTTAGATACCCATACAGATACTGATGCTTCTTTTGGATTTGACAATGTTAGGTATCTCGATAAAAACAAACTACAACTGGATGCACAATTAGAATTGGATCTTAAAAATCAAAAATATGCTTTTAAAGAGAATAAAGCTTTACTAAATAGGTTACCCTTACAATTTACCGGTTTTGTTCAGCTATTTGACCAATATACCGATGTTGATCTCAGCTTTGAAACACCCACCTCTGAGTTTAAGAATTTTTTAGCGGTTATTCCTGAGGCTTATGCCAAAAACCTTGACGGAGTGCAAACTACTGGTGATTTCTCTATAGCAGGTTCAATACAAGGGAAAACAGATGAAACTCGTATTCCTACGCTCGATATTGCAATTCAATCTCAAAATGCGTCCTTTAAATATCCCGATTTGCCTAAAGGTGTTTCAAATATTTTGATTGATGTATTCATTAAAAATGAAACCGGACTCGCCAATGATACGTTCATAGCTATAAATCATCTCAATTTTAATATCGGAGAAGATAATTTTGCAGCTCAAGGCACATTAAAAAATCTCATAGAAAACGTATTGGTCGATATGAGGCTTAAGGGACTACTACATCTGGAAAATCTAGAAAAGGCTTATCCTTTGGACCTGGATCAAGAGCTAAACGGCATTGTAACCGCCGATCTTACGTCCAACTTTGATATGCAGTCTTTAGAGAAAGAACGCTATCAAAATGTTAAGAGTAGTGGATCTGCTATGATAAAAGATTTCACATATGCCTCGCCAGAGTTACCCAATACACTTAATGTTTCTACTGCACAGATAAATTTTAAGCCCGGCACAATTTCTTTGGAACAACTAGAAGCTACTACAGGTACGTCTGACATTAGCGCTACAGGGACTATTGCCAACCTGATGGGGTTTTTATTTGCAAAACAAGATCTAAAAGGAAATTTTGATGTACAATCTAATGTCTTCTCTGTAAATGATTTCATGATTGCCGAAACAGAAACCGAACAACCTGAAAATCAAGAAAATAAAAGTAATCCTGCAACACCTGCAACAGCAGCAGATGAGACCATGAGAATCCCATCGTTTCTAGATGCTACCCTTAATTTTGATACTCAAAAAGTAGTTTATGATAATCTACAATTATCAAATACAAAAGGTACTGTTACAATAAAAGATGAAACTGCCTATTTACAAAATGTGACTTCTACCATATTTAATGGAGGTTTAGCATTTAATGGCGATGTATCTACTAAATCTAAGGTGCCTGTTTTTAATATGGCCTTAGATTTAAATCAGATTGATATTGTTCAATCCTTCAACAACCTCGAATTAGTAAAAGGGCTAGCGCCTATCGCCAGAGCGTTGACAGGTAATCTTACCACTCAAATTAATCTTAACGGGCGCCTGAATGAAAATTTAACACCCGTACTCACGTCACTTAAAGGAAAAGCACTTGCAGAAATTCTAAACGCGCAAGTTTCTACCACCAAAACACCTCTTTTATCCAAATTAGACAGTAGGCTTAACTTTATTGACTTAGACAAGTTGAACCTTGAAACTATCAAAACTAATTTGAGTTTTGATGATGGTAAAATCAACGTAACACCTTTTGATTTCGTGGTAAAAGGTATTAAAATTACAGCGGGAGGAAGCCATAGCTTTGATCAAAGTATGAATTATAATGTATCCTTGGATATACCTGCAAAATATTTGGGTAATGAAACTTCTGGATTAATTTCTCAGCTATCTGAACAAGAAGCCAATACGATGACAGTATCTTTGCCCATTGGTATTACCGGTAATTTTACGAACCCAAAAGTAGACCTTGAGCTTGGATCAGCCGTTAAAAATCTCACTCAGCAAATTATAGCTAAACAGAAAGACAAAGCAAAAGATAAAATTAAGGATAAGGGAGGCAAGGTGCTTTCTGATCTTTTAGGATCTTCGACAAAGAAAAACGATTCGGCAACCACTACAAAAACAAAACCCGAAGAAACCCTGAAGAACACAGCCAGGAATATTTTGGGTGGATTTTTGGGTAGGAAAAAGAAAAAAGATTCTACTAAAACCAAAAATTAGCGGTCATTATTTTGATACATATAGTTACGAGAGCACAAACCATGTAAGGCCTACCAAAAGAGTTTATAAATTACGAAAAACACATACAATAAAATAGATAAAGTTAGGTTATTCAAAGACTAACATATTAGTTATCAATAGAATAATTATAATTGATATTGTTAAACTAGTACAAAATAATATAGCTGGCTATGAAATCTAATGTGGTATATTTTATTGTAGTTTTACTAATTTCTGTTTCTTCATATTCGCAAGACGTTATAGATAATCCAGCGTTATGGCTTAAAGGGTGGACAAATTTTAATCCTATCGAAACAGAATATCCTGAACCTGAAAAAAAACTTCAGAATAGTATAGACAAAGACCTCTATTTAAGCAACGAATACACCTATTTATTATCAGGGAATGTATATATTACCAACAATGCCCAACTTACCATACAAGAAGGTACTATTATACGATGCGATACCAAGGGGATGACAAATTTAGTCATTACCAAAGGTGCTAAGTTGGTTGCTAAAGGCAGCAAAGCTTTTCCAATAGTCTTTACGTCAAATAATCGAGCAAAATCCAGAAAATCAGGAGACTGGGGTGGTATTGTCATCGCAGGATCAGGAAAAACCAATGCTTTGGCCGTTTATAAAGTTATCGAAGGGGATTTTTTACCACAATATGCGGTTTATGGCGGAACAGAGGAGAATGAAGCTACCACAGAATTATCATATGTTAGGATAGAATTTGCAGGAAAAAAAGTAAAAGAATCCAAAGGATATAATGCCCTATCACTATATGCTTTGGGAAAAAAGTCTATCCTTAATAATATTATGATAAGCTACTCAGAGAATGATTCTTTTACATGTTTTGGAGGTACGGTAGATCTACAAAATCTTATTTCATATAAAGCCAAAGGTGATGATTATGATTTTACTTTGGGTTATCGCGGTAAGTTAAGTACTATTATGGCAATTCGCCATCCCTATATAACAGACGCCAGCGGATCTTATGCCATAGAGATAGATGGATATACCAAGAATGAAGGGTTTATTTCTTCAGATTTCTTATCAAATGTGAGTATTCAACATGCTTCTTTAATCAATTTATCTACAAAAAGAAATTACATGCATACTACAGCGGCTATATTCACCAAAAACCAAGCTGCTCTTACTATTACTGATTCAAGAATTTCAGGTTTTGCAAATGTCGTAAAATTTGATGCCTCTTATACGTCATTTCAAGATTTAAAACATTATTTTTTATTAGAAAACAGTGTGTACAACGTGCATAATTCTGCCGTTTTAACACATCACCAATCTGCAATAGATAATACTTCACAATTACTACAGTATAATATGTACACCAATAATTTTAAAAATGCCGAAGATTGGTTTACAGACCCATTTAATACAAAAAAACCTAAATTCACGATTAAAGATTCTAATTCTTATACGGTTATGGAATAAATACTATGATCCCCAGTTCGATTATTATCTTGTAGAGTAGTATTCATTTCCTTTCGCAGGTTTGTCGAGCCCTTCGTTAGAGCTCAGGACCGGCTCAATTGATACTTGGTTGATGAACTTAAAAATAACCTTTCGACCTCGCACGAGATGACTGAAACAAAATGGGATTTCTGAACATCAATAGAGTAATAATCAAACTCAGGTCAATACTAACGACCAACTTAACTTCATATAATTACGTCGGGATGTATTGATTAAGCCTGCCCGACATTTTGCGTATTTTTGTTGCCATACACTCAGAATAGTTCAATAAAATTTATACGAATAGTTATCAAATTGACATTTTCAACAGTAATCCGACTTCGAACTTTAATGCAAAATGACGATAGGAAAGATAAAATTATAGGGGAATTCACCCCTTTTTTTGAAGTTTTAGTGAATTTTTAACTATTATGTTTATTCTTTTATACTTAACGATAAACAATACTTAAATTATTGATTATCAAATCATTGTTTTCTAATTTTGTAAGAAATTTACTCATAATTATATTATAATTTTAGTTAAAATATCGGTAAACGTACAAAGTTTACGGTAAAAGCGTAATTAATTTTAACAAAACTCTATTATCTTAGTAATCCCAAAAAAAAGAAACGAGAAATCATTTCTTTTAGAACTTTAACCCCAAAATACAAAACAATGCAAAAAAAACTTTTTGTAACTACTACCCTCATTTTACTTTTTTTACAATTTAACACTAGTCAAGCACAAAATTTTAGCGAAAAAGACAACAGATGGGTCAAAGGATGGACTAATTTTTCTCCTAATAAGACAGATTATCCAGAAGCCGAAGAAAAACTACCTCACATCATATCCAGTCATATGTATCTAAGAAATGATATCGTTTACTTTATGTCTGGTGATGTATATGTAACCAATGAGGCAACATTAACGATACAAGAAGGTACTGTTATACGTTGTGACCATAAAAATCCGGCTAATTTAATAGTAACCAAAGGAGCGAAGTTAATTGCTTTGGGATCAAAAGCCTACCCTATAGTTTTTACTTCTAATAAAGCTCCTAAATCCAGAAATAATGGAGATTGGGGAGGAATCATAATAGCAGGATCAGGTAAAGTCAATACGGTATCTGGTAATGGTTTGATCGATGGTAATTTCCAACCGCAATATGCTATCTACGGAGGCAATCAGTATAACGAAGAAACTACTATACTTAGTCATGTAAGAATAGAGTTTGCCGGTAATACTGTAAAAAGAAAAGAAGGAGCAAACGGTCTATCCCTTTACGGTATAGGATCATCTTCTGTAATTGATCATGTAATGATTAGTTATTCTGGTCAAGATTCGTTCAATTTTCATGGAGGAAGTAACAATATGCAAAATCTAATCTCTTTAAAAGCAAAAGAAAACGATTATAGTATGTCTGAAGGTTTTAAAGGAAACTTAAGCCATGTGATTGCTATACGCCATCCTCTGGTGTCTAGCCCAAAAGGTTCTTATGCCATAGAGATTGATGGGTATAATAAAGAAACGGGATATATAAGACCTGATGATGTAACCGATGTTACTTTTAGCAACGCAGATTTGATAAACCTATCCAATAAAAGTAACTATCAGCATACTACTGCTGCTATTTCTACAACGAATTCTGGATTAACCTATATTCATAACTCTAAAATATCTGGTTTTTCTGATGTAGTAAAATTTGATCGATCCTATACTTCTATAGCTTTAATAAAAAAGTCGTTTATGATGGATAATAGTTTCTTCAATATTCATAGTAAAGGTGTAGACATTGCCAATCAATCTTTATTAAAAGAATCTCTGGATATTCTAAAATACAATAGATTTACTGAAAGTTTTGTTGGCGTCGATGATCTCTTTAGTGATCCAAAAAACAATGTGATACCCAAATTTCAATTAAAAAAGTCTCTTAACACCTACATGGTGATGCAGTAATAGCGATCTGTTAGGGATTCGTATACCGTAAAACCAATTAAAATGATTAGAATATAAATTTAATTACAATAGAATACCATGCCCAAATTAATACTACATTTTATACTTCTTTTTACAATTCATATGGCTTTTGGTCAAAAAACGAATGAGGCTGTATTATTTACCCAGGATAAACAAATTAACAAGTTTCATACGATAGAAGATTTACAGAATTTGAAAAAAGGAGACCTTATCGGTCTTTATAAAGATAGGGTTAGAGAAATAATGACGGTGATTCCACTTTTATCACTTACCAATGAGGCCGGAGTTAAATTAAGCGATATTGGGATCAAAGAGGATTCTCGACATGTAAAAATTCTTAAAAACAACAAAGAAACCATAGAAAAGAGTCTAGTAACCACATACGAAGCTATTGAAGAGCTAGTCGCATATGCCGACACAGAAAAAATAATCTGGACTGTTCTTTATTTTGAAGAGATTATCAAAAAGATGAGAATAGGCGTAAACGGAAGTTTTTAAAAAATTGTAATTTGTATTATTGTTAAATTATCAAATTAACGAGGGTAGAAAGCGGCTAATACCGCTTTCTTTTTTTATGATGATAACAAATTGGTATGCTGCAGCCATACTGATACCATTTTTTAATTAAAATTTACAAGTAAATAACGCTGTTTGATCATTACATTTGTTCCGAAAAGAGAAAAAAAGGAATACCACCATGACGAATAGTAATCAGGATTCGAAATTATTGCTAACCAAAGAAGAAATGAAACAATATGGATACAAGATCATTGACCATATTGTAGCGCATTTTGAAACTCAAGATTCTAAGAAACCCGTTGCTCTTGCAACAAGAGAAGAAATGGATTCACTACTGGCAGAGGGGATTCCTGAGCATCCACAACCCCCTTATGAGGTCTTAGATTTTGTAATGAATCATATTATCCCCAATAGCAATATAGTAACGCATCCAAAGTCATTCTCCTTTGTACCCGGCCCAAGTAATTATATAAGCGTAATGGCCGATACGATTGCAACAGGCTTCAATATATTTTCAGGAGGATGGGCCTCGTCTCCTGCAGCTGCAGAGTTAGAGATTGTAACCATGAATTGGCTATTAGAAATGTTTGGATTTCCTAAGAAAGCAGGTGGCGGAATTTTTACCAGCGGCGGCTCTATGGCTAATCTTACCGCACTAGTTACCGCCCGAAGACTAAAATGTGGCAGTGATTTTTCTAAAGCTACGATCTATCTTTCAGATCAGGCGCATTCTTCTAATATCAAAGCTATAAAGGTAATTGGTTTCAAGAAAGAACAAATTAGAATCATACCCACAGATCTAGAGTTTAAAATAGCCATCAATAAGCTTAAAAATAGTATTGCCAGAGACCGCTTAGAAGGATTACAACCTTTTTGTATTATCGCTTCTGCGGGAACCACAAATACAGGAACGGTTGATCCCTTAGAAGAGATAGCATCGATATGCGAAACCGAAAATTTATGGTTTCATATAGATGGTGCTTATGGTGGAGCTGCCATACTTTCAGAAAAAGGAAAAAAACTATTAAAAGGCATAGAAAAGGCTGACTCGCTTACGGTGGATCCTCATAAATGGTTCTTCCAACCTTACGAAATGGGTTGTTTACTCGTTAAAAATCATAATTGGCTAAGTCATACCTTTACTGAAAAGCCTGAATATTTAAGAGATATTGAAGGAAACGAATCAGAAATTAATTTTTATGATCACGGTATCCAGCTGACACGGCGTTTTAGAGCATTAAAATTATACATGTCGCTTAAAACTTTTGGGTTAGAATCCTTTAAAAAAGCAATTACTTATGCTATTGATAGTACTGAAAAAACAGAAGAGCATTTAAGACAAAGTAAACTTTGGGAAATTACATCACCGGCAACACTAGCGATCATAAACTTCAGGTATAATCCCATAGATCAGCATCTTTCTGAAACACAACTGGATCAAATCAATCAAAGTATTTCTAAAAAGATCATAGATTCTAGAGACGCCTTGTTAGTGACTACCCTTTTAAATGATCAGGTGGTCATAAGAATGTGTCTTATCAATCCCAGAACCACTTTTGAAGATATCACAACCACCTTGAAACAGTGCGAAGGTTATGCAGAAGAAATACTTCTGGAACTAATACCACAATAAAAATATAGTCTAGAACGACTAATTAATAGTAAGCTCAACGACATAGCCCTCACTATTGCGCACATTAAAAACGGTGTGATCTTCAAAAATGAGATATTGTCCTTTTACTCCTTTTAAAATACCTGAAAACTCTGGCGTTTTATCGAGATTAAGGCTCTTTACTGAATTTGGATATTGTAATACCGGAAAATGCAGTGTAGTTTCTTTATTATCTTCAACAAAATAAGGTTTAACCTCTTCGGGAATGTGCGCTTTTAATTTATTTTTATAGACTACCAGATCCTCGTCTTTGATCTCATTTTTAAGCATCGTACGCCAATTCGTTTTATCGGCTACATGCGCTTTAAGAGCAACCTCTGTTATTCCGGCTAGATATCGATTAGGGACCTCAACTATCTCAATAGCTTCATGGGCACCTTGATCTATCCAGCGTGTGGGTACTTGTGATTTGCGGGTCACACCAACTTTTACATTGCTAGAATTTGCAAGATAAACGATATGAGGTTGTAATTGCACTCTTTTTTCAAAAGCCAAATCTCGGTCTTCGACACCAAGATGTGCGGTACTTAATTCTGGTCGCATAATCCAGTCCCCTACTTCTGGTCGGTTAAAAAAATCATCATAGCAGTATCCCTGCCGATATATTTTTTTGTTTTTACCACATGCCAGACATTGATACCCTACAAATCTAATTTGTACCTGTTTATTTAATAATTGATTGACATGTATAAAGTCTGATTCAAACACCAGATAATATTGGATAGGATCACCAATCTCGGTTTGCATTTTGGTAAGCACTCCTTGATACTGCATAAAATTTGGTTCGCTATTATTCTTGCAAAAAGAATGTAATTTTTTTACTATTTTAGTTGACAACAACCAAAAATAGTATGTTACGTACTATTTGAGCATAAAGATACATCAAAAAATGCCAATCCCTTTAGTTAATTCTATTGCCAGCTGGTTTTTAAAAAAACGATTTCATCAAATGGAACTTTTTTTAAAGTATCCTAATGAAGTGCAACACGAATTATTACATATGTTGTTGGAAACAGCAAAAAACACCGAATTTGGAAAAAGGTACGGCTTTGATACTATACATAATTACGAAACTTATAAAGAGCGCGTTCCTGTTCGATCTTATGAAGATTATGAAGCCATGATCGAAAGAAGCCGCCTGGGAGAACATCAAATTTTTTGGCCAACACCCATCAAATGGTTTGCCAAATCCAGTGGTACAACAAGTGCCAAAAGTAAGTTTATTCCGGTAAGTCAAGAATCCCTTGAGGATTGCCATTTTGCTGCGGGCAAAGATCTTTTGTGTATGTATCTTAACAATAACGAAAACTCTCAACTTTTTACGGGTAAAAGCCTTAGACTAGGAGGCAGCAAAGAACTGTATAAAGAAAATGGCACTTCTTTTGGAGACCTATCTGCTATCATTATCGATAATATGCCTTTTTGGGCCGATTTTAGTTCTACACCAAGTAGCGAAGTGTCATTAATGAGTGATTGGGAATTTAAGATGAGGGCTATTGTTAACGAAACGATTCAGGAGAATGTAACCAGCCTGGCTGGTGTTCCTTCGTGGATGTTAGTACTGCTAAATAAAGTACTCGAAACGACAGGCAAAGACCATCTTTTTGAGATATGGAATCATCTGGAAGTATATTTTCACGGGGGTGTCAACTTTGATCCCTATATCGATCAATACGCCAGAATTTTACCTCGAAATAAATTTAAGTATTACGAAATCTACAACGCTTCTGAAGGTTTCTTCGCCATACAAGATCATAATGACTCATCTGAGTTGTTGTTAATGTTAGACTACGGAATCTTTTATGAGTTCATCCCGATGCATACCTATAATACCGACCAAGAAAAAGTAATCCCTTTGAGTGAAGTCGAAGTTGGACAAAATTATGCCGTAATTATTACCACAAATGCCGGTTTATGGAGATATAAAATTGGAGACACCATTCGCTTTACCTCCATCCATCCCTATAGAATTAAAGTTTCTGGTAGAACAAAACATCATATCAACGTTTTTGGTGAAGAACTTATTATAGAAAATACGGAAGAAGCACTAAGAAAAACTGCAAAGATCACCGAAAGTGAAATAGTCGATTATACAGTTGCACCTATTTTTATGGAAGGAAAAGAAAAAGGCGCTCATGAATGGGTAATTGAATTCAAAAAAACACCAAAAGACTTAAATGCCTTTGCCCTAATTCTTGATCAAAATCTCCAAAATGTGAATAGTGATTATGAAGCAAAACGCTATAATGATACGACATTAACTATCCTTAAATTAAGAGTGGCTAGAAAAAATTTGTTCTATGACTGGCTTAAAATGAAAGATAAACTGGGAGGGCAACACAAAATCCCCCGATTATCAAATACGAGAGTATATCTAGAAGAATTACTTACACTTAATCAAGTTACCTCATTCCCTTCATAACAAATCCCAATATACAAGTAAAATAGCTTAAAATGTGCAAAAATTACGGTTTTACCATAAATAATGTATGTAAGAATTATATTTTTTAACAAAAAACAGCGTATTTCATCGTTTAAAAAAGGGGTTTAGTCTAAAAGTTTCCAAATCTCTTTTACGCTTATTTTTTTCATATTAAATTTGATAACAGATAGTTAGAAATTCTTAAAGTCCCAAAATATGAAAATTGTTACTACACTATTTATAACTTTATTTTTTGTCACTGTAACTCGTGCGCAAGACACTCAAGTTAATTCAGAAAACACACATCTCATTGCTGAAACAGAAGTAGTATCTCATCAGGATTCTGCATTGCATGTCTTACATTCGGTACTTTTGAAAGAAGATACTACATGCTATAGTGAAATTTCGAAAGTTACCTTTTACGAAGCACTTTTACGTCAAAATAATTTGGATATTGACCTGAAAGAGAGTGCAAATCTTGCTTTGAAAAATACAGAAGATATGATTCGAATTAACAAAGACCGAGTGTCATATTCTGATTAATAGTGCAAATCATTCTTTTTGGATGTATAAAAACACATTCAAGTATCGCCATTTTAATGTCTAGCTTACAAGACAATCTATAGCGCCAAATTTTTTAATTACGAAGCAAGTCGCAAAGAGTATCATCATATTTTATGATTGTGTTCCAAGAGTAGATCTCAAATCGCCATAACAAAATTAAAGTAATTTCGACTGTATCGATTAAGAAACTGCTTTTAACTTTTTAATCGTAGACTTATTCAATTTCTTCTCTGCATAATCTTTAGTTACTCTAAATTCGGCTTCATCGCTTTCTGGCAACTCGTACATAGCATCTGTAAGTATGGCTTCACAAAGTGATCTAAGTCCGCGAGCACCTAATTTATATTCCATAGCTTTTTCAACGATATACTCTAGCGCACCTTCTGTAATAGAAAATGCGATATTGTCCATTTCGAACAGCTTTTTATATTGCTTAATTATAGCGTTTTTAGGCGCAGTAAGAATGGATCTTAATGTTTCTGCATCCAAGGGATTCATATAAGACAATACAGGTAACCTTCCTATAATTTCCGGAATTAAACCAAAGTCTTTTAGATCTTTCGGAATGATATATTGAAGTAAGTTGTTTTTTTCTATAGCATCTTCAGTTTTAGAAGCACTGTACCCTACGGCTTGCATATTTAAGCGCTTTTGGATCATTTTTTCAATCCCATCAAAAGCACCTCCGGCTATAAACAATATATTTTCGGTATTGACTTCGATAAATTTTTGATCAGGATGTTTACGCCCCCCTTTTGGCGGCACATTCACTATGGTACCTTCTAATAATTTTAATAACGCTTGTTGTACTCCTTCTCCAGAAACATCTCTTGTGATGCTAGGATTATCACTTTTGCGGGCGATTTTATCTATTTCATCGATAAAAACAATACCGCGTTGTGCTTTTTCCAGATTATAGTCTGCCGCCTGGAGTAACCGTGTCAAAATACTTTCTACATCCTCTCCCACATATCCTGCTTCAGTAAGCACAGTTGCATCAACAATAGCCAAAGGCACATTAAGCATTTTTGCAATGGTTTTTGCTATTAAGGTTTTTCCGGTTCCCGTTTGCCCAACCATGATGATATTACTTTTTTGAATTTCTATATCATCTTCAGACTGGGGTTGTAATAATCTTTTATAATGATTGTATACGGCTACAGACATGATCTTTTTGGTAAACTCTTGCCCTATCACATATTCATCCAAAAATTTCTTAATTGCTTTTGGTTTTCGCAACATCAACTCACTGCTTAACTCGCCTGCTTCTTCATCTTTCGCCTCCTCTACTACGATTCCGTGTGCCTGGACGATACATCGATCACAAATATGCGCATCTAGTCCTGCAATAAGCAAGTTGGTTTCCGGCTTTTTTCTCCCACAAAAAGAGCATTCTAAATCTTCTTTGGCCATGATTGTTATTTAGTTTCAGTTTATTCTAATAGGGTTTATTTCAACATATCACCTTTAGAACGTGCATAGTTGATAAAACGAAATTCTTTGTATTTAATTATGTACTGGTAAAACATAATTCTTGTATATAACAAGTCAGAAACAAGAACTCCTCCTTACAAAAGTGTAACTATTATTATTCTCTTTTAAGAATTTCGTCTATCATTCCGTATTCTAGCGCCTTATCTGCTTTCATCCAATAGTCTCTATCACTATCTTCATAAACTTTCTCATAAGTCTGCCCAGAATGTTTTGCAATAATTTTATATAATTCTTCTTTTAAAATTAAAATCTCACGAGCTGTAATTTCAATATCACTTGCCTGTCCCTGAGCCCCTCCCAAAGGTTGATGAATCATAACACGGCTATGTGGTAGTCCAGATCGTTTTCCTTTTTGACCCGCACATAATAAAACTGCTCCCATAGATGCTGCCATCCCAGTACAAATTGTGGCCACGTCTGGTTTTATAAACTGCATGGTGTCATAAATACCAAGACCTGCATATACACTTCCCCCAGGCGAATTGATGTAAATCTGGATATCTTTAGAAGAATCTACACTTTCTAAAAATAGTAATTGTGCCTGAACGATATTTGCTACCTGATCATTAATACCTGTTCCCAGAAATATAATTCGATCCATCATTAATCTGGAAAAAACATCAAAAATCGCGATATTCATTTGCCGTTCTTCAATGATATTGGGTGTCATCCCCATAGGGTGCATACTACTTATAATTTGATCATAGTAATTACTATTGATACCATGATGTTTTGTAGCATATTTTTCAAATTCTTTACCGTAATCCATATTTCTTTTTCTGAAAAAATTATTTATAAAAAATGGCGTTAAACCCAGCTAAGTTTAACGCCTTAAATATAAGTATAAATTCGTTAGTAAATGGTCGCAATTACTATTTGTAAACTTCTTTTATAAATTCGTCAAAGCTCACCTCTTTTGTCTTCAATTTTGCGTTTTCTTTATAATAATTTAGCAATTTTTGACTCATTAATTGCTCAGACATCCTTTTTACCTCTTCCTGGTTAGAAAGTATTCTTGCCGCAATATCGTCAAGCTCTTTGTCTTCAGGAGAATTTTGTCCAAATTGCGCCATTTGCCCTTTGATTAATTCTTTTGCAAATGCCTTAAGTTCTTCAAAAGTAACTTGTAGATCATTATCACTAATAATCTTTCCTTCGATTAATTGATAGCGTAATCCTTTTTCACTTTTTTCAAACTCATCCTTTGCTTCATCTTCAGACAAATTTTGCTCTCCCGTAGCTTGAATCCATTTTTGTAAAAATTCTACAGGTAGATCAAACTTAGTATGTTCTAAAACATTTTCTGTGATGGAATTTAATAATTGTTGATCAGATTGCTGCTCAAACTGCTTTTCAGCATCTTGCTTTATCTTATCTCTAAGCTCAGTTACTGTCTTAATAGTACCTGGTCTATATAACTTATCAAATAACTCCTGATCCAGATCAGCTAATTCTTGCGAATTGATTTCAGAAACTGTAAAGGTAACTTCTATGTCGAGATCCTTAGCTGTATCGGCTTCTATTTTCAGGGCGCTTACCAGATCATGATCATCGGTAAACAAATTTTTCGTTTTTAACGTTATGCTATCTCCTACTTTGGCGCCGATAAACTTATCTAAATTTTTCTTTCCCTTAATTTTTTCAAGTGCTATTGTCGCCGTATTATTAATTTCTTTTTCTTCATTAACGAAAGTACCGGCAATCAAATCATCTTTTTCTGCAGTCTCCTTAGATACTAGTTTTCCATATTGTTTCTGAATGGTTTTGATTTGATTATCGACCATCTCATCATCGGCCACGATTTTATAGTGTGTTATAGCCTTTTTTCCGTTGAGCTTTATGTCAAATTTCGGAGCCAGTCCCAATTCGAATTCAAATGAATAATCATCGGCATCCCAATTAAAATTTTCTTGCTCTTTTGGCAATGGATTTCCTAAAACATCAAGTTTTTCTTCAGTAAGATATTTGTGTAATGCATCTTGTAAAAGCTTATTAACTTCATCTACGAGCACAGCTTTGCCATACTGTTTTTTAACGAGTCCCATAGGCACATGCCCTTTTCTGAAACCGGGTACGTTTGCGTTTTTACGATAATCTTTTAGAATTTTATCTACCTTTTCACTATAATCTTCTTTGGTGATATCAACCGTAACTACCGCATTTAAATCGTCTACTTGCTCTTTTGAAATATTCATGATCAACTACTTTTACTACTAAATTTTGGGTTGCAAAAGTACTACTTTTTTATGTTTGAACAAATTTTTAACTCCTTGAAAAACAGTTAGCTTTTATCTTTTAGTAAAACAGAATGTAATATGGATTGAAATACAGAGAGTAATACACTAAATATCAAAGCCCAAAACCATCCTTGTACCGAAAATCCTGACACAAAATAATCAGCCATTAAAATTATAGCTGCATTAATAATGAGTAAGAATAACCCCAGGGTGATTATCGTTACGGGTAGTGTTAAGATAACTAAAACAGGTTTAACGACGGCGTTCAAAACTGCGATAATAATGGCTACAACCAAAGCACTTACATAATTACTAACAAATGCACCGGGTAGTATTTCTGCCAGTATAATTACTGCGATAGCGTTAAGGACTAATTTCAAAATAAATTTCATACGTTTAAATCTTTTTAATTGTTTGAAAATGAAATAATTAAAAAATTGAGAACGTATGTAACCGCTACGCTCTCACATTAAAAATTTTAAATATCCCCTTTGGTGAAGCAATTTATAAAATTTATTACTGTTCGTTTCATCTGTTTATATTTTTCGAAAGATAAAAAACCTGCTAATCAGCGAATAGCAGGTTTCTCAATTCATACTATGTACTTATTTTTTTAATTTACTTCGTTACTAATGGTTACCGTACCATAATCTGCAACATTAACTTTTGGTACATTTACGCCGTATTTTACGCTAATTACATCAAGAATACCGTTGGTTACTAGCGCATGGCCTCTTGGCGTTGGATGTACTCCATCTAAAGAGAACCCTCCTCCTGCAACGAATTGAGAAGTAATCACTCCACCGTCAAAAGCAATACCTCCATTAGCAGCTTGCGATAAATCGGCAGCAACATCGTAAAAAGCAAGATTATTTGCTTCTGCAAGGGCTTTGATGGTGGCATTGAATGACAATCGTGCATTTTCTACAGCAGCTTGCTCTTGAGGAGTTAATACATATTGATCATCAAGCGGTACACCCACCCCAAGTACCGAAGTAGGATCAGAAGGGTCTACCAGGGTACCTATCAAGGCACTTGACGTTAATACTAATAAATCATCAGGCGTAGCCTGTCTAAAATTGGCCAAATTAGGATTAAGACCCGTTAAATCTGTAAGATCTTCATCTAAAATTACTACGGCATTTTGACCAGGTACAAAATTGATAGTACGCTTTGATGCTTCTTCTGCAGATATCGCTCCAAAAGCAACAGCTTGCTGTAGACCACCATTGTAAGCGGCGTATGCCATATTGGTTGCTCGTGCAGTCACCTCATCCAAAGGAATGGGATTATAAGGTACCGTAGTAAAAAACGGAAGCGAAGTCACATCTGGAAGATTTAGTAAAACTCCTTCAGTTCCTCCTTCAACAAGTTTAGTTACCAACTCAGTATAAGCTCCGGCAAAAACTAGGTTATTCGTAATATCATTTCCAGAATAGGTAGCAGGCACAACATTACCCGTTTCGTTATGATCGACACCTACACCCCCAGATGTGGCATATCCTAAAATATCATTATTACCTATCCAAAGACTAAAAAATGTAGGGTTTTGAGCGACAGCATCATCAATCACTGCGGCATTTGGTGAAGATGCCAATCGTACAAAATACGGATTGGCGACAGGTGGATCAGTTGCTAACCCGGCAGGATTACCATAACCCGCTGCTTCTGTTACCAAATGATATACTCTTGCTCCAGGAATACCCATATTATTGAATGAACCACCCAAATTAGCACCAAACGGTGTAGTAGCTGGCGCACCCGTGTATACCGATGGACCCGAAGGGGTACCATCTGCATTAAAAGCTAATACCAACCTACGCGGAAATCGTTGCTCAACAGCGGGGGTGCCATCAAAACCTCCTGCATTATCTGCCATTAGTGGTTGTGTAAACTCCCCGCCTCCGGCAAAAGCAAACCTGGTTGAAAGTATATTAGGATATGAATTTTCTTGCCCGGTTATGTATAGTGCTCCATCTGCAAATCCTGCTGTAAGAGAGTTCCCTAAGGCCACATAATTACTAAAATCAGCTTGACCACTGGTATACGTTCCTGCATCTTCAATCGGATTATCAAATTCTGGTTCACAAGCTAGTACTCCTAATGCCAGAACTGCTATATATTTTATATTCTTTATCATCATTAATTACATTTTATAAGTTAAACCAAGTCCAGGCGCGAATACGCTTGATTTATACGTACCACCAAAAGACTCCTGAGCCCCGGTAGAACCAGAACCGAAATCATAGGATGCATCAATTTCTTCAAATCTCAAATAGAAGAAGGAAGCATCGATTGCTAGCTTAGAAGTAACGGCAAAGCTAACTCCGCCAGTAAATCCGTCTGAATCATTCCGCGGTGTTTCGGGAGCAAAAAATCCTGGTTGTACAGGAGTTTCATCATGATAATATCCTGCTCTAAGTGCAATTTTTTCAGTAGCCTGATATTGCAATCCAAATCTGTAAGCCGAAGAATTTTTATAGTTACGCGGATTTACAGAAGAAGGTGCTCCGTTTTCAAAGGTAATATCCAGGGATTCGTAAACGTCCCAGAATTGTCTATTGTAATCAAAAGCAAATAACCATTTTTTGTAGGTATACGAAATTCCTACAGAAAGTTCTGCCGGTAACGGCAACTCTGCGTTAAAACCAGTGGTTTCGTTTGGTGGAGCCCCAGGTGAGTTAGGAAAATTGGCGAATGTGGCCGTACCATCTTCAGATTCGAGAATAATTTCACTTCGATAGTTAAACCCTAAATGTAAATCCTCTGTTAGATTTACCATAGCTCCAACACTCCAACCCCAATTGGTTACTCCAGAATCGTCTACGGTAATATTCGATCTATTTCCTTCTAGGTCTGTGGTTGTTCTGGTAGCATTACGATTAAAGTTTACAGAACCTGTAACAAAAATCGGCCCACCACCAATACTAAAATGATCAGAAAGCTTGAAAGACAAGACAGGTTGTATGTAAATAGAAGCCAGATCGATATTATTTACCAATTGTGAGCCTGCCCAATCTGTAGGCCAGCTTACTTCGCTACCATAGGGAGTATACACGCCTAGTCCTACCGACATCCAATCGGTAACTTGATAAGAAGCATAAATATTAAGAGGTGTCCCTACAGAATTGTCGGTTTCTGAAGAGATCCCTAATTCTTCATTTTGAAAAATTACATCGGTAAAAATACCGCTTACTCCAACGCTTACGTTCAGTTTATTTTCTAAATAGACAAGACCTGCCGGATTGAAAAAGACAAGCTCAGCACTATTCACTACCGCTACACCAGTATGCCCCATTGCTATTGCCCTTTGCCCTTGCACACTAACTCTATATCCACCTGCATATGTGACCATGGTCACCGCAATGAATAACACTACTAATAAAAGTTTTCTCATAATTAATTAGGATTGTTTGATTTTAAGGATTTTTAAAAAATAACATTTCAAATTTAGTAGAAAATACCAATTATACAACGAAATGAATAAAATATTATGCATACATAGCATTTTTTATTCATTATCTAACAAATTCTAAGACATTATTTAAAAACTCATCAGGATTTTCAGCATGCAGCCAATGTCCAGCTTTAGAAATTTCGGTAATTTTTGCCTTTGGAAATTGATCTTCAATTCTTACTTTATCTTCTTCAAGAATATAATTAGAGCGTTCTCCTTTTAAAAACAATGCTGCCCCTTCAAACTTTAATCCTTCAGGAAGTGCAGCACCAATTTCTGCAGCGTTTTTAACCAAAGCTTCAAGATTCATTCTAAACCCTAGTACCCCTTTTTCTTTCCAATATAAATTTTTCAACAAAAACATTCTTACCCCCAAATCTGGAACATACGAACTTAATGCCTTATCCACCGCCCCCCTGGATGTAGATATTTCAAAATCTATTGCACTCAAACCATCGAGAATATCCTGATGATGTAAAGGATAATACTTTGGACCAATATCGGCTACAATCAACTTGTGAATCCTGTTTTGATACTTTACAGCAAAAAGCATTGCGGTTTTACCTCCCATCGAATGCCCCAAGAGATACATCTTATCAAAACCTTGTTGATTGCAATACTGTAATACATCCTCGACCATTGTTTCATAATTGAAAAGATCACTATGAAAACTGCGACCGTGGTTGCGTTGATCCAGCAAATGAACTTGAAAACCTTGTTCGGCAATTTTTTTACCCAGGGTTTTCCAGTTATCGCCCATTCCTAAAAAACCGTGTAAGATCACAAAGGGATCTCCTTCTCCAAAAACATTGGCATGTAAATTCATATTTCTTTATACTAATTTGTAAGTAAGATTTTTGGCATACGCTTGCTATTGTATGCAAGAACCAGTTATTGAACGAATTATTATGCTACTGTTATAAGACGATGCAAATACATATTAATCACATTCTCTAATCCCAGATATAGGGATTCGCAGATTAAAGCATGACCGATCGAGACTTCTAATAAGCCAGGAATGTTTTCTTTAAAAAACTTGATGTTATCTAAAGAAAGATCATGACCTGCATTCACCCCGAGATTATAATCTATTGCCAATTGAGCACATTTAGCATAAGCGGTAATTATAGCTGAATTGCCTTTTGCAAATTCGGATGCAAACTCTTCAGTATATAACTCTATTCTATCGGTACCGGTTGTTGCAGCCCCTTCTATCATAGCAGGCACCGGATCTACAAAAATCGAAGTTCTAATGTTATTTCTTTTGAATTCGGTAATTACTTCTGTCAAAAATTCCTTATGTTTTTTGGTGTCCCATCCGGCATTACTCGTTATGGCATCAATAGCATCAGGGACCAATGTAACTTGTGTAGGTTTGATAGACAATACCATATCCACAAATTTAGGGATTGGATTTCCTTCAATATTATATTCGGTAACAACAACTGGTTTTAGATCGTAGGCATCTTGATACTTAATATGTCTCTCATCTGGTCTGGGGTGTATGGTAATTCCCTCGGCACCAAAATTTTGAATATCTCGTGCTACGTTAAGCACATCTGGTGTATTTCCTCCTCTCGAGTTTCTTAATGTCGCTATTTTATTTATGTTTACACTTAATTTTGTCATGGTTTTTGATGTCTTTGCTTAAAAAAGGTAAAAATACGAACTTGAGAATACCTCGATTGTATATTTTTTGATTAATTTGCATACTATTGCTCCATAAAATATATGAAAACAAATTTGTACATAGTCAACGACATAGCTCCGATAGAAATATCGATAAAGGTTAGAGATGCACAATTGCTATTTAATGAACTTACCTATACTCATTTCCCGGTAGTAAAGGATAAAGTGTATCTTGGATGCGTTTCTGAAGCCGATATTCGATGTTTTGAGACTGAAAAAACTTTGGAAGCCTATCAGTACGCGCTCGAAGGTTTTTTTGTGAGAAGAGAAAATAATTGGTTAGATATTTTAGAGGCATTTGCTCAAAAAAAATCAAATATTATGCCTGTACTTGATGATAATAACACGTATCAAGGTTTTTTTGAACTTGGAGATATTATGCATCAGTTTAATGAGACGCCGTTTTTGAGTGAGCCCGGAAATATCTTAATCGTTGAAAAAGGTATTTTAGATTATTCATTCAGCGAAATTGCTCAAATCATAGAATCAAATAATGCCAAAGTTTTGGGATTGTTTATCTCTAATATGGAAAACGATGTAGCGCAGATCACACTTAAAATTAGTGATAGCGACATCAACAATATTGTACAAACATTTAGAAGATATAGTTACAATATTGTATCCAAACACCACGAAGATACGTTTTTGAGTAACCTAAAAGAAAGATCTCGATACCTTGAAAAATACCTTAATATATAGTGAACTGGTTTCAACGTTTTTCAATTTGCTAAAAAAATGCTGTTTTGCGCATATATTTTATAATTTTTGACTTTCTTAGCGCTGCTATAAAGTACAAAAACACTTTAATTGATCGAGAAAATACATTGCCGTCGCGCCATTTGGCCCCTTCCATTCGGTCGGTCTTGCCTACATCGAAAAAGTTTAAATTAATTCAGTATATTTTTTTAATCAATAAACGACAAATCAATGTAACATGAAGATCGGTATATACGGTCAATTTTATCATGAAAACTCTGGAACTTACATTCAGCAGCTATTAGAAACTCTAAATAACAATGATGTAGAAGTAGTCATTGAGAAAAACTTTTTAGAACTTATCAACCTTCATGATCAAATTGATAAAACTTACTCTCATTTTAGTACTTTCGAAGAATTAGATACTACATATGACTTGTTTTTCAGCATCGGGGGCGACGGAACCATACTGAGAACTATTACTTATGTGAGAGATTTAGGAATTCCCATAGCAGGAATAAATACGGGTCGGCTTGGTTTTTTGGCTACCATTCAAAAAGAAGAAATCAAAGAAAGTATCTACCTAATTTTAAATAAGAAGTTTCATATTTCCCCCAGAAGTTTGGTAACCATTGATACCATTCCTGCTACGCAAGAATTTGGGGTACTCAACTTTGCCATGAATGAAATTGCCGTAAGTCGAAGAAATACAACGTCTATGGTGACTGTTCACACAAGTTTGAATGATGAATTTCTTACGTCATATTGGGCAGACGGCTTAATAGTTGCTACACCAACAGGTTCTACAGGGTATTCTCTAAGCTGCGGCGGCCCGGTGATGATGCCCGATGCAGAAAGCATGGTACTCACTCCTATAGCACCTCACAATTTAAACGCAAGACCCTTGGTAATCCCCGACAATCAAGAAATAAAGTTGCAAATTTCAGGTAGAGAAGATTCGTATTTGGTATCATTAGATTCTAGAGTACATACCTTACCTAATGAAACCACAATACATATAAAAAAGGCACCGTTCAAAATTAATATGGTGGTTTTACAGAACGATAGTTTTTTAAAAACATTGCGAAAAAAGATGCTTTGGGGAGAAGATAAACGTAATTAAACAATAAAATCTGCTAAAAAGTGTTTTTTAATTCATACTCTTTTACTCAAATTCTTGTGTAGTAAAGTTAATTGTTATATTTGCAAACTTTTGAAAATCTATGAGATACTTAACATCATTTGTAATCGTTCTGTTTTTTGTACAGTCAATAAAGTCACAAACTTACGAAGTAGGGTTGATGGCTGGGGGAGCCAACTATATAGGTGATGTAGGATCTACGTACTATATTGCGCCTAATGATTTTGCCATTGGTGCTATTGCAAAATGGAACAGAAGTAAACGACATGCTTTTAGGGCTTCTTTTTTATATGCACAAATTAATGCAGATGATCGTAATGGAGACGCCAGGAGAGAACAACGTGGCTTAAGTTTTGATAATTCTATAAAAGAATTATCGATAGGTATGGAGTATAATTTTTGGGACTGGTTTCTTTATGATGGTAAACCCCAATGGACTCCTTACATTTATACCGGGATAACAGGCTTTAATTATGGTGCGCAAGCTATAAATTCTAATAATCAGATCGAGGCCTATGCAGACAAATGGAATTTTGCCATCCCAATGGTAGTTGGAATTAAGAAAACACTTGGTAGAAACTTTGTAATCGGAGCAGAAATAGGAGCTCGATATACATTTACAGATAACCTTGATGGTAGCGATCCTGATCCGAGATTTGGTGAAGGATTTGGAAATTTAAATAACAATGACTGGTATATGTTTACAGGCATAACATTATCTTACACCTGGGGTAGGATACCATGTTATTGTGCGTTCTAAAAATGGTTGACAAAAAACAATTAAATTCTAATATTCCTAAACACGTTGCCATAATTATGGATGGTAACGGCAGGTGGGCCAAAAAACAAGGGCTTTTTAGAGCGATAGGGCATGAAAAAGGCACCAGAGCAGTACGAGAAGCTGTAGAAGGGAGTGCAGAAATGGGAGTAAAATATCTAACCTTATACGCCTTCTCTACAGAAAATTGGAACAGACCAAAATTAGAAGTAGATACACTTATGAAACTTCTGGTCAATTCGCTAAAAAAAGAAATTAAAACACTTCAAGATAATAATATCAAACTCAATGCCATAGGCAACCTTAAATCCTTACCGGAAAAAGCCAGAAAAGAGCTTCTTGAGGTGGTCGAAAAAACGAAAGCTAACAACCACATGACGCTTACATTGGCTCTTAGTTACGGAAGTCGGGAAGAGCTCATAAAAACTATAGAAGAAATAAGTATTAAAGTTAAAAATGGTGTAATTTCGCCACATCTTATAAATGAATCAGTCATTAATGAGCATTTGTATACCAAAAATTTGCCAGATGTAGACTTATTGATACGAACCAGTGGGGAACAACGTATCAGTAATTTCTTGTTGTGGCAAATTGCGTATGCAGAATTATATTTTACAGAGATATTATGGCCCGATTTTAAAAAAACAGATTTGATCGAAGCCGTATTAAATTATCAAAAAAGAGAAAGAAGATTTGGAAAAACTAGTGAGCAGCTCAGTTAAAGAATTGACAAAAAAATTACCCTTCAAGTATTTTACGTTAGTAATAGTATTTATCAACTCGTTATCACTTTCAGGACAAGGCTTACCCGGTGCCAACGGGAAAGAATATATCATAGGAGAAATTAAAGTAACCGGAACAACAAGTTATAATGAAAGTACCGTAGTAACGTTCACCGGTTTACGAAAAGGTGAGCGCATATTTCTACCCGGAGATAAGATTAGCCAGGTGATTAAAAAATTATGGGATCTCGAATTATTTAGTGATATTAACTTTTATATTACCGATATAAAAGGTGAAGTGGCAGATATCGAAATCAATATTCAAGAAGTGCCAGAACTTAATGATACCCGAATAGAAGGGGTTAAAAAGCGTAAAGCCGAAGAACTTATTAAAGATAATGGCCTTAAAAAAGGTGCCAAAGTCACCGAAAACCTAATTACTACAACACGAAATTTCATCTCAAATAAATACAAAAAAGACGGTTTTCTCAATACCAAAGTTGTAATAAACACTACACCGGTAAAAGATACAGTAGCCACTAATAAAGTAAATATGTTGGTTCGAATCGATAAAGGAGATCGCGTTAAAGTCGATGCGATAACCATTAATGGAAACGAACAATTATCAGACGCCAAGATTCGTGGTGCTATGAAAAATACCAAGAAGAAAAAGCCTTTTAGGTTTTGGAAACGGTCTAAATATATCAAGGCAGATTATCAAGAAGATAAAGAGAATATCATTAAAAAATACAAACAAAAAGGATACCGTGATGCTCGAATAGTTTCAGACACCTTGGTAGTAGAAAGTGACAATAGTGTATCTTTAAATCTTGATATTGAAGAAGGTAAACGTTACTATTTTGGAAATATCAACTTTCTAGGGAATAGTGTTTACACCGATCGGCAATTGGCGAGACAGCTGGTAATAAAAAAAGGAGATGTTTATAACGGTATTCTTCTGGAAAAACAAATTTCAGACAACACCAAGCCTGATGCGAATGATTTGACCAACTTATACCAAAACAATGGATACCTCTTTTCTAGTATCGATGCTGTTGAAACCAAGGTATACAATGATACTATCGATTTTGAAATACGCATACGCGAAGGGAAGCTTACCTATTTTGATCATATCACTGTCACCGGAAATGACAAAACTAACGATCATGTGGTGTACAGAATACTTAGAACCAAACCGGGGCAGCGATATAGTAAAGATCTAGTAGTACGAACGGTTCGTGAAATTGGTCAATTAGGTTTTTTCGATCCGGAACAGTTAGAACCTCAGTTTAAAAATGCAAATCCTCAAGCAGGGACTATTGATATAAACTATCCTGTGGTTGAACAAGGATCTAGTCAAATTGAACTTCAGGGAGGTTTTGGTGGAGGTGGTTTTGTCGGGACCTTAGGGCTCGCATTTAACAACTTTTCAATAAAAAACATCTTTAACGGTGAAGCTTACAGTCCTTTACCTATGGGTGACGGACAAACATTAAGACTGAGAGCGCAGGCCAGTAGATTTTTTCAAACATACAGCCTTTCGTTTATAGAACCTTGGTTAGGAGGTAAAAGACCTTACCAATTGTCTACTTCATTCTCGCATACCATACAGTTTTTATTCAATAATAGAAATCGTGATGTAGATAGAGATAGTAAATTCTTAATTACAGGAGGTTCTATAGGTATTGCCAAACGATTAAACTGGCCAGATAATTATTTCACACTATCTCAAGCCATAAGTATTAGAAATTATAACTTAAAAAATTATAATACACGACTATTTACGTTTGGAAATGGATCATCCAACGATTTATCCTACACCATTGGTTTAAATCGAAATAACACCACAGTGAATCCTATTTTTCCTATTGGTGGTTCAGAGTTTAATTTAGTTGCCAAATTGTCATTACCCTACTCATTGTGGGATGGTAATGATTATAGTGCATTAGATGAAGAGCGTAGAACTATCGAAGAAGAAAACCCTGGAATTATTAATAATCGAGGCACTTCTAATCCTGAAGCCTATGAGCGAATTGGTGAAATCGATCAAGAACGTTTTAGATGGCTCGAATATTACAAAATTAAATTCGACGGTACCTGGTATACGCGACTTGTCAATCTTGGCAAACAACCTTTGGTACTTAGAACAAGAGCAGAGTACGGTTTTCTGGGAGCCTATAATAGTGATAGAGGAAATATTCCTTTTGAACGATTTTTCTTGGGTGGAGATGGTTTAGGAGCAACTGCCCTTGATGGCAGAGAGGTTATTGCCTTAAGAGGATACCCAAATCAATCTATTATCCCTTTGAGCAGACCTAATAATCAAGATTTTGACGGTGACGGTGCAACAATTTATAACAAATACTCGTTAGAACTTCGTTATCCTGTTACACTAAAACCGTCGGCATCAATTTATATGCTAGGCTTTGTAGAAGGTGGAGCTTCTTATGACAGTTTTAGAGAATTTAATCCATTTCAATTAAATCGCTCTGCTGGGGTAGGAATACGTATCTTTATGCCAGCTTTTGGATTGTTAGGTGTAGATTGGGGATATGGATTTGATCCTATTCCTGGTACAAGCGAACCCAACGGTTCAGAAGTTCACTTTATTATAGGACAACAGTTTTAAGTTTTGGCACGATTATTTCAATAAATACACAAAATCATGAAAACGAAGGGTCTTTTATTTGTAGTAACCATTAGTTTATTATGTTTAACAAGCACAATACAGGCGCAAAAAGGAATTAGAATTGGCTACATTGATATGGATTATATTCTAGAAAATGTAGCAGAATATAATGAAGCTTCAGCAGATCTTGAAAAGAAGGTACAAAAATGGAAAGTAGAAATCGAAGCCGAACTTAAAAATGTAGATGAAATGCGAAAAGATCTTAATAATGAAAGGGTCTTGCTTACCAAAGAATTGATAGAAGAAAGAGAAGAAGATATTTTTTTTAAAGAAAAAGAAATTTTAGAATACCAGCAAAAACGTTTTGGCCCTAATGGAGATTTGTTCCTTCAGAAAAGAAGATTAGTGCAACCTGTACAGGATCAGGTTTTTGTTGCAGTTCAAGAAATTGCTAAAAACAAAAGATATGATTTTATTTTCGACAAATCGGCAGATATAGTGATGTTATACTCTGCAGATCGATACGATATTAGCGATCAAGTGTTGATGCGATTGAATCGAGCTTCGAAAAGAAAGCAACTTACAACAAAAAAAGAAAAAAAATCTTTAGAAAGAGCAGAACAGCGAAATGCTGAACAAGAAAAAGAAATTAGTGATAGAGAACGTGCCACACAGCAACGAATGACAGAAAGAGAAAGGCTTCTCGAAGAAAGAAAAGCAGAACGCGACTCGATACGTGCTGCTAAGAAAAAAGAATTTGAAGAAAGAAGAGCTCGATTATTAGAATTACAAAAAAGAAAGAAAGACTCTATTAATGCATTGAGGGAGCAAAAAGAAAAATTGAGAACAACCAATACTTCATCTGAGTCTGAAGAAAAGGATACTAAAAATGAAGCGTCAAAAAATTAGCAAAAACGAATAATAAATTTATAACACTTTTTAATATTAATTACAAATGAAACAATTTAGAACATTACTAATAGCTTTTGCACTTACTATAGGAACATCGAGTTTTGTGAATGCCCAATCAAAAGTAGCGCATGTTGCATCGCAAGAGTTAGTAGAATCTATGCCGGCATTTAAAGCTGCTAAAAGCGAAATTGAAAAATTAAATAAAACGTATGATGCCGAAATTAGAAATATGGTGCTAGAGTTACAAAATACGATCAAAAAATATTCTCAAGAAGCTGAAACCAAGACTGATGAAGAAAATCTGAAAAGACAACAAGAAATTCAAGCTACAGAAAAGAGCATCAACGACTATAGACAAAATGCACTTAAAGATCTTCAGAAAAAAGAAATCGAATTGATGAAGCCAATCTATGAGAAAGCACGTACTTCTATTCAAAAAGTGGCCAGAGCACAGGGTTTCCAATATGTACTAGACTCAACCACAGGTACGGGAGTAATTATGGCAGATGGTAAAGATCTTATGGCAGATGTAAAAAAAGATTTAGGAATCTAAGAGAATGCTACTAAAAACTTAAAAAGCAGTAAGAATTTGCTCTTACTGCTTTTTTTTATTTTTGAGTACTTATTATGCAAAAACAGCCTATTGGCATATTTGATTCTGGAGTTGGTGGCACTTCTATATGGCGAGAGATAACAGCTACGCTTCCTAATGAAGATACTATATATCTTGCCGATAGCAAGTATGCTCCATATGGAAAAAGGCCTGCATCTGAGATTATTGAACTTAGTAGTAAGAATACCGAAAAACTCATAGATTTTGGCTGTAAAATTATTGTCGTTGCTTGTAATACAGCTACAACAAATGCGATTAAAGCGTTACGTTTAAAATACAAACTTCCTTTTATCGGTATTGAACCTGCTATTAAACCCGCTGCTATTCGTACACAAACCAAAAAAGTAGGTGTTTTGGCTACCAAAGGTACGCTATCGAGTAAGCTGTTTGCCAAAACTTCAGATTTATATACTGGCAATATCGAGCTTATTGAAGTAATTGGCACAGGTCTAGTAGAATTAATTGAAGAAGGTAAAATCAACAGTCCCGAAATGCACAAACTGCTTTCACTTTACATACAACCTATGGTCAAAAAAAATATTGATTATCTGGTGTTGGGGTGTAGTCATTACCCCTATCTTATCCCTCTTTTACGACAAATGTTACCAAATCATGTTACTATTATAGACTCGGGACAGGCAGTAGCCAGACAAACTAAAGCGATATTACAAAAGTATACTCTTTTGAATCCTGACCGCAAACCAGGCACGCATACCCTTTTTACCAACGGTAATTTGTTTTCTCTACAAGAAATTTTAAAACCAAACTTGGTCGATTATTCTGTAAGTGGGTTACGTTTTTAGAATTTATTAGCCCCACCAAAGGGTTTAACCCAAGGCAGTTTACTTGAAAAAATCTAAAAGATTCCCTTTTTTAGAAGAAGAGACCGACAACTCTTTTCCCGAAGAAAGCAAGATACTCCCTCCTTTTCCTTTTCGGTATCGAACAATTTTATTAACGTTTACCAGATAACTTTTATGAATTCTTGCAAATCCGTTATCAGTTAATGCATCTTCAAAATACTTTAGTGTTTTACTTACTAATTTCTGCCCTTGATTAAGGTATATTTTGGTATAATTATCATCTGCCTGGCAATATAAAATTTCTGCAATCTCAAGCACTTCAAAACCATCTTGTTGTGGTATGGTAATCTTTCCTGTGACATTTTTGACTTTTGGCACCAATACAGCGTCCTGAAGTTCTTTTTCTCGTTGTTTAATATGTGCAACATGATCTACTGCTTTAATAAGGTGATCTATGGCAATAGGTTTTAGCAGATAGTAAGTCGCTTGTGCATTTAAGGCATCAACAGCGTAATGATCATATGCAGTTACAAAAACAATCTCAAAAGAACGATCAGGAAGTTGCTCCAAAAGATCAAAAGCATTGCCATAGGGCATCTCGACATCAAGAAATAGAACATCAGGCTTATTTGTTTCTAGGACTTTTAACGTCTCTTGTACACTCGCAGCCTCATCCATAACCTTTACAGAAGGACAATATTTACCCAAATAGTTTCTTAAGATGACTCTACTATTTGCCTCATCATCTACAATAATTGCAGTCAAACTCATAGGTTTTGATTTTTATGGTTTTTGCTCCTTTTTAAGAATTAGTGCAACTTGCGTTCCTTCATAATTCTCTTTTAGGTCAGAAATAACAACAGCTACTTTATCTTTATACATTTCATTAAGAATAGCAATTCTCTTTTTAATATTCCCCATACCCTTTGATTGTTGTCGTTTTTGATTTTCAGTCTTTAGCGACTTAGATTTTTTACGACCTATACCATCATCTGTGATTCGTATTTCGATATGATGGTCACCCTTACTTTTAAATGTAATTTCTAGCGTTCCTTTTTGTGACTTGTATCTCAAACCATGCCATACCGCATTTTCTACATAGGGCTGTAATAACATGGGCGGAATCATATAGTCTGAAATCTTAATCTCGGGATCAATATTGATAGCGTAGTCAAACTTATCCTGAAATCTAAAATGTTCTAATTGTACATACACCTTTAGCAATTCTATTTCTTTTTCTAACGGAATAAAATCCTGTTCGCTATTCTCTAAAACGGCTCTCATCAATGTAGAAAAATCAGTTAAATATCGATTTGCCGTACGCTCATCGCTAGTAGCTATAAAAGTGTTTACCGAATTTAATGCATTAAAAATAAAATGAGGATTCATTTGTGATCGTAAGGATTTCAAGGCCAGGAGATTATTTGCATATTGCTGTTGCTTCATATTGCGATACATAAGATAGGCCGCAAGTACTAGTAGCGCAGTAAGACCGATTAGAAAATAAATAATAATCTGTTGCCTGAGGCTTTGCTGATTTGCCAATAGCTGTGAGGCAGAGGCCAACTCATAACGAGTTTCGTTAAGTTCACGATCTTTTTCTAAGGTCGCTATACGGTTGGCACTGGTTGCCAATTCTCTTCTAAAACGGGCGGCTTGCGAAATCTCCTGATCTTTTTGTATATAGAGTTTGTCTATAATCACTTCGTACTCTTCGAATGTTTCTGATGCTTTTTTAAGCTCTCCCTTTTCTCTGTATACTTCTCCTAGTTTTCGGGTAGCGTCTTTTTGAACTATTAAATCATTTTGCGATGCAGCTTCTTTTATGCTTTCATCAAGATAAGTGATGGCCTCGTCATATTTCTCTTGCGCTGCGAACGCATTGGCAATCTTATAATTCTGAACTTGTGTTGAAATAGACTTGTCGTCTTCTGCAACACTTACCCCCTCTGTAGTTTTGGGTGCTTCTTTCAATGTTTCAATATCTTCTAATGCCTCTTTACGTAATTGAATTTCTTTATCAAAACTTCTGCTTTTATTATAAAAATCGGCTGCCCGAGTTCGCTGTATTGCTGCTGTTTTTATGTCTTTTCTATCGGCTAATTGCACAGAATTGTCCAGATATTCTTCGGCATCAGAAATATTTCCTTGTTGCTGTAGTAACTCTGCCAATTTTGAGTTTAATGAGATTACTTTATCCTCTAGACCTTTGCGCTCACTTAAAGATAAAGCCTTATTATAATAACTTATCGCCTGAGTATTATTTTGCAATCCCATATAGCAATCTCCCAAACCTTCATAAACCAAAACGCGTTGATTAATATCAAGTTTGGATCGTTGTAACTGATTGAATGTTTGTAATGCTCCCTTATAGTTCTTATCTCCTAGTTGCGCATTACCGAGTTTAATTTTCACATTAGTGGTATACCTATTGTTCAAACTTATCTGATAATTGGTTTCGCCAAGATCATACTGTTTCCAAAAAGCATAAATATCGGCAAGGGTTTCATAAAGTTCTGCTTTTTTAATATTGGCATTGTCATCATTGTCCCGAATAGTTTCGAGGGCCTTTGTAATATATGCTATACTTGTTGTTGCATCTTTTTGCAAAAACCGTTTTGCGGCGTTCAGGTTTTCTTCATAAGTAATTTGATTAGCTTTTTGCGTAGCGCCCCTTCGCTTAGAGATAACCGGCGCATCTTGTACTAATACCTCTATTCTTTGATTATCCTTAATAACGTAGTGCACGGTGGCAAAACTATGATGCTTGATAATCAATTCATCCCCCACCCTCGCCTCGATTTTAAAGTCTCCAAAAACATCGGTAGTTACCGTTTTACCCCCAAATATCGTCACGTCGGCACCTTGTACTGGCTTTCGGGTACTTTTATCTTTAACAGAACCCTTAATGACCATTCTAGAAGTTTGTGTAAAAGCAGGATTTTGTTGTGCGCAAACCAAAAATGGTAATGCACATACGACAACAATTATCAAACCTATCTTTTTCATTTACAGTAGCTATTTGACTCATTCCAACCTTTTTGATCGAGGCGGTACCGCTCAAAAGGAAGCAACCAGGGATGCAATCACAGAAATGTTTTTTATTAATGTAGCCATTTCTCTACACTAAAAAACATAAAAAAAATGAGTTACACCCTTTGGAAACAAACCAGAACGAGTTCATTATCATAGGTTAAACTTACTTTATTTAAGTGGGATAATAAAATAGGCTCGTTGTGATCCTCTTCATTATAGAGAGGATAAGAGCGTTTAAAAGGTACTTCGCTTAGTTATTAGCGACTTTCACTCATTCAAAATGTATTTTGCCTCATTTTTGATTTTTTCTATATAAAGTTGAACTTAATTTCATCCCGAATTAAAATACCGAAATAATGAAAAAAATTATGATTTACAGCATTTTAACTATGCTATCGTATACATCTTGTACTGCTAAAAATAAGTCTCAAAGCGAAGTTCTTTCTGCTCAAAAACGTACGCATACGATTCATACCACAAAAGCAGATCCGAATACACGTAACATTCAAGTTGCACTTTTACTAGATACCAGCAATAGTATGGATGGTTTGATCGATCAGGCAAAAGCGCAATTATGGGAAATAGTCAATGAACTTTCGTATGCAAAATGCGGAACAAATGACATTAAGCTACAAATAGCATTGTACGAATATGGAAACGATAGATTAACAGCAAGTGAAGGGTTTGTGCGCCAGGTATTGCCTTTTTCTGAAGACCTAGATGAGATATCCAAAGAACTTTTTGCATTAACAACGAATGGAGGAAACGAGTATTGTGGTAAAGTAATTCACACCTCGATCAACCAACTCGATTGGGAAAGAAATTACGACCACTTAAAACTTATTTTTATTGCAGGAAATGAACCGTTTACCCAAGGCCCTGTGAATTATACCGATGCTGCTACTGATGCACTCGAGAAGGACGTTACTATCAACACTATTTTTTGTGGTAATTATAACCAAGGGATCAACACTATGTGGAAACACGGTGCAGAAATTACAAAAGGTCAGTATAGTGCCATAGACCATAACAAGACTACTTTGCATATTGCCACACCCTACGATGACATTATTTTGGAACTTAATAATCAGCTAAACGATACATATATCTACTACGGAACCAAAGGTGCACAAAAAAGAGTGGTTCAAAAAGAACAAGATAAAAATGCAGCCTCATACAGTGCTGCCAATGCTGTAAGCCGAACGATAAGTAAAAGTTCTGGATTTTATAAAAATAAAAGCTGGGACCTTATTGACGCTGCCGAAGATGAATCGTTTGAGATTGACAAAGTAGCCAAAGATGATTTACCGCAAGAACTTAAAGAAAAATCTAAAGCAGCACTAAAACAGCATATCGCAGAAAAAAGCAAAAAAAGAAAAGAAATACAGCAAAAAATACAAGAACTTAATAAAAAGCGAGTAGCCTACATCAAAAATAATCGTAAGGTCGAAGCATCTAACCTAGAACAAGCTTTACTTAACGCTATTAAAAAACAAGGTCAAAAAAAGACGTTTACCTGGGAGTAAGATACGATATAATGTATAAGCGAACGTTGGGGCATTCTTATGCGGCTGTATTCAAGAAAACAACATTTTTGTAAAAAGCTCAATACAAAAGATAATCGTACAATACCGTATAACAGCCTCTAATGGGCATTCACCGCAGGGCATTTGCAGTTCCAACGTTCTTTAATTTTACCAAAGTCATACCCCAAAGTAAGCTGATGAAATCCACCATTGCTCAACACTACAGAATTAGATTGATGACTGTACGTGTATCCAACCAGCCATTTTTTATAATTGACTCCTAAAAATGGTGTAAAGTATTGCAATTGTTGATTTTCTACAGAAGTGCCGTCCTGCGAGAATTCGGCTCCGTCTAAACTACGCCTGTATGATAACCCACCCCATATTGTAGTTTTTTCGTTAAGTTCTCTATATACCTTTGCATTAGCATCAATACTACTCTCTTGTGTTTGATCTGTTGCCTGGTACAACAGCGAAGGCTCTAAGCTCCATTTATCATTAAACTCGAATAAACGACCAAACGAAGCCACATATCTACGCTGATTATTAGACTCTTGAATAGGTGTGTTATTGGCAAAAATATCTCTGGTAGTGGGTAAAATATTCTTCACAGTAAAGTGAGCATACCATTCTAGATAATTATACGATACCCCTACATCAATGTTATAATAAGCATCTTTCTGAATACGATCCAAAATAACCGGATCTGGATCTACGGGGTCATCAAGACCTCTTAAATCGACATCAGATTGGATAAATCCTCCACTAACCCCAAAAGAAAGCATATTTAAATCAGTTCTATCTCTCGAAAATAACAAGTGGTATGCAAACGTAACATAAACTCCTGTTTGCGAAAATCTACCATTTTCATCTTTAAAAATAATGCCTCCTAAACCGGTTTTATCGCCTATTCTAAAATTTAAATTTGCAGATTGTAAATTGGGTGCATTATCTACATCAAACCACTGTTTACGAGCAGTAAGTCGTATTTTATTTGCGTTTGCAGCTCCCGCCATCGCAGGATGTACCAGATATAAATTATCAGAAAGATAGTCTGCGTATACGGGGATACCTTCTTGCGCTAGAGCAATACGGGATAGCAACATCAAGAATAGTACATAAGTAGTTTTTAGGTTCATTTGGGCACTGTCTTTAATGGGGACAAACAGAGTTCGCGTATACAACTAAACTATTATAAATAGCCTATATTGTGGGGCTTCGCTATTAGTTTAACAATTTTTTTTGATTCTTTAGAATCTCAAAGATATAAATTTTTGTTAGAAACTAAGACTTTAAATCTATTAAGTAAGAGTTGTTAAAAATTGTTAGGAGCATACTTACAAGCCTAAATATCGCATCGCTTTTAGTAAATTTGTCAAAAATTTATTCATGAAAAAGAATTTTGAAATAAAAATAGAGCATACTTCTAATCCCAATATAGTCAAGTTTGAAGCCAATCATTTTTTAACACAGCACACCAGCTATGAGTTTGAAAATATTGATCAAGCCAAAAATTCACCATTAGCGCAACAACTGTTTTACTTGCCTTTTGTGAAGAGAGTATTCATTGCTCAAAATTTTGTAGCTATAGATAAATATGATATAGTGGAATGGAATGATGTTGAAGAAGAAGTTTCAGAACAAATTGAAAAATACCTCAATAGCGATCAACCTGTAGTTACAGAAACTGAAAACAATCAAAAAATACCTGTTACCATCTATGCCGAAAGCACACCCAACCCTGCTGTACTAAAATTCGTAGCCAACAAAAAACTAGTTACCGCCGGACACGAATTTAAAAACATTGATGATGCCAAAGAATCACCACTAGTGCAAGAACTATTTCATTTACCTTTTGTAAAAGAAGTTTACATTGACGAAAATTACATTTCTATCAGCAAATATGATATGGCCGATTGGAATGATATTACCATTGAAATTCGGGAGTTTTTAAGAAATTATCTAGAGCAAGGTAAAGAAGTATTATCGGCAAACGCAGTAGTGTCAAAAAAAGAAATAGAGAAGCAAGCAGACCTGGATTTTGAGAATCTCGATGATGTGTCAAAAGATATCGTTAATATCATCGAAGAATATATTAAACCAGCAGTCGCTAGTGATGGTGGAAACATCTTGTTCGACTCATATGACCCAAAGAGCAAAGGCGTGAAAGTTATTTTACAGGGAGCTTGTAGTGGCTGTCCCTCGTCTACTTTTACCTTAAAAAATGGAATCGAGAACATGCTGAAAGAGATGTTAAAAGATAAAGTCGAATACGTAGAAGCTTTGAATGGATAAGATAGAGACTCTAGAAACTAGACTTTAGATTTTAGATAGTGAATTACATTAAGGTAAACCCAAGAAGTATTCGTTGAGAACTAATTTTTATTCGAGGGAAACATTCCATGATCTTAAATATTGATTATTGATTGAAAGAATTCTTTTTTTACTTTTTAAAGAGCTTAGTATCTCGTATATTGATGGATATTTGAAAATTAACTTAAAATATTAAAAAAATGGCAATCATCAAGGTAATAGAGGTATTAGCAAATTCAGAAAAAAGTTGGGAAGATGCTACTAATAATGCTATAAAGCATGCAAGTAAAACTGTAAAAAATATCCGTTCTGCATATGTAGCAGAGCATAGTGTAACTGTAGATAATAACCAGGTTTCACAATATAGAGTTAATCTTAAAATTTCATTTCAAATTGATTGAAAATATCTCGTAATTCGTCACAAAAGGCATTCTGATTCAGGATGCTTTTTATATTTTTAAAATAAAGTTAGACCCGGATTATGCATTATAAAATCTATTACGGCTTGAACTACATAATCCGAGTTAAATTGACAATCATGAAATACTGGTTTGTAGTACTTATCATCTTACTCGTTTCCTGTACACGTCAAAAAAAATCTTTAATGGAAGAGCAACATCCCTTTACGAATGATCTAATTCATGAAACGAGTCCGTATTTACTACAGCATGCACATAATCCTGTAGACTGGAAGCCATGGAATCAAAAAGTGCTCGATCAAGCGAAGCAAAATGATCAACTTATCATCATAAGTGTGGGCTACGCTGCCTGCCACTGGTGTCACGTCATGGAGCATGAAAGTTTTGAAGACCCCGAAGTCGCAAAAATAATGAACGGCCAGTATATTTCTATTAAAGTAGACAGAGAAGAACGACCAGATATAGATCAGGTGTATATGAACGCTGTTCAATTAATGACCGGTAGTGGTGGTTGGCCATTAAATGTAGTTGCACTTCCAGATGGGCGACCCGTTTGGGGAGGAACCTATTTTCCAAAAGAAAATTGGATTGATGCACTTCAACAAATCTCAGACCTGTACAAAAAACAACCAGAAAAACTAATCGAATATGCAGAAAAATTAGAAGAAGGTATAAAGGCGGTTGATGTTATAACAGCTAATCCTGACCCAATGAAATTTGATAAAGAATTTCTAGAGGCTGCCGTAAAAAAGTGGAGTGAACAATTTGATCATACTAATGGAGGGACGAAAAGGGTTCCCAAATTTATGATGCCCAATAATTATCATTTCCTTTTGCGATATGCGCATCAAACTGAAAATAGTGAATTGTTATCTTTTGTGTACAAAACGCTTACTCAAATTTCATTTGGTGGTATTTACGATCATATAGGAGGCGGATTTTCTCGGTATGCTACAGATGCTAAATGGCATATCCCCCATTTCGAGAAAATGTTATACGATAATGCGCAACTTGTAAGTGTTTACTGCGATGCATATTTGGTAACCAAAGATGAGTGGTTCAAAACCGTAGTTTTTGAGACGCTAGCATTTGTATCTCGTGAGCTTACCAGCAAAGAGGGTGCATTTTATTCATCTTTGGATGCTGATAGCCTTGCAAAAAATGGCGAGTTAGAAGAAGGCGCTTTTTACATCTGGTCCAAAACAGAGCTTGAAACACTTTTGGGTGATGATTTTATGCTATTTTCGAAATACTATAACATCAATGATTACGGTTTATGGGAAAATCAACAGTATGTATTGATTAGAAGAGATCAGGATGCTAACTTCAGTTTACAGTATGCATTAGGTGATGAAATAGTGTCTGAAAAGGTGAAAGCCTGGAAAAAAAAGCTGTTTGACTATAGAGAACAACGACCAAAACCAAGATTGGATGATAAAACCTTAACTTCTTGGAACGCTTTAATGCTAAAAGCATATCTCGATGCTTACCGCGTTTTTGGAGATCAAAAATTTTTAGATATCGCCTATAAAAATGCTCATTTTATTGAAAAAAATCAATTACAGCGTGACGCTACACTTCTTCATAGCTATAAAAACGGTAAAAGCACAGTTAATGGCTATCTAGAGGACTACGCAACAGTAATTGAAGCATTTCTGCTGTTGTATCAAAATACGTTAGATACCAAATGGCTGGACAATTCAGAAAGATTAGCGGCTTATACGATACGTCACTTTTTCGATACAGAAAAAAATATATTTTATTTCACATCTAATCAAGACCCAAAACTTATTGCTAGAACTATTGAGTCAAGTGATAATGTCATTTCATCATCTAACTCTATCATGGCTAAAAACCTCTTTTTATTATCTCATTATTACGATAAGCCTGAGTATAAAGAAATTAGTCAAAATATGCTGCATACTATAAAGCCGCAGATACAATCATATCCCTCTGGGTATGCCAACTGGTTAGATGTAATGCTTAATTATACCTTTACTTATTATGAAACTGTAGTTGTAGGAGAAGATGCATTGCAAAAAATACAAGAATTACAAAAAAAGTACATTCCTAATCAATTATTAGCAGGTAGCACCGAAGATTCTAAAATGCCACTATTACACAACAGATTCACAAATGAAAAAACATTAATTTATATATGTGTTAATAATGCATGCAAATACCCCGTTGACAATATTGAAGAGGCTATTAAGCTTCTTAAATAATTAACTTTCTTTTAACTATTTCGTGGCGTACACAAGAAGCCGGTCAATTCATAAATCGCTTTATTTTAATCAAGATAATTTCACTTATTAGTTGAAAACTAATAATTTATAGACGTTTTCAACCTAAAAAAGTGAATAAATTACGGTTTTAACGTAAAAATATTATGTTAATTTGTTATTAAAAATGCAGTTTTGCAAATAATATTAAGGTGTTTTGGAATTAATATTGAATAATTCGTAAAAATTATGATAAAATTTAAAATTAATTGTAGGTAAACTTACTTTTTTTTAATTTTATTTCAACCAAATCCCTAAATATGAAAAAATTTTTACTTCTGCTATTTTTAGCAACTACCCCAACGTTATTCGCACAATTACCTAGAGATTTATTAACTTCTACAACAAGAGTTTCAAACTTCGACGATTACAATGGTTCGATTTATATGAAATTTAGCTATAAAGAATCTAGTGTGATTGATGAAAAATCAGGAACATATGATATTAAGTTAAAATATAATGTATTTTCTGATGCCTTAGAATATAAAGTAGACTCAGATTTATTTTCTATTGTAAAAAGACCTACGGTTCATGCTCGAATCGATGGTGATTATTTTTACTATTGTAATTTTAAAACCCAAAGAGGGCTAGAAAGAAATGGATATTTTGTTCTAGTTGAGTTGAACGATAAGTATCGCATCTATAAAAAATTCACACTAAAAATAACAGATCCTATAGATGGTACAGCTACTCAGCTAAAACAACCCGGTGAATTGAGAATGATCACTACATATTATATAGAAGAAGCAGGAATTATCATGGAACTTCCTATGAATAAGAAGGATATGTTAGCCGCATTTAATGATAAAGAAGGAGAACTGAAACAATACTTGAAAAAAGAGAAAATTCGTCTTAAAAAAGAGGAAGATTTGATTAGATTCGTGGCAAGATATAATGCCCTTAAGAGTTCAGGTTCAGAACCATCACAAAGCCTATTAAGCAATCGACGTAACTAAAAATCACTATACATGCTAAACATGAATTTAAGCTTAGCGCTATTTTGATCGAAAATTTAAAGTACTAAAAAGAAAAGGTTATTATTATTTTGGAAAAGTGTCATTTACTTTTGTAGATGACACTTTTCGTATATGCATAATTTAGGATGTGATAAAGTCCTTAAGGTAGAAAGGCTCAAAATAACCTACATCTTCAAAATCGGCCTGCCTAAATTTGAGAAAGCTAAGTTTTGCCATGTCTCTTGCTGAAGGAAATTTATTTTTTAAGAAAATGGCGTTTTGATGTTGAAGAAGAGTAGAAAACTTGTCTGCACCATTGCCCAAAAAATACACCTTTCTAGACGCTACATATTCTGAAAAGGAATGCTCTGTTAAAACCTCGGCTCTGATTTCTCTAACTTCTTCATGCAAATACGAATATACACCAGCATACACTTCCATCCTTCTAGCATCAAGCATTGGAACGATAAGGGCATCTTTATCTTCCAGTTGCACCTGTAAGGATAAAGATTGTAAAGTAGGCACTGATATTAATGGAATATCTAATGCATAGCATAACCCTTTAGCTGCAGAAACCCCAATCCTTAACCCTGTATAAGATCCTGGACCCTTGCTTATAGCCACAGCAGAAATATCTTTTAAACCTATAGTAGCATCATTGATGACTTTGTTAATAAAAACGTGCAATTGTTCTGCATGAGAGTATTGCTTACTTATATCTTCTTCGATCGCAATTACATCTTCATCGTTAGTAAGCGCTACAGAACAATTGGTGGTAGACGTTTCAATACAAAGAATAAAGGCCATTTTAAAAATTTTGGCAAAGATAACCTATTGACAGCTATTAATCAGTTTTTTTTGCTTCGGTGGTTACTTTATCACCTGTTTTGAGTATTTTGGTAACAACGTTATAAGGTCCTACGATAACTTCGTCGTCTATTTCAAGACCTTTTATGATTTCGATATTACTATCGTCTTGAATACCCGTTTCAATTACCTGAAGTTTTGCAACTTCACCCTTTTTAAGAAATACACATTCAAATCTTTTATCGGCATTAGCAAGCTTTTGTTTATTGCCATTTTCTGTAACATTTGAAGTATCACTTTTAATTACAATAGCACTTATAGGAACACCAATAACACTTTCTCTTTTATCGGTTATAACATCTACTGTAGCCGTCATCCCTGGTCGAAATGGAGAATAATTCTCTGGTTTACCTTCGATAATATCTTTGTAAGAATCTTCAAGTATACGAACTTTTACTTTAAAATTTGTTACTTGATCGGCACTTGTAGCACTTTCTGCAGAATTTGCAATTTCGGTAACAAGGCCTTTAAATTCTTTTTTTAGATACGCATCTACCGCTACAAGGGTTGAATCCCCTATGGATACTTTTACGATATCATTTTCATTCACATCTACCTCAACTTCCATATTGTTAAGATTTGCTACGCGAACTATTTCGGTTCCTGCCATTTGCTGCGTACCTACCACTCGTTCACCCAATTCTACAGATAATTTTGAAATAGTCCCACTCATGGGTGCATAAATAGTAGTTCTATTCAAATTGTCTTTGGCTTCGTTTACTGTGGCTTGTGCACTTTTAACATTGTAAAAAGCAGACTGTCTTGCAGCTTTGGCGACTTCGTACGCAGATACCGAGGCATCCCAATCTGCTTTTGAGATGACTCCGCGCTCAAATAATCCTTTATTACGATCATAGTTTAGTTGAGCCTCAGTCAAGCTTGCTTCTGCTTGTTGCAGACCTGCCTTTACGTTTTGTAACGCAGCTTGTGATCGATTTAAACCTGATTGGATAATATCAGGATTAATTCGTACCAAAAGATCTCCTTTTTGAACTTGCTGACCTTCTTTAATAGGAAGATCAATAATTTCTCCTGACACCTCTGACGAGAGTTTTACTTCTACTTCTGGCTGTATTTTACCAGTTGCAGCAACTGTTTCTACAATTCTAATTTTCTCTATGATGGTGGTAGTTACCTCCTCAAAATTTCCGCTATTGCCAAACCATCCTGATTTTTTTCCATAAATAAGCACTACGATGAGTACTATTGAAATAATTAGAAGAAAAAGTAGTTTTTTTCTATTCATAATTTGTATTAGCGTCACTTAGGATATATGAAATTACAATCTTTTTGACAATAGCCAAAAAAAATAGAAAAGCTATTTGATTTATAATTTTATATCTGCGATTTTAATTCCGAAGAAAAGCTCTAAAACCTTCAATTTAAAAATATAATCAAATTTATTCTGAACTTCTTGGCTTTGAGCATTTTCCAATCTAAATTTTGATTGACTAAAATCGAATGCATTGGTCAATCCCACGTCATATCGATCTTTTGCATACTCGTACGCCCGTTCTTGTGCTTTTACAGAAACCAATGAAGCCTCATAAGCCTCTGCAGCACCTCTTGCATCTAAGTAGGCTTGATAAACATTACTATCAAGATCTAATTGCGCCTGCTCTAACTGAAATTCTGCTCGCCTGGTACTCACTTTGCTTCTTTTTACATTAGCCCGTGTGGTAAAACCATTTAACAAGGGAACATTAAGTTGTAACCCATAAGAAAATCCATCGTTTTCATATAATTGTTCTGTAAAACCTCTGGAAAAAAAATCGTTATCAGCCCATCTTGTATTGTATCCAAAAAATGCATTTAAGGTGGGATAATATCCACCTCTGGCTAGTTGCAAATCTTTTTCTGCCAACAACTTATTCTGTTCAGCAATTTGAACTTCATACCTGGCCTCTCGGGCTTCTGTCATTACAACATCAACCGGTTTTTCTAAAATTTCTGCACTGGGCACTAAATATTCTTGTTTAGCAATATCAAAGCTTTCATAATCTTTAATCAGCAACGTTTGTGCTAAACTGATTAATGAGATTTGTACAGCATTTTCTGCTTGTACGATACGTGTTAGTTCATCGGCAGAAGTTGCTTCTATCTCTAATAAATCACCTTGAGGTAATACGCCTGCATCAACTAGATCTTTGGTTCTTTGCAGTTGTTCTAAGGTAATGTCATGTTGCTTTTCTATTACTTTCAAAGATTCTTTATTAAGTAACACTTGCAAATAACTATTCGCTATAAACAAGGAGATATCATCCTTTGATTTTCCTAGATTATACTGACTAAGCAACTTATTTAATTTCGCTCTTTGTAATTGTCGCAAATTACGCAAACCATCAAATAACGTAAGTCCTACATTAACACCTGTCGTGAACGATGTAAAGGTTGCTGTTTCAAAGGCGTTAGTAACCGGATTAATGTTTGCTCCTGTATTTGATGATAACGTTCCATTAGCACTCATACTAGGTATAAAATTGCCTAATGCCGTTAGTTTATCAATACTAGCAGATTCTATATCCAACTCAGATTGTTTTATAGTAATATTATTCTCTAGAGCATATGCCACACACTCGCGCAGTGTCCACTTTTTCTCTTGCGCCTTGGTTCCGAAAATGGATAAGAGTGTAAGTAATGCAATCAAAATTTTTATTCTCATAATGCCTATACGTATATAATTGATCGATGTTGTTACAAAAAAACTAATTTATTTTAAAAGTAAACTACCTCTGGACAACCCCACGACGCATTCGTAGGAAACTGAATTTTTACTTCGAAGCAAGCCTTAGGGTGTTAAACCCCTTGTGGTGCCCATTAATTTGTAAACTCAGGTTTCTTAATGATATTCCATACTTTAAGTTTATCTTCCTCGGTGATGCCGCTTTTAATTTCGACATTGATACCATCACTTATCCCCAGTTCTATATCTCTTTTTTCGAATTGTTGATCGCCAACCTCAATTTCTACAAACGGTTTTTGGGTATCGTCATATTGTATTAACGCTTCTTTTAATGCCATAACACTATCTGCTCGGGCTAGAATTATAGACGCATTGGCACTAAGACCCGCTCTTATAAACGTACTGTCATTTTTCTCTAAAGTTCCTTTGATCTCGAATTGTATAGCGCCATTCTCTTCATTTCCTTTGGGGGCGATATAATCTAAAACAGCATCAAATTTTTTGTTCTCGATTGCGCCAACAGTTATTTCTAAGGGAAGATTCTCCTTTATTTTACCTACTTCACTTTCGTCTACTTTACCTTCAAAAATCATTTCACCAATATCTGCTACTGTAGCAATGGTGGTTCCATCATTAAAATTATTGGCTTCTATTACCTGGTTTCCTGATTTTACAGGAACTTCTAACACCATTCCGGTCACAGTAGACCGTATTAACGTATTAGCTACACTACTTAAACCTCTTGCTGTACCTGTTCTTACTATTTGATAATTTTGTTGAGCAGACTCATACGATTGTTTGGCCTGTTTATAACTTACATCTACCCCGTCAAACTCGTTGGCAGAGATCACCCCTTTATCAAAAAGTTCTTTTTGTCGATTGTAAACTTTTTCTTGATTATTAAGCGCAATTTTTGCAGTTTCTACGGCATTTTGTGCGCTTTGCAATGAAGAAATATTGGGTACTACTCTAATTTTTGCAATAAGATCACCTGATTTAATTTGATCACCAGCTTCAATATAAATTTCTTCAATAATCCCAGAAATATTAGGTTTAATAAGAACTTCTTCCTTTGGCACAATACTTCCTGTAGCTACCGCTTTTTTTATAATTGTTGCTACCGTAGCCTTTTCGGTCTCATAGGTTATAGGATCTTCTTGATTTTTTTTATACAAGTAATACAGGGATCCTACAAATACAGCTGTGATGATAAGCAATATAATAATAGTTACAGTTTTTTTCATTTTTGATATCTAGATTTGTTATACTTTTCTATTTTGAAGAAAAGCTAAATTTGATTGATTAACTTGTTATTCTGATCGCAATGCATCAATTGGTTTCGTTTTGATCGCTACTTGTGCAGGAATCAAACCCGCCAGTAATCCACTGGTAATTAATATCACTAGCGCTACAACTATCACTGACAAATCTACGCTAGGATTGGCAAACATACTATCATCATCTGGGGGTGCCCCCTCTAAAACCTTATTGATAAGAAATATAATTCCTGTAGATACTGCAATACCTGCCATACCCGAAATAATCGTAAGAAATATAGATTCTAATAAGATTTGACCCCGTACTGCCCAAGGAGAAGCTCCTAAAGCTCTACGAATACCTATTTCATTGGTTCTTTCTTTCACTACAATTAACATGATATTACTAATACCAATAATGCCTGATAACAATACGAGAGTACCTACAAAATAGGCAACCCCTTTTAAAGCTAAGAACAGACCGTTAATTTTACTGAACTCGGCAAATAAATCAAAACTCCCTACAGCCCTATTATCTTCGGGGTGTATGCTGTGATTTGTTTTAACGACTTCAATAATATCCTCTTTAAGATTGGTAATCGATTGGTCATCTTGAGCGGTTATTGCCATCCAGCCCACGCGTTCACCATAGTTGAAAGCTTGAGAAAATGAAGTAAACGGCACGTAGATTTCTTTTTGCCCTTCTTCTCCATCACCATTGTTAGATTTTTTGGAATAGGTACCAATTACCATAAAATTGACACCTTGTATTTT
The DNA here is from genome assembly GCF_017897595.1 of Aquimarina sp. U1-2. Taxonomy (GTDB): domain Bacteria; phylum Bacteroidota; class Bacteroidia; order Flavobacteriales; family Flavobacteriaceae; genus Aquimarina. The sequence continues at coordinate 116,748 of NZ_JAGKIK010000006.1, forward strand.
GATGTATTCTCCTATAGGTTCTTCTTCTTCTGAAAAGAGTTCTTTTTGCACTCCGCTGCCTATTACAGCCACTTTCCTTCTATTGTCAATATCACCATAATTAATAAATCTTCCTGAAGTAATATTGATAGGATCTTGCTTAATAATTTCGGGATAATCTCCAAACACATTAAATGCCCCTGTATTAAGCCCTCTTACTACATTATTGGATCCTCGAAAGCCTCCTAGTCGATTACGCGGTGAGACATACAATAATCCGGGTACTTCTTCTCTAATTGAAGGAACGTCACCTATTTTAAAATCATATCTTCTTCCTTTTGGCAATCCTTTGTAAGGCTTTGATACGGTTTGAGTCCACATGAACATCGTATTGGTTGCAATATCGCCAAATCCTTGTTTCACACCATTTTCAAGACCTTTACCGGCAGCCAGGAGAATAACCAGAATAAAGATGCCCCAAAAAACACCAAAAGCAGTTAATAATGTTCTAAACCAATTGGCTGTTAATGCTTCGATTATTTCGCTCCAACTATCTTTGTTTATCATGTTATTCGTCTCTAAGTGCAACTATAGGTTTAATTTTAACCGCTCGCCATGCTGGAAAAAAGCCTGCCAAAGCCCCAGCAAAAATGAGAATGAACACTGTAGCAAGCGCCACATTAAAATTTACAGAAGGATTTGAGATAAATTCGGTTTGAATTAACGGTCCTGCCAGTTCTAATAAGGCAAGTCCAAGAATTAAGCCTGTAAAACCTGCTATAGCTGTCACAAAAATTGCTTCTTGCAGAATCATTCCTATAATCGACATGGGTTGTGCTCCCAAAGCTTTTCGAATTCCAATCTCTTTGGTTCGTTCTTTAACAATGATAAGCATGATATTACTCACCCCTACTACCCCAGCAATAATAGTACAAATGCCCACCCACCAAAAGAATGCTTTGATCATAAAGATCAAACTATAAAAGCGCTTGGCATTTTCTAATGTATTATTGACCCCTATTGCTCTATCATCATCTGGAGCGATGATATGCTTTTCTTTAAGGTAATCGGTCATATTTTCAACAAACTTTTCAGATTTTAAAACTGCTGTCTCAAAATTTTCTTCAGGTTTTAAGGTATATGCAAGTCCTTGTAGCTTTTGACCGGTATTAAACATTTGTTGTGCAATAGGAGAAGGTACAAATACTCTATTTTCTTCTCTTTCTTCAGATTTTTCAGCAAATACTCCTACGACTTTAAATAGCATATTATTAATCCTAATAAACTCTCCTATAGGATCTTTGTTTTTATCCTTGAATAAGTCCATTCGAACTTTATTTCCAATAACGGCTACTTTATTTCGTTCTTTGATATCCCTGATATTAATAAAACGTCCTGCAACCATCACCTCGTTTTCTACCATTTGAAACTCTGGAAAAACACCTTCGACGCCATAGCTTCCTGACTCGGTTCCATAATTTACGACTACTCCCCAATTTCTAGCCCGAGAAGACTTATATTCTATGAGGTCTTCGTTTTTTCTATTGATAAAATCATAATCTTGATTGGTCATTTCGATGGGTCTGCCCGGATTTAACCCTTTATATTCGACTGAAGTGCTTCGAGTCCAAACCCAGATACTATTTGAGGCATCACTCTCAAATTCTTGTGCTATTCCGTTCTGCATCCCCTGTCCTACCCCTAGTAGCAGCACTAGAATAAAAATTCCTGACGCTACTGAAACACTCGTTAGAAATGTTCTCAATTTATTTTTGGCAATAGTCTCAAACATCTCTTGCCATCGTTCTAAACTAAACATGGACATTTGCTTTTACCTGTTGTACTACTGTATCATCAATTATTAACCCATCTTTAAGATTAACTATACGTTTGGTCATATTGGCAATATCTGGCTCATGTGTTACAATAAGGATTGTTTTTCCTTCATCGTTAATCCCTTGTATAAGGTCCATGACATCATACGACGTTTTTGTATCCAGGGCTCCTGTGGGTTCGTCTGCCAATAATACTTTAGGTTCTGAAGCTAGCGCTCGAGCGATAGCTACTCGTTGTTTTTGCCCTCCTGATAACTCATTAGGAAGATGTGTAGACCATTCTGCCAATCCAACTTTTTCTAGATAATACATGGCCTTTTCTAACCTTTCTTTTCTCTTAATCCCTTGATAGTATAATGGTAAAGCTACATTATCAACAGCATTTTTGTAAGTAATTAAATTAAAGGACTGAAAAATAAAACCTAAAAACTTGTTTCGATATTGTGCTGCGATTTTTTCATTTAGATTTTTTATGGGTAACCCATCTAGAAAGTAGCTTCCGCTATCTGCTTCATCAAGCATTCCTAAAATGTTAAGCAAGGTAGATTTCCCAGATCCCGAAGATCCCATAATGGCTACCAACTCTCCTTCTTGTACATTAAAATTTATCCCTTTAAGAACGTGAAGCGAATTGCTACCCATTTGGTAGGATTTATGTAAGTCTTTTATTTCTATCATACAACATTAATAAAAATGTGACAGGTGTAAATTCACCTAAATACACTAGAGACTCACTAACAGAAATAATTCAATAATTTAGTTTTCCCCACGAAGACTTTAATAATTGGTTAGTGCCGTCTTTTACATAAGACTAGCTAATTACTGAATTTGTTACAAATAGAAATGTTATGAATATGTTAAATAATCAAGTAAAAGTAAGGCAAATTAACTTTTTGCTGTTGAAGATTTCTTTTTATTTCTATATATGAAATATCCTACTAGCCCGATTAGCAGGTACGGAATAATCATAAGATATACGATCCCATTATTAATGCCTTTGGCTGCTACTTGTCCTTCTTCACTTTCTAAAACAGCCCTGCACATCGCACATTGTGCTTCTGCAACTGAAGAAATTAAAAATAAGATATATACAATTCTTTTCATTACTTAAAAGACATTACGTAGTATTCAAATGTTAATATTTTCAAAATACTAACTATAGTAAGGAGATATCATTACATAAACAACGACACCCGTAATTGCAACATATAACCAAATCGGAAACGTTATTCGAGCTATTTTTTTATGTTTATCAAATCGTTGCGATAATGTACGAACGTAAGTTACCAAAACGAACGGAATTACTACTATAGATAATAGTATATGTGTGATTAAGATGAAATAATAGACATACCGTATAACACCCTCTCCCCCAAATTTGGTAGAATCACTTGTCATATGATAAGCTACATACATTATTAAAAAAAGTACAGAACAAAGGATAGCTATTTTCATCAGTCGTTCGTGTAACTTTATTTTTTTGTTTTTAATAGCCCATAAGGCAAAGATCAAAATAAGTGCAGTCAATCCATTAACTGTAGCATAAATAGGTGGTAAAAAAGTAAGGGGTTCTACATCAAACCCTAATTTTCTCAAATTAACACCAAACAACGCTGCTACCACGAGCGGGACTGCAATAGATAAAACAACAATCCACTTATTATATTTCTGCTCTAACACGGTTGAATTATTCATGGGAATCTAATAATTTTTTAATATCCTCTAATAAAATAGTAATCTGTTCTTCTTCTCCGTTCTTATCTACTTTTTCATCTATTCCTATGGTACCTCTATAATAAATAATTGGGTTGCCGGCAGCATCATATCGTGATCGGATGTATCCATCCTGATCGATTAACGCAAAAAAACCGTTGTGCTCAAAACCACCGGGAACATTAGGATTTTCTGCAGCATAAATATTAAAACCCGTGTTAGCCAGATCATAAATATCTTCGCGATCTCCTGTTAAGAAGTGCCAATCGGGATCTGTTACTTTATAATTTTCTGCATACGTTTTGAGTCTTCTTGGCGTGTCGAACTTAGGATTTATAGTAAACGAAGCTACTCCAAAGTCTGGATACTCTTGTAGTTGATTTTGAAGAAACACCAAATTTTTAGTCATTTTAGGACATATCGTAGGGCAACTGGTGAAAAAGAATTCGGCTACATATACTTTCCCGTTATAATCATGATTTGTAATCAAAATACTGTCTTGATTGAGAAATGCAAATTCTGGTACTTTTTTAGGTTTTCCGTTAATTTTTATATAGGAAAGTTTTTCGTTGGCAATAGGATTATTGGCACTCATCCTATCGTTCTTCACAACAGAAGTATCTTGTACTCGATTTACGATTCTTGGAATAAAGATAATCCCAAAAACGAGAACTATAAAAGAAATACCAACATATGAATATTTTTTCATCTAATTTTTTACACGTTTAGTTGCTGTATAAAATACTAAAAACATTTTTATGAATATCCGTAATTTAACCTAAACGGTTTGCGTCAAGCTGAATACTGAAACGAGTTCAGCACAGGCTCGTTTCAGCTTCTCATCTCAATGTACTGAAAATAAACTTAATGAGATCCTGAAATGAATTCAGGATGACTTCTCAGTTAAATTTTAGGTATAATAACAGACAATCAATGAACATTTTTAATTGATACGAAATTAATAATTAAGCCTATGTAATGGATGCACAACCGACATCTTGCTAATTACTTTTCGCTGTATTGGTACGATCAGCTTTGTATTTTTTGAGTGCCAGACGATATTCTGCCAAAATTACTTTTATATCATCATTCATTACGTTGGCTAGATCGGCTACAGAGCTAGCATCGTATCCATATACAATCGACTCATTTTCTTTAAGCTTACCATCTCTACCTCTTAAACCAACATTTTTATCAATGATGTACACATAGTTTGTACCAAGTCTTTCATCAAGCGTGTGAGGTGTTTTAAGACTATTGAATAATTCTTTTATACGTTCTGGTGTACCAAAAAGAAACTTCCACCCGGATACATTTGCGATAGTATCCAATTCATCCAAAAGTTCTTTTACCTCAGGTTCACTTCCAAAAGGTACTACCATCACAAACTGAAAATCTTGAAATTCATGATTTTTTTTATAAATCTTTTGATTGAGATTAAAAGCATTTCCTTCTTTTTGGTAAAGATCCTTCCCTAAAAAACCAAGAACTGTTATTTTATTTTTAAATGTAATTTGTGTACTATCAAGCGTTTCGAAGTTTTCAATACTTCCTATTGTACTGTTAAGTACAGGAAGCTTAGCAAAATTATGTACTCCTGATGCAAAAAAGAGATAAGCTACTAGTGGTAATATAAAAAGGACGCCTAAAACTAAAAATTTCTTCATAAAGTCATAACTCTAATATGGTACAAAAATAGAAAAAGACGGTCTAAAAAACCGTCTTTTTACAATGCTTTTAACGTATGTTTTAGCCCTAAAAGTCCCAGCTTTTGTAACCTGCTTTGAATACTTCATAGACATAATCTCCTTCTGTAAGCAATATAAAAATTAAATAGCAAACTAAAAATATACCCGTCCAAACTACAGACCTTCTTAAACCTTTTGTTTCACCATCCATGTGCATAAATGCCCAAGTGATGTAATAGGCTTTCCAAATAGTAAGGATAATAAAGATCCAATTCAGGAGCTTCATACTTACTAATGTTGTTTCAATTAGAAATGCTGGCTTAATAATTCCTAAAATAACTTCTACAATGGTAATTACAGATAATAAGAAAAATACTTTCCAAATTTTACCTGTATTTGATTCGTGATGTGCTGTATCGTGTGCCATAAAATGTTAGTCCTATTAATTTAAACCAGATAGAAAAATGTAAATACAAATACCCATACCAGATCTACAAAGTGCCAGTACAGTCCAACTTTTTCTACCATCTCATAATTTTTTCTTCGCTCGTAAGTGCCTAAGATCACATTAATAAAAATTATAATATTAATGATAACACCAGAAAAAACATGAAAACCGTGAAAACCAGTGATAAAGAAGAAAAAATTAGCGAATAGTGGTGTTCCATATTCGTTATGAATTAGGTTTGCACCTTCTACAATACCAATGGCATCTTCTTGAAGTCTCTGCAAAGACTCTTCTCTTGATAGTACAGTTTTCTTTCCGTCTTCGGTAAGTGTTTGTGTTCTGATCAATACATCATTTCTCTCGGCGAATCCCGATCTTATTTCGTCTATAGTATACGTTGGTAGCTCATCTTCTGCTTGATACCATACCCCGTTTTGTTCTAAATGCTGTCGTCTAACATCTGCCTGAGGATTAGCTATTTCATCAAGCCCTACTCTATGCCCTTCTGTATCGACAAACTGTAAAATTTGTCCGCCTTTTGTCTCAACAGCTCCATATTCTCCTTTAATAAAGTTTTTCCATTCCCAAGCCTGTGATCCAACAAAAACTAATCCCCCAATAATCGTCCAGAACATGTAGATGATTACCTTTTTCTGTTTCATTTGATGCCCGGCATCAACCGCCAATACCATAGTTACAGAAGAGAAAATAAGTATAAAGGTCATTAACGCAACATAATACATCGGCGCATCTACACCATGTAAAAACGGAAAGTGATTAAATACCTCATCTGCAATGGGCCATGAGTCGATAAACTTAAATCTTGAAAAGCCATATGCGGCAAGAAAACCTGAGAATGTAAGCGCATCTGATAAGATAAAAAACCACATCATCATTTTACCATAACTCACTTCAAGTGGTTTGTTACCACCACCCCAGAGCTTACCTTCGGTACCTGTTTTAGGAACAGCTGTTTCCATATATAGAATTTGGTATTGTTAAATTTCCCACAAAAATAATCAATTTTATTATTTCACTTGCTCAAATCAGCTTTTTAATTGCTTCAAAGATGAATCTTTTAACGAATCACTTTTTCATAAACCCATTCGTTTATTTTAGCTACCTGATGAAATATAAAAACAAAAAGAGATAAACCCACAGAAAATCAACAAAATGCCAATACATAGCACCTAGTTCTAATCCTAAGGTCTGACCCGATTTATACTTTTGTTTAAAATGATTATAAATTAATACAAAAAGCACCAGAATTCCTCCAACAATATGTGCTAAATGCGTGACCACAATTACAAACATAAAAGTAGAAACGATATTTGATGTTGGTCCGGTAAAATGATACCCCTGGTTAATAATGTCTTTAAAGCCTTCGAACTGCAAAACAATAAAAATGATTCCTAATACCAGAGTTGATAATAATAAACCCGTAGCCGCTTTTCTATTATCTTTTTCTATTGCCTTTTTAACAAAATGAAGTGTAAAACTACTTGCCAGTATGATAATGATACTATACATAAACGGCTCTGGAAAAATCAAATCGGTTTCCCAGTCTTTTCTTGATTTGCTTACCACATAAGCACTGGTAAGACCTGCAAATACCATGGCCATACTCACCATGGCGAACCACATCATGGTTTTTTTGGACCTATTTATTTTTTCTTGTGTAGAACCTTGTGTTAAATCCATATACGAATAAATTTATCTGCAACGTAAACAATCTGTAGTAGCGTTATATATAAAACACTTATTAACATTAGCTGTCTAGCTGTTTTAGCATCTCTCTTATAATACAATTGTATGGCAGATCGCAATAAAAATAATCCTAAAATTAAAACTATAATACCTGATACGGGTGTTAGATATAAATCCCCAGTAACGCCAAAAACAGGAATTATAGATGTGACTAAGGTCCAAACCGTATATAAAATTACCTGAATTGCCGTACCTTGATCTCGTTTACCTGTCGGAAGCATAAAAAAGCCTCCCTTTTTGTAGTCTTCAAACAAAAACCACCCTATGGCCCAAAAATGAGGAAACTGCCAAAAAAACTGAATCATAAAAAGTGTTCCTGGTTCTATTCCAAAATCATTGGTAGCAGCAACCCACCCTAACATAAAAGGTATTGCTCCTGGAATTGCGCCTACAAATACTGAAAGCGGTGTTTTCGTTTTTAGTGGGGTATATAGACTTACATAAATAAAAATTGAAATCGCGCCAAACATGGCCGTTTTTGGATTAATACTATAGAGAACACTAATCCCCATTAACGTAAAAAGAGTAGCAATGGCAAAGGCTGTATTAACAGACATTCTACCTGACGGGATAGGTCTGTTTTTAGTACGATCCATTAATTTATCAAGATCCCTTTCAATGATTTGATTAAAGGCATTAGACGCCCCAACCATACAGTAGCCTCCTATTACCAACAACAACAATGTACTAAAAGAAACTACTTCAACACCTAATAAATAACCAGCTACCGAAGAAAAAACAACGACTAGCGCCAAACGCATTTTTGTAATTTCTTTAAAATCCTGAATAACAGAAACCTTAACAGTTTTGATTTGGGTTACACTCAAATTTTGCACTTTTTCTTATAGCATTTTTAAAAGTGGTGCAAAGATAACCCTAAAATGGAATTTAGGCAACTTTCTATCGATGCATTATCAAGCTTTTAACAACTTCATCCCGTATTCAAAAATCATTTAATACATTTACTTTAACATAAACTGGTTTAAACTTTTTTCAATTTGCTAAACAATATTCAAATCAGTTCGACCCATGCAGTCTAGTTAATATAGTTTCAGTTTTTTCTTTTAAAGGCAAATTTATATCTAATCGTGCTCGTCATACTTAGAAAGCATGCTTACTTTCAGTTACAGAAATTTACGCTAGCTAGATGTAAGCTTTTAGGTTGATGAAGTGATCCCTTATGGTGATCTACAGTTATCTTTGATGCCATGCGCAAATAAATTACACTAACTAACATATATTTTCACGTGTTGAATGTGTTATAAAACTATGCAAATCTTAAAAATGGAAAATTGGATATTTACCTCTCTCGACACTTTAGTAAAAGTTGGTATTACTATCATTGCTATTTTTACGGTAATGATTATTATCACTAGAATTTCCGGATTACGAACATTTGCAAAAATGTCTAGTTTCGATTTTGCATCGACCATTGCCGTAGGGTCTGTTTTAGCGGCAATAGTTCTCAATACCGATCAATCCTTACTCAAAGGCTCGGTTGCATTAGGAGGCATCATACTTTTTCAAACACTCTTTTCTTTTGCTAAAAGAAGATGGAATTGGTTCGATAGTTTGTTCACCAATAAACCTATGTTATTAATGAAGGACGGAAAGTTTATTCATGATAATTTAAAAAAAACTAACGTAGATACTAATGACGTATATGCCAAACTTAGAGAAGCCAATATAAAAGATATGACTGAAGTTCTGGCTGTGGTTCTAGAAAGTACAGGAGATATTTCTGTGATTCATAAAAGTAAAGATGTATCCTTATCCAACGAACTTCTAACCGGAGTGAGAAAGAAATGACGGTGCAGATGAATATTTTCTGGTTCAAAAGAGATGTAAGAGTAGAAGATAATGAAGCACTAAGCCAAGCCTGTAAATCTTCAGAACTATTACTATTACTGTAAATTTTAGAACCATCACGAATTTCTTAGTTTATGATTATAAGATCAACTGGACTTGGGGTGCAGAACTACCGCTAATACAGAACCGTTGGGCTATCAGTATCAAGACCACTCTGCTCTAAGAATCAAGAAACTAGATTATTTTTTGTCTTGGCTCTTGGTGCTAAAAGTCGTAATGTCTATTCTCTACACCCAGTTATACTTAGATTACAAAGAAGCTAGAGAGATGGTCACTCTACCTAGCTTCTTCAAATATAATTGTTCCTAATCTTGAATTTTAAAGACAATAGGCAATTGATACCTAACCGATACCGGTGTATTTCTTTGTTTACCCGGAGTCATTTGAGGAAGTAAATTAATAACTCGTTTTGCCTCTTTTTCTAGTTTTGGATGAGGTGCTCTAATCAAAATATTAGTGATTAAGCCATTTGCATCTACATCAAACTGCGTATAAATCCGTTGTATCCCCGATAAGCCGTATTTTTCCCCTAATCCCGTATTGAATTTTCTAGAAACTATTTTTCCTATTTTTTCAGAGAAACAGGAAGCCCTTTCTTTGTTCGTTTGTAATTTTTCGCAACCAGGAAAAATAGGAACCCACTCTATTTTTGTAAATGGGTAGCTAATAGGTTCATCATCATCGGGATCATCAGGAAGCGCTTGGGGTTCTATGGCAGAAGTTTCAATGGGCTCATTTTTAAACACTTTATCCATATCTCGTATCACAGCATCATTATCTACAACTTCAAAATCCTGAGGATCCTTTACGGGTTGGCGCTGTGTTTTCTCGACAACTTTTTTCTCTGGCTCCTTATATTCGATAAACCGAACATCGGATATATAAGTTGTCGTATCATCTAGAGTTAGTGGTGATGAGGTTTGTATTACCGGTACTTCGGTATATATCTCAAATACTACATAGGTAAATAATAGACTTGCTATAAGTCCAATCTGAAAGTTCACCAATGTACTTTTTCGTACATTAGCATCATGCTTGTTACTCATACTATTTAGTTTTAACGTTACAATTAATCCTAAATCAACAAGCATACCAAAAAAGAATCCCGTTTACAATCTTGTAACGGGATTCTTGAATTTATAAAATACGTTATTTTAGTCTTGTACCTGAAAAACTATAGGTAATGAATACAATACCCCAACAGCTTTACCTCTTTGTTTACCTGGTGTCATTTTAGGCAACATTTTAACTACGCGTTGTGCCTCTTTTTCCAATCTTGGATGCGGTCCTCTTGCTTGTACACCTACAATATTACCACCTCTATCGATTTTAAATCGAACGTATATTCTATTAATTCCTGATAGCCCTAATTCATTACCAAGTTCTGTATTAAACTTACGGTTCACAAATTTCTTAACCTTATCACTCATACATTTCTTTTTGGCTGCATTATTTCCAGCGCCTTCACACCCAGGAAACACAGGTACGTTTTCGATAACTGCAAAAGGTACGTCAGCAATTTCTTCTTCTTCCTCTACGTCTTCTACCTCTTCTACTTCAACGATTTCTTCTTCTTGATTGGTTTCTGTAGATTCGATTATAGTTTCTTCTACTTCTTCTTCATCCTCGACAACATCGATAATCTCTGGAGCCGGTGGTGGCGGTGGTGGTGGCGGTGGTGTATTTAAGTTTTGTGTAATTGGAACGTCTTCTTCTTCTAATTCATCAAGGTTCACCTGGCCAATATCGATATTACTTCTATCATAGGTTTTCCACTCTATTCCTTGCCATGTGATAAAAAGCACTACGATAAGCCCTAACTGAAGGAATAAGGTGCTTCTCTTCGTTAAATCTGCTTTAGGATTTTTCTTCGGTTCCATACTTAATTTATGTTATAGGATTGCTAAAATAGCTAATTTCTTTTGTAATTTCCAAGTAAAGATTGAAATGTAAAACAAAAATTCTGTTTTTTAACTTTTATCAAGAGCATCGTTGCGATTAAAAATTGAACGAATTGCTTACTCATGACAGCGTATGTATTTTATGTTTCAGTACTAATAATTTGCGCTCAAAACCTTTTAGTAGCATAACAACAAAAACTATACCGCTTGTGTTGGCTATCACATCATACCAATCAGGACTTCGATAATTTGTTAAAAACATTTGCAACAATTCCATCAAAGCTCCAAAGAAAAAACATATCACAGAAGATGAAAGTAAGCTCTGTTTAAAATTCTTATTTTTAATTTCTGAAAAAAAGAAAAACAGAAACCAAAGCAGCGTAAATATAAAATATGCTACACAATGTCCGATTTTATCGCTACCCTGCACACCTACCTTAAAAGGAATGATCAATCTGGCCAAAGAGGCCCAAGTTATTATAATAGTATATAGAATTAATAAAGCTAAAAGTACCTTATGCCCCAATAATTTCTTTATAACCATCTGCAGATAATAAATTTTCTATTTGAGACGTATCAGATATTTTAAATTTTACCATCCAGCCTTTTCCATAAGGATCACTATTGACTAATTCTGGATCACTTTCAAGGCTTTCATTAAACTCAAGTATTTCTCCGGTTAAAGGAAGGAATAGGTCTGATACGGTTTTAACCGCTTCTACGGTTCCAAAAACCTCTTCTTGTTCGAGTTCTTCTCCAACGGTTTCAACCTCTACATAAACAATATCACCCAATTCGCCTTGAGCAAAATCGGTAATACCTACCGTAGCAATATCGCCATCAATTTTGATCCACTCGTGATCTTTGGTGTATTTTAATTCTGAAGGAATGTTCATCCGAAAAAAGTATTTTAATAGTTTATTACATTATGAAGGCGAAAATAATTCTATTTTACCAAATTTTGTAAAAACCATTGAAAAATTTACAAAAAAACCAGGTATTGCACTACTGCTATTGAATGTAAGTTGTCTTAACTACTATTGGAACCACGGTTATCTTGACTACGGAAACAGGCTCAAGCCGAGCTTATTTTAGTATTCAGTTTAACCCACTTTGGATAACTTGGTAGACATTCAATACTGCTACTCATCTTTTATTAATTTCCGAAATTATATCGTAATGTAAAGCCTCCTCGAATGGTGGTCTGCGGAAAGGCCGTAGAAATAGAGTATTCAGAAAATGTATGATCATAGAAGAATAATGCGGTTAAATTTTTACTTAGTGCATAATCTGCTGTTAATTTTAGTCCGTAAATATCCTGCCCAGCAGTTACCTGTGTATTCTCAAGATCTAAATATCTAATCAGCGTCTCATTTTGACGCAGGGATAAATCTGCTCTTAAATTAAGATCACTTTTGATAATTTGTTTTCTTCCGGCGATACGGGTGGCAAATGTTATTCCGGATAATCTATATCCCAATCCGATGATATATTCATTCCCCTGTATTTCTGTAAGTAAATTATTATCAAAACTTAATGACAGTGCTCGATCTTTTTTCCATTCGGCCAAAATTTTAATTGAATTCTTCATTTCCATATCAAATCGTACCAAAGGGCTAAACTGTTCGGTAAGATTGATATTTGAGTATAAGAAAGGATTTCTAAAGTTTCCTGATTGATCTACTTCATCTCTATTCGTAAACTCTAAGTTGGTTTGAAATTGATTGATGGTATAATTGGCACGATATCCATGCGCAACAGAAAAACGTTTAAAACGCTTTTTAAACCATTTAAGATTCATTAATCCTGTATACTTTACATCCCAATTGGGTAGCGGCACATCTCGAAACGCTCCTTTTTGAACGTTTTCTGCATCTGCCCCGGTATACGCTGCCAAGAAAGCCGGCAAAAGAACGGCTTGATTGGTTTTACCGAACCCTACAGGGTAACGATAGCCGTTTGGTTCGGCTTCGCTACTTCTAGGCACTTCTGAAGCAGGTAGGCCATAATGCTCTGCTGCCAGACGATCTGCAATGATTTGTCTATTATCTCTAAAGGTTTCAAAAGCTTCAGAACTAAATTCATCACTTTTCTTAAACGCTGTGTTAATGAGCAATGTAGAGATAGTGAAATTACCAAAGGTATTTGGAGTTAGCGACTGGTACTGCAAATCTTCGTCTATTCGATAATTTTCTGTATACGTTTCAGAATAGTTTCTGTTGGCACTAATATCAATTTTTAGATCTTTTAATAAGCCAATAGAAGTTTGTACATTAAGTTGTCGTCCTTCTACCTCTTGATATTGTTCATTAAAATCCTGATATAACGTAAGCCATCCATTGCGGGCAGCAATATCCCTTACTTCTGCCTGACTTCCGAAGGTAAAACCAGCGGTAGGCTTTAACGTTCCTATAAAACCGGGCTCTCGAACATATCCCGGTAAGAAAATCCCATTATCTTGTTGATAATTAATATTTACCTTTTTGATCGCAGTGACAAGACCTATTACGGTATTATATGCTTTGTCGCCAATACTTAGCTTACTTTTTCCTCGCTTTGCCGGAGCTTTTTGAGGTTTTTTACTATCGGTACCTGCCGTTGCATTTTTGTCGTTCTTATCTTTTGCGTCTTTATTTTTTTTGGTTTTTTTGGTTTTTCTTTTTCCAGGTCTTATTTTAGTCAGGCCTACATACTTATATAAGGTATTCATATCCAACGAACCATTTAATGTATGTACATTGGCATTTTGAATGGTGTTCCCCAGATCTGGAATATCGTCTAGAGTTTTTAAGGCTTCACTTCCTTTTACCCACTGAAAATCTGCATTGTACGAATAGGTAGCTCGCATAAATTTGAATAGCGGAATTTTATTAATAGGAAGTTCATAATTTACCTGAAGTTGCTGATTGTGCGTGTTGGCATCTCCAATATCAAAAAAACCACTCCAAAGATCAACGGTATTATCTACTTCGTTATTTTCGTCAATAAAATTCTTTACAATACGATTATTAGCCGACGTAAAACTGAAATTTAATGATTTGCTGAGATTATAATTGATCGCATATTGCCAATCAAACAGGAAATTACGTTGATATAGCGTGGGTAATCCCAAATCATTCTCTCCTAATGTTACATCCCGAAAAATTTGTTCGTTATATTGCCTGGTGATATTAGAACTAACCGCTATACTTGTGGGTAAGAGATTAAAATTAAAATCTTTAAGTAAATCGAAATATTTACTCTTTCCTAATAGTTTGGTTTTTTTAAAAGGTGCTATCTCTTTGGGTTGAAATGCGAAATCATAAGTCCCCCCCAGTCTTACATTTTGGTCTAAAGATTTTTCAATTTCAAAATCACGATGATCGGTTTGATTGTAGGTACCCGAAAAAGTAAAGTTTTCTATATCATAAAGCATAGGTTTTGATTCTCCTGTCCTTTCTTTTCGCAATCCTATTACATTAAAACTTTGTCTTTTGGTATACTCTGTCGACTGTTGCTCAATCCGTTCTCTTTCTTGTGGGTCTGCAATATTATCCAAACGATCTTGAAGTTCTACATCCTGAAACTCTGGATCATATTGCGGTGTAATCAACTCTTCTCCCCTACTGTAATTAAATGGAATCTGAACACCCCATTTTTTGGGTAAAAGCTGTCCCAAATTAACATTAGTTGTAAGATCGTATTGCCTGTGGTCTTCAAGACTACGCTCATTGGGTCCTTGTTCTATACCTCCAAATCCTATCGTACTTATTCTACCAGATGCGCTAAGGTTAGCAAAATCAGCAATATTTGCATCCATATTGGCTACGGCTGCCCAGCCCCCTTGATTTTTAAGATCACTTAGTCGCATTTCGTTAAACCAAACTGTTCCCGATTGACTGCTACCACTGTCATTTTTGATCCCTACCATCATGACTCTTACATCTCCCAGACTAGGGTTTCCTTTGATTCCTACTCTAAGATTGTTAGGACCGTCAAAAAAATTGAGATCAGAAGTACTCAATCCATTACCACTATTGACATCAACATCAATCAAACTAGCTTTGATCTCTTGTAAAAATGATAGAGGAATATTTAATCTATTAGCCTCAGGCCAAATATCACCTACTGCCCGATCACTAAGTGCTGAAACCTGTAGGGGGATCTCAATTTGATAAAAGTTATTGGTAAAATCGTTACCCATTCTTATAAAAGCCTTCAAATCTCCATCTTGAAGATCACCCTGATTAGGTAAGGGTTCGGCATGCAAAAACATTTGAAGATTTTCATATTGACGCATATCAACATTAAAATTTTTGTACACCCCACGAGCGTCACCCGATCGAAGGTTGGTAACACTTAAAGAAAGTGATCTTTCATCCTCCCGAATAATATTATTATTGTTATTAAGCTGTTCTCGAACCACACCCGGTGGTGTTACATAATTAGGTGTTTCTTCTTCACTTACCGAAGTTACAATCACTTCGTTGTCACCAAATACATTAAGACCGCTAGTAGGATCATTTGCTGTATTTCCTATTTGAATGTATCTTCTGTAATCTCCTCGTACGAGATCCAGATTTCCAAATCGCAGTAATACCTGATCATCAAAATCGGTAAGGTACAATCTCATAAATCGAATAGCTCTAAAATCGCTTATTTCTCGTATAGATCGCGTAGGTTCGTATATGGGTACTTTAAAACGCACCCACCTGTACTCAATAGTTCTGCCCGATACTACGGTTTCTTCCTCTCGTATATCGGTAATAAAATCTGTACCGTCATCGTTCCCAATACCCATCCCACTAAAAATCGGAATCTCATACTCAAAATAACTATCTATCGTATTCATGGTATTATCCCTGTTCACGTCTTCTGCGGTTGGGAATGTTGTATTCCCCCGATCATCGTTGGTTACTTCTGTAGGTGAGTTTCCTTCGGTACCGTTGTAGTTTAGATATCGTTCTAGTACTCCCCCTTCGGCCTGTAGGAAATATTGATAATTATCCCCAGAAGGATCATCTAAAGCACTAAACGCCGAAAATTCGGGCTTTGTTCTCTCGTCGGCATCACTTAGTCCATCAAATCCTACATCCTGTTCTGTTCTTGCCTGACCTTCAGAATCGAATGCATAAATTAAAGATTGGTTAACAGGTACCCTTGCAAAATCTGAAGTCGAGGTGTTGGTATTTTCCAAAGAGGTTGGTAAGCCATTTTCATATTGTTTTCTACCATCTTTCAACACGTCTTCACTTATATTCCCTAAATTAAAAACAATAGTACCACTCGTTGTAGTAGTTAAAGGTTCTTGTCCTCCTGTACTACCTCTGTAAAAGGGGTCTAACAGCCAGAACTCAATGAATTCTACGTTTGCCTGCTCAAAATTGGTAGAGGTTAACTGACGGGTGATTCCTGCAAAATTTTCAGTAGGATCAGGTGTATTCGTGCTATTTGATAAAAAAGCTGAATTGAAATTATATTGTCCACGGGTAGTAGGATCATAGTTTAAGTCCAAAGTAAAAAGCGCCAAACTTTGTCCCTGGGCAATATCAGTATCAGGAAAAACCTCGTCGATAAACACTCTTCGTGTAGCATTTGATGCTAAATCCTCGTCACTAATACCACTAGGTCGGTTATTACTATAAAAAATCGGATCAATCGTATACCATGCTAGTTTTGCTCTTTTGTAGCCATTAGACAATACGTCGTTATACCCTGCAGCATTATTAGCATTTTGAGGATTCGTATCAAAACCAATAGGAACACTCGACAGCTCCCAAGAAAGAGGTGAACTTACATCTATCCTAGTTTGTGCCCCCTCAAAATCATCGATATACGTAGTTACTTTACCATCAAAATCTGCTCCTTTTGGTGCTCCGGCAATAAGGTAAGCACCTTCTGCTCTTACTGAAATATTTGACGGCACATCGGTGTCTATATTTGGTAATTTGTTTACCATTCTGGTTAAAAAAGGCACCTCTGTTGCGTAGCTCGTATTTAACCCGAGGATGGTATTATTAATAGGTTCAAAGTCGTAGTTTGCTTTTTGTGTAATAGGTCGTTCATTCAAATTCAAAAATGTTCCGCCTACGATAAAATCATCACTAAATTTATGCTCTATATTTAAACCCGTAAAACGTTTTGTTTGTTGCCCAAAAACAGCATTATTTTCTGTAGACACCTGGATTGGCGTATTCGAAGCTTTTAAAGATTCATCCAGGATGGTTACTCGACCCAATTGATAATTAACCGTATAATCGACACCTTCTTGTAAGATCCTACCTCCTGCGGTTACAGTAACCGACCCTTGCGGAACATTAAATGCCCCCAAAGGAATACCATCTTGTCCAGAAGATTTGTATCGCCCTTTTAATTGAAAATAGTTTTTATCGGCAGATCTTTGCTCGGCAATTACTTTAGTTTGCGTATACAGATCTCTAAATACATATTGCGCCTGGTTAGGATTATAAGAATCGGGGTTGGTGTACGAAGCACCAGCAGGCCCATTATCTAACTCGTCAAAAAGATGCTCACCAAACGGTTCTATTGTAGTAAATATAATACGCCCGTTTTCTGAATCGATGGTAATTCCTGGCACATAATCGAAGAAACCATCTCCTCCCTGTACCGGGTCATTATTCGGATTAAGTCGGTCTAAATTAAATACCCGCAGTAATGGTGTTTGTTCTACATCCTCGGGCAGAGCCAAGTCAGATCCTTCTGCAGCGGTAATATAATTGATCGGCGACGGATTTGAGTATAGAATATTTAGCCTGAAATCATTTTGTTCTAATCTAAAAGCCCCGGTACTGTAGATGTTTTTCATCATCAAATCCCATATTGGGAGATTAACATTAAGTATCGGACTTTTCAACATTTTAACGACCAAGCTTTGACTTGATCCTACTTGTGCATCGTTTCCGGTGGTATCACCTACGGTAGCATCTACGCCGTCGTTGGCAAATTCCCCTACCTGATAAACTTGGCCACCTACAGTATATTGAAATGCTACCCCTAGTACCTCATCATTATTTAATCTTTGATTTAAAGAAATATACCCCAACTGCATGTTTAATGTATACTCGCTTGGGTTTAGCTGACGAGCATTTTCTAAAATAGCATAATCGAACCCTTCATTAAAGTTAGCAATCGGGCCGGTGAATCCTTGTTGTACCGTTGCAATCTCACGTACTGCTTCGGTAATAGGGCCTTCGGGTCCAATATCGAAAGGATCCAAATCATTATTAGTATTGGCAGGAAAAGCATTGGGAACGGTATTAAATAAACTTTCAGGAATTGTAAAATTTCCCTCGACCGGTGCTTCTCCCAAATCCTGTAATGCCACGATATTTCTGGCATCGGTTAAGGTTTGAGCACTTGTAGCCCGATTGGTCACCCAAATTTCGATTCTGGTGATTTGTATATTGTTATTGATAAAAGGATAGTTGGCGAGTGTTCTATCATAATTGTCTCTAAAATAATGTGAGAGAAAGTAATGTCGATTATCATCATAATCCAAAGCAAATAGTTCGAAATCTTCGACGGTTCCCCCTCCTTGAACATTTACAGATCTCGTTTCTGATCGTTGTTCAGAAAATACACCTGTTACTGTAGTTCTACCAAATTGCAATCCCATTTTAACACCGAATAAGCTTTGTGCTCCCTGGATAAGCGAACTGTTTAAAGGCATATTAACGTTACCCACCTCTATGCTTTGTATGATATCGTCTTCTGTAGGGGTATATTCTAATTTCAATTGGTTCTGAAAGTCAAAAGTCGATTCTGTATCGTAGTTGGCCGTTATTTGCAGTCGAGTTCCTATTTTTCCCAACAAACTCAAACTAATTCTTTGGTCAAAATCAAATGTAAAATTACTACGATTACGAGGAGAAAATGCGGGATTATCTTGCTTGGTAAATAACAAACCTAAATCCATCTCTACTGATCCCTGCGGAATGATTTCTATTTCATTACCCCCAAAGACAGATTCGAAAAATCCTGAATTTACATAAAAAATCGGGAGCAGATTTTTACGCTTTTCTTCGCTTCCGTCTTTTTTGCCACTAAATGCCTCTATTTTTTCTTTGAAATAGGCCCGTCTTTGTTCTTCTTCGACAAGGGCTTCAAATTCTTCTGGTGTGAGAAATAAAGGATATTTAACATTAAAATCTCCTAGCATTTCCCGATAAATATATCGATTGGTGATAGGATCGTATTCGTATTGAGTTACAATGCTGTTGGGGTTGGGTAAGGCAATCTTACCCATAGAAAATGTGGTACTTGTAGAATCACGAATAGTTTCGTTTTCTTGACTATACAATACTCCGCTAGAAAGTAGTATGAAGCATCCTATAATTTTATAAAAATTGAAGCGTAAGTAATTCGAAGAACCCAATGTTTTTATAAGTTTTTTAGTGCTTGTTTAATTATATCTTCAACAGTTTCTTTTGGGGATTGTTTCAAAACTCGATCTACAGCTTTTTCTGCTAACTTTCTGTTAAATCCTAGAGTTTCTAAAGCTGATAACGCTTCATCTTTGTTAGTATTGCTTTGTGAGACAGAAACTTCGTCTATATTGTAAACTTTAAGAATTTTATCTTTTAAATCAAGAATAACACGTTGAGCAGTTTTGGCACCAATACCTTTTATAGATTGGATGGTCGCAACATCATTAGAAGCAATAGCTTCTTTAATTTGATCAGGATGTAGTGAAGACAACATCGTTCTGGCCGTACTTGCTCCAATACCAGAAACCGAAATGAGGAGTCTAAAAATTTCGCGTTCAGATTTTTCTACAAAACCAAACAAGGTGTGAGCATCTTCTTTTACCTGAAGATGTGTAAATAACTGAAGTACTTCACCTTCTGGAAGTAGTGAATACGTATGTAGTGAAATGTGTAAAAGATACCCTACTCCGGCACAGTCAATAACAACATCGGTAGGATTTTTTTCAATAAGCCTCCCTTTGATATGTGTGATCATTAGTTAAGTTGATGTTAAAAGGATTCAAATGTAATAAAATTCTATTCAAAATAGATAAAAAAACACCCTTTAACATTGGCGTTTTAAAGGGTGTATCTTATAATTGTACTATAAATTTATTCAGACATTTTTGGATATCAATGACAACTGAGTATCTCTTTTTTCCTTTTCCTGAGCATCAATTACTGCTACGGCTGCCATATTGATCATTTCTTCAACACTGGCACCTAATTGAAGGATATGCACCGGTTTTGCCATACCCATCATAATCGGACCTATGGATTCTGCATTATTCAACTCACTTAACAGTTTGTAATTACTATTAGCAGAGTCAAGATTAGGAAATACCAATGTATTTACCTTTTGTTCATTCAACTTAGAAAACGGAAATTTATCTTTTCGTAATTTTCTATTTAATGCAAAATTCATTTGTAACTCTCCATCAACCACCATATCCGGGTAATAGCGGTGTAAATATGCCACAGCATCTCTTACCTTTCTGGCATTTGGATGCTTAGAAGAACCAAAATTACCATAAGAAACCATAGCTACTACAGGCTTGATCCCGAACATTTCTACGGTTTTGGCCGTCATTTGTGCGATTTTTGCCAGCTCTTTAGAAGATGGGTCGATATTAATAGATGAATCACTAATAAACAAAGGACCTTTGGTAGTCATCATAACATTTACGGTTGCGATTCGAGCTGCACCCTTAGCGAGACCAATAAGATCCATCATGGGTTTTACAACTGTAGGAAAGCTTCTGGAGTATCCTGATAGCAACGCATCTGCATCACCCTCGTTCACCATCATAGCCGCAAAATAATTGCGTTCTCTCAATAAACGTTCTGCATCATATAGCGTAATTCCCTTACGTTTATTGACCTCCCAATATTTTCTGGCATATTTGTTTTTACGATCACTTTCTTGATCTGCCTTAGGGTCTATAATAGTTACATCGTCGGGATCAAAATCAATTTCTTTCATCAATTCTAAAATGACGTCTCTTCTACCCAATAAAATCGGAATAGCTATACCTTCTTCCTTAACAGTTTGAGCTGCTTTTAATACGTCTAGATGATCTGCTTCGGCAAAGATTACTCTTTTAGGATTGGTACGCGCTCTATCTAGTAATAAACGCACCAATTTGTTATCGTTGCCCATTCTTTCTAACAATTCATCTTCATATTTTTTCCAATCGGTAATCGGCTCTGTGGCGACTCCGCTTTCTATGGCTGCTTTGGCAACTGCTGGTGGTACTTTAGCAATTAATCTTGGGTCAAAAGGCTTTGGGATGATATATTCTCTACCAAAGTTTAGTCGAGTTTCCCCATAAGCAATATTTACTTGTTCTGGCACAGGCTCTTTGGCGAGATCTGCCAATGCTTTTACTGCTGCCATTTTCATTTCTTCATTGATTCCGGTTGCTCTAACATCTAAAGCCCCACGAAAAATAAATGGGAATCCCAATACATTGTTTACTTGATTTGGATGATCGCTCCTACCTGTTGCCATGATTACGTCTTGACGTGTTTTTAAAGCGACATCATAGTTAATCTCGGGATCTGGATTGGCCATAGCAAAAACAATAGGATGCGCTGCCATGGATAACAACATTTCTGGGGAAACCAAATTAGCCATCGATAATCCTATGAATACATCTGCTTCGCGCATCGCATCTTCTAATTCATATACATCCCTACCCGTAGCAAATTCAGCCTTTTCTTTGGTAAGATTGTCTCTATCCTTTCTGATTACACCTTTACTATCGGTCATCACAATATTTTCGGCCTTGGCACCAAAAGCTTTGTAAAGACGAGTACATGAAACAGCAGCCGCTCCCGCGCCACTTACTACAATCTTTACATCTTCTATTTTTTTATCTGCAAGTTCTAATGCATTTAATAAGGCAGCGGCCGAAATTATTGCCGTACCATGTTGATCATCATGCATTACAGGAATATCGAGTTCCTCTTTTAAGCGTCGTTCGATTTCGAAGGCTTCCGGAGCTTTAATATCTTCGAGATTAATCCCTCCAAAAGTGGGTGCAATGTTTTTTACAGTTTCTATAAAGGCGTCGACGTCTTTGGTGTCTACTTCAATATCAAACACATCGATATCTGCAAATATTTTGAAAAGTAATCCTTTACCCTCCATCACAGGTTTAGAGGCTTCCGGACCGATATCCCCCAATCCTAGAACTGCAGTACCATTGGATATCACAGCGACCAAATTTCCTTTTGCAGTGTAACGATATACGTTGGACTTTTCTTTTTCAATTTCCAAACAAGGCTCTGCAACACCAGGAGAATAGGCCAACGACAAATCTCGCTGCGTAGCGTATTTCTTAGTAGGGATAACTTTAATTTTTCCAGGGGTGGGTTTTGCGTGATATATTAAAGCTTCACGTCTTTTACTTTCGATGCTCATACTAAATTAGAATAATTGTGCAATACAAAGGTACAAGTCTACATGAGATGCAGAAATTAATCGCTGGTAAACTTCAAAAAAATCAAAAAAGTCTTGCGAAACTTAGTTATTTCATTACTTTTTTGTTGATTTCATACCTATTTTGCCTTTTTTGCAAATAATTCGTCAGGATCGATCAATTGATTGAGTTTCTTCTTATACGTATTGGTTAATAAACTTAATCCTAATTGATAAGATGCATTCATCCATCCAAAACCACTCGGGGTGATGTAATCAAACTCGGTTCCTACATTTCCATATTCGGCATATACTTTATGAGTGCACTTTACGACATCATACTTTTCTGGAATTGTACCATTGTAATCTACAGCATTTTTGGTAATCATCCACAACCATCGATATATAAGCTCTTGTGCTTCATCATTATAGCCGTAATTTAGAAGACCTCTCCAAATCGTCATTTGATGAGGCGCCCAGCCATTAGGATAATCCCATTGTCGTTGTGGAGCCTCTGGACTGGTTTTATCGCTAATATCGGTAGTACCGGCTACTCCACCTTTTTGAACGAGGTTGGTGAATAAATTATCAATCATTCTTTTAGCCTGCTTATCAGAACTTATGCCTACCCAAAGTGGATAATAATTGGTAGCCGATTCAATTTTTTGAGGTTGTTTGGTTTTGAAATTATAGTCGTAGTATCCTCCCAGTTCATCATCCCACATAAGCCTGTTCATGAGATCTTTTCTCTTTTTTGCTTTAGATAGCCATTGTGCAGCATTTTGCCCATTAAAATCATTATTGAAAACTTTTTCTATTAAAAATGCAATGTCAACTTCGTATTTGTAGAGCAAACTGTTTAAACCCACCGTATTGAGATGAGCACATATCATATCCAATCGATTAGACGTATCATGTCCGCTCTCGCGCATAGAGCGATCATGGATAAAGTATTGATCTAATTGCGCATCCTGAATTTTACCATCCTGATACATTTTTTTAAAAGATTCGAAGTCTGGCTTATGCTTTTTTGCATACTTTTTTAATACGTAATCAAAATGTCCTTCTTCAGTTTCGGGTGGTATTTTAATGCCTTCTCCATAAAAACGATTCAATCCATTGTTTGTAAGCCTAACTCCTTTTTGCATCCAAACGGTTTCATATTCCTGTATCACCATCTCGAGATTGCTAGCTAACCATTCTCTAGACATATTAGGATGTTTTATATAAATTTCCTTTAGTAACGAACTAAAAAACGGAGGTTGTGTTCTGGTTAAATAGTAACTTCGGTTAGCGTTCAAAATCTTACCGTAATACTTGATTTGATAAGCAAAATTATCTGCCATAGCCATAGCTAAATCTTCACGATCGTCGATAAGTAAACCTACCGATTCAAAATAACTGTCCCAACCGTACATTTCATTAAATCTCCCCCCCGGAACCACGAAGGGTTTGCCAATGTATCGACCCTCTTTCTTATCGTGTGCCAAATTGAGAATTCCAGAACGGTTGTTTAGGGTTTTTACGTACACTGGTGTGATTTCCTTCGGAAGAACAACTACGTTTAAATTTGGAAAATCGGTTTCTAAAGATTGAAAATAGGATATGGCCTCTTTATCTTCATAAGGAACATACAATCTCAAAGTATCTGTAGTGGCTTTGGTATCACTTACTACTTTTGCCAATCCTTTTTTATCAATAGATCGTGTTAAATTGTCCCAATACCTTGTTTTTATCAATCTTGAAATTCTATCTGAAGGAGCCTCGGTGATGTTACCTATTGCTATAGTATCCTGATCATTGGCCATTGCCAGTTCTTGTAATAAATTTGACAAATGATACGTTCCCTCTACGAGATGACGCTTTCCTGTGGCGTTGGTAAACTCGAATTTTTTTGGCCCTTTATCTTCAATGGTGATTTTTTTATCGCCGTCGGTATCTTCTTGAGCGATCAATTTATCGAGTTCCTTCTTGATAGAGAAAACTTCTCTGGATTTTTCTTGACATCCTATGACAAGAAATAAACCCATAACGAAAAAAACGTATGAAAATCGAAGTTGATATTGTCTCATGATAGTTACAGTTGTTGTTACCAGAATAATCCCACGACGATAGCCGTAATACATAAAAGAATGACAGATAATGTTCTATAATTTTTATACCAGGGTACGCTGGATAATTCTTTAGATTCTTCAATAAACATTTCCTTCTTATAAGTATATTCTTTGATTTGTTGCTGGGATTGCGGTTTTGATGCTAAACTTACTAGTATATGAATAAGCACACAAATAACAAATAACCACGTTGCTTTTGCAAGAAAATGAAGTTCATTTATCGCTGGTATCCATTCAAAAGTTTGTGAAACTATCATGAGAACCGCTAATGAAAAACCAGTTAACAAACTAACTATCGAACCTGTACCATTAGCTCGTTTCCAAAATAAACCGAGTATAAAAGTGGAAACTGCGGGCGGACAAGTATAAGCAATAACCAATTGTAAATACGTCCATAAAGAATCACTTACGCTTTCGATAAACGGCACCCAAGAAATTGCTAAAACTACCAAAATTATGGTCGTGATCTGCCCTACACGCACCAATTGTTTACTCGTGAGATCAGGTCGAATTTGTTTAACAAAATCCATAGTAACCAATGTTGAAGCAGAATTAAATGTGGCCGAAACCGATGACATCATTGCTGCCATTAATCCAGCAACTACAAGTCCCAGTACTCCTACTGGCAGCAGTTGAAATAATAGTACCGGATACGTTAGGTTAGGACAATCTGATAGTTGGGTACATATTTCTCCATTTGTAAGTGTATAATGTAATGCGCCGATATCTAAGGTGCTAAATAGAAGCAATGCCAGTACACCAGGAACTACCATGATAAAAATTACTGGTAATTTTAAAAGTCCGGCAAAAAGTGCCCCCCATCTGCCGTGGTTCAAATTTTTGGCCCCAAGTACGCGTTGTACCATAAATTGATTATTTGCCCAGAAGTAAAAACCCAATAACGGCACCCCTGTTAATAATCCCCACCAGGGCATAAACTCATCATTACTTGGTCGTACCAAACTAAATACCTCGTCTGCATTTTGAGGGATAAATGCGCCTTTGGCAGCTCTGTCATCAAAGTTTATACTACCATTTGATAATAGGGTATCCAATTTTGCCATCATGCCAGACCATCCCCCTCCTAATTGGTCAAAGGCAAAATAGGTGAGTAAACAAGAGCCTACTATTAATAAAATTGCCTGAATAACTTCAGTTTGGATAACAGAATTTAACCCCCCGGGAATAGTATATGCTGCCGCCGCAACGGCAAGAATAATTAAGATGAATGTCGAATCTAATGCTGGAAACAAAAGCGTTAATACGATTTTACCCACATACAATCCTGCAGCTGTATCGACTAGAATATTGCCGACTACAGTAATAAAAGAAAAATAATATCTCGACCTGTTATCATATCGTCTTTCCAGAAACTCGGGCATGGTATATACGCCTGATCTAAGATAAAAGGGAAGAAAAAATACTGAAAAGAAGATCAATACTACTACTGCAAACCATTCGTAATTGTAAACATTAATATTGGTTTGATACGCATCTGATGCTAGCCCCACCAAAGTTGAACTCGAAATATTTGCTGAAAAAAGTGCAATACCAACGATCGGCCAGCTCATGGTTCGCCCACCTAGAAAATAATCTTCAGAGCTGCCTCTTTTTGATTTTGATATCCCGTAGATGATAATTCCTATTAAATAAACTACAATGACAATAATGTCGATATACGATAATTCGTTCATGTGTGAAGTATTAAACTAAACCAAAATTGATCGTTTTTTAAGCTCAAGGCGGAAGAAACCTAAAAAGTAAACTACCCAGGAACAAGTCCGCGAGACATTTGTTGGACACAATTGTTAAGTTTGAAGGCAAACCTAGGGATGTTCTACCTTTTGGTGGTGTCTATAAAAATCTCTATTTTTTGTTAAAAAACTTGTTGAATATACAAGATTTTGATAAAAATAGTATGTTTTTGTTATTAGAAATGTTTAGAATCCTAATGTAACCGTTTGTATTATTAATTTTTGATACTTCCTACGTTCAGTTATCTTCAAGGAATTGAATATTTCGTTGTAAACCGGAAAATTTTGTTCTTTTTACAGCAGACTTCTGAAAAATTTCTGAAAACACTTCTTTTGTAATTTCTTGCCATTCTTTTTTAGACATTTTCAAAAGTTGTGGCTTCGGATTAAAAAGAGGCTCATTATGTGGCTTCGAAAATCGATTCCAAGGGCATACATCCTGGCATATATCACAGCCAAACATCCAGTTCTCAAACTGTCCTTTAAAGCTTGTTGGTAATTCTTCTTTAAGTTCTATAGTGAAATACGAAATGCACTTACTTCCATCTACCACATATGGCTCAACGATCGCCTGGGTAGGACATGCATCAATACATGCAGTACATGTACCACAATGATCGGTAACGGGGGTGTCATACTCGAGATCCAAATCTACGATTAACTCTGCTATAAAATAAAACGAACCCACTTGTTGCGTAAGCAGGTTACTATTTTTACCTATCCATCCTAATCCGCTTTTTGCTGCCCAAGCTTTATCCAGTACCGGAGCTGAATCTACAAATGCCCGACCATGAACATCTCCGATTTCATTTTGTATAAAATACAATAATTCTTTAAGTTTACTTTTGATCACCCAGTGATAATCGGTACCATACGCATATTTTGAAATTTTTGGAGCGTCGGGATCTTCCTGGGTCTGTTCTGGATAATAATTAAGCAGTAAAGAAATCACACTTTTAGACCCCTCGACAAGCTTTGTAGGATCCAAACGTTTATCGAAATGATTTTCCATATAGTTCATTTCGCCGTGCATATTTTGTGTAAGCCAATTTTCTAATCGTGGTGCTTCTTCTTCAAGAAACGCTGCTTTGCTGATACCACACGATAAGAAACCAAGTCTTTTGGCTTCAGCTTTAATTTGTTGCGCATGTGTCGTTTTGGGTATCATACCAGTAAATAGCCCTTATCTTTTTTCAAATACCAATCGAGACGCTGCCGGTTTTAAAGTAATTAAAGGTTTAATTTCAATTTCTTTGGAAACTGCAGTTATTTTATAGTTTCTAACCAATTCACTAATCGCCAGAATCATTTCGTACATCGCAAAGTTATTACCAATGCACATTCTCGGACCGGCACCAAACGGAAAATAAATGTCTGCGTATGCTTTCTTATCTTTTTCTGGATGAAACCGATCAGGATTAAATTGTAATGGATTTTCCCATAAGTCTAGATGCCTATGTATTTCAAAAAATGAAATCAGGATTGTTGTTCCTTTTTTCAACGTAAAATCATTGTACTTGTCATTTTGAATAGCAACTCTATCTGAAAAATAAACGGGTGGGTACAAACGCATAGATTCTTCTATACATTGTTTGGTATATGTATACGCTGCTACTTCTTCTAGGGGTGTAGCGTTAACAACCTTAGGATTTGCAACTTCTTGATATACTTTTTCTTGTAGTTCTAGATGATTTGCTAATAATAATAAAGTAAATGTTAACGCATTCGATGTAGTTTCATGCCCTGCAGTAAATAGAATTAAGATTTCATCAATTAATTGCTCGTTATCCATTGCACTTCCATCTTCATAACGTGCTTCTAGTAGCATATCTAGCAAATCGTGATGGCGTTTGTTTGAATTTTTGCGATCATCAATAATGGTATTCAA
Organism: Aquimarina sp. U1-2; assembly: GCF_017897595.1. Lineage (GTDB taxonomy): Bacteria > Bacteroidota > Bacteroidia > Flavobacteriales > Flavobacteriaceae > Aquimarina. Next base: position 145,092 of record NZ_JAGKIK010000006.1, read on the forward strand.
AAGATCCCGAGCCTCTTGCGTTAATCGATGAGTGCGTCTTATTTTCCCGTTAAGATGAAACCACCAACGTTTATAAGGCTGTCTAATTTCTTTAATCAGAAATTGTTGAGCCGCTTGTGTAATATGCTGAAGACGTGCAATGGTATTATGAGTATCGGTGTAACTAAATAAAGATTTAGCCACTACTTTAAAAGCCAGATCGCTCATTAGAGGATAGACATCAAAGGGTTGCCCGAGTTGAACTTTACACGACTCTTCTACGATAACATTTTTGATCGTTTGAACGAGATCTTCTAGCTTTTTTTTATGAAAAGCAGGCTGAATAAGTCTTCGCTGTTTTAACCATTTATCTCCTTCTGCCGTTAATAATCCTTCACCGATGTACTTGGCTAAATCTTCTGTTTGCAGTGAGGATTTTTGATAATTTCTATGATTTTTCTGAAGTGTATGTTTAGCAAGACCTGCATCTCGAGTAAAAACGACACTATTGCCAAAACCTAATTCTACCCTAAAAAGATCTCCATGCCTTCTAAAGTTTTTATGATGAAAAGGAAGTGGATTTTTAAGAATACGATTTGCATTCTTAAGTACTTCAAAAAAAGACACGGTGGGGATGGTAGTACTCATAGTATTGCTATTTGAGAAATTTTAGATAAGTCAAAATAATCCTCCTTGTATTCCTCCTTTAATTCGACCCAAATGCTTATATGCTGCCTCGGTAACCTCTCTACCTCTGGGAGTACGCATGATAAATCCTTGCTGTATTAAAAAAGGTTCGTAAACTTCTTCTATGGTTTCTGCGCTTTCACTTACAGCTGTGGCCAGAGTTGTAATACCTACAGGACCACCTTTAAATTTATCAATCAAAGTAGTGAGAATTTTATTATCCATTTCATCAAGACCGTGAGCATCTACATTAAGGGCTTTTAATGCAAATTTAGAGATTTCGATATCTATCTTCCCGTTTCCTTTGATTTGAGCAAAATCGCGCACCCTTCGCAACAATGCATTAGCAATACGTGGGGTGCCCCTACTTCTACCGGCAATTTCTATGGCGGCCTCCATAGAGATTGGCACTTTTAAGATATATGCGCTTCGTTGTACTATAGTTGCTAGCAATTCTGTCGTATAATATTGTAATCGTGATTGTATCCCGAATCGCGCTCTCATAGGAGCGGTTAATAAGCCTGAACGGGTTGTAGCTCCAATTAAAGTAAATGAACTCAGGTTAATTTGAACAGTTCGTGCATTGGGTCCGCTTTCTATCATGATGTCAATTTTATAATCTTCCATAGCAGAGTATAAATACTCTTCTACTATCGGACTTAATCTATGAATTTCATCAATAAAAAGAACGTCTCTCTCTTCTAGATTTGTAAGTAATCCAGCCAAATCGCCTGGTTTATCTAACACAGGGCCCGATGTAACTTTAATACTTACTCCCAATTCGTTTGCTAAAATATGTGCTAGAGTAGTTTTACCCAATCCGGGCGGACCGTGAAAAAGGGTATGATCTAATGCATCTTCACGTAAATTGGCGGCTTGCACAAAGATCTTTAAATTTTCTAACACTTGATCCTGCCCTGCAAAATCTTCAAAATTGAGAGGCCTTAACGCTCTCTCGACATCAAGATCTTCGTTAGAAAAATTATCGTTTGTTGGATTTAGATTTTCATTCATAAATATGAAATACTATTACATCTGTTTTAATACCACTTTCACTTTAACATTGCTCAAATAAGAATTGAGATTGAAGATTGTACATCAAATTTCATATGTTTTAAACAAAGATACTAGAAAAAGAAAAAGCCTTTTCATAAAAACGAAAAGGCTTTTGATATTTTAAAAGAGTCTTTAATGATGTAATTCTTCTTCACCTTCTTGAAGAGGAGTAATCTGTGAAACAAAATCTTGCCCTGCAATTACATACTCACCATTTTCTTTGGTTTTACTATAGTCATAGGGCCATCTATATACATTAGGTATTGCACCTGGCCAATTTCCATGGATGTGTTCAACAGGTGTAGTCCATTCTAAAGTGTTAGACTTCCAGGGATTTTGAACAGCTTTTTTACCATAGAACATAGAAACCACAAAATTATACAAGAATACCAATTGTGCTGCTGCTGTTATTAATGCGAATACCGTGATTAATACATTAGTATCTGCCAAATCATCAAAATATGGAAAATTAGAATTCGTATAGTAACGACGTGGTAATCCAGCCATACCAATAAAATGCATAGGGAAGAAAACCCCATAGGCTCCTATTGCGGTAACCCAGAAATGCACATAGCCAAGATTCTTATTCATCATTTTACCAAACATTTTTGGAAACCAGTGATACACCCCGGCAAATAAACCATATAATGCTGAAATACCCATCACCAAATGGAAATGCGCTACTACGAAGTACGTATCATGTACATTAATGTCTAAGGTACTATCACCAAGAATTATTCCTGTTAGTCCACCAGTTATGAAAGTAGATACTAATCCTATCGAAAACAACATTGCAGGGTTAAGCTGTAAGTTACCCTTCCATAGCGTTGTGATATAATTAAAAGCTTTTACAGCTGAAGGAATCGCAATTAGAAGTGTTGTAAATGTAAATACAGATCCTAAAAATGGATTCATTCCAGAAACAAACATATGGTGTCCCCAAACGATTGTAGAAAGAAAAGCAATGGCTAAAATTGATGCTACCATAGCCCGATAACCAAATATAGGTTTACGCGCGTTTGTCGCAATAATTTCAGAGGTAATTCCTAATGCCGGTAATAATACGATGTATACTTCCGGATGTCCCAAAAACCAAAATAAGTGTTCGAACAGTACAGGAGATCCACCCTGGTTATGTAATACTTCACCCTGAATATAAATATCACTCAGATAAAATGAAGTACCAAAACTTCTATCCATTATCAATAAAAGAGCCGCAGATAACAAAACAGGAAATGATACAATACCTATAATTGCCGTAACAAAAAACGCCCAAATAGTTAGTGGCATTCTTGTCATCGACATTCCTTTGGTACGTAAATTAATTACCGTTACTACATAATTTAATGAACCAAGCAATGAAGATGCTATAAATATTGCCATAGAAACCAACCACAATGTCATACCCGTCCCCGAACCACCAATAGCCTGGGGTAGCGCACTTAATGGAGGATATATGGTCCATCCTGCAGATGCAGGACCTGCTTCGGCAAACAGCGACAATACCATGATCACACTACTAATAAAGAATAACCAATATGAGACCATGTTCAAAAACCCTGAAGCCATATCTCGTGCGCCTATTTGTAACGGAATAAGTAAATTACTAAATGTACCACTAAGACCGGCGGTAAGCACGAAAAATACCATTATGGTACCATGAATCGTCACTAGCGCCAAATAAATACTAGGATCCATTACTCCATCTTCACCAAACTTACCCAAGAATATTTCGTATACTGTAAATTTATGATCTGGCCATGCCAATTGCATTCTAAAAAGTAATGACATAGCAATACCAATAATACCCATAATCAGACCAGTAATCAAGTACTGTTTTGAAATCATTTTATGATCCTGACTAAAGATATACTTAGTAATAAACGTCTCCTTATGGTGATGGCCATGGTCATCGTGAGCATGATCATCTACGTGTGCTATTGCTGACATATCGCTATTTTTTTAGTAAATATTAATCTTTCTTTTTCTTTTTCTTCTTCTTTAATTGCTAGCCTGTGCAGATAATTGTTCGCTAAATGTCTGTTGCGTCTTTAACCATTCTTGGTATTCTTCTTCAGACTCAACGATAATTTTCATCTGCATATTATAGTGAGAGGCTCCACAAATCTTATTACATAACAAATAATAATCAAACTCGTAGGTCTCTAAAGCTTCGTCTCCTGCCGCTACAAGAGCCTTACTCTTTTCTTTTCTGATTTTATTAATCGTAGCCACCTTTTCTATCATAAACTCACTGTTTCTCATTTCTTCAGTGGTTTTGGTAGGTGTATATGCGAATTCAGTAATCATACCAGGTACGACATTCATCTGAGCTCTAAAGAAAGGCATGTATGCCGAGTGCAACACGTCTTGTGATCTCATTTTAAATATTACCTTTCGATTTACAGGCAAATGCAGCTCATTAGTGACTTTGTCATCTTTTGAATAGCCATCTGATGCATCGATTCCTAATGTATTAATACCTTCTATAAAACGTACGTTAGCTTTTCCTAATACATTATCTTCACCAGAATAACGTGCTCTCCAGTCAAATTGATAAGCGTATAATTCGATAATTAATGGATCACCTTCTTCTTCATCTATATTCATGATATCGGTCCAGGTGAATAATCCATAGATGATCAATCCTGCCAACACAATAACTGGTATGATTGTCCAAATAAATTCTAATTTATCATTATCAGCAAAGAATAAAGCCTTGTTTCCTTTTTTTCCTCGGTATTTGTAGGCAAAATAATGTAACAATCCTTGTGTAATAATCTGTACAAACATAATCAAGACCATAGAAATGAACATTAACTGATCATAATCTACACCATGTTCTGAAGCAGATTCTGGCAAGAAAAAGCTATGATATTGAACAAAACAAAATATAGTTAATAAGTAAATGAATATTACAAATCCAAGCATCAGCTTACCTTGCATATTATTATCCTTATCATTAGCTACTTGAGAATCATCTGCATTTTTGAGCTGTGACAATTTCAAAATCTTTGACATTTGCCATAATGTGATTCCAAAAAGTGCTATAATTACTATGGTTAAAAATACAGTCATTTTTATCTATCTTCTTTTTTACAATTCAATTTTTTAATAATGAAAGTGTTTACTTTCTTCTATAAAAGGATTTCCTTTAGCGAGTAAAGGAGCTTTGGTAAGTGCTCTAAACACGATGAACAAAAACAATCCTAAAAATAGTAAAACCGCACTTATTTCGCTAATACCAATTGACCAAGAGGCACCAACTGTAGCAGGCATTACCATATTATAAACATCAATATAATGACCACAAAGAATCACTACTCCAGCCATCACTACAAACCAATTTACTCTTTTAAAATCACTATTCATTAATACTAATAGTGGAAATATAAAGTTCATCACAAGCATTCCGAAGAAAGGTAACTTATAATCTTCTATTCGGGTGATGAAATATGTCACCTCTTCAGGAATATTAGAATACCATATTAACATAAACTGAGAGAACCATAAATACGTCCAAAAAATACTAATCCCGAACATGAATTTAGCCAAATCGTGAATATGGCTATCATTTACGAAATCCAAATAGCCTCTAGATTTAAGATAAATAGTCATTAATGCAATAGTAGTGATACCTGAGACAAATAAACTAGCAAAGACATACCACCCAAATAAGGTACTGAACCAATGTGGATCAAAACTCATGATCCAGTCCCAGGACATCATTGATTCGGTATATATAAAGAACACTAAAAAACCTGCGGCTATTTTAAAACTTTTCTTATACCACTTATTCCCTTGAGGCTCATCGTCTTGTTTTCTAGAATACTTAATTGCAAAATGTCTATATAAGAACCAACCCGCTAGAAATATAGCAGCTCTAATAATAAACCCAGTACCATTTAACCATCCTGATTTGCCTTGGATTAACTTATCGTGTGCTACTACTTCAGGATCTGCCCATACAAATAAGTGATTTACATGAAATCCCGATAAAGCCAATATGACAAAAAGAATGATTCCGCCCGGAACTAAATAGGCTGTAATGGCTTCCATCACTCGAAATAAAACCGGTGACCATCCTGCTTGTGCCGCAAACTGAATCGCATAAAAAGCTAATACCCCTAAAGCAATCATAAAAAAGAAAAATGCTGCCACATATAAAGATGCCCAGGGTTTATTTTGCAATTGATGTAAGATATGCAGGTAGTGGTCATCTCCACTATGTTTATCTTTATCCAGGTCATGCTCTGCATGTACTGTATTACCGCTATATGTTTCTGTGGTTTCATGACCATGATCTCCTCCATGAGCATCGTGCGCTGCCATCATTTCTTTTACATCTTCTATAGATCCCGGACTACTTGCAAAGCCAATTATAAGACCTACAAGACCCACAACCATAAAAATGATAGAAAATAATCTTAATCTATTGGATAGCGTATACATATCTTTATTATATCGTTGTTTCTTAACTTTTTAACTATGCACTTACTGTGCGTTATTTTGACTGTTGGTTGCTTGATATTCTTCTTCCTCTGGTCTTTGATTAACAGCAGGGATCAAGCTAGCCTGTGTATCACTTTCGGGATCTATTCTTGGTGTTTTTCCTTCGAGTTCTGCTTTCAATTTTTGTACATATTGTACAATCTGCCAGCGTTCATGTTCGCTTGTTTGAGATGCATAAGATCCCATAGAATTAATTCCGTAATACATTACGTGATATATACTTCCTTCAGTAATTGCTCTTCCTGCATCATCATAACTAGGCACACCCAGTATTTTTTCACGTTCTACCAAATACCCTTTTCCCTTTCCATTATCTCCGTGACAGATAGCGCAATATATGGTATATAGTTGCATTCCTGCCGCTTCATTCTCCTGTGTATACCTAATCGGATTTTTAAGCGAATCTTTAGCAAGTTGATATCCTTCATTGGAGTTTTCAAAATCATAAGGCATCCAACCTCTAGGAATTGACCCTTCTACAGGTAATTTAGCCTCTTGTTCGTTTTCAAAAATAGGATATTCTCCATAGGTTTCATAACCCACAGATTCATACATGTTGGGCATGTATTGATAGTTGGGTTTCGAATCTTTTTGACAAGACACCATACTAATCACAATGGCTAAAAAGGCTAATATTTTTATAGTATTCTTCATTATTACTAATGGTTATCTTCTTGCTTATCAATTATTTTAATTTCTACCGCTCCAGTATCTCCTAAGAAATTCGAGAGTTTTTCAACATCATGATTACCGGCATCAACTTCCATCAAAAAGTGGTCATCTGTAGTCCTTACATCAGGATTTTCGGCTTTTTTGAATGGCCACAATCTACTTCTCATATAGAAAGTAATCACCATAAGGTGTGCAGCAAAAAATACAGTAAGTTCGAACATAATAGGAACAAAAGCCGGCATATTTTCTATGTAACTGAAGCTGGGTTTCCCACCTATATCCTGTGGCCAGTCTTCTATCATAATATAGTTCATCATTAATATCGCAACGGTTAACCCTACACAACCGTAAAGAAACGATGTTATGGCCAAACGTGTATGAGGCATACCCATGGCTTTATCTAAACCGTGAACGGGAAATGGGCAAAACACCTCTTCTATATGATAATGTTCTGATCGAACTTTTTTTACTGCGTCCATAAGGACATCATCATCTGTATATAATGCATGTATAACTTTTGATGCCATACTTTCTAATTATTTTTAAGTTTTTCGGCCTGTCCTGCCCAGTCATCGCGCTGTGCTCTTCCTGGGAAAGATCCTGTAATATTATCTAGTAAATCATATTCGCGCTCTGTCATTCTACTTACCTGATCAAACGTAAAGATTCCTATTTCGTTTAATTTTTTCTCCATAACAGGACCTATACCGTTTACTTTTTTCAGATCATCGGCAGTTTGAGTAGCAGGATCAAAGGTTCCTAAATTTTCGAGTAAGTCATCTAGCTGCTCGCTGGTTGCGGTAATTACATTTGTAGTTTTTACATCCTTTTCTATAGTATCAGACGAAACTTTAACTCCAGCTTTTGGAAGTTGGTCTCTATGATCAATGCCCGCTTCTCTAAGTTTTTTATACTTTTCACCAGAAGACTTCAAAATGGTTTTTACCTCGGCCTGTGCAATTACCGGGAACGTTCGAGCATATAATAAAAATAGCACGAAAAAGAAACCAATAGTACCTATAAAAATCCCAATGTCTACAAAAGTTGGAGAGAACATCGTCCATGAAGATGGTAAGTAATCCCTATGTAATGAGGTAACAATGATAACAAAACGCTCAAACCACATTCCAATATTTACTACAATAGAGATGATAAAAGAGAACATGATACTTCTTCTTAATTTTGGAAACCACATAAATTGCGGAGAGAATACATTACAGCTCATCATCGCCCAATATGCCCACCAATAGGGACCCGTTGCTCTATTTAAAAATGCGTATTGTTCATATTCTACCCCAGAATACCATGCGATAAAAAGCTCGGTAATATAGGCAACCCCCACAATAGAACCTGTGATCATGATTACAATGTTCATTAATTCTATATGTTGGATCGTAATATAATTTTCGAGGTTAGAAACTTTCCTCATAATAATAAGCAATGTATTTACCATAGCAAATCCAGAGAAAATAGCACCTGCCACAAAATAAGGTGGGAAAATCGTGGTATGCCAACCAGGAATTACCGATGTCGCAAAGTCAAAAGATACGATAGTATGTACAGAAAGTACAAGTGGTGTAGCCAAACCTGCTAAAACCAGAGATACCTCTTCGAAACGCTGCCAATCTTTTGCTCTACCGCTCCAACCAAATGACAAAATACCATATATCTTTTTATTGAAAGGTGTAATAGCCCTATCTCTTATCATAGCAAAATCAGGTAACAAACCAGTCCACCAAAATACTAAGGATACAGAAAGATAAGTAGATATCGCAAATACATCCCAAAGTAAAGGAGAATTAAAGTTAACCCAAAGAGATCCAAACTGATTGGGTATAGGGAGCACCCAATAGGCTAACCAGGGACGCCCCATGTGAATAATAGGAAACAATCCCGCCTGGATAACCGAAAAGATAGTCATCGCCTCGGCAGATCGGTTAATCGCCATTCTCCACTTTTGGCGAAATAGTAATAATACAGCAGATATAAGTGTTCCTGCGTGTCCTATACCTACCCACCATACAAAGTTGGTAATATCCCAGGCCCAACCTACTGTTTTATTTAATCCCCAGGTACCTATACCCGTAGAAACTGTATATGTAATACAGCCTATTCCCCATAGAAAAGCAATAAGCGCGATAGAAAAAACAATCCACCATGATTTATTGGCTTTACCTTCAACCGGTGCAGCCACATCGATAGTTACATCGTGATATGTTTTATCCCCGGTTACTAAAGGTTTTCTAATAGGTGCTTCGTAATGAGACATAATCCTTTATATATTGAATTAATTCTTTATTTAGTTAATTAGGCTTCTGTAGTATTTCTTACTTTGGTTTGATACATTACATTGGGTTTTGTACCTACGTGCTCAAGTAAGTGATACATACGGTTATCTTCTTTAAGTTGTGCTACTTCACTGTCTTTATCATTAATATCTCCAAATACTATTGCACCCGAAGAACATGCAGAAGAACAAGCCGTTTTAAATTCGCCGTCTTTAATCACTCTACCTTCTCGCTTGGCATCCAAAATAGTCTTTTGAGTCATTTGAATACACATCGAACATTTTTCCATAACCCCTCTTGAACGCACTGTAACGTCAGGATTAATTACCATTCTGCCCAAATCATTATTCATATGGTAGTCGAACTCGTCATTATTATTGTATAAGAACCAGTTGAATCTACGAACTTTGTACGGACAGTTGTTTGCGCAGTATCTTGTTCCTACGCAACGATTGTATGCCATGTGATTTTGTCCCTGTCTACTGTGTGAAGAGGCTGCAACTGGGCATACTGTCTCACAAGGCGCATGATTACAATGCTGGCACATAACAGGCTGGAAGACAACTTGTGGATTATCAGCCGGAGTTTCCATTTTACCGAATTCTGATAATGAACTTCCTAATCCTGAAATATTATCTTTTTTATTATTGTCTGATTCAAAACTATCTTGTGAAGAATAGTAACGGTCGATACGCAACCAATGCATATCGCGCGATCTACGTATTTCAGTCTTACCTACTACCGGTACATTATTTTCTGCATGGCAGGCAATTACACAAGCGCCACACCCTGTACAAGCATTTAAATCTATAGAAAGATTGAAATGATGCCCTACAGAGCGATCAAATCCTTCCCAAAGATCTACTTCTGGAGAAGTAACTTCATATTCAATATGATTTTTACTTACTTCGGGAACTGCATTCCATTCGTGTTTATCTTTGGTATTAAAGATTTCTAATGTAGTCTCTTTTACGATATCACCACGACCCATTAATGTATTGTGCAACTGCACACAAGCAAATTCATGAACCCCTTCTACTGCAGCTACTGAAACATTTTGAATTGCGTTAAAGTTCTGATATAAAGGATAGGCATTCACACCTACAATCATTTCTTCTTTAAGGCCTTTTGATTTACCATATCCTAATGCTAAACCTACTGAACCTTTGGCCTGACCCGGTTGTATGATTACAGGAACTACTACTTCTTTATCACCTACCGTTACTTTAGCATAACTTCCATTTAACGCTCCGTTAGCTACATTTTCATTCATCAATCCTAAGACCTCTGCATCTGCTGCAGAAACAGTTAAATAATTGTCCCAGGATGTTCTAGTGATAGGATCTGGCATTTCTTGCAACCAGGGATTACTAGCTTGCTGCCCATCGCCTAAAGAGACTTTGGTATATAAACTTAATTCTAATCCATTTGTTTTTGCGATAGAAAGTCTTCTCGCTGCAGCTCCTACATTGGGTCTCACTACCGTATTTATAGCCGCAGGCTCTGCACTAGTAGCATCACCTTCTGGCGCTTCTATAGTTTCTTCTAATTCTTGTTTTGGAAATACAGGTTTCACTAACACTCCATCATGTAATGCCTGATTCCAAGAAGTCCCTCCTAGAACACTTGTCCATGTATTTTCTATATAATCATGATATGATGATGAATTATTCGTCCACTTTAATAAGGTTTCTTGAAACTGACGTGTATCAAATAGTGGTCTGATCGTGGGTTGCATCAAGCTATAACTTCCTTTTTTCAACTCTACATCTCCCCAGGATTCTAAGTAATGAGGTGTAGTCGCAACATATTGACATAAAGCCGAAGTTTCATCATCATGCATACTAAAAGCAACAGAAACTCCTGAACCGTTTATTTTGTCTAAGCCTGTTTTAAACTCTTCAGCATTTGGCAAAGAATACATAGGGTTTACACCTGCAATTAACAAACCACCAATGCGACCAGCATTCATATCTTTTACAAGTTGAGCAACAGCTTTGGCGTCTCCTTGTCTAATCATTCGAGGCGTGTCCTCGTTGAAGGCCTTACTTCTAATAGCTTTATTTATAGCAAGTACTACGAGTTGAGCATCTACATCCTGAATACCAGAAACAACTACCGCGTTACTACCTGCTTTTCTAATATGCTCTGAAGCTTTAATTACTTTTGCATCCAAATCTGCACCTAAAGAACTTTTAGATCCAGAACCGGTTACATATGCATACAAGGCCGCAAGTACTTGTTTCTGTTCTGATGGAGTAATTGCAATTCTGGTATCAGCATTAGCTCCGGTAAGGGACATATTAGATTCAAACTGTATATGCTTAGACATCTTTCCGTTTTTCGGAATACGTCCTTTTGCATAACCACTATCATAACCTCCACCTTGCCAATCTCCCAAAAAGTCTGCTCCTACACTTACAATAGTATTTACCTTAGAAAAATCGTAATCGGCTAAAGCTCGCTCTCCGTACATTTTCTCGTATGCATCTAACGCTTCGCTTTGTGAAACTGCATCATAAACAACGTGAGCTACATTTGAATACTTAGCTTTAAATTCATTAATCAATTTTGATGTAGAAGGGCTTGCAAATGTTTGCGTAAGTACTACTATTTTTTTCCCTCCTAGAGATCTGAGTTTTGCACCTACTTCTTTATCTAAGTCTTTCCAACTAATATCTTCGCCAGCTTTTTTCGGTCCTTGAAGACGAGAATTATCATACAAAGACAACACAGAAGCATGTACTCTTGCATTCGCATGACCATTAGAAGTAGCAAGATTATTGTTCTCTATCTTTATAGGCCTGCCCTCTCTTGTTCTAATTAGAACACTTGCAAAATCAAAACCATCAGCAATTGTAGTTGCGTAATAGTTTGCAACCCCAGGAATTATTCTTTCTGGCTGCACTACGTAAGGAATAGATTTTTTTACAGGTCCTTCACATGCAGCCAATGTGGCTGCTGCGGTACTAAAACCTACATATTTAAGAAAATCACGTCTGGAGGTTGAAGAACTCTCTAGCGATGATTTATTCCCTAAAAACTCATCTGTTGGAATTTCCTGAACAAATTCGTTTTGTTGTAGCGTCTCAACAATAGAGCTGTTATCGTTTAGCTCTTCAACACTTTTCCAGTATTTCTTGTTTGATGACATATATAATTGATATTAGCTTCTTACTAGTTTCCGAAATCGGATAATTGTTATTAATAGTGGCACTTACCACATTCTAAACCACCCATTTGAGCAGCAGTTAACTGGTCGACGCCGTATTTCTTTGAAAGTTCTTTATGAATTTTTTCATAATATTCATTACCAGCAACCTTGATATTTGTCTCTCTATGACAATTGATACACCATCCCATGGTTAGCGGAGCGTGTTGATACATAATTTCCATCTCTTCTACAGGACCATGACAGGTTTGACATGCTACTCCAGCCACACTAACATGTTGAGAATGGTTGAAATAAGCAAAGTCAGGTAAGTTATGAATTCGAACCCATTTTACTGGTTCTGTTTCTCCTGTATAGGACTGTGTATTTTGATCCCAACCTACTGCCTTATACAATTTTTGAATTTCACCATCGTAGAATTCTTTTGAATATTCTTCAGTCGCTGTTGATTCAGCAACCTCAGCAATAGCTTTATGACAGTTCATACAAACGTTTAAAGACGGTATCCCAGAATGTTTTGAAACTCTGGCAGAAGAGTGACAGTATTTACATTCTATTTTATTCGCTCCTGCGTGAATTTTGTGAGAGTAATGTATAGGTTGAATAGGAGCATATCCCTGATCAATACCAACCTGCATAAAATAACCATATACAAAATATCCACTGGCTAATAACAGCAATATCACTGTTACCAGTACCAAAAATTGATTCTGAACAAAAGCCTTCCAGATAGGCGTTCTAGGTTCTGGCTCTGGCAATACCACGTTATTAGCTGCTGCAAAACTTCTTAGTGTTTTATTCACTAAGAAAAGTACAACCATGAGCATCAAGAATACAAGTGCTAGTACTACTAAGATAACATCAATAGAAACACCACTACCTGAAGCACTTCCACCATCACCAGTTGTAGTAGTGGCTGCCGTTGCAGGAGGATCTGCTTTTGGCACCATCACATATGCCAATATATTATCAATATCGGTATTGGACAGCTGTGGAAAAGCATTCATAGCTGTTTTGTTATACTCTTCATAGATAGCCACTGCTCGAGGATCACCAGAGGCAATCATTGCTGCACTATTTTTTATCCAAGAATATAACCACTCTCTCTCATATTTATCTGCTACCCCAAATAATGCCGGACCAACAGCTCTTTTATAACGTTTATGACAAGCCGCGCAAAGTGATTTGAACAACTCTTCTCCTTTCGCAACATCTCCTCCAGATGAAGCCTCTTCTGCTACAGCAACCTCAGTTGTCGCTTCTTCCTGTCCAAAAACAGGAGTAAGTAGCGTAAATAAAAAAACAGTTCCTAGAAATAGGATTTTGAAGGCTGAATTTCGGTATTGAACCTGTTTCATATGATTACGTAGAATTATCGTCTTAACTTTGGTATGGTTTTTTCTATTTTTGTGAACTAAAAACATAAAAACCGACACTTTTAATTCGACAGCAAAAGTACTATAATAAGTCGATTTTAGAAATGCTACAGAAGCGTTAACAGGTAATTTATAATAATTCTAAATAATAATTTTTGATAATTTTGAGTTATTAAACTTTACCTTTACACCAAATTAATTTGTAATGAGAATGTTAAACATTAAATCTCTTATTTTTAGTACTATTTTTTACGCAACCGGCATTTTTTTTGTGGCTGCACAGAGTCCTTCAAATTCTTCTGATACATTACTTGACGGAAGCAATTTTACACCAATAACATACACCAAACAACCCGAGGCCTTTGTAACCGTTAATCAAGACCCTAGAATTAAAATATTGCTTAATCTGAAATCCAAGATGGATAAAGAGGGAGAATTTAGTGACCGCTATAAAATTCAACTCTATTATGGCAATTTGAAACAGGCTAATGAGATTATGACATCGTCTAAAGAGGCTTTTCCTCAATGGGATGCTACCATAAGATGGGAAACCCCTAATTACAAAGTCTGGATTGGAAATTACCGTACAAGACTAGAAGCAGATAGAGCTCTTAAAGAAATACATACGAAATTTCCCAGCGCTTTTATTTTCAAACCTGAATAACAAAACTGATTACATCATTTCTGGTTCAACGATTATTACGTCAATTTCAACTTTTCCTTATTGCTTCACTTGAGTTGTATTGTTAATCTATTAATTTTTAGAAATCTTGTTTTGTTTCAGTCATCTTATGCAAGGTTGAAGGATTATTTTTAGGTTCATGAGTCAAGTCTCAACTTCGCTCAACCACACTGTAGTACTATAATATCTTGTCTCGATAGGCAGCTAACTACTGACCTCTAATTCTTTAAATCAGTTCACCATTAATCCAAAAAAAGCCATGAAAATCAAGGCTTTTTTTGGATTGTGAAAAATTCTCACTATAGTTTTTTCTTAACAGCTACTTCTTGATAAGCTTCTACGATATCTCCTTCTTTAACGTCATTATAATTTTTGATTTGCAGACCACAATCATAACCTTTACTTACTTCCTTTACATCGTCTTTAAATCGCTTTAGAGAAGCTAATTCTCCTGTATAAACTACTACACCTTCTCTTATCAAACGAATTCCAGAATTTCTGAAAATCTTACCGGTTTGCACCATACATCCTGCTATTGTTCCTACTTTAGAAATCTTAAACGTTTCTCTAATTTCTGCAGTACCTGTAATCTCTTCTTTCATTTCTGGAGAAAGCATCCCCTCCATAGCATCTTTGAGATCATTAATAGCATCATAGATGATTGAGTATGTTCTGATGTCTATTTCTTCTTTATCAGCAACTTGTCTTGCGTTACCCGCAGGTCTAACATTAAATCCAATAATAATTGCATCAGATGCAGAAGCTAGTAAAACATCGCTTTCTGTAATGGCTCCAACAGCCTTATGAATAATATTAACATGTATCTCTTCTGTCGATAATTTTTGGAATGAGTCTGTTAACGCTTCTACAGAACCATCAACATCTCCTTTGAGAATAATATTTAATTCTTTAAAATCTCCTAAAGCAATTCTTCTACCGATCTCATCTAGCGTAATATGTCGTTGTGTACGAACAGACTGTTCTCTATGTAATTGTGCACGTTTGGATGCTATATCCTTGGCTTCACGCTCGTCTTCTAGCACATTAAACTTATCTCCTGCTTGAGGCGCCCCATCTAATCCCAGAATGGAAACTGGCGTCGACGGACCTGCTTCTTTTACGTCTTTTCCACGTTCGTCTTGCATTGCCTTTATCTTACCGCTATTTTTACCAGCCAGCACATAGTCTCCAATACGTAATGTCCCCGCTTGCACTAAGATAGTAGATACATATCCCCGACCTTTATCCAAAAAAGCCTCGACTACGGTACCCGTGGCTAAACGATCAGGGTTTGCCTTGAGCTCGAGGATTTCAGCTTCTAATAACACTTTTTCAAGTAATTCTTTCACCCCGGTTCCAGTTTTTGCGGATATATCATGAGACTGAATTTTTCCTCCCCAATCTTCTACAAGTAAATTCATAGAAGCTAACTTTTCCTTAATTTTTTCAGGATTTGCTTCTGGCCTATCTACTTTATTGATTGCAAATACAATAGGTACCCCTGCTGCTTGCGCATGACTAATGGCTTCTTTAGTTTGTGGCATTACATCATCATCTGCTGCGATAACAATTATCGCTAAATCTGTAACCTGAGCACCACGCGCTCGCATTGCGGTAAAGGCTTCGTGACCCGGTGTATCCAGAAATGCGATTTTTTGACCGCTATCTAGCTGTACTCCGTATGCGCCAATATGCTGAGTAATACCACCACTCTCTCCGGCAATAACATTTTCTTCTCTTATATAGTCAAGTAACGAAGTTTTACCATGATCTACATGACCCATTACAGTTACGATAGGCGCTCTAGAGACCATGTCTTCTGGATCATCGATAACCTCTTCTATAGATTCTTCGATATCTGCAGTAACAAAATTAACTTCGTATCCAAATTCTTCAGCTACGATAGATAATGTTTCTGCATCTAAACGCTGATTCATGGTTACCATGATGCCCAAAGACATACACGCAGATATTACCTCGGTTGTAGAAACACTCATCATTGTAGCTACTTCAGAAACTGTAACAAACTCTGTAACCTTAAGTACTTTACTTTCCTGTTCTTGCTGTGCTACATCATCTTCTGCTTTTTGACGGTGTTGATCTCTTTTATCCCTACGGTATTTGGCTGCTTTAGACTTGTTAGATTTACCCTGTAATTTCTCTAAAGTCTCTCTAACTTGTTTTTGTACTTCTTCTTCGCTTGGTTCTTCTTTTACGATAGGAGGTCTTTTTCCTTTTGCCGGTCCACGACCTCGACCACCTTGACCACGGTTTCCGCCCCCTGGTCTTCCGCCTCCGCCTTGAACTCCGCCGCTATCTTTACTAATTCTTCTGCGACGTTTCTTAGCATCAGTTCCTGCACCTGTCTTTTTATCAGACTTGTCGTCCTTCTTTTTTGACGGTTTTTTAAACTGTGTTAGATCTATTTTTTGACCAGTAAAGTTAGGGCCATCTAATTTCTTGTATTGTGTTTTTACGGTATCTGTTTCTGTAGCATCTTCTACCTTGGTAGCTTTTGGTTCTTCTTTTTTGGAAACAGTTTCAACCGGCTTTTCATGTTTTTCTTCCCTTGGAGGGGCTGGTTTGGTAATTTTGATTCCCTTTTTGACCGGTCGATTAGATATTGTCTCGGGTTGTTTATCTTTTACCACCTCTTTTTTAGCAGTCGCATCGATTTTTTCTTCGGGCTGTGATGCTTTTTCTGCTTTTTTCCTATTTAGCTCTATTTTTCCTACCTGCTTAGGACCACTTAATTGAGCTTTGGCTTTTACGACTTCACGAGCTTCGGCTTGCTTACGCTTCTCTTCCTGTTCATGCTCGATCTGCACACGTAGCGCTTCTTTCTCCTTTCTTTTCTCTTCTCCAACCTCTTTTGAAGCTACTTTTTTACTCTTGTCTGTTTGAAATTCATCGTACAGGAGCTGATAAATATCTTCAGAAATTTTTGTGGTAGGACGTGCATCAATATCATGACCTTTTGAACTCAAAAAGTCAACAGCCCGATCTAGCGAGATATTGAATTCACGTAATACCTTATTTAATCTCATTGTTTTTGCTTCAGCCATAAATGCCTTTTATTTTATGCTCAAATATAATTTAATTGAGTTTATTAATCCTCAAATTCTGATTTTAATATTTTGATTACTTCGCTTACAGTTTCTTCCTCTAAATCTGTTCTTTTTACCAAATCATCCAGATCTTGCTCTAAAATACTTTTGGCAGTATCTAATCCTATTTTAGAAAACTCCTCGATTATCCAAGAATCGATTTCATCTGTAAATTCAGTAAGTTCTACATCTTCTTCTACTCCTTCTCTAAACACATCTATCTCATAGCCAGTTAATTGACCGGCTAATCTAATATTATGACCTCCCCGACCTATTGCTTTTGACACTTCTTCAGGTCTCAACATTACTTCGGCACGACCACCCTCTTCATCCATCTTTATCGAGGTTACTTTTGCAGGACTTAGCGCTCTTGTAATATATAATTGTAAGTTATTGGTGTAATTGATTACATCAATATTTTCATTCCCTAATTCTCTTACGATACCATGTATACGCGAACCTTTCATCCCGACACAAGCTCCCACAGGATCAATTCTATCATCATAAGAATCTACTGCCACTTTTGCTTTTTCTCCCGGGATTCTAACCACCTTTTTAACGGTAATCAGCCCATCGAAGACTTCTGGTATTTCAGATTCGAACAATTTTTCTAAAAATAGAGGTGATGTTCTAGACATGATGATGGCAGGTTTATTCCCTTTAAGCTCAACAGATTCGATAACCCCTCTAACATTCTCTCCTTTACGAAAAAAATCTGAAGGGATCTGTCTGTCTTTTGGTAAAATAATCTCGTTTCCTTCATCATCCAACATAATGATTGCTCTATGCCTGATATGATGAACCTCTGCTGTGTAAATTTCTCCTTCTAATTCTTTAAATTGTTTATATATATTGGTGTTATCGTGCTCGTGAATCTTGGAAATCAGATTTTGACGCAGTGCTAAAATGGATCGTCTTCCCAGATCAATAAGTTTTACTTCTTCAGAAACATCTTCACCCACTTCAAAATCAGGCTCAATCTTGCGGGCGGCTGTTAATGAAATTTCCTGGTTGTCGTCCTCAACTTCACCATCTGCGACTACAACACGGTTTCTCCAAATTTCTAAATCCCCTTTATCGGGATTTATAATGATATCGAAATTATCATCACTACCAAATTTCTTTTTAAGAGCATTTCTAAATACATCTTCTAAGATAGACATCAACGTCACCCGATCTATAAACTTATCATCCTTAAATTCTGAAAATGATTCTATTAATGCGATATTTTCCATATCAATTTTGAATTAAAATGTTATCATAACTTTTGCTTCCACAATATTTTTATATGCAATTACAGCCTCTTTTGTGACTGTCACTTTACCTTTTCCAATGGGTTTGGGCTCTCTAGCCTTCCAGATTAAGGTAATATCTGTATCGGTGGCTGAAATTAATTCTCCTTCGATTGTTTCTTCGCCAGCTTTTACCTTAAGTTTCCTACCCGTATTTTTTTTATATTGACGAATATGCTTTAGACCTTCTGAAACTCCTGCAGACATTACTTGCAGCGAAAAGTCTTCTTCTTCTCTGTCCAAATTATGCTCAATAGCCCTACTTATAGCTATACAATCTTCAACCTTAACCCCCTGATCTCCGTCTATAATAACCTCGATACTATGATCTGGACTAATTTTATAATCAATTAAAAACAGAGAAGGATGCTGCTGCAGTGCTTCTTGTAACAATTTTTGAGCCTTATCTTTTAATGACATAAATAGATAAAAAGAGGGGACTTTTTGTCCCCTCCATCTGGTTTTTTAATTTCAACGGTGCAAAGATAGTAATAATATCTTTTATTAAAAAATATCGATCGTTAGGATTTTAACAAGCTATACATAAAATTGAATTTTAAAACACCTCTCGCTCTATTTCCCAATCTTTGTTCATTCCTTCAAAGATTGGAATTTGGATTTTTCTTATCTTTAAATAAGATACTTCGGCATAAGTTTTTGAGTTATAGAAACGAAAACAATACTTTCTTTTATAGTTTAAATTTGCTAGTAATAATTTTACTATCATTACGTTATTCATTATCTAACCCCTAAAATATATCCAATGAAATCGAAATTTATTTTTCCTTTATTATTTACGGTTCTTGTTTGTGGAACATTTTCTTGTTCTTCTGAAGATGATACTTCTGGAGATGATCCGAGCGCGACCAAGTCTTGCTTTGAAATTGTAAATCAAACCGACTATTCGGTTGGATTAGGAATTGCATTTGATTCCGGATGCTCTGCAAACGCAATCAGTTATTCTTGGGATTTTGGAGATGGAAACTTCTCTTCAGAAGAAAATCCATCTCATTCGTATCGCGAAGAAGGAACTTATGTCATTATACTTACCGTAAAAGATGAACTTCAAAATGAATATACTGCTCGAGAAACGATTACTATCGGACCCTCAAAATTTATTGAACATGCCGGGTATATTGATGACGATCAAATTTGGGAAAAAGGGCAACATCTTATTCGTGCCAATGTTACTATCAGGCATGGTTCGCTAACTATACAACCGGGTGCAGAAATTTTTGTCAATGCTGAGGAATCACTGATCATTGGACATAGAGATACTAATAAAGAGGGAGGAGCCCTTCTTACCGCTATTGGCACCAAGGAAGAGCCCATTCAATTTAAACCTGCTTCTGGAATAGAACAACCAGGAGAGTGGGGAAATATTATTTTTATGAATGAAGCTTCAGATGCTTCTATTTTGAAATATTGCAAGATAATGCATGGAGGTAAAGCCGATTCTTTTACCTATCCCGGTGTGAGTACATTTTTCAATTCGCATGGTTTTATTGATATTAATGAATCCAAAGTGGCGATAGAAGACTGTGAAATTCTGGGTGCTATCAATTGGGGAATACGAGTAACAGATAGAGCCAGATTCTCCTCTTTTACAAATAACAAAATAGATCAATTTAAGGAGTATCCACTTCATCTAGATATTGGTGCAGTACATACGATTGGTGAGGGAAATGATTTGGGAACTTCAGGAAAAGCTATAATCGTAACAAATAATTATATTGATAAAGAGGATCCAGATATTTTGTGGAGAAATATGGGGCTTCCCTATTGGTTTTCTTATGGAGGTGCGAGAATTTCTCTTTCGGGTAATTCAGGAGTCCTAAAAGTTACCATCGAACCGGGAACCACGTTGGCTTTTTTAAAAAATACTGACTTTTCATGTGGTGTTGATTGTACATTAATTGCAGAAGGTACTCCAGATAACCCCATAATTTTTACAAGCCAGGAAGAAGTAAAAGAGCCTGGACAATGGGGAGCCCTTAGAATAGGTGCTAATGATAGGGTTAAAAATTGTATTATAGAATATGGAGGTGTAGCAAGTACCACAGCAGCTGCCGTATATCTGTCTAGCGGGACAAATACTTTTTCTGATAATATTATTCGAGAATCTGAACGTGAAGGATTAAATATTGCTACAAACTACGAAACTAGCTTGTCTACAACTTTATTAGAAAACAATAAAATAATGAATTGTAAAGGATATGGTATTTCTGTATATAGTTATCATGCGCACTTAGTACCACTTTCAAATACGTTGGAGAATACACTTGGTTTTCATGTCTCAGATCAAGGAATACGAGGAGAAGTTACATGGCCAGTGAGACCTGATCCTTACATAGTTCGGAGTTTAATTATTAGAGATAATTCTTCGGTTAAGGCAAAACTTACCTTACCACCGGGAACCCGTATAGAATTTCCGTTTTATGGTTATATTGAGGTAGGATATAGTCTCAATTCGGCAGGTGTATTGATCGCTGAAGGAACTCCAGAAAATCCAATAGTGTTTACCAAGGCATCTTTTGCAACTTCTGAAGGGTTAGGCAATTGGGGAAGCATTCGATTTGGAGATAATGAAGGCGTCGAACCCTCTAAAATTACTAATTGTATTATAGAATACGGAGGGAACAACAAATTCAGTTCTAATTCTGATGCTATGGTAGTTTTTGGTTTTAGAACAGATCGACCTATGGCGAATCCCCCTGTATTTCAAAATAATACGATTAAAAATTCTGAAACTTTTGGAGTTTATGTGACCAATGATATCTATGATGTTTCCAATAATACGTTTGAAAATAATACCTTAGGTGATATAGATATCAAAAAATAATACATTATATCCCTATTCTTACAAACAAAACCAAATTATTGGCAATAAGGGCAATTTATTGCTTTGTTTTTAACCTGTTATAGTATCCGTCTTCATATGAATGGAGGCGGTTTTTGATGTTGATCTGTGCTACGGCAGAAAGGCTAGGGCTTTCTTCGACTTGTTCTTTGATCAACATAAACTTCTCGCCCATAAACAGATCTCTCTTCAAAAAAAAGGAACAACTTTAAAATTTGTTGTTCCTTCTTATGTTGGTCAACTAGGGCTCACTTCGACTATTGCTCAGCATAAACTTCTCCCCCCATTAAGCACATTTCTTTTCAAAATAAAAAAGGAACAACTTTAAAATTTGTTGTTCCTTCTTAAGTTGGTCTACTAGGGCTCGAACCTAGACTCTTCTGGACCAAAACCAGACGTGTTGCCAGTTACACCATAGACCAATGTTTCAATGCGGGTGCAAATTTAAAACTTTCTTTTGGGTATGCAAAGATTTTTTAAAAATTTCTTCTATTTACGAAGAAAAATAATATCGTACTTTACAAATAACAACGTATACGATAAACTTCTGTTAAGCGTTTGCTAAAAAAAACAAACTGAAAGTTTTTTTATTACTAAATTCGCCAAATGTTATAATCACACATATTTATGAACGCATTCAACTTTACCAAGTGGAATAAAATAACAGGATGGATTGTATTTGCAATAGCACTATGTGTTTACTCGATGACTGTAGAGCCAACTGCCAGTTTTTGGGATGCTGGTGAGTACATTGCTACATCGTCAAAATTACAAGTTGGACACCCTCCCGGGGCACCATTATTTCAAATGATAGGGGCATTTGCCTCTGTTTTTGCATCTGATCCTACACAAATTGCACTTATGGTAAATATGACCTCTGCATTTGCAAGCGCGTTTACCATACTATTTATGTTTTGGTCGATTACCATTCTTGTAAAAAAACTAATTACCAAAGATGAAGAATTTACTCAAAACAAAGCAGTTGCCATTCTTGGCAGTGGTATAGTTGGTTCACTGGCTTTTACGTTTACCGATAGTTTTTGGTTCAATGCCGTAGAAGCAGAGGTTTATGCCATGGCCACCTGCATACTAGCGGTGCTCTTTTACTTAGGACTGTTATGGGAACGTGATATGCACGAACCCAGAGGTAATAAATGGCTTATTCTCATTTCATTTGTCGTTGGATTATCATTTGGTGTTCATTTTATGGGGTTATTATCTATCCCGGCGATCGGACTTTTATACTATTTTAAGAATTATAAAGAAATTACGATTAGAAATTTTATAATAGCAAATATCACGGTTGTAGCGATATTGTTATTCATCTTTAAATTACTACTTCCTTCTACTCTTAAGTTTTTTGGATTTGCAGAAGTATTTTTTGTAAACTCCATAGGACTTCCTTTTAACTCGGGGACTATTATTGCAGGTTTAGCAATTATTGCAACGTTTTATTATGCAATTCGATACACTCGTAAAAAAGAATATGTACAAATTAATACCTTGCTTCTTTGTATCGTTTTTATTCTCGTAGGATTCTCGAGCTGGGTTATGCTACCTATTCGTGCTAATGCAGGAACTGTAATCAACGAAAATAATCCAAATAATGCAAGAGAGTTGCTTGCCTATTACAACCTAGAACAATATCCAGAAACTCATTTATTTTACGGCCCTCAGTTTACAGAAATTTATGCCGGTTTGGATCAGGATGATCCATATGAAGATGATAAACCCAAATATGAGAAAGACCTAAAATCGGGTAAGTATGTTATTGTGAACGATTGGGAGAACGCAAAACAAAACCTAGATGATGGGCATAAGGCATTGTTACCACGAATGTGGAGTACCGAGCACATCGCTAATTATATGGAGTTTACCGGACCTATAAGTTTTACCATAAAACCCGAGTATCAAAACGAACAAGAACTTTTAAATGCAGTTACTCAATTTAGAAGAGATTACGCTAGCGGAAAACTGGATAATAATGACTATCATAAATTTTTACAGTCATTTGGAAATTACATCGATGTAGAAAAGCCATCTTTTTGGGACAACGTATACTATATGTTTGATTATCAAATGGGCTACATGTATTGGAGGTATTTTATGTGGAATTTTGTAGGAAGACAAGATGATAATCAAGGAAACCTTACTGATCTAGAGGGAAATTGGCTTAGTGGCATCAAATTTATTGATGAAATGCGTTTGGGTTCACAAGATAACTTGCCTAGTGATGCTCTTCAAAACAAAGCTCGAAACACCTACTATTTTTTACCTTTACTTCTAGGTCTTATAGGGTTTGTATTCATGTTTCAAAAAGATAAAAAGAATTTCTGGGTTTTACTTATTTTTTTCTTATTTACGGGTCTCGCCTTAAAAATATATCTAAATGAACGCCCGTTTGAACCTAGAGAACGCGATTATGCCCTGGTTGGTTCTTTTTACGTATTTGCAATTTGGATTGGTTTTGGCGTGTATGCACTATTCGATTTGTTAAAGGAGTATATAAAACCAAAGCTGGTAGCACCTATAATCACCGCCATTTGCCTATTAGCTGTACCTGTGGTTCTGGCATCTCAAAACTGGGATGATCACGATCGATCAAATCGTTACACGGCACAGGCAATGGCCAAAATGTACTTGCAATCTTGCCAAGAAAATGCGATACTTTTTACTATAGGTGACAATGATACATTTGCATTATGGTATGCACAAGAAATTGAAGGCTATAGAACAGATGTTCGTACAGTAAATACAAGTCTTTTTGCCACAGATTGGTACATAGATCAAATGAAGAGAGCAGCTTATGATGGTAAACCTATCCCCTCGCAACTTACACATGACTTCTATAAATGGGGAAATAATGATGCTATTTATTTTAAGCCGGTAACCAAAGACACCATGTTAATCAAAAACTGGATGCGATGGATAGAAACTGATGACCCTCGAACTAAAGGTGATTTGCAAAGTGGTAAAAAGGTGAATACCTTTCCGTCGAAGCATATCAGGATTCCTGTAGACAAGGAAGCCGTGCTTAGAAATGGTATCGTAAAACCCGAAGATGCCGATCTCATCGTACCCTACATAGACATTCATCTTAAAGGTGATCTATTATTTAAAAATCGTTTGTTGATGCTTGATATTATTGCTAACAATAACTGGGAGAGACCCATTTATTTTACCGGAGGAAGCTATGGCGATGATGATTTTTTATGGATGAAAGATTATCTCCAACTAGATGGTGTTACTTACAAATTAGTACCTATTAAAACAAAAATGGATCCAAGAAATCCTTTTGAGATGGGTCGAATCGATTCTGACTTAATGTACAGAAATGTAACTAGTTGGGACTGGGGGAACAGCAATGATCCTAACATTTATCACGATCCAGAAACCAGAAAAAATGCAATTACGTATAGAAGCAATCTCGCCAGGTTAGTAGAAACGCTTATACAGGAAGATAAGAAAGATAAAGCCAAAGAAATTATCGATTTGGCTATGGATAAAATGCCTATAGAATACTACGAATACTACACTTTACTAGAACCCTATGTAACTGGTTATTATCAAGTAGGAGAAAAACAAAAAGCTAGAGAACTATGGAATAAAATTGCCAAAAAGTATCAGGAAAAACTAACCTATTTTGGTAGCTTAGAACTAAAAGAGCAGTATCGATATGCTGAAGAAATAGTGACCAATGTTGAACGTTATCGAAGCGTGGTTGATTTGCTTTTACGCAATCAGGATCGAGAGATGATTGAAGAAAAAGCAGAAGAATTCAATACATATATCGGATTGTTTACAAGATTATATAGTGAGGATGAAGGATATAGTGAAGAAGAGCTTCGCAAACAGGAAGAAGAGTTAATCAAAGAGTTTCAGGAGCAGGATACGCTCT
Source organism: Aquimarina sp. U1-2 (assembly GCF_017897595.1). Classification (GTDB taxonomy): domain Bacteria; phylum Bacteroidota; class Bacteroidia; order Flavobacteriales; family Flavobacteriaceae; genus Aquimarina. The sequence goes on from NZ_JAGKIK010000006.1 coordinate 170,673, forward strand.
CTAGGGACTCTTTGCAAACTGTTCTTAATGACACTGTAACACCATAATATTAATGAAATGAGTCCCTTTTATCAGGGCTCATTTCTCTTTTAACCATGTCGTATTTTATTCCGTCTAAAACTCCTCAAGTACTTAAGCAGTTTTTCACTACGTATACTTGGGATCTTCCTAGCAAACACGAGAAGAAAATATACCTTACCTTTGATGACGGTCCAACACCCGAAGTAACAGAATTTGTGCTAGGGCAACTGCACCAATTTGATGCAAAAGCCACATTTTTTTGTATTGGAAAGAATATTGAAAAACATCCCTCAATATTCAAAAAAATTATAAAAGGTAATCACGCTATTGGCAATCATACAATGAATCACCTTAAATCTTGGAAAAGCGATAGTGAGACGTATCTTAAAAACATAGAGGACTGCGAAAACATAATTTCAACATATGGCTATCAGACCTCTTCAAAAAAAATGTTTAGACCTCCGTACGGACAAATAAGTTATACCCGATTTAAAAAACTGCAAGAACAAAATTATGAAATCGTGCTATGGGATGTTTTATCCAAAGATTGGGAAATACAAATGTCTAAGGAAGAATGCTTAAAAAACGTCCTGAACCATACCGAACATGGCAGTATCGTAGTTTTTCATGATAGTGTAAAAGCTTTTAATAAATTGAGTTTTGCTTTACCTAGAGTGTTACACCATTTTTCGGCTTTGGGATTTGATTTTGATAAGATCAGACTCTAGACATATTCTTTCATAAGCCCTATAAGCGTATTAGCATCTTGTTCGCCACTCTGTCTCCACACCATTTCTCCTTCTTTGTAAATCATTAATGTAGGCAAGCCCTTTATACGCAATGCAGTAGCCAGTTCTTCATTTTTATCTACATCAATCTTTATGACTTTCCCTTTGTCCCCTAGTGCTGCGGCTACATCTTTCAAAACCGGATGCATTGCAATGGACGGTTCATTCCATTCTGTATAAAAATCTAGCAAAACCGGAATACCAGTACTAATTATATCTCCAAACTTTGACATTTCAACAACTTTTATAGTGCAGCTACTTTTACAGTTAATTCGCCGCTTATCTATTGTAAATATAATACTTTCTATAAATTATGCCGGTTTCGAACCTTTTCGTAATTCGATTACCGTAATCTCTGGCCAAATCCCAACTCTACCTGGAAAGGCATGAAATCCAAATCCGCGGTTCACATTAAGATAACGACCCATTTCATGATACATACCTGCCCATTGTTTGTACACATATTGTACCGGGCTCCACTTTAAAAACCCTGGAATTTCTATTCCGAATTGAAAGCCATGGGTATGACCGCTTAAAGTGAGATGAAAGTGATGATCATGATGTTTTACCTCATACTCCCAATGTGATGGATCATGACTAAGCAAAATTTTAAAATCTGCTTGGTCCACCTGTTGAGTAGCCTTGGTTAAATCTCCTGCTTTTTTAAAATTATGTCCCCAATTTTCAACCCCTATTATGGCTATCCTTTCTCCTTCCTTCTCGACAAAAACACTTTCATTAAGTAACAGATTAAAATCTATTTTATTATGAACATCTTTTATCGCTTGAAAATTCGCTTCTTTGGCCTCTTGACTTTCCCAGGTCACGTACTCTCCGTAGTCATGATTTCCCAAAACAGAATACTTGCCAAACACCGGAGTTTGTATTCTTTTAAATGTATCGATCCAATCATCCATTTCTTGGGCTACGGTATTTACAATATCACCAGTAAATATGATAAGATCGGTTTGTTGTTCATTAATTAAATCTATGGCGTATTCAATTTTTGCTGCATCATCAAAACTTCCAGAATGTATGTCTGAAATTTGAGTTAAACGAAATCCATCAAAGCCACTTGGTAAATCTTCATAGTAGAGCACATGGGTAATCACTTTAAAATTATACTTCCCTTTAAAAATACCATATAATAGCCCAGCAAAAGGAATAGCCGCTACCCCCAATGCTATTTGGCTTACAAACTTTCTTCGGTCTGGTAAATATTGAGTAGCCGTTCGCTCATAAATCGTATCGGTAAGATACGTATACCCAGCAATGCATATTCGAATAATATCTTCACCAAACATAAAAAGAACTACTATTAATTTAGGCACTATAGATAATAGCATCAGACCACTTGCTCGTAATGTGTATTTTGTTGGGCCTACACTGCGATCATAATTGGCAAAAATGTAAAGTACATAACTCAAAACCAAAATTGAAAGTACGATGTATCCAAGATGTATAATTTGATTTTTGGATAAGGTTTTTATAGCCTGAAATGCATAGAATTCAAGTAATAAGTATAAAATAATAGGAATTAACCAACGCATAATTGATTCTTACTTGTTAACATCGCAAAACTATCTCTCCTGTTTGATTTGTCGCTATTTTTAAGTAAAAATTAACGGTAATAAATACCAAAACACAAAAAGAGTTAAAAGGATGCCTTTTTAAAGATAGAAATCTTGTGAATTTCTTTTAGAACTAAAATTTTTATTTGTACCTTCGAGCAATAATTCCTAGGGATTTTCAGTTTTTATAAAAAAGAAGTAATATTCATAAATTTATACTACAATATTTATAGCAGTTGATACATTGTTATCAATTTTATTTTGGGGCGAAATGCCGTCAGATCTGACGGCATTTCTTTTTTTACGAATTCTAAAGTTTCCCAATTAATTGATCAATCTTATTTTTATATTGCATTGCTAAAATTTTTCTCGTATCATGTCACAAAAACGTCTTTTTCTATTAGATGCCTATGCCCTAATTTTTCGTGGATATTATGCACTTATTAAAAATCCTAGAATTAATTCAAAAGGTCAAGATACCTCTGCTATTATGGGCTTTGTCAACTCTCTATTTGATGTAATAAAAAGAGAAAAACCTGATCATTTGGCGGTGGCTTTTGACAAAGAAGGCAGCAAAGATCGCGTTGAGCTTTTTCCCGAATACAAAGCCAATCGAGATGAAACACCCGAGGCGATACGTATAGCGATACCTATTATTCAGGATATTTTGAAAGCCATGCATATTCCCATCATAGAAAGAGCAGGTGTTGAAGCCGATGACCTGATAGGCACCATAGCCAAACAAGCCGAAAAAGAAGGGTTTCAAACTTTTATGGTAACACCTGATAAAGACTATGCGCAATTGGTTTCTGAAAATATTTTCATGTACCGCCCCGCGAGAATGGGCAACGGTATCGAAATATGGGGCATTCCTGAAGTACAAAAGAGATTTGAAGTAGAAAAACCAGAACAAGTAATTGATTATCTGGGGATGATGGGGGATGCAGTTGATAATATCCCCGGATTACCAGGTGTAGGCGATAAAACAGCTAAAAAGTTTATCGCAGCATATGGCTCTATGGAGGGTCTATTAGCTAACATCGACCAGCTTAAAGGAAAAATGAAAGAAAAAGTAGCAGCGAATGCCGAACTAGGGTTACTATCAAAAAAATTAGCTACGATTATTGTAGATTGTGATGTTGCTTTTGATGCTTCAGATTATGAACTTTCTGAGCCTGATGCCCAAAAGGTGCAAGAAATTTTTGAAGAACTTGAATTTAGAAGATTAAAAGATCAGTTTATTAAAATTTTTTCTGGGGAAGATACCAATTCGACCCAGGTAACTAGCACTCCGACAGCAAAAAAACAAGCAAAACAAGCCGGTGCAGGACAGTTTTCTCTATTTGGAGGAGATCAGGAGAATGAAGTCGATTCATACTCTAGCAAAATGTCGATAGATACTACCGAACATTTTTATCAAAGTGTAGCTCCCGGAATGAGCATGAAACTGTTTTTACAAAACCTCTTGAAACAAGAATATGTGTGTTTTGATACCGAAACTACAGGTCTAGATCCTTTGGTTGCAGAATTGGTTGGTATTGCTTTTTCTTGGGAAGCCTCTAAAGGATTCTATATCCCCTTTCCCGAAGATCGCAATGAAGCACAAGAACTTATTGAACAACTTCGCCCTTTCTTTGAAGCCGAAAATAGTACTAAAATAGGTCAGAACCTAAAATATGATATCAAGGTTTTATCAAAATACGATATTGAAGTTAAAGGTAAGCTGTTTGATACGATGCTTGCCCATTATCTTATTAATCCGGATATGCGTCATAATATGGATGTTCTCGCAGAAACGTATCTCAATTATACTCCTGTTTCAATTACAGAACTTATTGGCAAAAAAGGAAAAAATCAGCTTTCTTTTAGACAAGTACCTGTTGAGAAACAAACGGAATATGCTGTCGAAGATGCAGATATTACATTTCAGTTAAAAGAACATTTTGAACCAGAATTAAAAGAGGCTAAAACCGTTTCGTTGTTTGAAGATATTGAGATCCCTTTGCTTAAGGTGCTGGCAGCTATGGAAATTGAAGGTATTAATTTGGATACTGCCTTTTTAACTTCATTATCCAAAGAATTAGATAACGATATTAAAACTCTTGAGCAAAAAATTTATACCGAAGCTGGTGAAAAATTTAATATTGCTTCGCCAAAACAACTGGGTGTTATTCTTTTTGAAAAATTACAATTAGTAGACAAACCCAAAAAGACCAAAACAGGCCAATATTCTACCGCCGAAGATGTTTTGTCATACTTGGCAAAAGATCATGAAATTATTCAGAATATTTTAGCGTATCGCGGCCTATCAAAATTAAAAAGTACATATGTTGATGCTTTACCTAATCAAGTAAACCAAGCTACAGGAAGAGTGCATACAGATTATATGCAAACCGTTGCGGCTACCGGGCGCCTAAGCTCTAATAACCCTAACTTACAAAACATCCCTATTAGAACCGAGCGCGGAAGACAGGTACGTAAAGCTTTTATTCCGAGAAGTAATGAGTATACCTTGCTTGCTGCCGATTATTCTCAAATAGAATTACGAATAATTGCTGCGTTAAGTGAAGAGGAAACCATGATCGAAGCTTTTAAGAATGGGGAAGATATTCATGCCGCTACCGCAGCAAGGGTTTTCAATATTCCTATTGAAGAAGTAAGCCGTGAACAACGTAGTAATGCCAAAACCGTAAATTTTGGTATTATTTACGGGGTTTCTGCTTTTGGATTAAGTAACCAAACGAGTCTTTCTCGAAGCGAAGCCAAAGAATTGATTGATACGTATTACAAAACATATCCTAAACTACGCAGTTATATGAGCGATCAGGTAGACTTTGCCAGAGAAAATGGGTATGTTCAAACTGTATTGGGCCGACGTCGATATTTAAAAGACATCAACTCGGCTAATGCAGTTGTACGTGGTGCGGCAGAACGAAATGCGGTAAATGCTCCTATACAAGGTAGTGCGGCAGATATCATTAAAATAGCAATGATTGCCATTCATCAAAAACTGAAACAGGGCAATTATAAAACCAAAATGCTATTGCAGGTACATGATGAATTGGTATTCGATGTCTTCAAACCAGAACTTGAAGACATCAAAACATTGATTAAAAACGAAATGGAAAACGCATATAAACTTACAGTACCTCTAGATGTTGATCTAGGATTAGGTGATAATTGGTTAGAGGCGCATTAAGTCATAAACGCTATCATTTCTATGTTTACAATAGATGCTATCGTGTTTTATTTTGAGTTGCATTCTAAATTCATAGTAATCGGTTAGTCATCAGACTATTTCATGATATCTTTTAATTCTACAGCTTGCCAATCGCGATTATAAGCAATTAAATTTTCAAAAACTGCTATGTGGCTCGCTCCCATTACCACCATAATTCGTTCATCGCTAGCATTTGTATATTTTTGCATCATGCTGTATGAATATATATTTCGCTTTACCCATTCTGAAGCCAAAAATGCTCCTACATGATTTTGGATATCTCCTGCCAGGGTAGCTTGGCTTATATACCAGCCCAAATCAAATTTTCTTCGCTCTTTATCATTCAAATAATATAAAATATCTTTAAGAGGTGTTTTGCTAGAAACAAAGGCATTATATTCGTTTTCATATTTTTGAATGTCTTTTTCAAATTCTGAAATTAAAGCCTCTTGTTTTGCAGCTTTCATTACAGTGATCAAACTATCAAAAGGAAACGAAGTTTTTCTATAATCTATACCGTATACCCGATCATGATTTAGTTTTTTGGCTACCTTAAATCCTAACTGTATGATTTCATTTCTCTTTTTCTTACCCCAATCTGAAGTTTTATATAACGTATAAATAGAATCTAGTTTGGGTTGATATTTAGTAACTCTTTCAACAAAAATTTTTGTGGGTTTAAACTCAACAATTTTGGCTACTATTTCATCGAGTTCGCGTTGATATTGATCAGATAAAATATCTATTTCGTCTGCCTGAGCTACATCAAGATCGGCTTTTTGATAATTATCCCAATGCGACGTACCCACCAATAATACCTGTACTTTTGAAGGCTTTTTTTCTTCTTTTTGATTATTGTTTTTGGTTTCAGTAGTAGATTGTGCGTTGCATGAAGTAAATAGTATACTTAAGATAAAAAATAACATTCTCATAATACGTGTATTAAAACTTAATAATACTCAAATATCTGTAGTAGATATGTGTAAAAATTAACTTTTAGATAGTATAAGACCTTTACTGGATGAATTTATAAATGCACCTTACCAAGAATTTCGTCATTAGAAAAAGGGTATTGATATGATAAAAAAGGCATTTTATCCTAAAACAAGAAATTAATCGATTAAAAGAATACTTTTATACTATGTTTTTAAAAAAAGAATGGAAATATCATTTAGTACTCGCGTTAATTCTTTTATGCTTAGACATTTTGAAGATAGTAAATACTTCAGATGTAGAGATTAAAAAAAACTTTGAACCCATATTTGTTGGTTTAAGAGTAACATTCATTATGACGAGTACCGTAATATATTTCGTGAATTTCAAATTCGTATGCCCCAGATTTTTAAAAAAAAACAGCTTATCTCAATTTTTTATTCTGATACCGTTTCTTGTTTTATTGTTCGCAGCAATTCGCTTCGTACTTGAAGAAATCATTTTTTTCGAAATTACCGGTTTACATAATTACTATGATGAGACTAGAAGGTTCTGGTATTACATTATAGACAACTCTTATTTTGCCTTACCTCCGATCCTTTACAGCACAATGGTTTATCTCGTCTTACAACTAATCGAAGATAAAGACCTCAACAAAGCAGAACTAGATTTACTAAAATCGCAAATAAGTCCGCATTTTTTGTTTAATACTTTAAATGCATTTTACGTAGAATTGTTAGATGACAAGCCCAAAGTAGCAAAAGATATACTTAGGTTATCAGAACTACTTCGGTATGTAACTTATGACTCCAAACAAGATTTTATTTCTTTACAAAGTGAAGTACATTTTCTAAAAGACTATATTCATTTTTTTAACAAACGATTTGAAAAAGAACTTTCTATTCAATTTTTGATTACAGGAAACATTCAAAATCAACGCATACCCTCTTTGGTACTCATTCATTTTGTCGAAAACTTATTTAAACATGGTGTTGTTAATGACAAAAACAATCCTGCTCAAATACTTCTTACAATTACCGATAAACAGCTAACTTTGAAAACTAAAAACAAGATTTTATCTTCAGAAAAATATATGGACTCTGGCATAGGTACAGAAAATATAAAAAGAAGATTAAATGCAATGTTTAACACGGGGTATACTATGAACAGTAAAACCGAGAAAAATTACTTTACGACATATTTAAAAATACCTATATGAAACGAATAGTAATAAAATTGATTGTCCGTTATTATACCTAAAATTCAACTGAGAAGTCATCCTAAATTCATTTCAGGATCTCATTAAGTTTGTTTTCAGTACTTTGAGATGAGAAGCTGAAACAAGCCTGTGCTGAACTCGTTTCAGTGTTCAGCTTGACGCAAACCGTTTAGGTTAAATTTCGGATATTCATGTAATAAATTTTAAAAATTGCTTTACCAAAGGGAATGTTTAAAATTTTTAATGTGAGAGCGTAATGCCTACATACGTTCTCAATTTTTTAATTATTTCGTTTTCAAACAACTAAAAAGATTTAAACGTATGAATACATCTATTAAATGTGTAATTGTAGACGACGAACCGCCCGCAATACGTTTATTAAAAAAATATATTGAAAAAGTAGCATTTCTCGAATTAGTAGCTACAACGACTAATCCATTAGAAGCACTGCAAATTCTTGAACAAAAAGATGTTGATTTGGTATTTTTGGATATTCAAATGCCAAATCTTACCGGAATCCAGCTTTCAAAGATTATTAAGAAACATATTAAAATTATCTTTACCACAGCATATCCGCAATTTGCCTTAGAAAGCTATGATCTTAATGCTACAGATTACTTATTAAAACCTTTTGATTTTGAACGGTTCTACAAAGCATTAAAAAAGATTACTTTAGATCAAAAATCTGTCGTGAATCAAAGTATCATTAACGATTTTGTCTTTGTCAAAACCGATGGCAGAAATAATTTGAAGAAGATAAAGATTAGCGAAATCTTATATATCGAGGGATTAAAAAATTACATCGCGTTACATCTAAAGAATACTCAAATAATAACTTACAATACGTTAAAAGGTATTAAAAACAGTTTACCAGATACAAATTTTGTGCAGATTCATAAATCATTCATTATTTCAATACGCCATATTGAGAAAACGACTTCGTCTACTATCATGATTAACGGTAAAGAGTTACCTATTGGCGATACTTACAAAGTAAAGCTATTTGAATTACTGAACAACCACAAACTATAATCAGCTCATCTGGGATTCTTAATGAATGTAATTTTGTATGCATGATACCCTGATTTTTGGTAGCTAGTCCTTTGATGTCGTATCTAAATAAAAATCATAGTAATTCAAAAATGTAGGAATTACCGGTCCGTTAAATGGGTTTGGACCATTAAACAATACGCACATAGCAATTTTGTTATCTGGATCAACTACCAGTTGCGTTTTATATTGATTTACATTACCTCCATGATACATAATTCTACGTCCGCGATACTCCAGGACTCGCCACCCCATGGCATAGTACGAATCACTTACACCGTCCCATAAGTTAACATAGGTGTCATCACTGCTGGTACATATTATCGGATTAAAAATTTTCTTCAAGCTTAATGAAGATATAATGTCTGGTCGATTACCTAAGAGTATTTTCAAATACTCGCCCATATCTGAAATAGAAGCATTAATACCACCTGCTGCAGCCACATTGTAATAATTTTTGTGCAACCTATCTAATTTATATTTTTTTGAATAATGATTATAAGAATGAGGTAGAGCCACGTTGTTATTCGCCTTGATTTCTTCGTAGGTACTTGAAGCATTCAGCATAGTGGCGGGTGTAAAAATTCTTTCCTTTAATAGACTATCAAATGATTTTTCTACCTGATTTTCTATAACCTTTTCAATAACCGAAAAAATAGCATTTTGATAACCGTAGCTCACCCCTTCTTTAGAAACGACACCTTTTCTTCTAAATCTTTTTATAATTTGATCCAGGGAGAATCCATTTTGGATAAGTCTTGTATATGTATAAGGATATAATCCGGTTGTATGCGATAATAAGTGTTTCACCCGAAGTCGACCCGCCTGATCTCGATCTTTTAAACTGAAAGAAGGAACAGACGCTTTCACATATTGATTCCACTCTAATTCATGACGATCCACAAGGTTTCCGGCAAGAATGGCAGTCATACCTTTGGACAAGCTCGCTATCCTAAAAACAGAATGCACATCTACAGAATCCTGCGTACCTATTTTTTTTACGCCAAAACCTTTCTTGTACACAACTGTCGAATCCTTTACAATAACAACAGCAGCCCCAGGACATTCTGAAACATTAAAATTAGTCGCAAAAAACTTTTCATAATGTGCTAAAAAAAAGTCCAGCGAATCTTGTTTAGAAACTTTGGGTGCTTTTTCTTCAATTTCTACGTTTTTAATAGGTGCCGAAGTGTTGCAAGATAGTAGCAAAAGTACACTACAAAATATGTAAAAAGTATTCTTCAAATCAAAAAATCTAGGTGATTGCAAAATACATTTAAATTTTAAAGATGTATACAACTTTTATAACAAACTTGAAATAATAGCGGTTTATGAACTTTGAGTATCCTTGTGTTTTATAGTTTACATTCTCTACTACATTTTAACTCGAATTATGTATCAGAATTTCGTTATGAAGGGTAAAATAACAATACAAGAAAGTGTTTTCTCAATTTCATCGTAGCACTTCCTACGGTGATATTGAAAAATACAGTGCAGCATTTGTTTTTGAAGGTATTTCAAGGCGTAATACCTGCCCGCCTTTTTCTAATAAAGTGGCAGGCGGGGATTTTATACTGCATACTCTGGATATAATCAAAAATTAGCACAACACCCTGTTGGTAATCAAAATATGAATAACAAGGATTTCATAACTCTTCATCTTTCTGAAAACCAACGAATCATACTTTACAAATAATATCAATTTGCGGTTTGCTATATAAATTTATAATCGTACATTTGCACGCCTATTTTATATAGGAAAAGGAATGTTTAATACGTAAAATTAGTTAGTGTGGACACATTAAGTTACAAAACAGCATCGGCTAACAAAGCAACCGTTACCAAAGATTGGGTGCATGTAGATGCTGAAGGACAGACTTTAGGGCGTCTTTCTTCTGTAGTAGCTATACTACTTAGAGGTAAGCACAAGCCTAACTTTACCCCACACGTTGATTGCGGCGATAACGTTATTGTTACTAATGCCGAAAAAATCAACTTAACAGGAAAAAAGTGGACAGATAAATCATATATCCGTCATACTGGATATCCTGGAGGGCAAAGAAGTCTTACTGCTCAGGAATTGTTTGACAAAAATCCAGAGCGTTTAATCGAAAAAGCGGTAAAAGGAATGCTGCCTAAAAACAAATTAGGAGCAGCTTTATTCCGCAATTTAAAGGTTTATTCGGGTGCAGAACACAATCAAGATGCTCAAAAACCTAAAACTATTAACTTAAAAGAATTTAAGTAATGGAAGTTATTCATAAAATAGGTCGTCGAAAAACTGCTGTGGCAAGAGTCTACCTTAAAGATGGTTCAGGAAAGATCACAGTAAACAAGAAAGATCTTAATGACTATTTCACTACCGCTACTTTACAATACAAAGTAAATCAGCCTCTTACTTTAACAAGTAACGAAGATAAATACGATGTAAGCGTAAACGTATACGGTGGGGGTGTTACTGGTCAGGCAGAAGCAGTACGCTTAGCAATATCCAGAGCAATGTGTGAGATAGACGCAGAAAACAGATCAATTCTTAAACCAGAAGGTTTATTGACCAGAGACCCAAGAATGGTAGAGCGTAAAAAATTCGGTCAGAAGAAAGCGCGTAAGAAATTCCAGTTCTCTAAACGTTAATGCTGAACTCGTTTCAGTATCTGCTGAAAGCATAATTTAAAACTAAAAAATGTATTTGTTGTTACCTCTTTGATGAGGGTTAGTTTAGCATCTAAATGCGCAAGGCCTTACAAAATGTAGCCACTTGAGCATTGCTAATTCAACAGAACGTAAACTATTACAAAAATGGCAAACAATATCGAAGTAAAAGAATTACTTGATGCAGGTGTGCATTTTGGACACCTGACAAGAAGATGGGATCCTAATATGGCTCCATATATTTATATGGAACGTAACGGTATTCACATCATCAACTTATATAAAACTGCTGCAAAAATTGAAGAGTCAAGCGAAGCCTTGAAAAAAATCGCTGCATCTGGCAGAAAAATCCTTTTTGTCGCAACCAAAAAACAAGCTAAAGAAATCGTAGCCGAAAAGGCAAGCAAAGCTAACCAGCCCTATATCACAGAAAGATGGCCTGGTGGAATGCTTACTAACTTTGTTACCATCCGTAAAGCCGTTAAAAAAATGGCTTCTATTGATAGAATGAAGAAAGACGGCACCTTTAATACATTATCAAAAAAAGAACGTCTGCAAGTAGATCGTTTACGTGCAAAATTAGAAAAGAACCTGGGTTCGATCTCTGATATGACGCGTTTACCCGGAGCATTATTTGTTGTAGATATTACTCGAGAACACATCGCAGTAAAAGAAGCACAGAAATTAAACATTCCTATTTTCGCTATGGTAGATACCAATTCTGATCCACGTCAGGTTGACTATTTAATTCCAGCGAACGACGATGCTTCAAAATCTATAGACAAAGTAATGACCTATGTTTCTGATGCTATTATTGAAGGCTTGAACGAAAGAAAAGCTTCTAAAGACGCACCTAAAAAAGACGATAGTACAGCAAAAGCTGAAAGCAAACCAAAAGCGAAAGAAGCTCCGGCAAAAGCCGATAAAGCAGTAACTAAGTCTGAAGAACCTGTAGCTGCAGAAGTAGCAAAGCAAGAGGAAGAATAAACAGATTGGCCACAAAACAATCTACCGTTAGTGCTAAAGTTATAGCAATAGAAAGTTTAACACTAGCATAAAATTGAAGAGTCGTTTAGTTCTTTACTTGTGAAATAGTAACTAAACGACTCTTTTGATAAAAAAACACGACAACATTTAATATTTAAAGATATGGCAAAGATAACAGCCGCAGAAGTAAATAAATTAAGAAAAGCTACCGGTGCAGGAATGATGGATTGCAAAAAAGCACTTGTAGAAGCTGATGGAGATTTTGATAAAGCAATCGAAATTTTAAGAAAAAAAGGACAAAAGGTTGCTGCAAACAGAGCCGATAGAGAATCTACAGAAGGTGCCGTTATTGCAAAAGTAAATGATGCTAAAAATAAAGGTGTGATCGTTTCTCTAAATTGTGAAACTGATTTTGTAGGTAAAAATGAAACTTTCGTTTCTTTGGCACATGAGTTGGCTGAATTGGCTTTGACCGCCTCATCCAAAGAAGATTTATTAGCAAAGGATTTTAACGGTATATCTGTTCAAGATAAATTAACCGAACAAACTGGAGTTATCGGTGAAAAGATTGAAATTGGTGATTTTAGAGTTTTAGAGGCTCCTTTTGTAGGCTCTTACATTCATGCTGGCAATAAAATAGGGGTTTTAACCGGTCTTTCGGGCTCAACAGATGGAGCCGAAGCGGTTGCCAAAGACGTGGCTATGCAAGCTGCAGCCATGAATCCGGTAGCGCTTAACGAAGACGGTGTTGATCAATCGATTATAGAAAAAGAGATCGAGATCGCTAAAGATCAGTTACGACAAGAAGGAAAACCAGAGGCTATGCTAGATAATATTGCCAAAGGTAAAATAAAGCGTTTTTTCAAAGATAATACACTGGTTAACCAAGCATTTATTAAAGACAATAAGCAAAGTGTAGCAGATTATGTAAAAACATTAGGTGACGTATCTGTTGTTGCTTTTGAAAGAGTGGCGTTAGGATAACCTAATACCGAATAGAATAGTGATACCATCACTATTAAAAATTAAAAACCGCTTCTGTATCCAGAAGCGGTTTTTTCTTCTTCATTTTTCAAAATATTGTTTGACGTGGTTTTCCACAATACAAAACTTTGAATTACCTCAAAGCCTTGCTCCCAAAATAAAGACTAACTCCCCAATTAGTCTAAACAACTGTGCAAGTCCTATTTCAAAAATATTTCTCATCCCCCTCATTTTTTTGTTTTCCACATCACAAACCTATAACATTATTTACAACAAACCAATACACTGCATAGGGGAAAAGACCCCATTTTTTATAAGGCTTTATCGCCACTGCAGCATTTTAAATATCTAAAGCAAGTTATCAAAAACCGGCAAGTTACCCCAAATTACACTATGGTTTTAGGCTGTTTAATCCATGCTCTTGAGACTATAGGAATATAAGGCTTTTACTAAACCACAATTTTGATTACTATTATACCTCCTATATTTTGTAAATTAAGAATATCATTATATTTGTATCACCGTTACACTTTGCAATGAAATACAAAAGAATATTATTAAAACTATCAGGCGAAGCTCTTATGGGGGAACGCCAATATGGTATCGATCCTAACAGATTAGCCGAATATGCACATGAAATCAAACAAATTACTAATAAAGGAGTTGAAGTAGCTATAGTTATCGGAGGAGGCAATATTTTTAGAGGGGTTGCCGGTGCAAGTAAAGGGATGGATAGAGTACAGGCAGACCACATGGGTATGCTTGCTACCGTTATCAATGGTCTTGCACTTCAAAGCGCCTTAGAAGATGCCGAAATTCCTACGAGGTTACAATCTGCAATAAAAATAAACGAAGTAGCAGAGCCTTTTATAAAAAGAAGAGCGTTGCGACATCTTGAAAAAGGTAGAGTCGTTATTTTTGGAGGAGGAACTGGTAATCCTTACTTCACAACAGATTCTGCTGCTGTGTTGCGAGCAATAGAGATCAATGCCGATGTGATTTTAAAGGGAACTCGAGTTGATGGTATTTACACCTCTGATCCCGAAAAAAATGCTGATGCTACCAAATTCGATTTTATATCCTTTGATGATGTATTGCGTAAAGGATTAAAAGTTATGGATACTACTGCATTTACATTGAGCCAGGAAAATGAATTACCCATTATTGTTTTCGACATGAACAAAGCCGGTAATTTATTTAAGGTAGTTTCAGGAGAGTCAGTAGGTACTCGGGTAAATCTTTAATCCTAACGTTATCTCTAGAGATCACAAAAATTGGTAATTCGTTAAAACAGAAAAGAATTAAAAAAATGAACGAAGAAGTTAACTTTATTCTAGATTCAACTAAAGAGGCAATGCAAAATGCCATTACTCATTTAGAAAAAAAATTACTTAATATTAGAGCAGGAAAAGCTTCGCCAGCAATGCTCGGGGGTGTGATGGTCGAGTATTATGGCTCCCCTACTCCTTTAAATCAAGTGGGTAATGTAACTACTCCAGATGCACGTACAATAACTATTCAACCTTTTGAAAAATCTCTAATTTCAGAAATCGAAAAAGGTATACAAACGGCCAATCTTGGGTTTAACCCCATGAATAATGGTGAGAGCGTAATTATTAATGTTCCTCCTTTAACAGAAGAACGACGTAGAGAACTGGTAAAGCAGGCAAAATCTGAAGCCGAAGATGCTAAAGTAGGAGTTCGAAACGATCGCAAAAGTGCTAACAATGAAATTAAGAAATTAGAAAAGGAAGGATTATCTGAGGACATGGCAAAAAATACCGAAGTTGATATTCAAGAACTTACAGATTCCTTTATTCATAAAATAGACGAAATGTTTACCGTAAAAGAAAAAGAAATAATGACGGTTTAACATTTTCTAAATACATATTTACCTTAAAAAAGCGTTTTCTTTGTGGAAACGCTTTTTTGTACCTTCAGTTTTTGAATTTTGTTAGTCTAATGCGGAACCCATTATTTTGTGTATTCTTTTGTTTTCCTTTTATCTTACTATCACAGGTTTCGATTAGCGGTGTGGTCATTGACGCAAGTACTGATAAACCACTTCCATTTGCCACGGTAAAAACCAGTAGTTCATCATACGCTCTTAGCTCTTCAGAAGGAGAATTTACAATCCGATGCAATCAACAACCTATCGATCTTATCTTTAGTTACGTTGGATACAAAACCAAAACCTTACAAATTAAAGAAAGTTCTGATAAAAAAATTAAGGTTTTCTTATCACCTAGCGAAGAAAAATTACCCGCGGTAAATCTTAAAACCACTCAAAATATCGCAAGTAACATTATAAAAGAAGCCATAAAAAGAAAGAATGATAATAACTCAAATACATCGTTAACTAGCTACAGGTATAAAAGCTATCATAAATTTAAAATTACTGAAGATAACGAGGCCAAATTAGATACTCCTGATACTACGAATGTAGCTATAGAAAGAATTATCAACGAATCTCATTCATTTTTATCAGAGAAGGTAAGCGAACATCTTTTCAGTAAAAAAACCGGAAAAAAAGAAACCGTATTAGCTTCTAGAATGACAGGTTTCAAAAAACCAGTCTACGATGTGCTCGCTATAAAAATACAGTCAAGTTCTCTCTATACAGAAGATTATACCATTTTCAATAATAAATATGTAGGGCCCTTATCTAATCGCGCTTTAAAAAATTACTACTATAAAGTTCTGGATACAACACAAAGCCCAAATCCGGCTTTTGTTATACTTTTTCAGCCTAGAAAAACTAAGAAATATGCAAGTCTGGAAGGCGTGCTATACATAGATAGAGAAACGTTGGCCATTCAAAAAGCAATTATTGAACTACGAGGAGAGCTTGATGTCATGGCAATGCATGATTTCAAATATATGACTAATCAAAAAATCTGGTTTCCCAGTCGGCAAGAAATTTCGATACGACCTGGGATCGGAAGGCAAAAAGTTAGTCTCTTTGGAGGTCAAATATCAGTAGGAAGTTTAGCCAAAAACCAAAAAACATTTACAGGTAACAATAACTTTTTAATCTCAACTACCGATGTATTTGATCTTCAAATTAATCCAGCATTAAAAATAAAACAAGGAGCAGCAGCTATCCAGATATCCCCAGAGGCTACGACCAGGTCTGAGAAATTTTGGAATCAATATCGAACAAGCGCCATGACTGAAAAAGATATCAATTCTTTTGGTGTGGTAGATAGTATTGTAAAAGCTCAAAATATTGAACGTAAAATTAAAGTTCTACAAAGTTTTGGCCTGGGATATTTTCCGGTTGGTTTTTTTAATTTTGATCTTACCTACCCCATTAAATATAACAATTACGAGGGAGTACGAATTGGCGTGGGAGGAATGACGAACACTAATTTTTCTAGAAGATTGAGGTTAGAGGGGTATCTAGCCTATGGTTTTAGAGACTCAAGATCAAAATTTGGACTAGGGGGCGGTATTCTTTTAAGAAAAAAATCGAACTCCTGGCTTAATATTAACTATACCGATGATATAAGTGAAGTAGGTAGCTTTCAATATCTAACAGATAGAAGAGTGTACTCCCTGTTTGAACCGCGTTTGGTGAATATTGATTTTTATTATAAACATCGAACGTGGAGAACCGGGCTGCAACATCAGATTTTTCCGAAACTTTTATCAGAAACCGAACTATCGGTAAGTAATATTAACCAAACGAGTAGCTATAGATTTTTAAATGAAGGGAACGCATTTTCTGCCTATAAAATAGCTGAAGCTACACTAGCTCTGCGATGGAGTCCGTTTAGCAAGTTTTTAAAAACCCCAAAGGGCATACAAGAAATTCAAGAAGGATATCCCAAAGTAACAGCACAATACACTCGTGGTTTGAAAGGAATATTTGATAGCAATTTTAATTATAATAAATTGGGTATCAAGGCCGAATATGTTATTAATCGCATCAACCTGTCAAAAACAAGCCTTCTTTTTGAAGCCGACCTGGCGATAGGTGATGTACCATTAACTCATTTATACCATGCATATCCTAACGCCCCAACCAAAGAAACCGTCTTGCAGCGATTTTCAGTAGCAGGTCGCCGTACTTTTGAAACTATGTTTTTTGGTGAATTTTTTAGTGATAAGCTTGCTACTCTTCAAATAAAACATGCTATACCCCCAGTACAGATAGCCCATTGGCTCAAACCAGAATTGGTATTCATTTCGCGATATGCAGTTGGTGATATAGAAAATGTTGAAAATCATCAAGGGGTGACTTTTAATTCTCTACAACAGTTGTATCAAGAATCAGGTATTGAAATTAACAAACTATTTGCAGGTTTCGGATTAAGCTTTGCCTATAGATATGGGGCCTATCACCTCTCTACCTTTGCAGATAATCTCTCTTTTAAATTTACATTTTATTTAAAACTGTAAAGACCTGTGATTAATATGTTTTTATTATGTAAATTAAGCGTTAGTCTTTCTTCAAATCGTTACATTTGCAACAGGAATATAAACGGCTTCATGGTAATACCTCGAGGCATTAGTTGATTAACAACTTTAATATCGGGACAAGCTTAAAAGGCAACACATCTCGATTATTGAGTAAAGGAATGACAAAATTATTCACTTTTGGATTTTGGAATGCTCTGGCCGGTATCATACTTCGTAATAGGGCGATCATATTCTTAACCATCATAGGGGTTACCATTTATCTGGCCTTTCAATGGAAAAATATGAAGTTTTCTCACTCTGAAGCTAATCTGCTTCCAGATGATCACGAAATAAATATTCAATATCAAAAATTTTTAGACAAGTTTGGTGAAGAAGGGAATTTAATCGTAATGGCTGTCAAAGATAGCTCGCTTTTTACACCCGAAAAGTTCAGCGCATGGAATGATTTCAATAATTCGCTTAAAAAATATAAAGAAATAGATTTGGTGATCTCGCTCGCCGATCTAAAAACCCTCGAAAAAAAAGACAATCCTGCCAGGTTCGAACTTGTACCTTTTATAAAAGACACCAGCTATTCTAAAGCTGAAGTTGCGCGATATGAAAATGAACTTTTTAATAATCTACCATTTTACGAAGGATTAGTATACAGCAAAAAATCCCATACCATACAAAGTGCTTTGTACTTAAAAAAGGATATTGTAAACACCAAATTACGAAAAACGTTTATCCAAGATGTTTTACAGCCTGCTGTAGAAGCATTCGAAATTGAGAATGATCTCGATGTAAAAGTTTCTGGAATGCCATATATCAGAACGTTGAATTCTCAAAATATCATGGATGAGATTTCTATTTTTATTCTGGCTGCCTTATTAGTGACATCACTAATATTTTTTTTATTTTTTAGATCGGTACGTGCTACTTTTATCTCGATGACGGCTGTTATTATCGGGGTCATGTGGGCTTTTGGGCTCTTGGGACTTTTGGAGTATGAAATCACGGTACTAACGGCGATTATTCCTCCCTTGGTCATTGTTATTGGTATACCTAATTGTATTTTCCTGATTAACAAATATCAACAAGAAATTAAAAAACATGGGAACAAAGCCAAATCACTACAACGGGTTATTACCAAAGTCGGCAATGCAACCTTAATGACTAATGTCACTACAGCATCAGGATTTGCAACCTTTGCCTTAACAGAAAGTAAACTTTTAAAAGAGTTTGGCATTGTAGCTTCATTAAATATCATCGCTCTTTTTATACTTTGTCTTTTGGTGATTACTATTATTTATAGCTACATGCCACAACCAAAAGAAAGGCATCTGGAACATTTGGGTAAGGCCTGGATGGAAAAATTAGTAAACTGGATGGAAAATATGGTAAAAACCAGGCGAGTTACCATATATTTTTCTTCAGTAATTATATTAATTGTTAGCATTATTGGGATCTATACCATCAAGGTTTCAGGTAGTTTACTGGAAGATATGCCCAAAACAGCTGATTTCTATAAAGACATTGTTTTTTTCGAAAAAGAATTTGATGGCATAATGCCCTTAGAAATTTTTATAGATACCAAGCGAAAACAAGGGGTATTGAAACTAGCTACACTTAAACGTATGGAACAACTTCAGGAATTACTTGAAGAAACACCCGAATTATCAAAACCCATCTCTATCGTTAGCCTTGTAAAATATTCGAAGCAAGCATTTTACAATGGAAATCCTAAATATTATCAAATCCCGACGAGTCAGGAGCGAAATTTTATATTACCCTATATCAAAAATTTTGAATCGCAAGATGGTGTTATGCAAAGCTATGTAGATTCTACAGATCAATATGCCAGAATCACCACATTTATGAAAGATGTAGGTACCGATGAGATGGATCGTATCGAAGCTGCACTTGCACCTAAATTAGAAAAAATTTTCCCCAAAGATCGATATGATGTTTCCTTTACAGGAAAAGCGCTTATTTTTCAAAAAGGCACAAAATATCTAGTTTGGAATCTAACCCTGTCTCTCGGTCTTGCTGTACTTTTAATCGCATTATTTATGGCCTGGATGTTCAGGTCGTGGAAAATGATAGTGATTTCATTAATTCCAAATTTATTACCTCTATTGATGACCGCCGGCCTTATGGGATATCTTGGCGTACCTATAAAACCCTCTACAATATTGGTATTTAGTATTGCTTTTGGAATCTCTGTAGATGATACCATACATTTCCTTGCAAAGTACCGGCAAGAGCTAAAATCAAATCACTGGCGAATCAAAAAATCGGTGCTTTCCTCTTTGCGTGAGACTGGGGTGAGCATGTTTTATACATCAACAGTTCTATTTTTTGGTTTTTCAGTATTTATGATTTCTAGTTTCGGAGGCACAAAAGCTTTAGGTGGTTTGGTATCAACAACTTTGCTGTTCGCTATGCTTGCTAATCTATTACTACTCCCCTCTTTATTACTTTCGTTAGAACGCAGCATTGCTAATAAAAAAACGCTAAAAGAGCCTACGCTTAAGATTATTCCTAATGAAGAAGAAATAGAAAATTCTGAAAAGTAAATTGCCTGAGAGCAAGCCCGTAACGCATTAGTTGAAAACTAATTTTGTTTAGAGATAAACCTAGGCTTATTTAAATCTTAAGTATCGAGTATTATCAAAATGATGAATATAAAATAAAAGCCCCGTTAACATTCTAACGGGACTTATGTAAGATAGATTACCCCAAAACCTATCGAACTAAACTTAACGTAAACACAATCGTTATAATTGCAAAAGCAAGATACTATCCCTTTTTATATTATGAAATAGCTGTTAGGGGGGAAAAATCCCCTTTTTTTAATTATAGTCAGAATTTAACACATTTTAATATATCAACGTAGGCGTTATAACTATTTAAAATAATGATAGTCAACTAATTACATTAAAAAAGTATTCGATCAGAAACATATATTTTACATCAAAAACCTTAAAAAATTTGATGTTTTGCTATTCTAATACTTCATTTTACGGTTTTTCGCATAGAATCATATTTTCAAAAAACGTCAAATTTCAAGATGTAATCCATTTTCTGACGCACAAAACGAGTCTAAACTATAATTATCAGATAAAGCTTGAATATTTAAATTTTGAATTCGCCAAAGTATGTTTCAATCAGATTAAAAAATTATCTTTACAGCTTCAAATTTTTAAGAGTTGGATTTTTATTGAATTCAAGTCATAAACTAACTCGGGATAAGCCTGCGAGGTAGTTGTAAGAAACTGAATTATAATTTTGAGGCAGGTCCCAGAGGGAGTATTAGACCCTTTGGCAATGCCAATAAAGCTATTGCAAAACACAGTATATAATGAAGCATTCTAAAATAGTAGAAGTACTGCAAAGTGATCAACTATTACAACCTGTAACTGTAAAAGGATGGGTTCGATCTTTTCGAAATGATCGTTTTATCGCGGTCAACGATGGATCTACTATCAATAATATTCAATGTGTATTAGATGATGATACTATTGATGAATCTATAAAAAACAGAATCAATATTGGAGCTGCAATAGCGGTTATCGGTACATTGGTAGAAAGTCAGGGTAAGGGGCAACGGGTAGAGATACAAGTTACTCAGGTTTATATCGAAGGGGATGCTGATCCTGAAGAACTAAAATTAACGATTCTATCTCCCAAAAGGCATACTTTAGAAAAGTTAAGAGAACAGGCGCATTTAAGAGTACGTACAAATACCTTTGGTGCTATTATGCGGGTACGATCAAAATTATCATTCGCTATACATGAATATTTTCAAAAAAATGACTTTTACCATGTACATACTCCTATTATTACCAAAAGTGATGCTGAAGGTGCAGGAGAAGCTTTCAAAGTAACAAATCTAGATCTAAATCACGTTCCCTTAAAAGATGGGGCAGTAGACTACAAAGAGGATTTTTTTGGCAGCGAAACCAATCTTACCGTGTCGGGTCAATTAGAGGCAGAGACCTATGCTATGGGATTAGGGCAAGTATATACTTTTGGCCCCACGTTTAGAGCAGAGAATTCGAATACATCTCGTCATTTGGCAGAATTTTGGATGGTTGAACCCGAAATGGCTTTTTGTGATCTTGATGGAAATATGGATCTGGCTGAAGATTTTATTAAATATGTGATTCAATATATTCTGGAACATTGCCAGGATGACTTAGCATTTTTAGAAAATCGCTTGGTGCAAGAAGATAAACAGAAGCCACAAGCAGAGCGAGCAGAAATGCTTTTAAGAGACAAGTTAAAATTCATACTTGAAAATAATTTTAAGAGAGTAAGTTATACCGAGGCTATCGACATTTTGAAGAATTCTAAACCTAATAAAAAGAAAAAATTTAAATTTCTTATTGAAGGTTGGGGAGCTGATCTGCAAAGTGAACATGAACGGTTTTTAGTTGAAAAACATTTTAAATGCCCTGTAATTCTATTTGATTATCCTGCAGACATCAAATCGTTTTATATGCGGTTAAACGAAGATGGTAAAACAGTAAGAGCCATGGATATTCTTTTCCCGGGAATAGGCGAAATTGTTGGAGGTTCACAGCGAGAAGAGCGTTTAGATGTTTTAAAAGAAAAAATGGCAGATCTCAACATTCCTGAAGAAGAATTATGGTGGTATTTGGATACACGTCGTTTTGGAACCTGTACACATAGTGGTTTCGGACTCGGTTTTGAGCGTTTGGTACTATTTGTTACCGGAATGAGTAATATTCGCGACGTTATCCCTTATCCTAGAACTCCGTTAAATGCAGAGTTTTAAATTTTAAATATACATTTTCTTTTGAAAGAGCCCCAACTTTCTTTCAAGAGGTATAAAAATCAATTTTTATGAAAAGATTTGTACTTCTTTCCTTGATGACAATAACATATTTAAACATTCTAGGGCAAAAGAAAGACATTGTTATTGCCCCGACACCTAATTGGATAGAATCCGTAGAAAATCTTAATACTAATATTTCTCAATCAAGTTATGGTAACTCTGGATATTACTACCATCTAATAGATTTTCAGACCAATATAGATAATCAAAGTTTTTTCTCGCATTATACTGTCGAGATATTGAATAATGAAGGTATTCAGCAAATTTCGGATTTAAATGTAGATTTTGACCCATCTTACCAGAAGCTAATATTTCATAGAATCGATGTCATTAGAAACAGAAACTTAATAAATAAGTTGGACAAAAAAGATATCAAAACTGTCCAGAGGGAAAGTAATATGGAAAGATTTCTGTATGACGGTACGATTACAGCTTTCATAAACCTCACCGATGTAAGAAAAGGGGATATTATTGATTATTCTTATACAATCATAGGTTCTAATCCAGTATATGAGAATAAATATCATGGTAAAATTTACTTTCAACATGTAATTCCCGTGGGCTTATTACATCACAAATTGCACATAAACAAAGACAGGAAGTTAAACTTTAAATATTTTAATAGTTCGCCTGAAGCTAATGTTAGAAAAGATGGAAATATAATTACATATCAATGGAAACTTACTAATTTAGAATCTATAATTTATGATAAAAATACGCCCTCTTGGTATGATCCTATACCAAACGTTTCCATATCAGAATATGATACTTGGAAAAAAGTTATTAATCAATATAATAAGCATTATAGAATTAACCAAAAGAATAAAAAGCTATTAAAAAGAAAAGTAGAAAAACTGTTTGAAAATGTTCCAAAGGACTCGATATTAGAAAAAATAAGAATTTTTGTTCAGGATGATATCAGATATCTTGGATTTGAAGGCGGTTTTAATTCGCACATACCAACATGCCCAAATCAAGTTTTCGATCAAAGGTATGGGGACTGTAAATCGAAATCATTTTTATTAGCCGAGACCTTAAAAATGTTCGGAATTGAAGCAAACCCTATCTTAGTTCATTCGTATAACGGCAAGAATATACCTGAAGAGCTACCTTCTCCTAATATTTTTAATCATTGTATAGTGCAAGTAGTAAAAAACGAAATTACGTACTACATTGACCCTACAATTAGTAATCAAGGAGGAACTATTGAAAATCTATACACCCCTGATTATAAAGTAGGTCTTTTACTCGAAGAGGGAGCGCAAGATCTAACAAAAATAAATTTCTCTGCTAATAATAATGTTAAAATACTAGAAGAATACGACATTGATAAAATTGGCGGCACGGCTTACGTTTATATTACGACTAAATATTCTGGAGCAAGCGCAGATGAACAAAGAGAGTTTTTTGCAAAACGTGATAGAAATAAAATTTCGAAAGAATATTTAAACTTTTATAGTGCGCTTTATCCAAGTATTCGAGAATTTTCTAAAATTGAGTTTATAGATCATAGATCTAATAAAAATGAAATAACCGTTAAAGAAGCTTATTTTATTGATTCTCTATGGATAAAGTCACAAGAAGACGAGCATGTACTTTATAGTGAATTTTATCCTTTAAACTTAGAATCTCATATTAATGTGGATAAGTCACCAGAAAGAACTATGCCATATTATATAAGATATCCAGTAGATTTAGAACATAAAATTGTTATTAATTTGCCCGAGGATTGGAATGTGACACCAGAAAGATCAGTAATAGAAGATGAAAATTTTAGGTATACTTATAATGTAGAATACTTATATAGAAAAATAAATCTAAATCATACATACAAAACATTTAAAAATTATATATATCCTGAAACTACATCAAACTTTATAGCTAACCACGAAAAAATACGAAAAAATCTTTCCTATATTTTAACCTACAATACTAATGCTGTCGCAGAGAATAATACCACTAGCTGGATTTTAATACTATTGGCTATTGTTTCTCTTGGTATATTTGTTTTTTTTGCGATCAGAATCTTCACCTCTTATAATATACAAGGGCAAAATTCCAAAAATGAAAGTCAAAAAATCGGAGGCTGGCTTATTCTTGTCGCAATAGGTATTACAATAACTCCAATTCGTACAATTTTAGAACTTTACAGAGAGTTCGATAACTTTTTTAGTACTTCGACTTGGATGTATATTATCAAAGATCATAGCAGCTTTAATGAGTTATTCAATTCATTATTGATAATTGTAGAGATTATATATAACTCAGCATTTTTAGTATTTTCCATTTTAATAATAGTGTTATTCTATTTTCGAAGAACTATTTTACCTAGACTTTTTATTATTTTTTATGTTGCTACTTTCATTTTCATCTTAACGGATACAATTTTGGCTCTTATTTTAAATAAGGCTATGTACTCTGAAGTTGAAAAAATGCAGCTATATCAAGAAATAGGAAGATCTTTTATATCTATGGCAATTTGGGTACCCTATTTTTTAATCTCTAAACGAGTAAAATCTACTTTTACAGAAGTTTATACTGGAAAAAAAATATTTTAATTATAACGACTCTTTAATAAAATCTCAGAAATTAAACTTTTGATCAATGACTTATCAAGACGCGTTCTATGTAATTTATCGTTAGCGCTTTTGATTTTTTCTGAATGTGGTAGATTATCTGTGTCTTCTAATATCCTAAGCACTTCTTCAAAAAAGCTGGTGAGAACAGGTATAATATACGTGCTCGCGCTATGTTTGTTTTTAATATGAATAAATTTCTTAGTGTATGCCAAAAAAAGCTGTGGATATTTTGCAAACGTTAATAATGCTTCATAAAAACTTTGATAAACTTTTGATCTGTTGTTATTATTTCTAAATTTTAATTTGGCGGGATCAACTCGTTTTAAAGTATATAATAAAACACTTTCTTTTATAAAATTACCATAATCATTACTAGAATGGTAGTACACTTCAATTCCGATATTGGTATTTACCACTAAAACCTCATCTTTAATGGTATCTTTTAAAAAGGATTCAAAAGTTTGAACTTCAGAAGAAGATATCAATAATCGCCTATTAATGGCAATCGATCTGATCGTGACAGATTTAATAGCTACTATGTTTTCTGGCAGATTCACAAAGAAAGGTTAGCTAATTCTGGAATTTCTAACCCTTGGTTTTTGGCATGCGTATCTGCAGTACGCCCTGTACTATCCTTTGCAGAAATATCTGCTCCGTGTTCAAGTAATAACATAATAATATCTTTATGTGCAAATGTAGCTGCATAAATTAATGCTGTGGCATTATTAAAATTTGTTTCGTTTACGTTTGCTCCTGCTTGTAAGAGCAACTTTGCAATAGCATAATTACCCTTAAAACTAACTCCCATAAGCGCTGTATTACCAGAGCTATCTTTTGCATTCACATCAGGATGGTAACTCAAAATGCATTTGGTAATGTCTTCAAAACCGTAATATGTTGCTAATACTAATAGGCTAAAACCCCTTTCATCTTTGTGGTGAACAAGCTCTGGGTTATGTTGTAATATACTTTTTACGTTATCGATGTTACCAGATCTGATGGCGTCGAAAATAGAATTCATAAGTGTGTTTTATTTTTGTGAATGTATTATATACTTATCTTAATTTAGCCTATTGCATACTATTTAATCCGCTTTATGTATTAGAAAATCTATTACGGCTTGAAACTACTGCAAAACCAAGCACTACGTTGCATTTTTAAGTGTCACCATAGCGGTGCTATGCTGAAACTTAGAAAATACTTTCAACGCTAAATCTCGCCCAAAGCAATGCTTTGTCGTGGCATTTTCAAACCTCATAACGAAATTCTAATACATAAACCGGATCCAATTAAAGGGTGATTTTTAATGAAATCACCCTATGAATACTTTTACTATTGTACAAAACTACTACACTTCGAAGCGATCGAGATTCATAACTTTAGACCAGGCTTTTATAAAGTGCCTTACAAACTTTTCTTCTGCATCTTGACTGGCATATACTTCTGCCAGCGCTCGCAATTCAGAATTTGATCCAAATATGAGATCTACCCTAGTACCCGTCCATACAAGCTCACCTGTTGTGCGATTACGACCTTCGAATATCGTATCAGACTCAGAAGCTGCTCTCCAGGTGGTACTCAAATCTAGTAAATTCACAAAGAAATCATTAGTAAGTGATGCTTTTCGATTTGTAAACACTCCGTGTTGAGAATGATCGGCATTAGTACCCAGAACTCGCATACCCCCTATTAGAACCGTCATTTCTGGCGCAGTAAGTGTTAATAATTGTGCTTTGTCTATAAGCATCTCCTCGGCAGAAATATCATAATCACCTTTTACGTAATTACGAAAACCATCAGCCTTGGGTTCAAGCACGGCAAATGATTCTACATCTGTTTGTTGTTGAGACGCATCGGTTCTTCCGGCAGTAAAAGGTACTGTAACATGATATCCAGCATTTTTCGCAGCCTGTTCGATAGCAGCGCATCCACCCAATACGATGACATCTGCTAATGAGATTTTTTTAGTTCCGGATGTATTGTTATTAAAATCTTGTTGAATATTTTCGAGAAGCCCTATCACTTTTGAAAGCTGATCAGGGGTATTGATTTCCCAACTCTTCTGAGGCTCGAGACGAATACGGGCTCCATTGGCTCCTCCTCGTTTATCCGAATCGCGATATGTCGATGCCGAAGCCCAAGCAGTCATTACCAGTTCAGAAATAGATAATTCTGAAGCAAGTATATTGCCTTTTAAATGCTCAATATCTTGATCGTTTACCAGCTCATGATTTACTTCCGGAATTGGGTCTTGCCAAATTAACTCTTCTTGTGGTACGTCTGGTCCTAGATAACGAGAAACCGGACCCATATCACGATGGGTAAGTTTATACCAGGCTCTGGCAAAAGCATCTGCAAACTCATCTGGGTTTTGATGAAAATGTCGGGCAATCTTCTCGTAGTTTGGATCCATTTTGAGCCCCATATCTGCAGTAGTCATCATTAAATCTTGAGTTTTTGAAGAATCATGTGCCCTTGGAGCCATTTTTGCTTTTGATGCCGCTGTAGGTTTCCACTGGTGTGCTCCCGCAGGACTTTTGGTGAGTTCCCATTCATAGCCAAACAATACATCAAAATATTCGTTGTTCCATTGCGTAGGTTTTGTAGTCCAGGCTCCTTCTATACCACTGGTAATCGTATGGTCTCCAAAACCACTTTCGAACGTATTTTTCCAACCTAATCCTTGTTCTTCAATACTCGCACCGGCTGGTTCTCTTCCTACATATTGATTGGGGTCTGCTGCGCCATGTGCTTTTCCGAATGTATGACCACCAGCCACTAGCGCAACAGTTTCATAATCGTTCATCGCCATTCTACCAAAAGTTTCTCGTATATCTCTGGCCGATGCTACCGGATCAGGGTTTCCATTAGGTCCTTCCGGATTGACATATATCAATCCCATTTGCACTGCGCCTAAGGGATTTTCAAGCTCTCTGTCTCCTTCGTATCGTTTGTCTCCTAACCATTCGGTTTCAGACCCCCAATAAATATCTTCTTCAGGTTCCCAGATATCTTCACGCCCACCTGCAAAACCAAAGGTTTTAAAACCCATGGATTCTAAAGCTATATTTCCTGCAAGAATCATTAGATCTGCCCATGAAATTTTCTTGCCGTACTTCTGCTTAATAGGCCACAAAAGCAATCTAGCCTTATCGAGATTACCGTTATCGGGCCAGCTGTTTAGCGGTGCAAAACGTTGACTTCCTGAGCCAGAGCCCCCTCGACCATCGGCAATACGATAGGTACCCGCACTATGCCAAGCCATTCGAATAAAAAATGGGCCATAGTGACCATAATCTGCCGGCCACCAATCTTGAGAATCGGTCATTAATTCATGAAGATCTGTTTTTACAGCCTCAAGATCAAGACTTTTAAATGCTGAAGCGTAGTTAAAATCTGCATCCATAGGGTCTGATAGTGCTGAATGCTGTCTCAAAATATTCAATTTAAGCTGATTGGGCCACCAGTCTCTATTTGATGTACCCCCACCCGCACTTTGTTTGTGCGATCCGTTTAAAAAAGGACATGAAGCCATGCTATCATTAATATCCCATACGTTACCTTTTGGTGATGATTCTGTGCGATTATCTCTATCCATACCGAAAATTTAAAAGATTTGTATTTTTTAATTATTTCGAAAGTACAATAATTATTAACTATAGTTATTTATTTTATAATAATTAATATCTATTTAACTATGTTGTACTCCTATAAATTGCATTGCTACAGAAGTTATGTCGTCCTATTACATAATATGGTATTTCGAGTCTAGTGAACTATTTCGGAACAAGCTCACAGAACACTGGTTGAAAATAAATTTTCAATTTCAAAGCTGCCCTCGGGGGTAATGTGCCTTTTAACAGTATCAATAAAGATAATAACTAAAAGTATAGCAGGAATACAATTTTCATAATTGTTAACAAAGCGAGAAAACATAAATTTTCTCATCTTACTTGGCGACTAAGGGATTACAAATACTTCAAAAGTTAAAATACCCCTTACATTAAAATTAAATTATTATTTTTACATAGGTACTTATATAAATACTTATGCAAGATAAATTACAGGAATATGGTGAATTAGGATTAGGTTCAAGGTTTAAAAGACTTAGTGATCTAATGATGAAAGAAATCCAGATTGTATATGATGCCCATCAAATAGATTTTGATCCCTATCTGTTTCCGATATTCAAGGTAGTTATAGATCAAGGGTATGCGACAACTACCGATATTCAGGAAGCACTGCGTTATACGCAACCCGCCATTACACAATCATTAAAAAAGTTATCAGATAGAAAGCTGGTTACGTATACTGTAGACACTGTGGATAAGCGGAAAAAAATATTCAAACTTACTCCGAAAGGAAAAAAATTACTTCAGCAATTACTTCCTCTTTGGAAAGTTATCGACGAACAGGTAAAATGGCTCACCGAAGCCAGTGCTACAAGCCTGACGCGCCATTTGACTTATCTCGAAAATCAGCTTGCACATAAATCGTTGAGTACACGTATACTCGAAAAATATAATCAAAACATATAGTTTATATATAATTCGTTTCAACTTTAAATTACACACTCAAACATGAATAAAGCATTACAACTATCGCAACACAAGCCTATAGAGATTATTCCTTTTGAACCTAAATATGCGAATGATTTTGCACAGCTTAATATAACCTGGTTAGAAAAATTTTTTGTGGTAGAGCCCGTAGATAAAATCTTACTTGAGCAATGCAAAGAGACCGTCGTTGACCAAGGAGGATATATTTTCTTTGCCAAAATTAATGAAGACATCGTGGGTACTTTTGCTTTAATTCCTGTTACCGATACCATATATGAATTGGGAAAAATGGCCGTATCACCGAAGTACCAAGGCCACAAAATAGGACAACAGTTGTTACAGTTTTGTATTCAATTTTCTACCGAACAAGGGTGGCATAAACTCATCCTGTATTCGAACAGGATTCTCGAAAATGCAATATACATCTATAGAAAATATGGCTTTAAGGAAATCCCTATGGAAAAAGACCCTCTTTACAAGCGCAGCAATATTAAAATGGAACATTTACTTTGAAAATCTGATTTTGCTACACGAAACAAAAGAGAATATAATTACATACCCCTTGTCTTTATCTCACTATCCTGATATTTTATTATTTTTCCTATAATTATTATCCTACTAGTCTTGATCTCAAAAGCTATAAATAACAACATATTCGACGTTCTGAACATCGGGAAGAAGGCTATTTTAGGTTTATTTTTTTGAAAATCAGAAATTGTATAACGAGTTTTGGAAAAATATCTCCCTAAATCCCTCTTCAAAGAGGGACTTTTTTAGCTCCCTTCCTTTGAAGGAAGGGTTGGGGATGGATGTTCTACAAAAACAAAATAAAAATTAAATCTCAAATGAGAAATTGCAATACATCCTTCTAAATCTCCCTTCAAAGGGAGACTTTTTTGCCCCCTTCCTTTTGAAGACGATGGCGCAGTAGCGACAGGCGAGATAGAGCGCAGGAAAAGGGATGGATGTGAGCAGTTTATAAAGCAATTCGAGAATACTACAACTATTACCAATCGAAAATAGCACTACTTAAGAAAAATAAGAGATTGAAGATAGTACGCCTATTTGGCTCTTAGTAAAATTACTAAAGGTTTACTTTACAGAGCCCAACAACTAAGGAATCAAATTTGAAATCTAAAAACTCCCTATGGTTTACAAATCATAGGGAGTTTTTAATCAGAAAAAATTTATAGAAACAATAGCTATCTCCCTACTTTGCATAGGGGTGTTTACCCCTTTTTTTAGTGATGCTATACTGGTCTTATAGTATGTAATTCTTTTAAAACCTCCTATTATACAAGGGATTACCTTATTCATTCTTTTACAAAGTATTGGTTCATTTGTTTAGAACTAGAGAATAATAGTATTTTTAAAAAGAATTAATCACAATACATCTGGCAAAAGCCAAAACATCACTAATAGCTAAACTATCTATATCATGGAAAACGAATTTAACGAAGATGAACAAAAAACTAATTTTTTTGACCGTATTAAAAGATATCCATTAGAGTACATTGGTATTGCCTTTGTAGGTGCTGTGGCGACTTTCTTAATTATCGGAAAGCCAGCACCCAGCATCAATCCTTTTCCACCTAGTGGAGCACCTGTTGAAACATTAACCTTTGATGAAATCCTGGAATTTTATCATAATTTTGACGAACTAGACGAGACCATACAACGCTATACGCGAAGAACAACCGGGGATTCTACATTTATAGCGTCAAGAGCTGTTTCATTTGACTATCAAGAATTTATCGATTATCTAAATTTCATTCAGGATAACGCCAAGGAGGCTAAAATTGAAATTTCACAGTTACGATTTTATTTTGGCCAATATAAAGATGTAAAACAAAAAAATAAAAACTATAGACAAACCCTCTTTTTTAATCCTACTACAAAATTTAAAACAGGAAAAAAACGCGGGGATTTATCATATGCCATCTTACGGTCTAATGACTCGACTAAGGCAGTGCCTTTAAGCAGTGTTCTGGACAGTATTAACGATAAAGAAATAGGGCATTTAAAATTAAATCAAACAGATATCCAGCAAGAGGCTTCCATACTTTCTATACTATCTGTTAATCCAATGATGTTGTATGAAGCTCAATCACAGGCTCGTAATTCAGGACAAATTAGTCCACCACCCTCAGATATAGAATAAAACAGTTTTCATTATGCATATTGATGAGTTCATATTATTCTTAAGAGATTTCTCTACACTTTTTATAGAACTCTTAACAGCAATAATTGCAACTATTTTTTACGGTAAGTACAAGGATTCCTTATTAAAAAACTTCTTGTTTTATTTATGGCTTATAGTAATGTGTGAATATTCCGCTTATATAATTAGAGAATACTTCGAAGTAAAACACAATGCATGGATCTTTAATATTTTTTATCTGATAAGCTTCCCATATTTATTTAATTTATATCGGAAAACAATTAAGCATGCGGCCAGGAAAAAAGCTATAAAGTATTTTAACATCTTTTATTTTATAATTTTTTCTGGAAATAGTTTTTTCGAAAATTATATTAAAGAATCGCAAACTTTACCATTTATTGTAGCATCTGGGTTGCTAATTATTTCTATTATATTTTATTTTTTAGAAATTTTAGGAACTGAAAAGGTACTACATGTTAAAAAAAATCTATTATTTTGGATAAGTACTGGACTGCTCCTGTTTTATGTTGGTATTATACCATTTAGAATTACATTAAATTATTATGCAGATGTCATTCGTAAACATAGTCCATTATTCTCTATCTTATTTATATTGATTATAGTTTCAAACATTTGTTACATTATAGGTTTTATATGGAGCGACAAGAAACAGTTATACTGATCGCAAGCTGCATATTAATCATGCTCATTGCTATTATCATTTTTCTTTTTCTCATATTTCTAAAAAGAAAAAATACCTTGCTGATGCAGCAACAAGAAGCTCAAAAAAAGTTCGAAACCGCAATTGCCGAAACACAGATCGAGATTAGAGAAGAAACGTTGCGCAATATCAGTTGGGAGCTGCATGATAATATTGGTCAGCTGCTTACCCTAGCCAAAATACAGGTGAGTATGGCACAGGATGATCCCGAAAAACTGCAAGAAGTAACTCATACCATCACCAAAAGCCTTATAGAGCTGCGATCGCTATCAAAGTTAATTAACCCAGATGCGATTAAAAGCCTAAGCCTTACCGAGGCCATTACTTTGGAGATCGAACGATTTAACAGAATGCAGTTTATAAATGCCTCAATAAGCAGTAATCACGAAATCTATGCACTCGATGATAAAATTGAAATTATCATCTTTAGAATATTACAGGAATTTTTTACCAATACCATTAAGCATTCTAAAGCTTCAAACCTTTGCGTTGATGTATTGTATGATAAAGAAAAGCTAAGAATACATGCAAAAGACGACGGTATTGGTTTCAATAGTGATGATACCGATATACATCGAGGCATTGGGCTCGGTAATATTCAAAACAGATGTAAATTAATAGGTGCAGAAGTATCAATTACTTCTACTCACTGTAAAGGAACCGAAATGCACCTCACCTACTTTTATAAAAAAGAAAATATGAATGCAACACCTAACGAAGTTAACTAACTTTGTAAACCTGAACTCGTATGCAGTTATATACATAACCTAATCGCCGGTAAGGCAAGTTTTATGCTTAAATTATAAGCTAGTAATTACGAAAATTTAAACGTATGAAATATTCAGTAGTCATTGTAGAAGATCACATTTTACTGTCGCAGGCATTATCTGGATTGGTTAATGGATTTGATAAATTCAAAATATTGTATATCTGTAAAAATGGTAAAGAGTTACTCACTCGTTTTAAAGATCCGAAGAATATTCCTGATATCGTACTTATGGATATCAATATGCCCATTATGAATGGAATTGAAACTACGGCTGCCCTTAAAAAAGAATATCCACAGGTTAAGGTACTTGCGCTATCTGTAGAAGAAGATGAAAGTACGATCTTAAAAATGTTGCGAGCAGGTGCTAAAGGATATTTACTTAAAGATACTGAAAAAACCATTCTCGAAAGTGCATTAATACAAGTACAAGAAACGGGATTTTATCATACCAAAGATGTAACCAATCTTTTGTTAGGCTCTCTTCACCCAAAAGAAGAGAAAAAAGTGTTACTTAAAGAGCGAGAAGTAGAATTTATCAAACATGCGTGTACTGAAAAGACCTATAAAGAAATTGCTAATGAAATGTGCCTAAGCCCAAAAACTATTGAAGGGTATAGAGATGCTGTTTTTGAAAAACTGCAACTTAAAAACAGAACCGGATTGGTTATTTATGCCATTAAAAGCAAAATCTTTACTCCGTAAAATACTTTAAACCCGGTTTATGCATTAGAATTTCGTTATGAGGGTTGAAAATGCCATAAAACTAAGTGTTTTCTAAGTTTCAGCATAGCATCGCTACGGTGAAACTTAAAAATACAACGTAGTGCTTGGTTTTGCAGCAGTTTAAAGCCGTAATAGATTTTCTAATGCATAAAGCGGGTTAAACCTCATGCACTACCGCGCTCGTACACTACAAACCTAAAATTCTGAACGCGCACTGGCATGTTATAGCGTCGACAGGTATTCTTTAGCTGTTAATACTGGTACTTTAGAATTTTTAAAATCTTTTTTGTTCCGGGTCAAGATTAAATTCACACTGTTTTCTAATGCAGAATAATACTGAAGCCCGTCCTCAAAATCAGAAAACTCGTCGTTGCCTAGCGCGAGATCAATTATTTTATCATCTAAAGTTACTATTTCAACTAAAACCCTGAATTTCCTTAAGATCTCCCTAGCTTCCCTTGCCGATTTTAGCTTAGATAGAATATAGTTTGTGTTGGCGAAAGTCAATGAGGAAATAGACAATTTAATTTTATTCTTATCAGAAAGTGAAAAAAGTTCTGCTGCTTCTGCATAAAAATTAGCTCGCTTTGCTAAAAGGTCAATAACAATATTGGTGTCTACTAAAATCCTATTCATTTATACTTATCCATTAGATATCCGTAATAGGCTTCTTTTTCATCAAAGTCTGAAGGTAGCTCTATAACGCCACTTAAACTTTTTACTAAGGGTGTGATTTCAGACTTTTTCTTTGTTTCTTTTGTGAGAGTCGCCAAATAGGATTCAATCAGTTTTGATAAACTGGTATTATTCGATTTGGCATAAATCTTAGCATTTTCTATAATACTTTGATTCAGGCTTAACGTTAATTTTTTATCCATTGTATTTTTACGTGTAAAAATATAAATTTAATACGTGACATACAAGTACTTAATCCTTGTGGTTAAAATACATGAAAAAAAACAGCAATAACACTATAGCAATTACATACCAGGATAATTTATACAAAGAATACTAGATCGAAATACCTCATTCTCAAGTCTACATGGTTATTGTATAAACTAACCCCGTAATACTTTTATAAAACCAGTGTTTTTTGTTTATTTTTGTGAGAAGAAGAATATCAACTTTTTATGCTAAAGCAACAATTAAATTTTAAGCTTTCTCAAAAGCTATCACCGCAACAAATTCAACTCATGAAGTTGATTCAACTTCCTACACAGGCATTTGAGCAACGTTTGAAGCAAGAGATGGAAGAAAATCCGGCGTTAGATAGTGGTAAAGAAAAAGCTGATGATTATGAAGATACCTTTAGCAACGAAAATAGCACAGAGGATGACTACGGGAATGAAAAAATCGAAACCGAAATTAATGTCGACGAGTATTTAAGCGATGATGAGATCCCCAGCTACCGATTAAGTTCTAATAATTACAGTGCCGATGATGAAGACAAGAGTGTGCCTTACGCATCAGGCACTACATTTCATCAACACCTGGTGAATCAATTAAATACCTATAGGTTTGACGAAGAAGAACGTGAGATTGCCGAATTTTTGGTAGGTAGTGTTGATGAGAGTGGCTATATACGAAGAACTATTCCCGATATTTTAGACGATCTGGCCTTCACTCAGAATGTTTATACTACAGAAGAAAAAATAGAACGTGTGCTAGCAACCGTTCATCAACTGGATCCTGCAGGTGTAGGAGCACGAAGTTTGCAGGAGTGCCTATGGCTGCAACTAGATCGAAAAGAAACTACGATTCCTATAAAACTAGCATCAGAAATCCTGAAGAAAGCGTTTGATCATTTCAGCAAGAAGCATTACGAAAAACTTCTGGTTAAATTTGATGTAACCGAAGAACAACTAAAAGAAGCTATCAACGAAATTGAAAACCTAAACCCCAAACCCGGCGGCGCCTATGCCGGTAATACTCGAATCATAGAACATGTGGTACCCGATTTTACGATACGTATTGTAGATGGAGAATTAGAGCTTACTTTAAATGGTAGAAATGCTCCCGAACTTCATGTTTCTAGAGAATATAACAATATGCTTCAAGGGTATAAAGCAAGTAAAGAAAAATCCAAATCCCAAAAGGATGCAGTACTCTTTATTAAACAAAAATTAGATGCTGCAAAATGGTTTATCGAGGCGGTAAAACAAAGACAGCAAACACTTTTTATCACAATGAGTGCAATAATGCACTACCAAAAAAGTTATTTTCTAAGTGGAGATGAACGCAATCTCAAACCTATGATTTTGAAAGATATTGCAGACGAGATTGATATGGATGTAAGTACAGTATCTAGAGTTGCGAATAGTAAATACGTAGATACTCCTTATGGCACAAAATTGATTAAGGAATTCTTCTCAGAATCGATGACCAATGATCAGGGAGAAGAAGTATCTACCCGAGAAATTAAAAAGATACTAGAAATAACAATTGGTGAAGAGGACAAGAAAAAGCCTTTAACAGACGAGAAGCTTGCAAAAATCCTTAAACAAAAAGGATATCCGATCGCTAGAAGAACAGTAGCCAAGTACCGGGAACAACTCGAAATTCCAGTAGCTCGGTTACGAAAAAGGATATAATGAACTTTTTTTTAAGAAGTATTTCATACGTTTTACACCCACTTCTAATGCCACTACTTGGGGCTATTATATATTTTGCTGCAGCACCTCGATTTATCCCAGAAAATATAATAAAAGCGAAAATCATTGGTCTTACGATACTCACAGTTTTTGTACCTGTCTTACTCTATTTCTTTCTTAAAAATATGGGGGCAGTTTCTTCGATTCATCTCGATCATGTCAAACAGCGTAGACTACCGTTGGTTTTACAGTCAATTCTATTGATTCTTGTAATAAAGATCATTATCGATGCCTATCATTATCCCGAACTGTATTTTTTCTTTTTAGGGATTTTGCTATCGATCCTTAGCTGTATTTTTATGGTTTTATTCAATATTAAGGCCAGTCTGCATATGATAGGTATTGGCGCAGTGACTATGTTTACTATTGCGCTAAGTATACATTTTGGAATGAATTTGATAGTACTCATTTCTAGCTTGATGATCGCCAACGGTCTCGTGGCAACCTCTCGCCTGCACTGTAAAGCACATAGCAATCTTGAACTTATTTTAGGTTTTCTACTAGGTGTGATTCCGCAACTAACCCTGGTGAACTTCTGGTTATAGAATATAAAAAATCAAACCAATCTTAGCGGGGTTCAACGCTATGGTTTCTCCGGCAACCTGAGCATCATCAGTAAATAAAGAATTAAGGCTGTAATAAAAATGAAAGTTGAACGTATTCCACCCGAACGTAAAAGTGGCCCCCACTTGCCATCTATTGAGCTCATTAACCTTGGTTTGCCTAATTTGCAAGTCAGGTTGTTTAAAATTAGTATTGAAATGGTATAAGTACCCTATTCTGAAGCCCGTATAAATCCTGTAAAACTTATGACTTTCTGGAGTAGAAGTACGCCATCTAAACTCTAAAGGAGCTTCTAACAAGTGGGTTGTAAATCTATTGGTATCAAAATTTTCATCATCTAATATCAAAAAAACACTTTGTTCTGTACCCTCTTCTTCCCCTATAAATAAATTTTGATTGTACATATTAATAGAGTAACCCAAACCGAGACCAATTGCCAAATTACGTCTTTTGTTAATCGGCATATCTCTGGTAAACCCTAAGTGTACACCGATCGAAAATCCTGATTGACTAACATTCTCAGGTCTATTAAATAATAAATTATACGTAAAACCGACATAAAATTGATCTTCTCGATAAAGAGAATCAACGATTTTACTAGGCTCCGGATTTAGTTTAGGCACCGATTTAGCATCAATTTCCTGTCCGAAAGTCATACTTACGCTACAACACCAAAAAAGTACGATAAGCTTCTTCATATCAATCACTAAAATAAATCTATTTCTTTAAAAGTAAGATGCTGATCAAACAAATTTTTAAACAAACGCTTCGATGTCTGGAGTTGAAAAGTATAGAACATGTATTCATAAAAAAATCCCACCGTGACTATACGGTGGGATCATTGTTATATAAGAAACGAGTACTTAAACTATTTAATATTATTGGAAATTTTGTGCTGCATCTCCTTGTCTAGTAGTATAATTAATTTTCAAAGCTTCTACATCACGTAATTCCTTTTTAATATCACCTACAAGTCCCATATTCGTATCACCGTCTACTTTTAGTGCCGTGGTTAGATAAGGTACTTCTTCTTCTCTCTTAGAAGCTCTTTCAGCGAGTATAAAGGCTTTGATATCTTCTACAGCAGCAAATTTATCATTTAATTGTATTCTAGGTTGACTACCTGCGCTAGTTCGATATCTGGAACTAGGTTTCCCTGCATAAATATACATAACCAGATTTTTCTTATCTAACTTTTCAATCTGATCAGCATAAGGTAATTTATTCTCGATCATCAGCGTATTTTGTCGCATTACGGTAGCAACCATAAAAAAGAAAAGTAGCATAAATACAATATCTGGTAAAGAAGCTGTAGAAATAGCCGGTAATTCACCACTTTTTTTCTTTTTAAACTTTGACATACAAATTATGTTTTACGTTACTATTATTTTCTTGGTTCTGCCTCAGAGAGTTTCTCAGGAAACAAAAATTGTATCTTTTTGATATCTTCTTTTAAAGCTTCTTTGTTTCCGGGATAATTAACGTCTTTAAGATCTTTTTCCATTTGTTCAAAAGATTTCCCAAATAAACGCTGTGCTTCTCTATTACGTAATGTAGTATATGCTGCCACCAATTCATTTTGAACTGCAATGTAGGTCGCATAATTGGTTTCTCTGTTATTACGTAAAGAAATTACCGCTTTTGTTGGATTATCAGATGATGAAGGATCTCTATCCCCTTGACAATAATCACATTTATCTTCGCCTGTACCACCACCATTATCCAAAAACTTCATTGCTGCTTCACGAAGTTCTCCTAATTCCATAGGAGCTTCTTCGACCAACAAATCATTATTTTTATTCACCTCAACAACAAATATATTTTTTTGTTTAAGTATGGGTGGCTCTACATTATCTTCTTGCGGTGGAGGAAGTTTTCGACTAATACCGCTATCTGTTTCGATAGTAGTTGTAACCAGGAAGAATATAAGAAGTAAGAAAGCAATATCTGCCATTGATCCTGCATTAACTTCTGGTGCTGCTCTTCTTGCCATAATTATTATTTACCTATTAATTTTCTAATTCCAGATAAGAACATTAAACCAACTGCTACCGCAGCTAAAATATAAAATGCATATAATCCGGTTCCTACCCATTTTGACCCACTCTCAGAAAGTATCTCTCCGTCTTTCATAGGAGTTTCAACGCCCTCTGCCAAGACAAATCCAATTCCTACGACGATAACGAAAGCAACGATACCTATTAAAGTATTTTTAAGGCC
Organism: Aquimarina sp. U1-2; assembly: GCF_017897595.1. GTDB lineage: Bacteria > Bacteroidota > Bacteroidia > Flavobacteriales > Flavobacteriaceae > Aquimarina. The sequence continues at coordinate 210,313 of NZ_JAGKIK010000006.1, forward strand.
AGAAGGATTTTTCGCTAACGTAGAAAATACGGTTATCAGGGTAGCAACTATAGTGATTACAAAAATTATTAATGTAAGACTATATAAAGGGCTTACCAAAGGTGCTGCATCATCTAAAGGAAGCTCTCTCGCTTCTGAAACACCATTTTGGTCCATCAAATCACCAATTGAACTACTCATTACATACCAAAGAATCGCGCCTATGATACCTATTGCCAGTACAACATATGATAATATTTTAGAAATTTTCATGTGCTTATTTTTTTGTTTGAAATGCTTACCGCACTGTAATTACATATTAAGATTAATCGCTGTTTTGAAAGCTCTTAAAAGTTAAGATCATTCAAAACTTTATACAGTGCCTACCTATTTTTTGTTTTTGTAAGCAACCAACATATCAATCAATGTGATCGAAGCATCTTCCATATCGTTAACAATTCTATCAATTTTGGCTACAATGTAGTTATAGAATATTTGTAGAATGATCGCAACAATAAGTCCGAATACTGTAGTAAGAAGTGCTACCTTAATACCTCCTGCTACAAGAGAAGGCTGCATATCTCCCGCGGCTTCGATTTTATCAAAGGCTTGAATCATACCGATTACTGTACCCATGAAACCAAGCATTGGCGCTAGCGCAATAAATAAAGAAACCCACGAAACGTTTTTCTCTAACTGTCCCATTTGAACTCCTCCGTAAGCAACAACTGCCTTTTCTGCGGCATCGATGCTTTCATCTGCTCTATCAAGACCTTGATAATAAATAGAAGCAACTGGTCCCTTTGTATTTCTACAAACTTCTTTCGCTGCTTCTACACCACCACTATTTAAAGCATCTTCAACATTTTGTTGTAATTTTTTGGTATTGGTGGTAGAAAGATTTAAAAAGATAATTCTTTCGATTGCAATCGCTAGTCCTAGGATCAAACATAAAAGTACAATTCCCATGAATTCAGGACCACCTTCTATAAAACGCTTTTTAAGGTTTTGGTGGAAGGATAACTCTTCAGTTTCATTAGAAGCTACCTCTTCTTGTAGTATTGTCGTCGTTGTAGGAGCAATTAATAATTGCATATTTGCCGTTAATAACTGGGCAGGTGCAGTAGCTGCTTGTAAATTTCCAAAAGCCATTACCGCTACGATTGCCAGAATAGAAAATAATCTTTTCATTGCGCTGATTCTTAATTTTAATTAGTTAAAGGGTTAAAGATATAAAAATATTATAAAATCTTTCAATTATTTACATTTAATGCAGAGAGGAAGGGATTCGAACCCTCGATACGCTTTTGACGTATACACACTTTCCAGGCGTGCGCCTTCGACCACTCGGCCACCTCTCTAAAATTTCCCAAAAAATGGGAGGAGCAAATAACAAAAAAAATGTTAAGTACTAAAATTTGAGGCGTTAATTTTCTAACATTTCCCCTCGCAATGAGGTTTCGTAGATGGTTTTGAGAACTTTAAGCGGTAAATTTTCCCCCAATAAATACATCAATTTGGCAACAGCTGCTTCGGTTGTTATGTCTTTTCCAGAAATAACTCCTATCTTTTTTAAAGCTACACTGGTATCATATTTACCCATTTCTACACTTCCGCCAGAACATTGCGTCACATTAATAATAGGAACACCTCTTTTGATTGCCTGTGCCAACATGCTAATAAACCAACTCTTTGTTGTTGTGTTTCCCGCTCCATAGGTCTCCAAAATTATACCTTTAATAACTTCTGAAGAAAACACGTGTTGCAAGATTTCTTGATTAATACCCGGAAACATCTTAACAATAAGAATATTATTATCAAAATGCGTGTGGTATACCATCTTTTTTCTTCTATTTACAGACCGCAAACTAGATGTGTTAATTTTAAGATGAACTCCTGAAACAGCAAGTGGAGGGTAATTTAAGGATTGAAATGCTTCAAAGTGCTCTGCATTGATCTTGGTTGTTCTATTGGCTCTCAGCAATTTATATTCGAAGTATAACCCTACTTCGGTAATCACCGGTTTTCCTTTTTTTTGTAACGCAGCAATTTGTACTGCCGTAATCAAATTTTCTTTAGCATCTGTTCTTAAATCACCTATAGGTAACTGCGATCCTGTAAATATGATGGGCTTCGTGAGGTTTTCAAACATAAAACTAACAGCTGATGCGGTATAGGACATGGTATCACTACCATGCAGCACCACGAAACCATCATAATCATCGTAATGCGTATAAATGCTATCGCCTAACGCTCTCCATCGTTCTACATTCATATCTGAAGAATCGATTGGTTCATCAAAACTTATAGTATCTATAGAGCAATCCAATTGCTGTAGTTCTGGAATCTTCAGTACTAATTGATCAAAATCAAAAGCGACTAAAGCTCCGGTTTCAAAATTCTTAACCATCCCAATAGTTCCTCCTGTGTAAATCAGTAGTATGTTTGGCGAATCATTCATAACGATAAACGAACAAATTTTAAATGATAACTATACGCTAAATGTCGAAAATTTCTTTAGAATTAGTGGTAGTAATAGCTGCTATTTCGCTGACAGGGATCTTATAAATCTCGGCTAATCTATTTAAAATATTGATCAAATAGGCACTTTCATTACGTTTACCTCTATAGGGTGTAGGGGCTAGATAAGGAGCGTCAGTTTCTACCACCACATGTTCTAACGGGATTTGATGCAAAAACTGGTCAATTTTCCCATTTTTAAAAGTAACCACACCTCCAATTCCTAATTTCATATTGTAACCAATCGCCCGATGAGCATCTTCTAATGTGCCTGTAAAACAATGAAAAATACCATACAAATCTTCTCCTTTTTCAGATTCGAGTACCTCAAAAATTTCTTTGAACGCCTCTCGGCAGTGAATTACAATTGGAAGTTGATGCTGTTTTGCCAATTTGATCTGATATCTAAATGCTTCTATCTGGGCCCCTATTGTTGATGTATCCCAATATAAATCGATACCTATTTCGCCCACAGCATAAAAATTCTTTGCATGCTGATCAGACCTTTTTTGAAGTTCGGCTTCAACATGGGCAAGCTCTTCTTGATAATTCTCTTTTACATGAGTAGGATGTAAACCCATCATAAGAAACACATTTTCGGGGTATCGAGACTCGATATCGTACATGGCTTTAGTGTAACTGGCATCAATCGCAGGAACAAAAAAGCGTTGTACTCCATTTGCGATAGCACGTTGCATCATTTCATCTTGATCTTCATCAAAAGCTTCGCTATAAATATGCGTATGGGTATCGGTAAGTATCATGTGGTAAAAGTAACCAAAATACATTTTTATCTGTTCAGAATAGTTTAGATTTTAAAGCAGTATTGTCCGGTTGAAGAAAATAGACCGCTGCGCTGCTAGAAAATAGAACAAAGACTTATTTATAAATACTTGTCTATTAAGGTTTTTGAAATAAAGGCGATTCAGTTTCAAAAAAAGTTGTCTAAATTTTAAAAAAGCAAGGTGTCTTTTCTATAAACTCATAACTTCTTAATGGTAATAGAGGTCTTCATAGCTTATCAACTTTTTTATCGGACAACAATGATTTTAAAGCTACACCAAAAACCTTGCAGCAAACTGATTTTGATTTTTTTAGTTTCTCTATATGATAAGGACTATTTTATTCTTGTGAATTGTACTACTTTTACGCCAGTATCTTCAATACAAAACATGAATACACTTAGGCGATTTTTAACTAGCAAACACTATCATCGTATACCATTAGAACTTACAAGAACGAATCATTTTGAAGTTAAGGCATCAATCAATAGCATACAAGGTAGATTTATTGTCGATACAGGAGCTTCTAACTCTTGTGTCGGATTTGAAGCAGTAGAGAAATTTAGTCTTTTTGCTGAAGATAGTGACGTAAAGGCAGCCGGAGCCGGAGCTACAGATATGCTAACGCAACTTTCAAAAAATAATACCTTACAGATTGAAACTTGGTCTAAAAGTAGAATATCTCTGGTTTTGTTTGATCTTACCCATGTTAATGAAGCCCTTGTAGCACACGAAGCTACGCCGGTCGATGGTATTATTGGTGCAGACCTTTTGAAAAGGGGAAAAGCCGTTATCGATTACGATCGAAAATGTTTGTATTTGAAATGAACCCAACCTACGGCAAGAAAAATGTGAAGATACTAAAAGCGCTATCACATTCCCGTCCTAATGGCTTCGACAGGATCTAATCTTGATGCAGAAACTGCAGGTAAAATTCCTGCAATCAATCCTATAAGGGTAGAAGAAAACATGCCCCAAAACATATTAGAACCTGAGAGTACAAATTGAAAATCTCCTGTAAAGTTTGAAACTAATATAGAAATTGCCCATACCAAAAACAATCCTACCAACCCCCCTATTATTGCCAAAATCACCGCTTCAAACAAAAACTGGAATAGTATAAATTTTCTTTTGGCACCTAAAGCTTTTTGTATCCCAATCAGGTTTGTGCGTTCTTTTACACTCACAAACATAATATTAGCAATACCAAATCCCCCGACTAATAGTGAAAACATCCCTATAAATCCACCTATGGTAGACATGGTACTTGTAATATTATCTATAAAATCTGCAAAACCCTGTAATTGGTTTATAAAAAAGTTGTCTATTTCGTCAGGTTTTACGCCTCGATAAGCCCTTATTTTTTGCGTTAACATGGCTACAAACTCAGGCACATCGATTCCTGATTCGGGTTTGATTATAATAGCAGGAAATGAGGCTTTATTATGATCCCCAAAAAGTTTTCTCACAAAATTAACAGGCACCATAACCATAGTATCTTTAGACTCGCCAAATAATCCACTCCCTTCTTTTTGAAGTACACCAATAACGGTAAATTTTCTACCATACAATCGTACCTTCTTGCCAATAGGGCCAACACTCCCAAATAAGCTGTTAGCTATTTCATCTCCTATAACCATCACCGGTGCCCCAGAAATAGATTCTTGCTCATTATAAAACCTTCCGTTGACTACCTGTAAGGCTTCGATATCATAATAATCATGAGTAACCGGTGTAATTTGTACATTACTCACCGTTTCATTTTCATATTTTAAAGTTTCGGGAGTTACATTTAGTGAAAAACTAGCGGCTTTAAGATCGGGCATCGTTTTTTTAATATATTGGTATTCTTCATAGGTAACATCGGGAAATTGCTCTCTTTTCCATTTAGGTATATCTGTAGGAGCAAATGAAAAACGCATCACATAGATAGTGCTATTGTCTAGCGAACTTATACTGCCTTTTATTTCTTGTTTTAATGAATCTACCGCTGCAAGCACGCCTATAATTGAAAAAATTCCAATGGTAACTCCGAGTAACGACAAAAATGTACGTAATTTATTAGTACGAAGGGCGTTTATAGCAAAGTTGAAACTTTCTTTAAGTACTCTAAGATAGATTAGCATGCTTACTTTTTATGCACAATGTATGAATCATCTAAAGATAAGACGTTTTCTCGATAATTTTCGTTACAATTTCTTTTGAAGTTTTTTTGAGTATGCGTGTCGTGCGAAAATCAGCTAAGTTCGCTTCGGCTAGGTAGTTCAAAAAATAGGGCCCAAAGTAGCATCAAAAATACTACACTTTATGTCTACACCTATAAAAATTGAGTCTACCGCATGTTAACCCCTTTGTAATATTTATATACCTCTTCAAAAAAATCGTGTCTTACAACTAAAATTCAACGATATTTAGATGGCGTTACACCACTTACTCTTGCACGTATCATATACATAGAACTTCACAACAAGACTTTCAATTGCTCGAAAAAGCAACGCTTTGGGCGAGATGTGGCATTAGAAATGCGTCCTCAATTTTAGCATAGCACCACCAAGGTTATCATAATAAACATAGCGCAGCGAGAACCTACTACCTTAATCTATTCATCCACTCAAAGACTTATAAAACTCACCTGCGTAAAACACTATAAAAACGGTTTAAATTACTACTTTTGCGTTTTATTAACTAAAATTTCTCATGAGCACTTCAAAAACTGCGAAATCTGCATTAATTTCAGTATTCAATAAGGATGGATTGGCACCTATTGTAAAAAAATTGGATGAACTTGGTATTACCATATATTCTACCGGTGGGACCGAAAAATTTATTAAAGATCTTGGAGTAGGCGTAATTCCGGTAGAAGATGTTACCTCGTATCCATCGATTTTGGGTGGTCGGGTAAAAACGTTACATCCAAAGGTGTTTGGGGGTATTCTGAATCGCCAGAATAACGATAGTGATGTTGCAGAATTAGAACAGTATGAAATTCCGCAGATCGACATCGTTATTGTAGATTTGTATCCTTTTGAGAAAACAGTAGCTTCGGGAGCTTCAGAACAAGATATTATTGAAAAAATTGATATTGGAGGCATTTCTTTAATTCGTGCCGCAGCCAAAAACTTTGCAGATGTTACCTGTATTGCATCAGTAGATGACTATCAGGATTTTTTAACTAAAATTTCTGAAGGGAACGGCAATATTTCTATGGCAGACAGAAAGCGTTTTGCCGCCAAGGCTTTTAATGTATCATCTCATTATGATAGTGCTATTTTCAATTATTTTAATAGTGACCAACAAATACATTCATTAAAAATAAGCGAAACCACTGGAAAAGAATTGCGCTACGGCGAAAATCCACATCAAAAAGGATTCTTTTACGGGGATTTTGAGGGTATGTTTGACCAGCTACACGGTAAAGAACTATCTTACAATAACCTGTTGGATGTTGATGCTGCAGTCAATCTGATGAACGAGTTTACAGGTGAGGCACCTACATTTGCTATCCTAAAACATAACAATGCCTGCGGATTGGCACAACGAGATACGGTACTTCAATCGTATGTAGATGCATTAGCCGGCGATCCGGTTTCTGCATTTGGAGGAATTTTAATAAGCAATACCGAAATAGATGAGGCAACGGCAGAAGAGATTCACAACTTATTTTGTGAGGTCGTTATTGCGCCTTCTTTTAGCACCGAAGCTCTTGCTATTTTAAAAGGGAAGAAAAATAGAATCCTGTTAAAACAAAATAATATAGAATTACCAAAAACACAAGTGCGTTCTTGTCTTAATGGCATTCTTTTACAGGATAAAGATCTTAAAACAGATGCAGCAACCGATTTGAATACTGTAACCAAGGTATCGCCAACTCGCGAGCAAATTGACGATCTTTTGTTTGCTTCAAAAATTTGTAAACACACCAAATCCAATACCATTGTTTTTACCAAAGGAAAACAATTATTGGCCAGCGGGACGGGACAAACCTCTAGAGTCGATGCTTTGAAACAAGCTATAGAAAAAGCAACTTCATTTCAATTTGATCTTAACGGGGCGGTAATGGCGAGTGATGCCTTCTTCCCATTTCCTGATTGTGTCGAGATTGCAGATAAGGCAGGAATTACAGCAGTAATACAACCCGGTGGTTCTATAAAGGATGAATTGAGTATAGCGTATTGTGATCAAAACGGAATTGCAATGGTTATGACCGGAACACGTCATTTTAAACATTAATTTTAGTACATTTACGGAATTTTAACCCCTTTTTTCGACTTTTATGGGATTTTTTGACTTCTTTACCGAAGAAATTGCGATAGATTTAGGTACTGCGAATACCTTAGTTATTCATAACGACAAAGTAGTGGTAGATAGTCCTTCTATCGTTGCCCGGGATATCATGAATGGCAAAATTATAGCTGCCGGTAAAGAGGCCGCGATGATGCAAGGAAAAACTCACGAAAATATTAAGACGATTCGTCCTCTCAAAGACGGAGTTATTGCAGATTTTGATGCTAGCGAAAAGATGATCAGTATGTTTATCAAAGATATCCCTGCATTGAAAAAAAAGCTATTCGCCCCTGCCCTACGTATGGTGATTTGTATTCCTTCAGGTATTACAGAAGTTGAAATGCGTGCGGTAAAAGAAAGTGCTGAACGTGTTAATGGAAAAGAAGTATATCTCATACATGAACCCATGGCAGCAGCTATTGGTATCGGGGTTGATATTATGCAACCCAAAGGCAACATGATTGTTGATATAGGAGGAGGTACAACTGAAATCGCCGTTATAGCTTTGGGCGGAATTGTATGTGACAAATCGGTAAAAATTGCAGGTGATGTTTTTACCAATGATATCATATACTATATGCGTACGCAACACAATCTTTATGTTGGAGAACGTACCGCAGAGAAAATCAAAATTCAAATTGGTGCTGCTACCGAAGACCTAGAGTTACCTCCAGAAGAAATGAACGTACAGGGGCGTGATTTACTCACCGGAAAACCTAAACAGGTTCAAATATCGTATCGGGAGATGGCCAAAGCATTAGATAAATCCATACTACGTATTGAAGATGCTGTAATGGAGACTTTATCTCAAACTCCACCAGAACTAGCTGCTGACATCTATAATACAGGAATATATCTTGCCGGAGGAGGTTCGATGTTACGTGGTTTGGATAAGAGATTATCGCAAAAAACCGATTTGCCGGTTTACATCGCAGAGGATCCTTTACGAGCGGTAGTTCGGGGAACGGGAATTACTTTAAAAAACATCAATAGATACAAAAGTGTACTTATTAAATAATACGTTAAAAAATAATACGGTGAGTATATACCTTATCTAAGGTTTTGTCGTTATTCTGCATTAATACGTTATCAAAACTATATACGTATTGTTATAGTATACTATTTAACTCAAGAAATAATAATACATGCAGCAGATTATTAACTTTATCATACGAAACAAACATGCTCTGCTATTTCTTGTTCTTTTATTCATATCTCTGGCGTTCACTATCCAATCACATTCTTACCACAGAAGTAAATTTGTAAGCTCGACAAATTTTTTTAGTGGCGGAGTTTATGAATGGCAACATGCGATAAGCGATTATTTTAATCTCAAAGGTGAAAATGAAAGATTACTAGAAGAAAATGAAAGATTATATAATATAATAGGTGCTATAAATGTAGATTCTATAGCTACTATGCTAGCAGATACGACTGCATCAAAACCTTTTATTTACTCAAAAGCCAGAGTGATCAAAAATGATTACAGTAAAGTTGATAATTACATTCTTATAAACAAAGGAGAAAAAGATAGTGTTTTCCCAGATATGGGAGTAATCACAGATAAAGGAATAGTTGGTATTATAGAAAATACTTCGGAAAATTATAGCCGAGTGATTTCTATACTCAATAGTAATTCCCGTATCAATGCCGGTCTTAAAAATTCAAATCAATATGGCTCTTTGATCTGGAATGGTGAAGATCCCAATATTGTACAATTAGAAACTGTTCCCAGACAGGCGATACTTAAAGAGGGGGATACCATAATTACTCATGGAAGATCTACTATTTTCCCACGAGGTATTGGCATTGGTACGATACAGAAGTACACGCTAGATCAAAATAAAAGCTATTACCTAATAGATGTAAAGCTATTTAACGATATGACCAATATTGGTTTTGTGTATACCATTAAGAATACCAATGCCGAAGAAATTAAAAGTTTAGAAAATCTGGATTTATGAATAGAGATGCACTACTACATGTCGGGAGATTCGTTATCCTAATTCTGGTTCAGGTATTCGTTCTCAATCATATTAACTTTATGGGTGATTTAAACCCGTACATTTATATAATTTTTATCCTCTTGGCACCTATTAACATCAATAAAAGTCTTTTTCTTTTTGTTAGTTTTATATTGGGCCTTACCATGGATATGTTTGGAGACTCTGGAGGAGTGCACGCTGCCGCCTGTCTTATCATTGCATTTTTTAGACCTGTGGCATTGAGAACCGTTTTTGGACTAAGTTATGAGTTTCAAACAGTGAAACTTGGTAATATAGCCTTTGGCGAAAAACTAGCGTATGTAACCCTTATGGTTTTAACACATCACCTTATACTTTTTTCATTAGAAATTTTTAACTTCTCTCACATACTATTAATTATCAAAAAAACGTTATTTTCCAGTTTATTTACGATTGTTGTTACTACGCTCGTTCTATTTGTATTTAGAAGAAGGGATTCATGAGAAAATTGTTACTATATCTTATCATCGTTACTACGGGTCTTGTCTTTGTTGCAAGGCTTTTCTATTTACAAATTTATAATACCTCATTCGCTTCTCTTTCAGAAGATAACGCAATAAAAGTTATTTATGATTATCCGCAACGTGGCGCTATTTATGATAGGAATGCACGGTTAATGGTAGCCAATCAACCTTCATACGATGTTATGGTTATCCCAAGAGAACTAAAACCGTTCGATACCTTAGAGTTTTGTTCTATTCTTAATATCACAAAAGAGAAACTGGTTAAACGACTACGAAAAGCAAGAGTTTATTCGCCCAGAGTTCCTTCTATTGTCATTCCGCAGTTAACAAAAGATGAATACGCGTATCTACAAGAAAAAATGAGGAAATTTGAAGGATTTTACATTCAAAAGCGTTCCTTAAGAGATTATCAAACTACGCATGCCGCTAATGTTTTAGGGTACATAGGCGAAGTAAATGAAGCTTTAATAAAAAAAGATCCCTATTATCTTTCTGGTGATTTGATAGGTATCGACGGAGTAGAAAAAATATATGAAAAAGAACTTAGAGGTATCAAAGGCGTTAAACGAATTCAAAAAGATAGATTCAACAGAGATATTGGTCCTTATAAAAATGGAAAGTTTGACACACTACCCGTAAATGGAAAAGATCTTACAATTACCATAGATGCACGATTGCAAGCGTATGGGCAAACGCTAATGAAAAACAAACGCGGAGGTATAATAGCCTTAGAACCCTCGACAGGCGAAATTCTGGCTATGGTAACAGCACCTACCTACAAACCAGAATTATTAGTAGGTAGAAAAAGATCTCCAAATTTTACGAAGTTGGTATACGATACCATTGCCAATCCCCTTTTTGATAGAGGTATTATTGGCGAATACCCTCCCGGATCACCATTTAAAACAATTAATGCCCTAATCGGATTACAAGAAGATGTTATCGATACCAAAGAGCGAATTTCTTGTAGAATGGGATACTACTACGGCAAAAGAGGACAAAAATTAGGTTGCCATTTTCATCGAAGCCCCTTAAGTATGATTCCTGGTATCGCAAATTCGTGTAACGCTTATTTTGCGACAGTGTATAGAAGGATTATAGAAAAATATGAAACTCCGCAAAAAGGGATTGATACCTGGAGAAAACATGTGCAAAGTTTTGGATTGGGGAAATATTTAGGAAACGACCTAGCTACTGGAAAGCGAGGTAAAGTTCCCAATGCCGAGTATTATAATAAAATATATCAATTCCCTACTTATAAATGGTATGCCACTGCAACATTATCCAATGCCATAGGTCAGGGCGAAGTGCTGGCAACTCCCATTCAACTCGCAAATATGACTGCTGCCATCGCTAACAAAGGCTTTTATTTTACACCACATATCTTAAAAGCAGTGAATGGTATACCCATAGAGAATGAAAATTATACAAAACCTAAGATCACTACTATTGATAAAGAACATTTTGAGCCGGTAATAGAAGGAATGCATGAGGTATATACCAAAGGAACCGCAAGTTTTTTGCAAGTTGAAGGGATCGATATCTGTGGAAAAACAGGAACTGCAGAAAATTTCACTAAAATCGACGGAGTTAAAACACAGCTTACCGATCATTCGGTATTTGTAGCTTTTGCTCCAAAAGATAATCCTAAAATAGCATTAGCCGTTTTTGTTGAAAATGGATATTGGGGGGCTCGCTACGCCGGGAGAATTGCTTCATTAATGATAGAAAAATATCTTAGAGGTGCTATAACCCGACGAGATCTCGAGGATTGGGTGCTTACCCACAGTTTGGAAGAAGAATATGCGAAACCCTATAGCGGTAAACCTTTTAAAATTAATCAATAATGGCAAAATCGAGCGTTGCAGCTATTGATTGGATAACCGTACTCTTATTTCTAACATTAGTAGGGTTTGGTTGGGGAAATATTTATTCTGCATCTTATGAAGGTGAAGCGTTTTCTTTTTCAGACCTATCACAAGTTTATGTAAAGCAGGGGTATTGGATCGTGTTAAGTATTGTACTTATAATAATTATACAAGCTGTCGAGACCAAATTTTATGAACGATTTGCCGGACTTATTTATGTCATCGCTATACTATCATTGCTTGGACTTTTCGTTTTTGGCAAAACCATTTCGGGAGCAACTTCGTGGTATGCTATAGGTTCATTTAGAATACAACCATCAGAATTTGCAAAAGCATGTACGGCACTGGCACTTGCCAAGTTTTTAAGTGATATGCAAACAAATATTGGCTATATTAATCACCAATTAAAAGCTTTTTTAATAATTGTATTGCCAGCATTGCTTATCGTACCTCAACCCGATCCCGGAAGCGCTTTGGTCTATGCAGCATTTTTCTTTCCACTATACAGAGAAGGATTAGCAGCAATTTATCTTGTCGTAGGGGTCTCTGCGGCTGCCTTATTCGTTCTTACATTGCTTTTCTCACCCTTTTGGATCGTTGTTACCATTGCGGGAATCATGATGATTTTCCTGATTCGAACTAGAAAACAAAAACCTAAATACTCTCGATACCTATTAGCACTCATAGTTATTACAGGATTCTGTTTCTCTGTAAATTATATTTTTAATCATGTATTTGAACAACGACACAGAGATCGATTTAATATTGTGTTAGGAAAAGAAGTAGATGCCAAAGGAATAGGGTACAATACAAATCAAAGCCAAATAGCCATAGGTAGTGGCAGTTGGACGGGTAAAGGTTGGAAAGAGGGTACACAAACAAAAGGAGGTTTTGTACCAGAACAACATACCGATTATATTTTTAGCACGGTGGGAGAAGAATGGGGGTTCCTTGGGGCTACCACTGTTATTATTCTGTTCATTTTACTTTTGATACGGCTTATCCATTTGGCAGAACGACAAAAATCTCAATTTAGTCGAGTATACGGGTATAGTGTTGTTGGCATTTTATTTATTCATTTTACTATCAATATTGGTATGGTAACCGGTTTGATACCCACCATAGGGATTCCTTTACCGTTCTTTAGTTATGGAGGATCCAGCCTTTGGGGGTTTACCGTTTTACTTTTTATTTTTATTAAGCTGGATTCAAATAGGGTTAATGAGTGGTAAAATCTAGCAATTGTTAAAATTTCCAATTTTCCGTTATTAATGAACTTTCCAATCTTTCCTGCTCTGTATCTTCCATTTTAGAGAAAAAATCAATTCCGGTGAGGCGTTCTATCTCATCTACCGAAACTACAAATTCTTCTAAGGATCGGTTGGTATTTTTATGCGGAATCAAAAATGCAATCATCTTTGGGTGTTTAGCAGTCGTATCGAGTATAATTTTATAAAAATACTTAGGTATAGAGACTGCCTCATATCCTATAGTTTCGAGATCGTCTGATAAAACACCTCCTGTAACCACATATACTCCGTTATAAATATTTGCCCAGTGCCTAACTTTTTTTTCTAAAGAATTCCAGATACGACTATTAAATTCGTGATCCTGTGGGGTGACATTTGAAGTTAGAAACGTTTCTTCAAAAGCTTTATAACTAAACCTTCTATCTCCCGCAGGGCATAGATGCCCACGATCATACCCCGAATTTTTATAATTTCTCCAATCAGCAGAAGACGAATGTATCTTTTTATCCTGTTCGAAGTAAGGACGTTTAAAATTATTTTTTGACAGATGTTCTTTTTTGAGTTGATACGCTACCCACTCTGCTTGCTCATGCTTTTCAGAATATGAAAGTGAATAATACGTATGCATAATGATTGTACCTGTCGTAGAGGTAGGTAAATAATAAAAACTGGTATTGCTTTCATTATTTATATGCTCTTCAGAAGCTATCCAATTGCCATCTTGGTATTCTTCAATATAATAAAATCCTATCGTAATACTAATGATAAGTATCGGATACAAATATTTTCTTCTCAAAGTAATGTATTTATGGTATCTTCAAAAAACAAAAATCGAGGTCGATAGATATATACTTACGAATCATTTCAAATAAAACTAATTATCTGTTTGAGTAGCGTCTAGAACTTTTCATCTTTGCGAGGTAGATTTCGACTCCGTTCAACCAGACGGTAGCTCTCATTTGTGTTACTGTCATAAGTAACTAACTACTGACCTTTGAACAAAAATATAAATTATGGGTAAATAGATATAAAGTGACATAAAAGATTTTAAAATATAGAGCTATGCAAGGCGCTCAAACTTTTGAAGTAGAAAATGCTCACACTTGGTACGACTGGATTGCAGCTTAGTATTTTAGCATAAACTTAGAATAGCATCGCTACGGTTGCTTTTTATGTTGAAGTATAAACGGAAAAGGACCATTTTTATAAAGTGGAAGTAGTATTACTTCAAAATTTAACATATAATATCTGATTTATATACTGTCAATCTTTAAATTAGAGATATTACGAAAACCGACTTATAAATATGTATGAAATAAGCCATAACAATGAGGATGATACTCACCGATATGATTAACCCGCTTTATGCATTAGAAAATCTATTACGGCTTTAAACTGCTGCAAAACCAATCACTAGGTTGTATTTTTAAGTTTCACCGTAGCGATGCTATGCTGAAACTCAGAAAACACTTGGTTTTATGGCATTTTCAAACCTCATAACAAAATTCTAAAGCATAAACCGGGTTAAATGGCGATTCCATCTGACCATTAAAACAATAAAATAAACAGATGAAACGAGCATTAATAAATTTTAAAAATTACTTCACAAAAGGGAATGTTTAAAATTTTTAATGTGAGAGCGTAGCGCTTACATACGTTCTCAATTTTTTAATTATTTCGTTTCCAAACAATTAAAAAGATTTAAACGTATGAAAAATAATATCGAAAAAATAGTGGAAACTCTTCTTATCAAAAACCGAATAGGTAATTATGATAAAAAAGACTTAGAACTCCAGCTACAAATACATCCAAACTATCCCAGTTTTCAATCTATTACAGATACTTTAGATTATTTCGATATAGAGAATATAGCGGTAGAAGTGCCTAAAGATGCTTTAGAGCAACTGCCTTCTAGTTTTATTTCGCTTATTTCTAAAGAAGGCCATGAAGAGATTGTTGTGGTACTTAGAAAAAAGAACAGTATTGAGTTAAAACATACAAGCCTTTCTAAAACTTCATATAGCATTGAAGAATTCAATACCATATGGGTGCCTAAAGTTATTGCTGTAGATTATAACGCTAACAAAACCCGAGTTAATCATAGATCTTTTGTACAACGTTTTCTTGGTATAATGGTATTGGTATCTCTAATTGCTGTTTTTGCGATGAGATCTTGGAGCTTATATGAAATTTTATTCTTGATATTGTCTATCACTGGCGCTACTTTGAGTATTCTTGCCCTTCGGGAGAGCATAGGGATACAATCTCAAACCATTCATCAATTTTGTACGACAGTGGGAAACACCAACTGTGGTGATGTAATCAATAACAATAGCGGAAAATTATTTAAAGGCTTTACTCTTGCTGATGCAGGAATAGCTTTTTTTGGTTCTATTTTACTGTATCAGATTTTCTTTGGCTACACTAGTGTGTTACTAATTCCGACCGCATTAGGTATTCCTTTTGTTATATATTCTATCTACTCCCAGGGAGTTATTATTAAGAAATGGTGTGCGATTTGTATGGCGATGGGCCTGGTTTCGATCGCTCTTGCTAGTATTGCTATCATTAGTTTACCATTGCTTATTGATATACGAATGTTACCGGAACTGTTGTTACTCTCTTCTTTATTTACTGTTACATATCTTTTTACGAAAGAGCATCTGGTCTCTAGCCAAAGTTTAAAAAATGATAACAGGAAACTAAACCAGTTTAAGAGAGATGGACAAATTTTTGATCATTTACTAGGTACATCGCAGCAAGTTATGGATACTGCTACGTTTACGAATGAAATTATTTTAGGTAATCCCGACTCACATTTTAAAATCATAAGTTATACCAACCCAATGTGTGGTTATTGTAAAGAAGCTTTTGAAGCCTATGCGCGTGTTATTAGAACTATGGGGGATAAACTTCAAATTGTGATTCGCCTGGGGGTGAAATTAGATGATCAAAATGCCCAACCTACACAAATTGCCTTACGCCTTTTAGAAATATATCACCAACAAGGACAGGAAAATTGTATAGCTGCATATGCTGATTGGTTTGCAGATAGAACATATTCAAAATGGATTAAAAAATATAACAAACCTTCTAATAGCCCTTTACATAAAGAAGTGTTGCACAAACAATTAGAATGGTCTAAAAAAAATGGTATTGCTTACACTCCGGCTACCATCATTAACACACGAAGCTATCCTAAAAAATACAGTTATGAAGAGTTTTTTCATTTTATAAGCGTACAGCTTGATGATTATCTCGAGTCAACTTCAGAAAAAGGAAATACGGTAGAGGCATAGATGTGACGCTATATATTACCCTTTCACATCCAACGTATCCCTAAGGGCATTGCCAACTAGCATAAAAGACATCACTAAACTCATAATACCAAGCCCAGGTATAATTGCCAAATAAGCTTTTCCTAAAATAATATATGAATAATGATCTTTAATCATGGCACCCCAACTGGCAGTTGGTGGTTGTGCCCCTATCCCCAGAAAGCTAAGACCACTCTCTATAAGGATGGCAGCTGCAAAATTAGCAGCCGAAATTACGATTACCGGGGCTAAGCTATTAGGTAAAATATGTTTTGTTATAATTCTTAAATGAGTGAAACCCAAAGCTTTTGCCGCAGTAACATACTGCATTTGTTTTACACTTAGTACCTGACCTCGTACTACTCGAGCTACTTCAACCCACATCGTTAAACCTACTGCAATAAACACTTGCCAAAACCCTTTTCCAAGTGCTAATGTAATTGCAATTACCAAAAGTAACGTTGGTATAGACCAGGTAACATTGATTAACCACATAATTGCTGTATCTATACGACCTCCAAAATATCCGGCAATGGCTCCTAGAGATATTCCCAAAACTAATGAAATTAATACGGCTACAAACCCTATAGAAAACGAAATACGCAGTCCGACAAGCATACGACTAAGCAAATCTCTTCCATATTTATCGGTACCTAATATAAAAGTTTGATCTCGTATATAGGTACGAGTAATTTCATCCTTAGTTAAATCTTGTGGAAAGACCTGTAATGCAATTTTTTTTTTAATATCAATTAGTTCTCCCTCGCTGTAAGGAACGATTAATAATGCATCATCTTTAAAAGTATACCTTTCTATAGGAATTTCGGTATCTGTATTTTTTTCTCCAAAAAAAAGTGTGTTAAAAAAAGATTGATCATATGAGTTTTGAGAAGGTATGGTCAACATAGTAACCGT
Source organism: Aquimarina sp. U1-2 (assembly GCF_017897595.1). Classification (GTDB taxonomy): domain Bacteria; phylum Bacteroidota; class Bacteroidia; order Flavobacteriales; family Flavobacteriaceae; genus Aquimarina. The sequence continues at coordinate 227,716 of NZ_JAGKIK010000006.1, forward strand.
AAATCCCGGTGACTTTGAATGAATAGACAAATGCATCTGATTTGCATTTCGAGAATTATCTGGCGCCAGAATATATGCAAAAATGGCAATAAGAGCGCAAAGTAGTATAAAGCAAAAACTCAAAACGCCCCAAAAATTTTTTTTAAACTTTTGGAGCGCTACTGTACTTAAAGAGTTCGATGTTGTCGTACGCATTAATCTAATTCTTCAGTGTAAGAGAATTTTTAGATCGACGTATATTGTTAATTTTCATATCTTCGAGTACGCTAATTGCTTCTTCTACATACACATCTTTGCTTAGCGTTTCGTGCCATCTTTCTCGCTTTTCTTCTAAAACAGAATCTTTTTTCATAAGCGCCACTTCGTATGGTAGTGACTCAAAACTAAGATCTGTTTTATAGTCACTAATAGCATCAAATCGCTCTGCTTGCTTCTCGTTCAATGCAATATTTGCCTTATATTTATCGTATTGTAAAGAGTAGACATTTACATCTCTTTTTTGTCGTACCCACTTCGCATTTTCTTCAATAAGCTTTAGTTGATCGTTTTGAGCCATTCTAACCTTACTATTGGTTATGGTTTGATCAAAATCTATATATCCATCCCATTTTGAGTACTCTGCCGCAGGAATTTTATCCCAAGGTAAAGGATTCTCTTGATCTTTTTCTCCAATATCGATATAACTATAACGATCAGGAACGACTACATCGCTTTTTACACCTTCTAACTGTGTCGATCCTCCATTCACTCTATAGAACTTTTGAGTAGTAAGCTTAAGAGCTCCTAAATCTCCAAAATCGTTACTTCTCATCCACCGATTAAGATCCATTACATTCTGTACAGTACCTTTTCCGTAAGTTTGCTTACTCCCGATAATAATAGCTCGTTTATAATCCTGCATAGCCGCTGCCAAAATTTCAGAGGCTGAGGCAGATAATTCATTAACCAAAATCACCAGTGGACCATCCCAAAGAACATTTCTGTCTTTATCACTTAATACCTCAGGTGTTTCACCTTTGGTTCTTACTTGCACTATTGGCCCCTTCTCGATAAAAAGACCGGCAATATCAACAACGGTTTGTAATGATCCCCCTCCATTATCTCGAAGATCTATTACTAACCCATCCATTTTCTGCTCTTTTAAACGCACAATTTCCTGTCGTACGTCTTTTGCTGCATTTCGTTGATTATAGTCCTGCATATTGAAATAGAACTTTGGTAAATTAACGATTCCAAATGTTTTATCGTTTTTCTTCACTACTGAAGATTTGGCATATGTTTCTTCTAGCTCTACAACATCTCTTACAATATCAATCACCTCGGTAGTACCGTCAACTTTTTTAACTGTTAGTGAAACTTTAGTTCCTTTAGGACCTTTAATTAAACTTACCGCATCATCAAGACGCATACCTACCACACTTACAGCTTCTTGCTCATCTTCTTGTTTTACTTTCATGATCAAATCGCCTACTTCTACTTTATTACCTCTCCAGGCTGGACCTCCTGAAATGATTTCAATAATTTTGACATTATCGTTTTTCTTTTGTAGTCGCGCTCCGATACCTTCAAGTTTTCCAGACATGGCGATATCAAATCTATCTTTATCTTGCGGTGCAAAATAGTAAGTATGTGGGTCAAATTCTTCAACAATAGAGTTGATGTAAATCGTAAACCAATCTTTGCGTTCCAGATCGTCTGCAAATTCAAAATACTCTTTTAGCGAACCTTTTGTAATCTCTCGAGATTCTTCTTCGAGTGTAGTTGCAGTTTTTCTTTTGTAGTCTTTGTTTGCGGTGACAGAATCTAATTGTTCTTCTACTTTATCGTAATAGCTGGAAAGTGCATTAAATTTTAATTGCTTTCTCCAACGATCTTTCATTTCTTTTTTGTTCTTTGCGTAGGGCAAATTATCATAATCAGTACTTATATTTTCGTCTTTCTGAAAATCGAAAGGCGTATCAAGAATCTCTTGATACAGCGAACGGGCTTGCGCCATTCGTTGTTGTAAACGGGTATACGTTAAATCAAAAAACGTAATTTCTTTATTTCTGATTTCATCATCTATACGTTTTTCAAACTCCTTAAACTCATCAATATCGCTTTGATAGAAATAGCGTTTAAGAGGATCTAACGCATCTACATAATCTGCGAAAACTTCTTTTGAGAAATCATCATTAATATCCTTCGCATCATAATGTCCTTTACCCAGAACATAACTTATCAAATCAATGAGTAGTTTATCTTTATCTGGTCCACCTTCAACCTTGGTGGTAAAACTACAAGAAGCAACCGAAACGATCACGGTAAGCATCAAAATCAAAAAACTCTTTTTCATACGCTCAAATAAAATTAGGGGTTTTACTTAGAACTCGTTTACATTTTTTTCAATTGACTACAAAATAATCTTAGTGGTCTACTTATTGTAATTTTTTAGTTGCGTAATCAATACTATACGACAAAAAAATATTTCAATTGAACAATTAATCTTTCGCAATCGCACCATCTGGTACCTTCCTATCGGTCGGTCTTGCTTCAATCAAAAAGTGTAAACGAGTTCTCAGCAAATTACATTAAAAATCGTGCCAATAACCTGTAATATTACTAAATTTTTCTTAAATGAGCTAATATTCTATACTCCTCTTTTTTTGAGCACTTCAAAGCTTAAAAAAGTGTATTTTTATCCTTGAACTGGTTTACTTTTTTCAACTTGCTAAAAATGTAAACCAGTTCTTTATAAAATTACTTTTTATGTCACAAAAAAAACCTTTGATTCTTGTTACTAACGACGATGGTATTACCGCGCCGGGTATACGTGCACTAATCGGTATTATGAATGAAATCGGCGATGTTTTTGTCGTAGCTCCAGATAGCCCACAAAGCGGTATGGGGCATGCCATTACAGTAAATAACACAATTTTTTGCGATCCCATTGTTATTGATGAAGAAGCACCTCAGCAAGAATATAGTTGTTCGGGCACCCCGGCAGACTGTGTTAAGTTGGCATCTAGAGAACTTCTACCTAGAAAACCCGATCTTTGTGTAAGCGGTATTAATCACGGATCTAATGCTGCAATTAATGTTATTTATTCAGGAACTATGAGTGCTGCTGTAGAAGCTGGTATCGAAGGAATTCCTGCTATTGGCTTTTCTTTACTTGACTATAGTATTGATGCTAATTTTGAACCTTCAAAAAAGTTTGTAAGTAAAATCGTAAAAAAAGTATTGGCAAATACATTGCCAAAAGGTGTTGTTCTCAATGTAAATATCCCTGTTCTTCCAGAAAATGAGATTAAAGGTATAAAGATTTGTAGACAAGCCAATGCCCATTGGATGGAAGAGTTTGATAAAAGAACAAACCCTATGGGAAGAGAGTACTATTGGCTCTCTGGGAAGTTTGTAAATGAAGACAAAGGAGAAGATACAGACGAGTGGGCATTGCGCCAGGGATATGTTTCTGTAGTCCCTACGCAATTTGATCTAACTGCTCATCATTTTATACAAGAACTTAATAATTGGTCGTTACATGATTAAGAAAGAAATGGGTATAGGCCTTGTAGCCGGTCTATTCGCAAATAGTATAGGATTTACACTTTGCGTTTTTATATTTTCAGCATTAAGTGACCAGTATCTTGGTTTTTCAACTACTGTTAAAGCCTCTATAGCTAATGACAGTTTTGGAAGTCTTATTGTCCTGGGCGCTATTCCTAATCTTGTACTTTTCTTTTTATTTCTGAAAAAAGAACAAGTGTACAGGGCCCGTGGCGTGCTTCTTGCTACACTTATTGCAGCTATATGCATCGCAATTAGTAAATTTGGTTAATAATTTTAATGTTAAGTAGTTTTTAATGAAATACTACCTTATTGCAGGAGAAGCGTCGGGAGATTTACATGGTGCTAATCTCATGAAATCTATAGTACGAGAAGACCCAAATGCCGCATTCAGATTTTGGGGAGGCGATCTTATGCAAGCCGTAGGGGGTACTTTGGTAACACACTACAAAGAAAGATCATTCATGGGATTTATAGAAATCCTTCTAAATCTGCCTAAAATATTAGGATTTATAAAGCAGTGCAAAAAAGATATTTCACTATACCAACCTGATGTTGTGATTCTTATAGATAACTCGGGTTTTAATTTGCCTATTGCAAAATGGGCTAAACTTCATGGCTTTTCTACACATTATTATATTAGCCCACAAATTTGGGCTTCTCGCGAGGGTCGTATCAAGACCATAAAAGCTTATGTAGATCATATGTATGTAGTCCTTCCTTTTGTGAAAGATTTTTATGATACCTACGAATATCCGGTTCAATTTGTAGGTCATCCTCTAATTGATGCTGTTGCTGATCACCAACCGGTACTCCCCAAAGATTTTAAAGAAAAAAATGGGCTAGACGATCGACCCATTGTGGCAGTATTACCAGGAAGCAGAAAACAGGAAATCAAAAAAATGCTCGAGGTCATGCTAACGGTGGTAGAAGATTTTCCAGAGTATCAATTTATCGTTGCAGGCGCCCCAAGTCAGAACGCCGATTTTTATCAATCTTTTATGAAAAAAAAGGGGGTATACCTGGTGATGAACCAAACCTATGATTTACTTAGTTTAAGTAATGCTGCACTGGTCACCTCGGGAACGGCTACCCTAGAAACAGCACTATTCAAAGTCCCGCAAGTGGTATGTTATAAAGGAAGTGCCATTTCATATCAAATCGCAAAACGAATCATAAATCTGGACTATATTTCTTTGGTAAATTTGATAATGAACAAACCTATTGTGACTGAACTTATTCAAAGTGAATTAAATACCAAAAGACTAAAAGAAGAACTTACTGTAATTTTGGATGAGTACAAAAGAGCGGTTATGTTTTTGGAATATTATGATTTAGAAAAAAAACTTGGAGGCAAAGGTGCAAGTGATAAAACTGCTGCACTTATTGTAGAATCTATTAAATAAACCCTTCCCCAAAATGAAAAAAATAATAACCTACTGCCTTTTTGTGATGTGTGTCGCTACTTTATTTTCTTGCGGAAGCTCATCTAAAAATAAAGCTATAATTTCAGATCAACCCACACCAGCTTTCAGAAGAGGAACACCGAAACTTTCAGTTTCCCGAAAGATTAAAAACATAGTCAAGTATGCGAAATCTTTTAAAGGAACTCGATATAAATTTGGAGGAACTACAAAAAAGGGAATGGACTGCTCTGGTTTAGTGTACACCTCTTTTAAAAAAGAAAATATAATTTTACCCAGGACGTCAAGAACTATGGCGACACAAGGCAAGTCTATTGCTATCAAAAAGGTGAGTGTTGGTGATTTACTATTTTTTAAGACCAATAAAAGGAAAAATGTGATTTCTCATGTGGGATTGGTTGTCGAAACTAAAGGAGCTATTCAATTCATTCATGCTTCTACCTCTAAAGGAGTGATCGTATCAAGCTTAGATGAAAACTACTGGAGTAAAGCTTTTGTAAGTGCGAGAAGAGTATTCTAATGAACATACTGGTTCTGATATCTAATCACATAAGGCAAAATGATAGATTCGGTATAGGGCTATTTATCTAAATTATGTCATTTTGTAACCTCAGTTTCAAAAAATGAAACTGAAATCCAGTATTCTTGCATGGGTACACATTTTAAAAATCATTGTACCCCAAAACATGAAGCTACTCAACGTTCCGTTTTTGGTGCTTACGCTATCTACTGTACTGGGTGTGATCATTGGGTGGTACGATTTACTATCGTATCCGATATCGCTTACCCTATTTATTGTTTTAGTGGCCATATTGTCATTAACTTGGTATCATTCAAAAAAAATAGACTCTCGCTCTCACAGTTTTACCATTTTTACGATACTTACATTTATTGCTTTTGGTGTTGTCTTGGTTCAAATACATCATCCAAAAAACGATGACAACCACTACAGTCATAAAATAAAGGAAGAGCAGTATTCAAAAAGTGCTTTGGGCCTCAAATTTCATATAAAAGAACGCTTAAAATCAACTGCATACTATCATAAATACATAGTTGCTATCAAGCATATTGGAGAAAATTCTGCTAAAGGCAATCTACTACTTCAAATTCCGAAGAAAAAAACACTTCATCTTTTACATATAGGTGATACCTATACCGTTTATGCAAAACTTAAGGTAATTCCCGGTGCTATACATCCATATCAGTTCGATTATGCCAAATATCTTCGTAATTTTTATGTGCATCATAGAATTATAGTGCCTTATGATCAACTTGTTCGCAATGTTGAAATACATCAATCGCCATTCCGTTTGGCAGATCGCCTTCGAAAACAAATCAATGCAGACCTCTCTAAGTTTTCATTTACCCCTCAACAATTGTCAATAATCAATGCGCTACTACTAGGGCAACGGCAAGATATTGATGATAAAACTTTTGAGCGCTATAGAGATGCGGGTGCCCTTCATATTTTAGCGATTTCGGGGTTGCATGTTGGCATCATTCTTTACATTTTAAATATACTCGTAAAACCCTTGCAAAGGTGGCGTCGCCATGGCAAAAGATGTTCATTACTCATAATCTTGATTTGTCTATGGTGTTTTGCGATTGTCGCAGGGCTATCGCCTTCGGTACTACGAGCGGTCACTATGTTTTCATTTCTTGCCATAGGTGTGCAGTTTAGATCTCAAATCGCTATGTATAATGCGCTTTTTATCTCTATGTTTTTACTTTTATGTTTTGATCCTCTTTTACTTTTTTCGGTTGGATTTCAGCTTAGCTACCTAGCTGTCTTTTCTATCGTTTGGATTCAACCCTTACTGTCAAAAATATACCATCCGCGGTATTACATTTCAAAAGTAGTTTGGGAAACATGCACTGTAACGGTTGCGGCACAGTTATGCCTATTTCCGCTCTCCTTGTTTTATTTTCATCAGTTTCCTTTGCTATTTTTAGTATCAAACCTCATCATTATTCCTTTTTTGGGAATACTTTTAGGATTTGGAATTTTAGTAATCATTTTGGCCATGCTGCATATACTTCCCGAAGTAGTTGCAAAGGTGTTAGGTACTTGTATCGACAGTATAAATGTATTGATTACCTGGATTTCAAACCAGGATAAATTTATTCTGGAAGATATTCCGTTTTCTTGGAGGATGCTTGTGGTAACCTATACTATTATAATTGCTTTAGTTTTCTTGTTTCAGAAATACGAAAGAAGAAGGCTGTATGGGTTGATGGTACCTACACTATTTTTGTTTTTAATTTTTACTTATGAAAAGCAATATGCACATACCCTTCAGGAATTGATCATTTTTCAGAATAAAGAGAACACCACTATTGGAATTCTAGAAAATCGCAAACTAAAATTATACAGTAAACAAGCAATTACCCGCTCAGAAAAATCTTTTTTAGCAGGAAGTTACAGTATTACAAATAAAGTGCATATTGATTCTTCTTTCTTCCCGTTAAAAAATATGTATCGCTATAAAGATCATACTATCGCAATAATAGATAGTAGTAGCGCTATTCATTATTTTCAGCATAGTAAGCCAGATATAATCCTTTTAACTGGTTCTCCAAAAATACATTTAGACAGGCTTATCGATAGCCTGCAACCAAAACAAATTATTGCCGACGGTCATAATTATAAATACCTTATGGTGAAATGGGAATCAACATGTAATCGACAAGGCGTACCTTTTCATAACGTAAACAAAGCAGGTGCTTTCATTTTAAGGTGAGGTAAATAATTATAGCACGACAAAAGATTCTTTGATCTCATCGAATTGCGGAGAGACAATGATTTCTTGGATTATTTTATGGAGTTTAGGGATACAGTCTTTTGCCATTTTATTTGGACTATTAAAAAGAACACATATACCCAGATCTTCGTCAGGGTAAATGGCAATTTCGCTTCTGTAATTATTTACTCCTCCCCCATGATGAATGACTTTATTTGTCTGCTTAGCTTTATTGTCATAAAATTCATGAACTCGCCATCCTAATCCGTAGAAAGAAGCTTTATATCCTGGCCATCGTTGATAATAATTTCTTCTTCCACCTACCTGTACTTTAGGGTTAAAAACCTCTTTCATAGTCGATGCCATTAAAACATCTGGATGATTTCCTAATAAAAATTTCATCCATTTCCCCATATCCGTAGCACTTGCATTGATTCCGCCAGCAGCTACAGCATTATAATATTTTTTGTTGATTTTAGTAGGTCTCCAACCTCGTCGTATACGTTGATGAGGCATTGCTACATTATCAGACAGGGTTAGCTCTTCATAACTTGCAGAAGCCGTTTTCATTGCTAGAGGTTCGAAGATTCGGTTTTTAATCACCTCTTTTAAGGGTTGATGTGTTACTCGTTCGATAATTTCGCCACTTAGTGCAAAAATCGCATTCTGATAATTGTATACGTTACCAGGTTTTTCTAGAGGTAGTACTTCATTAAAACGACCTGCGATTGTGGTTAAAGACAATCCATCTTCCACCAAATTAGTAAAACTATGATATGGCAAACCAGAAGTATGCGATAATACGTGAGATAAAGTAATCTGTTGTGTTAGTTTGGCATTAGCAAGTTTGAAATTAGGAATATGATCTATGATCTTGTCACTCCATCCAATCAAACTATCCTGTACGTGAATTCCCGCTAAAACCCCGGCAAATCCTTTAGAAACCGAACCAATTCTAAAAACCGTTTCGGCATCTACGGTATCCTTTAAAGCTACATTCTTACTTCCAAAACCTCCTGAATAAATAATAGAATCACATTTTACGATAGCAACAGAGGCTCCTACAATCTGATTTTTATCTACTGCATTTTTAAAGTAGTCGGTTATGGCTTGCTCTAACTTCTTCTGATATCGGTCCGTAAAATGAATATCTATGGATTGCGGCGCAGGGAGTGGAGCCAAATCAACAAGATTAGCAATAGTTTGATGTTTACTTTCGGGTCGTTTTGCAGCGATGAAAATTAGCAACAAAACAATCAATGACATAGAGGGGACGGCTATAGCCAAAAATCTTTTCATCCGTTTATAATTTTTGTTTTTTAATGGTCAGATGGAATCGCCATGTAATCATAATTAATAGGTATTAACATATTCTGTTTCGGCTTATTTCATCTGTCTAAAATTATGTAATTCAATGAAAAATAAGTAATTACAAAATTTTGGACAGATGTAAACACTTCGTTTTCGCACAAACTTGTTTTAATCATATCGGTAGGGTATGCTGAAAAAAGTTTATGCTCATTTTATAAATAAATTTCAAAAGGGCAAAAAAATAAAAAAACATCGACAAAAACAACAAAAAATCCCATGAAATGCAATTTTGGTGATTTTTACTAGTTTTTTTAAGGTCTTTTGTGGTTGCGAATAAGATAACGTAGATATCTGTATTTAATTGTATAAAGGATAAGAGATAGTGATATAGTGAGATAGCACATTTGAGCGTACTATTGTATTATGCTTACTTTTTGGCAGCGCCGAAGGGTGTACTGCCAAAATGAACATAGGGAATTACTATTTAACCCAGTAAATAGCAGTAAATGAGCTAATAGCACTTCCACTTTAAAATAATTACTCATTAAAAATAAACAGACGATGTGAGCGTATCCTAGTTAGAGAAGCTGCCAACAAATGATTTTTCATACTTCTTCCAGGCATCTGCAGTTGTTAGTTTCTTGTAATCATTGTTGTTAATCATCTTAAGATACAGCTCTAACTGTTTTGGAGTTTTAAAGCCTACAACAGGAGCAATAAGATTTCCCTTTTCGTCAAAAAACACCATACTCGGATAACCGGTAACCTTTAATGCATTTGCAAAGAAATGTTGACTATTTCTACCTTTTCTGCCAGGATCGTGATTAGGATTGGTATAGGTGAAGTTATTGTATCGAATCTCTTCAGTACCCTCTGCATTGAATTTTACAGCATAATAATGTTCATTCACATAAGCAACTACATCTGCGTTGCGAAACGTTTTTTTATCGAGCAATTTACAGGGGCCACACCAATCGGTATAGACATCCATAAAAATCTTTTTAGGCTCTTTTTTTTGAGCGTCTAATGCTTCATTCATTGACATCCAATTGATTTCTTGTGCAAAAATCGATGTGAATGCTAAAAATGCAATAGTAGTAAGTAGGTTTTTCATAATCATAGCTTTTGATTTTTTTCAACAATAATTGTTCCTTTTTTAAAACTTTTCTTTTCTTTTAGAAAATGAGTAACGTTAGATCAATCGTTGTGCATACAAAACGAGTTTATATGTATATTATTGGCGCTGGCAAAGGGGATGATACCCCGAGACCTGCCGCGAAATTAAAAATTGTGTTCAACCAATGTCATGGATTTGCCTTAAGATAGTTGATTAGTATTCACCTACTTCATTTTCTAAACTCATTCTAATTACTAGTGTTGCACGATTATGACTTCACTTCTTCTACAGACTCCACTAATTCATATCCTTCGGTTTCATAAACTGTTCCTTCTTTATCTTCAACACCGTGGGTTAATTTTTCCAGTTTTTTTCTGAATACCATCACTAGTAATCCAAAAGTAACACAGAACACTGCGATACCTGTAAAAATGGTAAATTCTCCTAAACTCTCAGCAGATTCTCCAAGTAATCCTGCCAATTTGTTACCAAACCCTGTCATAGCGAAATATACGCCCATCATTAATGCCCCATATTTGACCGGAGCCAATTTGGTAATAAATGACAATGCTACGGGTGAAATGCAAAGTTCTCCGATAGTATGAAATAAATACGCTAATACTAACCAATACATGGCAGAAGATCCATCAGCATTAAATTCTGATGCTGCAGCGGTCATAAAAAAGAAACCCGTACCCATAATGATAAGTCCGATAATCATTTTGAATAACGAAGTTGCCACTTTACCCTGTAGTTTTCTCTTTGCCCAATACCAAGCCACCGTTGTTCCTAAAAAAATAATAAACATAGCATTTAATGACTGAAACCATGAAGCTGGAACCTCCCAACCCATCAGCATACGATCTGTTTTTTCTTTGGCGTAAATATTCATTAATCCCCCTGCCTGCTCAAAAGCTCCCCAAAATACAATTACTAATAAGAATGAAATTAATAACACTATAATTCTGTCCTTTTCAACTTTGGTTAGGGGTCGATTCATAGCCTCTTTATCTTCTTCAACTTCAGAAGTTCCGAGAAAATTTCCAACATTTTTCAAATATTTCTGACCTAAAAGATATTGTAACAATCCCAATGCCATACCTATACCTGCCAAACCAAAACCATAGTGCCAACCATGTACTTCTCCTACATATCCTACAATTAAACTAGACAAAAAAGCGCCTAAATTGATTCCGATATAAAAAATAGTAAATCCTTTATCCCGTCGTATATCTCCCGGTCGATACAATCCCCCTACCATTGTAGAAATATTAGGTTTTAACATGCCTACCCCGGCTATAATCAAACCAAGACCAGAATACCATGCCCACATTTGCTCTACAGCCAAAACACTATGTCCTGCAACCAATAAAATTCCCCCTATTAAGACTGACTTCTTTTGACCAAGAAATTTATCGGCAATCCATCCTCCGGGAATCGACGCCACATACACCAACATGGTATACCAACCATAAAGTGCCAAAGCTTCTCCAGAAGACCAACCCAGCCCTGGATTTTCATCTACAGTCTTCGCCGTTAAGTACAGTACAAATATTGCTCTCATTCCATAGTAGGAAAAGCGCTCCCACATTTCTGTAAAAAATAATATATAAAGTCCTACCGGATGCCCAAAAAGTTCTTTTTGATGTGCTGCTTTAACTGTATTTGCCATTATGTTAATTTAATATTTATAAGTTGTCTTTAATAAAATTGGTCATTTTTGTAAACAAATGTAAACGGGTATTACCACCATAAATCCCGTGATTTTTATCTGGATAGATGGCCCAATCAAATTGCTTATTGGCCTGTACCAAAGCTTCTATAAGTTGCATACTGTTCTGAACGTGTACATTATCGTCTGCACTACCATGTACTAATAAAAACTCACCTTGCAAGCCATTTACATAATTTATAGGAGAGTTTTGATCATACCCTTTGGCATTTTCTTGCGGAGTTTTTAAATAACGTTCGGTATAGATAGTATCGTAAAATCTCCAACTGGTAACAGGCGCAACAGCAATAGCCATTTTAAATGTATCTGCACCTTTAAACAAACAGTTGCTTGACATAAAACCTCCGTAGCTCCATCCCCAAATACCTATTCTGGCTGCATCAATATAGGCAAGAGCTCCTAATTTTTTGGCTGCTGCAATTTGATCTTGCACCTCTAAATTACCTAAGTCATTTTGTGTCACTTTTTTAAATTTTGCTCCTTTTAGCCCCGTACCTCTGCCATCAACACAGGCAATAATATAACCTTGCTGCGCTAACATCATATGCCAATAATCCCTTTGGCTATTCCAGGTATTTGTAACCATTTGGGATCCCGGTCCAGAATATTGAAACATGAGTAACGGATATTTCTTCTCAGGATCGAAATTATTGGGTTTGATCATATACATATTCAATTGCTCCCCGTGTATTTCAATAGTAGAAAACTCTTTGGGTCGAACATCGTAAAGCTTTAATTTTTCTACTAAAGCACTATTCATTTCGAGTTCTCGTATAATTTTTCCGGTAGTTCCATCATTTAATGTGTAGGTATATGGAGTTCTAGCATTCGAAAAATAATTAATGTATACACTGAAGTCTGCACTAAACTCGGCATCATTAGATCCATCTTTTGAACTTAATCGTTTCTTATTTTTTCCTTCTAGGGATATGCTATACACATCTCTATTGACATTGCTATCTTCTACACTTTGATAAAATATATTTTTACTTTTAGGATCATAACCATAGTATTGCGTAACATCCCAATTGCCTTGAGTTATCTGGTTGATTAATACTCCCGATGACGAATAATGATAAATATGGTTAAATCCATCTTTTTCGCTAGTCCATAAAAAGCTGTTATCTTCTAGAAAGGTCAAATTATCAGTAATATCTACATAGGCACTATCTTTCTCGTTAAGTACTACCTTCGGAGTTTTGATTTTAGCATCGATCATCAATACATCCAGGTTGTTTTGATGTCTATTCAATACTTGCGCACTCAAAACATTAGGATCTTTAGTCCACTTTATTCTGGGAATGTAAAAATCTTTGTAGGTTCCTAACTTAATCTCATCTAGCGACATCGCTTCTAAATCGGCAATAAACAGAGAAACTTTTGAATTTTTTTCTCCAGCTTTTGGATATTTAAATACTTGTTGTTTTTGGTATAATCCTGTACCAAAAACATCCATAGAAAACTCGGGTACTTCGCGTTCGTCAAAACGTATAAAGGCAATTTTTTTACTGTCGGCACTCCAGTCAAAAGCCCTAACAAAAGAAAATTCTTCTTCATGTACCCAATCGGTAATCCCATTAATTATTTCATTCTTCTTGCCATCATTCGTAAGTTGTACTTCTTTCCCTGTCACAAAATTTAGCATATAAATATTGTTGTCGAGCACATAAGCAACTTTGTTTCCATCTGGAGATAATACGGGTTCTTGAATTTTTTGATCACTTATTTTAAAAACTCCGTTTGAAGGTACATCGTAAATATGGTAAATCGCCTTTTTTGACCTACGATAGATAGGTTCTACCGCACTTGTGAGAAGTATTCTGGTTTCGTCTTTACTAAATGTATATCCCTGAAAAGAGTTCAACCCCTCTATAGAAGAAGAGCTCACCAAAGTCTTCACTTTATTACCAGTAGCATAATCATAAACTACAATATGGGTTGCGCCAGAAATTTTATCATTTTCTAAAACCGAATATTGTGTTCCGTTTTTTAAGGAGTGTACCGATTTCAAACCTTCTGTTCCAAAAGTGCCCGCAAAGATCTCTTTCAGGGTTATTGGTTTGTTTTGTGCAATTGCAGAGAATCCTACAAATAATAAGATTCTAAAAAACAATGTTGTACTGTTCATCTTTGTATTGATTGCATTTAAAAGTTTTACGTAGTAGCTTATTTTAGAATTTCAATACTAAGTTATGCTCTTCGCTATTTATTTTCTAAATTTTAACAATGCCAAGATTACTAAAAAATCTGCGAAAAATACAATAAATGCTGTTAAATACAATAAAATTACCCTAGACTATTGACTTTTTTTTAACATATCGTTAGTGAAATGAAGAATGTTTCTTACTTTACTATTTCTTAAAATGCCAAAATTGCAAAGCAAATCTATTGCAATTATGTATTTTCATACGTTTGAATGTTTTTAATTGTTTGAAAATGAAATAATTAAAAAATTGAGAACGTATGTAACCGCAACGCTCTAACATGAAAAATTGTAAACATTCCGTTTTGCGAAGTAATTTTTAAAATTTATTACTATTCGTTTCATAAAACAGAATAGTATATTTGAAGCTATTTATAATAGTATACAAAACATGAGTCCTTTAGTTTCTGGTTTTTCTAAACTCTCTAAAACTGATAAAATCAAGTGGTTAGCTACACATCATTTTAATAATGACCCTACTGCTACAGCTGTACTGACGACGTATTGGAATTCTGATGAAAAATTGCAGCGATTACATGATGAGTTTACAGAAAATACGATTTCTAATTATTACCTTCCGTTTTCAGTAGCCCCAAACTTTGTTATTAATGGCAAAACCTACACGATCCCAATGGCGATCGAAGAGAGTTCTGTAGTAGCTGCTGCCAGTAAAGCTGCCAAATTTTGGCAAAAACGAGGGGGTTTTACAGCAAAAGTGCTGTCTACTACGAAAGTAGGGCAAGTTCATTTTTTATTTACTGGAGTTCCTGATCACCTATTACAATTTTTTACAGAAATTGAACCCGTGTTGCGTGCTTCCGTCTCTCATATCACCAAAAACATGGAAAAACGTGGCGGGGGATTAAAAAGTATAGAACTAAGAGACAAAACCGCACAACTCGATTCGTACTATCAACTGCATTGTACATTTGAAACTGCAGATGCGATGGGGGCTAATTTCATTAACTCGACCTTAGAACAATTAGCTAAAACCCTGGTGACCGAAGCTAAACATTATGAGCACTTCTCAATTTCAGATAAGCATATAGAAATTTTGATGAGCATATTATCAAACTACGTTCCTGAATGTTTGGTAAAAGCTACTGTATCCTGTAAAATTGATGAATTAGAAAGCACAGCTACATTATCTGCAGAAGCATATGCCAAAAAGTTTATAAGAGCAATACAAATTGCAAATATAGAGCCCTATCGTGCGGTAACGCATAATAAGGGTATTATGAACGGTATAGATGCCGTTGTATTGGCAACGGGTAATGATTTTAGAGCAGTAGAAGCCGGTGCGCATGCGTATGCGTCGCGAAAGGGCACTTATACCAGCCTTACTCACGCCGAAATTAAAGATGATACTTTTACATTTTCGATTGAAGTCCCTCTGGCTTTGGGTACCGTTGGGGGATTAACTAATTTACATCCCCTAGTAAAATTCGCTTTACAGTTACTCGATACACCCAATGCAACAAAATTAATGGAAATTACTGCAGTAGCAGGACTCGCTCAAAATTTTGCTGCCGTAAACTCTTTAATTACGACAGGAATTCAGCAGGGCCATATGAAAATGCATTTGATGAATATCCTTAATCAATTTGAAGCTACGGCGCATGAAAAAGCAAAGCTCATAAAATATTTTGAAACCAATACTGTTACTCATAATGAGGTAGTTACGCAAATTGAAAAGTTAAGAACATCCTAACCATCATGAAAAAATCTTTTTATAGTCACGGCAAATTATTACTTACAGCAGAATATTTAGTTTTGGATGGTGTATCGGCTTTGGCCCTACCTACTCAAAAAGGACAATGGTTATATGTTGAAGAAAGCAGTAATGAACCGGTCATAAAATGGAAAAGCATTGACGAGCACGACATCGTTTGGTTTGAAACATCGTTAACTTTAAAAAATGACTATATCGTTACCACTAATGAAGCTCAAAATGATGATGTTGTGACTAAAACATTAATCGATATTTTAAATGCAGCAAAAAAATTAAACCCTAATTTTCTCACTTCGAATATAGGATATGAAATCGAATCTAAATTAGAATTTAACAGAGCTTGGGGATTAGGATCTTCGTCAACACTTATCAATAATATAGCCCAATGGGCAAAAGTTAATGCTTTTGAGTTACTAAACCTTAGTTTTGGAGGTAGTGGTTATGATATAGCCTGTGCGCAATACGATTATCCTATAATTTATACAAGAATAGAAAACAAACCTACTATAAAAGAGGTAAATTTTGATCCTCCCTTTGCAGATCATCTTTTCTTTATTTATCTCAATGAAAAGCAGGATAGTAAAGAATCGATTAAACGCTATCAATCCTTACCGCTGAAAGACTTTGACAAGGCTGAAACTGCAGTAACAGAAATTACTGCAGCGTTAGTAACATGCACAGCACTTCCCGAATTTCAAAAACTTATAGATACTCACGAAGATATTATTTCAAACATTATTAAAACCGAAACGATAAAATCGAGAGTATTTCCAGATTACTCAGGAAGCATTAAAAGTCTTGGTGGCTGGGGTGGTGATTTTGTTTTAGCCACCGGCACTCCGTCAGATATGGAATATTTTCGAAGTAAGGGATACACTACTATTATTTCATATAAAAATATGATTCTGTAAACATAACTAGAGAAAAAACTATTTTGACTTGAAGATAACTTTAATGAACTACTGCGAGGTAAATCCATTGAATTATTAAAATTACTACCTTCTCGTTTTAAAGATTAAAAAACTTGGTTATCATTCGTCCTAAATTCTGACTTTAAAAGTCCCATCGCCCGTTTTATTTCACTCGAGGCAAAGTCTTAAAAAACTCCATTGATTAAACATACAAAAAGCAATCCTCACAATTTTTGATCTCACCATAATAGGTTTCTCTGTATTTATGAAGTGTTTGAATAGGCAGGCCTAAAATATGTTTTCTAATATAGGTCACTTTGGTGGTAAGTTCACCCATTTTTTTACTGTATCGCTTTTCTGTTTTTGTTTTTCTTTTAATTTTTATTAATCTCATTGAATAGGTTTAGGTTTGTTATTCTAAATTTTGCATCACTACGTATACTACTGTTTTTTTATAGTATTTAAAAAGTAGGATCACAAGGCGCTATTGGTACACATCACCTCCCAATATGACATTTCTGAGAAATCCAAACATTTACGTGATTTGTTTTGAATTTTCCAATAGCTTATTTCCTTGCGAATTTTGTGAGAATCTCTTTGTTCTCCGGGGATTCCGTTTTTCATGTATGTGATTTTGGTTTTGAATTATTCTTGGTTTGGTTAGTTACAAAAAAGAGTATGAATAGACTTAGATGGCATGCACAATAGCATTAATGCGATGTCGATGTACCAATCTTTCAGTAAATGCCTTATGGCCCTTGGGTGCTAATAAATGTAATTTCCCCTTTTTCATCGAGGCTACAAAACTTAGCACTTTCCATTTGACTACTAAACCTTTCGGATTTTCCTCTTTTAAAGCAACCTCAGTAAAATGCTTAGATCCTCCATGAGTAGTAAAAGATAGGTCAGCTTGTATTGCTTCTTTTGTTGCTTTACTAGTAAATACTTTGGTGTCTTCATAATCTCTATGAACAGATCGTACCGAAGTCGTAGCTTTTTTTTCTGCCCAGGCTATAGCTTTATCTAAATACTTTTCTTTACTCATATACTATTTTTACTGAAACAATTACATTTTACCTTTGATATAAAGGATTTCTACAAAGATACTTAAAATTAGTTTGCATAGAAACTATTTATGTTAACATGATGTTAATTCTAGAATGCATTAGAATTTCGTTATTCTGAAATATGAATTTCCTTAATTTAACCTGAACGGTTTGCCTCAAGCTGAATACTGAAACGAGTTCAGCACAGGCTCGTTTCAGCTTCTTATCTCAATGTACTGAAAATAAACGTAATGAGATCCTGAAATGAATTCAGGATGACTTCTCAGTTAAGTTTTAGGTATAATAAAAGACAATCAAATTCTGAAGAGCGCTATTGATATAAAACCAACCGAATAGCGAGTAAACTATCTTGAGGCAAGCCCACGAAGTATTTGTGGAAAATAGTATTTCAATTGTAAGGCAAACCTCTGGTGTTATACCTTTTGGCGGTGCCAATAAAATTTTGATACGTAATTGCGAATTGGCTTTGTTTATGATGTATCTCGTAAATACACAACCAAGTTCCCCTTATTTTTCTAGAGTATCTGGCAACTCTTTGATGGTAAGCAACGGTGCAGCGTCTATATCTTCTACATCCATAATCGATGTCAAGAGCTCAATATTTCTATCTAGTTCACCGATTTGAGACGGCGTAAGTTTTTTTAATTTTTGAGATAGTTTTTCTTGCAGCGTAGTAGGTGATTTTTGCAGTAATTCTGCTCCTTTCGCAGTAAGTGTAATATAAGTAGCTCGTTTATCGTTAGGCTCAGGCAAACGAGCAACTAACCCTTTACTTTCTAACCGTGTAATAATTCCCGAAACCGTACTTGCATTTAAATTAATATATGCTTTTATATCCTTAGCAAAAGCACGGTAATCTTGTTGATCTGACAAATATTGAAGTACCAACAACTGCGGAATGCTTACACCCAGCTCTTTTTCTATCTTTTTGCTTTCGAGATTGATCGAGCGTATGATTTTTCTTAGTTTAACCAGAATTTCAATATACTTCATTTGTTTGGTCGATTAATTATTCTTGTGCATGTCTAAAGATAACTGTAGTATGAAGTTTATTAAGAAGTCGTTACATACCTATCGTTCTATATACTAAAAAACCCCAGTTAAGACTGAGGTTTTCTTAAATTACACCTTATTGTTACAATTCTAATGCTCTGGTAGCATTATTGTTCATTAATAATTCTTCAGGATTTTCTAGAGCTTCTTTTACCGCAACCAGAAATCCAACCGATTCTTTTCCATCGATAATTCTATGGTCATACGATAATGCAACATACATCACCGGTGCCACGACAATTTGACCATCTCTTACAATAGGACGTTCTACGATATTGTGCATTCCTAAAATAGCACTCTGCGGTGGATTAATGATGGGTGTAGACAGCATGCTTCCAAACACACCTCCGTTAGTGATGGTAAAAGTTCCTCCGGTCATTTCGTCGACTGTAATCTGTCCTTCCCTTGCTCGTATTGCCAATCGTTTTACTTCAGATTCGACACCTCTAAAACTGAGGTTTTCTGCGTTTCTGATTACCGGTACCATAAGTCCTTTCGGACCTGAAACCGCTATACTAATATCTTGAAAATCATAAGAAATCATTTCTTTTCCATCGATCATCGAATTCACAGCAGGAAACTGTTGTAGTGCTTTAACGCATGCCAGAGTAAAAAACGACATAAATCCTAAACTTACCCCGTGTTTATCTTTAAACCTTTCTTTATATTGACTACGCAAGTCGAATATGGGTTGCATATCTACCTCGTTGAAAGTAGTAAGCATAGCTGTTTCATTTTTAACCGAAACCAAGCGCTCTGCTACTTTACGGCGAAGCATAGACAGCTTCTTTCGACTTTCGCCCCTGCTACCTGGCCCGGGAGTACCCATAGATGGTTTTGCTTCTATAGCATCGGCTTTGGTAATTCTACCATCACGACCTGTTCCTTTGATTTCTGAAGCATCTATACCCTTTTCAGCGAGAACCTTTTTGGCCGCCGGAGAAGCTGTTCCCGTCGCATATGTATCTTGTTTTTGAGGAGGTGTGGTTGCTTTTGAAGGTGTTTGCGTTAAGGCTTCAGCTTTAGGACTATCGGCTTTGGCATCAGTTTTATCGCGTTGTTTATCAATATCCATAGCTGCATTGCCCGGACCACCTTCATCTCCTTCATTGTCTGCATTGCCCTCGGGCGCCTCGGCTTCTGTGTCAATAAGACATACTACCTCACCCACGGCAACGGCATCTCCTTCTTCCGCCTTTAAGGTAATAATACCGCTAGCCTCTGCCGGTAATTCTAGTGTTGCTTTATCACTATCAACCTCGGCAATGGCCTGGTCTTTTGTTACATAATCACCGTCTTCGACAAGCCATTGTGCTATTTCAACTTCTGTAATTGACTCCCCTGGTGATGGGACTTTCATTTCTAAAGCCATAATGTCTATTTATTTATTCGTTCTGAATTTTTTTTAAGAAAAATTTACTGATTACTTTCAAGAATTTCTTTGATTTGAAAGTGTATTTCCGGAATAATATCTACTGTTGTGGTCCAAATAATATTTAGATTCACTCCAAAATATTGATGTATCAATCTATCTCTCATTCCTGCCATATCACTCCAAGGTATTTCTGGATAGCAGTATCTAAAATCATTCGTTAAATTTTAAGTTGCTTCACCAATAACTTCCAAACTTCTTATTATTGCTTTTTGCAATACTATGTTATTTAAAAAATCATGTTTATCAATGTTTCTAGTGTGTTCTATAATAAAGCTGCATTCATCAAATATATGTTCTAAAAACTCGATATTAGATTTTGACATAATGAACCTCTCTTAAAATATGCGGACCTATGTACTTACTCAATCCATTTTTAGTAACTACATCAACCTTACTTTTATTAAAGAGATTATCAATAAAATAGCAAAAATCCATGAAATTCCTGAAATTTTCTTCTTTTGTATTAAAATCTATCAAAATATCAATATCGCTATCTTCTTTTTGTTCTCCCCTTACATAAGAGCCAAAAAGTCCAAGTTCTCGAATTCCAAAGGATTTAATCTTATTTTTTTCAGTTTGATTCCTGGTAATGATATCTTCCTTGGTAAGCATAAATTTATCTTTTTTGATTATTTTTCTTTTTATCAAAAACGTAATCTATTACTTCTTGATGCCTTCTTTTTGATCGTGTTGCACTTCCTGCAGCTGGCGCCCCGTAAGGTCTTCTGCTGGCAAACCTAAACGTTTTTGCCTCTTCAAAATGCATCAGCATATGACTTAAAGCACCCATATTGCGAGGTTCTTCTTGCGCCCAAACCACATCTTCGGCTTTATATTTTTTGATCAATTTATTCATTTCTGAAGTTGGTAGCGGAAACAATTGCTCAATCCTAACTAAAGCTACATCATTTCTCTTTAAGTTTTCCTTCTCCTCTAGCAGATCATAATAGAACTTTCCTGTACAGAAAACCAGTGACTTTACGTCTTTGGTCTTGGCATCGGGATCATCAAGTACGGTTTGAAAGCTTCCATTGGCAAACTCATCTACAGTAGAGACCACTTTTGGATGTCGTAGTAAACTTTTGGGTGTAAAAATAATAAGTGGTTTACGAAATTGTGCTTTCATCTGCCTTCGTAATAAGTGGAACATATTGGCAGGTGTCGTCACATCGGCAACATACATGTTGTCTTTTGCGCAAAGTTGAAGATACCGCTCCATTCTGGCCGAAGAATGCTCTGCACCCTGACCTTCATACCCATGGGGCAACAACATGACCAATCCATTTTGTAACTTCCATTTATCTTCTGCAGAGGATATATACTGGTCAATCATGATTTGGGCACCATTGCTGAAGTCTCCAAATTGTGCCTCCCATAGTGTTAAGGTGTCTGGACTTGCCATAGCATATCCATAGTCGAAACCTACTACACCATACTCAGACAATAAAGAATTATAAATGTAGAAATCTCCCTGGTCTCCTTTTAATTCGTTGAGCAAAAGCACTTCTTCTTCACTATCCTCTACCTTGATCACAGCATGCCGATGCGAGAAAGTACCGCGTTCTACATCCTGACCGCTCATACGTACATCGTAACCTTCTTTCAAAAGTGAACCATAGGCTAATAACTCACCCATTGCCCAGTCGAGCTCGTCAGTTTCAAAAAACATTTTATGTCTTTGATCGATCAATCGCTCTATTTTGCGCATGAACTTTTTATCTTCTGGCAGCTTAGTAATGACCTCAGCTATTTCAGTCAATTTATCTTTTGAAAAAGTCGTATCGATGGTTGCCATCATTTCATCCTCTTGCACACGTTCGAAACCGGCCCATTCATCCTGCATAAATGGTGTAATTATCGTTTTTTCCTGTTTGCGCGAATCTTCTAATTCTTCTTCAAGAGATGATTTGTATTCTTTTTCAAGTTTAGACACATAATCTTTATCAATAATGCCTTCGGCTATCAATTTATCTGCATAGATATCTCGTGGGTTTTTGTGCTTAGCAATTGCTTTATACAACTTAGGCTGTGTAAATCGAGGTTCGTCTCCTTCGTTATGACCATATTTACGATACCCCAGTAGATCTATGAATACATCCCGCTTAAAATTCATTCTAAAATCTAAAGCGAAATTAGTGGCATGCACAACGGCTTCGGCATCATCGGCATTTACGTGCAAAACGGGAGATAACGTAACTTTACCTACATCGGTACAATACGTTGAAGATCGTGCATCTAAATAATTGGTAGTGAACCCGATTTGATTATTCACGACAATGTGAATGGTTCCCCCGGTTTTGTATCCATCCAGCTTTGCCATCTGAATGATTTCATATACCAAACCCTGACCTGCGATAGCCGCATCACCATGTACTACGATAGGCAAAACACAAGAGGTATTTTCTTTATAATGCCGATCTTGCTTAGCTCTGGTAATTCCTTCAACAACTGCTCCAACGGTTTCTAGGTGAGATGGATTAGGCGCTATGTTCATATTAATAGCTTTGCCCGAATCTGTTTTTCGCTTAGAAGTCCACCCTAAGTGATACTTTACATCACCATCAAAAACATCTTCTTCATAATCCTTACCATCGAATTCACTAAAAATATCTTTTGGACTTTTACCAAAAATATTGGTTAACGTACTTAAACGACCCCTGTGAGCCATACCCATCACAAATTCTTTGACTCCCAAATCGGCCGCTTTCTCTACCAAAGCATCTAGCGCCGGAATTAACGTTTCTCCCCCTTCTAGCGAGAATCGTTTTTGGCCCACATACTTGGTATGTAAAAACGTTTCAAAAGAAACTGCCTGATTTAATTTTTTAAGAATATGCTTTTTTTGATCTGCAGAAAATTTGGTTCTATTCGTATTAAAATTTATTCTCGACTGTATCCATTCGCGTTCCTGTGGATTACGAATATACATATACTCAATACCTATCGAATCACAATAAATTTGTTCTAGATGAACGGTGATATTGCTTAGTGTATTTGGACCAATCCCAATGATTTCTCCCGCATTAAAAACTGTATTCAAATCGGCCTGGCTTAATCCGAAATTTTCTAATGCCAGCGTTGGCCTATACTTTCTACGGTCTCTTACCGGATTGGTTTTGGTAAATAAGTGCCCACGTGTTCTATACGCATCAATTAACTGAACCACACGAAACTCCTTTTGAACATTCTCTGGGACAACTGTCGTTTCTCCCAATTCCTTTTCTACGTAAATCGTTTCTCCGGTCTCGTTGGCATTTTCTAAACCAAAATCAAACCCCTGAAAAAAAGCCCTCCAACTAGGTTCTACGCTATCAGGGCTTTGTAAGTATTGATCGTATAAATCTGCAAAAAATGCGGTATGAGCCGCATTCAAAAATGAATATTTATCCATATGTAAGTACTCAATCGTCTTTTTTAACGACAAACACTACAAAAATACAACAAATAGAATTTACTAACTATCGAAATATCTATATTTATATAAGATTTTTTCTGAATTTTAACTCTGAAAGTATATATTCTTCAAACCTATTGACTTTTTATGGTGTTCGTCACTATTTTATATTAATTTTGCTATTCTATGCTTGGTATATCATTTTAGATAGTAAACCTAGTTTATGCATTAGGACATCCCCGCCTGACATTTTAGTTAGAAAAAGGCGGGCGGGTATTATGGCTTGAAACTACTGCAAAACCGAGTTAAACACTTCTATTCATAAGTTTTGAACCGAATACTCGTAATAAATCTTTTTTTGAATCTGAAATATCCAAGTGATTTAATGTAGCAAATGCTTTTTGGGTATATTGTTCTATTTCTTTGCGGGTACGTTCTTTGGCTCCTGTGCTTTCAAACAGATGTTTCACGGTACTTATTTTATCTGAAGGGTCATCAGGATTTAGTGAAAATAATCCTGCCAATTGCTTTTTTTCATCTTTTGATGCATATTCTAGTGATTTTAAATACAGAAAGGTTTTCTTATTTTCTATAATATCACCCCCAATTTGTTTTCCAAAAGTATCGGGATCACCAAATGCATCAAGATAATCATCCTGAAGCTGAAAAGCCAATCCCAGTAATCTCCCGAAATCATAAATCGAGTTGCTACTATGTGTTGAAACTCCTGCGATAATAGCGCCCATTTTCATTGCGGCTCCTACCAAAACCGCAGTCTTATATTCTATCATTTTAATATATTCGGGAATGGTAACATCATCACGAGTTTCAAAATCGATATCATATTGTTGACCTTCGCATACTTCTATAGCTGTTTTTGTAAATAGTTGGGCAAGCTCTTTAAATGTGTTGCCTTCATAATTTTCAAATAATTGATATGCATTAATGAGCATAGCATCACCTGATAAGATTCCGGTATTTACATCCCATTTTTCATGAACGGTTTCTTCACCTCGACGTAACGGGGCAGCATCCATAATATCATCGTGAATCAGCGAAAAATTATGAAATACCTCTATAGCCAAAGCCGCATCTAGTGCTTCTTTGTAGGAGCCACCAAAAATCTCGGTTGCCATTAACACTAGCGTAGGTCGCAATCGCTTCCCCCCTAAACTTAAAATATATGCAATAGGTTCATATAAATTTTTGGGCTCTTTGGTTATTTTTTGCTTTGACAAATATTCCAAAAAGAACCCCTGGTACTCAGAAATGGTATGCACAGTCAATTTTTTCTGCTAAAATAAAAAACTATAGCCAAATCAATCGCAATTAACAATGATTTAGCTATAGCCGGTTATCTCTTAAAAGATCTAGTTTACGTGTATGTTAAATAAATGTAAAACTTAGGAAACTTTAATTGTTTTTTTAGTTTCCTGATCTATATTTGCTTCGGTTTATAAAAAATTATACCCAATAATGAAAGAGAAAATTATAGAAAAGGCCAATGATATGTTTTTGAATTTGGGTTTCAAAAGTGTGACTATGGATGATCTTGCTTCAGAAATGGGCATGTCAAAAAAAACTATTTATACACATTTTCAAAACAAAACAAAGCTTGTAGAAGCAACTACCGATCATTTGTTTTGTAGTATTTGTGATGGTATTAACGGTATACTTGATCAAAAGCATGATCCAATAGAAGAGTTGTATGCCATCAAGGCCTTTGTAATGAATCATCTCAAAAATGAAAAGACAGCACCGCTACACCAATTAGAAAAATATTATCCTCACATTCACCAAGGATTAAAGACGAAGCAATTTGAAATATTTCAGGATTGTGTGGTTGATAATTTAAAGCGAGGTATAGAAAAAGGGGTGTTTAGAAAAAATATCGATATACAATTTATTTCAAGAATATATTTTATAGGTAGTGTTGGGATTAAAAACAAAAACATGTTTCCCGAACATATGTTTCCGGTAGGAAAATTAATGGATGATTACCTAGAATATCACATTTTAGGTATCACTACCGAAAAAGGACGAAAAATTTTAAACACTCTCATTAAAGAAGATCAAATATGAAAAACAACCTTTGGATAGTTTTTTTTAGTTGGCTATTTACCAACGCGCTATTTTCGCAACAACCACAAGGCGATGTTACCTACTCATTTACGCTAGACGATGCTATTGAGTTTGCTCTAGAGAATAGTTATCAATCGATCAACGCACGTCGCGATGTAGCCAAAGCCATAAAGCAAAAATGGGAAGCTACGGCAGATGGGCTTCCTCAAATTGACGGACTTGTTGATTATCAAAATCAGTTGAAACAACAACCTTTACTTCTTCCGGGAGCTGCCGCTGGTATGCCAGAAGTTGAGTTCGTAGAGTTATTTGGACCATCACAACAACTTTCTGCCACTGCCACTTTGAGTCAAAAGATTTTTGACGGATCGTATCTTGTGGGTATCGAAGCTGCAAAGAGTTTTTTACAATACTCTGATGATGTCGAAGAAAAAACCCAGCTCGAAGTTCGAAAAGGGGTGGTTAACGCCTATGGCAGTGTTTTGGTAGCTCAGGAAAGTGTACAGATCCTTAAAAAAAATCTAGGTGCTCTTGAAAAAAACTACCTCGAAACCAAAAAGATTTTTGAAAATGGTCTTGCTGAAGAAGAGGACGTCGAACAACTGCAAATCACTTTTTTACAAATTACAAATCAGTTAAATAACGCAGAACGTCTCGAAAAAATCGCTCGGCAAATGTTTAATTTAACGATTGGGGTTGATGTAAATGCCACTACGGTCTTAACAGACTCTTTGGATGATCTGTCGATGAAGAACATGAATTCTTCAATAATTACAACACCTTTTATCTTGGAGAATAACATAGATTATCGTCTGGCATACTTACTCACAGAGCAAACTCGATTAGAACTCAAGCTCGAAAAAAGTAGGGCATTACCAAGGTTAACCGCTTTTATTAATTATGGTACTGCTGCTTTTGATAATGATTTTGTGTTTTTGGATAGTGAGACACCATGGTTTCAATCTTCTATATTAGGAGCTAGTCTTAACATCCCTATTTTTAGTTCCCTACGCAGAAGTGCGAGAACACAACAAGCAAAAATAGCCGACGAGCAGGCAAAAACCGATCTATTGAGAGCGCAGCAAGAAATCGAGTTACAATACAATACCGCTATAAATGATTTCAAATTTTCTATAGAAAGTTATGATACTGCCAAACAAAATTTAGCACTGGCAGAACGCATAGAGCAAAAGAATCAAATTAAATATTCTGAGGGTCTTGCTTCAAGTTTTGAGCTCAGGCAAGCCCAGCTTCAATTGTATTCTTCGCAAGACGAACTTTTAAATGCGATGCTCAATATTATTAATAATAAAGCTGCCTTAGAAACCATATTAAACACCCCTGCCAAATAAATAATAAGCATCATGAAGAAACATAAGTCTAATAACCGCAACATTGCTTCAGTCAAGGTGAGGCCACATAGTTTCCGCGCTACACATCATTCAGATATAACCACTGTTCAAACAATAAATACTTCTCAAATGAAAAACATTCTTACCTTAGTTTTCATCTTACTTCTAATTAGTTCATGCGGGGGAAACGATGGCAAATCTGTAGAAAAAGTTATCGAACAAGGTGACTTGCAAGCACTTCGAACCAAAAGAACCGAAATCGTTGCTACACAGCAAACTGTTGCAGATCAACTGCAACAAATTGATAAAGCAATCGCCAAATTAGATACGGTACAAAAACTGCCTTTGGTAACTACGATAGTTGCTAAAGATACCTTATTTAATCACTATTTAGAATTACAAGGAAATGTAGAAACCAAACAAAATATTGTATTGTATCCTGAAATGAGCGGTATTTTGACCAAAGTGTATGTAGACGAGGGTCAAAAAGTATCCAAGGGGCAAGTATTAGCGCGCATCGATGATGGTGGCCTAAGTCAGCAACTATCGCAAATCGAAGTACAGGCACAACTTGCCAAAACTACGTTTGATCGTCAACAAAGGCTATGGAAACAAAAAATAGGTTCAGAAATACAATATCTCGAAGCAAAAACAAATTATGAAGCTCAAAAAAATGCTGTAGATCAAATCAAACGACAACTTGCCAAGACTACCATAAATGCACCGTTTTCTGGAGTTATCGACGATGTGATTACAGAACAAGGTAGTGTAGTTTCTGCAGGGCAAAATCAAATCATTCGTATTGTAAATTTAAGCAATATGTATATAGAAACCGAAGTACCAGAACGCTATCTTGGCAGTATTACCAAAGGTAAAGACGTAGAAGTATATTTCCCTGTTCTCAACAAAACCATAAATACCAAAGTTCGACAAGTAGGAAATTATATCAATCCTAACAACAGATCCTTTATGGTCGAGATAGGAATCCCTTCTAAAGACGGTAGTGTTAAACCAAATTTGACAGCAAAGGTAAAAATCAACGATTACACCAGTGAAAATGCAATTTTAATACCTCAAAGTATAATTTCTGAAAATGCTGAAGGAGACCAATATATCTATGTAACCTCTGGTGTGGATGCCAAAAACATCGCAGAAGCTAAAAAAGTGATCATAACCACCGGAAAAACTCAGGGAGACCTTATAGAGATTACTAACGGCATTACTAATGGCGATGCTATTATTAGTGAAGGTGCCAGAAGTGTTAAAGATGGTCAAAAAGTTAAAATTTTAAACTAACCTCATTATGGAAATAAAGAAAAAAAAGGTAGATAAAGAATTTAGGTTATCCTCTTGGGCAATCGACAATCCTACTACCATTTATGTAATGATTGCCATATTTCTGGTTCTTGGGCTCTCTGCCTATTTTTCTATGCCTAGAGAGAACTTTCCAGAAATTAATGAAACCAAAATATACATAAGTGTTCCCTACCCTGGGAATACAGCCGAAGATATTGAGCGTTTAATTGTAGATCCGCTGGAAGATCAGCTTAAAAACGTAAGCGGGGTTGTAGAAATTTTATCAACCTCTCAAGAAGATTATGGTATAATTACCGTAGAATTTGAAGAAGATATCGAAGTAGCGGTCGCCAAGCAAAAAGTGAAAGACGAGGTAGATTCAGAAAAAGCGAATGAGGATTGGCCCACTTTTAATGGTGCCAAGGTAGAACCCAATGTTTTTGATTTGAGCATGTCTGAAGAGATTCCTATTCTAAATATCAATATCGCAGGAGATTATCCGGTAGATAAATTAAAAGAATATGCCGAATATCTAGAAGATGAAATTGAAGATTTAAAAGAAATCAAAAAGGCTGAAATACGTGGGGCGCAAGAAAAAGAGGTAGAAGTTGCTGTAGATATTTACAAAATGATGGCGGCTCAAGTAAGTTTTGATGATGTGATTAACACTATTCGTAACGGAAATATGACCATGTCTGCAGGAAATATGATTACCAGTGGCCAACGAAGAACTATACGTATTCTTGGAGAAATTCAACGTCCGTCTGAGCTTGATGATTTTGTGGTAAAATCTCAAAACGGGGCTGTGTACCTTCGAGATATCGCCGATGTAACGTTTAAAGAAGAAGATAAAACTACCTACGCCAGAGAATTTGGCCATAGTGTAGTCATGTTAGACGTTATGAAACGATCAGGAAAAAACATGATCGAGGCTGTTGAGAAAATAGATGGCATTCTTGAAAAGGCCAAAGAAAACGTTTTTCCGCAAGATCTTAGCGTTACAGTTGCCAATGATCAATCTGAAAAAACTGAAAATCAGGTAAGTGACCTGGTCAATAATATTATTTTTGGTATTATACTAGTTGTAGGTGTACTGATGTTCTTTTTAGGATTTAGAAATGCACTATTCGTAGGTTTTGCCATCCCGATGTCGATGTTCATGTCATTTATGATCTTATCTCTTTTGGGATATACTATGAACACCATGATACTTTTTGCCCTGATTATGGGATTGGGTATGCTGGTAGACAATGGTATTGTTGTGGTAGAGAACGTATACCGACTTATGGAAGAAGAAGGAATGTCTCGAATAGAAGCTGCCAAAAAAGGTATAGGCGAAATTGCATTCCCAATTATTATCTCTACCGCCACGACAGTCGCCGCCTTTATACCTTTAGGAATGTGGCCCGGTGTCATGGGAGAATTTATGATCTACTTCCCTATTACATTATCTGTAGTACTGGGATCCTCTCTATTTGTAGCTATTTTTATCAATTCGATGTTAGTTTCTCAATTTATGGAGGTAGGTGAAAAGAAATTAACCCGCAAACAACTAATTCGAATAAGTATTATTTTGGGAGGCCTGGGTATTTTTATCATCCTGGTAGGAGGTCAAATTCGTGCTCTTGGTACGCTAATGATCTTTACAGCCATTATGTTTTGGGTATATCGCTATGTATTAAAAGGCGCTGCCAATGTTTTTCAGCGTAAATTTTTAGTATGGCTCGAAGGCATTTATCAACGTTTTTTAACTTTTGCTTTAAAAGGGTGGAAAGCTTATGCATTTACTTTTGGTACATTTTTACTACTTATTGTTGTTTTTGGAATGTTTGGAGCATCCATCGGAAGTCAGCGTACTAAAGTAGAGTTTTTCCCAGACAACAAACCCAACCAGATTATTGTATACATTGAATATCCGCAAGGTACCGATATCGACAAAACCAATGCAATCACCAAAGATATCGAACAAAGAGTGTATGCTGTTATAAATGAAGACGAATATGTAGAAGGTGATGATTACAACTTCCTGGTAGAATCTGCAGTGTCTCAGGTAGGCGAAGGTGCCGGTAATCCGCAAACCGATGGTGGTAGTAATGCAGAAATGCCACATAGGTCAAAAATTACGGCAACCATGCGAGAATATAAATACCGTAAAGGAAAAGACTCTGAAATCTTACGTCAAAAAGTACAAGATGCTTTAAAAGGCATTTATCCCGGAGTCGCTATTTCTGTAGAAAAAGATGCCGTAGGCCCACCTGCAGGATATCCTATTAATATTGAGATCGAAGGTCAGGATTATGATGAACTCATTACTATTGCCGAGCGTATGCGCAATTTCATCAATGAGAAAAATATCCCCGGTATAGAAGAACTCAAAATTGATGTAAACAAAGGGAAGCCTGCCATGCAAGTCGTAGTCGATCGCGAAAAAGCAGGAGAGTTAAATGTAGCAGCGGGACAAGTAGGAAACCAATTGCGCAGATCCATTTTTGGCGAAAAAGCAGGTATTTATAAAAAAGAGGGCGAGGATTATGACATTTATGTTCGTTTTAATGAAGATAACCGGTACAATACCAGCGCACTTTTTAATCAAAATATCACCTTTAGAGATCAGGCCACAGGGCAGCTTAGGGAGATTCCAGTTTCTGCGGTAGCTTCTCAAAAAAATACATCATCCTTTAGTGCGATCAAACACAAGGATACTAAAAGAGTGGTAACTGTCTATTCGGGGCTACAACCTGGCTTTACAGACGCTGGTGCTATTGTTTCGCAAATCCAAACCGAGATGGCCAGTTTTTCTGATCTCCCTAGAGGTATCACAATAGATTACACAGGTCAGATTGAAGAGCAAAATAAGCAAATGGCGTTTTTGATGAGCGCGTTTTTCTCTGGCTTAGGATTAATCATGTTGATTTTGATTTTTCAGTTTAGTTCTATATCCAAACCTACGATCATCATGATTGCTATTTTCTTAAGTTTTATAGGAGTATTTGGTGGTATTTTGATTACCGGAGCACCATTTGTGATTATGATGACCATGATGGGTATCATTTCGCTAGCAGGAATTGTAGTAAATAATGGCGTAGTCTTGTTGGACTATACCCAACTGCTTATCGATCGCAAAAAGGCTGCACTCGACGTTGCCGAAAGAGACCTCTTACCCAACGAAGAAGTAATGAAAATTATCATTAAAGGAGGTAAAGCACGTCTACGGCCCGTATTATTAACTGCAATTACTACAGTATTAGGATTAATTCCTTTAGCTATTGGTTTTAATGTAGATTTCTTCTCGTTATTTAGCACAGGAGATCCAAAAATATACCTGGGTGGTGATAACGTAATTTTCTGGGGGCCCCTGGCCTGGGCTGTAATATACGGTTTGATCATTGCTACATTTCTTACGCTTATTATTGTACCTTGTCTGTTCTTTATAGTTCAACGATTTAAAGTACGGTTTAGCAAAAAGAAAGTGACAACGGTAACTGCTAGTCCGGCAACGGCTTAGGACTATTAAATGTTAAAAAAAGCTGTTTGAAAAGTCCTTCTCTCTGTCATTTCGAGACCCCATTTAAAATTTTAAATGGGGTCTCATAGTGATAGTATATATTCGTCATTGCGATTCGCCCTAAGCGAAGAAGCAATCTGTTCGCTAGTAGCAGAAATATGGTCATAGTAGAAAGATTACTTCGTCATACCTCCTCGTAGTGACGACCAATTCGTCATTGCGATTCGCCCTAAGCGAAGAAGCAATCTGTTCGCTAGTAGTAGAAATATGATTTCATAGTAGAAAGACTACTTCGTCATACCTCCTCGTAGTGACGACCAATTCGTCATTGCGATTCGCCCTAAGCGAAGAAGCAATCTTTTCGCTAATAGCAGAAACATGTTTTCATAATAGACAGACTACTTCGTCATACCTCCTCGTAGTGACGACCAATTCGTCATTGCGATTCTACTTTATTTTAGGAAAGTAGGGTGAAGCAATCTTTAACTACGTATTCGTAAATATCGATCCTCTAGATTTATCAATAACGAAACTCTTCCCTTGTTTTAAGGCGATAACTACTAGTACTTTCGTTTCTGAGTTTACAAAATGACTTCCAGATAAAACTAAACCCCTAGCGTCATTTTTTTAAACTATAGCTAAATCAGTTTCAATGTAAATATATCGTCAATGTTGTAAAATATGTGTTTAATCATTTAACATGGGAATTACAATGAGCACTATCATCAAACAAGCCGAAAGTATCCAACGTATAGACCAGTTGATTCGTTTACAAGCTACAGGTCCTGCCGAGGAGTTGGCCTCAAAGCTAAAAATTTCGAGAACAACACTATTTAGATTGATCAATGTCATGAAAGATTTAAATGCGCCTATTGAGTATGATTTTACGTTGGATAGTTACGTATACTCAACCGCTGTAGGGTTTCAATTTGGCTTTTTTACTAAAAAATCTACCAAAGATAAGACCCGCTTTACCAATACATAATACAATTATTCTGGCAGTAGTCTTTACTTACCCTGTACTGTCAAAAGTTTAAAAAATTAGTTGAGTTTCAAAAAATGAAACTGACAAGTTTTAATATTGTTTACTACAAAGTGGTAATGAAGTGAGATGATGCGATGAAATTGATATCACTTTATAGATTCGACACCTGAATTTTTAATACGATAATACACCATGTCAATCAATCACTAATCACACAACATACAAACCAATGAAAAGATTATTTGTATCACTTTTTTTAACAGCAACGTTTGCTTTTGCACAAGAGTTGCCAATTATCATGTCCCCTTCGCCCAATGCAGCATCATTAGCACAATATGTTGAAATCCCGGTATCTGCGTATACAGGACTGCCCAATATCAACATTCCTTTGTATACCATCACTACAAAAGACGTAGGGATACCTATCGGGTTATCATATCATGCACGTGGGGTAAAACTGGCAGAGCTGGCCTCTAGTTACGGGATGGGATGGTCACTGAACGCTGGGGGTATGATCACTAGACAAATACGCGGTAATGCCGATGATTCTGGTTCCGGTACCGGATATCTAAACCAACCCTGGTATGATAATTTTTTTACCTCTGAAACTACCCGAAAAGCTGCTTACGCTGCCGAGCTAAACGGAGAGTTTGATCGTATGCCTGATCAGTTTATATTTAATTTTTTAGGCTTTAGCGGTAAGTTTATGTTTGACAGGGATACAAAAAAGCCAATCCTCAACACCTTTGATGATCTAAAAATAGAAACCATAGGCGACCCCACACGCAAGATTGAAGGATTTGTCGTTACCGATACCCAAGGGACCCGATATTATTTTGGAAAATCAAGTAGTGGTATCACTGCTACAGAAGAAAACAATGTGGCAAGAAATTACTCCTTTTCATATGAGAACGGGGTAAGTTCTTTTAACCCCTCATCAGCCGGTAGTATAAATACCTGGCACCTTTTGGAAATAGTCCCTCTATCCAACCGACGAATTCAATTTTCTTATGAAACTGAATATACTACAACCTATCAAAGATTTGAAGAAGTCGCAGCAAGGCAAGGTCATGATTTTGTAAAAACCTCTTATTTCTCTGAAATAAGAAATGCGCAAAAAAAAGTAAGTAAAATTGCTTTTGAAAATGGAGAAGTCAGATTTGAATACGACTTTACACGAGAGGATCTTAGAGGGGTTAACGGAGATACCCCTACTGCACTCTCTAGCGTATCGGTTTATAATAATATTGGTGATAGAATTAAAAAGTTCAATTTTGATTATGAGCATACTACCTCTACTGATAGCCGTAACATGATCAATTTCTTTAATATCAATGCCCCCGAAGCCAAGAAACGGATCTTTCTTAAATCAATACGTGAAGTAGGGAAAGACAATAGTCTCCTTCCTCCTTATCAATTTACCTATGACCCTCAGGTGTTACCTAGTCGATTCTCTACGGCTCATGATAAATGGGGGTATTATAACGGTAGAAATAATGGGCTTTTTTCTGTCTTTGCTGAAGCCCCTAGTGAGGTTGATGGGACAAGGATCGATACACTAAGAGTTCAAGCAGGGCTTTTAAAGAAAATCCAATACCCCACAGGGGGATCAGCAGAATATCATTATGAAAGTAATCGAGCAGAATTTCCCGACCACCTTCAGGGACATATTGCTTTTCTACAAAATAATCCACTTAAAAAAATGTATGCTCATATTGATAAAGATAGGGCATATTTTGATGAAATTACTGAGAATTATTCCAATCCCTTTACCATAGGTCCGGGCTTTGTCGTTTCAAACCCAACCATTGGGGGCACCATAAGTGCTACTGTATATTTAGGCGGGGACGAATGTGGGGATGTGGAGAGTTATGATTGTGGTTATTTGATGAGAATATTAAATAGTGACGGTAGTGTATATGCAATTCTTCACGATACTTTCGATAATCAAACCGGCAATAACATACCAAGAACTGTAACCATTCAACCGGGAGACTATATTTTAAGGGCTATCTCTAATAATGATTTTGAGGATCCTGATGATGGTAATGACGATTTTGGAGTACAGCTGGAATGGGAAGAATATACAGATCCAGAACCCTATGATATTATTTACACCGGAGGTAACCGGATCAAAGAAACCATTCTTACCGACGAGGCTGGTAATACAATTAAAAAGAACTATGAGTACACCGACCAAAATGGTAATACTTCAGGAAAAGTATTTTCGCTTCCATCCTATTATGCCTATGATGAAGTGGTACTTCAAGATGGCACACCCATAACGTTATATCACCACATCATGTTTAGACCGGCCAATACCCTGACTTTGGAGCAAGGAAACCATGGGGGGTACCATTATGTAACAGAATACATAGGGAACAAAGCAGAAAATATCGGAAAGACAGTGTATCGATTTAGCACATTTTATGACGATGGGCAATACTTTACCCCACCTTATCACTTGCCTGATGATAATGAACGTAAAAGAGGAAAACCTATATCCATTACGAACTATAAGTTTAAGGATGGAGCCTATATCCCAGTAAAAAGAATCTTGAATCATTATGATTTTGGCGCTATTTCAAATAATACTAGCACATCAAAGGTTGTAAAACTGATCGTATTTTACGCTATAAAAAACCGAAGAACAGGTGATATTGATATTAATAACATTCATAATAAATATCGAACCTTCCGATTAAACTCTTCAATTGTAAAACTTAAAGAAACTGAGGTTACTGAATTTTATGAGTATGGAGATGTTATTGAACATACTTCATATTACTATGATTATGACCAGCACTACCAGGTGAAACATACCCGTACCGTAGATAGTGAAAATAAGAAGATCGTGCGTAAGTTTATGTATCCACAAGACAAACCAACGCCGCTAGCCCAAGCAGAGCGCCAAATGGTAAACAATAACCAGTTTGATGTGATCGAATCCACAGTTTTTATAGACGGTAATGATAATCTGGAACATGATACCCATGAAGTGCTCATGGAAAAGAATATAAATCACTATAAGCAATTGTCAGGAAACCAGGTCTTACCTCAAACCATTGAAACAGTAAAAGGAACCAACACTACCGGACAGAAGATCATATACCGCAGCTATGATGATCATAGTAACCCTACAGAGCTTAGTAGAGAAAACGGAATTTCTATATCCTATATCTGGGGGTATGATAAAAAATACCCCGTAGCCAAAGTAGAAAATGCAACTCGATCTCAAATTGAAGCTTTACCAGGATTTGGAGCTAATTTTCATACAGCTGCAGGCGGATTAACAACTACTCAAGAAAATACCTTACGTAGTTTACCCAACGTCATGGTGACTACTTACACCTACGATCCACTAATAGGAATGACCCGTATGACCGATCCCAAAGGCTACACCACCTATTATACCTACGATGATTTTAACCGCCTCGAGTTTGTAAAAGATGCAGAAGGTAAGCTGATTTCAGAAAACAAATACAACTATAAAGGTCAATAAAGTGCTCAAGTCATAAGCATCGAATAACAAATTGAAAATTACAAATCTCAAATACCGGAAATGAGATCTGAACAAGTCACTGATCTTTTTATGTATCGGTAAAAAAACACAAAAATCACACTTTTTTAAAAAGAGCACACAACTTATAAATAATATGAAAACAAATATGCACCTCAGACCCAAAACATATAGCTTCACTGCTATGGTTTTGATGCTATTTTTTGCTTTATGTAGTTCTAATGTAGTATCACAATCCTCTGTAATTGGTGGTGATACCTCAGTACTGCAAGGTGAAATTCGAACCTATAACCTCAAACGGAGTCCCAAGCCACCTTTCTTTACACAGTGGGATGCCGATGGTAAAATAATAAGCTCAGATAATTATAGGGTTCGGGTACAATGGACCCGCCCGGGAAGAAAGTTGGTAAGTGTCGCTGCCGAGAATGAAGAATCAGGGAATGATGTGGTGTTTGGAGACTTAGAGGTTATGGTGACTGCTGTCTCACCAGACCCCCCAGAAAACCCAACCATCATTAGTAATGGTTGTGGGCGGGCTACCCTAAAGAGAAACGATAGGCTTCCTGATAATGTAGAATGGTACTGGCAAGGCAAATCACCCAATGGTACCAGTACAGATCTTGGTCGTGGAACTACCTTCGTTGCCAATCAAGGTAGTGGTAGGTACTATCTTCGCGCCAAGTTTGATGTAACTAACCAGTGGAGTGAAAGTTCGGCATCGGTCTATGTCAATATGGTCAACCTTAGCCCGGGATCCATAACCGGGGATCAAACGGTTTGTTTTTTCAGAAGCCCAGGTGTATTGTCTAATGTATCTTTAGCAGGAGGGGTCAGTGGCAGCGTATCATATCAATGGCAATATTCTAGTAATGGTAGTAGCGGTTGGACCAATATTGAAGGGGCTACCGCCACTAGTTACGACCCTCCAAGACTTACGGCATCGCGCTGGTATCGAAGACGGGCATCTTGTGCCAGCCAGACACGATATACCTCTCCTGTTAAAGTAACTGTGAATCCCCCATTAGTTCCCGGTAGTATATTAGGCGCCCAGACCATTTGTTTTAATGGTGATCCTGGTAATTTATCGAGTACTTCTTCAGCCTCTGGTGGGAATGGCAGCTACTCTTATCAATGGCAATACTCCGACAATGGCAGTACTGGCTGGACAAACATTAGTGGGGCTACTTCAAATACATACAACCCTCCCAGTGGGTTGACTTCTTCAAGATGGTATAAAAGAAGGGTCTATTCATGTTCTCAAACTAAATATACCGATGCTGTTAAAGTAACAGTCAACCCTCCTTTAACCGCAGGGGCCATCAGCGGCACACAGTCGATATGCTATGGGGGTGACCCGTCAACTATAAATAATAGTACTTCCCCGGCGAATGGTTTAGGGGGATATGCCTATCAATGGCAATATTCTAACAACGGCAGTAGTGGCTGGACCAATATTAGCGGAGCAACTTCTAATCAATATGACCCTCCTGGTGGTTTAACCGCTACCCGATGGTATAGAAGAAGGGTGGTATCTTGCGGACAAACAAGTTACACCAGTGCCGCAAAGGTTACTGTGAATTTTACTACCTGGTATGCTGACACTGATGACGATGGCTTAGGTGATCCCAATACTACCCAAAGAGCATGTTCACAACCTGAAGGCTATGTGGCTAATGCCGATGATAGGTGTCCAGCTGAATATGGAGAATATCAAGGCTGCCTGTTCCCGGTACATGATCTAAACCTATCTAATGAAAACTATGTCTTTACCCGCCTCTACCAGGAACCTATGAATAGCCCTTCTGAGATTCGGTACAATAAAGACGTGATAGAGAGCGTCACCTACTTCGATGGACTGGGCAGGGCTAAACAACAGCGAGCTATTCATGCATCACCCGATCAAAAGGATATCGTTACCCATATCACCTATGATGATTACGGAAGGCAAGACAAGCAATACCTTCCTTTTGTATCAGGAGATAACGGGACATTTAAAACCGTAAATGTTCTCGATGATATCAACAGCTACTACCTAAACAAACACAGCGAAGACTTCCCTGGGATCACAAACCCCTTAGAGGTGAATGCCTATAGTGAAAGTGTATTTGAACAATCTCCACTTAATCGCGTGCTAGAACAAGGTGCCCCGGGGACCGCCTGGAAAGCCGATCCAGGTAGCGATCATGATCATACCATCAAATTTGATTGGGCTACCAATACTACAGGGGAAGTGATTCGATTTGATGTCAACTTTCCCAATCCCAATAACACCGAAGCCCCTGCACTACAACAAAATGGGCATTACCTTGCCAATGAACTGTATGTCACCATCACCAAAGATGAAAACTGGAAGCCCGGGGATGAAGACCTAAGAACAACTAGAGCATATAAAGATAAGCTTGGTAACGTTATTCTTAAAAGAACTTTCAATAGCTCCTCCCCCTCTACAGGGGGAGGTGGCGAAGCCGGAGGGGGTGCACATGATACCTACTACGTATATGATGATTTCGGGAATCTTACTTATGTCATCCCCCCAAAAGTAAATACCAGTGACGGGGTCACTCAAAGTGAACTTAATGAGCTGTGCTACCAATACCGATATGACTATAGAAACCGACTCATCGAAAAGAAAATCCCTGGCAAAGGAGATCAAAACAATTGGGAATCGATTGTTTATAACAAACTGGACCAACCCGTACTTACCCAGGATCCTAACCAAAAAGCAAAAAACGAATGGCTCTTTACCAAATACGATGCCTTTGGTAGGGTAGCTTATACCGGTAAGATCACCATACCCAACAAAACAAGAAAACAATTACAAACTGAAGCTACAGCATATAACAATAAGTTATGGGTACAACGAGGTAGTGCAGTGATGATTGGGGGTACCACTATGCATTACAATAATGGAGGATATCCAAACGTACAAAATGCAGAAGTGCTTACGATTAATTATTATGATGATTATGATTTTGACAGGGCAGGGATCAATGATCCGGGTACGGTCTACGGGGTAGGTACCAGTGATCGTACCAAATCCCTGTCTACAGGAAGTAAAGTAAAAGTACTAGGCACCTCTTTTTGGATCACTACAGTCACCTATTATGATAATAAAGGAAGGGTGATCTATACAGAGAGTAAGAACGAATACCTGGATACCCATGATAGTGTAAAAAGCAAGCTTGATTTTACAGGAAAAGTAGAGAAAACCCATACCTACCATAAAAAAGGCAGCCACGAAGCGATCGTTACCGAAGATACTTTTACCTATGACCATGTAGGCAGGCTTACCTCTCAAAATCAAAAGATCAACAATCAGGATGCAGAACAAATCGTTGCCAATTCGTATGATGAGTTAGGGCAGTTAGTTCAAAAAAATGTTGGTGGTACCGTCACTGCGAGCGGTAGCGCGGCAGTCTCACCGTTGCAAACCGTCAATTACCACTACAACATCCGCGGTTGGTTAAAAGGAATCAATGATGTAAATAATTTAGGAGACGATGTATTTGCTTTTGGAATAGGCTATACTGATCAATTGGGAGTTGCTGCTCCTCTGTTTAATGGAAATATTAACAAGACCGAATGGCACTCGGCTACCCAAGATGCTAAACAAGGTTACTTCTATTCTTATGATGCTCTTAACCGATTAACCGATGCTTTTACTGGTGATGCAAGGCATGATGTTTCAAATATTTCTTATGATAAGGGCGGTAACCTACTTAGCTTACAACGAAACGGAAAGAAAGCAAACGGTGACTTAGGAGGAGGAGCTATACTTGCAGAAACTGCATTTCTAGGGTTAGATGTATTTCTAGGAGGAGGCTTTGAGAGCGATAGTGAATTGATAGATGATCTGGTTTATATTTATGAATCGGGAAATCGATTATCAGGAGTAGTAGATTTGACATTTGATCCCGCTGGCCAAATACCATATTCTGGTATTGGAGGTCAATATAATTATGATCTAAACGGAAATATGATTAGCGATGAAGGTAAAGGCATCTCAAGTATAACCTATAATCATCTAAACTTACCCGAAACGATTACCATTACCAATCCTGGTGGAGGTAGTAATCCCGATGTTTTTCCGGTGGAAGGTGAAGGAACACCCCAATCGGGAACTATTTTGTATATTTATGATGCTCTAGGTACGAAGCTAAAAAAACAAGTGATTACTCAGAGTACGATAGATGAAACGCTATACGCCGGTAACTTTGTCTACAAAAATAGAAACCTTGACTTTTTTAACCAACCGGAAGGGTATGTAGAAAAAGAGGATGATGGGTATAAATATATCTATCAATTTAAAGACCATTTAGGCAATATCCGACTCTCCTACTCTGACGCTGATAGCGACGGGAAAGTAGACGTTCTTAAAAATAACACCGATATCGATGGGGATGGGGATTATCA
This sequence comes from Aquimarina sp. U1-2, assembly GCF_017897595.1. Taxonomy (GTDB): domain Bacteria; phylum Bacteroidota; class Bacteroidia; order Flavobacteriales; family Flavobacteriaceae; genus Aquimarina. The sequence continues at coordinate 268,538 of NZ_JAGKIK010000006.1, forward strand.
AAACGAGATACGCGAAGAAAAAGCGTATTATCCTTTTGGGATGACCTTTCAAGAGGAGGAACTTTCTTTGATCTCTGGAAATGTGCATCCCTATGGGTTTAATGGTAAAGAAGAACAGAATGAACTGGGATTAGATTGGTTGGATTTTGGGGCTAGAAATTATGATGCTGCATTAGGTAGATGGATGAACATTGATAATCATGCTGATACCTATTATAATTGGTCTCCATATACTTATGCCATTAATGATCCCGTAAACGTTATAGATCCTGATGGGAATGATATTTATATTTTGACTTGGTTTTCAACAGATAAAAATGGAGGAGAAACAGGGCATGCTGGGATTGCTATTGATAATTATAAAACAGTAAATAAAAAGGATGCCAATGGGAATGATATTTTAGATGCTAATGGGAACCCAGTTACTGAACAAGTTGCGGATGGCACATTCACTTATTATGATTTATGGCCTAAAGACCCCGTTGGTAATTTAGATATGCAAGATGATGTTGATTCAGGTTATTCAGAAGGTATACAGATAAACAGTATTAGTGATTTAAAAAACACTGATGTAACTACACAAGTTAATGGTAATGTACATACAGAAGGTAGGTCTGCTGATGGCATCGTTCAAATATCAACTTCATTCCAACAAGATGAAGCAGCTAAAAATGTTGCAGAAACAGAAATACAAAATAGAAATCAATATAATGCCTGTAAGAATAATTGCTCAACTTTTACACAACGAGTAGCTAACACGGCTTTAGGTTCTGGAAATCAGATAAACGCAAAACAACGAATATCTCCTGGTTGGACTTTAAGGGCGTTAGGTTACAAAGCAACAGATGTTATTGCTCCAAATAATCTTTATAATGCGGCTTTAAAAGCTAAAGGAGCGAAAAAAGTAAAAGGACCAGTAAGTGTTCAGGCGAAGCCTTATTTAGAATATTTTGGTAAAAACTAAAACAATGAAATACATAATAATAATGATTGCAATAATTACATCTTTAGCATGTAATAAGCAAAAGGTGAAAGAAAGACCTTTAACGACAGTTATTAAACTTCAATCTGCTGAATCTATTTTAAATTTTGAGGAAGCTAAAAAGTATATTGATGTGAAAGCTGTATTCGAGAAATATCCTGGGTCTAAAAATCCTGAAAAGGAGTGGAAAGAAATGGTATCTTTTTTTTATAATTTAGGCAATAATAAAAAGTTTACAAGTCAGTTTAAATATTATAATTACAATGTTACTGAGACTATAAGTAAGCAATCTGCAAATGTTATTTTTACATCTATTAATAAAGAAGTTAAAATAAAGAAAATTTTTTATTCTCTTGAAATGAGAGAAGAAAATTGGATTGTTATTGAAATAAAATATATTAATTGATTCAATACGATAAGTATAATTTTTAAAAAATTATCCAAACCCAGCATTTTATTAAATGCTGGTTTTTGTAAATTTATTTATAAACCTTATTGATGAATTTAGATTTCAATGTTTTTAATATAATCATGTTTGCTGGCATAATACAAGGTTTTTTATTTGGCATAGTAGTTCTGACTTCAAAAGGTTTTAGTGATAAGGTAAATAGGTTTTTAGCATTGACTATTATTACTTTATCATTTAATAATCTATACTATTGGTTTATAGATATAGGACTCGAAGTTCATTTTAAAGAAATTACCTTATTCTACCTTCCTTGGCATTTATTATTTCCTATTACTTTTTATATATATGTAAATGATTATGTAGGTGATAAAATTGGTAAATATGCTGTATGGATTTTGTTTTCTCCTTTTCTAATTTCTTCAATTACTCATATATCAATTAATACTATTTATGACCTTACAAATGATATTCCTTTTTGGATTAAAGTTTTTTATATAGGAGAGGAATATCTTGCATTTACAATTGCATTATTAGTAGGTTTTTTATCATATAATAAATTAAAAAGAGTAATGAAAGAGAATAGTAAAATTGATGTTGAATGGTTGAAAAAATTACTTAGAGCTGGACTGATACTTTGTGTATTATGGTCAGCTATGTACACTGTGTCCATAAAATTTAATATAGAAGGCTTAAAACTCTATTATCCAATATGGTTAGGGATATCAATTATGTTTTATTGGATTGGATATAGAGGATTATATCAATTTAAATTGGCAAAAGATCGCAAAGCAATTAGTATGTTACTTCAGGAGGTTAAGAAAAATATTGAACCTGAAGAAATTAGTCCATCTAAAGTTAAAAATCAGCTTTTTAATTCATTTTTAAATCTAATAGAAAATAAACATTTCTACAGAAAACAAAACCTAACCTTGGATAGTACTGCTAAAAAATTAAAAACGAATCGAACCCACTTATCAAAAATAGTAAATCAGGTTACGGGAAAACGATTTGATGAGATCATAAGCGAATACCGTGTAAATGAAGCTAAAAAACTTCTTTGCGCGCCCGATGCAGGCAAATATAAAGTCGAAGCTATTGGTTATGAAGTGGGGTTTGCACATGTAAGTACCTTTTACAGTACTTTTAAAAAATATACCGGGGTATCGCCTGCCAAGTTTCGAAAGGAGCATAAACACGTTGAGGCACATTAAATTTCTAAAAAAGAGTACAAAAATCTTTCTAAAATGCCCCTAAACTCGTCCAAATCACGTCTACGACACTCGTATAGCTGTATACTATTATAATATGGCTCCAAAAAATCGTGTCTTAAACCGCAAAAGTTCAAGTAAAGCAGTCGGTGCGCAGCTATTTTATATAATTGTGTTATTAAAGAAGAAAAACATATGAACGCAAAAGAAGTAGTAGAAAAAAGCAGGATAGCAACTTTTGAAACTAAAACTTTAACCAAACACTTTGAGTTTCAAAAGAGTCCGGATATAGAAATTATCGATAATAATTTTACGATACGTGCAGAAATTGTTGAAGTTCTATTAGAAGATTTTTCAAATAAAGATGTTGAATTAATACGCCTTTTGTTTCATGAAGAGTTTAAATGTGTATTGGAAACAGGAAGGAACCTTTGTCTATATCAACTTTGTTTTTATTTATATAACCTAGGGAATTTAGAAGATATATATCGAGTTTATAGCGCAAAATATGGCGGTAATAATATGGATGTACAAATCTCTATAGATAGAAGCATGTTATATATGAATACAACTATAGAAAGAGTAATCAACTACGTTGAAAATGATTTTAAAACTAAAGAGAGTAACAAGAAAAAATATCCTGAAATCCTCACAAAATTGTATGATTTAAAAGAAGAACCCGATTACGAAAGTGAGGAAGCTTACAATTTGTTCATTAGTGGATACTTTTATGGTCATCAAAATATAGGAAAAAATAATTGAATATCCGTAATTTGTGATAAAGTCTTATATCAACCTGAATACTAAAACGAGTTCAGTATTCGGAATGACGCAAAGTAACTTCTTTATCCTACAAAAACAGCCAATCTTTAAAATGACTAATGTGAATGATTCAGAAAACAAAACGATAAGCGAGTTCATTTCTGCTTATAAAAATGGCCAACGTAAATTTGCGAATTGGAATTTTAATGAAGATAATTCTGTAGAAGGTTTAGATTTGCAGAACATACATTTTGAGGAGTGTTTTTTATTTTTGAATCTTAGAAACACCAACTTAGCCAATGCAAAGTTTATTACATGCAATATTAAAACTGCAGATTTTAGAGGAGCAAATATGACAAATGCAATCATCAAAAATTGTCGCGTAGAAGGAGTCATGTTTAAAGGGGCAATTACAGATCAATTAGTTTTTAAAGAGAACTATTGTCACAGTACAACAGTTGGTCAAGATGATTTTGAAACGTTTTTTAAAGAAACTGATATCGATTGATAATAAAATGTACTTTTAATTTTGGATAACTTGCTGTGCATTTTGATTATTTTATTTAAAATCCGTCAATTCGAGTGCTTCGACCAGAGGAAGAAGTGTATCGAGAATAGGATTTTGGATACAAAAAGCTATTCTCGATACAATTTTTCTTCATTTTATTATGAAAAATCACTCGAATTGACGCTTTTCTTTAATACTTCTTTCATAATACATATTGAGTTTGAATAATAAAGATTTAATACCGAAAGATAAAGCTGATGTAGATTTCATTCATAGATTGAATAAAAAATCAATTCATGAAATTCGGGACATTCTTCCTAAGTTACTAGAATGGATGCAAGATATTAATTGGGTGCAAGCAGGATTACTATACGATTATTTTTCGCCCTTTATCAATGAAATTGACAATGAGATCATCAGTATTTTAGAAACCAATGATGATCCTTGGAAATATTCAATTTTAATAGGATTAATATTAAATCCTAGTGTAAAAATTATTCCAAATGATAAAATCTTGTCTGCAATTAAAAAACTACATGACAACCCCTCAAAAGATGATTTAATAGGTGGAAACGTAGAGCTCGCCGAAGAAATATTAAAGAAGTATAAATTTCATCAAAAATAAATTTAATGTGGTTTAAAAAAGAAAAATTTGCTATTGGCGGGTTGCGAGAAATGGGATTTAAACCAAATACTGATATATTGATGCTTCTTTCAAGCCAGGGAAGAGGAATATTTGATTGCATCAAAGCAGAAAAAATTGAAAGAGACTCATATGATTATTATATGGAAGAATGGGATGAAAAAACAAGAATTGTACAAGGTTTCGGGAAATTTAAGGATGAAGTTTTTATATGTGGAGGCTTTGAAGCAAAAGACCCCATAAAGAAAGAAACAAAAGACGGATGGAAAATCAAAATAAAACAAGAAACACGACTAGATTATAGAAAAGTGATGAAAGAGGCCGAAGTTATGTATCTGGTTAATAATGATAAACGCATAGAAATAGATGTATTTCATTATGGTATCGACAGGGCTTATGGTTTTTCTGACACAGGAAACTCTTTTGTTTTAGGTATATCTAGTGATTTATATATATGGAGTAGATCAAAACACATCCAATATCAAGAAATCTAATATAAATTGATGATGTTTCTTCAATTACATACTTTTTAAACAATAATGACACTAGAAGAATTTTACGAAGCGATAGAAGATCTATCACAGATTTATGAAAATAAGGATTTAGAAGAATTCCTATTAGCGCTTTATGATAGGGTTGAAGCATATAAAAAAGAGAAATTAACTTTTGATCTGGTGCTAAAGATGATCAACGAATCATTTACAGGTAAACCTATCAATTTTCAGAATGATTGGTTACAGTGTACTAAACCACCAGATAGCAATAGGATGAGTAAAAAATTTTCTAATCCAGGGATTAATTATGCATTTGACCAAGAAAACACTTCATCATTACAACCTTACGAATTCACCCTTGCAGTGTTAAGGTTTCAAATTGCAGAGTTGCATAAAATGAAAGAAAATCAACTTAAAAATGAATTACGATATTTTGGCGTAGACTCTGAAACCGGTCATCGATGGTATAATTTTGATCCTTTTGCCAATTTAGAATGTGGTGTTAGATGTATGATTGACAATGAAGAAAGATTTGGTTCTTTAGATTGGTCATTTATTGGCGAATTACTGGAAAACGGAAGGATTTACGAATAGGTTTTGAGCAGTAAAACAAAGATTAAAAACAAATGAATTACATCATATTAGATCTTGAGGCTACCTGCTGGAAAGACAGGAACCTAAATAAACAAAACGAAATTATTGAAATTGGAGCAGTCAAAATTAATGAACGAGGAGAATCTATTGGAGAGTTCTGCGAATTTATTAAACCAAAACTTAATCCTATCCTATCAGAATTTTGTAAAGAATTGACGACTATACTACAAAAAGAAGTTGATGCTGCAGACACCTTTGATCTTGTAATAAAACGATTCAAAAATTGGATTAATATAGACGAGCCATACGTTTTATGTAGCTGGGGATTTTATGATAAAAAGCAGTTTGGCAACGATTGTGCTTTACACAATTTAGATACGGATTGGCTTACCAATCATATAAGCATAAAACATCAATATGCATCCATTAAAAACCTTAAAAAACCTATTGGAATGGGTAAGGCTTTGAAAATAGAAAATCTGCAATTGGATGGCACTCATCATAGAGGAATTGATGATGCCCGAAATATTGCCAAAATATTCAAAGCTTATCTAGGTCAGTGGAAAATGGATTTTAAAAATACTCTTGGAGGACAAGCTAGATAAAAATGTAAAAATTTTAGGATATTAAACTATCTTTGTTGTGAATGTAAAAGAATTAATTATGAGTATGGTAGATATTAGACAGGAACTGCAAGACTTTATAAGTCAGGAAGATGATAAGTCATTAAAAAGGTTCTATAAAATGGCAAAAGCCTATATGGAACAACGACGAGAAGATAAGCTAATGGCAGAAGCCGAAGAAGATATTAAAGAAGGAAGAATCCATAGTCAGCAAGACGTAAAAGACCTTATCAAGAGTTGGACAGAATAATAAAACCTGTCTTTTGGACAAATCGTGCCTCCAAAGACTTAGAAAAAATAACTCGCTTCAATACAAAATTAAAAGGTAAAGAAAAGTCAAGAGAAATCTCTGAGAATATACGATCAAGTACAGAGCAATTAGAAAATCCTGATTATGATTATACAGCTATTGGAACTATAGATGATCAGTTTGCATACTTGAAAAGGGAGTATCGAAAAATCTTTGCAGAAGGATGTAAAATCACATATCGAGAAGGGAATAATAAGATATTTATTACAAGAGTTTTTGATCAGAAGCAACGCCCAAGTAAGAACAAGTAAAACTACGTTATAGGAAAAATGACCGAATCTGAAATCATACATCTAAAAATGGAGATAATACAGTCAATAATCAACTGTAATGATGAAAAGGTATTGTTAAAAGCAAAAGAGATCTTACAAGGTATAGAAAAGTAGGACTCACATATCGGCTCGGCAAGTTATTATGGGCGCACCACAGGTGTTTTACCAATGAGCTGTTATAATAAATTGTTCCGAACCGATTTGAAAAACTTTCATAATTACTAAAATGTGTATTTGCAAAAATCAAAACATAAAAATATCAGTATATTAAATTATCTTTGTTGTGAATGTAAAACTGAACATTATGGGAGCATTAGAGTTAAGAAATCTTATATCGGAATATGTAAGTACTGCAGATGAGCGCCTATTAAAAATCGTAAAAGCTGTTATGGAAAGTTATAGAGAAGATGATATCGCAGCCTATACCATAGAAGGAAAAGCTCTAACAAAATCGGAATATCGTCAAGAGTTGATAGATGCCCAGATAGAAATAGAACAAGGCGAATATACTACACAAGAGGATTTAGAAAAAGAATCAGAAAACTGGTAAATGGGCAAACTGAAGATTATTTGGTCAAATAGAGCCAAAGCACAATTAAAATCTATCCACGATTATATAAATGACCAGTCCTAAATAATCGATACAGATTATTGATAGATTAAATTTATTATTTAATTCTCAGAGAAGCTAGCTTCTCTGAGAATTTTTGTTTTATACTGTTTTGGTTTTAGTTCTCTTTGTTGATGCATTTGTTTAGGTGTAAGCATATGGTTGGATAGATGAGGTCTGATATGGTTGTAGAGTTTTATGTACGTCCCTGATATAGGTTGACCACTTTTACAAAGAAGTGATTACCTTATGAGAGCAAATTTAAAGACAATCAGGAAGCAGCGAGTTTATTCAGAAGATTTTAAACGACAGTTGGTTTCGGATTTTGAATCAGGGAAATTCAGTGTTCCTCAATTGGAGAAGTTACATAAAGTTTCCAATGCTAGTATTTATAAGTGGATTTATAA
>NZ_JAGKIK010000070.1 GCF_017897595.1 Aquimarina sp. U1-2
ATTAGAGATGTATACTGTGCACTAGGGGTATTAAATTCAATAGGGTCTGGGGCATCATAATATGCCGTAACATATAGAAGTTCGTTATTTTGGGAAAATTCTAGACCATAAGGGGATTGCGGCTTACTTGGAAGCGAGGTATCTACAGTTATTCGAGATTGATTAGTAACTTGCCCAGTGTTTACATCAAAATCAAAAAGAAACAAGCCTGAAGTTACATTGGCACAGGCTACTTTAGTACCATCGGGTGATAATTTTAGATATCCTCTAGGATCTGTAATTTCTAGAGAAGGAAAGCTTGATATTACTGGTGTGGTGTTAATGCCAGTATCTGTAATTTCATAGGCATAAAAGGTATCATGAAAAATAACATCGTTAATAATCCTGGTAGAAGGACCAAAAGTAATGACCCATAGTTCTTTAGATTCACAATCTTTTACAACCGCACTTATTTTTTCGGAACTATCACTGCGTAAGTT
>NZ_JAGKIK010000071.1 GCF_017897595.1 Aquimarina sp. U1-2
CTTTTTGTAGAGGTAAATCGGAAAAATAGGATTAAATAAAACAGTAACAATCAAGAACAAGAACACCCAATGGGTCGCTGTGATATTTTTAATAATAACCAAAACAGCACCAATAGAAATAACCGTACGTAGTAACCAGTAATATTCTCTTGGCGCTTTTAGCACTGCCACAAAAGCAGTATCGCACAGAGAACTGACACGATTTGTACTGTATTATGGAAGGTTTTAGTGTACATTTAATACCCTTAATCCGTTGTTAAATCTTGAATTTCCGCAATAGGCGCATTAGTCTTTACAGATACAATTCCATGGTCTCTAGCTTGCGTAGAATTATACATTTCACTTTTACCTATGGTTTCTCCATTTTTGGCTTTTAGAATAAAAAAGTATTTACCATTAATTGCAACCTTTTTTTCATAATTGCTATCTTCTGGCGCATGTACTTTTACCGAGTTAACACCTGATTTACAACCTTGTTT
>NZ_JAGKIK010000072.1 GCF_017897595.1 Aquimarina sp. U1-2
TAAGCTGGCACTTTATGCAAGAAGGTAATCATTTGGAGAAAAATTTTGTAAGACAGGAATTTTACAAAATCCATTCTTTAAAAAGAAATATAGGTGTCTATTATTTTAACAAAGTTGCTAAACATTACAAAACAGAGCACAGTATATATAAATACAGCAGAAATAGTCTAGAGTACAGTCTTAATGTTTGGGAAGAAATAGGAATTATAGCAACAATAGGGTTAACGGAAATACAAGAGTTTAGAATCCATTATAGAGAAGGTAATGAAGAGCATGCTCAAACATATTACCAAAGCGCTCTTTCAATTAGTAACGGATTATGTTTGTTTATAAAAAACAATCCACCTTCAAAATATCCAGAATACGATGTGCATAGTATTGAAATAGCTTTAGCACTTAACTTAATGAATTTTACAAGAAACTTTAACCCAGCCAAAAAATGGATTTCTGAAATGACTTTAGGTTTTAATAACAGATAT
>NZ_JAGKIK010000073.1 GCF_017897595.1 Aquimarina sp. U1-2
ATAATAGCATTGTAGGTACACTTCTTACCTGATATTTCATGGCTAATGGGTTGTTTTTATCAATATCTATTTTTACGATTTTAACCGCATCGCCAACTTCATCTTTTACATCTTTAAGAATAGGCATTAAAGCTTGACATGGGCCACACCAAGTTGCAAAAAAATCTACTAATACTACTTTTTCTGAATTGATGATATCGTTAAAACTACTTTTCATTTTTATTCATTTTTTATGTCTTTTTAGACGTAAAAATCATGATAACATTACAGTATAAAAATGAGACCCTGAAACAAGTTCAGGGTGGCACTTTGTGTCAAAACCCAAAACCTAACTTAAAAGCCAAGAGCAAACCATCATCGCTATTAAAAACTGAAAGGTTTAAGGTCATCATATCTGCAGCATTGGCAAAAACACCACCTCCAAAAGAGTTATTCCATGTATTTGAATCTTCGCCATCCAACCATACTCT
>NZ_JAGKIK010000074.1 GCF_017897595.1 Aquimarina sp. U1-2
TTTGCTTAACACAAAAATAACTTTCATTTTTTTTATTTTTTTTTCAAAAAATTATTTGGGTTAATACATTATATATCTATGCTACATTACCCCATAAAATGTAGGTAATTAACTCAACATTATAGCATATTAACCCTATAGTGAGATAACATAAATTTAACAGATAATTTTGCATATAAATTGGTCAATTTCAATGTGTTACAGTAGTTCTCTTTGATGTAATTTTGGAGTGTAAAACGTTAAAAAATCCAAATCATGAAAAACGTAATTCACACTTCGAAAAAAGTATTTTTAATGGTAGCTCTATTGGTTACGGTTATAGGATACGCTAACGACAAATCATTTTACATTTCTAAAGGTGACGCCGGTAAAACCACACTCACTTTAATGGAGGTAAAAAAGGGAGATCTATTTACAATTAAAAATGAAAACGGTTTAATACTATATAAGGAAGCAATACAAG
>NZ_JAGKIK010000075.1 GCF_017897595.1 Aquimarina sp. U1-2
GAAAAGTATTTATAAAAATACGATAACTCCTGAAAAACAGTTTAAAGATTATGATTTTCAATATAAAGTTGTTTCTAATAATGAATTGAACACTAAAATTTTGAACAAAGAGAATATATATTATTTGATGTATACTAGATTTAATCAAATTAAGATTTTATCAATTATAAATAGTTTATCTGGTGATGTTATCTATATGACTCAAGAGAACTCCCACAATGTCAAACCTAAAGATTTGAAGCAGATAAGTAAACTAATAAAATAACTCTAGTCTAAACAGATTATTTATGAATAAATTCTTCATGGTACTTTTTTTGTTTTCTTTTTTGAATCTATTATCTCAAGAAAAACATTTAAAAGTTTATTTGTACAAATCAAGTAACGATTATAAGAATGGTATTAAAGAATTAGCAGGTAGATATTTAGATTATAGTTGGTCATCTACTGGTAGTTT
>NZ_JAGKIK010000076.1 GCF_017897595.1 Aquimarina sp. U1-2
GTATTCCAAGTTAACGAACCTATATGCCCAGATTTTTTAAGCGTAGCACTTATGCTGCTTTTAGAATTTAAAATGGAAATTACCTTGGCGTAATTATTAGAAACATCGTCTATAATACCCACAATGCCTAAAGAAGAAATAACACCAAAATCTTCTTTAATACTATCGTTCTTGCCTCTATTTATCAATAAAAAATTATTGGTTAAATTGTAGCTATTACGAATAACATTGGCCGAAGTGTATTTATAATTTATTGGTGCAAACTCATCATTGGTAATAGAATCATCCGTTTTGCTGTTGAATAATAATTCATTTAGACGTCTGTTTTCCTCCGCCAATAGTTGATTTTGAGATTTTAAGTCAAAATAAGCGTTAATATTATTAACTGAATTGTAAACACCACCACTTAAAAAATTAGCAGAACTAACAAACTTGCTTTTGTGATAAGAGTGGG
>NZ_JAGKIK010000077.1 GCF_017897595.1 Aquimarina sp. U1-2
CAAAGTAACTAGGGGTTTACCTCTATTGAAAAGATTGAATTAGATAATAACTCTTCAGAACTAACTCAATAAAAAAGCTTCCCATCTCTGAGAAGCTTCAATTTATCAACACTTAATTATTTAAATCTGAGGACTTTGTTTTTTTAACTATTCGTTGGAAAATGCATCAACATTTTTCATATCAACAACCTTGTAGATATCTGCAACACTGGTTACCGTACTTTCTAGAGCAGTTGGGCTTACTTTTGCTTCATCGTATTCTACCATAGCCAATTCTTTTTCAAAATCAACCTTAGCAAATTTTACACCTTCCATCTTAGCAATTTTCTTTTCAATGGTAGCTGCACAACCTACGGCGCAAGTCATACCCTTAACTGTAAATTCGGCTTTAGCATAGGTGGCGTTAGGGTCTAATGTTTTTTCTGAAGCCGTATCCACATCCACAGTCTTT
>NZ_JAGKIK010000078.1 GCF_017897595.1 Aquimarina sp. U1-2
TCCATTAAGTTTATTTACTTCGTGATTTACATGCTCTTCACAACTCGTACAAGTCATTCCGCTAATTTGAAATTTAGTTGTTTTAATGTCCGATTTGTCAACTACGACTATTTGCTTCTCTGTATTTGAGTAAAAAAATTTTGAATAAAATGGAAAAGCCAACATCACAATTGCAAAAACAGTTACTATTCCTAAAAACGCTTTTGACTGTATAAATTTCGAGTTTTCTTCAGTATCACATTCGCAGTCAATTTTCTTTTGAGGTCTTAGTTTTTGATACCAAGCAAAACCAAGAATTAAAATTGTTAACCCTATTAGATAAGGTCTAAAAGGTTCTATCCAAGAAAACATTGAAGCAATCCCGCTTGTACCTGCAATCATTGCTAAAAAAGGTGTTATACAACACAATGAAGCTGCGATTGCTGAAATTAAACTCGTCCCTATTAATT
>NZ_JAGKIK010000079.1 GCF_017897595.1 Aquimarina sp. U1-2
TTGGATTTTTTATTATTATTTTTCAGGAATACCGACCCATTATTGTAGCTACCATCTGCATCGGTTTCCTTTATGAAAATACGTTGCCCATTGTTGAACTCTACGTTACCATCAGCTACAATCTCGGTAATGAATCCTTGACCTACTGGCAAGTATCGTGTTGGTACTTTTGTTCCCTCTAGGCCTCCTGTTGTGGCACCTTCTAAACCAATAAACTGTGAGGCTCTTATCGCTCCTGTTTTATTTATCTGAGCATAGCCTCCATTGTAAGCATCTAAATTATGGGACGTACCGCTCCATTGTTGCCACAATTGTAAAGTTCCATCTATCACGCCTACATTATCGTCTATAAATTCATGAACGTCTAATGCTGATGGATAGGGGTTACCCAATAAAAACTCGGTCTTACTTGTTCCTGCTACAGAACCTGCGCCACCTCTATCTTCT
>NZ_JAGKIK010000007.1 GCF_017897595.1 Aquimarina sp. U1-2
GTAGCTTTAATTCTCATGTGGTAAAGTTGAAATTAGAAAGTTGAAAAACGAAACGTGTTACCTTTTATTTGAATATCTGTTAAGCTATCTAAAAAGTGTTTGTCAAGCTGAACTTGTTTCAGCTTATCATTTAACTTTATAAAAATGAATACGGTGTAATCCCGAATCAAGTTCAGGATGACTTTAGTTTTGATATTAGGCATGAAAGCGGATATCCAATACGTTTTATTAAAAAGTAGAAAAACAAAAGTAGCTTTAATTCTCATGTGGTAAAGTTGAAATTAGAAAGTTGAAAAACGAAACGTGTTACCTTTTATTTGAATATCTGTTAAGCTATCTAAAAAGTGTTTGTCAAGCTGAACTTGTTTCAGCTTCTCATTTAACTTTATAAAAATGAATATTGTGTAATCCTGAATCAAGTTCAGGATGACTTTAGTTTTGATATTAGGCATGAAAACGGATATCCAATACGTTTTATTAGAAAGTAGAAAAACAAAAGTAGCTTTAATTCTCATATGGTAAAGTTGAAATTAGAAATATTTAATTCGTTCTATTTTTGACTGTATTTATTGAAGCTACTGTAATTCTAAGTAATTCGTCAGCTTCTTTTAACAAACGATTAGCTTCAGACACCTCGCGATCCGTAATTTCGATTAATACCTCTAACCAAAAGCAAGATTCATCAGCTTCTTCTTCTACTATTTTAAGTTTATTGATGAAATCTGCATTCGACTTTGGTCGTTGAGAAGCTCTCCAATTTGCTCCTACCGAACTTGAGCTTTTTAATAGTTGAAAAACTAAATTATTATATTCTCTACTTTTCGGTAATTGAGAACAAAGTTTCCAACAATCTATAGCAAACTTTTTTGTTCTTAATTTCATGTCTTTCATGGATGAATTTCGTTTTTCTAATTTCCGATTTCCAAAAAATTCTTCAATATTTTCTCTCCCACATCTGATGATTTCTCGGGATGAAACTGGGTACCATAAAAATTATCTTTATGTAACGCCGTGCTATACGTTACTCCGTATGTTGATTGTGCTATGGTTTCTTTTATGACTGGAGCGTAGTAGCTATGTACTAAATACACATACTCTTTTTCGACCACACCCTTAAATAAAGGCGATTTTAGCGATTCTAATTGATTCCACCCTATTTGTGGTACTTTAGTACCTGAATTAAAACGAATCACCTCTACGTCAAAAATCCCTAAACCTTGCGTATCACCTTCTTCAGTATATGTACACATCAATTGCATACCTAAACAAATACCAAGTACCGGTTGTTGTAGTTTTGAGATTAAAGTATCCAGTCCGGATTCTTTTAACTTCTTCATGGCACTACTTGCCTCTCCTACTCCGGGAAATATGACTTTATCAGCTGCAATAATTTCTTCGGGATTCTTACTTAAAACAGCTTCATACCCCAATCGTTGTATGGCAAACTTGATGGACTGAATATTGCCCGCTCCGTAATTGATTATTATTATTTTCATGGTTTAAATACGAAAAACGAAAGTAGAAATACGAACGCTATGTTACGTTTCCATTTTCTCAATTTCTATTTTCTACTTTCGTTTTTCTAATTTCTAATTTCACAAAACTCCTTTAGTACTCGGTAAAATCATTTTCTCAGGATCGCGTTTTATCGCAACTTTGATTGCCTTTGCAAATGCCTTAAATATGGCCTCGATCTTATGATGTTCATTGATTCCTTCGGCTTTTATATTAAGGTTTGCTTTAGCACCGTCTGTAAATGATTTAAAAAAGTGAAAAAACATTTCGGTAGGCATTTTACCTATCATTTCGCGTTTAAAATCAGCCTCCCACACTAACCAGTTTCTCCCTCCAAAATCAATAGCAACTTGAGCAAGGCAATCATCCATAGGTAAACAAAAACCATAGCGTTCGATGCCCAACTTATTGTCTAAGGCTTCTGCGAATACCTCGCCCAATGCTATGGCGGTATCTTCGATCGTATGATGCTCATCTACCTCGAGATCTCCTTTTACGTGAATATCAAGATCCATCTGACCATGACGAGCAATTTGATCCAGCATATGATCAAAAAATCCTAACCCTGTACTGATATTACTTTTTCCGGTACCATCTAAATTCAGTTTGATATAAATATTAGTTTCATTCGTTTTTCTTGAAATTTCAGCTACTCGATCATTGAGTTTTAAAAACTCATATATATTTTGCCAGTCATTACTTTCTAAAGCGATGTAGCCCTTTAGCTCTTCCATCTTGACGGTAATCTCACCCGTACCAAGGTTGGTATCATCATTGATAAAAATACCTTTGGCTCCAAGATTTTTAGCAAGTTCCATATCGGTTAAACGATCCCCGATCACAAATGAATTTTCAAGATCATATGCATCAGAGAAATATTCGGTAAGTAATCCTGTACCTGGTTTTCTGGTATTTGCATTCTCATGCGGAAACGTTCGATCTAGAAACACCTTATCGAAGATTACGCCTTCATTTTCAAAAGATTTCATTATAAAATTATGCACGGGCCAAAAGGTATCCTCAGGAAACGAATCTGTGCCCAGACCATCTTGATTCGTTATCATGACCAGCTCATAATCGAGTTCCTGAGCGATTTTACCTAAATAAGTAAATGCTTTTGGATAAAATATCATTTTTTCAAATGCATCTATCTGTTCATCTTTGGTTTCTTTAATGATCGTTCCATCGCGATCAATGAATAGTACTTTTTTCATAATTACGAAATACGAAAGTAGAAATTTGAGAATATAGCACGAAGTTTTCGTTTTTCTAATTTCAATTTTCTATTTTTTTTAAGGTAGTAATCAATTTCTCATTTTCTGTCAGTGTACCAATCGTAAACCTAAGCGTATTTTCACACAAAGGTTGAGTAGTTCTATTACGAATTACAATCCCCATATCTAATAATTGTGTATATCGTTTGTTAGCATCATCAACCTTTGCCAAAATAAAATTAGCATCGCTTTGGTAAACTTCTTGCACAAAAGAAATTTCTTTTAAAATCTGAAATAGTTTTTTTCTTTCTTGCAATATTTTGGAAATCTCGTTTTTAACTTGATCTTGATGAAGCACGCGGGCTAAGGCTCTTTGCTGTGTTAGTTCATTTACATTATAGGGCGGCTTTATTTTGTTAAGAATATTTATCACCTCTGTTGAAGCATAACAAGCACCTAAACGAATCCCAGCTAATCCATAAGCTTTTGACAACGTTTGAGTCACTAAAAGGTTTGGGTATTTATCTACTTTAGTTAACCAGCTTTCTTTTTCAGAAAAGTCGATATAAGCTTCATCTATTACTATCAATCCGTTAAAATTTTCAAGAATACGAACTATATTTTCTTCAGAGAATGAATTACCCGTAGGATTGTTTGGAGAGCATAGAAAGATAATTTTGGTATTTTGATTAATGGTCTCCAAAATTTGCTCTACATCCGGCTGAAAGCTTTTTGTAAGCAACACTTCTTTTTCTTCTACATTGTTAATATTTGCGAGTACTTTATACATTCCATATGTAGGTGGTAAAGTGACAACATTATCTACTTTTGGTTCGCAAAAAGCTCTAAAGATCAGATCCAATACTTCATCACTTCCATTACCTAACAAAATATTTGCTGTAGCAACCTCGTTTTGATCTGACAGTACTTGTTTCAGGCTTCTTTGTTGAGGATCCGGATATCGGTTCACGCCATTTTCAAATGGATTTTCGTTAGCATCGAGAAATACCATTTTTGAGCCATCGCTAACATATTCATCCCTTGCAGAAGAATATGGTTTTAGTTCTTTTACATTTTCGCGAACTAGTTGTTTTATGTTGAATGGTGTTGTTTTCATAAATTGTTGTCATCCTGAATACTGAAACGAGTTCAGCACAGGCTCGTTTCAGAATCTCATTATTTATATTTCTAATGTTTCAAGTTTAGGATTTAACTTTTTAATCAAGTTTATCTTCCAATCTTTTTTCCAATTTTTTAATTGCTTTTCCCTCGAAATAGCTTCGTTGATATTTGTAAACTCTTCAAAATAAACTAATTCCGTTAGGTTATATTTAGTCGTAAATTTGGATCCAATACCTGATTGATACGCGGTGATTCTTTCTTTCAAGTCTGCCGTTACACCAATATAAAAAGTGGTTCTATGTTTGTTTGTCATTATATAAGTATAACTTTTTTTCATTAAAAGTATTCTTTCTGATCCGGTGTGACCCTGAATCAAGTTCAGGGTGACGTAACATGACTATTTAAAACTATCTAATCTAAGAGTCACTGCATTCTTGTGTGCCTGTAGCCCCTCAGCTTCAGCCATAAGTTCGATGGCATTCCCGATAGTTTTGATTCCGTTTTGAGAAATTTTTTGAAAAGTCATCGATTTCATAAAACTATCAAGATTTACCCCACTATATTGTTTTGCATATCCATTTGTAGGCAAGGTATGATTGGTTCCTGATGCATAATCCCCTGCACTTTCTGGGGTATAATTCCCTATAAAAACCGAACCTGCATTGGATATGTTCTCCACATAATAGTCTTCATTTTTCATGCAAACAATAAAATGCTCTGGGCCATATTCATTAATCATATCTAAGGCTTCCTGATCATTATCTACATAAATAAGTTTTGAATTTTCTATTGCAGCCTCAGCAATTTCTTTTCTTGGCAAAACAGCAAGTTGTTGATCCACTTCTAGTGCTACCTTTTCAATCAAATCTTTCGAGGTAGCAATCAAAATTACCTGACTATCCTTACCATGCTCGGCCTGGCTCAACAAATCAGAGGCTACAAAAGCAGCATTAGCACTATCATCTGCCACCACTAACAATTCGCTAGGACCTGCAGGCATATCTATTGCTACACCAAATTTAGTAGCGAGTTGCTTTGCAACCGTGACAAATTGATTACCCGGACCAAATATTTTATACACTTGAGGGATGGTTTCGGTACCAAAAGTCATTGCGGCAATGGCCTGAATCCCACCTACTTTACATATTTTTGTGACTCCACAAAGATCGGCTGTATATAAAATAGCCGGATGTATCTTTCCTTCTTTGTTAGGGGGTGAACATAATACAATCTCTTTGCACCTTGCTAAATTAGCCGGTATAGCCAGCATCAAAATCGTAGAAAATAAGGGTGCAGTACCACCGGGAATGTACAGTCCTACCTTTTGTATGGGTCTTTTTTCTTGCCAACATGAAACACCATCAATAGTTTCAACAGTTACTTTATCGGTTTTTTGTGCCGCATGAAACTTTTCAATATTTGACATCGCAATTTGGATCGCATTTTTAAGTTCATCGCTAACCAACCGTTTTGCTTCTTCAATTTCCTCTTCAGAAACCAAAACTTCTTTCAGTTCGACCTGATCAAACCTTTGTGTATACCTATTAACTGCTTTATCACCTTCTGATTTTACTTCATTAAAAACTTTAAGCACTTTTGCTTCTATATCTTCAACGGTTTGTGTTGGTCTTTGCAATAATTTTGACCAATCTTTTCTTTCTGGATTGTATATTTTGTTCATTGTTAATTCTTCTTACTATTACAGCACCATTTTTTCAATTGGGCACACCAAAATTCCTTCAGCACCTTCTGCTTTTAATTCATCTAGAATATCCCAAAATTTATGCTTATCAACTACTGTATGTATAGAACTCCATCCTTTTTCTGCCAAAGGCAATACGGTCGGGCTACGCATCCCAGGAAGTATCTTTACTATATTTTCTATCTTATTGTTCGGTGCATTTAGTAATACATATTTTGAATTACGAGCTTTTAATACTGATTTAATTCTAAATTGAAGTTTCTCTAAAAGCTTTTTGTTTTCTGCTGAAATTTTTGGAGAAACTGCAAGAACTGCTTCTGAAGCAAGCATCACCTCTACTTCTTTTAAGTTATTCTTAAACAACGTACTACCGCTGGAAACAATATCACAAATAGCATCGGCTAACCCTATATTAGGTGCGATTTCTACCGACCCTGATATTTGGTGCAACTCGGCACTGATTCCTTTTTTATCGAGGTATTCGTTAACTGTATTGGGATAAGAGGTAGCTATTTTTTTACCATCAAGATCATTGATCGAATGATACTCGAAGTCTTTCGGTACGGCCAAAGAGACTTTACATTTAGAAAAGTTGAGTCGTTCTGCAATCGAAATGTCTTTTCCTTTTTCAATCAATACGTTTTCACCGATTATTGCAATATCTACTACTCCGTCCCTTAAATATTGGGGGATATCTCCGTTACGTAAAAACATAACTTCCATTGGAAAATTTCGTGTTTGCGCTTTTAATTGGTCTTTTCCATTTTCAATAGAAATCCCACAATCCTTTAGAATTTTAACAGAATCTTCGTTAAGACGACCGCTTTTCTGAATAGCAATTTTAATTTTTGACATGTTGTTTTTAAAAGTTGAGTTTGATCTACTCAAGCTGGTTCAAATAAAAGAAAAAACCCGTTTGAGCATCTCAAACGGGTTATCATTTATTGTGGTTTTATACACATAACAAACTTATCACGCCTGAGCGAGAATGTAAGAATGATGATGATGTACAAAAATAGTTTTCATTATTTGTCTTGAATATATTGCGAATTTAAAACTTTTTTATCTTCTGAGAAATTTTCAAATCATTTTTTTTAGCAAATTGAAAAAAGTTTAAACCAGTTCATTCATATATTTTAATAGTTCTTGATATAATAGTCCAGAAAGTATAGCAAACCCAAAACTTAGCAACGTTCCGATCAAAACATATTCTGTTAGCTTTCGATTCTTACCGTCATTAAGATCTCCAAACCTGAACACAGATTTTGCTGTAATTAAAAATCCAATGGCAGACCAGGTATTGAGTAATACAAAACAAAAAACAAATAAACGTTCTATAATTCCTATGTATTTCCCTGCCCCGGTTAAGGATTTATTTTCAAAATCTATTTCTTTATCCCATGGTCTTAATAAATATTTTACACATACCGATGATATCGATGTAGCGAAAACAAGAGATAATATTAAAAGCAGAAGATCATTGTTAAAAACAAAAGGATAAGAAAACCGTATGGGTTCATAATAATGCCATACTGCAACCAATACTACAAGATGAGCGATCTGATCTATAACGAAAAGCATACGTTCATTCTTCTTATTTATCATATACAGTTTAATTACATCTATCAGGAAATGACTAACCGTAATAAATAGAATACCGATCCAATAACTAGCCTGAAGCAAAAAAACCAATATAGCAAAGTGAATTAGCGTATGTAGGTACAAAAACTTTGAGGTAATTTTCTTTTCTTGTTTTTGTTGTACCCATGAGGCAGGTTGTAACAAGAAGTCGCCTACACAGTGTGCTACTAATATTTTGAGAAATAAAGCAGTCATTATAATTCTGAAATTTTGGTTTGATAACGATTGATAAGTCTGTCAATTTCTTCGTAACCCGCTCTTCGTAAGGTCTCACTTATAGTGCTTTGGGTGCGATTGAGTAACTGACCAAGTTCATTTTGATTTAAAGACGGGTGTTCTAATATCGCAAAAACAGTTTGTGCTGTAACTACAGACCATGAATCAATGGTTAATAGTAATAGTCGTACATATAAATTGAATTCTTCGTCAAAACCCTTCCAAGGTGACCGAATGGCAAGTGTATTCTTTTTTAAGGCATCAAAGCATTGTCCTGAATTCACAAATGCTGAACCGTTCGATTCGCTAATACGACTTGAGTTATATGATTTATCGCCTAAACCAATAGCAATTCGTACGTTAATATTTGCAATTGATTTCATACCGGCTTTAATGTGAATAGCTATTTTTAAAGCGTCGTGTATATCAACTTCAAGTTGAAAACTGTCACCTCGGTAAATTTCCCAAGTTTTAGGTGTTTTTCCATACATGTTGAGTATCTTCTTTAATTTGGTCAACCAAATTTTAGAATCAACAGCTTGTGAATTAATGATATCGCCTGTAAGTATAGCAATCATGATATGATATGTTGAAAACTACAAATATCGTATTAAATACCGATAATTTATAATATCGTTTATAGAACCGATAATTTAAAATATCGAATTAAAAACCGATAATTCCTCGATTTGTTCGTGCTATTTACTGATTACCC
The DNA here is from genome assembly GCF_017897595.1 of Aquimarina sp. U1-2. GTDB lineage: Bacteria > Bacteroidota > Bacteroidia > Flavobacteriales > Flavobacteriaceae > Aquimarina. Next base: position 8,126 of record NZ_JAGKIK010000007.1, read on the forward strand.
AAGATTAAAGGCATCCCATCGTCTCCTGATCCCACAACAACAACTTTTGCATTTGGAGATTTAGACAGTTCTAGCGTAGCTTGTATGCCTTTTTCTTTCAGAATTTTATCTGTCAAAGAGGCACTTAGGATTTGATTGGCTACTGCCTTACCCTCTGCGTCAATTTTTTGGCGTTCTGCTTCTTTTCGAGCTTTTTCTAATCTAAATTCATATTCTAGCGCTTCTTGCTCTTGTTTTAATTTTCGTTCTATTGCTTCTTTAATAGTTGGTGGTAATGTAACGTCCCGAACCAACACCTCATTCAATTGAATATATTGATTGGCTACAATTTTTTTGGTTTCTTCAAAAATCTCTTGTTGTATAGCATCTCGCTTACTAGAATACAACTGCTCTGGTGTATATCGACCCACTACACTTCTTGCCGCTGATCGTATTGTTGGTAATAAAACCCTATCTACATAATTTTCACCTTTTTGTTGGTGTAATAAGCCCAATCTATCATAATCTGGTTGAAACCATGCAGAGGCATCTAATTTAATCTCTAATCCATTTGACGATAACACCTGCATTTTTTCAAAGACTTCTTGTTGGCGAACTTCGTACACATAGACTCTGTTCCACGGAGCCACAATATGAAAACCTTCGCCTAACGGAGGCTGATCGGTTACTACTCCGCCACCAAAAGTTCTATACAAAACTCCTGCCTCACCAGAGGCTATCGTTTCTGTAGACTTAGAAATAAAAACAATAGTTAAAACTATTGCGATGAGAATGGGTAATCCTATTTTTGGTAATTTTTCCATAGTGAATTTTTGTTTTAAAATTATATCAAACCGTTATACTTTCTCGCAAACCATTCTATTGCCAGTAGTAAAATTAAGATCGCGAGAAGATATTTCCAGTCGATCAAAGATACTATTTCTTCTCTGCTTTTTTGTATAACTTGATACCGCGGATCTGCCAATAAATTGTTAATTAATAACTCGCTTTGATTCGTAAAATATGATTTTCCTTGGGAATTACTGGCCAATTGTTTAAGTTTTGCTACATCTGCATTAAGAAATTGTTGTTCAACATCATATTCGAGTACTGTAAAACTTCCTGATTTAGAAATATTCTCTCCTACTACCGATACCGTAAAATCATAGTCACCTGCACTTAAATTACTCAAATCAGCTTCAAAAGAAGTATTCTTTAGCAACATAGGTACGGTTTGTACAGCTTTGGTTTCTTTATTTTTTACAGCTATTCTTAAGTTCCCCCGTCTATCAAACTCATAGTTCTTAGTAAAGTATTCTGCTTTAATCGTAATATTTGAATTTCCATAATAAAAAGATTCTGAGATCGTATTCAATCGGCTTCTACGTTTGTTAGAAGCAAGATACTGAACTATTTTGCCAAAAAAATCATCAAAACTTTCAAAATTTTTAGTATCCAGATAATTTTGCACTCGCCAGCGCCATAATCCTTCGCCTAATACTATTCCTTCTCGTATCCCATCTTGTTCTATAGTGAACAATAATGGTTCTTGAGTCTCAATATCATTTATTACACGATAAAGCAATGGATCATAATTTGAATTTACCGTAATAGATCCAAAAGCTCCTAACAGCGGAGGATACTCTCGAAAACCTATATCTTCAAGTAAAAAAGAGCTGTAGTTGCTATTAAATCTAGGAAGATAATATTCTGTTTGTCTTGTTATTTCATGTTTATATTTATCCTGAATGCGATTCAGAAATACCCAATCGGTATGCGCTCCCGTAATCGTTAGGTAGTTTTTTTTTGAGGTCTCTATTTCTTTATAAACATTAACAAATCTTGAATTAGGCTGGTACAGAATAATAAGCTGATAATCGTCTAAATTTGTAGCTTGCGAAGGTTTTACAATTTTCAGGCTTCGCCTTTCATTACTTTCGATACTTTTTTTAATTGCTCCTAAATCTGGATGAATTATCGAGCTAATCACGAGGATACTCGTTTTTTGATCAATTACTTCAACCGCAAATGATTTATTGTTGTTGATCGTATTCTTCTCATTACTTACAGGAATAAGTCTTGCGGTGTATTGAGCGACACCTGGGGTATTAGCCGGCAAGGTAAGGTTAATTATTTTCGAATTTTCTTCAGAAGAAAAAACAACATTTTGGGTATACACTTTTCTATTCCCAGAGGTAATCTCGAAGGTAGTTTTTACATTTTCATCACCAGAATACGTCAGAATAGCTTCTACAGGAAATTTATTTTTTAGAAACGCGTAACGATTCACATTTAATTGCTGGATTTTGGTATCGGTAGTGGTTATCGTATCTCCAGAAATAACAGGAAAAATCTGTTGTTTTGATGTTCGAGTGGTAAATTGATAATCTTTCCCGTAGGTTTGGTTTCCGTCGGTAATGAGTATTGTGGGTGCTATTGAATTTCTATAGATCTGGTCGAGATTTTCTAGCGCTTCAGAAATATTAGTTTGTTTTTTATCGAAGGAAAAGTGTAGCGAATCATGTAAACCTTCGGCAAAGGAATAGTAAGCAACCTCAAACCTATCATTAAGTGTGGCATTATTTTGAAGCTGTTTTACAAATTGAACTACCTGTTCACTTTGTTCTAAATGCTTAATAGATGCAGAATTATCGACACCAACTATCAAATTTGGTTTAACCGTATAATACGTCTGTTTTTTAAATGTTGGGTTTATAAGTAATACCAAAACTACCAGAACACTCAAAAAACGTAAAAAAGCAAAGAGCAAACTTTTTTTTTGTCTGCTCTTTACTTTATATACATATTGATATAAAGCTATTAGTGATGCACCTACGAAAGCTGCTACAAGTAACAAAATAGTTTGTGTTTGCATGAATATGTATTAGCATTCACTAATTAGGTTAGCATACCACCATCGACATGTAGTACCTGCCCGGTTACATAGGCACTTAAATCGGAAGCCAAATACACGCATGCATTAGCAATATCCTCTGGTGTACCTCCTCTTTTCAGGGGAATAGCATTACGCCAACCCTCGACTACTTTTTCATCGAGTTTCGCCGTCATTTCGGTTTCTATGAACCCAGGGGCTACCACATTACTTCTAATATTTCTTGATCCAAGTTCTAAAGCTACCGATTTTGAAAATCCTATAATTCCTGCTTTAGAAGCTGCATAATTTGCTTGACCTGCATTTCCTTTTACTCCAACAACAGAACTCATATTGATAATACTCCCATGTCTTTGTTTTAGCATTGTGCGTTGTACTGCCTTAGTCATGTTGAATACGCTTTTTAGATTAACTTCAATCACCGTATCAAAGTCCTCTTCTCCCATACGCATCAACAAGTTATCTTTTGTTATCCCTGCATTATTTACTAAAATATCAATAGCACCAAAGGTTTCGAGCACGTCTTTAACAAGTTCCTGTGCTTGAGTATAATCTGCTGCATTACTTTGATAACCTTTTGCCTTGACCCCCAAGTCGATCAATTCTTTTTCGAGCTGCTCTGCTGCAGTTACTGAAGAACTATATGTAAATGCTATATTTGCCCCGTTTTTGGCAAAAATTTCTGCGATTCCTTTGCCAATACCTCTTGTGGCACCAGTTATAATGGCTGTTTTATCCTGTAAAAGATTCATTAATCAATGATTTTGTGTTTATATTTTTTGAAGTGATTTCAACCTTTTCGCTGCTACTGAAAAAGTTTAACCTGTTCCAACAATTCAAATATAAGCATTACTAAAAAGTGAACAATAGTAAACCCTACGATTTCTCATAGGGCTTACATAAGAATTGGTTTAAACTTACAACTTGATATCTTCCTTTTTCTTTTCGTAATTGAATAGATAATCAATATCCATCTCTTTAATTTCTCCGAGTTTAGACAACGCCTTCATGTCGACATCGTTTTTGTTACCTATTACTAATATGTTGTAATTTTCACCTCGAATATTATCATTGAAGAATGACTTAAGATCTTCGAGAGTCATGTTTTGAATCGTATTGTACATTTCTTCGCGATTATCATAATCGATCCCCTGCTTTTTAAGATTCTCATACGACCAAAAAATATTTGATTTTGTAATACGTTTTGCCGCTATTTTTTTTAGTGTAGCTTCTTTTGCCTGATTAAATTGTTGTTCTGCTTCTGGCATATTGGTCATCAAATCCATCATCGCGTCGACAGCCTCTGGCATTTTATTGGCTTGCGTGCCTATATACGCATAAATGTAATTGGACTTTCCTTTTTCACTCGCATTTCTATATTGTGAAAAAGCAGAATATGCCAGTGATTTTGATTCTCTAATTTCCTGAAACACAATAGAAGATAATCCACTACCAAAATAGGTGTTAAACAAACTTGAAGCTGCTAACTTCTTAGGATCGAATTCTGAACCTTTTGCAAGAAATAACATCTCACTTTGCACCATATCATAATCTACAAAATAAACGTTTCCTCCTGTTTCTTTCTCGACGTACTCTGTTTTCTCAGGATACTCTTTTAGCTGCTCACTAATCTTATGCTGCTCGTTTAATGCTGCAATGGCTGTATCTATATCTTTTCCATAATAAAAAATGCGATGCTTATAATTCAAGAGATCTTTAACAATATCAACTAACTCCTGCGGATCAATCGTTTTTAACTCGGCAATAGTATAAATGTTTCTAAGTCTTGAATTTTCACCATATTTACCGTAACTCATTAGTCCATTCCACATGATATTTCCCTTTTGAGTTTTTCCATCTGCTCTTCCTTTTGCTATTTTTTGAACATACTTAGTGTACGTCTCCTGATCGGCTACAGCATTTTTGACAAGGTGTTCTAATAAGGTTAATCCCTGACTTAAATTCTCTTCTAATCCAGAAAGGCTCAATTGCGTTTTGTCTGCAGAAGAGGCTACCGAATAATTAACTCCCAGTTTATAAAACTCTTTTTTAAGTTCTTCAGGAGTATAGGTATTTGTACCTAAATAATCCAAATAGCCTGCTGCTAAAGATAATTTTTTGTCATGATCCAGACCCATGTCCAAAATAATACTGAGATCGAACAAATCATTGGTTTCATTTTTTATATAAGAAACCGAGATACCATTGGCTAGTTTTGTTTCTTTAATTGCAGATTTGTAGTCAATAAATTTTGGTTGTAACGGTTCAGAAGCTATTGACCTAAATTCTTTAACAAATTTAGATTCTTTATCTCTATTCAATGCTACCGGAGTGATACCAGGGTTTTCTACCTTAACAATATTTTTATCTTCACCTTTGATCTTATGTACCTCTACATAATTATTACCATAATGCTTGTTAGCAAAATCAACAATATCTTGTTTTGTAATTTCCTTCATCTCGTCTAGCATTGTCAACCGATCTTTCCAATCTTGAAAATGAATAAATGCATCAAGATACGCATAAGCAGTAGCGCTGGCATTTTCAAACTGACGTACCCGAGATAATTTCAAGTCATTGATTACCGCACTAGTTAACCAATCATCAAACGCTCCCTTTTTAATTTTTTCTATCTCACCTAAAAGCAATTCTTTAACTTCATCCAGTGTTTGGTCTGCCTTTGGTTTTCCGAAAAGAATGTGAAGTCCATAATCTTTATTAAAATTTGTGTATGAAGCCGCTTGCTGTACTTTTTGCTGCTGGTTTAAGTTAAGATCAATTAGACCGGCTTGAGAATTTGCCAGCATGTAATCTATAAGCGTCACCATTTTCTCCTCTTCTGAACCAAAGCCATCTGTTCTAAATGCAACATATATAGATTCTGAAGTTGGACCATACACTTCTTTTTTTATCGGTGCCGAAATTGGTGTTTCTTTAGGAAACTTGGGGTGTATAACCTCTTTTTTCTTATAATTTCCAAAAGCTTCGTTTACTTTTTTAATCGTGGCATCAAAATCAAGGTCTCCTACTAATATCACTGCCATGTTATTGGGGACATAATATTTATCGAAATACGCATGAATAGCCTCCATCGATGGATTTTTCAAATGCTCTGATTTTCCTATCGTAGTTTGTGTGCCATAGGGATGGGTTGGAAACAATCCTTCTAAAACTGCAAAATACTGTTTGCGTCTATCACTATCTTGTCCGCGATTAAATTCTTCATAAACGGCTTCGAGTTCTGTATGAAAAAGACGAAGTACTAATTGACTAAAGCGTTCTCCCTCTACTGTAAGCCATTTATCCAGTTCGTTAGAAGGGATTTTATTTACATATACGGTTTGTTCGTTTGAGGTAAAAGCATTTGTCCCTTCGGCACCTAATGAATTTACTAATTTATCATATTCATTAGCAATAGAAAGCTTAGACGCTTCTTGAGAAACCTCGTCTATTTTTTGATAAATTTCTTTTTTCTTTTCGGGATCTGTTTCCTGCTTGTGTTGTTCATAAAGGTTCGAAATCTGTTGGATTAACGAATTTTCTTTTTCAAAATCTGTAGTACCAATTTCGTCAGTTCCTTTAAACACCATATGTTCGAGATAATGAGCCAATCCGGTATTATCAGCGGGATCATATGTAGACCCGGCTTTAATTGCAATTAGAGTTTGGATTTTCGGCTCCTCTTCATTTTTTCCCAGATACACTTTAAGACCGTTATCCAGTGTATATAATCTCAAACCAGTTGGATCATTGGTAACAGTTTCATAAGTAAAACCAGCAGCATCTGTATGCTGTTCAGTTTTTATTTCCTTTGATAAATCGCTTGATTGGTTGTTACAACTGCTAGCTAAAGCAGCTAAAGACAATAGTAAAAATGATTTGAAAACCTTCATAGATTGATTTTTATTTGAGCCATTTTAAAGTAGAACTGATATAAAAGACGTAAAATAGCTAATTCTGTTACATATATATTATAAAAAACAAAAAACCTTTTCGGTATACTACATCCAAAAGGTTTTTGTTCAATTTATAATAAAGACTTAAAAGTTCTAAAACTTGTCTTTCTATGCTAGTACTTCTGCTACCTTTTTACCTATTTCTGCAGGAGAATCTACTACGTGAATACCACATTCTCTCATAATTGCTTTTTTAGCAGCAGCGGTATCTTCACTACCTCCAACAATGGCCCCTGCATGCCCCATGGTACGACCAGCCGGCGCAGTTTCACCAGCTATAAAGCCAACTACAGGCTTTTTGGTACCGTTTTCTTTTACCCATCGTGCGGCATCTGCCTCTAATTGACCTCCGATCTCTCCTATCATTACTACACATTCGGTTTCAGGATCATTAATTAATAACTCTACAGCTTCTTTGGTGGTTGTTCCGATAATTGGATCTCCACCTATACCTATAGCCGTTGTAATTCCCAACCCTTGCTTGACCACTTGATCAGCGGCTTCATAGGTAAGTGTTCCTGATTTTGAAACAATACCTACTTTTCCTTTTTTAAATACAAAACCTGGCATGATGCCTACTTTTGCTTCTTCCGGAGTGATAACTCCAGGACAATTTGGACCTATGAGTCTACACTCTTTATCTTTAATATAATTTGATGCAGTGATCATATCTGCAACAGGAATACCTTCGGTAATAGTAATAATGACTTTAATTCCAGCATCGGCTGCTTCCATAATAGCATCGGCAGCAAAAGCAGGCGGAACAAAAATAATCGTTGTATCGGCTTGTACTTCTTTTACAGCATCTTCTACCGTATTAAAAACAGGTTTATCAAGATGCGTTTGTCCTCCTTTTCCCGGTGTAACACCACCAACGATGTTGGTACCGTATTCGATCATTTGACCGGCATGAAAAGTACCTTCACTTCCAGTAAAACCTTGAACAATAATTTTTGAATCTTTATTAACTAAAACACTCATTGCGTTATGGATTTTTTATTTCTTAATTACGATTCCAAAAATAAGCTTTTGAATACTATCGTTAAAATGAAAACATAAAATATTTTGATAATTTATTTCAACTAAACACCAAACTATCGTAGAACTCCCTTGTATTTTTTATTAGCACTACCAAAAAGTATAATACCCTATGGGGTTTACCGCGAGAATTAAAAACTGTTTTCTACGAATCCCTAATGGTCTCGTGAGGTACTTTAATTAAACCTAAGTAGGTGGTTATCTTGTTATTTTGAAATAAACGATTCCATACTTTCTGGAGAGTCAACCCCTTGTTGACTAATTTGATATCCTTTATATAATTTGTGATCTTTGAGTTCCCAAATAGTAATAAAATGAGCAATTGCCTCTTCTTTATCAGGTGCCTCAATCGTTGTGGCAAAATAGGTATATCGAGCGGTTACTGTATCTTCTTCTGCGATTAAATGACTGATCTCACATCTGAAAGTTTCAAAAGACTTAGCCATTTGCGTAAACATTGCCTCGATTTCTTCAAAATTTTTACTGGTAAAACCAAAACTACTGTTCCAAAATAGTGTTATTTCAGGATGTAAATATTCTGAAAAGGCTTCAGGGTTATGTATTAAATCGGTTTCATAAAAGGATCTAACTATGTCCTTTGCTGTATTACTCATTCTTTTTCAACTTTTCTATTACCTCCGGAATCTGTCTGATTGCCGCAAGTTCTTTATACTTTTTTCTAAAATCATCTGCCGGCGTTCCAAAATAACTTTTATTCGCTTCTAATGATTTGCTTACTCCTGATTGTGCAGATATAATTGCTTTTTTTCCGATAGTCACATCACTGGTTATTCCTACCTGACCCCATATGGTGACTTCATCTTCTATAACTACACATCCGGCAATACCCACTTGAGATGCGATAATACATTGTTTACCTATAACGGTATCATGACCTATATGCACCTGATTGTCTAGTTTTGTACCTTCTTTTATAATTGTATCCCCAGTAACACCTTTGTCAACTGTACACAAAGCTCCTATATCAACGTGATCTTCTATGACTACTCTACCCCCCGAAATCAATTTATCAAATCCTTCAGGTCTTTTTTTATAGTAAAAGGCATCTCCCCCAAGAACTGTTCCTGAATGAATAGTAACATTGTTGCCAATAACTGTATTGTCATATATGCTTACATTTGCATGTAGTAAACAATGATCTCCTATAACGACATTATTGCCTAAAAAAACTCCTGGTTGAATAATCGTGTCTTTTCCTATTTTTGCTGTTGAAGATATGTTCGATTCGGCAGCTTCAAAAGGTTTAAAATACGTAGTTAACTTATTAAAATCTCGAAAAGGATCGTCTGATAGTAATAAAGCTTTTCCCTCTGGACATGGTACTTCTTTGTTAATTAAAATAACCGTTGCTGCACTTTTGAGGGCTTTGTCATAATATTTTGGGTGATCGACGAAAACTATATCTCCCGGAGTAACGACATGGATTTCATTCATTCCCAATACCGGAAAATCTGAATCTCCAACGAATTTTGAAGAAAGTATAGTTGCAATTTGTTGTAACGTATGCTTTTGAGGAAATTTCATACAATAAATTAAGATCGTTACTATTCTTTGATTCTTTCTTTATACGTACCTTTTTCCGTCTCTATTTTGATTTTATCACCTTCATTTATAAAAAGTGGCACCATGACTTCAGCACCGGTCTCGACAGTAGCAGGTTTTGTTGCATTTGTTGCGGTATTGCCTTTAACACCCGGTTCTGTTGCAGTAACTTCGAGAATAACACTTGCAGGCATTTCTACTGAAAGTGGCATTTGATCTTCAGAATTGATAATTACCGTAACCACTTCTCCTTCTTTTAAAAGACCTGGCGCATCAAGAGACGATTTTTGAAGTGTGATTTGATTGTAATCTTCAGTATTCATAAAATGATAGGTGTCCCCTTCGGCATATAAATATTGAAATTTATGAGTTTCTACGCGTACATCATCGATTTTATGTCCGGCAGAAAATGTATTATCAATTACTTTACCCGTAGTAACACTTTTAAGTTTTGTACGTACAAAGGCAGGACCTTTTCCTGGTTTTACATGTAAAAACTCGATTATTTTATATATATCATGATTGTATTTTATACACAGACCATTTCTAATATCACTAGTATTTGCCATTATTTTTATGCTTTGTTTAATTTTTTAACGAATATCCGTAATGTAACCTAAATGGTTTGCGTTAAGCTGAATACTGAAACGAGTTCAGTACAGGCTCGTGTCAGCTTCTCATTTCAATGTACTGAAAATAAACGTAATGAGATCCTGAAATGAATTCAAGATGACTTCTCAGTCAAATTTTAGGTATACTAACGGACAATCCATAATTTTTTTATTCAATTTAGTTGGAAAAATACCCTTTCATAATTCCTCTTTGAGAATTTTTTATAAACTCAAGAACTTCATCACGCTCAGGCGTGGCTTCCATTTCAGCCTCTATAATAGCAACTGCCTGGGAGTTATTGTAGTTTCTTTGATATAAAATTCTGTAAATATTCTGTATTTCTCTAATTTTTTCGGTAGTAAAACCTCTACGACGCAAACCAATTGAGTTGATACCGACATACGACAAAGGTTCTCTGGCAGCTTTTACATACGGAGGTACATCTTTTCGCACCAAGGACCCCCCGGTCACGAAGGCATGGTTTCCTATACTACAAAACTGTTGTACAGCTGCCATTCCTGCTAAAACTACATAATCACCTACATTAATATGCCCAGCCAAGGTACTGTTATTCGAAAAGATACAATGATCACCAACAATACAATCATGAGCGATGTGACAATACGCCATGATCCAGCAGTTTTTACCTATTTTGGTTTTCATTCTATCTGCTGTACCCCTATTAATGGTTACGCATTCTCTTATTGTAGTGTTATCTCCGATTTCTGTGATCGTATCTTCGTCATTAAACTTTTTGTCTTGCGGTGTTGCCGAAATTACAGCTCCGGGAAAAATACTGCAATTTTTACCTATACGAGCCCCTTCCATAATGGTTACGTTGGAACCTATCCAGGTACCCTCTCCGATTACCACATTATTATGTATTGTAGTAAAGGGTTCTATTACAACATTTTTGGCAATTTTAGCTCCGGGATGGACATATGCTAAAGGTTGATTCATGTATTTTTTGAATTTGTTATTTTGATTTCACTATCTGAGCCATTAACTCTGCCTCGGTCGCTAATTTTCCGTTGGTGTAAGCAAAAGCCTGCATATGACATATTCCCCGACGAATAGGCGTAATCAATTCTAATTTAAAAATTAGGGTATCCCCAGGTGATACTTGTTGCTTAAATTTTACCTTATCGATTTTCATAAAATAGGTTAGGTAATTTTCTGGATCTGGCACTGTACTTAACGCTAAAATTCCGCCGGTTTGAGCCATAGCTTCTACTTGTAACACACCTGGCATCACTGGTGCTCCGGGAAAATGACCTACGAAAAAGGGCTCGTTCATGGTCACATTCTTTAATCCTACAACATGCTTATCAGACATTTCCAGGATTTTATCAACCAATAAGAAAGGAGGTCTATGCGGAAGCATACTCATAATCTTATTGATGTCCATTAAAGGTTCTTTAGAAAGATCAAACTGCGGGACTTTATTGCGCTTTTCAATTTTAATTATTTTAGAAAGCTTTTTGGCAAACTGCGTATTCACAAAGTGCCCTGGTTTGTTGGCTATAATTTTTCCTCTAATTCTTGTTCCTATCAATGCCAAGTCACCTACAACATCTAATAGTTTATGTCTTGCTGCTTCATTAGGATAATGTAATGTGAGATTATCCAGGATTCCGTTAGGTTTGATAGCTATAGATTCTTTACCAAAAGCAACTTTAAGTTTTTCCATAGTAGACGTACTTAACTCTTTATCTACATAAACTATAGCGTTATTTAGGTCTCCTCCTTTAATTAATCCATGTTCTAGCAACATTTCTAGCTCATGCAGGAAACTAAATGTTCGAGCATCAGCGATCTCTTTTTTAAAGTCTGATAATCGTTTTAATGATGCATTCTGGGTTCCTAAAACTTTGGTACCAAAATCAACCATTGTTGTAACCTGGTACTCATCAGATGGCATAACAATAATTTCACTACCTGTTTCTTCATCGGTATAGGAAATGACATCTTTTACAATGTATTCTTCACGATCCCTTTCTTGCTCAACAATACCCGCTTTTTCTAAAGCTTCTACGAAAAATTTACTAGAACCATCCATGATTGGAGGTTCTGAAGTATCTAATTCTATTAAAAGATTATCGATTTCTAAACCAACACATGCTGCAAGTACGTGCTCTGAGGTTTGAATACTCACTCCGTTTTTTTCGAGATTGGTTCCTCTTTGCGTATTCACCACATAATTGGCATCTGCCTCGATGATAGGATTTCCTTCAAGATCTACTCTGCAAAATGCATAACCGTGATTCTCTGGGGCGGGTTTGAAGGTTAATGTAACTTCTTTTCCTGTATGTAAACCTACACCGGTAAGTTTAACTTCTTTTTTGATGGTTCTTTGTTTGTTTACAACAACATCACTCATTATTACTTATCTTTTTCTCTAATTTATGAACCCTATCTACGATTTTTGGAAGATTTTTAAAATGCACATAAGACTTATTGTAATCAGAGTACCCTAATGCCGGAGACCCCTGAATAGCTTCTTTATCTTTAATATTTCTTCCTATTCCTGATTGTGCCTGTATTCTTACATTATCGCCTATAACAAGATGACCGGCTATCCCCACTTGGCCACCAATCAGGCAGTGTTTCCCAATTTTGGTAGATCCGGCAATACCGGTTTGAGCAGCAATAGCAGTATGCTCACCTATTTCTACATTATGTGCAATTTGTATTTGATTGTCAAGCTTTACACCTTTTCTTATGATTGTCGATCCTAGAGTCGCCCTGTCGATAGTAGTACCGGCTCCTACATCCACATTATCCTCTATAATTACATTTCCAGTTTGCGGGACCTTGCTATATTCTCCTTTTTCATTAGGTGTAAACCCAAAACCATCTGCTCCTACGATGGCACCGCTATGAATGACACACCCATTTCCTATACTGGTCTCAGAACATATTTTAGCACCTGCAAAAACAATGACATTATCTCCAATAGTAACATTATCACCTATATAAACATTGGGATAAATCTTGGCGTTCTCACCAATCTTAACATTTTCTCCCAGGTAAGAAAAAGCACCCAAATACAGAGCATTACCATAAGTGGCACTTTCTGAAATAAAACTTGGCTGTTCGATACCACTTTTATTCATTTTTACCATATTGTAGTACTCCAAAAGCTGTGAAAATGCTTTGTAAGCATCATCTACTCTAATAAGCGTTGTTTTGATATTAGATTCTGCTTCAAAATTTTTGTCTACAATAGTAATAGAAGCATCTGTAGAATAAATAAACTGGGTATATTTGGGATTAGACAAAAAAGTTAATGAACCTTTAGTCCCCTCTTCTATTTTGGCTAATTTTGATACTTCGACGGTTTCATCTCCTTCGATTTCACCATCTAAAATACCTGCAATTTGTGTGGCTGTAAAAATCATTCTAGCAAAAGTATAAAAAATGTGTTAATGTTTGTACTTTGGAGAGCACATAAAATATTTGGTTACAGGTTTTGATAATGCTTCTAGATTGTATGCATCTGTAGCCTTCACAATATCTACTATTTTTCTTGATTTGTATAAAATATTAATATTCTGTTTATTTTGATGATAGGCCTGGTTAGAAATAGCACCTTCAAAAACAAAATAACGAGCATCTGCCTTAGAAATTTTATACGTTTCGCTGATTTTGGTTATATGTTTTTCAATTTTCTCTGGATCAAAGGGTTTCTTCTTAATTTTTATTTTTAAAAGATCTCTGTGAATGATCATAGATGATAATTTACGAAGTACCAAATCATCGCTGTGCATCCACTCTTTCATGGCTGATACAATATCGTAATCATCTAGTTTTGAAAACCTGTCTAATACCTCTGATGTAAAATTTTCATAAGTGATCTTATGATTCAGAAAAAATGTCAACGCTTTGCTTGCTGGTAATTCGATCCCTTGTTCGACCAATTCTTTAGCTCTTTGCAACACCCTTATCAATACATTTTCTGCTACAATACTGGTTTTGTGTAGATATACTTGCCAATACATCAATCTTCTGGATAACAAAAACTTTTCTACAGAGTAAATTCCTTTCTCTTCAATCATCAACTCATCGTTAACAACAGTTAACATTGTTATTAAACGCTCACTATTAATGTTTCCCTCAGACACTCCTGTATAAAAACTATCTCTTTTGAGATAGTCTAATCTATCCATATCCAATTGACTTGATATGAGTTGATGCAAAAAGTTACGATGATATTCTCCCTTAAAAATTTGTATGGCTAGCGTTAAACTACCGTTAAATTCTTCATTGATCTTCTCCATAAACATCAAAGAAATAGATTCGTGATTTACTTCATTCACGATACTATGTTCCATAGCATGCGAGAAAGGGCCGTGACCTATATCATGTAGTAAAATTGCAATATAGAGTGCCTCTTCTTCATCTTCAGAAATCGCAACCCCTTTAAAACCAAGAACTCGCACCGCCTTTTGCATCAAATGCATGCAACCTAGCGCATGATGAAAACGTGTATGATGTGCCCCAGGATATACTAAATATGAAAGCCCCATTTGCGATATACGCCGTAATCTTTGAAAATATTTATGCTCTAATAGATCAAAAATTAGTTCATTGGGTATCGTAATAAAACCGTAAATTGGGTCGTTTAATATTTTAAGTTTATTTCTTTTTTTCAAAGTTCAGATTACTTTTACCAAAACAAAGATACATATATGCTATTCATATAAAGCATTTCAAAATAAAATTAGGATTGTATTTAGTTTTGTAGAATAAAAGATAAGATCTGGCGTAAAGACAAGATCAAGTTTCTAGAAAAAAGTTTTAAAATAATAAGGTAAAGTCGTGTAATTTTAGGGATTCACCTCGAAGTAATAAAATTGCGACGGTTGCATATAAAAATATAGCGTTAATGAATACAATAAAAATTTTGTGGGTAGATGATGAAATTGATTTACTTAAACCACATATTCTATTTCTAGAAAAGAAGAATTACGAAGTTACAAAATGTCAGAGCGGTACAGAGGCATTAGATATTTTGGATACTACTAACTTTGATATCATTTTTTTAGATGAAAATATGCCTGGCCTTTCGGGAATAGAAACGCTGTCTGAAATTAAAGAGAAAAAAGACAGTATCCCGGTGGTGATGATCACAAAAAGTGAAGAAGAATATATCATGGAAGAGGCTATCGGAAGTAAAATTGCAGACTACTTAATTAAACCTGTGAATCCTAATCAGATATTACTTAGTCTTAAGAAAAACCTAGATAATTCGAGATTGGTTTCAGAAAAAACTACATCCAACTATCAGCAAGTTTTTAGAAAGATAGCGATGGATATGGCGATGGTCAATTCGTACGAAGAGTGGTCAGAATTATATTTGCGCCTTATCTACTGGGAAATTCAATTAGAAGGTATAGAAGATACGGGAATGTTTGAAATTCTCGAATCTCAAAAAGTAGAAGCAAACTCTCAATTTTGCAAGTTTATCGATAAAAATTATCCAGATTGGTTTGAGGGTAAAGGTAATGCGCCTGTTATGTCGCATACGCTGTTTAAAGAGAAGGTTGTTCCTGAAATTAGTAAAGATCAACCAACTTTACTCATTGTAATTGATAATTTACGCTATGATCAATGGAAAGCGTTTGAGCCTACCATACAAAATTACTATAAAAAAGAACAGGAGTTATCCTATTACAGTATTCTTCCTACAGCTACGCAATATGCCAGAAATGCTATTTTCTCTGGTCTTATGCCCTCTGAAATGAAGAAAAGGCATCCTGACCTTTGGTTAGATGATACCGATGAAGGTGGTAAGAACATGAATGAAAATGAATTTTTAACCGCTCAACTAAAACGTCTGGGATTAGATATAACACATGAGTATTACAAAATTACAAACGAAAAATCTGGTAAAACGCTAGCGACCAATTTCAAAGGTTTAAAAGATAACGATCTCACTGTTGTCGTCTATAATTTTGTCGACATGCTATCCCACAGTAAAACTGAAATGGAGGTCATTAAAGAACTAGCTTCAAACGATAAATCATATCGTTCGTTAACACAGAGTTGGTTCAAAAATTCTCCTTTATTAGAAATGATTCAGCAAGCACAACATTTGGGCTTTAAATTACTGATAACAACAGATCACGGAACCATTAATGTAAAAAATCCTTCCAAAGTTATTGGTGATAAAAATACGAGTCTTAATTTAAGGTATAAAACGGGAAAAAGTCTTACCTATGAACAAAAAGAAGTACTTGAAGCAAAAAATCCCAAATCTATTCATCTACCATCTATAAACATGAGTAGTTCATTTATCTTTGCCAAAGGTGACTTTTTCTTTGCATATCCCAATAATTACAATCACTATGTAAGCTACTATAGAAATACCTATCAACATGGCGGGGTATCATTAGAAGAAATGATCATACCTTTTGTTGTGCTAAAACCAAGATAGTACAAAGCTACATCAACAGGAAATACTATAAATAGCATAAGCGATATTTAAAATAGAATAATAGGCAATGACCATAACATATTCTTTGGAAGATTTACCTAACGTTGCGCAAAAAGTACTTGCGCAATTAAAAAACAAGATTGTTTTGTTTGATGCTGAAATGGGAGTAGGTAAAACTACCCTAATTAAAGAGATTTGTAAGCAACTTGGTGTACAAGATGTAATTTCTAGTCCAACATTTGCTTTGGTAAATGAATACTTAGGAAACTCTGGAGTTATTTATCATTTTGATTTTTACAGAATTAAAGATGAAGAAGAGGCGTATCAAATAGGATTTGAAGAATACTTAAGTAGTGATGCATGGGTTTTTATAGAATGGCCAGATAAAATAGCGAATCTCTTACCACCCGACAGCAGTACTATTTCAATCAAAGTAACCAATGATAAAAAAAGAGTACTTACTTATCAAATAAGATAGTGTACCGGATTTAAATAATCCCACACAATTTGTTTTCTTGGCTTTTTTATTCGTAATTTGAGATACAGAATTTCACACTAATGACTAAGCCACAATCTCCTTTTACAAAAGAGCAACTCCTACCGCAGGAGGAAATGATAGAAATTGAAAGAAAAAAAGGAAAACTGTTTATAGGAATCCCAAAAGAAACAAGTTATCAAGAAAAAAGGGTATGTCTAACACCAGATGCTGTTGCTGCATTAACTGCACATGGTCATCGGGTTCTGTTAGAAACCAAGGCAGGTATAGGCGCCAGATTTACCGATCGTGATTACAGTGAAGCCGGTGCCGAAATATCGAATGACAAAAAAAAAGTCTTTGGATGTCCGCTCATTCTTAAGGTAGAACCCCCTTCGATAGCTGAATTAGAACTCATTAATCCTCAAACAGTATTAATTTCTGCCTTACAATTAAAGACACAATCAAAAGAATATTTCCAAACGCTTGCCAAAAAAAGAATTACCGCCTTTGGTTTTGAATTTATTCGCGATGCCGACGGTGCATATCCCGCAGTACGCGCGTTGAGTGAAATTGCAGGTACAGCCGCTGTTCTTATTGCATCAGAATTGATGAGTAGCGCCACGATATCTAAAGGATCTGGCCTTATGATGGGTAACATTAGTGGCGTACCCCCTGCCGAAGTTGTCATCATCGGTGCCGGAACTGTAGGAGAGTTTGCTGCCCGTTCTGCTATCGGATTAGGAGCCAATGTGAAGATATTTGATAATTCTATCACCAAATTAAGATGTATTCAAACCAATGTAGGACGACCCTTATTTACATCTACTATTCAACCTAAAAATTTATTAAAGGCCTTACGCCGTTGTGATGTAGTAATCGGCGCTGTTAGAGGAAAAAACAGAGCCCCCGTGATAGTTACCGAAACTATGGTTGAATCTATGAAAGCCGGTGCCGTAGTTATCGATGTAAGTATTGATATGGGAGGTTGCTTTGAAACTAGCGAAGTTACTTCGCACGATCATCCTACATTCAAGAAACATGGAGTATTACATTACTGCGTGCCCAACATACCTTCGCGTTATGCTAGAACATCTTCTTTATCAATCAGCAATATATTTACTCCGTATTTATTGCAAATTGGCGAAGAAGGCGGAATTGAAAATGCAGTACGCTTTGATAGAGGCTTAAAAAACGGATTGTATTTTTATCATGGAATTTTAACCAGCAAACCCATTGCCGATTGGTTTGATCTATCGCATAGAGATATTAATTTGCTGATATTATAAACCTAAGCACTCTGAATTTGATATCAAGATTGAAGTGATTAAAATTACCAAATTTTCATAAATCAAATTCTTGCTAAGTAGTAGTATTTACCCCAAAATTAGCCTTTCAAACTTTAAAAAATAGTTACTTTTGACTTTTTAACTTTAACGTCAAATGAAATTAGCACAACGCTTATTCTACTATTTGGGTGGATTTGTAATTGGTCTTATCATCTTATTCTTTTTTTTAGGAGGTAAAAAAACTTCGTGTAACTACAGTCCTACAGCAAGGGTTCTCAAAAATATTAGAAGTAAAGAGAGCGTGTTATCACAACAAGTCTTGGCCCAAATGAAATCGTATGATATTGATACCGCAGATATATCGATACTTCTTTTAAAAGGTAGCGTTGATTTTTCTAAAAGTAATACAACATTAGATTCGTGCAAAATTTACTTCGTTGAAGGAACGGTAAAAGAAAAAGCAATTTCTCTTTTTGTTGAAAATTGCGATTCTATTGCTAAAATCAATACACTTAAATTGACAAAGTTATTAGATTAGTTTCTTAGTCATAACCCAAAAGTCAAACTCTTGCTTTCCTATGGTAAAGGGGTGCTGTCCAACAATCTGATAATCATTTCGATGATAAAAAGTAATGGCACGTTCATTTTCTTTCAAGACGGACAACCACAAGTATTCACTACCTTCCTCCTTTGCTTTATCAAAAATTATTTGCTGCAATTTACTCCCTATCCCTTTTGAAGAAGTTCCTTTGAACATATAAATCTTTTGAAGTTTACAAACATTTTTATTGGTAATATAACTAGATGAAGCGTTAAGTTGTAATATGGCATAGCCAATAGGTGAATCACCATCTATTACTATCCAAAATATGTTGTTAGCCTTAACTATACTGCTTTTTATTTTTTAAATGAAAAAGTAGTATCCAAATAATCAATTAAATCATCTCTATCTTTAAAAAGATGCCCAAAAGATTGATCAAATGTTCTTTTTCCTAAAAAGGAAATACTTTTGACATCTTCTAAAGTAGCTTGTCTTATCGTAATCATACGCTTAATGTACCCAATTATATTCCATATATCTAGCCGTCTTTTGAGCTATTTGTGCTTCGTACATCTTTTCAACAATATGAAAAGACACATCTATTCCAGCCGAAATCCCTCCAGAAGTATACATTTTGTCGACCTCTACAAATCTTTTATCTTTTTGCGGAATTCCAGTAGGAACCATCTCGATTATATCATCATATACCTGATGATGGGTGCAATAAGGTTTATCATCCAATAATCCCAATGCAGCTAACAACATGGCTCCCGAACAAATACTTATCGTATATTCTGTCTTTTGATGCACATTACGTATCCAATTTAGTGTATTTTCATTTTTAATCTGTTGTCGCACTCCAAAACCTCCGGATATGATTAAAATATCGATATCTGGGCTATTTTTGTAATCATATTTTGGATTTACAGATAAGCCATTTACAGCCGAAATCGGGTTACGATTTTCTGCAACGGTAAAAACATTAAATAGTTCAAAATTGTTTAACTCAGAAGTTACAGAAAGCACTTCAAAAGGTCCGGCAAAGTCCAACACCTCTGCATTGTCAAAAATTAAGATCCCTACATTTCTTTTAGTATTCATTAATTTACATCTTTTATTTTACTCTATTCTTTTCAACGTACGTTAATACAGAATCAGGCGTTGTTACATCTCTTAACAAATTTTCATCTGAAATTGCAGGAAATGCCACTTGTTTGATAGGCACTACACCTGCCCAAATTGGTAATTTATGATCTTCTGGCTCGTCATTTACGCCTTCGGCTCTTATTTTTGCAGAAGCAGTATCTATACTTATTTCTAAGACCAAAGTAGCATTAAATTCTTTTTTATTAGGTTGTCTAACATGATCCCAATGACCTGCAACCATGTGATTGACAATACCGGCTAAAGCTTCCATTTTTTCTTTAGGATCATCAACTTTTCTTACCGTACCAAAAATGGTTGCCGATCTATAATTCGCCGAATGATGAAAAGCTGATCTTGCCAAAACCAGTCCGTCTAAATGAGTTACTGTAAGACTGGCTTCGCCAGCTTCTAACAAACTGGTCATCATACGATTTTTAAGAGATCCATGAATGTAAATTTTATGTTCTTTTCTAAAATACGCAGTTGGAATCACAATAGCTTTTCCTCGAAAAATATACCCTATATGGCATAAAAAACCATCATCTAAAATAGCATGTACAGTGTCGACGTCGTAACTGGCTCTTTTTGGCCCTCTTTTTACTTTGTTTAGTTCTGATATTTGATATTCTTTCATACGTTTAAATCTTTTTAATTGTTTGGAAACGAAATAATTAAAAAATTGAGAACGTATGTAAGCGCTACGCTCTCACATTAAAAATTTTAAACATTCCCTTTTGTGAAGTAATTTTTAAAATTTATTAATGCTCGTTTCATCAATTTATATTTTTTGATTTTTAGTTGTCAGATGGAATCGCCATATCATCATATTGGTGGGTATCATCCTGATTGTTATGGCTTATTTCATGATTCATTTTTAGTTAAAATCGGTTCGCTGGTTTTACATATTCATCAAAAGTAGTAGTTTTATGGTGTGTTATAATGATCCAGTTTTTAAATACCTAATAGTCCAGTTTTGTTTCCTTTTAAAAGTAACATTGTACTCGATCGCACCTCTAATCGTAATTTGTATCTTCAGTTATGTGATCAAATTATTGGTTTTATAAAATCAGGGAAGCTTCTTCCGTCGACCAAATTACCCGGATCCAGGAGGTTATCAGAGGATTTGAAAATTCATCGTAAAACGGTAATTGCAGCATATGACGAGCTATTATCTCAAGGTTGGATAGAGACGCTTCCTGCAAGAGGTACATTCGTAAATAGTATCCTTCCGATCATTAAACCGCAACATTTTGACCCAAATACTGCTCAAGCGACAAAAGAAAAGAAAAGTGGTTTTTCGTTTATACAGCGACCCAACTTAACGCCTGATTTGAACGACTATTCTGAAACCGGAATCATAAAAGTAAATGATGGATCTCCTGATCATCGCCTTGCACCTATTGAAGAAATTTCGAGAGTCTATAGAAACGTCATCAAAAAAACATACCATCGAAAACTTCTTACGTATGGACCCGTATCCGGAAATTTAGAATTACGAAAAATTTTGGTTAATTACCTAAATCAAACACGAGGGCTTCGTATAGACGTTGATAATGTATTCATCACACGAGGTAGTCAAATGGGGATTTATATAGCTTCTCAATTACTTCTTTCTTCCAAAAACCATATTGCTGTTGGTAACAGTAATTATATGACCGCAGATACTACATTTGTCGATGCCGGAGGAATTATCGAAAGGGTTCCTGTAGACAAATATGGCTTAAACACTGTTGCTTTAGAAGGGCTATGTAAGACTAAAAAGATTACTGCCGTTTTTGTGACATCCCATCACCACCACCCTACTACAGTAACACTTTCTGCAGAAAGACGCATGCATTTGTTGCAATTGGCACAACAATTCAGGTTTGCTATTATAGAAGATGATTATGATTATGACTTCCATTATGGCAATGCACCTATTTTGCCACTGGCAAGCAATGATTACAATGGAAATGTAATTTATATAGGTAGTTTTACTAAAATCATAGCTCCTGCAATGCGAATAGGCTATCTAATCGCTCCAAAAGATTTTATAGATGAAGCCTCAAAATTGAGAAAGATCATAGATCGTCAAGGAGATAGCTTGTTAGAACAAACACTGGCACACATGATCAAAACTGGGGATGTGCAAAGGCATTGCCAAAAAGTTTTAAAAATTTATAAAACAAGGCGTGATTTGTTTTGCACATTACTAAAAGAAAAACTTGACGCATATTTTGATTTTGAAATTCCGAAAGGTGGCATGGCCGTTTGGATTCGACTAAACAAAAAGTACAACTGGGATGATGTAGTAATCCAGTGTAAAAAGCAAAGCGTTGAACTTAATCCAGAATGGAAACGGTATGATAACGATTGTTCAGGACATAATGGAATACGGCTTGGGTTTGCCTCTTTAAACGAATCGGAAATCAAAAGGGTTATCGACTGTCTAGAAAAAGCCTTAAAGATGATTTCGACAAGCTAAATCAGGAATTATTTTATCTCTAAATCATACTTGTACAGCAATCCAGCCAATCCAGATGTTGAGAATTTTGCTTTTTTTAATTTATTCATTTCTGGATCGATTGTAAAATTCTTGGCCGTACTAAAATCAACTTTCTCTGCATTGGTGTTTTCGAAAATGGCTTTAGCCAAATCACAATCGTGAAACGTTGAACCTACGATATCAGCATCTGTAAAATCGGCTTCTTTAAGGCTGCAATTATGAAATATTGTATTTTTCATTGTAAATCCATAGAAAGAACTGTAATCCAGGTTACAGTCTTCAAACTTTGCAGAAAACATGAAATCATTGCAGCTACCTATATTTACGCCGAGCATTTTAGATGCTTTAAACACCACTCCCTGAAACGAAGTTTCTTTTAACATTGTTGAATCAAAATTGCAGGTGTCAAAATTACATTCTAAAAAAGTAACTGTTGACATATTAGTAGCGGTAAAATCACAGTTTAGAAATGTGCAATTATCATACGCTCTAGCTGGTAATTTTTTACCAGAAAAGTGGTCATTTTTAAAAGTCTGATCAAAAATTGAGTGATTCATATCCTTTTCGAATGTATATCTTAACTCTCAAGTTTCCAAGGTGGGTTTTTTCTAGTATCACCGGCAAAATACAAAATGATTTGATTTCCATCAGGATCTTTAAGTCGAGCTTCTCGCCACAACCAAGACTGATCAGTAGGTAATTGATCAAATTGTAAACCTCCTTTTTGTAAGCGGTCTACCTCTTGATCCAGTTTTTCAGTTTCAAAATATACATATATGCCCTCTCCGTCTGGTAACTTTTCTACATAATGAATAGAAAATGTCGCATCACCTTCTCTACATTCGAAACGAGCATAATGTGGCAATGCCTCAACAATCAAACGCAATCCTAATTTTTTATAAAAATCAATCGATACGATAACATCGTTTGATGGTACTGTAATTTGATTAAGATTCATTTATAATTTTCTTCGTTTTCGCTCTTGAGCTATCAAGTTGAGCTCGCGACTAGTTTGCCCCGCAACCGATGTATTTTCTTCTGCACGACGAATGAGATAGGGCATTACATCTCGAACAGGGCCAAAAGGTACATATTTGGCCACATTAAAACCTTCTTCAGCCTGATTAAAGCTTATATGATCACTCATTCCGTAAAGCTGTCCAAACCAAACTCTAGGATCGTCACGCACGATACCAAGCTCTCTCATTAAGTCCATAGCCAAATAACTACTCGCTTCGTTATGCGTGCCTACAAAAACAGAAATATCTTCGATATTTTCTAAACAATACATCATCGTAGTATTAAAGTTTTTATCGGTATGATTTTTATCGCTACAGATAGGCGTAGGGTATCCTTTATCTAGAGCACGTTCATTTTCTTTTTCCATGTAAGCACCGCGTACTACTTTAACTCCAATTTTAAATTTGTAAGCTCGGGCTTCTTCATGTAATTTTTTTACATATTCTAAGCGATCGTGTCTATACGTTTGTAATGTATTGTAAACAATAGCTTTTTCTTTATTATACTTACGCATCATTTGGGAAACGAGTTCGTCTGCCGCGTCTTGCATCCAGCTCTCTTCGGCATCAATTAATAAAGCAACATCGCACTCATACGCTTTTTTACAAGCTTTATCGAAACGCTGTACAATCCGTTTCCACTCTTCTTCTTCTGCTGCCGTTAATGCTGTTCCTTCAGTTTTTTTTTGCCAGATTAAAAATCGTCCAAAGCCTGTTGGCTTAAAAACACCAAAGGGCATGGCATCTTTTTGGTCTGCAAATTCAAGAAGTTCTATCGTTTTTTTGAGTGCCGCATCAAATTGTGCTTCTTCTTCTTTACCTTCTACAGAGTAATCTAATACAGAGCAAACTTTTTTTGCATACATTTTGTCTACTACAGGTAAGCAATCATCCTCACTTACCCCACCGCAAAAATGATCAAAAACGGTAGCTCGTATTAATCCCTGAACGGGTAAGTGTGCTTTTAAAGCAAAATTGGTAACCGCAGTGCCTATCTTGACAAGCGGCTCTTTGGAGATCATTTTAAAGAGGAAATAAGCTCTTTCTAACTCAGAATCACTTTTTAAAGCAAATGCCGTTTTGGTATTATCGAAAATAGTATGTTCAACCATCAACATTAATTTTAGGAATCTTCAGGTTTATAAACGTTTTCATGAAAATATGACTAATAAAACCGAATAGCACATCAGATTTTTGTCATTTCTGCAAATATAAAACATGCAAGTTTAATTTGATCTAAATTCTGCTTAATTTCGCTGATCTTAATTTTAGTTATGATATGAAGCCTATAGTTTCAAACGATTCAACAGTATATTTTGGCAAAGAAAGTTATTCACAACTCAATGCGCATCTAGAAAAATCGAAGTATTCGAAGGTGGGTATTTTGGTAGATAGTAATACGCATGAGTATTGCCTATCTCGTTTTATGAGTACTATTGATAAAGAATATGACATTGAAATTCTAGAAATCGAAGCTGGTGAAATTCACAAAAACATAGAAACATGCAGTGGTGTTTGGAATGCGTTGTCTGAATTAGGTTTTGACCGTAAAAGCTTACTCATCAATCTAGGTGGCGGTGTTATTACAGATCTTGGTGGATTTGTTGCGAGTACATATAAAAGAGGAATCGATTATATTAATGTTCCTACTTCCTTATTAGCCATGGTAGATGCTTCTGTAGGAGGAAAAACCGGTGTAGATCTTGGTAATTTAAAAAATATGGTGGGCGTTATAAGTGAGTCTGAAATGGTGCTTATAGATACCGAATACCTGGCAACACTACCTGTAAATCAAATGTGTAGTGGCTTTTCCGAAATGCTGAAACACGGCCTGATTCAAGATAAAGAATACTGGGAGAAATTAAGTGACTTATCACAATTAGAACTTGATGATCTAGATCAACTAATCTACGATTCGATAGTTATTAAAAATACTATTGTAAGCAAGGATCCTACAGAACAAAATATAAGAAAATATCTCAATTTTGGACATACTTTGGGTCATGCTATAGAATCTTTCTACCTTACTCATCCTGAGACACCCACCCTTTTGCATGGTGAAGCAATAGCTATAGGGATGATTATGGAAACGTATATTTCATCAAAATTGTTGGCGGTAACTTCAGAAGATCTTCAATTTGTAAGTGCTGTAATTTTGGCTACTTTTCCTAAAGTTGAAATACCGGCAGAAGATCATGAGAAAATAATAGCACTGCTAGTACACGATAAAAAAAATGAGCGAGGAAATGTGCTATTTGTGCTATTGAATACGATTGGCGAAGCGCAATACGACTGTAAAGTACCTCATGAATTACTGCATAAAGCTTTTGAGTACTACAACGCGCTTTAACCTGGTTTGAAGGCATGTTAAGACGTAATAGATTTTCTAATGCATAAACCAGGTTTAATACTATGTTTCTATTTTTAATACCTACATTTGCAATCTTGGTTAAAATTTTATGATTGAATCAGAAGAAAATATTGAAGTTTTAGGAGCACGTGTTCATAATCTTAAAAATTTAGATGTCACTATTCCTAGAGAAAAACTTGTGGTCATTACAGGATTGTCGGGGTCTGGTAAATCATCTTTGGCCTTTGATACTATCTATGCAGAAGGACAACGACGGTACATTGAAACTTTTTCGGCTTATGCGCGCCAATTTTTGGGTGGATTAGAGCGACCCGATGTAGATAAAATAGATGGCCTCTCTCCTGTTATTGCGATAGAACAAAAGACGACCAGTAAAAGTCCGCGTAGTACTGTAGGTACGATTACTGAAATATATGATTTTCTAAGATTACTTTTCTCGCGAGGTAGTGATGCATATAGTTACAATACCGGTGAAAAAATGGTAAGCTATAGTGATGAACAAATAAAAGATCTCATTTTAAAAGATTTTGCCAATAAGAAAATAAATGTTTTAGCACCTGTAGTACGTTCGAGAAAAGGTCACTATCGAGAATTGTTTGAACAAATTGCAAAACAGGGATTTGTAAAGGTAAGAACAGATGGAGCAATAAGAGACATCACCAAAGGAATGAAGCTCGATCGCTATAAAACTCATGATGTTGAAATTGTAATCGATAGATTGAAGGTAACAAAGGATCAAGAGAACTCAAAACGACTTATGGAAACCATTAATACCGCTATGTATCACGGTGATGATGTGTTGATGGTTATCGAGCAAGAATCTGAAACCGTTCGATTTTTTAGTCGAAATTTGATGTGTCCTTCGAGCGGTATCTCCTACCCTAATCCAGAACCAAACAATTTTTCATTTAACTCTCCAAAAGGTGCATGTCCGAAATGCAATGGAATAGGCACGTTACACGAAGTGAATTTGAAAAAGATCATTCCGGATACTTCTAAATCTATCAAAAACGGAGGGTTAGTCCCACACGGTCCTCAGAAAAAAAATTGGGCATTTAAACAATTAGAATTTATTGCACAGCGCTACAATTTTAAGCTTAGTGACCCAATTAAGAAAATTCCTGAAGAAGCTATGCAGGTTATTCTGTATGGTGGAAAGGATAAGTTTAGTGTGGATAGTAAGACTTTAGGTGTTACCAGAGACTATAAAATTGATTTTGAAGGAGTAGTAACCTTTATAGAAAACACCTATGCTAACAATGATTCTACTTCCCTACGCAGGTGGGCACGAGATTTCATGGATAACGTAATATGCCCCGAATGTAAAGGGTCTCGATTACGCAAAGAATCATTGTATTTTAAGGTTAATAAGAAAAACATTGCAGAACTGGCGGCAATGGATATTATCGAGCTTACAGAGTGGTTTAAAGCGCTTCCTAGTCAATTAAGCGAAAAACAAAAGCAAATCTCTGGTGAAATATTAAAAGAAATAAATGCCAGGCTTCAGTTTTTGGTAGATGTCGGACTTACTTATTTATCCTTAAACCGAAGTAGTAAATCGCTATCAGGTGGTGAGGCTCAGCGTATTCGGTTAGCTACTCAAATAGGCTCGCAGTTAGTTGGTGTACTCTATATCTTAGATGAACCTAGCATTGGGTTGCATCAAAGAGATAATGAAAAACTAATCAATTCGCTCATACAATTGCGCGATATTGGCAATTCGGTAATCGTTGTAGAACACGATAAAGATATGATCGAACGTGCAGATCATGTGATTGATATAGGACCGTTTGCAGGAAAACATGGTGGCGAAATTATTAGCGAAGGAACGCCTGAAGAGCTACAACAACACAATACATTGACCGCAGCGTATCTAAACGGAAAAAAACAAATAGAAATTCCGAAGAAACGTCGCAAAGGAAATGGAAAAAAAATAGTACTTCAAGGAGCTACTGGCAATAACTTAAAAAATGTTTCCATAGATTTACCTTTGGGAAAAATGATAGCTGTTACCGGAGTTTCGGGTAGTGGCAAATCTACATTGATTAACGAAACCCTCTACCCTATACTTAATGCGCATTATTTTAATGGGGTAAAAAAACCTATGCCCTATAAAAGTATTAAAGGTCTCGAACACTCAGACAAGGTCATAGATATCAATCAATCACCTATAGGCCGCACACCACGCTCTAATCCGGCTACATATACAGGAGTATTTTCTGAAATAAGAAGTTTATTTGCCAAAACACCAGAAGCTATGATTCGAGGTTATAAACCTGGGAGATTTAGTTTTAATGTAGCAGGCGGTCGTTGCGAAACTTGCAAGGGTGGTGGTTTACGAGTTATCGAAATGAACTTTTTACCAGATGTATACGTAGAATGTGAAACATGCCAGGGCAAACGCTTTAACCGAGAAACTCTTGAAATAAGATACAAAGGAAAATCTATATCCGACGTTTTGGAGATGACTATCAATGAAGCCTGTACCTTTTTTGAACATATTCCTAAAATTTCAAGAAAATTAAAAACCATTAAAAACGTTGGTCTGGGGTATATTACTTTAGGACAACAATCGACTACCCTATCAGGTGGTGAAGCCCAACGAATTAAATTAGCTTCAGAACTATCAAAAAGAGATACGGGAAACACATTTTATATACTTGATGAACCTACCACAGGACTTCATTTTGAAGATATAAGAGTTCTGATGGAGGTATTAAACAAACTTGTAGATAAAGGAAATACGGTTTTGATTATCGAACATAATTTGGATGTAGTTAAAATGGCTGATTATATTATTGACATAGGTTATGAAGGAGGTCGAAACGGAGGTCAGGTCGTAGCCAAAGGTACGCCAGAAGAGATTATAAAAAATGACAAAAGCTATACTGCTAAATTTCTTAAGAAAGAATTGGGTATTTTAAACTAAAGATATTTATAATGAGAGAACAACAGCATCACAAAGGTTGGAACGAAATAAAAACCAACGACTCCTGGGCAATTTTCAAAATTATGGGAGAGTTTGTGAGTGGATTTGAAAAAATGAGTAAAATTGGGCCTTGTGTATCTATATTTGGATCAGCGCGAACCAAAACCGATCACAAATATTATCAACTTGCTGTAGCTATTGCTAAAAAAATTGTGGACAATGGATATGGTGTAATTACCGGTGGAGGTCCTGGTATTATGGAAGCCGGAAATAAAGGAGCACACCTTGGTGGTGGTACCTCGGTCGGGTTAAATATTGACTTGCCATTTGAGCAGCATGATAATCCTTATATTGATAGTGATAAAAGTTTGGATTTTGACTATTTTTTTGTTCGTAAAGTAATGTTTGTCAAATATTCACAAGGTTTTGTAGTAATGCCTGGCGGTTTTGGAACATTAGATGAACTCTTTGAAGCCATGACACTAATACAAACAAAAAAAATTGATAAATTTCCTATCATTTTAGTAGGTACAGACTTTTGGGGTGGTCTTATGGATTGGATAAAGAATACGTTATTAGATCTTTTTCAAAACATTAGCCCTGGCGATCTGGATCTTATTCACGTAGTCGATACGCCAGAAGAAGTGCTTCAGATCCTTGATAAATTTTATGCAGAATATAATTTAAGCCCAAATTTTTGAAACATCTATCTACAAAAAGAGTTATTGGTTATATGAACTTCTTAAAACTTAACTTTCGTTATTCTAAAATTTGAAAACCTACACAGTTTACCATATCATTTTTTTGTTATTTATAATTTTTTCGGCATCAGCTCAAAACAACATTAGTATTCATGCTGAGCTTGATGCAGAACGAAAGATATTAACAATAGAACAAGAAATTAGGTACACCAATACTTCTAATGATACACTCGACACTATTTTTTTTCATGATTGGGCGAATAGCTTTTCGAGTAAAACTACACCGCTTGGCGAGCGATTTTCTGAAGATTTTTTAAAGCGCTTCTATTTCGCAAAAAAAAATGAAAGAGGAAGCACAATCATTCAAAATATAACCGATGCAGCATCTAACCCATTAAAATGGGGGCGCCATAAAGGCATATCTGATATCATTTGGATAGCATGCACAAAACCACTATACCCCGGAGAAAGCCAGTTCTTTAACTTAAAATATAAGATTAAAATTGCGAGTGGTAAATTTACCAGGTATGGGTACCATCCTAATGGAAATTTTGATCTCAAATATTGGTATATCATGCCAGCCATTTATGATCATGAATGGAACATTTATAGCCATAAAAATCTGGATGATTTATACGCTCCGATATCCAATTACCAAATAGACATAACAATCCCAGATGGATATCATATTGTTAGTGAATTAAACAAGGAAATCGCATTACAGATTGATGAAAACAATACGAAAACAATAAAACTAAGCGGTAAGAATCGAAATGAAGTCAATCTCTATATCGAGCGTACCGGTTCATTTTATAGTTTTAAAACCAATACTATAGAATTTCTGAGTAATATTGAAGATAATGATTTAATGCCCGAAATGAAAATAGTTGCGGTAGATAAAATACTTAGCTTCTTACAAAAAAAATTAGGTCAATACCCTTTTGACAAAATAGTAGTTTCTGAAAGCGATTATAAAAATAATCCAGTATACGGTTTAAATCAACTTCCTGACTTTTTGAGACCTTACCCAGACGGTTTTCAATTCGAAATTAAGCAACTTAAAGCCATTACCGAAAAATTTCTCGAAAACACGTTAATTATTGATCAGCGACATGATGCATGGATAAAAGATGCGATTCACATCTATTTGATGATGTCCTATACCGAGCAGTTTTATCCTGATATGAAAATTATTGGTAAATTAAGTAAGGTGATCGGGTTACGATGGTTTCACGTCGCCGATTTGGATTTTAATGATCAATATTTTCTAGCCTATAAGAATATGGCAAGATTATTTTTAGATCAACCATTATCAACACCAAAGGATGAACTCGTAAAATTTAATCAAAATATTGCCAATGCTTATAAAGCTGGTGTTGGTTTTAAATACCTTGAAGATTATCTAGAAGACAGCACTATTATTGATGCAAGTATTAAAGCCTTCTACACTCAAAATACTTTACAGCAAACCAATTCAAATGCATTTAGAGACATTGTAGAATCAAAATCTAATAAAGATGTAGCGTGGTTTTTTGATGATTTTATCACTTCTAATAAAAAAATAGACTTTAAAATTAAATCGGTTAAGAAAAGAAAGGATTCTATTGAAGTAACGATCAAAAATAAGAGAAACAATACTATGCCGGTGTCTCTTTCTGCCCTTCGAAAAAAAGAACCGGTTTCTAAGACATGGATTACCGATATAACCGATACCAAAACCGTTAAAATTGCAAACGAAGGAATTACCAAACTCGTGCTCGATTATGAACAAAACATTCCTGAGGTTAATCGTCGTAACAATTACAGAAATTTAAAATGGATATTTAACAAACCTATCCAATTCAGAATATTAGAAGACGTAGAAGATCCCAGATACAGTCAGTTATTTGTAATCCCTGAATTTGAATTTAATGTATACGATGGCTTTGTTGTAGCAGGAAAATTTTATAATAAGTCTATCATTCGACGTGATTTCGAATTTAATGTTGCTCCGGCCTACGGTTTTAAATCGAATAGGTTATTAGGTTCTGCCACTTTTTCTTTAAGAGATCAAATAGCAGAGCATGGCCTCTACCAGATTCGATATAGCATAAATGGTAACATGTTTAGTTATGCTCCCGATTTGTTATTTAGAAGATTATCAACATCAACAAGTTTTCTTTTCAGACCAAAAAATCTTCGCTCTAATGTAAAACAAAAGCTTACGCTTCGAAATGTTAATGTTTTTAGAGATAGGGACGAAGAAAATCCTGTAGAAACTCCGGATTACAATATTTTTAATGCCCGTTACCTGTATTCAGATTTTAATCTTCTCGATTTTATGGGATATTCAGTAGATTATCAGATATCCAAAAACTTTAGCAAGTTATCTACTACTATAAATTATAGGAAGTTGTTTTTAAATAACCGACAACTAAATCTTCGTCTATTTGCCGGTGCCTTTGTATTTAATGATACCGAGAAAGACGGTGATTTTTTTAGTTTTGCTCTAGACCGACCTACTGACTATCTTTTTGATTTCAATTATTTGGGACGTAGTGAAGATACTGGTCTGGTAAGCCAGCAAATTATTATTGCTGAAGGTGGTTTTAAATCTCAATTAGAGTTTCCGTTTGCCAATCAATGGATGACCACACTCAATGCAAATACTAATATATGGAATTGGATTTATGCTTATGGTGATATTGGTATTGTAAAAAATAAAGGGAATTCGGCTAAATATGTATATGATGCCGGGGTTCGATTAAGCTTAGTGGCAGATTATTTTGAACTCTTTTTCCCGGTTGTATCGAATAAAGGATGGGAAATAGCCCAGCCTAATTACGATCAGCAAATTAGATTTATCATCACTCTTAGTCCAGAAACGCTTATCGGGCTTTTTACTAGAGAATGGTATTAATGCCATTTGGAATTACTAAATAATTCAAATGTGAAAACTTTGAATAATTGTTAATCAATCCTTAAAAATAGCTTCCAAAAAAATAAATTCTCAATAAAATACAGTTTTATTTAAAGAATATTCAACAAAATTAAGAATTTGAGCCTTGCAATTCGTTGGTATTTTTGCTAAATTTGCAAATCTAAAATCATCGCTCGTATGCAACCTGAAACTATAAGCTCATCTAACATATCTTTTGAAGAATACAGAAATCAAATACTTAGAGATTTCAAAATTGCATGTATTAGTAGAGAATGTAGCTTATTAGGTAGACGAGAGGTTTTGACGGGTAAATCAAAATTTGGAATTTTTGGAGGCGGAAAAGAATTACCCCAGCTAGCGATGGCGAGGGTTTTCCAGAATGGCGATTTCAGATCGGGTTATTACAGGGATCAAACTTTCATGATGGCGATTGATCAATATAGTGTAGATCAATTTTTTGCAGGTCTTTATGCACATACCGATATTGAAAGAGAACCTTTTGCAGCGGGTCGACAAATGGGTGGTCATTTTGCCACGCATAGTCTTAATGAAGATGGAAGCTGGAAAAAACTTGCGCAACAAAAAAATTCAAGTTCAGATATATCACCTACGGCAGGTCAAATGCCCAGACTTTTGGGATTGGCTCAGGCTTCAAAAGTGTATCGTAACGAACAAAGCGTTGTAGATTTTTCTGATTTCTCAAATAAGGGGAATGAAGTAGCATGGGGCACTATAGGCAACGCAAGTACAAGTGAAGGTTTATTTTGGGAAACCGTAAATGCAGGCGGCGTTCTTCAAGTTCCTATGGTAATTAGTATTTGGGATGACGAATATGGTATTTCTGTGCATGCAAAACACCAAACGACCAAAGAAGATATTTCTCTAATATTAGAAGGTTTTAGACGAGACGAACAGCATGAAGGCTACGAAATTCTTAAAGTTAATGGTTGGGACTATCCTGCCTTAATTGAAACTTATGAAAAAGCAGACAGGCTCGCTAGAAAAGAACATATCCCGGTTATAATTCATGTTAAAGAGCTTACACAACCCCAGGGGCATTCTACCTCTGGATCGCATGAACGCTATAAAAGTGAAGAACGTCTAAATTGGGAGAGACAGCACGATTGCAATCGAAAATTTAAAGAATGGATTATCGAGCGAAATATCGCTACCGAAGATGAATTACTTGCTCTCGAAAAAGCTGCCAAAAAAGAAGTTCGCAAAGGTAAAAATGAAGCCTGGAATGCCTACCTTTCAGAAATAAAAGCAGAGCAAAAAGAAGCATTAGATCTTCTTCACCAAGTAGAAACTAAAAGCGCGAACAAAAATTTTATCTCACCCGTTATACAAACATTAGCGGCAAAAGAAGATCCGATTCGCAAAGATATTCTTGAAGCGACTAGAAAAACATTACGGTACCTTACTCACGAAATCTTTGAAGAAAAATCTGCACTTCAAAATTGGATTAATCAATATATAGCACACGTACAGCCCAAATATAGTGATCACTTATATAACGATTTTGATTCTGGAGCTACAAAAATCAAAGAAGTTAAGGCAAAATATAATGAGCATACCGAGTTAGTTGATGGTCGAATTATCATACGTGATAATTTTGAAAATATATTTGACAGAATACCCGAAACACTAATTTTTGGAGAAGATAGCGGTAAAATAGGTGATGTAAACCAAGGACTTGAAGGTTTGCAAGAAAAATTCGGCGATATTAGAATTTCAGATACAGGTATTCGTGAGGCAACCATTATTGGGCAAGGTATCGGAATGGCGATGCGCGGGCTTCGACCTATTGCAGAGATTCAGTATTTAGATTATATACTGTATTGTGTACAAGGATTAAGTGACGATTTGGCTACGTTACGCTATCGCACATTTGCAAAACAAAAAGCACCTTTAATCGTAAGAACACGAGGACATCGCCTAGAAGGCATATGGCATTCAGGTTCTCAAATGGGCGGTCTTATTCATTTGCTTAGAGGGATGTATATATTAGTACCCAGAAATATGACCAAAGCAGCCGGTTTCTATAACACATTATTAGATAGCG
Organism: Aquimarina sp. U1-2; assembly: GCF_017897595.1. GTDB lineage: Bacteria > Bacteroidota > Bacteroidia > Flavobacteriales > Flavobacteriaceae > Aquimarina. Next base: position 42,547 of record NZ_JAGKIK010000007.1, read on the forward strand.
ATGAACCTGCTCTTGTAGTCGAATGTTTGAATGGATATCGTTTAAAAGAAAAGATGCCCTCTAATTTATCAGAAATTAGAACGCCAATCGGCATCGTAGAAACTGTTAAACAAGGAAAAGATATTACCTTGGTGTCTTATGGTTCTACATTGCGATTAGTCGAGCAAGCTGCAAAAGAATTAACAACTGTAGGTATCGATGCAGAGGTTATCGATGTACAGTCTTTAGTTCCGTTTGACCTTAATCATGATATCGTAAAAAGTATCGCAAAAACGAATAGAGTGCTCATTATAGATGAAGATGTACCCGGCGGAGCAACAGGATATATACTACACAAGCTCATAGATGAACAAAACATCTATCAATACCTGGATAGTAAGCCACAAACATTAAGCGCCCGACCCCACAGACCTGCATTCGGAACCGATGGGGATTATTTTAGCAAACCCTCAATAGAAGATATTTTTGAAGTCACATATCAGATAATGTCAGAGGCAGACCCTAAAAATTATCCAGAACTACGATAAAATTATTGAAAATCTTCTATTTTAATACGTTTTCCGTCTTTATACGATATCACAAAAATTCTTTTATCAAGTAAACCAGATTGTATCAAGGTTTTTCTAAAACTTTGTGCTTCGGGAAGTGTTGCAAATATGCCCAAACTCAACTTATAGAGAGCATCATCACTATAGACTAAAGTATTTGTAAATTTTTCTGAAACTGAAGATATCTTTTGGTCATTTAGTGCTTTAATTTGTACAGAGTATATAGTATCCCTTTGAATCATTTTACGATATAAATGAACGTGTTCAACTTCTCGAATCTTTGCTTTTTCAGTTTTTAAAGACGCCAATTCTAGCTGAGCCGCTTGCAATTCATTTTGAACCGAAGACAATTTCCTAGCAAATTCATTTTCTGACATATCACTAGAAGAAGACTTGTTTGAATAAAATGCATTGGCTACTAGAAAAACAGCTAATAATAAAAAAATTACTGAAAACGATCCATATAATCTGTTTGTTTTTTTACTCTTTTTAAGTCTTTTAGCCTCGAACTCTAGTATTTCTTCAAGCTCTTGCTGTTTAACTTCAGATTTTTCTATTTGATTGTGTAGGGATAAAAGATCCTCATCTTTAATAACCTTCATGTGTTGGGGTAGTTTATGGGGTTATAATACCTATTGTAAAGATAACGAATTACGCCTAAAGGAGTTTTTGCTGACTGATTTTATATACGACTCCATTACTTATTTCTAGAATTAAAACAGGATTACTCTTGATTATTTTCTGAAATGCTTTTAACGGAAAACCATTCGAAATTTGATTTATACTTTCAATCCGTACTCTCGCTTTATCGTCAAGTTCTAAAATTCTAGTTGTAGAATTTTGGTTGTGAATATAATAATTATTAAATAAATAATACAAAGTATCTCCTTTTTTGTCAATATCGTATTCTGCTTCACCGTATTCTTTAGCTTTCTTTACAGCCTTTCTACCTTCATAATATTCTATAAAATCGGCTTCGATAAATAGGGCATCATTACTTTTGTACGCTCTTTTTACGTAACTAAACTGTCTTTTAAAATCAAAATTTGATGTACTACTGCTGTCTTTTGATATAGCATCGAGCTTTGATTCTCTATCATTTTTTAAAGTGTCCTGTAGTTTATGGCTAGAATAACTTTGTTTAGAAACTGCCGTTCTAAGTTTTAATAACTCATGTTGTAAAGAATCATTTATTACTCGCAACTTCTCTATTTCGTCGGCATTTTCTGAAGAAAAAGAGGTATCGTTTTTGATAAAATAGAAACTACTAGCTGCCATCAATATAATGAGTCCTACAATCAAGATGAAGTATAGATTACTAATTTTTTTACTTTTTCTTAAATCTTTTGAAATCGATAATAATCGATCTTCCATTTTTTGCTGCTTGATATCAGTTTTTTCGATCTGATAATGCATCGATAAAATTTCTTCTTCTTTTTTGTCCATATTGTTGCTAATTTTCCCTTTCGTAATTATGAACGTATTTAAAGTTTTAGAGATCAGTTATTAGTTACCTACCAGAATAAGTCGTATAGTACTACTGTCTGTTTAAGCCTTCGTCAGAGCTTAGACAGGCTCAACAATCGAAACCTAATTTACGAACGTGAAAAGTTCTCGGCTGCGCTCGAACGAATGTGTCTGCGATAACATTCTTACGGAATCCATTTCACATTTTTAAAATCAGGTTTTCGTTTTTCTAAAAATGCATTCCTTCCTTCTTTTGCCTCTTCTGTCATATAGGCCAATCGTGTTGCTTCCCCTGCAAAAACTTGTTGTCCTACCATACCGTCATCGGTCAAATTCATGGCAAACTTGAGCATTTTTATAGAAGTAGGTGATTTTTCAAGAATTTCCTGAGCCCACTCGTATGCAGTTTGTTCAAGATCTTCATGAGGTATAACTGCATTCACCATTCCCATTTCATACGCTTCTTGTGCAGAATAATTTCTTCCTAAAAAGAAAATCTCTCTAGCCTTTTTCTGGCCCACCATTTTCGCCAGATAGGCAGAGCCATATCCTCCATCAAAACTAGTGACATCGGCATCTGTTTGTTTAAAAATAGCATGTTCTTTACTTGCTAGTGTAAGATCACAAACCACATGAAGACTATGTCCTCCTCCTACAGCCCATCCCGGCACTACTGCTATAACGACTTTAGGCATAAATCGAATAAGTCGTTGAACTTCTAAAATATTGAGTCTATGCATACCGTCTTCGCCTACGTACCCTTGATGACCTCTAGCCTTTTGATCACCACCACTACAAAAACTATAGACTCCATCTTTTGTTGATGGACCTTCTGCAGACAATAATACTACACCAATAGAAGTATCCTCTTGCGCATCATAAAATGCATCGTAGAGTTCACTAGTGGTTTGAGGACGAAAAGCATTACGAACATCTGGTCTGTTAAAAGCAATTCGAGCTACCCCATTTGCTTTAGCATACGTAATGTCTTGATATTTTGTTATTTTTTTCCAATGTATTGCGCTCATAAAACCGTATTTATTCAGCAAAAATAATACTTTCAAGAAGATTTGTGCCAAGAACTATACGCTAATTATGACTAATGTGTTAATAATAGGTATGGCTACATTAACATAAAATAACACTTGGCGAATTATTTAGATGGATGCTTTTTAGGATGTATTTCAAAATTCGCTATCAGAGATGTGTTTAGCACAGTTTTTGATATATTTATATTTAAATGTCTGTTATTACATCTAAAATTTAACTGAGAAGTCATCCTGAATTCATTTCAGGATTTCGTTAAGTTTATTTTCAGTACATTGAGATGAGAAACTGAAACGAGCCTGTGCTGAACTTGTTTCAGTATTCAGCTTGACGCAAACCGTTTAGGTTAAATTATGGATATTCATATAATTATACATTGAAATAAAAATTGTAAATCAATGCATCTTTAGTACTGAACTATTTATTTCAATTTTAATAATTAAACAGCTGAAACGAATAGTGAACTGGTTTAAACTGTTTTCGAACAATTAAAAATAGTTAAACGTATGAAACTCATAAATAGTTATACAGTAAAAATAATAGTACTACTAGCAATTAGCAGTATAGGATGCTTATCCTACGGACAAGAAAGAAATTGGAATACTCTTGTTGTTCCATTAGAAAAACTTGGGGCTCCCCTACTATCTGCTGAAAAAATAATCAATACTTCATACCAACTTCTTGAAGTAGATCTAAGCATCGATTTAAGATAACAATATCTCGAAAAGAATAGCCCGCCAATGATGCTACTTCCAAAAAACAAATTTATCCAGCCAAATTATACGTTCAATCTACCCAAATCAAAACAAGGAAGCATTGAATTTTCGGTAAGAGGAAATAATAATGCTTTTAATGTGAATGATACAGGACAAGTTAAAAATAATGCGTATAAAGATGCTGGGTTCTACACGGGTGCTTTCTGTCCTATAACCGGACTTTTTTATTAAAAACTAAAACGTCACGAAATAGCGTTCATAAAGAAGAAATTTCTATATTAAATTCAATAAATAGTCGTTAATCCATCAATCGAATTCCACCATCTTCAATATTAATCTTTCGTGCCTTATACAAAGAGCCTATTGCCTTTTTAAAACTTTTTTTACTTAGTTGAAATACTTCTTTTATGTCTTCTGGATCAGATTTATCATTTAAATCAATATAACCGCCACTTAGCTCCAGTTCTTTCAAAATTTGTTGTGCATTAGGTTCTATCCCTCTAAATCCATGGCGTTGCAGCGTAAGATCTATTTTGCCATCGGGACGAACCTTTTTTACATAACCTTGTAACCGATCTCCCGGGGTTATTTTTTGAAAAATTTCATCGGCGTATACCAGACCTAGGTACTTCTGGTTTACAATCATATTCCAGCCATGGGGAGAAGGATGTGATGCAATTACATCTACTTTATCATAAGCAGAAAGAAGTACTAACGAATTGTCAAGAAATCTATTCGTTTTACTAGAGGCTACCAGGCGATTTGTTTCACTATCCAAATAAACATACACCAGGTACCAGCTATTAACTCTCATTTTTGAAGCTTGTTCTTTAAAAGGAACAAAAAGATCTTTTTCTAAACCCCAATCCAAAAAAGCTCCAATGGTAGAGACGCTGGTACATTTTAAATATGCAAATGAATTTACTGTGGCATAAGGTTCTAATGTTGTTGCTACGATTCTTTCACTACTATCCAAGTAAACAAAAACATCAATTTTATCTCCGATTTCAAAATTTTCGGGAACATACTTATTAGGAAGTAATACTTCATTACCCTGATCGTCGCTAAGATAAAGTCCTGGCTCTCTATCTCTTACTATTTCTAATGTATTATAAACCCCTAACGCTAGCATTTTCTTTATACTTTATGTACAAAGATACTTTTTTCTATTTCTATTATGAAGAGGTTTAAACTTTTTTCAGCTCATAAAGAACTTTCTTTAGACTCCCACTTAGTAGTGTATGGTAGTCCCAATAACGATTTATATATGAAGCACTTTAGGTTTTGTTATTAAAATATCAGAAAAGAACTTGATAATTGTCGATGTAACCCAGATTATACAATAGAATTTAGTAACAAGGGTTTTATTGTAAAGTATGTACTAATAATACAAAAGAAAGGTCGTCTAAAAAGAAGTAGACTCATTTCTAGACAACCTTTTAACAAGCGTTCACATTTTTTTGAATATGAATTCGGCTTGATCTTTTTTACTTGTAAATAGATTCTTTACCGAAATGTTTCGTTAACAAATAGTAGACCACGGCTCTGTATTTGTTACGGTTCGACTTACCATAAGTCTCCATTACTGAAGCAATTGCTTCGTCTAATTTCGAGCCATCAGAAAGACCTAACTTTTTGATTAAGAAATTTTTCTTTACTGTATCTAATTCACCTTGGTCACTGCCTGATACCGTAGCAGCATCTGAATTGTAGATTGATGGTCCGCAGCCGATAGTTACCTTTGTCAAAAGATCCATGTCAGGAGTTTGACCGATTTTATCTTTAATGTCGGCAGCGTATTTGGCTATTAGTTCGTCTCTTTTACTCATAGGATTATTACATTTTGATTTTTAGATAGAGAATTGGTTTAATCTTTTTTGATTTAGGCGAAAAAGTGTAAACCAGTTCAGATTTAACAATATTCAAATATAGATGAATAATTAATGAAAAAATTAACTATAAAGTATATTAAGATGCCATTATTAGACCAAATACTTAAAATAATCGATTAAAGTACGATCATTTTCTACGCGCGGTGTGAATACTTCTAGTAATTGAGGTAAGTCATTTTGATCATACAGCGTTTTTAATGCCTGGTGCAATTCTATCTCGGTATTCGCAGCGTGATACTCTAATCCATACATTGCACATAAATGTGATGCTGATAAATTGTGTGTAGTTTCAAAAAATGTACTAAAGGTTTTACTTTCCTCTTTCCCCGGTAAAATTCTAAAAATTCCCCCACCATTATTATTAATGACAATTATCTTAAAATTACTAGGGATATACGCATTCCATAATCCATTACTATCATAAAAAAAGCTCAAGTCACCAGTAATTAATGTCGTTGGTTTTTTTGAGACCCATGCAGCACCAATAGCAGTAGAGGTACTACCATCGATACCACTGGTACCTCTATTACAATATACCTCTAGTGATGGATCTAAAGAAAATAATTGAGCATATCGAATAGTAGAACTATTACTAAGTTGAATCATCTGTTGATCTGGGATATGCTTAAAAATAATTTCAAAGGCTTTTAAATCTGAAAAGGTAGTATTGCTTAGGTAGACCGCATGTTTTTTTCTGCGTTTATCTCTTACCTCTAGCCAAAAAGACTTATAATCGCTTACATTGGTTATTGTGTGTGGTAAAAATTTAGTAAAAAAAACATTGGGTTTAAGTTTTATATGTTCAGTAAGACAAAAATAGGTGTCAAACGCTTTTTTAGAATCAATATGCCAATGTGCCTTAGGCTGATAGGTGCGTAAAAATGCTTTTATTCTTTTAGAAACTACCATCCCCCCTACTGTTACCAAAATTTCTGGTCGCAACGCCTTAAATTCATCTTCGTTTAAGGTAGAGATCAATTGATCGATGCAATTGATGTGAGATGTATGATAAATGTTAGAAGTTGTCTCGGTAAGTACAAGTACCGAAGGATCGTCTGCCCAATCTTCAATCCATTTTTGTGCTATGATCCCCGGCGAATTCACCCCAATCAAAATCATCTTTCGTTTTGAAGCATTCCATGTTGCTACCATTTCGTTTTGTAAAGTATCTAAAATACTATGTTTTGGATATTCTACAGGTATGTTTTTAGGAACTATTGTAGGTTGTTCAAGCTTGTCGTATAAGGGTTCGTAAAACGGTACATTAATATGAACTGGTCCATTTTGCTCTATCGATGCATTCAAAGCCAGGTTTATTTCCCTTTCGTTATGTTTTTGAGCTTCGTGCAGCTTTTGTCGTACTTTGGGGTCTATAATTTCAGTTTCTACTACAATTTCTGAGTATAGATTTGCAGAATATAGAATATGATTTTCAAATACGTTCTTTTGTCGAATGGTTTGTCCGTCACCAATATCAATACGCTCTATAGGGCGATCTGCGCTAAGAATCACTAGAGGAATGTCACTGTAAAAAGCTTCAGATACCGCCGGATAGTAATTTAATAAGGCACTCCCCGAGGTACAAACCAAAGCTACCGGTTTCTTAGTTTGCTGTGCAATTCCTAATGCAAAAAAGGCAGCGCATCGCTCATCAACTATACTATAACAATGCATGTCCGGATGTTCGCTAAAACCGATAATCAAAGGCGCATTTCGAGATCCAGGAGATATGACGATATGATAAATTTCCTTCGCTTCGCATAAAGTGACGATCGTTTGTGCTAATGGAATTTTGGAATATAATCGTGTTCTCATTGAAATGGCTAAAGTACGATATCGTCGTAAGTTAAACCAATGTTTTATGGGTATTTTAAAACAATACTTTTTTCATGGTTTCAGTTTTTTTAACCGTTTCTTTCCATTCTTTTTCGGGTATGGAGTCTTTCGTGATTCCACCACCTACATAAAGAATTGCTCTATTCTTTTTTAGTTCCATACAACGAAGGTTTACAAATAGATTCGATGCTGTTTCACCATTCTCATTTTTATTCAATTCACCTAGAAAACCTGTGTAGAATTTGCGATCATAACCTTCGTGCTGTTGTATAAATGTTTGTGCTTCTTTTGTTGGTAGACCACATACTGCAGGTGTTGGATGTAAAATTTTAATAATTTCGCTCAAATTGGCTTCGGCAGCTATATCTCCAGTAATATCGGTACGCAGATGCAACAAAGAACCAGCGCGATACGTATAGGTTTTAGAAGATGTGATGGTATGTAAGACGGGATGAAGTGTTTTTAAAATATGGCGTGTCACTAATTCTTGTTCTTCAATTTCTTTACTACCCCAGTGTATTGGTTTATTACTTTCATACGGTTGAGTTCCCGCCAGAGACATTGTAGCAACTTTATCATTTTTGCTTTGCAATAGAGTCTCTGGTGTGGCACCCAACCAAGTACCTACTTTTGGATGATACCAGAAATAAACAAAAGCTGATGGATACGAGCTAATTAACCGCTTAAAAAGCACCAAAGCGTCGAACGTATCAGCATGTACGATTTCTTCTGTACGAGATAACACTATTTTTTCAATCGTAGAAGAGGTAATGGTTTCTATTCCTTTTTCTACCAGTTGCATATGACGTAGTTTATCTTTCGTCGTATCTGAAATCATCTTGAATGAAGGGGGGAGGTTAGTCTCAACTTCCGTATAAACACCAAGATCGACATGTAGGGTTTCACTACGATGTGATGGTATGAAAATAGTTTCTTTTGAAGTATCAAAAGGCGCAAAAATAAATCCCGAAGCTGTATACTCATCTAAGATGTGTTTTGTGTCATCACATTGCAATACTACTTGTAATATTGAAGAATCTGCTTTGGTATAGGCAACAAAAGGAAGCTGTTCATTTAATTGCTTGCTTAAGGCAGCATAAACATCTGTAATGCTCATACTATTTGGCTTTAGCGAGTGCTATTGTAGTTAGTTTTACGATAGATATTAGATTTTCTTCTTCATCTCGAATCTTAATATCCCATAGTTGAGTCGTCCTTCCTTGATGTACCACCTGAGCTCTTGCAAAAACATATCCCTCGCGAATACTCTTGACATGATTTGCAGAAATCTCAATTCCTCGGATATAGAAATCTTCGGCATCTAGAAACATATATGATGCTGCACTGCCTACACTTTCTGCCAGAGCTACCATAGCACCACCATGCAATACTCCATCTGGCTGATGAACTTTCGGAGTTACGGGCATTTTAGCCACTAGGTAATCCTTTCCTACTTCGCAAAACGTAATTTGCAATGTTTCCATTAGCGTATTTTTACACATATCATTGCATTGTTGAAGTATTTCTGTTTCAGATAAACTCATTTTGTTTTTTTACAGCTAAAATAATCATTGACTATAAATTATAATAACTATATTTGAATATTATTTTAACGAACGTTCAATAAAATGCCTAAAGTTAAAACGTCAAAGGAAGAAGTGCTTCGTAAAGTTATCCCTATACTAAGAATCAGAGGTGTGCAAAATAGTAGCATGAGTGAATTGGCTAAAGCTTGCAATATTCAAAAATCTCATTTTTATTACTACTTCAATAATAAAGAAGAACTAATCAAAGAGGTGCTGTCATTGGTCTATAGTTACTTTAATTACAACCTTTTTAAAACCATTGATAGTGCCTCTTTATCCCTACCAGAAAAGATGATCAAAATGAAACAACTTTTGCAAAAAATTTTTAGAACGTCTGATGGGGGTTGCATTATGGCTAATACAGCATTAGAAACTATACATCGCAACCCTATTTATAAAAATGAAATTCGCATGTTTTTTTCAGATTTTATTGAGGGATTACAACGATTATTGGTATCTCATCATTCTTCTGAAAAGGCTTTGGCCCTTGCAGAACAAATTGTACAGGATATTGAGGGTGGAATTTTGTTAGCTCAAGTGTACAACGACCAAAAATATATAGACAATGCCGTTTCTAGAATGGAAAGAATTATTCTAAACCGATAAGATCTATGAAATCATATACCATCCCCTCATATGACGGATTTGCTATATCTGTTCATGAATTTGTTCCCCAATTGGCAAATAATAAAACTATTGTATTTGCACCTGCAATTGCAGTTCCACAAAAATTCTATTTTCATATCGCTCAATTTTTGACAGATCAAGGTTGTAACGTTTTTACTTTTGATTACAGAGGCATAGGAGATTCTATGGCTGAAAACATAAAGTCTCTTAAAAATCATGGATTTTTCTCATGGGCAGCCGATTTTAAAGAAGTGTCCCAATACATTAAAAAGAAACTCCCTAACAATAAGCAATATATGATCGGTCACAGTTATGGCGGAAATAGCTTAGGATTTAGTGATGCTTTTCAATATTATGACAAATGCCTTACGGTTGCTTCTCAATTTGGATACTATAAATTTTTCAAACCAAAAATGAAGTTGTTGATACAGGTGAACTTCCGCATTTTTGTACCGGTTACTACTGCTATCTTAGGTTATTACCCTTCTGGATGGTTTGGTTTGGGTCGATCATTACCCACAAAAGCTGCCAAAGACTGGGCAAAGTTTCTGCTAAGACCAGATTCTATGTTAAGCTTTTCTAACGAATATAATTCAACTTTTTATGAAAATATAAAGAATAAGATACTTTTAATAAGTATTGAAGATGATCTTTTTGCTCCTAAAAAATCTGTAGATATTTTAGGTAATCGTGTTTTTCGTAGGGCCCAGGTGACCAGAAAACATTTAAAACCCGCAGATTATAATTTAAAAAAAATTGGTCACTTTGATTTTTTTAGAAAGAAAAATCAAAATATCTTGTGGCCTATTGTTTCTGAATGGTTTGAATTGAGCTAATGTACGTTTTCCAAAAAATCCATCAGATTTTATTACATACGCTATGAATATTGAAGAAAAAGAAGTCTCTTATCAAGCTACTAACACCTACTCTACCCTAAATATACAAACCACAAAAACAAAAAACGTTTGGATAGTTTTTCATGGAATAGGGTATTTGAGTCGCTTTTTTATTCGATTATTTGATAGTTTACCAAAAGAGGAAAACTATATTATTGCGCCGCAAGCTCCTTCAAAATATTACAAAGGCAATGAATATCGAAGAGTTGGATCTAGCTGGTTGACCAAAGAGAATACTCAAAATGAAACAAAGAATATATTGCAATACGTTGATGCTGTAATAGCTTCAGAACACATTTCTGAAGCTACAAATTTGATCATATTAGGTTATTCACAGGGAGTTAGTATAGCGAGCCGCTGGTTGGCTAATCGCAAGATTCATTGTCACGCCTTTATTATGATATCGGGTGGTTTTCCAAAAGAATTACAAAAAGAAGATTTTAATTTTTTATCCAAATCTTCAAAAATAATACACATTGTAGGAGAAAAAGATCCCTATTTTGAAAAAGAAAAAGTGATAGTCGAAAAAGAACGTGTTCAAAAAATACTACCGCAAATCGAGTTTAAAACTCATCCAGGGGGACACGAGTTAAATCCTAAAAGTTTACATGCCGTTATTGAAGATTTCTAAAAAGAACTACAAATAGCGCTCTTCAATCACTTCAAAATGATGTTTTTGATGACCTTCTAATATATAGCCTACAGCTCGTACACTCATCGAACTTCCACTTGCTTTTCCAATATTTAAAAGCATTTCACTATCAAAACTTTTAAATAATGCTATTGAGCTATTTCTTACAGCTTCAAAATCATTACTAATTTCATTTGTGCTCAACCTATTTGCTCTAGAATTTGGCACATAATCATCCTGATCAAAACCCATGAGGGGTGTCTTGTCATTTCGAGCAAATCGCAGTGCTCTGTATGCAAAAATTCGCTCGGTATCTATTAAATGTTGTAAGACTTCTGCTATAGTCCACTTTTTATCTGCATAGGCGTAACCTAACTTATCCTCTGGAATTGAATTTACAAAATTTACAAATTCTATTTTACTTATCGATAGCCCTTCTACAATATTGGGATGTACAGATTTAGCAATATACATCCCGTAGTAAGGATTAAACTCTTCTTCTTTTAATTTGAGCTTCATCTGTTTAATATTTTGTAATTCAATGAAAAATAAGTAATTACAAAATATTAAACAGATGTAACCACTTCGTTTTCGCACAAACTTATTTTAATCATATCGGTAGGGTATGCTGAAAAAAGTTTATGCTCATTTCATACGCTTAACTATTTTTAATTTTCTGAAAACAAGATAATTAAAAAATTGAGAACGTAAGTTACCACTACGCTCTCCCGTTAAAAATTTTATTATTATTCCCTTCATGTAGGGTATGTATTAATGTGAAGTGAACTTAAGAAAATTTATATGAATATCCCTAATTTAATCGAAACGATTTGCGTCAAGCTGAACTCGTTTCAGCTTCTCATCTCAATGTACTGAAAATAAACTTAATGAAGTCCTGAAATGAATTCAGGATGACTTCTCAGTTAAATTTTAGGTTTAATAACGGACAATCAATAAAATTTACTAACTATCTTCTACATTATATAATGAAAACTAAATTTTTTTAGTTCTATTTATTAGGGATTAAAGTTCGGGTTTTTGCTTCATAATCTATATATCCTTCTTCACCGGGTGTATAAAAAGTATCTTCATCCCAATCAGTTGTAGTTTTTCCCTCTCTAAAACGCCCAACCAAGTCGGGATTTGAAATAAATAGTTTTCCAAAGGATACGAGATCAGCATCACCATCTTGGATAACTTTTTCAGCATTATCCCGATCAAAACCAGAGTTAATCATTAGTGTTCCTGTGTACTTTTTACGATATCTTTTAGCTATATGTTCTTCAGCATGCGGAACATCAGACACATCATTAAAAGGTTCTGATAAATGAATATAGGCAAGATTGTACTCTTTATCCAAGCGTTCTATGATATAATCAAAAGTAGGTATTGTCTCTTTATCTAACGTAGTACCAAATATATTATGTAATGAAGGATTGAAACGAGCTCCTATCCTATTTTCTGGAACTACTTGTTTTACAGCTTCTAAAACTTCAAAAAAGAATCGTGCTCGATTTTCGCGGCTACCTCCATATTGATCCTCTCGGGTATTACTGGTTTGATTAAAAAATTGATGAAACAAATATCCATTTGAAGAGTGTATTTCTACTCCATCAAAGCCTGCTTCGATAGCATTTTTTGCAGCTTGTTTAAAATCATTGACTGTAATTTTAATTTCTTCGAGGGTCATCGCTTTAGGAGTAACAGTATCTTTAAAGCCATCTTGGGTATATGCTTGCGCGTTGGGATTTATAGCTGAAGGTGCTAAGGGTAAATCTCCATCATGAAAATCTGGATGCGACATGCGACCCACATGCCATAATTGAATAAATATTCGACCACCGGCATCGTGCACTGCTTTGGTTACTTTTTTCCATCCATCTACTTGATCTTGAGAATGAATCCCAGCTGTATTAATGTATCCAACAGCTTTTTTTGAGACCTGTGATCCTTCAGTAATTAAAAGTCCCGCTGTTGCTCGTTGTGCATAATATTCGGCATGCAATGCTGTAGCCGCATTTTCATTATTTACAGCACGATTTCTAGTCATTGGTGCCATCACTACACGATTAGGTAATTCTAAATCCCCCATTTTGTGAGAGGATAATAATTTCATCTCTTTCATACAAATAATTTATATTTAACTTTTTGATTTTAATTTTTTTAGCCGTATCGTGTAATTTTTTAAATCTGCGCCGATTTTATTTCAGCATCTCATAACAACGCGCTTTTTGATATTCGTAAACTCTATCCTTGAAAGCCAGTCTGCACCAAATTTGTTTTTAAGTAAACTCATCGTGAGCATTTATCCTGAATTGTGTAAATATTCAAACATCATCTTAAAATATACACTACAAAAGAAAAAAAATAAATATTTAAATATGTGCTGATATACTATTTGTATTGACTCGTATTTCTATCAATCATTTTTACAGAAGTTAGAATACAACCTTACAAAATTTGTCGTTGATATCTAACGTACATTACAAATCATAAAACGATATAGAAAGCTTTATAGTTAGCCTTTTACAATCAACATGCGTAGTTTGTTGAAAATGAATGTATCCTCAATACATATTCGCCTGGCGTACAGGCATATTATTTTTTTATAGTAGAATAAAACATTCAAGTCAGCACTCTGTTTACAGTATTTTTACGAAATACCTAACACGGTGTTCTACAAAAAATTTTATCTTTAGGAAAATATATTATGGAGATCATAGCCATTAAGAAATTCGATGAATTACTTGAAACCTTTGAAAGTCAAAAACCCGGTCAGAATTTTGTTTATCGTGGGGCCTCCAAAACCTCATATGAACTCATTACCTCACTTGGGCGATGTGAATCTGCTATGGGTAAGCCTATAGAGCGACTAGAAGCAAGACTAATCAAACTTTTTAAAGAATCATCTATACCCTATTTAGAACATAAGCCTGATAATGAGCTGGAATGGCTAGCTGTAGCACAGCATTATGGCCTCCCTACTAGATTACTGGATTGGAGTTACAATCCTTTGGTTTCTACCTATTTTGCTGTAGAATCTAATCCAGAATGTGATAGTGCAGTTTATATCCTATCTGGTTGTTCTACTATACAAGACCCTAATAAAACAAATCCCTACAAGCTTAATAAGGTGTATAAATACAGGCCCCCATATATCTCGGCTAGAATTCAAAATCAAGCAGGTTTATTTACAATACACCATACCCCGGATATACCTTTTGAGCATGAAAAATTGAAAAAAGTGATCATCCCTAAACAGCTAAAATCTGTGATCAAACGTACTTTATTTAAATATGGGATAAATCTCAGACTATTATATCCAGGTCTAGAAGGCGTGGCAAGAGATTTAAAGTGGTTAGAGACAAAAGTCTATTAATTAGCTTTACCTTAGTTTTAGTAATGAACTATCCCCCGGGTATAGCCGTCTGGATATTAAAACAAGGATTACTTTACTTTGATAATTAAGAAACTAAATTATCTTTTGTTTTGGCTTTTGGTTCTATAAGCCTTAGGGTTGCTTTTTATTTTGAGGTATAAGCGAAAAAGGGCAATCCTGCCATCCGCCAGGTAGGCAGGTTTTAATGAGTAATTTTAAAATGGAAGTGGTATTATTTGGATAAATAGTTAGTTTTCTGTAGTTTAGAGCACCCTTTATCAAAATAAACTGCTTATGCACAAAATTACTTTGGAGCAACAATTTAATGCTCGACAATTAGACCTGAAATATAAGGATATCTGGAATCGTGGTATTCACTTATTCACTATAGACGATAAAAATCGTGATTTTCAATATAGTATTTTCTATATTGATCTCTTATTCGCAGAGGTTATCTATAATAAACTAACAGGAGATATTATTACCATAAAAAGCTTTGCTGATAAAGCAAAAATTATGTTTTATTTAAGGGAAGATTTTTCTTAGACTACAAAAATAATGAACATAATTGCTGTATTTTTTTCCTTAATTAATCTAGAAATAGATGTAACTAGTTTAAAAATAGAAGTATTGTATCAATCATGCCTATACCAAACATTAAGTGTTAAACCGATAATTACTAATACGGCACCGATCAAACTTAAAAACGGGTACGAGTCTGTAAACCAAAAAACACTAGCAAACATTGTAAAAACTACTTCTACGTATTTTAACGAAACAATACTATGAGTTGCCTGGGACTGAAAAGCTTTTGTCATAAATAACTGTCCGAAATAACCAAAAACGCCTAAACTTAATAGTAAAACCCATTCTACACCTACTGGCATAGTCCAGTGAAATATTGAAAAAACACCTCCTACTATGACCGAAATCCACATAAAATAATTCACAATAATCACAGGATGATCTCTATTACCAATTTTATTGATTAAAACATATACCATTCCGCTAAATACTGCAGAGGTTAGTACCAAAATTAAGCCCAGAGTATTCATATTGGTATCAAAGCCTTTAATCATTACTACTCCCATAAAAGCAATAAAAAAGAATAACCATTGTACGGACTTAACCCGTTGTTTTAAGAAAAAAACTGCCAAAATAGTTGCAAATATAGGGGCGGTATAACGAAGTGACACGGCAGAACCGATTGGTAAATATGCTATCGACATAAAAAACAACCCCATTGAGGTAACGCCTGCCAGTCCTCTTAAAATTAATAAGCTTATCTGATTTCCTAAAATAGGAATTTTATGCCATAGCAAATAGCTCATCGTAAAAAAAAGAGAACCGAAAGCTCGAAAAAAAACGAGTTGTCCACCTCCAAAATGCGATAGGTACTTCACCATTATATTCATTGCCGTAAATGATACAGCACTTAAAAGCATAAAATAAATGGCATTTTTCATATAGAGCGAAATAAAAAAGTAAAGGTATAAACAAAAAGTTTCTTCAAGTTAATCTATCTGCTTTATTGCAATTCTAGCCTGGATTGCATAAAATTTATAATTAGATATCACATCTAACGCATGTTGAATAGCTTCTTTGCCTTGTTCAAAATAAAGGCGATCGACTATACCAATAAAATCATCTTTGATAACATTGATTGCTTTACCTGTTGGCAAACATTTGATAAGAATTTGCATAGCAAAATGTGAGAAATAACAGCAAAATGAATATTAACATTAAATTTACTGATTACTGATGCACCCAAATACTGGAACATAATTTTAAACGTTACTTATGGGATATAGTAAAATTGTAGCATGTAGATCAACGTTTTGGTATGATCATAGTATTTAATTATGGATATATTTTAGTATTTTAGTTGTTTAACCTGAATCTGTATCGTGACACAAGCATAATTTATTGGATAGTAATACATTCTTTATTTTATACTATGCTTTATCACAAACAGCTGAAAATGTTTAAATCATCTGTTGAAAAATAGTGTTTTTAATTTTATTATTTTCAGTAGACTTATAAATTTTAAATTTGTGAAAAAGCTGTTTCCCCTGCTCCTACTTTTATTGGTACAATTTGCTGTCGGCCAAAAATATAGTGTACGAGATAGTGTACTTAATGCTCCTATATCCTATGCTACAATATCTTTTGGAAACGGGAACGGTACTTTTGCTGATGCCGATGGTATGTTCCAATTTTCAAAAAAATGGTATCCAGATATTGATTCCCTTTACATTTCGGCTTTGGGATATAAAGAACTGGCGCTATCTACCCTAGACTTACACAAAAACATACTGCTTACTCAAGATATATCTCAACTTAATGAGGTTATCATCACTGCAGAAAAGAAAAGAAAGTACAAAACAAAACGACTACCTGCACAAGTGCATAATGACTATTTTAGATGCTGGCTACCTACAGTAGAATCTGAAATTGCCGTTTTTTTTCCAAAAAGCTCCTTAAATCCCACTAAAATTGCTACCGTACAGCTACCTGTAAAAATTGAATCTTCTAATAAAAATTCTTCGAGAGAACAATCATTCTCGACATTGTTTAAAATGCAGTTTTATGGCAATACCAATGGCTTCCCAGATGCACGTTTGCCTTATGAAGATATTATTTTTAAAATCACCGATAACGATAAACCTAATTTTGAACTGAACGTTTCAGAATATAAAATATATATTCCCAAAGATGGTATTTTTATTTCAATACAAGTATTAGGATATGCAGATGAACAAGGTAAACTTCAGCAAACCAAAAAATATCATGAAATAGAAACCAGAAAAGGAATGGTTAAAGTCTCTACAACGTTTAGACCTTTACTTCCTTTTACCAATAAGATTGATAATTATAAGACATTTACGCGCCGCATATTCTTTAAAAACAGAACATGGCAGCGATTCGACCCTAAATACAGTACTACTAATAATCTTATTAAAAATAATAATACGAATTACGGGATGGGATTAAAGCTACATGTATATAATGAATAACTAATATAACCTTCAATCGAGAAAAGATCTTCGTTTTTGATTAAACTGTACGGCAGCTTCATGTTTCACTTCGTGAGTAATCTTATTTTCTGCATATCCCACGGCATCAGCTATTGTTAAGAAATAATGATCAATACCCAACTTATCTGTAAAACCAGATCGCTTTAAAAAATCCCGTACCGGTCCAATCGTACCCACAATTAACAATTGAATGTGTACATTGGTAAGGTATTCATAGATATCTTCCAATACATGCAAACCGGTACTGTCTATATCATGCATGTTGGTATTATCAAGAATTAAAAATTTTGGTAACTCAGTACGTTTAGAAAGGTACTGTTGAACTGTATCTTTAAAATAACTGGCATTACCAAAATACAATTGATTGTCAAAACGAATAATAAGATACTTTTTTGACTGAATGGCATTTGGGAATCGATCAATATTACGATAATACAGCGTCTCTGGAATATTTACTAACTCTGCTATATGCGGACGAGAACTATAATATTGCAGAAATAAAAACGAAAGAAGTACTCCGATAAAAATTCCTCGTTCGACTCCCAAGATTAGAGTTCCTAAAAATGTAATCATCATTACTATAAAATCCCGTCGCTTAAGTTTAAAAAGATGCTTGGCTCCATTAAAATTAATCAACCCAAATACAGATACCAATATAATTGCCGAGAGAACGGCCTTTGGGATATAATAAAAAAGCGAAGTGAGAAATAACAAAGACAAAAATACGATACTAGAAGTGACCAGTGAGGATATGGTGGTTTTTGCACCTGCCTCGTCATTAATTGCTGTTCGGCTATAACTTCCTGATGAGGGTACTGCCTGAAATAGTGAACCTACTACCTTGGCAATCCCCAAGGCAAACAATTCTTGATTGGGTTTAAGTACATGATCTCGATTTTTCATTTCCATAGATTTTGCAATACCCATACTACCCACATATCCGATAAAGGTAATCGTAAGCACCGCTGGAAGCAATGCTACTATAGTATCGTAATCAATCGAAGGAATATCGAAAGACGGCAATCCGCTTGGAACATCCCCAATTATAGCCACTCCTTTATCATGTAATTTAAAAACATATGTTACTAGTGTTGTGACCACCAAAATAGATAGCGCACCAGGAAAAGAACTTCTCCACCGTTTCAACAAAACGATTGCTAGTATTGAAAAAAGACATATCAACAATGTTATCAAGTTCGAATGTGCAATATTTTGGATTACATATCCTAATATTTCATATGCATGTCTCAAATTTGGAACATCAAGACCAAAACCCTCCTCTAGTTGAGAAATGATAATAAGTATTGCAGCCGCAGAAATAAATCCCGAGATTACGGGTTGAGCAATCAGATTCACCAAAAAACCCATCCTTAAAACACTCATTACAATCTGTAATACCCCTGTAAGCAAACTTGTTATGATCGCCAGTTCTACGAATCTATCTGTAAATGGATCTGCTATTTGGCTTACACCACTCATAACCAAAATAGCAGTAACTGCCACAGGCCCAATACTTAATTGTCTCGATGTTCCAAAAAACGCATATAATACCAAAGGTAACAAACAAGAGTATAAACCATAGATTGGAGGTACTCCCATAAGCAAAGCATAAGCAATAGCTTGCGGAATTAATATAACGCCAACAGTAATACCAGCGATACTATCCTTTTTAAATGTAGATAGATTGTACTGATTTGTAAAAAACAGTTGAAGAATAGGAACTATTTTGTATAGATTTTTGACTTTAGTATTCTTTGAAGTTGATTTCGTAAAGCTACGACAGTTCCCTATTTATGCCAAAAGTATTTCTATTTGCCATATTTATGTCATGCATTTATTTATTTTTGAAACCTTATATAATCTATTATGGATGAAATCACACTTTTCCTTTTACTTGCAATCTTAGGTTTTGTAGCCGGTATCGTTAATACTCTTGCGGGAGGTGGTTCATTACTCACCTTGCCCATGCTAATTTTTATGGGATTACCTCCTGCTGTAGCCAATGGTACCAATCGTATAGGGATTTTAGTTCAGGGGATAACCTCTATAGCAGGTTTTAAAAGTAAAGGGATACAACCTTCAGTTTTTGGAGTATACTTAGGGATTTCCGCGCTAATCGGTTCGATTATTGGTGCTCAAATTGCTGTTGATATCAAAGGAGAAACCTTCAATAAAGTGCTTGCCATCATTATGGTGATGGTTGTTTTTTTTATGGTGTTCAAACCTAAACTGAACATCGAGAATGTAAAAGAACGCACACACGGCAAGTATTTATGGCTATCTTTGGTAATTTTCTTCTTTATTGGAATTTACGGAGGTTTTATACAAGCCGGTGTAGGTATTTTTATACTCCTAGCCCTTACCTCTATCAATACTACCAATCTGATTAGTGCTAATGCTATAAAAGTTTTGGTGGTATGTATTTATACCATTGGGGCTCTTGTTATCTTTATATACAACGAACATATTAATTATTTGTATGGTATAGTTCTCGCCACAGGCAACGCTACAGGAGGTTGGATTGCCAGTAGATGGGCTGTTAAAAAGGGTGATGGTATAGTAAAAGTTTTTCTCATTATCATGGTCATTGCGATGGCCGTGAAATTATGGTTTGATAGCTAAGATGAGAATCATACAACAAGCTATTGCCGAATATCCGCAAAACGTAATAACTTATAGTTCATGATCTGATTTTTGCAAAAATTAGTAAAGATATTTTAATACTAAAACATTGTTGTTCGATAAAAAATTTGACAAGCTCTGAAAACTTCTATTACCATTAAGAATTTATGAGTTTATAGAAAAGACACCTTGCTTTTCTAAAATTTAGACAACTTATTTTAAAACTGAATCGCCTTTACTTCAAAAACCATAATATAGAAGTATTTACAAATAAGTCTTTGTTCTATTTTCTAGCAGCCAGCGGTCTATTTTCTTTAACCGGACAATACTGATACTAAAATGAATATAATACCACTTCCACTTTAAAATTACTCAAATAAAAAGAATCTTACGGTATCGGGTTATTCAATTATGAAGGATTATTCTTATCTTTCTGCTACTAAAAAACACATAATACTACTCAAAATGAAATGCCAAACCCCCTGCGTTTTATTCATTTGTCTGCTATTGATAAATTGTAAAACACAAAAAAAAGAGAGTATAGAAATTGATAATGAACTCATTAACGAGGTAACGCAAGAAGTGGTTAAAACCCCAAAAAGCGATGCTCAAATCGACCCTATAGCACACGCTACCGCAGTACTATCATGGAAAGAGAAAACAATTTATATCGATCCTGCTGGTGGTTATAAAGCGTTTGAGGGAAAAAACCCTCCTAATATTGTTCTAATTACCGATATTCATGGGGATCATATGAACATTGACACATTAGACAGTTTAAATCTATCGCAAGCCGAAATCGTTGTTCCGCAGGCAGTAGCAGAAAAGCTTCCTGCGAGCTATACAGAAAGACTCGTGATTATCAACAATGGTGAAATTAAAGAGGTACAAGGCATACCTATCGAGGCTATACCTATGTATAATCTTAGGGAAGAGGCTTTAAAATTTCACAAGAAAGGACGAGGGAATGGGTATATCATTACTTTAGGGAAGGAAAGAATTTATTTTTCTGGTGATACCGAAGACATTCCTGAAATGCGAAATTTGAAGTATATTGATAAAGCATTTGTATGTATGAATCTACCGTACACGATGACAGTAGAAAGTGCTGCAGATGCCGTGCTAGAGTTTAAGCCAAAACAGGTTTACCCTTATCATTACAGAGGCTCTAATGGTTTAAGTGATGTTACTGTGTTTAAAAAAATAGTTGCCAAAAATCCTGAAATAGAAGTAATTCAACTCGATTGGTATCCAGATATCCCTTAAGCCTTATTTTGAAGGCTAAATGCCGATTGAAGTAGGTGTAGCACAATGTATTCGTATAAT
The DNA here is from genome assembly GCF_017897595.1 of Aquimarina sp. U1-2. Classification (GTDB taxonomy): domain Bacteria; phylum Bacteroidota; class Bacteroidia; order Flavobacteriales; family Flavobacteriaceae; genus Aquimarina. Next base: position 64,158 of record NZ_JAGKIK010000007.1, read on the forward strand.
TTACCTTAACCTTTTATAATTGGCTGTAAAATGATTGCTTACTAATGAGACTACCTTCTAAAGAACAAATAGCACACAAACATTTCGCTTTATACAAACCTTACGGCTATCTTAGCCAGTTTGTAAATAACGGTCAAAAGCAAAATTCTAAAAAATTATTAGGGGCACTCTTTGATTTTCCTAAAGGAATAATGGCGATCGGGCGATTGGATGAAAAGTCTGAAGGTTTATTGCTCTTAACCACAGATGGTAAGGTAAGTAACTACATTTGTAGTGGCACTACTGAAAAAGAATATTATGCACAAGTAGATGGAGATATTTCTGAAAAAGCTATAAATCAATTACGTAAAGGTGTTGAGATTGGTATTGAAAAACAAAAATACACAACAGCCAAATGTAAAGTTTTTAAACTGAACGCACCACCTAAACTACCAGAACGCTCTAAAAAAATACGAGATGACCGACATGGACCTACGAGTTGGATTTCAATTACGTTAAAAGAAGGAAAATTTCGTCAGGTTCGTAAAATGACATCGGCAGTTGGTTTTCCTACATTAAGACTGGTACGAATACGCGTTGGGAATATCTACCTTAACAATATGAAGGTTGGAGAAGTGAACGAGTTGGACCAAATTTGCAGTAATACAATAGATGCTATATATTGACACGAACTCCATGATAAAATTATATCATGGTACTATGCATTCAATAATTTCTGAAATTCTTCCAAATACTGCCCTATGTGGTAACCATCTGCTAAACCATGGTGTAGATTGATAGCTATTGGTAAATTAAGTTTTCCTTCTTTTTTAGAATACTTCCCAAAAGAAATTTTAGGTATACTATCCTTAAACTGAAAATGCCTTGCATGTGTAAGACCGGTAAAATTATACCATGGAATTGAAGAAAAATGAATCGTGTCTAACCTCTTGGCTTCTTCAGTATGTCTTATCCCCATACTTTTCTTTACAGCGTCTATTTCTTTTATTGATTCTGAAACAAACGTTTCAAAATCATCTTAAAATTCTATAAAGGAAAAACCAAAGGTGTGATCTTCTCTTCCTATGGTTGCTGAAGCATGAATTTTAGCATATACATACACTTCATTATCATCTATACGATATTTGAAGGCTTTTATGTTATTGGCAGCCTCTAAAGACTTATACAAGTAAAATAAGAAATAGGAATAGCCAAGGTCATTCGCCTTTTGAAACCCTTTGGTAAAATCTACACTAGTGGTAATCCCGAAAAACGGTTCATCAAAGCCACTAAAAAATTCAAAATGCTCTTTTCGGTTCCAGTTGTTAAGATTTAATTTGGTTCGCATTACTTATAAAACATCAAGTAGTTCAGTCGCTTGGGTAAAACTCTTAAATTTTGGGTGATTAATTTCATCATCGATCATTTCATGAGCCCAAGTAGTATGGAAAGGAATATGAAAAGCATGTGCTCCAATGTTTAAAACAGGCAGTATATCAGACTTTAATGAATTTCCTACCATCAAAAATTCATTTACGTTGATGTCTAATTGTTTTACCAACTTTTGGTATTGCTTTTCAGTTTTATCAGACACAATTTCTATATGGTGAAAATATTTTTCTAGTCCCGATTTAATTAACTTTCGCTCTTGATCTAACAGATCGCCTTTTGTAGCCATTACCAATCGATACTTTTTAGATAACACATTCAAAGCATGGTCAATACCATCAATAAGTTCGACTGGTTCTTTAAGCATTTGTTTCCCCTTCTCTAAAAGCTTTTCTACAATTGATATTGACATTTTACCTTCGGTAATCGTTAAAGCGGCCTCAATTAATGATAGGATAAAGGGTTTTATACCATATCCATATAATGGTAGATTTTTCATTTCAATATCAAAAAGTACTTTTGCTGCCTCTTCTTTTGGCATAAACTCCTTTAAAAGATCGCAAAGCTCTTCTTCTGCTCTTCTAAAAATAGTTTCATTGACCCAAAGCGTGTCATCGGCATCAAAGGCGATTACTTTTATTTCTTGTAACGACATTTTTTTAGTTTTTTAAGTATATGATTTTTTTGAGTGCTTTATAAAAAATTCAATTGAACTGACTTCTCATCTCAAAAAGAAGCGTACTCAAGCACGAATCATTACCTTACTAACTTCTTATATTTTATTCGTTTAGGCATCAAATCACCACCTAAACGTTTCTTTTTATTTTCTTCATAATCAGAAAAACTGCCTTCAAAAAAGTAAACTTTCGAATCACCTTCAAATGCCAAAATATGTGTACAAATTCGGTCTAAAAACCAACGATCGTGAGAGATAACTACTGCACAGCCGGCAAAGTTTTCTAAACCTTCTTCCAAAGCTCTTAAAGTATTAACATCTAGATCATTAGTAGGCTCGTCTAAAAGTAATACATTACCTTCTTCTTTTAATGTCATTGCCAGATGTAAACGATTACGTTCTCCCCCGGATAGTGTGGTCACCTTTTTATTTTGCTCACTACCACTAAAATTAAAACGGCTTAGATATGCTCTCGAATTAACCTGCCTGCCTCCCATCATAATTAATTCTTGTTCATCACTGAAATTTTGCCATATTGTTTTTTCAGGATGTATATTGCTATGACTTTGGTCTACGTATGCAATTTTTGCGGTATCGCCAACAGTAAAACTTCCTTTATCGGGTTGTTCTTCGCCCATGATCATTTTAAAAATAGTAGTTTTACCCGCTCCATTTGGACCGATGATTCCCACGATACCTGCCTGCGGAAGATTGAAGTTTAGGTCCTCATATAATAACTTATCCCCAAAAGCCTTACTTACCCCTTTAGCTTCAATAACATTTGTACCTAATCTAGGACCATTTGGAATGTAAATTTCAAGCTTTTCATCAACTTGCTTTTGATCCTGACCCAACAATTTATCATAATTACTTAGACGGGCTTTTTGTTTAGCCTGGCGACCTTTTGGTGCCATACGCACCCATTCTAATTCGCGTTCTAATGTTTTCTGACGTTTAGAAGCTTGTTTTTGTTCTTGTGCAAGGCGCTTTGATTTTTGTTCTAGCCATGAAGAATAATTACCTTTCCAAGGGATACCCTCTCCTCTATCTAATTCTAAAATCCAACCTGCAACGTTATCCAAAAAGTAACGATCATGAGTGACTGCAATTACTGTACCTTTGTACTGCTGCAAATGGTGTTCTAACCAATGTACAGACTCTGCATCAAGGTGGTTTGTGGGTTCATCTAATAGTAATACATCAGGTTCTTGCAATAAGAGACGACACAGGGCAACTCTTCTACGTTCTCCCCCAGAAAGCACACTTATTTTTTTATCAGAATCTGGGGTGCGCAGGGCATCCATCGCAATTTCTAATTTGGTATCTAGTTCCCAGGCATTACTGGCATCAATCTGATCTTGAAGATTAGCTTGCTTATCCATCAATTCTTGCATCTTATCTGGGTTTTCGTAAACTTCTGGCAGTGCAAATAGATCGTTAATCTTGTTGTACTCATCCAGAACAGCCACAATTTCTGCTGCGCCTTCTTTTACTACCTCGAGTACAGTTTTTTCGGGATCTAATTTTGGTTCTTGCTCTAACAGCCCGACAGAGAAACCAGGAGCAAATACTACATCGCCCTGATAATTTTTATCCTGGCCTGCAATAATTTTCAACAACGTAGATTTACCCGAACCATTGAGCCCTAAAATTCCAATTTTAGCCCCATAAAAAAAACTAAGATATATATTTTTGAGAACCGGCGTATTAGCACTTTTAAACGTTTTACTAACTCCAGACATGGAGAAAATGACTTTTTTATCGTCTGACATACGTCTTAAAAATTTTATAAAGTTGTATTATTGTTATTAATTGATGTTATACTCTTCCTTTTAGAGCGTTGAATACCCAAGCTATTGCAAAAAAACCTACACCCACGGCTGCAAACCCATATCCTGAAACTTCTCTATATCGAAACGCCCCTAATCCAATTAATGAAAGTCCTACTATAATCATTATAAATGTAGCCCAAGCTAGCACCGTATTTTTATTCATTCCCATACATCGTTATTTAATTCTTATGTTAATCTCATGTTAAACATGACCAAAACAAATATCGGTAATTTATCGTCAAAATCATGTGTTTACATATATCTTAAGATAAGAAATTCGCTTATTTATTGGCTTACAGTTAGTTAATATTTAACTTTTGTAATAAAGAGAAATAGCAATACAGTATATACTATTTCGAATTCTTTAATTTCTTCACCATACGCGAACGAAGAATATAGTTTTACATAGCTTAATGCATACTTATCACTTCTAAAACAAGGTGATTTTTGTATTTTCGTGCAAACAATACACGCAAATGGACTTAAACTTCAATAAAAACGAAGATCACAATAAAATTTTAGTATCTGAGTTAAAGCAGAAACTAGCTAAAGTAAAATTAGGCGGAGGTGAAAAAAGAATAGAAAAACTGCATGCAAAAGGCAAATTAACTGCAAGGGAGCGAATCGATTATTTGCTAGACAAAAACTCGAAAAGTATCGAGATTGCTGCCTTTGCCGGTGAAAACATGTATGAAGATCACGGCGGGTGTCCCAGCGGAGGCGTTGTAGTTAAAATAGGATACGTAAGTAGTAAACAATGTATAGTGGTAGCCAACGATGCTACTGTAAAGGCAGGAGCCTGGTTTCCCATTACGGGAAAGAAAAATCTAAGAGCCCAGGAAATAGCAATAGAAAACAAATTACCTATTATCTATTTGGTGGATAGTGCTGGAGTGTATTTACCTATGCAAGATGAAATTTTCCCTGACAAAGAGCATTTTGGAAGAATTTTTCGTAACAACGCTGTAATGAGTAGTTTAGGAATTACTCAAATATCAGCAGTAATGGGTAGTTGCGTTGCTGGTGGTGCCTACTTACCCATCATGAGTGATGAAGCGCTTATTGTTGATAAAATAGGAAGCATTTTTTTGGCAGGAAGCTATTTGGTTAAGGCTGCAATAGGAGAAACTATCGATAATGAAACGCTTGGTGGCGCTACAACACATTGCGAGATTTCTGGCGTTACCGATTATAAGGCTAAAGATGACAAAGAAGCTCTGGATACCATAAAAAATATCATGTCGAAAATCGGAGATTTTGATAAGGCAGGGTTTAACCGAGCAAAACCTTTACAACCAAAAGAAGATCCAAATGAAATTTACGGAATTCTACCAAAAGCACGTAATGAACAATATGACATGTTCGAAATTATTAAAAGATTAGTAGATAATTCTGATTTTGAAGAATACAAAGCAGGTTACGGGCAAACTATCATTACAGGCTATGCTCGCATAGATGGCTGGGCTGTGGGTATTGTCGCCAATCAACGTAAAATTGTAAAAACAAAAAAGAAGGAAATGCAATTTGGTGGAGTTATTTATTCTGACTCTGCGGATAAAGCGACAAGATTTATTGCTAATTGTAATCAGAAAAAAATTCCGCTAGTGTTTTTACAGGATGTGACAGGCTTTATGGTAGGAAGCAAAAGTGAACATGGCGGAATCATTAAAGATGGTGCCAAAATGGTAAATGCAGTTAGTAATAGTGTAGTACCAAAGTTTACTATTGTTATTGGTAATTCGTATGGTGCTGGCAACTATGCGATGTGTGGTAAAGCATATGATCCCAGACTTATTTATGCTTGGCCCAGTGCTGAATTAGCCGTTATGGGAGGAGCTCAGGCAGCAAAAGTATTGTTACAAATAGAAACTGCCTCTTTAAAAAATAAAGGGGAAACATTGTCTGAAGAAGATGAGAAGGCACTCTTTGATAACATTAAAGCTAGATATGACCGGCAAATTTCACCATATTATGCGGCTGCCAGAATCTGGACAGATGGTATTATTGATCCGCTTGATACTAGAAAAGTAATCTCTATGGGAATCGAAGCGGCAAATCACGCTCCTATAGAAAAAAGATTTAATTTAGGAGTTATTCAAACTTAAGAGTTGATTTAATCTTTCCTATTTACATGTTTTAAAAGTTCACTTCAAATAACAAATAACCCGAGTTCGATTATTGTTTTGTTGAATAGTATTCGTTTGCTTTTGCTTGTTTGGTCGAGCGCAGTCGAAACCTGATTAATGAACCTAAAAATAACCTTTTGACTTCCAATAATAGGACTGAAACAAAACAGGACTTCTGAAAATCAATAGATTAACAATCAAACTTAGGTAAATACTTTATTCTCGCTTCGGAATGGTGATCAATTCGGTTTGTCGTTCATTTACGTATCTAAACCCGTCTTTTCCCCAAAAGCCAGCTTCTTCTAACATAATTCTAATGTTTTTCTTCCACTCGGGAAGCGTGACTGTTGTATTTAATTCGATAGCATAGACCGTATTATCATATAAAGGGTAATCACCAGTTCCGGGAACTCCATCTTGAGCATCCCACATACCAATAGTTGATCCTGCAGAATGCCCATATACACCAAGAGGGTGTGTATATATGGCTGGTTGTAGACCTTCTAATTTGCCTTGTTCCAGGGATTTCAGTAAAATCTCATTTCCAGTTTTTCCAGTTTCAAAATTTGATGTAAAAATATCTTGAACGCGATTTCCAGCAGCAAACGCCTTTACTAAATAATCAGGTGGCGCTGTTTCGTTATTCTTCAAAATATATGCATGTTGTTGACAATCTGTATTTAGTCGTAAGTACGTAATACCAAAATCACAGTGTATAAGATCTCCCGGACGTATAATTTTATCTTTAGGTCGATCTGAGAAAGATGTTATATGACTCTGCAATACTTCACCACTGCGTTGTATATCTACTGTAGGATGAAACCAGGTTTCTAGCCCCATATCGGTTGCCTTTTGCCGTAACCACCATACTACATCATCTGTAGTTGTTGTCCCAGGTTGAATAACCAAAGTACTAAAGGCTTCCGCAATAATATCGTGAGTGATTTTGACTAAATCTTTGTAAATTTCCATCTCCTGCTCTGTTCGAGTTTCGATCCATCCAACAGCCAATTTTTCTGCCGAAATAACTTTAGGCTTGTATGCTTCAGGCAGCACTTTCATAAACGCTTCATAATCTGTTTTTACGATGCCATCAACGATACCAAAATTTTCAGAATAATTAATGCCAATCACAGAAGGATCTCGTTTGGTAATGATATCAACCAGAGCTTTCCATTGATCGGGTTGCTTTTCTTTATCCCAGGCAGAATCAATATATTTACCTATGTTATAGCGAGCAACTGCCAATTTTTCTATGGTATTTTTATCTTTATTTCTATAAAAAACGAGAATAGTTCTTCTTCTGGCATTCAGCCATGTAGAAGGAAGCATGGTTCTAAGCACTGGATCCTCATTATATTCGCGAGAAATTAAAATCCACATATCAATCTCTGTACGATCCATTAATTGTGGCAATATGGTATTGAAACGCTCTTCGAGAACCATATCGATAACTCCTGCCCTTTCTCTTTCAGAGAGAATTTGTGCATTAGACAGATAACTAAATGACAATACAACGAAAATGATTTTTTTCATGAGTAAGCTAAAAAAGATGATAATGCTTTCTTGTAAGACTAAATTATTATAAAAAATAGACATCTACAATATATTGCAGATGTCTAATTGAAATCAGTAGTGTCTGGATAAAGAGAATAGACTACTATACTGTTAGAAAATAGACCAAAGACTTGTTTCTAAGTATATCTGTAATAGTATTTTAAAAATAATACATATTTTACCTCTTAGGAATTGTCTTAATGCTCATGAAGCAAGGTGTTTTTTCTACAAATCGACGAACCCTTGATACTCTTTGAGTTTTTTTGGTTCGTATCATCATTTTTAACAAACAACAATAAATTATATTCATCGAATTATTCCGTTTTATAAATCCTGATAGCTTCTCATTAGCCTAACAAATTCACTTTTATATCCCTGATTGTCTTTATCTTTATTTTTGTTTGCTAGAGTAATAATATCCTCAAGGTTTTGGTTTTTGATGTACTTTGAGTTTCTTAATTTCATGCCAAACCAGGCAACCGAAGCTGCAAAATTAAAATCTTGAGAAACCTTGTCAAACTTACTGGTAGTCAAGGTATGTTCGATTTTAATGCTTTTCTCTTCTTTAGGTTTCTTATATCTGAACTTTACTGTGAGTAGCTCGTTGGTGTAATTCTTATCGAGGCTAGCATTGGTATACTTCAAGTTTGAAACCTCTTTCACATAACTACTTTTACTACCTATTGGGACAATTTCATATAAGGCGGTAACTGTGTGACCACTTCCTAATTCTCCCGCATCCTTTGTGTCGTCTGCAAAATCTTCATCGTTTAAAAGTCGGTTTTCGTACCCAATAAGCCTGTAAGCTTTTACTATTGAAGGATTAAACTCTACCTGAATTTTAACATCTTTTGCAATGGTGTATAGCGTCCCTCCGAACTCTTTTCCGAGGATTTTCTGTGCCTCTTGCATAGTATCTATATATGCATGATTTCCATTTCCTGTATGGGCCAATGTTTCTAGCGTACTATCTTTATAATTACCCATCCCAAAACCAAGGCATGTTAAAAATACATTGGATTTACGTTTCTCTTGTATCAAATTTTTCATATCCTTATCACTCCTCATTCCAACATTAAAATCTCCATCGGTAGCCAGAATTACCCTATTATTTCCGTTTTTTATAAAATTTCTTGAAGCGAGTTTGTAAGCAAGTTTGAGTCCCTCGCCTCCTGCCGTTGATCCCCCGGCACTAAGGCTTTGTAAGGCTTGATTAATTTTATTTTTATATGCTCCTGATGTTGGCTTAAGTACAACCCCTGCCGCTCCCGCATACACTACAATAGAAACTTTATCTTTTTCTCTTAATTGCTGTACTAAAAGCGTAAAGGCTTTTTTTAATAAAGGTAATTTATTAGCATCTGACATAGATCCAGAAACATCAATCAAAAAAACCAGATTTGAAGCTGGGATATCTTTTTGTGGTATTTCTTTTCCCTTCAGCCCTATTTTTACCAATTGTGTGTCTTTATTCCAAGGGGTGCTTGCATATTCTGTATGGATCGCAAAAGGATGTTCTTCTAAGGGTTGGTCATAAGAATAGTCAAAATAATTAATCATTTCTTCAATTTTAATAGCATCTGACGGAATTTTGTTTCCATTATTAATCATTCTTCTTACATTACTATAAGAAGCTTTATCGACGTCGATCGAAAACGTTGAAAGTGGCGCTATTTGTACTTGTTTGAAATCGTTTTCTACAATTTCTTTATACGATTCGTGATTATCTACATTGTAATTACCGCTGTGAGTTGTTATGATAACACAACCATTCTTCGCTTTGGCTCCATACAAGGCAGAAGCATTCGCATTTTTTAGTACTTCAACTTTTGAAATTTTAGCAGGATCTATCCCACGTATTCGATTGATATCTTTACCATCTAAAGGCACACCATCTATAATATATAACGGTTGTTCAGCCTTCGAAATAGCGCTAATACCTCTTATTTTTATAGCATTAGTAGAAGAAAGCTTTGGAGCTTTTGAAATATGAACGCCAGCTACATGACCTCGTAAACCAGTTTGGTTTTTAGATTTTCTTCTTTTCCTTTTTGATATGGTTGAAGAAGCTATAGAATGTTTTACAACTCTTCTACTTCGGGTAGTAGCATATCCGGTAATTACAACCTCTTCTAACGCTGATGAAGAAGCTTTTAGATTAACATTGATCAAGCTAGAGTTTGAAGAAACCTGTACCTCTTTAGTTTCAAACCCTACATAAGAAAACATAAGAATATCTCCTGCTTTGGCGACCAAGGTATATAAACCATCAAAATCGGTTTGCGCTCCAGATGTTGTTCCTTTAATAATAATGTTTACTCCGGGCAAAGGTAAATTTTGCTCGTCGGTAACTTTTCCTGTAATCTTAATTTGCTGTGCGTATAAATTTCCCAGAACCAGAAAAAACATACCCATATAACCTAATAGTTTCATAGTAAATGGTTTTAAATTCAATTAAAACTACGGTACTACCAGGTTTAAAAGCAATCTATAATGAGTGAAACATACTTTTGATTGAGTGTTTGAAGAGAAGAGCTAAAAATTAGTAAATTATAGTTTCATTTACAATCAAATTTCTTTTGAGTTCAATACTTAAGAACTAACTCCAAGGTTTTTTTGCGTTGTACTTTTCCGTTATCCGTTTCTATGAACTGGGGTAAAAAATAAATTTCTTTAGGAACTTCATATTTTGTAAGTGTCTTTAATTTGCTTATCGCTTCTTGTAATGCTAGTTTAGAAATAGGGTCATAATCCTGCTCGATAACCAATATTAATTTATCACCCAAACTATTATCGGGAACATGAGTTATAAAAAATCGATGACCTATTAAAAGTTGAAGCTTTGTTTCTATTTGTTCGGGATGTAACTTGATACCGCCACTATTGATCACGTTGTCGTATCTGCCTTTCCAACTAAATTTTTTGTATGTTTTAAGTTCTACTACATCATTTGTAATGATTGTTTCATGATTTAACTGTGGTGCTTTGATCACTAAACAGTTTCTAGCATCTACTCCTAAATTAATATTAGGTAAGGCTTTAAAATAGGAAGCATCTTTTTTATCTTTCTTTTTCGGATTCACCCTTCTTGCTGCAATATGAGAAACGGTTTCGGTCATCCCATAGGTTTCAAAAATTTTGGTTTTAACGCCTTGTACTAATTGTCTTAGATTTTCAGAAACGGGACCACCGCCTACAATTAATTTTTTGAGGAGGTGCAACCTATTAAGAGAGTTATCAAGCTGCAGGGGTACCATAGCACAAAAATCATATTGTTTATACAGGGTATCCAGCGGATTTGTTTTTGGCGGAACCAAATCGATCTTCCAACCTAATACCATAGCTCTTACCAACATCATTTTTCCGGCGATATAATTGGCAGAAAGACATAAAAGTGCAGTTGTTTTCTCTTCAGCTTTAAAAAATTTTCCGGTCGCTTTAGCACTATTGATCATGTGCTGCTTTAACAACTTTATATTTTTAGGTTTCCCTGTAGAACCAGAAGTTTTGACTAAGATATAGTCTTTATCATCTAACCAATTTAATAAAAAATGACCTACTTCTTGCTCGTAAACTTCTCCATTTTTAATAAAACCTAAAGCTATACGCTTCAAACTATCTTTGGTAGCATTTTGTTTGTTTATACTAAACGCGTCGTGTATTTCAGGAATAAAAAAAGTACTCATGATCAATGCATTCAAATTTCAAGGTTATCATAGTTAGAAAAGTTATGAAATTGTAAAAAGTACATTACGCATTCATTATTAATTTACTTGATGACGAAGATCCAAAGTCCAACACAGGTTAGTGTACGCTGCCAAAAAGTTTTTCTTTCCAGTTTGTCCATGCATACTTTTTCGACAAAATGAGTAGAAAAAGAGGAAAAATAACAAATACAGGAAATAATATTTCATAACCCGTTCCCGGGTCTGACACATCTATAAAAATTGAATCAGTTTGTAGAGCAGTCCAATCGGCCGTTACCAATAATACAGTAATTAAATTATTCGCTGCATGAAAACCAAGTGCCAATTCTAGTCCCTCGTCCATAAGTGTAATGATTCCTAAAAAAAAACCTGTTCCTATATAGTAAACCATAATTATGGGGCCGATTTTTGAAACTTCAGGATTAGCAATATGCATTAAACCAAAGAGAACCGAAGTTATAAATAAAGGTACAAACCTGCTTTTGGATGCAATCCCTATCCCCTGCATTAGGTAACCACGAAAAAGATATTCTTCAAAACTGGTTTGGATTGGAACAAGAATGATTGCCACAATGGCCAGAATGAAAAACGGGACGGGTTCAAAATTAACCTGATACACTTCGGGAGTAAAAAAATAAACCAGTAATGTAGAAACAATAATAAATGAACCCATTAGGCTAAAAATAAAGAATATCCTACCCCAATCTACTTTTTTTCTACTGGTAGTTAGTGATACAATAGATTGTTGATGCACGTACCGTACCCAAAAAAGTAATGCAGCCAGAAAAACCGCCATGAAAATCATCCCTTCTGCAAAAAGACTGATTTTACTTCTTGTTTTAATTTGCTCTTCCATAATTTTTGCTACGTCCAAATCGAATAGTATAACGGCGATATACTGAAGCCCTATCAACCCCATAAATACGAGGGGTATGGGAATATATTTCCACAATCCGAGTTTTCCTTTTTTGCCCTGTTCTATATACATATGTACTTATAATTTTTAATTTATAGTCGAACGTCCCATTCAATTTCTGAATCATATACCAACGTTCCATCAATTACCTGTAACGGCGACTGAAAATTATTAGTATACAAACCTCCGGTTCCCAATCCTTGTGGCATATCACACTGTAAAGTATACGTGAATTGAGCAATAGCATTTAAACCAATATTACTCTCGAGAGCACTTGTAATCCACCATCCAATATTCCGTTCTGAAGCTATTTGAATCCATTCTTTGGTTCCTCTATACCCACCTATCAAACTTGGTTTAAGAATAATATATTGTGGTTGTATCGTATCCAGCAGCTCTTTTTTATGTGTGATATCAAAAACACCTATCAATTCTTCATCCAAAGCAATCGGTAAAGGTGTGCTAGCACATAAATCGGCCATATTTTGGCATTGACCTTGTCTAATAGGCTGTTCTATGCTATGTAAATCGTATTTTGACAGGCATTTTAATTTTTCTAGAGCTTCACCAGGAGAAAAAGCTCCGTTAGCGTCTACTCGTAACTGTATCGTTTCTGAGTCGTACTTAGATCGTATATCATTCAAAATATCAAGTTCTGCCGCGAAATCTATAGCTCCTATTTTCATTTTAATGCAGTCAAAACCTTGATCAAGTTTCTCTTTAACCTGTGCTACCATAAATTCTTTATCTCCCATCCATATTAATCCGTTAATAGGAATATGATCTCGATTTTGCGTAAATTCTGAAGGAAATACTAAAAAAGGGGTATCACTTTGCAACGATAAAAAGGCCATCTCAATACCAAATTGAATACTGGGGAATTCTATGAGTTCTTCCCAAAGCCTTTCGACTCCAAGATGAATATGGTTACATGTCCATGCTAATTTTTCTTCATAATCTGGTCTGTCATCGATACTTAGCGATCTCAAAATACCACATTCACCAATACCATAGTCTTCACCGTCTGAAATTGTAATGAACCAAGTTTCTTTAGTTTTAAGAATTCCGCGAGAAGTGCCGCTAGGCTTTTTAAACTCAAGTATATATTTTTGATATGTTGCGTTCATCTATAACACTATGCTTTCACCAATTTCCAAGAGCATCAAGTCTTTGTTTTTATCAAAAAACTTACGTTTAGCCTCTTCATGGTTAATCTCGATGTACCCAAACGTATCATAGTGAACTCCTAGTACTTTGTCGCATTCAACAAAATCACTCGCAATGATAGCATCATCTACACCCATTGTAAAATTATCCCCAATGGGTAAAATCGCCAAATCTAGTTGGGTATGCAATGGAATAAGTTTCATATCCATAGTTAGCGCTGTATCGCCGGCGATGTAAATGGTTTTGTGCTCCCCTTCAATTATAAAACCACCCGGTTGCCCACCGTAGGTGCCATCTTCAAAACTACTTGTATGTATGGCATTTACATATTTTACTCTGCCAAAATCAAACTCCCAATTTCCACCGTGATTCATAGGATGAGCTTCTATCCCTTTATTTTGGTAATGCATCGCAATTTCATAATTGGAAACTATAGTTGCATTATTTGCCTGAGCTATAGAGGCTGCATCTAGCACATGATCTTGATGGGCATGCGTAAGTAGAATATAATCGGCTTTTATCGAATCTGGGGCTATTTTATCTTTAGCAAGCGGGTTTCCAGAAATAAATGGGTCTATTAAAACAAGGCTATCGGCAATTTCGATTAACAATGTATTATGCCCGTAGAAGGTAATTTTCATAACTATGTGAGTTTTTATTCTGAAAATTATAAAATCTGACTTAGACTAAATAGTATTGCTAGTAAAAATGTTGTTAAAGCTACTTTTTTAAGTTCTGGATCTAATAATTCTGCATGCTTCGTATTTCTAACTTTATTAATATGTATAAATAATGGAATAAATGCAATTAAGGGAATAAGATCTAAGGGTTTTTCATAACTAAAAAAAATAAATATGGATAGTATACATATGGCTAAAATCACCAAACAAAAATGATACATTTTAGCATTTTGAATACCGAGTTTAACCACCAATGTATTTTTATTAGATTTTTTGTCATTACTATGATCTCGCATATTATTCAGATTGAGCACTGCCGTACTTAACAGCCCAATAGTAATTGCAGGAAGAACAACTAAATCTTCGATTGTTTTTGTAAAAAGAAAGTAACAACCAACTACGCTTACCAAACCAAAAAATACAAATACAAACACATCACCTAACCCTCGATATCCATACGCAGATTTGCCTACAGTATATAGTATAGACGCTGCAATAGCCATAATACCTAAAAGAAAAAAGATAATAGTGTATATATAATTTTCTTTTCCAAAAGACACGTAAATAAGTGAAATGGCGAGTACAAATGTAAGACATGCAGTTATCACTATACCGCGAAGCATTTGTGTACTCGAAATAGATCCAATCTGTAATGCTCTGGGAGGCCCAACTCTATCTTGATTATCTGTCCCCTTTATGCCATCGCCGTAATCATTCGCAAAATTTGATAAAATTTGAAGCCCCAACGTAGTTAGTAAAGCTAACCAGAAAATTGATGTCTGCCAAAAAATAGGGGTTCCTAGAGCAGATCCAACAATAATGCCTGATATTGACAATGGTAATGTTCGTAATCGGGCCGCAGACACCCATGCCTTCAATATACTCATCAAAAATTATTTAAATTCAAAGGAACATCATTTTATACTAAAAAAAAATAAAAACTAATTCTTTCAATTCTGTACCTTCGCATTATGTCGTATATTGTTCTATTTGAGTTCCCATCATTTAACATTTTTAGCACTCCCCTCCTACTATTAGTTCTTCAGGCATTTATTTTTGCATTTTTATTACTTCAGCGTTTTTTTCAGAAAAAGTATATTCCGGCACTAATTTTGGCTTTACTGATCTTTATTACTGGATACCATAGAACCACATATACTATTGGTTTTATGGGATGGTATGATACTTTTAGGAATACTAAAATTAACTATTGGTTGATTTCGTTTAGTCTTGCGATCGGACCATTATTGTATTTTTATGTAAAATCAATCACCTCATCTGATTTTAGATTTGTAAAAATAGATTGTATTCATTTTATTCCAGTGTTTCTTTTTGTAATCTACAAAATCATAATTTTTATTTACGATGCTGCTCAACCCGGATTTGAGGATACTCAAAACGGTTTCTTAAAAATAAATCTTGACGAAAAATACGTTCAACCTTTATTAGGAATTCTAGAAAACATCCAAATGTTGCTTTATCTTGCATTTACTATTCAATTATATTATAAATATAAAAATAAAATTCACCAATTTTTTTCTAACACATATAAACTAGAGCTCAATTGGATGCGTAATTTTTTATTTATATACTCGTTTCTTTTTCTATACAGCATTTTTCAACGCACAATCGAGGATTTAATAATAGATTTACATTGGACTCAACTTTGGTGGTACCAGTTTTTTTCGGCAATAGCCATAATTTATATCGGAATAAAAGGATATTTCACAGATACAAATAAATTGAAATCATTAGATTTCAATGTAGAAAAGAAAAAAAACTTCAAATCATCTGCAAAAATAGTTAACAATGATCTGCAACAACGCAAGATCAAACTTGAGAGTTTTATGAAAAAAGAAAAACCCTATTTAGATCCTGATTTAAATCTCACAGAGTTCTCTAAAATGCTCAAAATTCAAGTATCAGAGCTTTCAGAAACCATTAATGATGGTTTTCAAAAAAACTTTAACGATTTTATCAATACTTACCGAGTACAAGCTGTTCAGGAAATGCTAGAAGAAGGAAAACAAGAACATTTATCCCTCTTAGGAATAGCATTCGAATGCGGTTTTAATAGCAAGGCCACATTCAATAGAGTTTTTAAAAAGCTTACCAATACTTCTCCTTCGCAATACCTTCAAACATTAGGAAAGGCTTACTAAAAATACTTTTAAGAATTTCATAGTTCACCTTTCTGTAATTTTTATATTAGTTTTTATAGATTAGCGTTTTATAAACCAATGAAACTTATGACGAATCTTACTAAACTGGCCCTAATAATCTTTATAGTTTTTATTGTAGGTTGCAATAGCGATTCAAAAAAAGAAGAAAAAACGGCTTCAGAAGTTACTCAGAACGAAAAAATAGAAGTCTCTTCTACTACAAAGAAAACTTTTATTTGGGAAAACGCCAATGTATATTTTCTACTAACCGACAGATTTAAAAATGGTGACTCTAGCAATGATAATGTGTTAGATCGCAACAAAAAAACCGGAAAACTGAGAGGGTTTGAAGGAGGTGACATAAAAGGTATTATACAAAAAATTGAAGAAGGCTATTTTACCAAGCTTGGAATAGATGCCATATGGTTCAACCCTGTAGTAGAGCAAATTCATGGTAGCGTTGATGAGGGAACAGGCAACACTTATGCTTTTCATGGATATTGGGCAAAAGACTGGACCAAAATTGATCCTAACTTTGGTACTTATGAAGATCTCAAACAATTGATTGAGGTTGCACATAAAAGTAACATTCGCATACTTATGGATGTAGTGTTAAATCATACCGGACCAGTAACCAAAAAAGATCCTGTTTGGCCAGATAATTGGGTGCGCACAGCGCCTCAATGTATCTACAAAGGTTATGAAAGCGCAGTTTCATGTACTTTGGTAGAAAACCTTCCTGATATTAAAACTGAAAGTAATGAAGAAGTTGAACTGCCAACGATACTCTTAGATAAATGGAAAGCAGAAGGAAGACTGGAAACTGAATTGGCCGAAATCGATGTTTTCTTTACCAAAACCGGATTAAAAAGATCTCCAAAAAATTATATTATAAAATGGCTTACAGATTATGTGCGGGAATTAGGAATAGATGGATACCGGGTAGACACAGTAAAACATGTCGAAGAAGATGTATGGGCTGTATTAGCAGATCAAGCAGAAATTGCTTTTACCGAATGGAAGACAACACATCCCGATAAAGTTCTGGATGATACTAAATTCTATATGTTAGGTGAATTGTACGGATATGGAATTGATAGTAAACGACAGTATGACTTTGGGGATCGCAAAGTAGATTATTTTGCACATGGTTTCGACAATCTAATTAACTTTCAGTTTAAATATGATGCGGCACAGTTAGATTATGAAGCTTTGTTTAGTAAATACGATACAATTTTGAAAACTAATTTAACAGGAAAAAGTGTAATGAATTACATTAGTTCTCATGACGATGGTGAACCCTTTGATGAAGAAAGACAAAAAACCTATGAATCGGCAACCAAACTTTTATTGACACCAGGTGTATCCCAAGTATATTACGGAGATGAGATAGCCAGACCATTAGTTATTGAAGATACCAAAGGAGATGCTACCTTACGATCAAATATGAATTGGAAAGCATTAGAAAATCAAGATACCAAGGCATTGCTAGCCCATTGGCAAAAATTAGGTACTTTTAGATACAATCACCCTTCTATAGGTGCAGGAAGTCATAAAATGATTTCGAAATCTCCATATGTATTCTACAGAAACTATTCTAAAAATGGATTCGTGGATAAGGTGATAATAGGCCTAGATCTTCCGAAAGGTAAAAAAACGATAAAAATTAATTCTATTTTCCCCGAAAATACTGTTCTGACAGATCATTATTCTGGTACCACAGTAACAGTAATAAAAGATGAAGTCGCTTTGTATTCAGATTTTGATATTGCCTTGCTTGCTCTTAAAAATTAGGCAATAGAGAAAAGAACCCTATAATACAAGACGGCTCAAATTATAATGTGAGCCGTCTTTTTATGTTTTGAGACGCTTTAACCACTGAATTTTTTGACTTTTGAAGAGTCTAGTAAATTATCCTTGAGATAAATCTTAGGGGTATTTATAAGAAACTAATTTTCAATAACAAGGTAGACCATAGGGTATGATACCCTATGGTAGCACCTATCAATAAAAGTTAAAATCATGAAAAGAGTATTAAAAAATGTAGTGAGCCCAGTAACAATGAAACAATGGTATATAGATTTATTATTTGCTATCCCTCGAATCCTATGTGGGTTTTTTCTTGCTGTTAATTTTGGTGGAAGCAAATTTGGTGTCCCATGGAGTACCAATAGCGCACCAGATTTGGCATTTTTAGAAGTTGTAGATTGGTTTCCGAATGATGTAGCTAATTATGGTGGTATCTTTGCCATATTTCCTGTATTTTTTGCGTGGATAGGTGCAGCTAGTGAGGCTATTGGAGGAATGTTTCTAGCAATTGGTTTAAAAACCAGAGTAGCTTCATTCTTCATTATGTGTACCATGTTGGTCGCTATCTTTTTACAAAAATGGAATGATGGTTTATGGGGTATGTTACCTGCTATGGGGTTCTTATGGATATCTATATACAATCTAGTTTTGGGTTCTGGGCGATTTGGGTTTGATTACTTAATAACCAAAAAGTGGTTTCTGCCAAAATAAACGTTTCTTAACGTAGTTCAATTTATGATCAACTCGTTGTGTATTAGGAGGGAAATAGTGAAGAAAAACATTAATTTGAATGATTTTTCCTAATAATCTATCGACACTCTGCTTGAGATGACATGAAGAAAAATTAGCCTGCCCTCAACTTGATTAGGAGTATCGAAAATAGCTTTTCTAATCTAAAATCCAATAGTATCCTTAGCTTATTAAAAGGCTTGATGAACTTCTTTCTATGATCGAAGCGCTTTAATCAACATATTTTGAATAAAAAATCAAAATGCACAACTGATACGATCAATAGTACGGTATAAAACATGTTTCCCCTTTATTAGAACTATGTTAATCAAAATGTTCCTATTTTGGGTAAAGACGACTACATAAGTATCCGGAGATAAATGAAACGAATATAAGTAGACACAAAACTATCAAGCATCTCAGGCGTATGAAAATATTATCAGTTTGTTATTCTGCCATCAATTTTAAGTAATCAGATCACAATCCCTTATTTATAAGGTCAATGCATATTCACACTATTACTATAAGCGATTGAGAAGAAAACTGGATTAAATGACCCAGCGCTTGTAAAATAGATTTTTTAGGATTTGAAAATTTTATAGGCTTAGCTAAATATGGACTGATGCTAACATTATTATCTGAATACGCAGGAGGCCAATAAAAAAGAACTTACCTCCTTAGGATTAAGGAGGTAAGTGTTGGGGAAAACAAAAAAAGTAAGGGAAAAATTGTAATTGGAATACTTTTCAAAGATAAAGAGGATTGTAGCATATGTGGTTACGGTTTTACCTCAAACTTTAGCAGGATTAGTATCATTCATTTAAGTAGATGGTATTAAAACATTGATATTCAATATTTTATATTTATAAACTTGTATTTGTTAAATAATTGTAAACCAAAAAAAACCAATATCTCAAAATAAATAATTCTTTTCATAGGGTGATAATTCTGGAAAAAATTAAATTTGCAGTGTTTAATAATTAACTCATCAAATACGTTTACTCCTTTGGAAAATAAAAAGGCCATCAAATTAGTTGATAAGATTCTAGAAGACCTCGATAAAAATGGTATCACCATGGATACACTAATCGAGGATTTGAAACAATTAAGAGCATATGCACTACAAGAAGAAATTCCGTTAGTAGTAAAGGTCTTACGGTATACTTATGAACATATTGAAGAAAATAACTCTTTTCTAATCCCGATACCAGATGATGAGCCTGTCGATGAAACTTCAGAAATTACAAATGAAGGTACCATAGAACCTGTAGAAAGTCTAAAGTATTTAATTTCATTAACCAAAAGTGTAAACAACAAGACAAACGTAGCTGACCTAAGAGAATATAGAGACGCTCTTTCGGGCTTCGATGCTTAATACAGATAGCTTCGTTTCGTATGCTTAATTATTTATCGATATTACGACCGAAATTTTAAAAAATAAATACCTCAAATTTCGAAAATAGAAGTTGTAATTCGACATAGATCTAGAAACAGATCAATAATTCATTTCAATGTGACTTAAGCCAAACTAGCAAAAAGGGCATCGACTGAAATTATCCATTTATCATATTAGTATAGTATTTGGGATCTCTGAGCTTGAAATAATACTAGATATTCGTCATCACTACGTAATAACTTCGTATTATTATCTTCTAGCGTCGTAAATACGAAATCGTATGCCTGCTCTGGCGTAAAAATCAAAAAATTTACTGTTCCCTTCTATAAAATCGTCATTAAAATTATCTACAAAATCATTCATCGCTCCTATTTCGACCATGATATCAAACTTTTCTCCGATCATTTGTGAGAATCCTGCTCCGTAAACACCACCAATGATTACATTTTCGTAGGCTTCAGAATCTAACTCTTCACCGCCTAGTTCTACATTGGCATTAATTCTAAACGATGGACCTACATTCAAAAAAGCTCTAAATCTATCTTTTCCCGCTCCAAATAGATACCTGAATTTTGGAGTAATTCCCACTTGTAAAAAACTTATGTCTTGTATCGATTCTGGGTCCACAAGTTTATTGGTAAGTTCGCTATTCCGTTGTAAAAGATCCAAAGAAAAAACGATACTCGTTTTTGCTCGTACACCCATAACATACCCATAACCCGCATTTACGAAAAATCCGGCTTTGCGACCTTCACTTTCTAATTCTGAAGTATCCAAATCAAGTTGTGAAAAGGTAGCTCCGGCAGATACTTCCCAACGGTATTGTGAATAACTTGAAAAAGAGAAAAAGGCACAAGTTAAAAGTAGTATGATTTTTTTCATGATATTGTCATTGATTTGAGATTAAACACAGTTTATATTGTAAAGAATATAGTACAGATCAAAACTCCTTCAAAAATTAGGGCTTCACTATATTTTTCAATTTAAACATAGCGGTGATTTATTAAAATTTCGAATTTTAAAATATTTAACCCTCATAATGAAATTCTAATACATAAATCGGATTAAATGAATAACGAAAATACTAAAATTTAAAAGATGACCATAAAAAAACCTGTCTATTGACAGGTTTACTTCTAATTCTTTAAGCATTCCTTTTAAGATCATTTATGTAACTTATAGTTATTATCTTATAGTGCCTAATTAATCTTTATGCATAAAGGATTGTTTCTGCAATAAAAATTCTTCAGTCTCTACGATATCCTCGTCTGGCACACAACAATCTACAGGACATACCGCGGCACATTGAGGTTCTTCATGAAAACCCTTGCATTCTGTACACTTATCAGGTACGATATAGTAAATTTCGTCGCTTACAGGCTCTTGTGCTTCATCTGCGTTAACAGCTTTTCCACCAGGTAGAATTACATCGCCTTCCAAATCTGTGCCATCTGCGTATCTCCAGTCGTCTGCTCCTTCATAAATTGCGGTGTTAGGACACTCTGGCTCGCATGCTCCGCAGTTTATACATTCATCTGTTATTATAATTGCCATAGCTCTTTTTTATTCTAAATTTGCAAAACAAAAATAACCCCTATACTAGTGATAAACAAATAAGCAATGACATTAAATGATAGAATTCGTGCTTTTGCCCTATTAGGTAACTTTATTAGACAATTTAAATCTACTGGTTATGAGAGAATTAGAAGCGTATCTTATAACGATCTCTTTTTTGATAAAATGGTGTTAAAGATTGATGGGGCAGTTCATTATAACGGTTGGTTTACCAAGGATAACGTGATATTTGCACTAGAACAATGGAGTAATGCTCTTACAAAAAACCGCTTAGAAGCATGGGTATCTTCGTATCCTTTAGACACCGTGGTTTCCAAAACGGTGGGTGTCATCATGGCGGGAAATATTCCGCTAGTTGGATTTCACGATTTTCTATCGGTATTGATTTCAGGACATCATATCATTGTTAAACAATCCTCTGATGATAATCAGCTTCTACCCTTTTTAGCTTCTTATCTGATTGCAATCGAACCTAAATTCGAAGAAAAAATTACATTTACCTCAAAGAAAATCTCTGATTTTGATGCTATCATAGCTACCGGTAGTAACAATACAGCGCGATATTTTGAGTATTATTTTGGCAAAGTACCCCATATTATACGTAAAAACAGAAACTCTATTGCCATTATAGATGGAAATGAATCCACAACACAACTTCAATTATTGGGTGAAGATATTTTTAGATACTATGGTTTAGGATGTAGAAATGTATCTAAATTAATGGTTCCCAAAGGTTACAATTTTGATGTATTCTTCAAAGCGATGTATGATTATAAGGATATCATGAAAAGCGCCAAATATGCTAATAATTATGACTATAATAAAGCGGTGTACCTGATGAGCAATTTTAAGCTACTAGAAAACGGTTTTTTAATGATTAAAGAAGATCAAAACTATGGATCACCCATTGCGACTTTATTCTATGAAACCTACGATACTACAGATCAGCTTGCTAATACATTAAAAAAGAATAGTGAAAAAATTCAGTGTATTATAGCAGATCACTTTGATGAGAACACTATTCAATTCGGACAATCGCAAAAGCCTTCTCTTTCAGATTACGCAGATGGTATTGATATTATTGATTTTTTGTTAAAAATTAATTAGATAATTTATCATTTTAATAATGATTTTAAATAAGATTATTAGCACCTTTGTGTTGTTAGGGTAGAACTACCTTTACGTAATTGAATGCCCGTAATAGGTAATACACAAAGGTTCTATTGAATTGGTTTCAAAATCTCACTCATATCTAGTGATTACAAGTAAGATGAGATGCTGAAACCAGTTCAATACTTAAATATATATCTAAAACAATTAATAAAAATAAAAATCAACGATGAAAAAGCACAATTTTAGCGCTGGACCCTGCATTTTACCGCAAGAAGTATTTAAAGAGGCATCAGAAGCTATTTTAAACTACAATAACTCAGGTCTTTCTATTATTGAAATTTCGCATCGAAGTAAAGATTTTGTAGATGTTATGGAAGATGCCCGTAGTTTAGCACTTGAATTACTAGGGTTAGAAGGAAAAGGATATAAGGCACTTTTTCTTCAGGGTGGAGCTAGCACTCAATTTCTTATGGTCGCCTATAATTTTTTACAATCAAAAGCCGGCTATTTAAATACAGGTAGTTGGAGTGACAAGGCTATAAAAGAAGCGAAGCTCTATGGAGAGGTCATAGAGATTGCATCTTCAAAAGAATCCAATTTTAATTATATTCCCAAAGGGTACACGGTTCCAAAAGGGCTAGATTATTTACATTGTACGAGTAATAACACGATTTTTGGAACTCAAATGAAAGAATTTCCAGAAGTTGATACCCCTCTAATTTGCGACATGAGTAGTGATATTTTTTCTCGCCAGCTGGATTTTTCGAAATTTGGTCTTATTTATGCTGGTGCTCAAAAGAATATGGGTCCGGCAGGAACTACCCTAGTTGTAATTAAAGAAGATATTTTAGGTAAGATAGAACGGCAAATTCCTTCAATGCTCGATTACCAAGTTCATATTAGCAAAGCAAGTATGTTTAACACACCACCAGTATTTGCTGTATATACATCTATGCTCACACTCAAATGGTTAAAAAATTTGGGGGGTATTGATGTGATCGAAGAAAAAAATGAGAAAAAGGCCAAATTAATCTATTCAGAAATAGATCTTAACCCGCTTTTTAAAGGTTTTGCTGCAAAAGAAGATCGTTCTACTATGAATGCAACCTTTACTTTAGTTAATGAAGATCTTAAAGAAACTTTTGAAACCATGTGCAAAGAAGCCGGTATTAACGGGGTAAATGGTCATCGTAGTGTAGGAGGTTACAGAGCCAGCATGTATAATGCTATGAACATAGATAGTGTAGCTACTTTGGTCGATGTAATGAGTGACCTAGAGAGAAAAGCATAAAAGGTGTGCCAGTTTTTTTGCAAATTCATTTATAAATAGCACTGGCAAACCTAGTGAACTACCTTGGGGTATTATACCCTTTGGCGGTGACGATAAACATAAACTAAATAGTTAACCAAAAGTGTTAAGGCATATTGAAACAGCGCCTAACACACTAACGTATCTTAATAATAATGAAAGTATTAGCAAATGATGGAGTTTCAAAATCTGGTATTCAAGCTCTAGAAAAAAACGGATTCGAAGTAATTACGACTACTGTTGCTCAAGACCAGCTCATAGATTATATCAATACAAATGATATTTCGGTTTTACTTGTGCGTAGTGCCACCAAAGTGCGAACCGATATCATCGACAACTGCCCTTCGTTAAAGATTATTGGTCGAGGCGGTGTAGGAATGGATAATATAGACGTAGCCTATGCACGAGAAAAAGGATTGCATGTTATTAATACTCCGGCTGCGTCATCGGGATCGGTAGCAGAGCTCGTATTCGCACACCTATACGGAAGTGTTCGTTTTTTGCACGATGCCAATCGAAACATGCCTTTAGAAGGCGATAGCAAATTCAAAAATCTTAAAAAATCCTATGCCGCGGGAGTAGAATTAAGAGGAAAAACTTTGGGTATTATAGGTATCGGAAGAATAGGTCAGGCAACTGCAAAAATAGCAATTGGTGTCGGTATGAAAGTAATTGCCTTTGATCCGTATACAGAAGAGGTTGAAATTCCTTTAGAATTCTATGACGGGCAAGCTTTACATTTTAAAATCAAAACAGTATCTAAAGAAGAAGTCCTCAAAAATGCTGATTTTATTACATTACACGTTCCCGCACAAAAAGATTACGTTATCGGGAAAGCTGAAATCGAACATATGAAAGAGGGAGCAGGCATTATTAATGCTGCAAGAGGAGGTGTGGTCGACGAAGTTGCACTAGTTCAAGCTCTTGAGAATAAAAAACTAAGCTTCGCCGGACTCGACGTGTTCGAGGATGAGCCAAGCCCCTCTATTAAAGTATTAATGAACAATAAAATTTCATTAACACCACATATAGGTGCTGCTACCTCAGAAGCACAGGATCGTATTGGACAAGAATTAGCAGATCAAATTATACAACTATTGAAATAAGAAATTTCAGTGGACATTAAGAAGTTTAGCGCTATTTCAGTTTTAGAATAGCGCTTTTTTTATTTTTTAAAAAATACCTAGGTATTTCCTATAATCAAAAAAAATTAAAGTAGTATTCTTAATTTTTTTAACAGAAAAGATGTAAATTAGATTTTAAAACACATAACCATGTCAGGAATTTTAGATCTTTTAAATAGCCCTATGGGCAGACAAATTATTAATGGCGTAAGTTCTCAAACAGGACAGCCTGCAAATAAAACTGGAGATGTTCTTAGTATGGCCATGCCAGTTTTGATGGGAGCCATGCAACGTAATGCTACCACTCAAGAAGGAGCATCTGGTATTTTAGGTGCATTGTCGGGTAAGCACTCTGGCGGAATTTTAGACAATCTAGGTGGTTTATTTGAAGGTGGCGTAGATCAGGAGGTTAGAAATGATGGCGCCGGAATCTTAGGGCACATACTGGGTAGTAAAAGACCGGCTGTCGAAAATGCCTTAAGCCAAAAATCTGGAGTTGAGCCTGGATCGGTAAGTGAAATTTTAAAGGTAGCAGCCCCAATTTTGATGGGTATTCTTGGTAAACAAGCATCACAACAGAATGTAAATGATTCGAACGGTTTGATGAATTTGTTAGGCGGATTGTCTGGTGCGCAAAGAGGTTCAAAACAACAGTCGCTAATCGAGTCATTTCTCGATGCCGATGGAGATGGAAGTATTCTTGACGATGTGGCGGGTATGATTTTTAGTGGTTCTACAAAAAAGAAAGGCGGTTTAGGAGGTATATTAGGTGGTCTTTTTGGAAAATAGACTTAAACTCTAACTTTTTTGTGCTGGCTTTGATGGTAATTCTATAGCTAAATGAAGACGTTTTTTATTGCAATATCGGTTGCGCTACTTATTGTGAGTTGTACTTCAACACAACATAAAAATATGAATGTGTCGTCAACGCCTAATCCATCAGATACCGTTAGAATTAGCAACGACAGTCTAGAATATGAAATCATAATAATAGAACCGGGGTTTACAAGTTGGTTAGTGACACAGCGGCCCAGAGGCTTTTATTCTGAACAATTCTTAGAGACAAGAAATAGGTTGTATGTTAATGAATATAACCAACGTGTTCTTGAACCTCAACGATTTAATCCTAATCTGTATATTCAAAGAATAGAGTATGAGCCCAATATTCACTACGGATATGAGGTGAACTATTTACTCTATCACTATTTTCTATACTTCGAACAGCGCTATCGTCAAAATTTTATAATGACAAGGGGAAGAACATTTTAAACCCCTCTATGTATTAGAAAACTTATAACGACTTGAAACTGCGGCAAAACCAAGCATTATGTTATACTATTAAACCAGTATTATCCGGTTACAGAAACTAGACCGCTGCGCTGCTAGAAAATAGAACAAAGACTTATTTGTAACTACTTGTCTAGTATGGTTTTTGAAGTAAAGGCTATTCAGTTTCAAAATAAGTTGTCTAAATTTTAGAAAAGCAAGGTGTCTTTTCTATAAACTCATAAATTCTTTATGGTAATAGAAGTTTTCAGAGCGTATCAACGTTTTTATCGGACAACAATGTTTTTAAACTTTGAAAATACACCCTAATACATTAATCGGGTTTAGACGTAACAATAAATTCATTTAAACATCTTTCAACTGGTTCTACTTTGAAATTGCTCAAATAAAAAGCAATCATTTTTTGTTTAGACAAAAAAGAAACCTAAATCATAGCCATAGCTAGGCTTACTTTTTATGCTGAAGTATAAACGGAAAAGGTAAATCTTGCCTGTCATCCACCAGGTAGGCAGATTTAATGAGTAATTTTAAAGTGGAAGTAGTATTAGTAATGATCCCTGATCTTCATAACGTTAAACTTTTTTGTTCAATTAAAAAAGTGCAAATGAGTTCAATATTAAATTGTATTTTTGCAACATGAAATGAGCACAAACTTTTTTCAGCATACCCTGCAGTTATGATTACAACAAGTTTATGCGAAAACGAAGTGGTTACATCTGTTTATGATTTTGTAATTACTAATTTTTCATTGAATTATAAAATTTTGAATACATGAAAAGATTTATAAATCGTTGGGAGATACAATCGAATTGGCAACTTTTATTTCCTGTATTAGGCATAATTGGACTGTTATTTTCGGGATATGTGCTAGGCAAGTTTATCATGAATACATTAGGTATTACAGAAACAAGCGTAGCCTATTTAGGGTTACTTTCTTCAATTACTCTTTTGGCCTCTTTCATCTTTTTATTTATCACATTAAAATTATTTTCTTTCTTAGAAACTCGATGGGACGTTACGTATCGTTGGGAATTGATCGCAATTTTTATTGCATTTGCAATAACGGGATCTACTGCAGCACGTATTTCTGATCCTATTATTAGTTTATTAGGTTTAACAAAAGAAACTACTATCGGTTGGATCTATTGGCCTGTAAGAATTGTATTCATATTTCCTGTATATCAAATACTTCTTCTTATTATAGGATGGCTCTTTGGGCAATTTAAATTTTTCTGGAATTTTGAGAAAAAAATGCTAAGCAGACTAGGATTTGCTCGTTTTTTAGGGGATTAAATCCGGTTTATGAAATATCTACATCGATAACGCGCTCTGCTTTTTCTTTCTTTATCACGTGAGTATATAACCACATCAACGTAAAAGACGGAATAAAATCGAGCCCGGGTAGCGCTTCTTCAACAAATGTAAATATGCCTGCTGCCTTTCCCATATTCCCTTTATACATTTTTGTCATCAACCAACCCGACAAAGGTGCCCATAAGATATCGCCGAATTCTCCAATCCCAGGGATAGCATAAGTAACCATGCCCAGACCGTCAAATAAAAGGCTCAATCCCAATTTTTTATATGTATTACTTGTCATAAATAATCACTATAATTTAATCTTGCCGTATCCCTTCCCATTTCTTTTACAATGTAAAGATAGCTCTTCTACATAATGTTTGAACACCTACTTTCTGTGATGACAAATACTATTCCAATACATTTACCCAAGGTCAGCAGTGATCAAACGTAAAAATTCAGTTCTTGTTTCAATTTTTTCAAATTGACCTCTAAAACCAGAAGTAGTCGTTACCGAGTTCTGCTTTTGAACACCACGCATCATCATGCACATATGCGAAGCTTCGATAACTACAGCCACACCTTTAGGTTTTAGTGTGTCATTGATACATTCTAGAATATCATGGGTTAATCGCTCTTGTACTTGCAAACGTCTTGCAAATACGTCTACTATTCTTGGTAATTTGCTCAATCCTACGATATAACCGTTGGGAATATAGGCTATATGTGCTTTTCCAAAAAATGGTAGCATATGATGTTCGCATAAAGAATATAATTCTATGTCTTTTACAATGACCATATCATCGTATTCTTCCTTAAACATAGCGCCTTTTAATATGTCTGCCGGATCCTGATGATAGCCCTGCGTAAGAAATTGCATTGCTTTCGCTGCTCTTTCAGGAGTTTTTACAATTCCTTCGCGCGTTACATCTTCTCCCAATTCATCAATTATCGCCTCAAACTTTTCTTTTATCCCCGCTGTAACTTCCATATTGTATTCTTCGAAATTTGAGTATGACATAGTAATTACGACTGTTTTTCTGTTTTTAGTTTACGCTTAAAGGTACTATTTAATTTGTTAAGTTTCGGATTGATTACAAATTGGCAATATCCTTGCTCACTATTCTGGTTATAATAATTTTGATGATACTCTTCTGCATTATAAAACGGTCCTAACTCAGTAACCTCAGTAACTATTGGGTTATCAAAAACATTTTGATGGGTTAGAAAATTAATATACTCTTTTGCAATTTGTTTTTGTTCTTCATCAACATAAAAAATTGCACTTCTGTATTGAGTACCACGATCGGCTCCTTGTTGATTTAAAGTTGTAGGATCATGAGTAGCAAAAAATATTTCCAGAAGTTCTTTATAGCTGATTTTTTCTTCATCAAATATGATTTGTATCGCCTCTGCATGTCCCGTTCTACCGGTTGTAATTTCTCGATATGCGGGATTTTTAATAGTTCCGCCGGTATATCCTGAAATCACTTTTTCAACTCCTTCAAGACGTTGAAAAACAGCTTCGGTACACCAAAAACATCCTCCGGCCAATACGGCATTCTTCAAAGTTTTATCATTCATAGCACTACTCATTCTTATTTTTATAACTGAACTGATTTACACTTTTTCAATTTGCTAAAAAAATGTTGTTTTGTCTAAAACCAGAACATGAAATCAGTTCACTAAAATACGCAGATAGTAAGCGCTTTTGGCTCATTTTAACAATTCATTAGTATCATCATTTCGGCGAAAATATAGTTTTACAATGATCAAAAAAGTAGATGAAAGGCAAACTAAAGCATTTTAGAATCCATGATTTAAAACGTTCTTCTAGACAATACGCTTGGGGATTTTAATGCTATTGATTACCTTTCCCTTTTTCAAATAAAAGTAATGATTAAAGCAAATAATATTCACAAACATTATAGTGATTTACATGTGCTCAAAGGTGTAAATCTACATATTGAAGAAGGTGAAATCGTCTCTATTGTCGGTGCTTCTGGTGCTGGTAAGACTACATTATTACAGATTTTAGGAACGCTAGATAAAGCGACTGATCTTAAAGAAAGTAGCTTAACTATTAATGGCTCTAATATACATATGCTCTCGCAAAAGCAACTTTCAAGATTTAGAAACGAACAACTGGGCTTTATTTTTCAATTTCATCAATTACTTCCAGAATTTACTGCTTTAGAAAATGTGTGTATTCCTGCTTTTATTAAAAAAACTCCAAAACTGGAAGCAGAAAGACGAGCAAAAGAATTGTTAGACTTTTTAGGATTATCGCATCGATACGACCATAAACCCAGCGAACTTTCTGGTGGCGAACAGCAGCGAGTGGCCGTGGCAAGAGCACTTATTAATAATCCTAAGGTACTATTTGCCGACGAACCTTCTGGAAACCTAGATAGTGAAGCTGCAGAAAATCTACATCAACTTTTTTTTAAATTACGAGATGAGTTCGGACAAACATTTGTTATCGTTACCCATAATCAAGAGCTTGCCGATATGGCAGATAGAAAACTCGTCATGGTTGATGGTAATATCATACAAAACTTCGGCAAAACCATAGCATAATGCATGAGCTAAAAGACTTTCTTGATGAAAAAGCGTTATGCTACGAGCATCCCAAGTTTATTGAAACAGATCCGGTTCAAATACCTCATCTCTTTACGCAAAAAGAGGATATAGAAATCTCAGGTTTTCTTACCGCAACAATATCATGGGGAAACCGAAAGAGTATTTTAAACAATGCCCATAAATTGATGCTGTTACTGGATAATAGCCCTCACGACTTTATAATGAATCATACCAAAAATGATTTAAAAAATATGGAAAGCTTCGTGCATAGAACATTTAATGGTGAGGATTTGGTATATTTTATTAAAGCTTTGCGTAATTTTTATCTAAAATATGCAAGCATGGAAGCGTTTTATACGCAATTCAAAACTGAAACACATCTACAAAACGCAATACATCATTTTAAAAAGGAATTTTTTAACTATCCACATGAAATCAGAACTGAAAAACATATTAGTGATCCTCGCAAAAATTCGGCAGCCAAGAGAATCAATATGTTTTTGCGTTGGATGATTAGAGATGCCAGAAAAGGTGTTGATTTAGGAATTTGGAAGCATCTCTCCCCTTCACAATTATCTTGCCCTTTGGATGTCCACTCCGGCAATGTAGCTCGTAAACTTGGGATTTTAAGTCGTAAGCAAAACGATGGAAAAGCTGTTAAAGAGTTAGATAGTCAACTACGAAAATTTGACCCCGTAGACCCTGTCAAGTACGATTACGCACTTTTTGGTCTAGGGGTCTTTGAAAAGTTTACTACTTTATAAATCATTAGAATTCAAGAACTGTATTGGAGCCGCCAAAGGGTATAATACCTTTAGGCTCGTACAAAGGTATTAACTACCTACTACTCCCCTTGTCCTAAAGAAAATCCTCTTTTCTTATCAAACTCGTAAAGGTTTTCAGTTTTGATCACATTAAATCCGTTGGCATTTAATTTGGACAGTAAATCGATTACTTGCTCAAATTCTACTTCTTCATAGGTAAGCGTTTTATTTTGAGTGTCCATATCGGTAGATACAAATCGGCATCTCCAGTGGTCTGTACAAAACGTTTCTTCAAGTCCGTTCGGATATACTTTTACACCTCTATTGGTGATCATCTTCAATTTGAGTTTATACGAATCGATTTTTTCTAGTGACTTGCCCAGTTTTTCGGGATTGGTTTCTTGCCAATCTAAAAATACATCAACTCCTAGTAACACTTTTTCGGTCTCTTTTCTCTTGTAATCGGGTATGGTGATCTTACCTTTTCCTGTTGAAAGTTTACTTACAGATAATTGTTGAGGTATTGCACCCAATCTTGAGATAATCTCATCGGCAAACTCTGAAGTTGTAACTTTCTTTGTAGTCATTCCCTCTTTATAAATATCGGCGGTATGCACACCATCTTCTAAAGTAGCCAGCCAAGCATTCTTGATCTTATCGGCTGTTTTAGTTTGCCCTAGATGAGCCAGCATCAAGATGGCTGCATTAAGTAAACCCGATGGGTTTGCCGTTTGTTGTCCTGCGATATCTGGTGCAGATCCATGTATGGCTTCAAACATAGCGATATTCTTACCGATATTGCAAGAACCTGCCATACCTACAGACCCTCCAATTTCTGCTGCAATATCTGAAATTATATCTCCGTATAAATTTGAAGTTGCGATCACATCATAATCTTCAGGTTTTGCTGCAAGTCTGGCAGAACCAATATCAATAATTTGTACGTCTTGCTCAATATCTTCATACTCAGCACCGATTTCTTTGAAAACCTCATGAAAAAGACCGTCAGTTAATTTCATTATATTATCCTTCACCATGCAGGTAACTTTTTTTCGATTGTAAGCTCGGGCATACTCAAAAGCATATCTAATAATGCGTTCACAGCCAGGCCTTGTAATCAATTTTAAACACTGCACAACATCCTGGGTTTGCTGGTGTTCTATACCGGCGTATAAATCTTCTTCGTTCTCGCGAATAATGACCACATCCATATCCGGGAAATTGGTGTGCACATAAGGGTGTAGTGCAGCCACTGGTCGTACATTTGCAAATAAACCTAAAGATTTTCTCAAGGTTACGTTTAAACTTTTGTATCCTTTACCTTGCGGAGTAGTAATAGGTGATTTTAAAATAATCTTATTTCTACGTATAGCGTCCCATGCTGCTTCAGAAATACCCGATGTATTACCCGACTCGTATACTTTTTCGCCGATATCGATAAATTCTGGTTCAATTTTGGCTCCTGCTGCATGTAGCACCCGTAGTGTAGCTTCCATGATTTCAGGACCAATACCATCCCCTTTAGCAATAGCTACTTTAATGCTCTTTGCAATTTCTGTTTGTTGTTGAACTGATACTGATGTACTATTCATATTCATTCGATTTAGAAATTATATCATTAGATTTACTAGTACAAAGTTCAAAAAATTAATTCATAAATTATTATTTAATTTAAATATAGTTATCATAAACAAATGTTTATGATAACTATATGAAACTTAGTATATCTTCTATACAGAAGTATTACAAGAAGGTGTATTAACAATCTGATTTATAAGCTATCAATTTCCAGAAACCCAATTTTTATTCTGGTCATCTCTTTCAAGGTCGAAAAGTTATTTTTAGGGTCATTGACAAGATTCCAACTCCGCTCGACCAGAAAGGCAAAAGTAAACGAGGTTTAATCGCCTTTCTCAAACTGTCTATCATTCAATGTTTTTATGAACGCAACTAGCGCCTCAGATTCATTGTCTGTTAACTTCAATGAATCGGCCGGGAGGGTTTGATAAGGTACATCTAATCCCATTCCTTGTCCGCCACCTACATTATAAAATTTAATCACCTCTTCCAAGCTACTATAAACTCCATTATGCATGTAAGGTGCTGTTAACTCTGCATTTCGAACAGTTGATGTCTTAAAAAAGTTACGTTTTTCTTCTACTTCATATGGATAATATTGACCAGGATCGTCATCTAATACCGGATGTTCAAAACTTGCATTTTTAGGAACTCCCAGGTTTTCAAATTCAGTTTCCAGGTATTTTGGGGGCACTGTGCCATTAAATGCCGGTGGAAAGTGACAGGTCGCACAGGCTGCTTTTCCCATAAATAGATTGAAACCCAAAATTTCTTTATCAGTCATCGTATTTTCATGACCTTGCATGTTCCTGTCAAACTTAGAATCAAAAGGAGATAAACTTCGAATATAGGTGGCTATGGCATGGCGTATCGTACGATTTGACATATTTCCATCATAAAAAGAATCGAATTGCTTTACATACTCAGGATTCGATTGAATACGCTGCTCTATCGTATTGAGATCCAAATGAAATTCGTTTTTATCATTCACTACATTTACAATTTGACCTTCTAAACTGGAAGCACGACCCTCATAAAAGAATGAATGCTGAAAAACAGCATAAGATAAGGTAGGCGTATTTCGTTTTAATTCTATGTTATTAATACCTCTAGCTTTTTTTAAACCATCAGTAAAAGCTTTGTCTTTATGATGACAGGTAGCACAACTAATGCTTCCTGTACTTGAAAGGGTTTCGTCGTTGAAAAGCATCTTACCTAAAGTAACTCGCTCATCGGTGATTTCAGGCAAGCGTGGGGGTGAAAACTGTGCCATATTAAAAAAATCTTTATCAAAAAGATTGGTAGAAGATGGATTAAGCGAACGGGAGGTATTTAATTGTATATTCCAATCTTTTGCTGTCGATTCGAGAAGTTCTAATTGTCTATTGGTATGATTCTTAATAAAGGCATACCGATCAAAAGTGTCAAAGTTGCCCGATTTTAATATCGATATGGTCTTGTCTATCTCTTCAACCCAGGACTGATATAACTCTTTTGACAAAAAAGCTACTTTATAAATACCAAGAATCTCTTGAATGGTTTCATAATTATAAATAGCTTCATTTAATGAGTTTGCCAACATCGGTGAGTCAAAGCCGGTAATACCTTTGGTTGCAATATTTACAATGGCATCGCGTACCATTTTTAAATGGTGTCTGTCCTGTTGTCTGATCAGAATGTGATTCTTTCTAATATAGGGAATACGAACTTGAAGATATTGTGCAACCCTATACAGCTCTTTGTTATCAGGAGCTTCATCTGCGTATAGTAATTCCTCAAGCACCTGGTAACTTTTGGGTTCTATTTTTTTGATATCCTGATAATCCTCGATTTCAACTTTAAGTAAATTTGGAGCGTTCATGGATAGATAATTCTCATAATCATATGCCATAAGCATAGGCTCTGCACGTTTATACCATTCTCGGCTTTCTAAAAAGTTAGCTTTATTGTCTTCTAATGATTTTAGGGTATCTACCTTCTGAATATAAAAAGCAGCACTATCCAACGTTTTAAAATAATGATTTCGGATTGTATTATTGAACATCGATACACTATGCGCAGAAGTTGTCAATGCTACTAACTTTTCTTCCTTTTTACAAGACGGGATGCATAAAACTAAAGTTGTTAAAAAAAAATATATACTTTTCATAGCGAAACAAGTAATTTTAATAAACAAAAAGCTCCCTAACGAATTGGGAACTTTTTGTTTATGTAGGTAACCATTTAATTTTTATCTAGGTAAGCCAGTGATCTTGAATAAGAAAGAACCTTCAAGCCCAGCAGAAGCTTCATTTATAGCGGTGGGATCGTAAAATTTTGCACCATCTGCCCGCACTGCAGATTCAGGCTGATCTCCGAAGTCCCAACCATGTACTTGTGCACCTCCAATAAAAGTGGGTTCTGATGCACCAATAATATCAGTAACATCAATCATGCCAGTGATCTCCCAGTATTTGGTA
Organism: Aquimarina sp. U1-2; assembly: GCF_017897595.1. Taxonomy (GTDB): domain Bacteria; phylum Bacteroidota; class Bacteroidia; order Flavobacteriales; family Flavobacteriaceae; genus Aquimarina. The sequence continues at coordinate 99,374 of NZ_JAGKIK010000007.1, forward strand.
GTGTTTCCAATTTTCAATTCAGATGCTGCAAATTCCTGGTTACATTCCATGACCTCTGCTACAGCTCCGGTATTTAAATCTAATTGCCATAGCTTAGCATATCCTTGAATGCTTGAATTATAAGCAGCATAGCCATTAGGATCTTCTTGAATGTAGGCATAGTTTTGGGTCACAAATATATTATCGGGAGAATGCATCCCATCGGCCTTACCCCCCTCACGGTCCCCATCCATCATTACTTCTAAGGTAGCAGGGCCAGTTGGGTTGTCTCGATTAAGTACTAATTTATATACACGACCAAAGGTAGTACCTCTGTTTGCTAAATCTGGCTTATCATCTTTTCGCCTACCTGTAACATTAAAATATACTTCTCTGTTATTATTATCAGAACCCCTTCTCCAATCGATATCTTCAATTCTTTGAAAACCAATTGCTAATGAATCTCTACCTTCTTGGTTCAATTCTTCTAGCGTTCTCTCTTCTACCTCAATCCACTCAACATCATACGCCGTACCTTCGGCCATCCCCATTTCAAAAAGTTGACCACCCTCACCAGGTGCTGTTTCTACAGGGTTTGTACCTTTTAGCATATATAGTTTTCCACCATTTAAATCTCCTCTGGATCCCACATACATTGCAAAATGGGCTTCTGGATGTTCATCATTACCATCATCATCCCCCATAAATACTACGGTTTTTGAAGGATACGCATCTTTACCGATAACAACTGCATTCTCAGTTGACCACTCGCCTAAAGCAGGTAATCGTTCAGCCTCCCAACGATTATCTGCAGAACGGAAAGGATGAATACGATAAACCCCCTTAGCATTTCCACCCCACTCACCACCGGATAGATAAAGCGGACCAAAACCATGTTCTTCTTGCGTCACCGAAGAACCTGAGCATTGCGCTGTAAAAGCCGTAGCAATAGAGTTGACTATGTAATCTCCTTGTAAAGGTTGTAAATCTGAATTCAACATGATTCTAGCAATAGAATAATCACGCTCTAAGTTATTAATGAAAGCATAAATACCCTCTTTATAAGGATATAAGGCAGCTCCATCCATATAAGAACCATAAACAAAAGTCGAGTCTGAAGGAAGTATGTCTGCAGAGGTCATGATCATTTCTAATTTTGCAGAGGAAGCGAAACTACCTTTGAGCTCAAAGACATCGTTAGAAACAACAGATTTTTCTAAAGGTATGGATTCTTCAAGTGATACACCTGTGCCGTCTGTTCCATCTGCTCCATCTGCACCGTCGACACCGTCTACCCCATCTCTTCCATCTAAACCATCTCTTCCGTCTTCACAGCCCATAAAGATTATCGTTACAAAGGATAGTAAACACATCCTTAAAAAAATAGTACGTAAAGTATTCATTAGTTTCAAAATTTAGTGAGTAATTATTTTGGATAAAAGTATTCGTCATTTGAAGGAATACCGTTACTACAAAATTTTGATTACGTTAACATAATCTAAAACTAAGGTTAACAAATTACCTTATCGTTAATAATTAGAATGATTATGAATAGTGATCTGATAGTATTGACCGTTGATCTCTATACAATTTAGAGAACTATATATTTCAAAGTGCTGAGTTTTACGTTTTTTTGCTTAATTTTAGGCCTAAATAGCTATAACATCAATTCTAAGAATAATTACCCCATAAACAATACTATACTATCTCTTATCGTTCTAAGGGCTTAGAAGCACCCCAAATCAACTACGGTTACTCCGCCGAATTTGTACGTGATATTCTAAAATCAGCACTTATGTGCTCATTTTTTGTTAATTTTATTAAGGATTGTTGACAGATCCTAAAAAATGATCAATCATAATGATAACAGACCCATTGCCAATAAATGAAGGATTTAGACTCGAAGCTTTGAAATCGTTAGATATTCTAGACACCCAGTCTGAGAAAGAATTTGATGATATCACGACCTTGGCCAATTTTTTATGTGATACCAAAGTGGCTTTAATCTCATTGGTCGATAAAGATCGGCAATGGTTTAAATCCAAAACCGGGTTAAGCGTAACTATGTGTGAAACCCCCAGAAAAAACTCTTTATGCTCTCATGCCATTCTAGAACCCGATAAACCACTTATTATAAAGGATACACGGGAAGATACTCGTTTTAATGCAGTTGAAATTTTTCTCGAAGATCACCCTGTAATTTTCTATGCTGGTATTCCATTAATCGATAAAGATGGTTTTGCGCTAGGCACATTATGTGTTATGGATAGCAAACCACGAGAGCTTTCCAAAATTCAACTAGAGTCTTTGCAGGCTTTGGCCAGGCAGGTTATTATACTTTTTGAAATTAACAAAAAAAATAATGATCTTGAAAAAATACAGACCCAACTGAAAAAGAAGAATGAAGCCTTACGAGAGTTTGCCAAGGTTATTGCTCATGATCTGAAAATGCCCCTAGCCAACATCGTAACAACTACAGATTTATTAAAACTAGTTCTAGAAGGAAAACTGGATGAAGAAAGTTTGGGATATTTCGATTATATAAAGACGTCATCGTTTTCAATGAGTACCTATATCAATGATGTGTTAGAACACTATGAAAGTGAGAATTTGGTACAAAACAAGCCAGAACGTTTTCATCTTAATCAACTACTTGATGAAATTGTAGAATTGTTAAGTATTCAACGGGGATCTTCTATACATTTTCCTGAAAATGACCCTATTCTAGATTGTAATAAATTGGCGCTTAAACAAATTTTTTTCAATCTCATAGGAAATAGTATTAAATATAATGACAAAGACGAAATTATAGTTCGTATTGAAACAACTGCAGACGAAAAGTTTAATTATTTCAGAATAGCAGATAACGGCATGGGTATTCCCGAAAATCAGCTCGATAGTATATTTGATCTTTTCACCACAGCAGGTGCTGTAGATAGAAGTGGTAATAAAGGAAATGGGATAGGGTTATCGACCGTAAAAAAACTAGTTGAGAATTTAGGTGGATCTATTACTGTTACCTCTAAAGAGAAAGAATATACAACTTTCGACTTTTCAATTAAAAAATGTTCTTAAACTACGGTAGATTTTATAGCCTTAACACAGGCTTGTGCACACTTTTCACCATCTATCGCTGCAGATATGATTCCGCCAGCATAACCAGCACCTTCACCACAGGGATATAATCCTTTTATCTGAATATGCTCTAGTGTAATTGGATCTCTGGGAATACGAACGGGAGATGATGTTCGTGACTCTGGAGCGTGTACTACCGCTTCGTTGGTTACATATCCTTTCATACTTTTATCAAATGCTTTAAAACCTTCTTTAAGGGTTTTGTATATAAAATTTGGCAAGACCTGTTTCATATTAGCAGCTGTTAATCCCGGTTGATAAGAGGTCACAGGCAGCGTGGTCGATGATCTTCCTTGTAGCATATCTTCGAGGCGTTGTGCCGGCACTCTTTGGGTTTGTCCCGCTATGTTCCAGGCAAGTTGTTCAACACTTTTTTGAAAATACATTCCGGCTAGTGGTCCGTACTTTGAAAATGCTTCAAAATCCTGGTGTCGAAGCTCAACTACAATTCCGCTATTGGCTGTGGGCTGATCTCTTTTAGAAGGAGACCAACCATTGGTGACTACTTCTCCCGGGCTGGTTGCACAAGCGGCAATTACCCCGCCAGGGCACATACAAAAAGAGTACATTCCCCTGCCGCGTATTTGCTTTACGATACTATATGGTGATGGAGGTAAATAGGGTCCTCTGGCCTCACATTTATACTGAATCTGATCGATAAGCTGTTGAGAATGCTCTACCCGTACTCCTAAAGCAAAGGGCTTTGCTTCAATAGCAATCTTTTTATGATACAAAAGCTCGAATATATCTCTTGCTGAATGACCTGTTGCCAGAATTACTTTGTTTGCATTTATGACGCTTTTATCTTTAAGAACTACTCCAGAAATTTCAGAATTTTTGAGTGTAATATCAACTACCCTGGTATCGAAATGAATAGCACCCCCTCGTTCTATAATTTTATTCCGTATGGCAGCAATAATACCTGGTAATTTATTGGTTCCGATATGAGGATGAGCTTCAACCAGAATCTGATCGGTAGCACCAAAACCTACCAAAAGTTCTAAAATTCGTTGTACATCTCCTCTTTTTTTAGATCTGGTATATAATTTACCGTCGCTGTAGGTACCTGCCCCACCTTCACCAAAACAATAATTCGAATCTTCATTGACAAGATGCTGTTGATTGATGGCTTTAAGATCTCTTCTTCTGTTTCGTACATCCTTTCCTCGTTCCAAGACGATGGGTTTATAACCTAATTCAATACAACGTAACGCTGCAAATAAACCTGCAGGACCCGCTCCTATAATAATAATTTCCTGGTTATGAGTTACGTCTGGATATTCGGGAAGTTCAATAGGTTGCTCTACATAGATTTCTTTTACAAAAACCCTAAGCCTTATATTGACCTTTATTGCCTTTTGTCTGGCGTCTATCGAACGTTTTAAGATTTTGATATGCTGTATTTCACCAATATGTAGATCATTCTTACTGGCTACTATTTCTTTGAGAAGTTCGGGATTTGCCGCGACTTTGGGTGAAACTTGTATGCTAAGTTCGTACTGCACTATTTGGATATATTGAATTGCAATGCGAAGATAAAACATATTACAAGCATCTCAATTTTTAATTTTCAAAAGAACGGGACAAAATACATATAGGTCACCATATTATAAATTACGAATGATGAATTCTGAATGATACAAGGGTTTAAAGGGCTCTAACAGTTTAGCCGAATATTCCTAATTTTAAAGTAGAACTGGTATCAACTACCTCGGGGCAAGCCTATGAAGCATTCGTTGAAAACAATTTTTAATTTTGAGGCAGGTCTCGGGAGTATGCTACCCTTTGGCAGTACCAATAAATTTAACCTTTTCTTAAGGTTATAGTTTATATCTTTGAGTCGAAATAAACCTTAAAATTACAATTATGAAAAAGCTAGTAATAATAGCAATTGCGATTGTCGGAATTACATGTACTTCATCTGCACAAGGCGTACATTTAGGATTTAAAGGAGGGCTTAACTTTGCCGATGTCACTGGTGATATTGATGCCGATGGTAGAACAGGATACCACCTAGGTGCTGTGGTAGATTTAAATTTATCTGATAAATTCGGAATTTCACCAGAGGTTATTTATTCTGCTCAGGGTACAGATGATTTAGATGTAGATTATTTAAATGTTCCTATTCTAGCAAAGATAAAGCTTACCGAATATTTTGATATTCATGCGGGTCCGCAATTTGGATTTGTAGTAAATGATGACTTCGAAATAGGCGATCCAGAAAGTTTTGATTTTAGTGGTGCCGTGGGTGTAGGTGCACAATTTAGCAGCTTTTTTGCTCAATTGCGATATAATATTGGTGTAACTGACATTGTAGATGATGTCGATACTAGAAATGCAGTTTTCCAAGTATCTGTAGGATATCGTATCTTCTAAAAAATAATCAACCTATATAGCAAAGCGGGAGTACTTACTTCCGCTTTTTTAATGCTCAAAACTTTGTTAAAATCTACCTTATGATCCTTGAGGTTCTGTAGCTTTATAACACATTCAATTGGTAACCATATAATCCTTAGTGATGCAATAAAAATACATGTACTTACTTATGACTTCAATTTGGAAAAGAAGAATTATAGAAGCCTTTTTATCACAAAAACTGAAAAGATCGAAACAAGTCTCCAATATCACCCCTTCACAATTTAAAAAAGAATATGCTCGATTTAAAATTTCAATAATCTCGTTGATTAAAGATATGGGGCTTATTACTATGGGTGTTATTGCTGCTGCGTTTGGACTTGAAAGTTTTTTACTGCCAAATATGTTTATCGACGGCGGAGTGACAGGGATTTCGTTACTGGTTTCAGAACTTACGGGCTTACCGCTTTCGTTGTTACTATTACTTATTAATATACCGTTTATTTTTTTAGGTTGGAAAGTTATTGGAAGACGATTTGCAATACGAGCTACCATAGCTATAACTGCCCTAGCACTTACTTTATTCTTTGTCGAATTTCCTGAAGTGACTCAGGACAAATTATTAGTATCGGTATTTGGAGGTTTTTTTCTAGGGGCCGGTATTGGCTTATCGGTACGTGGTGGCGGTGTATTAGATGGTACAGAAGTTCTGGCAATTTTTATGAGTAAAAAATTAGGAACAACAGTTGGTGATGCTATCACTATTATTAATATCATCATTTTTTCTGCAGCTGCCTATCTTTTATCCATAGAAACCGCATTATACTCAATGTTAACTTATCTTGCTGCATCGCGAACTCTGGATTTTGTTATTGAAGGAATAGAAGAATATACAGGAGTGACTATAATCTCAGAATACAACCAGGAGATAAGAACAATGATCACCGAAAAAATGAGACGTGGTGTTACTATTTATCAAGGCAAACAAGGGTATGGGATTCAGAAAAACTTAGAAAATATCGATATTATCTATACGGTTATTACACGACTGGAAATTAGTAAACTCAATAACGAAATAGAAAAAATAGACCCCAAGGCTTTTGTGATCATGCACAGCATTAATGATACCAGAGGTGGTATGATTAAAAAAAGGCCTACGGCGTATTAATTTTTTTTACCCTTGATCTCAAAACACTAAATCTTATAGTATATTTGAAAAACTTAAATTAGGAATGCAATTTAAATCCCCAGAAATTTTATATGCTCTTTTTGCGCTAATCATTCCTATTATAGTACATCTTTTTCAGCTGCGTCGATTTAAAAAGGTACGCTTTTCTAATGTTCAGTTCTTAAAAGCGGTTACCATACAGACCCGTAAGAGTTCACAAATCAAAAAATGGGTCACACTAATTACGCGTTTATTATTACTGGCTAGTAGTATTATTGCCTTTGCTCAACCCTACTTCGCAGCAGGTGATGCTATGGGCAAACCTGTAGAGACTGTAATCTACCTTGATAATTCTTTCAGTATGCAAGCCAAAGGATCCAGGGGTCCACTTTTGAAACGCGCCGTACAGGAAATCTTAAGTAGTTTGAATGAAGAGCAACAATTTTCATTACTCACCAATACAGAAACCTTTGTAAACGTTTCAAAAAAAGATATTCAAAATGAGTTGCTTCAATTAGGCTACAGTGCCCATCAGTTGCCTTATCATGCAGCTTATTTAAAAGCTAAGAATTTGTTGAACTCTTCATCTTCAGAAACGATCAGGCGTATCGTTATGATCTCAGATTTTCAGCAAAAAGAAAAAAACTTTTCTCTACCCGTAGACCCAAGTACCAGAACTGATCTCGTACACTTGCGACCGGTAACCAAACAAAATATTGCGATTGACAGCTTGTTCTTAGAGCGAAACGAAGATAATAGCCTACAACTTAAAGTGCTACTAAGTGCCACAGGTAAAAATGCAGATAATGTCTCTATCGGTCTATACAACGATCACCAATTACTTGGTAAAACCGCAGTTTCTATTCCAGAAAATAGTACTGCGGCAACAGCATTTCGTTTAGACGAGCGTACTCAAATCAATGGTAAAGTTATTATAGAGGATCCAACGATTACTTTTGACAATTCGAGGTATTTCACTATAAATGCACCAAAAAAAATTAAGGTAGTCGCTATTAATGAAGAAAATGATTCTTTTCTTAAGAATATTTTTACACCTGACGAGTTCGAACTCGAAAGCAACCCTATAAACGCACTCAATTACAATACCATAAACGATGCTAATCTTCTTATTCTTAATGAAATACAACAAATTCCGGCTTCGCTAATTAACGCACTACGAGCTTTTATGGATCAGGGAGGAACTGTTTGTGTAATCCCGTCTAGCAAGGGAAATCTCTCATCCTATCAACAGTTCATCACTAGTTTTTCTGGGCAAAAATTGAAGCAATTTAAAACTCAGGAGAAAAAAATAACCGGGATAACCTTTGATCATCCTTTGTATAAGGGTGTTTTTGATAAAAAAATCTCTAATTTTCAGTATCCAAAAGTTACTAGTTTTTACACTACAGACGCTAGTAATGCCATATTGTCGTTTGAGGATAGTCAACCATTTTTATATAAAACAGGGAATTGCTATGTCTTTACAGCGGCCATGAACGCAAATAATTCTAATTTTAAGAATTCTCCTCTTGTAGTCCCTACTTTATATAACATGGGAAAACAAAGTTTACAACTCACGAATATTTCGTACACTATCGGGCAACGCAGTTCGTATGATGTTACCGTTTCTCTGGGTGAAGATGGAGTTTTATCATTGGTGTCTGATCTCGAAACCAGTATACCGTTACAACAAAGTTTTACCAATAAAGTAAAAATTACTACAGATAAAACCCCATCAAAGGCAGGAATTTATAGCGTTCAACGAGAAAATGAGATTATACAATATGTGAGTTATAATTATGCAAGCGCTGAAAGTGAAATGGAATATTATAATCTTACACCTCAAAAAGGATATGAAATAAGTGATTCTGTTTCAGAACTTTTTGAAAGCATAAAAGAAGAGACGAGCAGTCATGATCTTTGGAAATGGTTTATTATTTTTGCCTTATTATTTCTGTTACTTGAAATTCTTTTACTAAAATATCTATAATGAACTTCTTACTAAAGGCGGCCACTGTAATCGACCCAACCTCTCCTTTTCACCAGCAAAAAGTAGATATTCTTATTAAAAACGGAACGATTGCAGCTATTGATTCGACAATCAATACCCAAGATATCGTAGAAGAAGTTATATTAGATAATTTGCATGTATCACAGGGATGGTTCGACAGTAGCATTAGTTTTGGTGAACCCGGTTATGAAGAACGAGAAACAATAGATCATGGCCTACAGGTTGCTGCTAAAAGTGGTTTTACCCATATTGCAGTACAACCCAATACACTTCCGGTAATAGATACAGGCGCAGCTATTGGTTATCTTACTCACAAGACACAAAATCATGCAGTAACTTTACACCCAATTGGTGCCTTAACTACAAAATCAGCGGGTGTCGATATGGCCGAACTCTACGACATGCAGCAAGCCGGTGCTATAGGTTTTGGAGATTACCAAAAAGCCATTGAAAACCCGAATTTGTTGAAAATTGCTTTATTGTACACTCAAAATTTTGATGGACTTGTGCTTTCTTTTCCACAAGAAAATAAGATTGCAGGAAACGGTGTAATGAATGAAGGAAAAGAAAGTACGTTATTAGGGTTAAAAGGTATTCCGGCTCTCGCCGAAGAACTGCAAATTATTCGTGATCTGTCGTTACTAGAATACACAGGAGGTAAACTTCATATTCCTACAATTTCTACCTCAAAATCTGTGACACTAATTAGAGAAGCAAAACAAAAAGGTTTACAGGTAAGCTGCAGTGTGACAGCACATCATTTAACACTATCTGATGAAGAACTACATTCTTTTGACTCTAATTACAAAGTGTTGCCCCCGCTTCGAACACAAAACGATATCGATGCCCTTATTAAAGGTGTTAAAGATGGCACCATAGATATGATTACCAGTGATCATCAACCTATAGATATAGAGCACAAAAAAGTAGAATTTGATAGCGCATCATACGGAACAACAGGTTTAGAATCTGCATTTGGATGCATAAACAGGATATTTAATACTGAAAAAGCTATCGAAATACTAACACGAGGAAAACAAATTTTTAATATACAGGAGTTCAGTATTGCCGAGGGTAACCCAGCAAATTTATCCCTTTTTAATCCTGATACATCTTACACTTTCTCTAAAGAACATGTGATATCCACTTCTAAAAATAGTGCTTTTATCAATAAACCGATGAAAGGTATTGTGTACGGTATCGTAGCCAACGGAAAAATGATAACAGCATAGTTTTTTAATCGAACTTAAGACCAATAGTAAATAAATTAAAAAAAATCATACAATCCACAGTAGAATTATGCAATCAGATTATGCAAAACAAGGAAAAACCTCAGCAATAGTAGCTTACATTACTATTATAGGAACTATCATTGCGTTTTTTATGAATAATGATACCAAAAACCAATTCGCCAGCTTCCATATCAGACAAGCGTTGGGTATTCATATTTCTTTTTATGTTATCGGGGCCTTGGTGACTTTTTTCGACTCATGGCCTATATCATTGGCATTTTATATTTTTATTTTTATCTTATGGATATTCGGCCTACTTACTGCTCTTAAAGAAGAACAGAAGCCAGTACCCTTTCTTGGTCCATACTTTCAGCAGTGGTTTACTTTTATTTCGTAAAAACTCTATGCTGTGCCGAGCTGTTCGACACGATAGTCACATATATCTACAATTAAAATAGAAAAACTAACTTCAGTACCCATAAAATACGATCATGCAGACAAAAAACCTATCCCTACATCATATTATAAGACAACCTGTAATTGCCAAAGAAAATTCTCCTGTTCTTTTTATGTTTCATGGTTATGGAAGCGACGAGAATGATTTGTTCTCTTTTGCACCCGAGCTTCCGGAAGAACTATGTATTATCTCGGTAAGAGCTCCTTATCCCATGCAGCCTTCTGGTAATGCCTGGTATGCTATTCATTTTGATGCGCCTGGTGGTAAATTTAGTGACGATGAGCAGGCTATTGTATCACGGGACAAAATCGCTAACTTTATTGACGAAGCAATTCAAGCATATACTCTCGATCCTGATAATGTAACTTTACTAGGATTTAGCCAGGGAACTATTTTAAGTTATGCAGTTGCTTTATCTTATCCAAAAAAAGTAAAGAACGTTATTGCTTTGAGTGGATATATTAATACCGATATTATGAAAGAGAAGCATGAAGATCAGGATTTTTCAACCCTACATATCTATTGCTCCCATGGTAACGTAGATCAGGTGATCCCGGTAGAATGGGCAAGACAAGCCCCAGTATATCTATCAAAACTAGGAATAAAAACAGAGCTTCATGAATTTCCTGTTGGTCATGGTGTAGCACCACAAAACTTTTATCAATTTAAAGAGTGGTTACGTCTTAAAATTTAACTGAGAAGTCATCCTGAATTCATTTCAGGATCTCATTACCTTTATTTTCAGTACATCGAGATGAGAAGTTGAAACAAGCCTGTGCTGAACTCGTTTTAGTATTCAGCTTGACGCAAACCGTTTAGGTTAAATTATTGATATTCATATAATTTTAATTGAATATCCGTAATGAAGAATAAGATATGACCGTCAACCTGAACTTGTTTCAGGTTTTCACTATAAATCGTTGTTTATAAGCATGATGAGATTCCGAAATAAATTCGGAATGACGTTAAAAAATTTCTTTATTACAAAAATAGATGTCCAATAATTTTATTATACGGCATCAAAAATTGATGTCTATCGTATGAGATTTTTCAGAATTCCAGATCAAACTGATATGTAACTGCTTATTGTTCTCGTTCCACGAAAAAGAATGATATTGACCAGCTAGCTTTGGCGCAGTTTCAATGTTATGGATTATCAATGTAATCTTACGGTCAATTGCTTTGTACTTTTTTCCTCTTTCTGCAGACAACGTAATAGATAGCTTTTTTGAAGACGCCTTACTTTTGAAATGCAACAATTCGTATTTTCCCTGTTCATAAGCATTTGGAGTGTTACCGTCATCATCATACACCATACCAGAGCTTTTTGCTACCGTATTATCGTGATAATAGTGCAATTGTAAAACTTTTGTATGGTAATCTTCTGTAGTTTGAACTGGAGCTACTGTAGGAATAAATGATCCGGCTTTAATGAAAACCGGAATATGATCTTTTACCACCGTTACCGTAGCAAAATTTCCTCCTTCATATTTCTTTCCCGTAAAAAAATCATACCAGTTCGTGTTTTTTGGAAAAGGAACATCGATAGCAACTATTTTGGGATTTAGAATTGGAGAAACTAAAAAATTATCTCCCCAATAATACGTATGCTTAACTTCGTATAGATCTTTGTTGTCTTGATCTTCAAAAAACAAGGGTCGCATTAATGGTAGCCCTAGTTGATTGTTTTGAAAGGCTAGCGTATAGGTATAAGGAAGTAAACTATATCGTAATTCTATACTTTTTCTGGCAAGTGCTTTTGTTTTTTGATCGTGAAAAACTGGCTCTGGAGCAATATGCTCTTGGGCATGTGGTCTAAAAATAGGTTGAAACACCCCATATTGCAACCATCGTATGTAGAGCTCGGGATCAAAAGTTTCTCCGCCGGCAAACCCGCCTAGATCAGAATGCATATATCCTAATCCCTGTATCCCCATCGATAATGCAATTTCTGGTTGGGATTGTAGCCCAGACCAACTTCTACTCACATCGCCAGACCAGGGAATCATACCAAACCGCTGAGAACCTGAATAGCCGGCACGCATTAAAATAAAAGGTCTCTGATCGGGAAAATCCCTTTGATATCCTTCGAAAATTAACCTGGCCCAGTCATGCCCATAACTATTATGAACCTCATCTGCAGTACCTGTAGCATGGCGTAGTTTTGATGGATGTACTTCAGGTTCGCCCAAATCTCCCCACCACCCGGCAATGTTGTACTCCTGAGTATAGGTTTTATAAATATCCCAAAACCACGTTTCACCTTTTGGGTCGTAGATATCAATAAGGCCAGTATGACCAAAGTAAAAGTCATAGGTGTACGGATTGCCTACAGAATCCTTTGCAAGTACATTTTGAGCTACAGCATCACTCCATTTTTTTGAAGTAGTTAAAACAAAAGGTTCTGTTATTAGTACTGTTTTTATACCCTGATCCTTGAGGTCATTAATCATTCTTTTAGGTGTTGGGAAGGAATCTGCCAAAAACTCCAAATTTCCCATGTGACCTTGGATGTCTTCACCGAACCAATAAATATCAAGTACCACAGCATCAAGTGGGATACTATCCTGTTTGAACTTCTTTACTGTTTTTCTAACTTCTTGTTCTGAATGATAGCCAAACCGACTTGCAAAATTTCCGAATACCCATCGCGGAGGTAAAGGCTGCTTACCGGTGAGATCGGTATACTCGTTCATCAAATCTTTCCAGTTGTCTCCCGCTATGACCTGATAGGTTTTTCTACCACTAATCGTTTCGTACTGTAAAGTTTGATCTCCCTTACTATCGATATCCAGGAATCCGATAGGTGCATTATCAAAATGAACGGCGTATATTTTTGAAGAGAGGATGAGCGGCATGCTGTAATTCATTAAATCGGCATGTGAAGAGTATCCATAGTGGGCTTTATTGTATAACTGAAGCTTTTGCCCTCTCCTGTTCATACCCACTACCCTGGCTCCTGCTCCATAAATTACTTCATCTTTATCTAATTTAAAATCTAAAATTTCTGTAGAATCCGTTTTAAAATACCCCTTGTTTTCAGAAATTAATGCTTTATTTTTATAAAAATAGTGTATTTGAAAAGGTTTTTTGGTGATACATACTACTATCCCTGCAGTAGCATAAGTTATTGTATGGCTATCTTCCTTAAGTTTTGCTTTTTTACTTTCAGAAGAAGTAACAGCATGAGATTTTTGATCGTACGTTTCACCCTTCGGAATAAAGGAGGTTTCCATTATTCGATCAGAATACGCTTTAATGATATACTTCCCATTATCCTTATACACTTCTAAATAACCATCTTTACGGGTAAATCCCTGGTAAGAACCTTCATACTTCTTCTTGCAGGAAACACAGGTTATCGCCGCAAGTAGTACAAAAAACAGATGAAAAAACTTGATATGCATAAGTAAATAACGGTTTGTTGATGATCAAAAGAAACCAAATATAAGGGAATACTCACAAAAGGTATCAAGAACCTGAGTCGATTGCTTGAAAATGTTAAACGCTCTACTCTAAGAACATAGTATACCTTAAGCGATTTTAATAGAATTATACTATTCAAATCGGCTAAAAATTATAATTACAAAAATTAATACAGATAACCTTTATCTAAACATTTGTTTAAAAAAGATAAACAATTCGGTAATATGATCCTCGTACTTTTGAGATGTCTTTAACCAAATTAATCCTAAACAAATTACACAATAATGAAAAATCACTACGCTTTTACTTCAATATTTAAATGTGCTTTACTTTTAAAGATACTCTTTCTAGGGATTTGTACGCCTTATTCAATATTGGCGCAAATAGCTCCTCATACCAAAAAAACTGAAAAAAACTATGAATTTGATATTCAACTAGATCAAACTTTACATACTAGTCTATACACAAAAGGAACTGGTAGGCCCTTTTTTAACTTTGGAGATGTTCTTGTCGCCAGAGCGGTCTTACCCGCAGACACATTCTCTGAAGGACCCACCTCGGGCCAATTCATCGGTTCTGGATACATTAATCAACAGCCGGTTCCTTTTTTAGATAAACAACCCGTACAGGGATTTTCTTCCGTTTTAAGCAATTACGATGGTACTTTTTGGGCGTTATCAGACAATGGCTACGGGAGTATCGAAAATTCTTCTGACTATCATCTGCGTGTGTATCATATCAAACCAAAGTTTAAAACGATTTTGGGTAAAGGGGATGGTACCATCGATGTATTAAATTTTATTGAATTAAAAGATCCCAACCGCTTGATTCCTTTTGCTATTGTTAATCATTTTAGTCGAGATCGCGTACTTACAGGCGCTGATTTTGATATAGAATCGATACAAAAAACTGAACATGGTGATTTATGGATAGGAGATGAATTTGGACCTTTTTTACTGCACTTTGATAAAAACGGTATATTATTAGATCCACCCATTGCTCTTCCAGATTTTGAAAATCCTGGGAAAGAATTACGTGCTCCACAAAATCCGTTTAACGAAGAGATTAGCGCATTACGAATAATGAATGCTATGCGCGCACATGCCAAAATGAATGGAAGCAAAAATCCGGTCATGTCTCCCTGGTTTGTAATGTTAGATGATGATAATGACGAGACCAATGTAGGTAGTCGTAGCAATCCCCCAGCAGGTTTACCACCAGCTTCTAGTGAGCTACATAACGTTTCTTCATTAAATAGAGCAGGACATCCTGTAGTTGTATATACGGTAAACGATCTAGAAAACATGAATCTTTTACTTCATCTGGGCGTTCAGGGGATCATCTCAGACCGACCTGATCTTTTATTGCAAGCTGTTCAAAATTTTGATAAAGATAATAACGGAAAACCTGATTTTATAGATAGTGATGGTCTTATAGACGTGACTCTTTTTGACGCCCAAGGTCATCGGGGAGCTCGAAACTTGAGACCCGAAAACACGCTCCCTTCTATGGAAGCTGCACTCGACTTTTTAATGCCAACTCTTGAAACCGATTGTGGAATCACACTAGATGGCATCCCTGTTCTTGATCATGATCCCCATATTGAAGCTGCCAAAACCAGAAAAGCAGATGGCACACCCTACGAATTTGAAGATGAGATCCTGGTAAAAAATGTAACCCTGGATCAAATACAAAATACATTTATTGCGGATAAAATACTTGAGGGCAGACCAGTACAATCTAACGATCGTTCTCTTTCTCCTGTATCGGTTGCATTTGCTAATCAATACAGATTAATAGATCCCTATGTAATGCCATCGCTACAGCAGGTATTTGATTTTGTAAATTTTTACGTAGCCTATTACAAAAACGGACCAGGAGCATCAGATCCCGATGCCAAGAAACGATGGATGAATGCTTCGAAGGTTCGTTTTAATATTGAAACTAAAATTAATCCCAGAACCGATACGGATGATCGCGGAGACATATTCGCCCAGAGAACCGTCGATCCGGAAACCTTTACCAAAGCAATTGCAGAAATTATTGTAGCAAACGACCTGACTGAAAGAGCAGACATACAAAGTTTTGATTTTAGAACCTTATTGATTGCTCATAAAAAGTATCCTGAAATTCGTACGGTTTGCCTATTTGGTGACTTCCCAAAAGTTGAGCAAGCAGGAGATGGTACTAATCTACAAGATCAAAATGGTCAAAATACTCCGTGGCTAGGTGGCTTATATTGGCCTTATCGAAGTACTGCAACGAGTACATCTTTTAGGGTTAGAGGTAGTGGTGGTTTTGAAGGTATGGCGCTATCAGCAGATAAAAAGAAATTGTTTCCCCTATTAGAAAAACCCTTAGTTGGTGCCAAAACAAAAAATCTGCTAGTACACGAATTTGACCTGGCGAATAAAGCATATAGTGGTAAAAAATTTCAGTATCCATTAGAAGATAGAGCCACAGCAATTGGGGATTTCGTCATGTTTAGCAATAAGCGAGGAGTAATTATTGAAAGAGATGGTACTCAGGGAGACCTAAACGGATTTAAGGCGATTTACGAAGTACAGCTAGAAGAAAATAAAGAATTGATAGAAAAAAGAAAGAATGTTGACCTACTGAATATCGAAGACTTTAGCAGAATTTCTTTACCAGGACTCGAAGGTGATGTGGGAATAGGAAGAAACTTTGCATTCCCATTTGTTACTATTGAGAGTGTGGTAGTACTTAATCCATTTTTAATAGGCGTTTTGAATGATAATAATTATCCATTTAGTGTAGGTAGACATGTAGGAACGGGGTTACCAGATGATAACGAATTCATAATGCTTTGGCTGGATCAACCCTTAGGAAGACCTTGGAAAAAAAGATATCAAAATGAGAAATCTATAGCAGATGATATCAAAATATATCCTAATACTTTTACAAACCATGTAACTTTTTCTAGTACTACGGCAAAAGAACATCAGATTTCAATCACTATATATGATATTGCAGGAAATATTATTAAAAAGTTAGTTGAAAACGATAAAAACTCCGGAAAGTTCAGTTATGTATGGAATGGTACGACAGAAAGCGGAATCGAAGTTAAAAAAGGGATCTATATTGCCGTGATTGATATGAATGGCGAATTCATCAAAAAGAAATTAGTAAAGCGATAAACCTGGATGGTGCATTAGAAAATCTATTACATACTCTTAAATAAAGTAAATCAGATTAACCAACTTTACAACTATTCTAAACAAAAAGAGACTATCTGGAAAAATTTCACTAATTATGCTAAGCAATACACGATCAATTCTTTGCTCATAGTATTGTAAAAATTTACTTCCCTAAGCCAGGCATAACATTTTTTCAGATAGTCTCTTCTCCTTATGAACTATAGATTTATTTCAATTGGTTGGCCAATAATTCTGCTACCAATTCGGCAGATGCAGGATTTTGTCCTGTGATTATCAATCCGTCTTCTACTGCATAGGGGCTCCAGTCTTCAGCTTTAGAGTATATACCATTATTTTTTTTAAGCATATCTTCTACCAAAAACGGAACTACATTAGTTAGTTCTACAGCAGCTTCTTCGGTATTGGTGAAGCCTGTAACTTTCTTTCCACTTACCAAAGGATCACCCTGAGCGTTTTTGGTATTCTTAAAAACTGCTGGTGCATGACATACGGCAGCAATGGGCTTACCATTTTTGTAAAACTTTTCTATTAAGTCGATTGATTTTTTATCTTCTGCAAGATCCCATAACGGGCCATGCCCACCAGGGTAGAATACAGCATCATAATTTGCTTCGCTTACATTATCCAACTTGATCGTATTCGCTAATAGTTTTTGGGTTGGTTGATCAGAATTAAATCCTTTGGTTGACGGGGTTTGGAAATCTGGCAACTCACTTTTTGGATCGATAGGTGGCTGTCCTCCTTTTGGTGAAGCCAAAGTAATATCAAATCCTTTGTCCTTCAAAATATAGTACGGAGTTGCAAATTCTTCTACCCAAAATCCCGTTTCTTTTCCTGTATTTCCTAGTTCTGAGTGGCTAGTTAGTACAAAAAGTACTTTCTTACTTGTTGTTACCTCTTCTTTACCTGTTGAAGTTTCTGGTTGAGTATTATTGCTCTTTTTTTGCTCTGCACAAGAGGCAAACGCAATAACAGCTAGCATTATAATTATGTTTTTCATATACATTAATTTTAGTTTTTAATGTATACAAAGTTAAAACATAGCGTTTGTAAAAAAATTGATCTATGGTAATAAGTAATACC
Source organism: Aquimarina sp. U1-2 (assembly GCF_017897595.1). GTDB lineage: Bacteria > Bacteroidota > Bacteroidia > Flavobacteriales > Flavobacteriaceae > Aquimarina. The sequence goes on from NZ_JAGKIK010000007.1 coordinate 117,399, forward strand.
TAAGTTCAATAATTACTCTATTGATTTTCAGAAACCTCATTTTGTTTCAGTCATTTTATGCGAGGTCGAGAGGTTATTTTTAAGTTCATTAACCAAGTCTCGACTGAGCCTGTCCTGAGTTCTGACGAAGGGCTCGATCAGACAGGCTAAAGTACTTGATTACTATTCAAAAAATAAGAATTAAATTCTGGTCAATAGTACTGTTACAACACTAAAAACCTACCTTTCTATGACTACACTAAGAAGCTATTTCTTTTCTTATTCTACTCAAACTTTCGGTAGTGATACCTAAATATGAAGCAATGTGATAATTTTTGATCTTCGCATTGATATCAGGATATGCTCTCATGAAATCGATATATCGCTCCTTTGCGGGTTTAGATAGATTGCCTAAAATTCTATTCTGAAAACTTGAAAATGATTTCTCTAATTTTTTTCTAAAATGCGTCTCTATTTTAGGAATAGTTTGATAGATTTCTTCAATATCCTCTTTATAAATTTTATACAGTTTGGCTGGCTGAATGCATTCTATAGTCAAAAGTGCTTCTTTCTGTTCAAAATACGCAGTGTAATCACTAATCCACCAGTCTTTTACGGCAAATTGTAATGTATGCTCTTTGCCTGCTACATCTATAAAAAAAGTTCGTAAGCACCCGTCTATCACATAGAATTGATGGGTCACTCTATCATGCATACGCAATACAATATCCCCCTTATCGACAGATATGCTTTCGAATTTGGATTGAATAAAATTAATTTCTTCTAAACTAAGCTGCTCTTCTTTAAAAATATGAGATGTGATTACGCTTTTGGTCACGATCTGGATGAGCGTTGAAAATTAATAAAATGTTTAATTTCGTGGATATAAGAATGACCTTTCGACTTCAAAATCCACAACACCATCTTCTCTAACCTCATAAGTAATAAAGAGTTCTCCCCAGTAGACTCCATCGGTAAAATCAGCAATAATCCATTTATGATTTAATAATCGTACTTTATTAATCGCCATATGACCCTCCATACCAGCATAAGGTACAATAGGGTTATCTTTTCCCGGTGCGTTTTCTCCTATAATCTTATCACTTATGGTTAGTGCCAATTTATTAGGATTATATCCCATTTCTTCAAAATAACTCGCAGCATCTTCATTACTTTCCAAAGAAAAATAGGTAAGATCCAAATTAATATCAACTAGAGAATCAATTTTTATCGCTGCCAGAGAGTCCTGAGATTTGAGCTGAAATTGAAGTTTTTCAATTTTGGCATCATAAGATTCCTTAGCCTTCTTCGCATTCATAAACTGAAAAAGCACGAATAAAGCGGTGAAAAGGAAGAGGTACATAAATATATTCTTTTTCATAGATTTTTTTTAGTATTTGAAATATTCTGGTCTATTTCACCTTTGAAATATTTTTCTAAGTATGACATGAACTTATATTGTAATTTTTAAATTATCGTAAGCAATAAAAACATGATCAGGTAGTGTTTTTTCGACTTCAGCATGAAAACCTAATAAATGACTAATATGAGTAAGATACGCTCTTTTAGGTTTTATTTCATCAATAAATTCGAGGGCTTCTTCTAAATTGAAATGAGAATGATGCGGTTCGATTCTCAAGGCATTGACCACCAAAACCTGAACTCCTAATAACTTCGACTTTTCTTCGTCTTCAACAGTTTTTACATCAGTTAAATAAGCAAAATCTTGAAATCTAAAACCAAAAACCTGCAATCGATTATGCATCGTATTTATAGGAATGACTTCTAAATTTCCGAGAATGAAAGGTGAATTTGTTAACTCATGTTCAATAACACTTGGGGCACCAGGATACTTGTTTTCTGATGAAAAAATATAGTCAAACCTTTTTCTTAGCGCTTTTAGTACTCTTTTATGGGCATACACTGGAATATCCCCCTGTCGGAAAAAAAACGGACGAATATCATCCATGCCCATCGTATGATCTGCGTGCTCATGGGTGAAAACGATCCCATCAATTCTAGACACTTGATTAGCGAGCATTTGCTGCCTAAAATCGGGGCCACAATCAATCACATAGGTAAATTCATTCCACGATATAAGTACCGACACCCGAAGTCGCTTATCTTTTGGGTCGTCACTTTGGCAAACAGGATGTTTGCTTCCTATAATGGGAACACCTTGTGAAGTACCCGTACCCAAAAATGTGATTTCCATAATAAATAGTTACATCACAAATGTAACTATATTTTCTTGTCAAAAAATACTTAGATTTCCTAATTATTTTAAAGATATGAAATGCATAGAGAAATTTACTTTCTTCCTTTTTTAATACTTACGGTATTAGTACCTTTACGGTTAACTACCTCGGGGCAAACCCACGAGGAATTCGTTGAAATCAATTTTTCAATTTCGAGGCAAGCTTAGGGTATTATACTCTTTGGCGGTGCCAATAAACAAAAAAAGCCCTTTTTACTATGCCTATTACGATAATGGGAGATAAAGAATTTGAATCTGTTCCCTCGATAAAGAGTAAAGCTTTACGTATTAATCTCAATCAGAACATCTACGGTACCTTTGCAGAAATTGGTGCAGGTCAGGAGACTGTTCGTAATTTTTTTAGAGCGGGCGGTGCCTCTGGAACCATTGCAAAGGCCATGAGCGCCTATGATAAAGATTTTAGTGATGCCATTTATGGCATAGAAAATGACAAACGCTATGTAACTGAAGCAAGGTTAAAAAAGATGCTTAAGCATGAGGTTAACCTGATAGAACAACGAATTTCAAGAGAAAAACATCCTAATAAACTATTTTTTAGTTACGCCAATACCGTTGCCACTATTGACTTTGCAAAAAAATACAAAGGTCATGGATGGGTGGGTATACGATATCAAACCGTTCCTAACGAAGCGTATAATGAAATTACACTGCATATTCGTTTTCATGAAAACGATGCGAAATTGCAACAAATGACATTGGGTATATTAGGTGTTAATCTCATCTACGGAGCGTATTACAAATATGACAATCCTAAAAAATTATTGCGATACTTATATGATCACTTAGATAAGGATCAAATAGAAATAGATACGATCAACTTTTCGGGTCCTAGATTTACCAAAGTTGATAATCGTTTAATGAGCTTACAACTGGTTAAAAATGGTATGACCGAAGCTGTAATGTTTGGTCCCGATGGCAATAATATTTTACCTGCTGCAATTTTATACAAAAAAAATATTCTGGCGCTTCGCGGAAGTTTTAGACCGGTGACCAAAGTAAATATGGATATTTACAAGTCGTCTCTTAATATGTTTTTAAATGAAAACAAAGTAAATAAGAACAAAACCGTTGTTATTTTTGAGATTACACTTTCGAATTTAAGAGCAGAAGGCGAAATAGATGAAGAGGACTTTATGGCGAGAGCAAGGCTTTTATGCTCTTTGGGACAAACTGTGATGATATCTAATTTTAAGGAATATTATCGAGTAGTCGAGTATTTCTCTAATTACACCAAAGAACGAATGGCGTTGGCTATGGGTGTAAACAACCTTGTCGATATTTTTGATGAAAAATACTACAGACATTTGAGTGGTGGTATTCTCGAAGCATTTGGAAAACTATTCTTTAAAGATCTGAAAGTATATTTGTATCCGCTACACGACCAGGAAACCGACGAAGTTACCAATAGTGATAATTTAAAGGTACACCCAAGAATGAAAGAGCTCTATAAATTCTTTAAATATAACGGTAAACTGGTTGATATTACCGATTACGATGCCAGCGTGATGGATATTTTTTCTAGAGAGGTTTTACAGAAAATTCAAGATGGGGAGACAGGATGGGAAGATCAATTACCAGAACTGGTACCCGAAATGATCAAAGAAAATAACTTTTTTGGATACAAAGCTCCCGAAGAAGAAACTGTTAAACGATAAAAGACAAATATTTACATATAAAAAGCTCGGGGTTCTTTAATTCCGAGCTTTTTTAGTAAGATCGTATTAGAATTTAATTCAAAATCCGTAATTCTAGATTTTCTTTATGATAACTTTTAAAATGCACAACATAGTACTTTACAAGATTTGCGCAGCATGATCTTTTGTCTTTACTTTTGAAATAACTTCAGAAATTACTCCATTTTCATCGATAACAAAAGTAGTTCTATGAATCCCATCATATTCTTTACCCATAAATTTTTTGGGTCCCCAAACACCAAAGGCCTCTATCACTTTTTTATCTTCGTCTGCTAGTAAAGGATAGGGTAAGTCGTACTTATTTTTAAAATTTTGTTGTCGTTTGGCACTGTCAGCACTCACACCTATAATCTCATATCCCTCTTTTTGAAATGTTTGATAATTATCCTTTAAATTACAAGCCTCGGCCGTGCAACCTGGTGTACTCGCCTTGGGATAGAAAAATATTACCAACTTCTTTCCTTTATAATCGCTCAAAGTAATTTTATTTCCATCCTGATCAAGGGCTTCAAAATTAGGAGCCTTATCTCCTTCTTTTAATGTTGTCATAGAACTGTAATTTATTTAAATTATATTTTGTTTAATTTTTATTATCAAAGGTAAAACAAAATAACTACTGCTCTATAAACTTTATATTTTTTTTGTAATTATATTTTGAGTGTTCGTAACATTACCATAAGGTTAAAAATCAATAATAGTATGTCACAATAAGCATAGTCAAGATGTATGTATCAACCCTCATTACGAAATTCTAATGCACAATCCCGGTCAAACAGACAATCCTAATTTTATTTAATACATTAGTGCAAAATTATTGAGGCTACATGACGAAACAAGAAAAAATAGATTTTACTATTAAAACGCTACAGGAATTGTACCCGAGTATCCCTGTTCCATTAGATCATAAAGATCCTTACACGTTATTGATTGCCGTATTAATGAGCGCTCAAAGTACCGACGTACGTGTTAATCAAATTACCCCGTTACTTTTTGAAAGAGCAGATAATCCTTATGCCATGGTGAAACTGTCTGTAGAAGAAATTCGAGAAATTATCAAACCTGTTGGTCTAAGTCCTATGAAATCTAAAGGCATTCATGGCTTGTCACAAATTCTAATCGACACCTATAATGGTGAGGTACCGCAAAGTTTTGAAGCTTTAGAATCCTTACCGGCGGTAGGACACAAAACGGCGAGTGTAGTCATGTCTCAAGCTTTTGGAGTTCCAGCATTTCCTGTTGATACGCACATTCACAGATTAATGTATCGCTGGGGATTTAGTAATGGAAAAAATGTTACGCAAACCGAAAAAGATGCCAAACGTCTATTTCCGAAGGAATTATGGAATGATTTACATCTTCAAATTATTTGGTATGGAAGAGAATATTCTCCGGCTCGAGGATGGAATCTTGATAAAGATGTTATCACCAAAACTATTGGTAGAAAAACGGTAATAAAAGCCTATGAAAAATCAAAAGGACCTATAAAAAAATAGGTCCTTATTTTAAGTTTAGTTTAAAATCGTCTCAAACGTTAAGCTTTGATATTTTGTAACTTTCAACGATTTTGAATAGTTGAGAAGAAAATCTATTGTTCTTCTACTTGGTACCGAATGTTGTTCTTCTTTGTGTGAAGATTTAAAGTAAAATTTTGCCATATTAATAATCTTATAATTTTGATTGTTATAAGATAATAACGGCATAAATTATTTATTATTATACTTTTGTGTTATTAATTTGTTAAAACTATGTTATTCTTTTCAATTACCTTTCGAAGATTAATAAGCGCGTAACGCATTCTACCCAGAGCTGTATTGATACTTACTCCAGTTTTATCAGATATTTCTTTAAAACTCATATCTCTATACATTCGCATGATAAGTACTTCTCTTTGATCATCTGGTAACTCTTGAATCAAATTACGTAGATCTTCTTCAACTTGATCTTTAATAATTCGTCGTTCTGCATTTAAGTTTCCATCACTTATTACTGAAAAAATACTAAATTCACCATTATCTTCAAATTTTGGCATACGATTTCCTTTTCTAAAGTGATCAATCACCAAATTGTGAGCAATACGCATAACCCAAGGAAGAAATTTTCCTTCTTCGTTATACTTTCCGTTTTTCAACGTACGAATTACTTTAATAAAGGTATCTTGAAATATATCTTCTGATACATCTCTATCAAATACTTTCGAATAAATAAAACTATAAATACGTTGTTTGTGTCGTTCGATGAGAACAGATAAAGCACTTTCGTCTCCTTTAATGTAGTTATTTACCAAAACAGCGTCTGCAACAGTGTAATCTTTCATACCTTATACTTAATTTTAGTACCAACAAGCTTGGGGCTCGGGCTATGTTAAACTTAAAAAGTAAAGGTATGCTATAGGCGTTACTGTTTAATTGGTTTGATTTCGAGGGGCTAATATAATAACTATCATTTAAAAACAAACATTTTTTTGTTAATTTTTTTAACTATACTTTCATTATCAATAGATTATCAAACTTATTTTGTAATTATTATCTTTACGCTCTTACCGCATTATGACCATGATTCAAGATATTACTGCACTAGATTCTAAGAAGAATATTATCATAAAAGGCGCCAAGCTTCACAATCTCAAAAACTTGGATGCTGTTATCCCTCGAAACAAATTAATTGTGATCACAGGATTATCGGGATCTGGAAAATCCAGTTTGGCATTTGATACCCTGTATGCCGAGGGACAACGAAGATATGTTGAGAGTCTGTCTTCATATGCCAGACAGTTTTTGGGTCGACTTAACAAACCTAAGGTTGACTTTATTAAAGGTATAGCACCTGCGATAGCAATAGAACAAAAGGTGAATTCTACCAATCCCAGATCGACTGTGGGTACAACGACAGAAATCTATGACTATTTGAAGCTTCTTTTTGCCAGGATTGGAAAAACATACTCTCCAATTTCTGGAAATCAAGTTAAAAAAGATAGGGTAACTGATGTGATCGAGTACATAAAATCTTTTGAAGAGGGAGAAAAACTACTGTTACTCTCACCAATTTTCGTTGAAAAGGGTCGTACGATTGAAGGAAAATTACAAGTATTACAACAACAGGGTTTTGCCCGTATCAAAGTAAACGATACGATCTTAAGGATCGAAGAAGCTGTTATAAAGAAGACAGATACCCCGTACCTGGTTATAGATCGTATCATTAAAAGAGATGACGAAGATTTTTATAATCGTTTGGCCGATGCTGCCGATGCTGCTTTTTTCGAGGGCAAAGGAACCTGTTTCATAGAAACGCTAAAGACGGGTAAGCAACGTCAGTTTAGTAATAAATTCGAGCTAGACGGCATAACGTTTTTAGAACCGAATGTACATCTCTTCAGTTTTAATAATCCTTATGGAGCTTGTCCCGTATGCGAAGGTTACGGTGATGTTATTGGTATTGACGCAGACCTGGTGATTCCTAACACGGCTTTAAGTATTTATGAAGGCGCAGTTTTTCCCTGGAAAGGCGATAGTATGGGATGGTACAAAGACCAACTCGTGAATAATGCCTACAAATTTGATTTCCCTATCCATAAACCGTATTTTGAACTTTCAGAGGAACAAAAAGAACTGTTATGGGCAGGAAATGGTTTTTTCACCGGAATTGACAGTTTTTTTAAAGAATTAGAATCCAAAGCCTATAAAATTCAGAACCGGGTAATGCTTTCTCGATATCGCGGTAAAACTAAATGTACCAGCTGTAAAGGAAAACGATTGCGAAAAGAAGCGAACTATGTAAAAATCAACGAGGCTACACTTACAGATCTGGTTGAGAAACCGCTTAATGATTTAGCTGAATTTTTTAAGAACCTCAAACTTTCTGAATACGATGCAAAAATCGCAAAAAGATTGTTAAAAGAAATTACCAGTAGACTGCAATTTTTACAAAATGTGGGATTGGACTATTTAACGCTCAATCGTAAATCAAATACGTTGTCTGGTGGAGAATCACAACGAATAAACCTAGCAACTTCACTAGGAAGTAGCTTGGTAGGTTCTATGTATATTTTGGATGAGCCTAGCATAGGACTGCATCCAAAGGATACAGAAAAACTAATAAAAGTACTAGAATCCTTACGCGATTTGGGGAATACAGTCATTGTCGTAGAACATGATGAAGATATTATGAAAGCTGCCGATGAAATTATCGATATAGGCCCCGAAGCTGGGACACTAGGCGGGCATGTAGTTGCCACAGGAACTTACGAAGAAATATTAAAAGCTGAATCGCTTACCGCAAAATATCTTAATGGTGAGCTGGCCATAAAAATTCCAGAAATTAGAAGAACTTCATCCTATTATCTCAACATTATAGGTGCTCGCGAAAATAACCTGAACAATATTGATGTTAAGATTCCTCTAGGAGTTTTCACGGCTATAACTGGTGTTTCGGGTAGTGGAAAAAGTACATTGGTCAAAAAAATCATATATCCGTCAGTAGTTAAAAAACTGGGAGGATACGGCGAAAAAGCAGGACAATTTACTGAACTTAAAGGAAAGTACAGCAATATAAAGCACGTTGAATTTGTAGATCAAAACCCCATTGGAAGATCTTCGCGATCTAATCCCGTAACGTATATTAAGGCGTACGACGATATACGAAGTCTTTTTGCTAATCAAAAACTTTCAAGTATTCGCAACTATAAATCGAAGCATTTTTCATTTAATGTAGATGGTGGTCGCTGCGAAACTTGCAAAGGTGAAGGAGAAGTTACCATAGAGATGCAATTTATGGCAGATGTACATCTAGAATGTGAAACCTGTGGTGGCAAACGTTTTAAGAAAGATGTACTTGAGGTTACATTTCATGATAAGAATATTCATGACATACTAACCATGACAATTGATAATGCTATTGATTTCTTTACCTTACATCATCAAACTAAGATTAGAAAAAAATTACAACCCTTACAGGATGTTGGTTTGGGATATGTACAGCTAGGACAAAGCTCTTCTACCCTTTCTGGTGGCGAGGCACAACGAATAAAGCTTGCTTCTTTCTTGGTAAAGGGAAATACAAAAGACAAAGCACTATTTATTTTTGATGAGCCTACTACCGGACTTCATTTTCATGATATACAAAAACTGTTGACATCTTTTAATGAACTTATTGATAAAGGGCACTCTATTGTAGTTATCGAACATAACTTAGATTTAATCAAATGTGCAGATCACGTTATAGATCTTGGTCCAGAAGGTGGCAAACAAGGAGGAAATATTGTTGCTGAAGGCACTCCGGAAGAAGTTGCAAACCATAAAAATTCGTATACCGGGAACTATTTGAAAGAAAAAATAACCACGAAATAAGTATAATGGAACTATGAGTAAAATTCAAAAATTACTCGAAACTTGTTTCTCAAATATGTTATAGAATAATTTAATATTGGGGTTGCTATAACAACCCCAATTCGTTTATGATATTTATTCACAAAAATTGGAATAAAACCATTCAGTTGCATCATAATCATCTGCTCCTAGAATTCTTTCCATACGAGATCCGTATTCCCAAGCATCATCCGCACAAGATCCTGCTTTTACAGCAAATTTGTCTTTTCTTTTTAATACGGTCACACCTTCAATTTTTAAAACACTTTTTAACATAATTTAAAAATAAATAAATTCTCCTTACTCTTTAAAGGATTTTCAGGTTCCTCCTTACTTATAATATACATGTATACTTTAATAAAACGAGCAAATCTATATCGATAGTAGTTTAATGGATTCAAATTAAACGAATAACGTAATTGAGATGGTTCAACTTCATTCTCAAATATGCATCTCAAAAAATTTTGAAATTTACGTATTGATCTTCTTGAGTACATAACTCGAAATTGAGATAAATAGTACAAATCATGAATGCTATGTTTCATAAAGTAGAAATCTATTCAAATTTAGGTACATTAATTTTAGATTAAGCGTTGTAGTAGACTATTTTCGGGCAACCTTGCGGGGATAACAAATTCATAGTTAATTGATTTTCAATTTTTTAAATTTATGGCACGCTGCTTGATATTGATAAAGAGAACATCAGAAACATGTTTTATGTTTCTTCTAAATCACGTATTATGAAAAATGTTGTTTTACTTGTTACAGGCTTATTATTAGCAACTTTTATCACAAGTGCATCTACCCTAAATGCAGAAAACTCTACTCGTTATTTTAATAACGGAAGGTCCTTTATTTTTACTGAAGGAGGTATTGATTTTTCAGTATTTGCAGATGGGCAGTTTGACTTTTATCTTAATGGTAGAAGAAATGGTGTACACATAGGAGTTAATGCTCCTGGGGTAAACATCAGTTTTAATTCAGGATATAATTATGATCCTTTTGTTCAGTATGATGATTATGGAGCTGTTGTACAAATAGAAAATGTTCCTATTTTTTATGATCATTTTGGAAGAATTATACAAGCAGGTGATGTTTTTATTAGTTATAATCGATGGGGTCGAGTAGCTAGAGTTGGTGGATTATATGTTCACTATAACAATTACGGACACTTTATTAATTATACTGGTTTTATCAATCCTGTTAATAGATATTATGTATATAGACCTTTTCATACCTATTTTACAGTACCAGTGGTAAGCAGATGTATTGTATATAATAGACCATATCGTCGATTCTATAATCCATATAGATGCTCATATACTGTATTTAGAAATAATTATTACAATGGATATTATCAGCGCCCCTATAGAAGTAGGCATTATTTTAGACCCAATCAAAGAGTAACTAATTTTAATAGAGGGTACAGAGTTTCTAACGCAAGAGCTTTACACTATAGAACCAGAGATCATAGAACACAAATGTATAAAAGAAATGATCGTAACTATGCTACCATGACTCGAAGTAGGTCATCTTCAAATATGTACGGAGCCAGAAGTACTTCAAGAAGCAGATCTAATGGTGCTTATAAGAGCAATGGTACTCGAAATAATACGGTAAGCACTACTAGAAGCGTAACGAGATCACGTTCGGCAACGCCAACTACAAGAACAAGAACGACTAGTAGAACTGTTCAGTCTAAAGGAAGAGTACAAAACAGTAGCAGAAGTACCTCAACAAGACAAAAAGCACCTAGTTCACAACGCTCTGGCAATAGAGTAACCAGTAGATCTAAGAGTCCTAGTAGTATAAACTACAGCAGAAATTCAAGTACTACGAGACCAAAGCAAAGAACGCAAAGTTCGCAAAGAAGCAGAAATACTGTAGCTAATAGATCATCTAATAGTGTGAAACCTAAAAGTACCAGTAGAACCCGTTCTGGAAACGTAACGAAACGTTCGAGCACGAATCGATATAGCACAAATAAAGCAAGAACTTCTTCAAGAGCAACTGTGAGTAAACAAAGAGGTAGTTCTTCTAGAGGGTATTCAAGCTCAACTAGTACAAGATCGAGTAATAATCGTGCACGCAGCGCAAGAAGCAGAAGTTAATAACAATAGATAGAATTTATTTTTGGTTGGTTAGTTGGAAAATCCCCTTGAGAAGATGTTTAGACACCTCGGGGGATTTTCTTTATCATAGTATACATTACAATTAAAAAGTCATATCTATAAAGCGGGTTGGATAGTATTCTTTTACTTTCGCCTGTCTTGTATAGCGGAGTCGAGGGCTGATTGTTGATTACGAATACCTTCCAGATTCCTACTTAAGTTTATTTACCGCTTAAGATCGATTTGGCTATAGTATTAATTTCGGGTGAGATTCTTAGAAAATATATTACCGCAATATAGAGACCAATAATAAGACCACTTTTTAAGGTGATACTTACTAGAGGATGAAAGCTAAAATTCCAAAAATAAAATCCGAAGGTGAAAACAAAAAGTAGAAGCACCACTAAAAGTGTTTTTTTGGAAAATGGATGTATACCAAATTTTGAATACACAATCCATAATTTTAGAACATTATAAAGAATCACCGCAGCAAAAGTAGCTATAGCTGCTCCTGTAACACCATACCATTGAATGCAGAGAACATTTAAAACTACTGATAGAACCACCATTCCTACCCCTATATACAACACGATACGATAGTACTCTGAATTGTAAAGGATAGCGTTGTTATTTCCGATAAGATTTTCAACTAATTTCGTAACTCCGATAAGAACAACAACCCAAATAAATAATTCATACTCATCGGGAATTATCTCGAACAATGTCGTTACATTACACACCACGAGTACAAATAGCATCCCACTTAATATAAATAGGTTTATTGAACTTTTTTTATACAGGTTTTTTAATTGATCAAATGATTTTTCATTAAGTAATTGAGCGGTTAGCGGATATGTTATTTGGTGCATCGCTCGCGAAGGGATGATGATCACACTTGCCATGTATGCGCATACACCATATTTGGCTACATTTTCTATGGGAAGAAACGCCTCGATCATTACTTTGTCTAAATCTAGTAATATAGAAGCTACAGATCCTGCTATTACAATTAAAAAAGTGTACTTAAATACAGCTACATAATTATTGGGCAAGGATAGCTTTAGAACAAAACTATGCAAACTGAATGCGTAGATTTTCATAATAAGGGTTCTTAAAACATACAGTATGACCAAACTGTATATGAATTGATTTACAGATAACACCTCATAATACAAAAGAAGCAATAGTATACTAATACCTGCTCTTAAAAACACTTCTTTCATAATATTCCCGAAAACGCTTTTGAGTTTTACTTTTGATAATGAAAAAAACACCTCAAAATAAGTGACAGCAAATGCTAATACAAAAATTGTCCAAACATACGGAGCTTCAATTTCATTATCGGCACTAACTAGCGTTAAAATCGAAGTATAAAATAAGAGTCCGATCCCTCCTAGTAGTATTGAAAATAAAAAGGGTAACACCAACATTTGGGTTAAGAACTTATCTTGTTGATTTTTATCAGTATACGAAGAAAAAAATTTAACCAGCGTATTATGAGTTCCAAACGCCATTAAGGGCCAAATCAAATTTGAAGCTGAAATCAAATACGTAACCAAACCATAATGCTGCTCATCCATAAAATTGGTAAATAGGAATAACGTATTTACAGCACCTATTCCAAAACCTAAACACGTAATAATAACGTTTCGTATTGACTGATTTGCTACAATTCCCATAACAGAGACATTTGTTGAAGACAATTTTTCAATTTCAAGGTAAGCCTCAGGGTATCATATACTCTTTGGCGATACCAATCATATAATTTTTGATGACTTAATTTGCTGGCTATCAAATAACTCAAACACTCCTAATAATTTCACACATATGCTTAGTTAATGCTCTCCTACTAAACTTTTCTATTCCCTGAATTTCGGTGTGCAATCTTTCTTCCTGAAAATATGTAAAGTAATGTAGTATTTTGTCTTTTATACGAGTGTACTCTTGATATTCAAAAAAACAACCCGCATTTGTTTCTTTGATTAACCTGGCAATATCTGCATCTTTTGGCCCTAGGGCTAAGATAGGTCTTTTGGCTGCCATATATTCAAATAATTTCCCCGGAATTATACATTTCGTGGCAGCACTATCAATTTCGATGAGTAAAAGAACCTGAGAACTTCTTTGTATTTGTAGTGCTTCTCTATGCGAAACATAGCCTTTAAGGTCAAGAAAACTATGTAATCCTGCTTCTTTGATCGAAGAAATTACATCATCACTTACCGCACCTACCAATTGTAATGTAAATGCGTTGGCAAAGGATTCATTTTCCTGTGTTAATTCATTTAGTGCTTTCCATAAATTTTTAGGATCTCGACCAGAGAGCAGAGAACCAATATGAGATATGGTAAACTTTGAATCTAGTTGTTTTATTGGCACCCCTTCTTCGTCATATCCATTGGTCACAACGGTGATAGGACGATGAGTAAGCTCTAGAAATTCTTTTTTTGTGGTATAGCTAGTCACCACAATATGATCTGCTGAATACAGGACTTGCTTCTCTAAGTTTTTATGTTTTTGTGCTGACTTTTTAGTTAGTTTCAATTTATTGTGATACCCAATAGTTGTCCATGGATCTCTAAAATCGGTAATCCACTTGATATTCAACTCTTTTTTAAGGTGCATGCCGATTAAATGCACACTATGGGGCGGACCTGTTGTAATCACCAGATCTACAGGGTGCTGCAAAAGATACGTTTTCAAATACGTTACCGAGGGTTTGACCCAATATTTGCGAGCATCGGGTATAAAGAAATTACCTCGAATATATAATAAAAGTTTTTGAATCCAAGACTGTTTTGCCTTACCTGCAATAATGCCTTTACTGATCGTTCTAGTGTCTTTCTTTGAAAAAACTTCAGCAACCTTGTAAGGTTCAAATATGGGTTGTTTAAGTACTGTTATTCCCTCCGGAATTTTATCTGTAAAGGAATCATCTTTTAAAGCATAAGTCGGGTTCTCTGGAACATATACGATGGGCTCTATACCAAATTCTCGAAAGTACTTTACAAAAGCCAACCACCGTTGTACCCCGGGACCACCTGCAGGAGGCCAATAGTATGTAATGATTAGCACTTTCAAAATAATGACTACTTCTCTTTGTTTGGTAAAAATAGTACTCCGTTATTCTTTCTGTATTGATAAAATAGCCCTGCGACGATCAGTAGTAATAAAAAAATAGAGCTGGTAAGTGTAATCATACTACCAGTTTGCACAACTTTGGGCTCAAATTTAAACTCAATCGTATGTTTTCCTTGTGGGACTACCAGACCTCGAAGCATGTAATTCACCGGATAAATGCGCTGTTCTTTATTGTCAATATAAGCCTTCCAACCATCTGCATAATACGTCTCAGCAAAAACCACAAAACCGGGTCGAGCGGCATACACATTATACGCCAGGTGGTCTGGAGTGGTTTTAGAGATGGCAATCGTCGAAATACTGTCTTTCTGTACATCAAGCTGTCCGATTTCGTTTTTATAGTCTTTTCGAATTACTGCAGTTTGCTTTGATTTTATATCCTTTAAAGCTTCAAATTCTGATGTATAATCATCAACATATAGAATATCTTCTACAAACCAGGCAGGACCATTGGCAGCAGGATTTATTTGTGCTTCGAGGTTTCCTTCTTTATTACGTTGTATAATATACTTCACGTTAAGCATGTTTAGTACTTCAAGATTGCCCTTGGCTACATGCCCAAAATAAACATCTTCCATTTTTCTAGGTCGAACTGCAGTATATCCGTTGATCGAATTAAAAAAATAGTTGGTATGTGAATTATTAAAACCTCGTGCCTGATCTAATACTCTGTAATACGAATCATCTTTCATAATTTGAAGATCAACCTTTGTGGGTTGAAAAAATGTTCTATATTTTCTTTTAGAAATAAAACCGTCTTCATTTACACTTCGCCTATCGACCGATACTAAATCCAGCAAAATTAATACGGCAACACCTATCAGTGTAACATTTTCAGAAAGTTTCTTCTTAAGTAGCAACCATAATACCCCTCCTAGTAACACTATATATATCAGCGACCTGAGGCTATCACGTTTTAAAAGGGTGATGCGATCTTCTTTAATGGCATCAAAAATCATAGGCTGTTCTATTTCTAGCTGAATTTCTGAAGGTGATTTAAAACTAAACAAACTGCCTCCAAATAGAAGAAACAATAAACATAGGCCTGCAAAAACACCAAAAGAAATCAAGAACTTTTTCTTTTTTTCATCAAATGTAATGTCCTTACTCATTATTTTATATAGCCCAAAAACAGCAGCAATAGGCACCACCAACTCCAAAATAACCTGAATACTTGATACTGCTCTAAATTTATTGTATAAAGGTACATAGTCGATAAAAAAACGAGTAAAAAACTCAAAATTTTTCCCCCAACTCAATATTAAAGACAAAATAATTCCGCCTAATAACCACCATCGAAGCCTGCCCCGCACTAATAATAACCCCAGTAACGCCAAAAATACTACGGTAATTCCTAAATATGGAGGAGCTTCTACAAAAGGTTGTGCTCCCCAGTACAAAGGTGTACCTTGAGCGTAATAATTCGCTTGTTCTGGCGATTGACCAAGTGAAATTAATTTTTGATAAAATGCAGAGTCGTTGCCTAGATCAGATGCTCTGCCCACCCCCATTAACTTAGGGATAAATAGATTTAAAGATTCCAATTTTCCGTAGCTATATTCTGTGATGTAGTCATAGCCTAAGCCATCTTTTTCTGAGGCTCGAGTCGTTTCATCAGCCAAATAATTTTTACCGCGAATACTGGTATCTACATATTCTGAAGTCGAAAGTAGTGTTGTGGCATTTGTTGCCAGTCCTAACATAACGGCTGCGATTAGAAATCCGACGGATTTAAAAAAATGAGATAGTTCTTTCTTCTTATAAGCGTCAATAAGATAACAAACGCCTAAAACAAAAACCAAAAGCCCTAGATAATAAGTCATTTGATAGTGATTAGCCTGTATTTCTAATCCCATAGCTAATGCCGTAAGTATTGATCCCCACAAATATCGTTTCTGAAACACCATAATAATCCCTGCAATAACTAATGGAAAATAAGCAATCGCATGCGCTTTTGAGTTATGACCAACACCAATTATAATAATTAAATACGTCGAAAATCCAAACGCCAAAGCTCCAATAACACCTAGTTTCCAGGGTATTCGCATCACTAACATGAGCACATAAAAACTCATTAAATATAAAAACAAGTAATCAGCAGGTCTAGGTAAAAACCGAATGAGTCGATCCAGTTTATCCATATAATCATGAGGAAATCTGGCCCCTATTTGATAAGTTGGCAT
Source organism: Aquimarina sp. U1-2 (assembly GCF_017897595.1). Lineage (GTDB taxonomy): Bacteria > Bacteroidota > Bacteroidia > Flavobacteriales > Flavobacteriaceae > Aquimarina. The sequence goes on from NZ_JAGKIK010000007.1 coordinate 134,145, forward strand.
ACCTCCAAAAGCAGCATTGTTCCAATAGGTTTCTTTACCTGTTTTTTCTCTGTACTCATTCTGTTGTTTTGCCATGCTTTCATAAAGTTTGATATCATTCTGATACAAAACTTTACCGCTTAATACAGGATTAAAATACAAGAGCGAAATAATGATAAAGCCCAATATAACGAATAGGTGAGGTAAGAATCTTTTTACTAAAGACATGAATAGTGTGCATTTACTTAATGAGGCGGCAAATTAAAAAATATAAGTAACTTCTTTACAAATCCTGAAAAATTTTTAAATGATAACTTCTGAACTTATTAGGACTAAGCAGGGCTATGTTACACTAGTAGGATAGTAGACTAGTCTAATTCTTCAAAATCGATATACTCCCCTACATCCTTATTGGTTGCCTTTTTTTTAGACTTTTTATGGATAGAAACATCACCTTCTTGAGTTTGGTCGGGTTGTTGATATTGGTTAAACTGCTGTTGAAACTTTTCTCCCGCTTTCTTTGTGACATATCTAAGCAATAGAGGACCAAATAATCGCGTTACTATTTTGAGACCGTAATATAGTAACAGAATAATGAGAATTACTTTCAACACCCCTTGTAAAGAAGCTTCTTGCATGTCCTTTTTTTTCAAAAATAAGGAACTCTATACACAATTACCGGTAGACAATCCTAAAAAAATGATAAAATCTGCTATATTTGAACCAAATATATTGAATATGAGCCCTAAATCTATTCTGCTATTGGTATCCATTTTTCTATTGGGGGTTACAGCCTCTGCTCAGTATACCGATAAGATCAATTCTAACAGACCCGGTACCTCTCAGGGAGCCTTTTCTGTTGGCAACAATGTATTACAGATAGAAGGCGGTTTTGGTTTCGGAAAAGAAAAACATAATATTTTTAATACCAAAACTAACGTCTTCAATTTTGATTATGCAGTGCGATATGGCCTTTTAATCGAACAATTAGAAATTAGATTGAATGGTCGATTTAGAGCTGACGGTGTAAGGCAGGTCGTAGGGGCTAATGAACAAAAAATTAATAGAAGTGATTTCGAAGTTAATACTCTGGGAGCCAAATATTTAATATATGATCCGTATAAGAAACCCAAAAAAGAAGATTCGACATACGCTAGCTTAAAAAGCTGGAAAGAGCACCATAGATTTAAATGGAAGACCTTAATCCCAGCGGTTTCGGCCTATGCTGGTGTTAATTTTATTAGTTCAGATAATCCATTTACGTTTCCTGAAGACCAAAGTATTAGTCCAATTTTTGTAATCGCCACACAAAACAATTGGACAACTAATTATGGTGGTAACTGGGCTTTTGTTACTAATATTATCATTGATAAAATTACTACAGAAAATCCGGCACTGGGTCTTATCTTGACTGCTACTCATACCATAAATGATAAATGGGCTGGCTTTTTAGAATATCAAGTGCAAAAAAGTGACTTCTACAGTGACAATATTATGCGATTAGGAGGGGCATACTTATTTGACAAAGACTTACAGTTCGACACCAATCTAGCTTTCAATTTTAAGGATACACCTTCTGTATGGACGCTAAGTTTTGGAGCCTCTTATAGATTCGATTGGCATTCTAAAGATGAAATTATTGAGCAACCTGGTCTGGAAGGTGGTGTTAAAGAAGAAGATATTGAAGAGAATGAAGAAAATGAAGGTGAAGAAGATATAGAAGGAACGTTTGAGGAGTTTGAGGAGAATGAAACCGATAGTCTGAAATCTGGCAAAACTCCATTCATTAATGACTTTGAGGATGATGGTTTTAGAGAAGAACTCGAAAGAGACCTAGATGAAAAACGTACAGAGGAGCGCTTAGAACGAGAACGAATTGAGCAAGAAAAAATTGACAAGAAAGAAGGCAAAAAGTTTAAAAAAGAAGAGGCTCGACGTTTGAAACGTGAAGCTAAAGAAGCTAGAGAAGCAGAAAAAGCTGCTTTAAAGGCCGAGAAAGAAAAAGCAAAGATGATTGAAGATATCGATGCCGAACTCGATAAAATGGAACAGGATAAAGGAGTTGATCAAGAGCTTGAAGATTTGGATAGACAACTTAAAGAACTTGAAAAGATGGAACAGGATCTCGATATAGAAAACAAACCGAAACCAGAAGATCAATCCAAAGAAGAAAAAGAACAAAAGAAAGAAGAAAAAGAACAAAAGAAAGAAGAAATCGATATCGATGCACAATATGATGAATATCAAAAAGAGCAAGAGAGCATAAAAAAAGCCGAGGATAAGAGACGAAAAAAAGAAGATAAAAAACGTCTTAAAGAAGAGAAGAAAAGAAAAAGAGAAGCAGAAAAAATCAAGAGAAATAAAGAAAAAGATCCCAATATCGATAAAGAGATTGAAAAAGAACTTGAGGATTTTTAACTTAAAACCACCAGGTTATCGGCACATTTCTATAAATTGATTTAAATCAGTTCCCCTTTTTTGCCAAAAGGATCATATATTTGTCAAGTATTAGAGAAACTGTATGATTACAATTAAAGAAATTACTTCTAAAGGAGATTTAACCACATTTGTTAAATTTCCTTTTCATTTATATAAAGATTCCCCTTATTATGTTCCTTCTATCATCAAAGAAGAAGTTGATGTTATGGATCCGAAAAAGAATCCTGTATTTAAAAATGCAGATGCAAAGTATTTTTTGGCCTATAAAGGAGATGAAATTGTAGGTCGTATCGCAGCAATTATTAATTGGATTGAAGTAAATGAACAAAAGAAACCTAAAGTTCGATTTGGATGGTTTGATGTTGTCGATGATATTGAAGTTACAAAAGCGCTATTACACAAAGTTTCAGAATTTGGTAAACAACACCAATTAGAGTATCTCGAAGGGCCTGTGGGATTTTCTAATATGGATAAAGCTGGAATACTCATCAAAGGTTTTGAAGAACTAAATACAATGATCACCTGGTACAACTACCCGTATTATGCAGATCATATGAAAAAACTTGGTTTCGAACCTGCAGCTACATGGGTAGAATATAAGATTAAGGTTCCTAAAGAAACTAAAGAAAAAGTCAAAAAATTTGCCCAGGTTATTAAAGATCGATACGGTTTAAAGTTACTAAAATTCAAGAAAAGTAAGGAAATTCTAAAATATGCAGACGATATGTTTGATTTGCTAAACAAAACGTATAGTAGTTTGCAAACTTTTGTTCCTATACAACAATATCAAATTGACATGTATAAGAAAAAATACCTGCCTTACTTAAACCCAGAGTATATCACGTGTATTGCCGATAAAACCGGGAAACTTATTGCTTTCTCGATCGTAATGCCTTCTTTTTCAAAGGCTTTAAAAAAAATGAATGGAAAAGTATACCCGCTACGATTTTTACATATTCTTAAAGCACAACGTCGTAATGATACCGCTGCTTTCTATCTTATAGGCGTTGATCCTGAATATCAAAACAAAGGAGTTACAGCTTTAATTTTTAAAGAAATGAATGAAGCTTTTTTACGTAATGGTATCGAGATGGTAGAAACCAATCCTGAATTGGAAGAGAATAAAGCCATACAGGCACTTTGGAACGGTTATGAGCACGAACAACACAAGAAGAGAAGAACGTTTAGAAAAAATATTAGCGAGCTTTAATACCCAAATCTATCTTAAAGAAACACAAATCTCCTTATTCATTTTTCCCTCCTACTTCATTGAAAAATAATTCCGTAGCTATAACTATGCAATAATTTATGGCTTCAAAGCAAAGAAAACCAACTTTGCATCTTTTAGGCCATTTTATAGCAGATTTGACATAACATAGTCGTAAATTACCGCTATACAATTTAGCCCAAAAAAAAGTTCAATTATAGCTAAATCAATATAAAATGACATATAAGATTTATATAGAAAAAACTTGGAGTTTGAGGCAAAAAACGCAGGTGTAGCCTCAGCTACATCGAAGTTTTTTATATGAAGATTTGTGTTATTTTATATTGATTTAGCTATATATAACAATCGAACCTCTTTTGTTTATTAAAATACTGTAGACTTTAACAAGTTGAGATATACCCTACTCACCCATTGCTGCAGCTACAGCTGCAGATATCTTTTTGTAAGTTCCATTTTCTAACCGCTCTCGTATGGCAGAAAATGCAGTTAGTGTTTCTTTAATATCCTCAATAGTATGAGATGCTGTGGGTATTAACCTTAATAGAATCAATCCTTTAGGTATTACAGGATACACCACAATAGAACAAAAGATACCATGATTTTCTCTTAAATCTTTTACTAGGGCCATCGCCTCAGGAATACTTCCCTTTAAATACACAGGAGTGACACAACTTTGAGTTGTTCCCAGATCAAAACCACGTTCTCTAAGACCATTTTGCAACGCATTTACATTCTCCCAAAGCTTCGCTTTTAACTCTGGCATGGTACGTAACATATCTAAGCGTTTGAGTGCCCCAATAACAAGTTGCATCTGCAACGATTTTGCAAACATTTGAGAACGCAGATTATATTTCAGATAATCGATGATTTCTTGATCGGCAGCAATAAAAGCTCCTGTACTTGCCATAGATTTTGCAAACGTTGCAAAATACACATCAATTTGGTCCTGAATTCCTTGCTCTTCACCTGTACCAGCGCCAGTAGCACCTAACGTACCAAAACCATGCGCATCGTCTACAAATAGTCTGAAATTATACTTTTCTTTTAACGCTACAATTTCTTTTAACCTTCCTTGTTCACCACGCATACCAAAAACACCTTCAGAAATTAATAAGATACCTCCTCCGGTTTTTTCAGCCATTTTTGTAGCTCTCATCAGGTTTTTATCGATACTTTCTATATCATTATGGCGATAAGTGTAACGTTTTCCCTGGTGTAATCGCACACCATCTATAATACACGCATGAGCATCTACATCATAAACGATAATATCATCTTTACTTACCAAAGCATCGATGGTAGAAACCATGCCCTGGTAACCAAAATTTAATAAATAGGCAGCTTCTTTATCCACGAACTCAGCAAGTTCATTTTGTAGTTGTTCATGCAAATCAGTATGACCACTCATCATTCTCGCACCCATAGGGTACGCAGAACCATAAGCAGCAGCTGCATCTGCATCTACCTTACGAACCTCTTCTTTATTGGCAAGACCCAAATAGTCATTGATACTCCAGGTTATAACTTCTCTTCCTTGAAACCTCATTCTATTTGATATCGGACCCTCTAGTTTTGGAAAAACAAAATATCCTTCTGCTTGATCTGCCCATTTTCCTAACGGTCCTTTGTCCTTATAAATTTTATCAAATAAATCTCTCATTTATCAAAAATTGTTTCTTTTAAGTGTGCGAAAATACGTAAAATTGATTTGATGACATAATTATATTCTAATTCACTTTTATAAAGCCATATTTTATCATTCCTACATGATAAAAGTAGACCCAATCCATATCTCAATTACTGGTTTTCTGTAATTTAAACCACCACTATAACGCTGCAATTTACATTTTAAGCATGTTATACAAAATATGATAATTCAGGTGCTACCGTTAGTAAAAAGCCAAAGTGTTAGGAATACTACCAAGGATTGCTCTATGTACACAAAGAAATATATTTATGAAGAAAACTATTAATCAAAAACTTACTGGTAATTTAAATGTAACAAAAATAGTTTACACTCATTTGTTCTCCTAATTTTTAAAATAGCTTCTCTATATAAAATCCAGACATTTTATTTATACCGCCAATAGGTATATATTACCACGAGGTATGTCTCGAAGCTGAAAATTGTTTCCTACGAATATCTCGTGAGCTTGACTACGGTAGTTTACTTAATAAATTCTACTTTGTTGGCAACATCTGCTTCATTTTTACTGTCAAAAAAGCCTTGTTCCATCATCCAATCGTCACTATAAACCTTACTCATATATCTGGATCCGTGATCTGGTAAAATAACAATAACATTACTATATTCATCAAATACATCCTGAGCGGCCAGCTGCTTAATCCCTTGGATGGCAGCACCACTTGTATATCCTAAGAACAAGCCTTCAGTTTTTGCTAGTTCTCTTGCGGTATGAGCACTGTCTTCGTCGTTTACTTTTTCAAATTGATCTATAACCTCGAAATCTGTTGCCGTCGGAATTAAATTTTTACCAAGTCCCTCGATACGATACGGATAAATTTCGTTGCTATCAAATTCTTTGGTTTCATGATATTTTTTAAGAACAGATCCGTAAGCATCAATACCCATTACGCGTATATCTGAGTTTTGGTCTTTTAAATATCTTGCCGTTCCAGATATGGTACCTCCAGTACCGCAACATGCTACAAAATGCGTTAATTGCCCATTGGTTTGCTCCCAGATTTCTGGGCCTGTAGAATTATAGTGGGCGTCGATATTTAAATCATTAAAATATTGATTAATATACACCGAGCCTTTGATTTCTTCGTGTAACCTTTTCGCAACTTGATAGTACGATCTGGGATCATCTGCACTCACATGTGCAGGACAAACATATACTTTTGCACCCATATTTTTGAGCATTGCAATCTTGTCTTTCGAAGACTTTGAACTCACAGCGAGAATACACTCATACCCTTTAATAACACTTACCATGGCAAGACTAAAACCTGTGTTACCACTCGTTGTTTCTATAATCGTATCACCCGGTTTTAGAATTCCTTTTCGCTCTGCTTCTTCAATAATATATAATGCGATTCTATCTTTGGTAGAGTGTCCAGGATTAAAAGATTCTATTTTAGCATAGTAATTACCTGGATAATCCTTCATAATTCTGTTCAGCTTGACTAAGGGGGTTTGTCCTATAAGTTCCAGAACATTATTATAAGCCTTTATATTTTCTTTCATAAGTTGTTGTTTTATGAATTTGTGAAGTACAATTTGGGGATCACAAATTACTGCAAAAACGCTACGAAGTTACATTAATTTTTTGAATTACTCTTTTATACCTTCCAAATCTAATATAAAAGCATACTCCTGAGCTACTTCTTTGAGCGCTTCGAATCTTCCTGAAGCTCCGCCGTGACCGGTTTCCATATTGGTATGCAGTAGTAAAATATTAGTATCGGTCTTTAACTCTCTTAATTTTGCCACCCATTTTGCGGGTTCCCAATATTGCACTTGCGAATCATGCAAACCGGTAGTTACCAACATATTTGGGTATTGCTGTTTTGTTACGTTATCATAGGGCGAATACGATTTCATGTAGTCATAATCCTCTTTTTCATTAGGATTTCCCCATTCGTCATATTCTCCAGTAGTTAAAGGTATACTTTCGTCTAACATAGTGGTTACTACATCGACAAAAGGTACGGCTGCAACAATACCCTTATATAAATGTGGAGCCATATTTACTATAGCCCCCATCAATAAGCCACCTGCAGATCCACCCATGGCATATAGATGTTTTTCTGAAGTATATTTCTTTTCGATTAGAAATGTTGAACAGTCTATAAAATCGGTAAATGTATTTTTCTTTTTAAAAAGTTTACCTTCTTCGTACCAGGCTCTGCCCAGGTACTCCCCTCCTCGAACATGTGCTATGGCATAAATAAACCCGCGATCTAATAAACTTAGCCGTACGGAAGAAAAATAAGGATCTATAGTAGAGCCGTAAGAACCATAGGCGTATACTAATAGCGGATTATCACCATTCATTTGTAATCCTTTTTTATATACTAATGATATCGGGATCTTGGTTCCATCCTTGGCATTAGCCCATAATCGTTCAGAAAAGTAATTATTCTTATCAAATTGACCTCCTAGCACCTCTTGTTCTTTTTTAACTTGTTGCTGCTTTGTTTCCATATCAAAATCGATAACAGAATTAGGCGTAGTTAAAGAATTATAAGCATATCGAAGAATTTTTGTATCAAAATCGGGATTGGTACTTACATAAGCCGTATAGGTTTCGTTATCAAAGGGTAAATAATAATTAGCAGTGTTGTCCCACCGCCTAATATTTATGATATTAAGTCCGTTTTTGCGCTCACTAACTACAAAATAGTCTTTAAAAATATCTATATCTTCTATCAAAACATCTTTACGGTGTGGAATTACCTCATTCCAATGTTCTTTTGACGTATGTTCTTCTGAAACTTGCATCACCTTAAAATTGAGTGCATCATCTGCATTAGTCAGCACATAGAAATGAGTATCGTAATGGGCTATCCCATATTCCATACCCCGAATTCTGGGTTGAAAAATGGTAAACTCACCTGTAGGATTATCTGCTCTAAGAATTCTATATTCTGAGGTAAGTGTGCTATTGGATCCAATAACTAAGAACTTTCTGGATTTTGTTTTGTATACAAATGTGTAGAAAGTATCGTCTTTTTCGTGATACACCAAGACATCTTCAGAAGTTGAAGTGCCTAACGTGTGTCTAAAAATACGATCAGAACGTAGCGTTTCGTTATCCTTTTTGGTATAAAACAAAGTTTTGCTATCAGCAGCCCATGTACTCCCCCCTGTAGTCGAGTTCAGGATTTCGGGGTATATTTCTCCAGTTTCTAAATTCTTAATTCGAATATCATATTTACGCCTGCTAACGCTGTCGACACCAAATGCAATTAACTTATTGTCTGGGCTAACACTTAAACCGGTCATTTTAAAATAGCTGAAACCTTCTGCTTCTACATTACAGTCGAATAGAATTTCTTCTTTAGCGTCTAACGTATCTTTCTTGCGTGCGTATATGGGATATCCTTTGCCTTTTTCAAATCTTGTAATATACCAATAGCCATTAAGTTTATAGGGTACTGACTCATCATCCTCTTTAATTCTCCCTTTCATTTCTTCAAATAAAACAGACTGAAATTCTTCGGTATGCGCAGTCATATCATCATAGTACTGGTTTTCATCTTTCAAATACGCTAGTACCTCTTCATCTTCACGATTATTTAACCAAAAATAGTTATCAACACGAAGATCATCATGCTTTTCGAGTTGCGTTGGCTTTTTTTTTGCTGTTTTACTAAACTTTTTTGCTTTCAAAAGGATCATTGATTATGTGAGAAGTTGCAAAAGTAACTGAAACTAAGGATATAATCTGCTAAAAGGACTGAATTTATTCTATTCTATTGATTTTACCACATTTGCGTTATTAATGTATTTGCTTGTCGTTATTCGTATTTTGAACAAAATCATGATAATATTCCGATCTGAAAGGTTAATTTTGCCTCTAAAATCTTAAATACAACACTTATGTTCGGAGATATGATGGGTATGATGGGAAAACTCAAAGAAACCCAACAAAAAGTAGAAGAAACAAAAAAGAGACTTCATACAGTTATGATCGACGAAAATAGCAGCGATCAACTGCTTAAAGTCACCTTAACAGCGCAACGGGAAATTAAAAGTATAACTATAGATGAGTCACTTTTAAAAGATAAAGAACAATTGGAAGACTATCTGATTGTTACACTAAATAAAGCCATTTTAAGGGCAACTGAAGTTAACGAAACTGAATTGGCTGCTGTTGCCAAAGAAGGGATGCCAAACATTCCTGGGCTTGATTTATTTAAATAAGTAAATCGAGTTAGAATCAATGTTATCTGATGACAAGAATTGATTGATCCCTTTAACAATTTTAACGTATTTTTTTTCAGCACTTTAGATGCAAACACCTAGTATTGTTCTCTTTATTTTAACGAATATAGACCCTAAGTTCGATCAATTATAATTTTTCTTTTTGTATTTATTTATATAAATTTAACAAAAACGTAAAAATTTAACTAAAAAGACTAAATATTATGTTCGAACTTAAAAATAAAGGAGGATCTGACTATCATTTTACATTAAAAGCAAAAAACGGGCAGGTTATTTTATCAAGTGAAACCTATACTAGTAAATCTGCTGCAGAGAACGGAATTGCTTCCATCAAGAAAAATGCTACTGAAGATGCTAGATATGAACGTAAAACGGCCAAAAATGGTAAATTCTTTTTTAATTTGAAAGCGGGTAATGGTCAGGTAATAGGCAGCAGTCAAATGTATGCTTCAGAATCAGGAATGGAAAACGGAATCAATTCTGTAAAAGAAAACGCGCCGGGAGCTGATACAAAAGAGGAATAAACTTGAAGTACTACGATTATAAATAAAAAGAGGATGTCTAAAAAGTTGTCATTCCGAGAGAAGCGAAGGAATCTGTTGAACCTAAGTTTTTGATAAACAGATTACTTCAAAATTAAAATTTTTCGTAATGACGTTTTTTAATACTTTTTAAACACCCTCTTTTTAAATGTAAACGATGTAAGAACCTCTAAAAAGTGTTCATGCATTTTTTGAGTATAATCCAGATGTGTTACAAAACGTAACTTACCTTGTCCCATTCCGTAAAAATGGATGTTCTTCGCAGCCATTTGAGAGATAAAATTTTCTTCGCTCCCATCGATAGTAAAAATGATAATATTTGTGTCTATAGGTGCTACATTTTTTACAAAAGATAATTTCTTCAAAACCTCTCCAATTTCTTTTGCCTTCTTGTGATCTTCTACCAACCGATGGATGTGATGCTCAAGCGCATACAATCCTGCAGCTGCCATATACCCAACCTGGCGCATGCCACCTCCTAATATCTTTCGAACTCGTATTGCGTTTTGCATGATTTTATGATCACCGATTAATACAGATCCCAAAGGAGCGCCCAATCCTTTGCTCAAACAAACAGAAATAGTATCAAATACTTCTCCGTACTGAAGCGCACTTTCTTGAGTGGTTACCAAAGCGTTCCATAATCTCGCTCCGTCAAGATGAAATCCTAAATTATGACGAGTACATACTTTTTTTATACGTTTAATCTCATTAAAATCATAACAAGCGCCTCCGCCTTTATTGGTAGTATTTTCAAGACATACGAGACGTGTAAGCGGACTATGATAAAAATCTGGCGGATTGATAGCCGCTTCGACCTGCGTAGCCGTAATCATACCTCTATGACCGTCTAACAGCCTACATGATACTCCGCTATTAAAAGACACTCCGCCCCCTTCATAATTGTACACATGTGCAAATTTATCGGCAATTAATTGTTCGCCTGGTTGTGTATGCAGCTTAATAGCAGCCTGATTGGCCATACTTCCCGATGGAAAAAATAATGCCTGATCCTTGCCAAACATTTGCGCTACTTGTTCTTCAAGTTGATTTACCGTTGGGTCTTCTTTATATACATCATCACCTACACTGGCGCTCATCATTGCTTCTAACATTGTAGCAGTAGGTTTGGTAACTGTATCACTTCTTAAATCTATGATCATGTTTAGTATATTGAATTAATGTAATCCACATTGAAAACTACCTATAGGAGAACCATCAGGAATTTTTGGCGAAGGCGCTAATTTAAATGTCGTAGGCCTTTCTAAAAAATCGGTAATCTGCTTTGTGAAATATCGATAATACCTAGTTTTTAAATCATTGCGTGTAGCTTGTTGTAAAAATGGCAATAATGCTTCTAATTGAGCATACGCTATGGCATTCACCTGAGCATACACTTTTTTGCTAATGCTTAGCTTCATCAAGTGTTTTAATACATTCGCCTGTACGGTATGTTGTATTTCCTGATCATAACCGGTTGATACATCGGTTTTAAAGGTTACGGTAATGAGTTCCTGTAATACTTCAGACAATCCTAACTGATTTTTATCCAGGCTTTTTTGCTGTACCAACCTAGAAACCCGTTCTGGATGCAGTAACAAAGACAGACTCATCTCACTTGCCGTAGCCGCTGCACTTAAAGCATCAAACCCTACTCCTGTTTTACCCGTAAAAGACTCTCTCGTTCTGGAATAGCCAAATGCTCTAGGTGGAAACAAACTCAATTTATCCTCGGGAATAGCAAGTACTTTGGGTGTTACTGTCTTCAATACTTCGTGAAGTGCTTTTCTCTGTTTATTTGACTCAATGACTTCGACAATTTTTTGTTGATCTCCTTTAACTGCATAATTGTAATGTAAACCACCAATCAATTTAACAGCAGCTTCGGTTTGATACCTATGGAAGAAATACAAAGGAACAAAAACATCTTCCAATACAGAATACGGTTCGCTATTTCTGATATTATCTTCAGAAAAATTACGAACGGATATCTCTCTAACTTTCAACACATTGTATAATTCATCTATAGCATCTTTACCATTATCCCATAAATGAGCCAGTTCATGGGCACCACCCCGTGCACGTGCATCTTTATCAGAAATAAACCGTAAACCGGATTGATATGCGGTATCCAAAATAGCATTCAGCGCTTCTTTTTCATTATCCCGATCTTTAAATTCTGAATAACTATAAGCAACGGTGACCTTATCCCATACGCCAATCTTTGTATCATAGGCATTTGAAAGATCTATTTTACCGTTAGTTAGTGTCACCTTTGGGTGTGGGTAATCCATTACCGAAGCACGACTACTAGTACTTGCTGCAAAATTATGAGCAAATCCCAATGTGTGTCCTACTTCATGAGCAGATAGTTGCCTGATACGAGCAAGTGCCATATCCAGCATAGGTTGATCGTTATCATCACCATTTTTAAAAGGTTGATTCAGTAACGCCTGGGCTATTAAAAAATCTTGTCGAATACGCAAACTACCTAAACTCACATGTCCTTTAAGAATTTCTCCTGTTCTGGGATCCACAACGCTGGCACCATAGCTCCAACCCCTGGTAGAACGATGTACCCATTGTATCACGTTATATCTCAAATCCATTGGATCTGCATCATCTGGCAACATCTTAACCTGAAATGCATCTTTATATCCTATAGCTTCATAAGCTTCATTCCACCAACGTGCACCTTCGAGCAAAGCAGATCGAACGGGTTCTGGTGTGCCTGGATCAAGATAATAAATGATCGGTTCTTTTGCTTCGCTCATAGGAAGATTAGGGTCTTTTTTTTCTAACCGATGCCGAATAACAAATTTTTTTTCAATAGGTTTTTGCACAGGGGTAGCATAATCCATGTACGAGATAGAAATAGCACCGCTTCTGGGATCAAATGTTCTCTTTTTATACGAATCATCAGGTAATGCTACAAAAGAATGATGCTGGGTTACGGTCAAGAATTTTGAATTAGGAGCAATAGTCACGATGTTGCTCCCTGTGGCATTCCCTTTATAGGTTATCAAGGCTTCGAATTCTACGTTTTTAGGAAAAGCCTTTGTGCGATCGAGAAATATTGCACTTTTTTCTTTATCTACACTATAGGTACCTTCTTTTTGGGATTTTAAACGCTCTATGATTCGATGCGTGTCCTGCAGTAAAAATGGCGTGATATCAATAATATACGTATTCGACTTTGTTTCTTTTATAGGAAAACCAAAAAGTACCGATTTGGCGAAAGCTTGCTCTACGCTTCTTTTTTCTAATACATTATCAGTATTTGCCCGGTATCTTTGATTGGGCTGTACAAGTAATAATTTGTTTCCAGCTTTCTGAAATTTGACAACAACCCCATCACCTATCTGACCTCTATCTAAACCAATATCATTAGATCCTAGTCCGCTCGCCAATGAGTGAACATATAAAAATTCAGTGTCAAGTTGGTCTACTTCAAGATAAATTTCATCTTTGGATTCGTTATAATAAAAATTAAAATAGCCCTTGTATACTTTGAGATCTTTTTTACTTTCCAGAAATTGACCTAAAATGATAGAGGGAATACAAAGTGAAATAATAAAGTACGCTTTTTTCATAGAAGATGAGTTTGATTAATCCAGGTTTAAAAATATCTACATTTTTTTAAAGATCTAAAATTATCCAAAAAATGTTTCGTACTGAAGTGTTAAATCTTATTTTTGCCGTAAATACACATTATGATAAATACTGAGACATTGCAAGATCTTAGAGAGCGCCTGGTTGCGTTAAGGAGGTATCTTTGACATTGATGCCAAACAAATAGAGATCGCCAATCAGGAAGAGAAAACCTACGCACCCGATTTTTGGGATAATGCCCAAACTGCAGAAAAATTAATGAGAACGCTAAATGCAGAAAAAAAATGGGTTTCAGATTATGAAAAAGCCGTCGTAGCTGTCGAAGACTTAGAGGTACTTTATGAATTTTTGAAAGAAGGAGACGTCACTACCGACGAGGTTTCAGAACGTTATGAAGAGACCTTATCCCATGTCGAGAATTTAGAATTCAAAAACATGTTAAGTGATGAGGGGGATAGCATGAGTGCAGTACTACAGATCACTGCTGGTGCGGGAGGCACCGAGAGCTGTGATTGGGCAAGCATGCTTATGCGCATGTATCTTATGTGGGCAGAAAAACAAGGGTTTACAATAAAAGAACTTAACTATCAAGACGGAGATGTTGCCGGTATAAAAACGGTAACATTAGAGATTGAAGGTGAATACGCTTTTGGATGGCTTAAAGGGGAAAATGGTGTACATAGATTAGTACGCATCTCTCCCTTTGATAGTAATGCTAAACGGCATACTTCATTTGCGTCGGTATATGTTTACCCTCTTGCCGATGATAGTATTGAGATAGAAATTAATCCTTCGGATTATGAAATTATCACATCAAGATCTAGTGGTGCTGGGGGTCAAAATGTAAATAAAGTGGAAACCAAAGTACAGCTCACCCACTTTCCTACTGGTATACAAATATCGTGTTCAGATTCCAGATCGCAGCACGATAATCGAGAGAAAGCATTACAAATGTTAAAATCGCAACTTTTTGAACTGGAACTTAAAAAACAACAAGCGCAACGCGACGAAATCGAAGCTTCTAAAATGAAGATCGAATGGGGGTCTCAAATAAGAAATTACGTGATGCATCCTTATAAATTGGTGAAAGATGTTCGTACTGCCGAAGAAACAGGAAATGTAGATGCCGTTATGGACGGAAGTATAGATGTCTTCTTAAAGGCGTATTTGATGATGATGGGGCAGAAAGAGGAGTGATTAGGTGTGAGGTGTGCTATGAGGTTTGAGGTGTGAGGTAGTTATAGGAGTTTCATTTAAAAAATTTAAACCTTTGTAATTAAACTAGAAGTCCGAAACAAGAAACAAGAAACCTAAAACCTGAAACCTGAAAAACCCGAAATCTTAATTAAATATGATTACAATATATCACAATCCAAGATGTAGAAAATCAAGAGAAACTCTTCAAATACTAGAAGAATGTAATTCTAACATTACTATCGTAAAGTACTTGGAGCACCCACCAACTTATGATGAATTGAAAAAAATCATCAACATATTAGATATCTTGCCTATCGATTTAGTTCGAAAGAATGAATCGATTTGGAAAGAAAACTTCAAATCAAAGCATTTGACTAACGATCAGCTTATTGAAGTGATGGTTAATCACCCCAAACTTATAGAACGCCCTATAATAATCAACGGTACAAAAGCTATAATTGGAAGACCTCCCGAACGCGTAAAAGAGATTTTGTAGTGATCCCATTCAGATAATAAGATGCTAAACGTTCTATTATACATCTAGCTTTTAAAAGTCTGGAATGTATACGTAACACCAAATGCAGAGCTTCCGAAAAAAATGTAGATCGAAGTAAACCACCAATGGCGTAAGCGCACATAGCATTCTTGGAACACAATTTTTCAATTTCGAGACAAGCACATGGATAACATACCCTTACGGCTGCACCGATAAACCTATCACCGTTATCCAATTAAATAATTTATGAATATCCGTAATTTAACCTAAACGGTTTGCATCAAGTTGAATACTGAAACGAGTTCAGCACAGGCTCGTTTCAGCTTCTCATCTCAGTTTACTGAAAATAAACGTAATGAGATCCTGAAATGAATTCAGGATGACTTCTCAGTTAAATTTCAGGTATAATAACGGATAAAAAAATAATTTCAACGCTAACAGCAAAAAATAGATTTAACACAGCATTAACCACTTTCTTGTAAGACCTTTGATACTTTTAGCAGGAAAAAATATAACATTACATATGTTAAGGTTTTATATAGTAGCTGTACTCCTGCCTATACTTTCTATTTACGCTCAACAAACTGACAATTTTCAGAAAAATCGTATTACCGTATCGGGACTAGTACTAGATCAAGATACAAACAGTCCTCTTGAATATGCAACGGTTTCATTTTACAGTCCTGAGCAGCAAAAAATTGTTACAGGGGGAATCACAGATCAAAATGGCAGGTTCAAAATAGAAGTTCATGCTGGTATTTACGATGTGAATGTTGAGTTTATCTCATTTACAACAAAAACTTTACCCGGATTAACGTTATCTAAAGACACCAATTTGGGCACTCTAAAACTTGCTCTGGATACTGAAACACTAGACGATGTTGTGGTTATTGCCGAGAAAACTACAGTCGAAATCAAACTAGACAAGAAAATTTATAATGTTGGTAAAGATCTTACAGTAAGTGGCGGTACGGTAAGCGATGTTTTAGATAATGTACCATCGGTATCAGTAGATGTTGAAGGCAATGTGGCGCTACGCGGAAATGATAACGTCACCATACTGATCAATGGTAAACCCTCGGGACTTGTAGGCTTAAATAGTACCGAAGCTTTGCGTCAATTACCGGCAGAATCAATTGAAAAAGTTGAAGTTATCACTTCCCCATCTGCGCGATATGATGCTGAAGGTACAGCCGGTATTTTAAATATTATTTTAAGAAGAAGTAAATTACTAGGGTTAAATGGTGCCATCACATTAAATAGCGGGTATCCTACAACCGCCGGAACATCAGGTAATTTAAATTACAGAACAGGAGATTTTAACTTTTTTACTACTTCGGGTTATACCTATAGAGAAGTTCCGGGAAATTCATTTACTGAAACTAGATTTTTCAATATCGCCTCTGACGGTACAGACAACCCGGATTCTTTTCTTACCGAAAAAAGAAACTTCGACAGGGTCCAAAAAGGAATCAATGTCAACCTGGGGGTCGAATGGTATATCAATGATAGTTCGTCGTTAACCTCTTCAATTTTATATCGATCGAGAGATAATGAACGTAATACCACAAATCTAATAACAGAACCGGATAGTAATGGAAACATTTTGAGTCAGAACCTACGTTTTGATCCCGAAGTTGAAGACGATCTTACCAAACAATATGCACTCAACTATGTAAAAAATTTCAACGACAGCGGGCACACATTATCTTTTGATTTTCAAGTAGAAGAAAGCACAGAAGATGAACGTTCTAGAATCACTCAAGAAAATATCACTACTGTAGAGCTAGTGAACACTTTAGAGCTTCAAGATCGTATTCTTTTACAAGCTGATTATGTGCTCCCTATTGGAGAAAAATCTCAATTCGAATTGGGATATAGAGGAAACTTTAACGATTTAAACACTGATTTTTTAGTTCAGTTTGATACGAATGGTTCTGTAATTACTGATACGAATTTATCTAATAATTTGATTTTTAAAGAACGAATCAATGCAGCCTATACCCAATGGGGGAGCAAATTAGGAAAATTATCGTATTTACTTGGGCTTAGAATAGAAGACACCAAAATAACAATCGATCAACGAACGAGCAGTGACTTCAATAGAAAAGAGTACACCGATGTGTTCCCTACAATAAACCTTGGCTATAAATTAACAGAAAAACAAAGTCTTACATTAGGCTATAACAGAAGAATCAGGCGACCACGCTCTCGTTTTATTAATCCTTTTCCTTCACGATCAAGTGCGACAAACTTATTTCAAGGAAATGCCGACCTAGATCCTAGCTACTCTAATGTATTTGACTTGGGGTATCTAAATCGAATAGGTAAACTGACGGTTAACTCTTCTATATATTACAACAGATCTACTCAAATATTCACCTTTATTACTGAAGACACAGGAGATACTGTAATTATAGGGGCCGATGAAAATAATTCTGGCACTGAAGTACCTGTACTTCGTAGAACCCCGGTAAACCTAACGAGTTCTGATCGATTTGGTTTTGAATTTACCTTAACTTACAATCCCAATAAAAAATGGAGGCTTAATGGGAACTTCAATGCTTTTCAGAATACTATAAGAGGTGAAAATAATGGAGAATCTTTAGACAATACGAATGTGAGCTGGTTCGCAAGGTTAAATAACAAATATATATTACCCGGGAAAGTCGACTGGCAAACCAGTATTTTTTACAGGGGACCCAATGAAGACGCCCAAAATAGAAATGAAGGTATTTTCAGTATGACGCTGGCTTTGAGTAAAGACCTATTCAAAGAAAAAGCATCATTAACGTTTAATGTAAATGACGTTTTTAACTCCAGAAAACGAATAAGTACAGCAACTACTCCTACATTTATTTCAGATAGTGAATTTCAATGGAGAGAACGAAGTTTCAATATATCATTCACGTACAGATTTAATCAAAAAAAGAAAAGAAGTGGCACACAAAGAAACTATAATGGGAATGATGAGTTTGAAGGGTAACCTTCAGAAAATTATGCTTCTTCTCTTGCTTTGCGTTTAGCTTCTCTTCTCAATTTAAAATTTTCAAGATTTGCCCCTATGATCCAGTAAGGAACAACAAAAGTTAACAAGAAAATCATTAACCAAAAACCTATCGTCAAAATGGTTAAAAAAGCTAAAAATCCAAGGTACTGATCGAATTCGAACATAATACTGTTTATATTTTCAATTTCAGCAAAGATAATAAGTCTTACGTAGATGTCATAGCATAAAATACATTTATTTATACGATCAATTTACAGTCTTAAAAGCTGAGCAAAAAATAGGAGTAATATTCAAAAATAGCCCTGTAAATGCTTAAATTTGCGTTTTCAAAAAAACAAATCATCTCAGTAATGAATTATAGAATAGAGAAAGATACGATGGGTGAGGTAAAAGTACCTGCCGATAAGTTATGGGGGGCACAAACCGAACGTTCAAGAAATAATTTCAAAATAGGTGCTCCGGCCTCTATGCCACTAGAAATTGTTTATGGTTTTGCTTATCTCAAAAAGGCTGCTGCGTATACCAATTGTGAATTGGGAGCATTACCTATCGAAAAAAGAGATCTTATAGCACAAGTATGTGACGAGATTTTAGAAGGAAAACACGATGATCAATTTCCGTTAGTCATATGGCAAACTGGTTCGGGCACTCAAAGCAATATGAATGTTAATGAAGTGATCGCAAACCGGGCGCATCAATTAGCAGGTAATACGATCGGCGAAGGAGAAAAAACTTTACAACCTAATGACGATGTAAACAAATCTCAATCTTCTAATGACACCTTTCCTACTGGGATGCATATTGCAGCTTATAAGAAAATTGTAGAGGTAACTATTCCTGGTATAACTCAACTTAGAGATACGTTAAAGAAAAAGTCTGAAGAGTTCAAGAATGTTGTAAAAATCGGACGTACTCATTTTATGGATGCTACCCCGCTAACTATAGGACAAGAATTATCGGGTTATGTGTCTCAATTAGATCACGGTCTTAAAGCGCTAGAAA
Organism: Aquimarina sp. U1-2; assembly: GCF_017897595.1. Taxonomy (GTDB): domain Bacteria; phylum Bacteroidota; class Bacteroidia; order Flavobacteriales; family Flavobacteriaceae; genus Aquimarina. The sequence continues at coordinate 153,564 of NZ_JAGKIK010000007.1, forward strand.
ACACGTTACCTCATTTAACAGAACTAGCGTTAGGGGGTACTGCTGTTGGAACCGGATTAAATGCTCCAAAAGGGTATGCGAAACGAGTTTCAGAATTTATTGCCCAGTTTACTAGTTTACCCTTTATAACGGCCGAAAATAAATTTGAAGCGCTGGCAGCACACGATGCTTTTGTTGAGACTCATGGCGCACTTAAGCAGTTAGCCGTATCTCTTAATAAAATTGGAAATGATATTCGTATGCTAGCCTCGGGACCAAGAAGCGGAATAGGGGAATTAATTATTCCGGCAAACGAACCTGGTAGTTCGATCATGCCAGGAAAAGTAAACCCTACACAATGTGAAGCCTTAACTATGGTATGCGCTCAAGTGATGGGGAACGATGTGGCTATTGCTGTGGGAGGAATGCAAGGACATTTTGAATTGAATGTCTTTAAACCAGTAATGGCAGCCAATCTTTTACAAAGTGCGCAACTTATTGGTGATGCTTGCGTATCATTTGATGAACATTGTGCAACAGGTATTGAACCAAATCATAGTAGGATTACTGAATTGTTGAATAACTCATTAATGCTGGTAACAGCACTTAATACTAAAATAGGATACTACAAAGCTGCCGAAATCGCGAATACTGCTCATAAAAACGGAACTACACTTAAGCAAGAAGCCATTGCTCTAGGATATGTTAATGAAGCAGAGTTTGAAGAATGGGTAAAACCAGAGGATATGGTCGGTGCATTAAAATAATAGCAGCTGAAATCTTTACAATGAGAGAAAGGAAGATTGAACGAGTATATCAGCGTAAAAATTAGATCAATTTAGCAGTACAATAAAACGATAAAAATCCGCATTCATCTAAATGCGGATTTTTTACTTTCTCTTACTTTGATCATCTCCCCGAATTGTAAATATTTTGTCCCCCAACAAGAATATTTCAATTACTATCTATTTATTACCGAACTACTTAATTTTTGGTAGTACGCGCATAAATTCTTGCATAAATCTAAAGGTAATTCGAAAGAATTTCATCTGTTTATATTTTTTGTTTTTTTAGTTGTCAAACCTGCCTGTCTAGCAGCTGGTAGGCGGGTGGAATAGCCATTAAATCATACCAGTGGGTATCATCCTTATTTTTATGGCTTTTTCATATTATATTGTGTAAAAGTATTGTATACGATATAAATTTTATAGTTGACATTTTTCAGTACGCTCTCAAACTTCAAAATCGTGTGATAGAACGTGCTTTCTATGTATCGCTTTATCTGTGGATAGCGAAACTACTTGCTTTCGGAAGCTCTTTTACAAATTTTAAAATAAAGCTGAAGTTAATCCCTAATACATTCATGATTTTTGTGTTTAATTTAATTTCTAAATAAGTTCGTATTGATTCTGATACAAATGTAATCTGATTAGGTATATGACGCAATGGGGAAAAAGACCCTTATTTACAGGTAATCTCCCCTTCGTGGTTCAAATAGATCGTATTCAAAGCTGGAAAACACATGATTATGCTCATGATATAAAGAACAGTAGATAGAGTTGAACTCGATGTATGTATTAGAATTTCATTATGAGGTTTGAAAATGCCACAACAAAGTATTGCTTTGAGCGAGATGTAGCATTGGAAGTATTTTCTAAGTTTCAGTAGAGCAGTTTAACCTGAGTTGAAAGGCTATGATAAACTTAAAAATATAACGTAAGTTTGATTCTGAATCTGAACCATTACACCTTTGCAAGTGCTTGCTCCAGATCCCAGACCAAATCATCTGGATGCTCGACACCTATAGATAGTCGTACCAATTGATCGGTTATATTCATTTTTTTACACTGTTCGGGATCTACCCCGGCATGAGTCATACTTTTAGGGTGCTCTGCAAGGCTTTCTGTGCTCCCCAAACTTACTGCTAATTTCATTAACCTAAGATGATTTAAAAAGGTAAAAGCTTCTTTCTCGCCTCCTTCAATATCAAAAGACACCATAGCACCCGGAGCTGTACATTGTTTCTTGTAAATTGAGAAAGCTTTGCTATTTTCTTTTAGTAAACCCAGGTAATAAACGTGCTTTACCTTTGGGTGCCGATTAAGAAAATTAGCTACTATTTGCGCATTACTAGTTTGTTGATCCATTCGTACCTTTAACGTTTCGAGACTTCGAAGCATTAACCAGGCAGTATGCGGACTTACCATGTTTCCCAAAAAGGTTCGTAATGTTTTGACTCTTAACATCAATTCTGCAGCACCTAGTACTGCACCCGCAATCAAATCACTATGTCCCCCGATATATTTGGTGGCAGAATACAACACCAAATCTGCACCACATTGTAAAGGGTGTTGCCATAATGGCCCCATATACGTATTATCGACAGCGACTAGTGTTTTTTTATCTTTGGTACTAAATTGCCTGGCAATCTCGACAAACATCTGAATGTCTACAATATCATTGGTTGGATTTGCCGGAGTTTCCAAATATATCATTGCAAGCTGGTCTGCCTTACCAGAGTTCGTAATCATTCTGGTAATATCATCGATGTCTTGGTTAGGCATAATCCCCAATGTATGCACCCCAATTTTACTCAGAAAATGATGAATAAAATGATCTGTACCACCATACAAAGGATTACTGTACACTAGTAAATCCCCTGGTTTCAAAAATTCTAATAGCACAGTACTTATGGCAGACATACCACTTTCAAAAACAGCACAATCTTCAGACGTATCCCAAAGGCAAAGTCTGTTTTCTAGAATCTCTAAGTTAGGATTATTGATTCGGCTATAAATTAAACCTAGTTCTTCTTTAGGAGACTTTTCTCGTAAGCCGTATGCTAACTCAAAAAAAGCTTTTCCCTCTTCAGCAGTTTGAAATACGAAGGTTGAAGTTTGAAAAATTGGGCATTTTACTGCTCCTTCAGATAACTCAGGCTTATAACCATATGTCATCATTAAACTCTCGGGGTTAAAATCATGTTTTTCCATAGCTAAAATTACATCATATAGAATTAAAAACTAAGTATTACCATATATTTAGAATAAAATCATAAAAATTATATATTTTTAGAATATAATTCTATAGTGAATAAAAAAAATTGTAATTAGCAGAAAAATTTTATGGATTCAATTGATAAGAACATCCTTCTTTTACTACAAAAAGATGGTAAAATAACAATGAAAGAGATAGCAGAACGATTACATCTTACTACTACTCCTATTTTTGAAAGAGTTAAAAAATTAGAAAAAGACGGATATATTGATTCATATAAAGCTATTGTAAATAGAAAAAAAATAGGTTTGCAGTTGTTGGCTTTTTGCAATATCACCTTAAACTTACATCAAAAGGATTTTATTAAAAACTTTGAAAAGGATATTCACCAATTTCCTGAGGTGGTAGAATGCTATCATGTTGCGGGTATGTTCGATTATTTAGTCAAAATTTATGTAAAGGATATGCAACACTATCAAGACTTTCTTTCAAATAAATTAGCTTCTCTAGAGAATATTTCAAAGGTTCAAAGCTCTTTTGTAATGACTGAAGTTAAGGGTTTTTCTTACTTACCTATTCCATAATACAGAAAATAGTTTAACCCGCTTTATACGTTAGAATTTCGTTATGAGGGTTGAAAATGCCACGATAAAGCATTGCTTTGGGCGAGATGTAGCGTTTGGAAGTGTTTTCTAAGTTTCGGAATAGTAGTTTATCCTGAACGTAGTCGAAGGGCTACGGTGAAACTCAAAAACACAACGTAGTGCTTGGTTTTGCAGCTGATTAAAGCCGTAATACCTGCCCGCCTTTTCTAAATAAAATGGCAGGCGGGGATTTTCTAATGCATAAAGCGGGTTTAAGTTCCTCGTAGCTGCGCGTTTTTTAAATGGTTTACTTTTTAAATTGAATGAGATCATATCTGTAAACGAACTAAAATATATTTAACTGTTAATTGTAAGTAACTGTTTATGAATTTTTATCGTTTTCAGTTTGTTTTTGTGTTATCAATTATTTTTACAACCACAACCATAGCACAACAAAGAAATTATGAAAATCCATGGATCTTAGGCGTAGGTGTTAACCTTATTAACGATTCTGCACAAAGCGTTGGTGATTTATTTGATTTTAAATCAAACTATCACTTTCAAACACCAATTTCGCTTTCTTTAGAAAAAAGGTTTAGAAATGACTTTGGACTAGAAGGTCGTTTTAATTTTAATCGTCAGTTAGAAGGAAAACAGGTCAATAGCACGACTTTGGATCAGGATGTATCTGTAATCGCTTTGGATGGTCATCTTAAGTATTACATAAGTAATCTTTGGCTCAATCCTCGAAGAGCGATTTACGAAGGGTATCTAGCCGCTGGCCCCGGAATGACATTTTTTGATTCTGAAGACGTGATTTCATTTAATTTGGGGGCAGGAATCAATTGGTTCTTATCCGAACAAACACGTTTCAACATGCAGGCGGTGTTTAAAAAAGGAATATCAGGAAATCCAGTAAATAGTTATATTCAATTCAATTTTGGATTTATATTTCGACTCAGTTCATCCAGATTGTGTTCGTGTATCTAAATGCACTACACCCTCTTCATTATTCCTACCACGCATAGGAATGCCATTTTGAACAACTACAAATACCCAAGTTTCTACTTGATATTTTTATTCTATTTTTGAACGCTATTCGGTCTAATGGTAAACCAAAGAACTAAAACGAGTATACATAAAAAAATGACTGCTCCAATTTTAAAAACCAGGACTCCGATACTTTCAAACAAAATACCACCTAGTACAAGTCCGAATATACTGGCAAAACTCCCCATACTATTGCCATATCCTTGTATAGTTCCCTGCAGCTGATGTGTACCTGTTTTTGATAGTAGCGATAAAAAACTTGGCCACATTAAACCATTTCCTAAGGATAGCAATGTAATGGCAATATACATAACCATAATATTAGGTATCGACAACAAATAAAAGCTAAGCGACAATAAAAGTGTACCAACAGTAATAAATGTCATACTAGGTATCGATCCTGAGAGCTTGGATAGTAATGGTCCCTGAACTAAAATCATGATTAAACTCGAATATGCTAAAAAAACACCTAGTTCTACAGAAGACCATTGCAATAGTGTTGATGCATAAATTGGTAATCCTGCGTAAAACAGACTAAATCCTAAAAATGTAAGAAAATATATAGTATACAACAGAGGTATATGATCAAGTCGAAGTATATCCAAAAATGTCTTCGAATTGGAATCCTCTGGGTCTTCACCCGTATAGCATTCTTTATGCTCTACTTGAAAAAACCTTCTAAATGATCTTAGACCTAATTTTCCGGTATCGACGACACAAGGATTACTTTCTGGTAATTTTGTCAAAATAACTACAATAGCAATAAGTGATATGATTGCAGCCAGAATAATTGGTAGCATTTCACCTAAAAAAGTCGATGCCAATAAACCTGCAACTGCGGGACCCAATACAAACCCCAGACTAGTAGAAGCACCCATCATTCCGAAATTCTTATCACGATCATCATCAGTAGAGACATCAGACAAATACGCATTAGCTACCGAAATGTTTCCGCCAGTAAAACCATCAAAAATTCGAGCAACAAAAATCAATAGTAAAGGTAAGGTCATAATATAAGTCCCGGTAAATTGAGAACTGGAAGACCATACCACTAGTTCGGGTAACATAAAAGCCAATAAAAATAAAGACCAAGCAATAAAAGTTCCTACTTGGCTTACTATCAAGACTTTTTTGCGCCCTACTCGATCAGATAATTTTCCTAAAATTGGTGCTCCAATAAGTTGAAAAAAAGGATACATTGCTCCCAAAATACCATACACAAATCCATTCCCTCCTAAATCTGTAACTATAAATATCAAGATCGGGATAACGATACTGTATCCCAAAATACCTATAAAATTTACTAGTAAAATAGGAAATATCGTCTTGTTTAAAAATTGCATCCTCTAAAATAGAATTGTTCGACTGGAAATAATGTTAAACTATTGCTAATAAAACATGAAGTTATGCCATAATTTGAACGAGTAGTTCTTTAAGAATATCTCCCTGAGAAAGATTAGATGCCCCTACCCCTTTTCCCTTTAAGTCAGCATCCCGTAATAACGAAATAATACCACTCACTTTTTTCATAGGAAAATTACGCGCAGCTTCTGTATAATCTTTAACAAAATAAGGATTTACTTTCAAAACACTGGCTACATTGCGCTGTGACTTATCTGACAAACCATGATACTGTAGTACTTGCGAAAAGAAACTATACAATAAAGATATAGTGACTACCAACGGATTATCTTTCGGATTTTGCATAAAATAGTTAATGATTCTATGCGCTTTAAGAATATTTCGCTCTCCAATAGCTTTGCGCAACTCAAAATTATTAAACTCTTTACTTATTCCTATATTTTTTTCTATATGATCTGCAGTTATAGTAGATCCTTGGGGAATAATGACTTTTAGTTTTTGTAATTCATTATCAATTTTACTTAAATCTGTACCTAAAAATTCGACCAACATTTGTGTAGCTTTAGGGTCTATGTTGTATTTTGCACCTGCCAAAACCCGTCTAATCCAATCGGCTACCTGATTTTCATATAATTTCTTACCTTCAAAAATTACTCCGTTTTGAGAGACCAGTTTAAACAGTTTTTTTCGTTTATCTATTTTTTTGTATTTGTAGCACACAACCAGAATGGTAGTGGGCTGAGGATTTTCGGCATATTCAGCTAATTTCTCGATGGTACGAGACAATTCCTGCGCTTCTTTTACAATAACAACTTGCCGCTCTGCCATCATAGGAAATCGCTTTGCATTGCTCACAATTTCATCGATGGTTACGTCACGACCGTATAAAACCATTTGATTAAAGCCTTTTTCTTCTTCGGTAAGTATATTTTGATCAATAAATTCTGAAATTTTATCAATATAATAAGGTTCCTCACCCATCAAGAAGTAAATAGGTTTACTATTTCCACTTTTTATATCGGTTACAATTTGTTTTACTTCGTCCATTCAGAAAAAATCATCAAATTTGTGCCATGCAAATGCAGCAATTGAACTTTCCGGCATATCAATTCAGATTCAAAAGTAGCGAAAATAATATTGCTATTTTTGATCGAATTCGCAAAAAATTTGTTAGTCTTACTCCCGAAGAATGGGTGCGTCAACATACCGTTAATTATCTTATTGAACATAAAAAATATGCAGAAAGTCTAATAAATGTAGAAAAGTCTTTAAAAATCAATTCTATTTATAAACGATATGACATAGTGATATTTAAACCAGATGGCACTATTCATTGTATTGTAGAATGCAAATCCTATAAAGTTAAAATTACACAAGAAGTATTTGATCAAATTGCTCGTTACAACCTGGTATTAAATGCCGATTACCTAATGATTACAAATGGATTGAACCATTATTTTTGTCAACTAGATTATCACAATCAGCAATATACATTTTTAAAAGACTTCCCAAATTATAGCAAATAAATCCCATGACACTACACTCATGAATATCGCCGTAGTCATATTAAATTGGAATGGAAGGCTACTGCTAGAACAGTTTCTACCTTCTGTTATAACTCACTCCAAAGAGGCCGTCATATATGTAGCAGATAATGCCTCTACAGATACTTCTGTAACCTATATAAAAGATAAATTTCCTGAAGTTCGTATCATTATTAATACAAGCAACGGTGGGTATGCTAAGGGATATAATGACGCTCTTTCCCAAATTGAGGCCGATATTTTTTGTTTATTGAATAGTGATGTAGAGGTAAGTAAAGACTGGCTTATTCCTATAATCAAAACTTTTAAAAGCGATAGTGCTGTAGCTGCGGTGCAACCAAAAATTTTGGATTACAAAAACAAAGGGTATTTTGAATATGCGGGAGCTGCAGGTGGGTTTATTGATAAAATGGGATATCCCTATTGTCGCGGTAGAATTTTTGACACATTAGAAGAAGATAAAGGTCAGTACAATGATTGCATCGAAATATTTTGGGCAAGCGGTGCTTGTTTATTCATTAAAAAACAGGTTTTTGAAGAAGTAGGACGACTTGATGAAGATTTTTTTGCTCACCAAGAAGAAATTGATCTTTGCTGGCGAATACATCACCTTGGCTATAAAGTCATGTATTGTGGCCTATCAAAAGTATATCATTTAGGAGGGGCTACATTAGATACCATGAATCCAAGAAAAACGTTTCTAAACTTTAGAAATAACTTGTTTATGCTCCTTAAAAATGTTCCAGGTCCTAAGGTGTGGTGGGTGTTATTTAATCGAATGCTATTGGATGGATTAGCAGGTATAAAATTTTTAATTTCGGGGAAATTTTCGCATTTTGCAGCGATACTTAGGGCGCATTTTGGCTTCTACCTTAATTTTAACCGTTTCGTTAAAAAAAGAAAAAAACTTTCTCAACGGGGGAAATATTATTCAATTTTTTCCGTTGTATGGCAGTATTTTATTTTAAAACGTAAACATTTTAATCAATTATAAGGTTATTTAATAAATTATTGTTAACGGCCTATTATTACGCCACATTTTTAATAATTTTGAGTTCTATAACCAGAACAAGACTTAAAACAATTTTCTAATGAAAAAAGTAATGATTATTGGTGCCTCTATGGCCATTTTATTATCTTCATGTGTTTCACAGAAGAAATTCTCTGAACTAGAAGCCAAACAAAAAGAAACTGAAGACTTATTAAATTCTGCAACGGTTAAACTAAACAGCTGTTTAGAAGAAAAAGCAAGTTCTTCATCACGATTAAAAGTACTTCAAGATCAAGTATCCAATCTAAAAAATCAAAATTCGGCATTATTGAATAATGTAGGAAATCTTGCAACGCTATCTACAAAAGAAGCAGAAAATTTGGAGAAATCTTTAGAAAGTATCAAAGAAAAGGATTTACAAATCAAAACCATGCAAGATGCGATTACCAAAAAAGATTCTGTAACCCTTGCTTTGGTTACAAGTCTTAAAGGTGCTCTAGGTAATCTTGCCGATGAGGATATTGAAATTAATGTAGAAAAGGGCGTAGTATACGTTTCTATTTCTGACAAATTACTTTTCAAAAGTGGAAGTTATAATGTTTCTGCAAGAGCTCGTGAAGTATTAGGAAAAGTAGCAAAAGTTGTAAACGATAAGCCTGATATCGAATTTTTAGTAGAAGGTCATACCGATAATGTACCTATTAAAAATAAAGTGCTTTTAGACAACTGGGATCTTAGTGTGAAACGTGCTACTTCCGTTGTAAGAGTACTACAAAACGACTTTAAAGTTGACCCAAAACGTATGACTGCGGCTGGTAGAAGTTATTATGTTCCTGTAGCAAGCAACGATTCTGCAGCTAATAAAGCTAAAAATAGACGAACACGAATTGTGGTTTTACCTAAACTTGATCAATTTTATAATATGATTGAGGACGGAATGAAAAAAGCTTCTCAAGGAGGTAATTAGACAACCGTTTATATAAAAAATTATATGAGCTCCCTAGTTTAGGGAGCCTATTTTTTTTAAATGAATTCTGTATTTTATTCGTTATATAAAAAATACTAATATATTTGCAGACTTTAACAAACCCTTATCTAAACTTTAACTATGAGAAAACTTGTTTTATTTTCACTATTGATGTTATGCATAACATCTATGAACTCTCAATCCTACATGGGATTTTTGACCGACAACTACAGCGGTGTACACGGGGTAATAAGCAACCCTGCTACTATTACAGATTCAAGATTTAAAACAGATGTTAATCTAGTAGGTGTTAGCGCTTTTGTGGGCAACGATTATTATGGGGTAAACTTCTCTGATATTTTTGATGATAGTTACGAAATTGAAGACGAAGCAAGAGCATTTCCTGAAGATAAAAACAATTTGGTAGGAAATGTAGATGTACTGGGTCCCGCTTTTATGTTTAATATTAATGAAAAAAGTTCGATAGCTGTATACAGCAGAGCAAGAGCATTTTTTAATGTAAATGATATCAATGGTGAAACATTAGAAGGTGTCATTGATAATCTTGATGATAATATCGATTTCGATGTAAATCAAGGAAGCGCTTATGCGAGTGCACACAGCTGGGCAGAAATAGGAGTAACATACGCGCGAGTAATTTTTAATAAAGAACAACATTTTTTAAAGGGTGGTCTTACTTTAAAATATCTACAAGGTTTAGGTACGGCTTACGCTACAGGTAATGATTTGTCTATCGATTTTGATGCCGATGTTAATACAGGAAACGGTAGTGTTACCACGACAGGAGATGTTGCCTACGGATATAGTGAAAATTTTGAAGAAGACCTTGATGAATTCGAAATCGTGAGCGGTGCAACGGGTGTTGGAGTAGATTTAGGTTTTGTTTATGAGTGGAGACCTGATTATAAAGAATATACTTCGACCGATAGTAAAGGGAACACGTATATGCCAAAAGATGTCAATAAATATAAATTGAAGTTTGGACTATCATTAACCGATGTCGGAGCCATTTCATACGAAGGCACGCAAGAAAGTTATAACTTCAACAGAACCATTACTCAAAATGAATTTGAAGATCTCGATATTGACGAGTTAGAAAGATCATACGGGCAAGCTACTCTGGGAGCTTCAGAAAAAGCAGTTTTACCTACGGCGCTTCATGCCAATGTAGATTGGAGTATGAATAAAAGATTCTATCTTAATTTAACTACAGATCTCTCACTTACGTCCCGAGATAAAGCGAATACAAGTAGAATAGCAAATGTAGTATCTCTAACTCCAAGATTTGAAAGCAAATGGTTTAGTTTTTATTCGCCTATAAGTGTTTTACAGCATAGTGGGTTTCAGTGGGGAGCTGGGTTAAGAGCAGGTCCGTTGTATGTTGGATCTGGTTCTGTACTCTCTGTTTTATTAAGCGATGAAACAAAAGCTGCCGATGTTTATGTTGGTCTTAAAGTCCCCGTGTATCAATCCAGACCTAAAGATAAAGATGGAGACGGTGTGCTGGATAAAGTAGATGAATGTCCCGAAACTGCCGGACCAGAAGCGAACTACGGTTGCCCATGGCCTGATACCGATGGGGATACCGTATTAGATAAAGATGACCAATGTCCTGAAGAAGCTGGAGAGGTCGATAATAACGGATGCCCATGGCCTGATACTGATCAAGATGGACTGCTTGATAAAGATGATAGCTGTCCTGAAGTTGCAGGACCTCAGGAAAATTACGGTTGTCCATGGCCTGATACCGATCAGGACGGAGTACTTGATAAAGATGATAACTGTCCTAATGTAGTCGGAACAGTCGCAAACAGTGGTTGCCCAGAAGTCACCGAAGAGGTTCAAAAAACGTTAAACGAATATGCTAAAACTATATTATTTGATTCTGGTCGATCAACCATTAAAGCAGAGTCTAATCAAGTATTAGCAGATATTGTGAATATTTTAAAAGAATACCCTCTAGCTAAATTCAAAGTTGAAGGTCACACCGACAGTGCCGGAAGCGCTAAATTAAACCAAAGATTATCAGATGCCAGAGCAAATGCAGTAAAAACATTTTTGGTTGAAAATGGTATAGATCAATTTAGATTATCTGCCATAGGATTTGGTGAAGACCGACCTATTGCTACGAATAAAACCAGAGCGGGAAGAGCTCAAAACCGTAGAGTAGAAATCAATTTGGTTAAAGAATAAGATTACAATCAATAGAACTTATAAAAGAGGCTGCGTAAAGGCAGCCTCTTTTTTTAGTATTCGCCATATACGAATTGCACTAGATCAGGTTCTAGTTAAATAAGTACTAATTTGTTTTACATACCATAAAGGTTTTGTAAATTAATATTTCAAAATCTTAAAACCTTTTAAACATGAAAAACATTCAAAATTTTAAAGTACTTACGAAAAAAGAGCAAGGTGCTATTCGCGCAGCTTCTCAACAAAATAACTGTATTCAATTTGGTGATCGCTGCTGTTTTCCTGCGGCTCCTGGTATTAGCCTTTTTGAATGTGTCATCGGCGGAATATGTACCGGTTCTGGTCGTTGTATTCTTCCAGTAGCATAAACTATCACGAGGCAAAGACATTGGAATATAAATTCCGGTTTATGCAACAAAGTGGCTATTTGCAAAACAAAAAAGGCGATGTTGAAAAACATCGCCTTTGACTTTATATGAGTGAATATGCTTCTTTAAATATTGATTTCTTTTACAAATCTTCTATTGTCAAGTGTAAAATAGATTAAGTATTTACCATAGGGTACTTCAGAAAAATTATATGCTCTTTTAAAGATAGTTTTCTCATTTTCTACATTTTCTGAAAAAAGCATAACTCCTTCTTCATCATAAACAGTAACCTCTAAAGAAGTCTTATCTGATTTAGTCATCATTACTCTAACCATACGATCTTCAACTAATACTTTAGGCTTAAAAACGATAGTTGCAGACTTATTAATTAAAGCAACGCCTTGTTCATTTTTGACTACGGGAGTTACTTTAATATCAAATTGAGATTCAGTTTCGACAAAGTAAATACCATTCTCTACCGTATTCAGATTAAAATATTTTCTATAAGAAGTCATTGCGTCCAAAGTAACATCAAAAAGTATTTCTCCAGAATAATTTTTAAGATACAATTTTTGTCCCTTACTAATATTCGAAAGTGAAACATTAATTGTTGAAGCATTTTCAACTTTGACCGATAAAACATCTGAAGCTTTTATGATACTACTCCATAATAAAACTCCGCAAAGTAGGCATAGGTTAATTACTCTTTTCATAACTTTCTAGTTTTAGTTTGTTAATATTTACAGTACAAAAGTAATAGCAAAGAAAATAGTATAACACAACACAATTTACCAATTTATGTACTATTTTAGCATTTAAATTATCCAATTCAATTACAATTAGTTAATTTAACACACTTTTAATAGTGAGATCACAATTTTTTAACCGGTTTATTACAATATTTATAAATTAACCTCGCAAATTATGAATTCTACGAAACCCTCTTTAGAAAAAATAGTACCAGAATTTGGGAGTTCTATGTACTATGAAACGTTTACCCGTACAAACCAAAATAAAGCCCCTATTTGGCATTATCATCCTGAAATAGAACTCGTTTATGTAAATGGAGGCACTGGTAAGCGCCAAATAGGAAGTCACATGTCGTATTACAGAAATGGTGCTTTGATGCTTATAGGCAGTAATCTACCACATTGTGGTTTTACAGATTTAAAAACAGGAAATAGCAGAGAAACCATTGTACAGATGCTACCCGATTTTTTAGGAACTCATTTTTTCGATATTCCTGAAATGAGCGGTATAGGCAAACTATTGAGACAGGCAAAAAAAGGAATCGTGTTTCATGGAAATACCAAAAGGAAAATAGGAGCCCAAATAGAAGCTTTACGAGATCTGGAATCATTTGAAAGATTGATTGGTATTTTAAAAGTTCTTAAAGAAATGGAAAAAACTGATGAGTATACGATTTTAAATGCAGAAGGGTTTATTATAGAAACTGCAATACAAGACAATAATAGAATTAATCTCATCTTCAACTTTGTTCAACAAGAATTTATTCGACCCATTTCTTTAGAAGAAATAGCTGATAAAGTAAGTATGAGTGTTCCTGGCTTTTGTCGGTATTTCAAAAAAATTACCGGAAAAACCTTTACACAGTTTGTCAATGAGTATAGACTCGTTCATGCCGCAAAATTATTACACGAAAAACAAACCAGTATTACCGATGTTTGTTATGAAAGTGGCTTCAGTAATTTTTCTCATTTCAATAAACTATTTAAAAAATTCTCTGGAAAAACACCTAGTATGTATCGCAATGAGATGAAATATACAGTGTCTTAAATTATATCGATACTTCCTTTTCCTTCTCTAATTAAAACCGGTTCTTGCGTAGTTAAGTCTATGACTGTAGAAGGAATATTATCACCATATCCCCCATCGACAACTATGTCTACAATAGTATCCCATTTTTCTAAAATCAGTTCGGGATCTGTAGTGTATTCGATTACTTCATCTTCATCATAAATAGATGTAGAAATGATCGGGTTTCCTAAACCGTCTACTATTGCTTTACAGATAGTATTATCTGGTACTCGAATACCTACAGTCTTTTTCTTTTTAAATACGGTTGGCAAATTACTGTTTCCAGGAAGAATAAAGGTATAAGGTCCTGGCAAAGCCCTTTTTAAAAGTTTGAAAGTAGCGTTGTCGATTTGTTTTACATAATCAGATAAATTGCTTAAATCTTTACAGATAAAAGAAAAGTTGGCTTTTGCGAGTTTAACACCTTTGATTTGAGCTATACGTTCTAAAGCTCTGGTATTTGTAATATCACACCCCAGACCGTAAACTGTATCTGTAGGATAAATAATTAGTCCACCACTGCGTAAACAATCCACTACGCGTTGCACCTCTCGCGGATTGGGATTTTCGTTATATATTTTTATAAAATCTGCCATCTTTTAAACCAAACTAATGAACTGGTTTAATATCAAAGATATGTGTTCTTTTTTGGATTAATTTGAAAAATTATATTAAAAATTACCACGAATTCATCATAACTATTTCTTCTCCTTCGGTGGTTTTGAAGCGTTTCATCAAATTGGCTGTCATACACGAATGAATAGGTACAATCAATAGATAATCACCAATGGTATACTTCTTTATATGAGTACTTGGTACAGCAACAATACCATGCTCTTGTGACAAACTTTTGATATACGTACCAGGGATCAGATCACCCCACACGTTGCCTTTTTTCTCAACGATACCTCCATAAATGACACCCTCCTCATTTTTGGTGTCGAGTCTTTCTTTAGAGAAATGAACACCACCACCATAAATAACCAACTCGTTGCGATCTTCGTGAATAGCTACAATCGGACAGGCCATAGCTACCGAAATCTGGTCGACAGCGTTAGAGCCAATCCTGTGTTGCATCAGATCATAAAAAACAAAATTACCCGGTCTAATTTCATCAATACCCGAAAAATGATCAGCTATGCTACAACTTGGTGTATCCCCTAACGAAACGATTAGGTCAGGAAAATCGACGGAATATATTTTCTTCAAATTGTTCAAGACCCGAACGCATGTTTCATGAATTTCAAGAATATCTTCATGTTGATTACATTTATACGTATGCCCAGAATGCGCCAAAAAACCTTTGAAATCTAATTTCTGTGCAGCACTCGAGATCTTTAAAATTTCATTAATAATCGTTGTTTTGTTAGGTTCTAATCCCGTTCTATGATAACCTGCATCAATTTTGATAAAAAAACCAACGGTATTTCTTAAATTTTCTGACAAGTATTTAGCAGTATCAACGGATTCGACCAGAACATTAAGATGTACTCTTTTGGCCAACGCGTTGATACGATCAATCTCTAAAATATTCGTAGGAAAAGCCACAGTAATATCATTCCACTCTTCGGCGAAATAATCGGCCATTTCTAATGATGAAACGGTTATCTGTTGTACACCATATGCTTTAAACCATCTACCAATTTCAAGAGATTGATGTGTTTTGAAGTGCGGCCTGAAAGTAAGATCATGTTTTTTGGCTTTCAGCGCCATCTCTTGTATATTTTTTTTACATTTTGCAACATCCAAAATCAACGATGGTACTTGTATCATGAGTATTTGGTTTTAATTCTGAGATTCAGTTATACGAATATCCGTGATTTAACCTAAACGGTTTGCGTCAAGCTGAATACTGAAACGAGTTCAGCACAGGCTCGTTTCAGCTTCTCATCTCAATGTACTGAAAATAAACTTAATGAGATCCTGAAATGAATTCAGGATGACTTCTCAGTTAAATTTTAGGTATAATAACAGACAATCAATTTTAGTTATCTACAACTTTTAACTTTGCAAACCTCAACAACAATTTCTTAACACCTCCTTTTTCAAAATTAATCTCTGCTTTTTTATCTTGCCCTACTCCTTCCAACTTCATAATTTTTCCTATTCCAAAACGCATATGTTCAACGACTACGCCTGCAGCAAGATGATCATGACCTATGTTGGATGGTGTATCACTAGTCGATATTTCATTCCCAACAGGTCTAAGTTTACGTAATTTTTGCAATTGCTCTTGCGTAGGTTTATGAGCCAAAGGCGGTGATCCAGAAACAGGTTTTTTAAGTCGTAATTTACTTTTATCTATTTCTCCAAATATATCGGCATCGATTAAGGGCTTATATCGATAATTTTCTACCGGAGTCACATATTCGAGATACTCATCGTCTATTTCTTCAATAAAGCGACTTGGCTCGGCATCAACTAACTTACCCCAACGATACCTGGATTGTGTATAGGTTAAGTAGGCTTGCTTTTCGGCTCTTGTTAGCGCTACATAAAATAAACGTCGTTCTTCTTCCAATTCACTTCTGGTATTCATACTCATACCCGACGGAAACAAATCTTCTTCCATACCTACAATATATACGAAAGGAAACTCGAGCCCCTTTGCCAAATGGATGGTCATCAACGCAACTCTATCATCATCACCGGTATCCTGATCCAGGTCTGTAGCAAGCGCTACATCTTCAAGAAACTCTGCCAATGATCCGGTGGCATCTTCTATTTCCTTTTGACCTTCGACAAAATCACGAATACCGTTCAATAACTCTTCAATATTTTCAATTCTGGCAATTCCCTCTGGTGTCCCGTCCTTTTTTAATTCCTGAAGTAATCCGGTCTTTTTTGCAACTGTTTCAGCCAGTACAAAAGCATCAGATGTTTGATTGGTAATCTGAAAACTTTTAATCATATTCATGAAGTTTTCCAGACGCGTTTTTGTACCGCTATTAATTTTGAGGTTTATTCGATCCAGATGCTCTATAACTTCAAAAATAGAACGATCATAATGGTTTGCAGCAACTATTAATTTATCTACTGTGGTTGCACCAATACCTCTGGCCGGATAATTGATAATACGTTTTAAAGCCTCTTCATCTTTAGGATTAATAATCAAACGTAGATAGGCCAATACGTCTTTAATTTCTTTGCGTTGGTAAAACGATAAACCGCCATAAATTCGATATTTTATATCTCGTTTACGCAACGCATCCTCAATAGCTCTGGATTGAGCATTAGTTCGATACAATACAGCAAACTCCCCATTTCCGAGTTGCTTGTGCATTTGATTTTCAAAAATTGAACTTGCTACAAATCTACCTTCATCACCATCGGTAAGTAATCGATTCACAATAATTTTTGGTCCGGGATCATTAGCAGTCCAAACTACTTTATCAAGTTTAGTTTTATTTTTATCAATAATAGAGTTTGCGGCTTGTACAATATTTTTTGTAGATCTGTAATTCTGTTCCAGGCGATATTGTTGCACATGATCATAGTCTCTTTGAAAATTGAGAATATTATTGATGTTCGCTCCGCGGAAGGCATAAATACTTTGTGCATCATCTCCTACCACACATATATTTTGAAACTTATCTGATAAAGCCCTTACGATTAGATATTGCGAATGATTGGTATCTTGATACTCATCTACCAAAATATATCGAAATCGATTTTGATACTTTGCCAGTACTTCAGGAAAACGATTTAATAACTCATTCGTTTTCAATAAAAGATCATCAAAATCCATTGCTCCTGCCTTAAAACAACGATCTACATAGTGTTGATATATCTCACCCATTCTCGGGCGTTTCGCCATAGCATCAGCCTCAACTAATTCTGCATTTTGAAAATAGGCTTTGACCGTAATCAGACTATTTTTGTAGGACGAAATTCTCGAATATACCTGTTTGTATTTGTAAACATCTTTGTCTAGCCCCATTTCTTTAATTACAGAAGCTATCAATCGTTGTGAATCTTGCGTATCATAAATAGTGAAATTAGAAGGATACCCAAGCTTATCTGCTTCAAACCGAAGAATTTTTGCAAAAATAGAATGAAAAGTTCCCATCCATAGATTTTTTGCTTCGCTAGCCCCAACAATATTTGCAATTCGCTTTTTCATTTCGCGTGCTGCTTTATTGGTAAAGGTTAATGCCAGTATGTTAAATGGATCGACACCCTGGTGCATCAAATAAGCAATCCTGTAGGTTAGCACACGTGTTTTTCCAGAGCCGGCACCGGCAATTACGATCATAGGTCCATCTTTCTGTAGTACAGGAGCCCGTTGCGCATCATTCAATTCTGCTAAATACTCTTCCAAACGTGACAATTTTAAATGATTCGAAATTTAAGCAAAGAAAGCCTTTTTTAAAACTCATAAAGCGTCTTTTTGTAAACAAATAACAGTCAATAACTTTAGCTCATTCCATGCTATTGAAATCACACAAAATTTCACTCAAAATTCTTACAACATGTAGATAATCTTAAAATAAAATAGATAAAGTGCAATATTTTAAGATAAAATGTATTATATTTAAAAAATTGATAGGAAAGTTTACAACAAAATACCTGATGTCTGTATTGAAAATAGTAAGAATGACGCACTCATTTTAAACTATACAGAATTGTATAAGATTTCCTAACAATTACTATACAATATACTTAAAATACTAATCTAAAATGTAATCGTATGGCCCCAGACATAAATGTACAAGTTATTGAAAAAGAGCAGATCAAATTTTTAAAATTTCCAAAAGAAGATGTTCTAGACAAACGAAAAGATCAAATTGATAGGTTTCTAGAACTGCAAAGAGCACTTTCTCTGGGAAACCTTGAACATCAAAAAGTAAAAATTATTTTTGTAGACGATACCGGATTTAAAAAAGTGGAAACGACCATTTGGGGTATTACAGATAAAGAAGTTATTCTAAAACGATCTACCATTATACCGCTAGAACGCATCCTTAGTATTTCATAAACTATGCCAATATAATTTTTGTATACCGTATTTTTGAATATCTTTAAATACCAAAAAATATAGATTGAAAAATACGCTATTCATAGTAGTACTATTTATAATTCCTGTAATGATGTATGCCCAAAAAAAAGCTGAAATCATTTCAGGATACGGAGAAACATTTGAAGTAAGTAACCCAGATTTCAAAACAGACACCCATAATAGCTTGAAGGTGGTTTTTGATGTAGGTCGAACTTTTGAAGATAGTACCTCGATAAATCCACTCTTTAACACTGCCGCACGTTATGTAAACATGCATGTAAATGCCGGAGTACCCGCCAAAAATATTAATGTAGCGTTAGTTGTACATGGTGACGCGATTACTGATATATTATCTAATAATCGATATCAGGAAAAATATGGTATTGATAATCCTAACGCTACACTAATTAACGCATTATCTGGTGCCGGAGTACAAGTCATTCTTTGTGGTCAAACTACGGCATATAGAGGTGTTTCAAAAAAGGATATCTTACCCGAAACACATATTGCGCTATCTGCTATGACAGCACTCGTACAATTACAAAACGGAAATTACCGACTTATTAATTTTTAATATCATGAGTATACAAACACAATCTACCTTATTGATCATTTGGCTTACTATTTTTACATCTACCATTCGTGCTCAAAAAATTGACCCTGATGTTGATGCAATGGCCAATAAATTGGAAAATAAAGTTATTGAATGGAGAAGAGATTTTCATCAAAATCCAGAACTTTCAAATAGAGAATTTAAAACTGCAAAAAAAATTGCAGAGCACCTTAAAGGTTTAGGTATTCAGGTTACTGAAAATGTTGCGAAAACCGGGGTAGTTGGTATTTTGAAAGGCGATAATCCTGGTAAAACCGTAGCCCTTAGAGCAGATATAGATGCATTACCTGTTACTGAAAGAGTCGATGTACCGTTTAAATCCACAGTAAAAACTACCTTTCTTGATACCGAAGTTGGAGTGAGTCATGCCTGCGGTCACGATACACATACCGCTATTTTAATGGGAGTAGCAGAAATTCTCAGCAAATACAAAGAAAAAATAAAGGGTACGGTTAAATTTATATTTCAACCCGCAGAAGAAGGACCCCCACCAGGTGAAGAAGGCGGCGCCAAACTGATGATTAAAGAAGGAGTCTTGAAAAACCCAGATGTAGATGCAATTTTTGGTTTGCATATCAACTCGGGTACCGATGTAGGAAAAATTCGCTATAAACCAGGAGGTACCATGGCGGCTGTAGAGCGTTTTGTTATTAATGTAAAAGGAAAGCAAACACATGGGTCTGCCCCTTGGACTGGTGTGGATCCTATATTAATTTCTGCCAAAATAGTAGACGGTTTACAAACCATCATAAGTAGAGAATCTCCCCTGGTCAACGAGGCTGCAGTAATTACAGTTGGTAAAATTACGAGTGGGGTGCGCTTTAATATCATTCCTGAAACTGCAGAACTTATAGGAACGGTGAGAACTCTGGACCCCCAAATGCGTGAACTTATTATTCGAAGAATGAAAGAAATGGTACCGTCTATAGCAAAAACCTATGGCGGAGAAGCAACAATTGATTTTCAAAACAATACGTCGATTACCTACAACGATCCGGACTTGGTTAATATGATGTTACCAACCATCCAGAGAATTGCAGGTCCTGAAAATGTAATTTTATCAAAAGCCACTACCGGCGGAGAGGATTTTTCATATTTTCAAGAAGTAGTGCCTGGATTTTACTTTTTTCTGGGAGGAAAAACCCCGGGAGCCCAGAATGCCGCTTCACATCATACCCCAGATTTTTATATTGATGAAAGTGGTCTTAAACTTGGAGTAAAAGTCATGTCTCAACTTACGTTAGACTACCTCAACGCCCAATAGATATCTCAACTGTATATGCAAAGTATCTTCGACTTACTCAAATCAATACCCTGGTGGCTATGGATGATTATCTTTCTATTGCTAATAGCGATAAAAGATATTTTCTTTAACAGAAAACATACGATCAATCATAACTATCCTATAATCGGTCATTTTAGATATATGCTTGAGAGTATCGGTCCAGAAATACGACAGTATTTTGTAGCCAATAATCGAGAAGAACTCCCTTTTAATAGAATCGAGCGTAGTTGGGTATATGCATCCTCAAAAAACGAAAATAATTATGAAGGCTTTGGTACCGATAGAGATATCTATGAACACCAGCATATTTTTGTTAAAAATTGCATGATTCCCTTCAAAATAGAAAAAGATCATCCTAATAAAATGGACACCTCTTTTCTTCCTTGCGCAAAAGTCATGGGAGCTTATAATCAACGTAAAAAACCGTATCGCCCTGCATCAATTATCAATATATCTGCGATGAGCTATGGCTCTCTTTCTGCAAAAGCAGTCGAGGCTTTAAATATTGGGATTCAAAAGGCAAACGCTTTTCAAAATACTGGGGAGGGTGGTCTTTCACCCTATCACAGCAACGGAGGTGATGTTATTTTTCATTTTGGAACCGGATATTTTGGGGTTCGAGATGAACAAGGGAATTTTTCTATACAAAAAATGAAAGAGCTGGTACAAAAAAATCCGTTTATCAAAGCTATCGAAATCAAATTATCGCAAGGTGCCAAGCCCGGAAAAGGAGGGGTACTGCCCGGAGCGAAAATATCTCCTGAAATTGCAAAAATAAGAGGGGTTACACCTGGAAAAGATGTATTATCACCATCTTCGCATACCGCCTTTACTACGGTTCCTGAACTTTTACAATATATTGAAGACATTGCTGCGGCAACCGGATTACCTGTTGGTATTAAAGCTGCTATTGGTAAAACAGAACAATGGGAAGCGCTTGCTGATCTTATGGTGAAAACAGATCGCGGACCAGATTTTATTACTATTGACGGTGGCGAAGGCGGAACCGGAGCCGCTCCGCCAAGCTTTGCCGATCACGTTTCATTGCCTTGGGTGTATGGATTTACTGCGATCTACAAAATATTTCAACGTCACAAATTAACCGACAGAGTAGTTTTTATAGGAAGTGGAAAGCTGGGTTTCCCTGCCAAAGCAGCTATGGCATTTGCCATGGGAGTTGATTGTATCAATGTAGCACGCGAAGCCATGATGAGTATAGGTTGCATACAAGCGCAGGTATGTCATACCAATCGTTGTCCTAGCGGAATTGCTACCCAAAGCACATGGCTTCAAAACGGTATTAATGTACCGTTAAAATCGGATCGGCTGGCACAATATTTTAAAACATTTCGAAAAGAATTTATAGAAATTACGCATGCTTCGGGATACGAACATCCGTGTCAGTTTACAATGAAGGATATCGAATTGAACGTTGATGATGGGGAGCTGACCAGAACCTTAGAAGACTCATTTAAATATGCAAAAGATCCTGTTGAATTTTCAAGTAGTAAAGATTTAAAACAATGCATGTACCTTGGAGGATCCTACTCATAATACACACAAATTAATTTTCAAAAAACTACCATGACTATAGAAATCATACCCTTACTTATTTCATTAATTCCAACAACGCTGGTAACCGTACTGGCTATTTATTTTTTTAAACAACATACCAACAATGAAGAAAGGCGTCGCAGGTTTCTTTTACATCGGGAACATCAAAAGCAAGCATTTCCGTTGCGATTACAAGCGTATGAACGTATGGCACTATTCTTAGAAAGGATTGCCCCTGGCAAATTGTTATTTCGAATGACGCCAGTAGATAATGACAAAAAAGGATATGAGGCATTACTTGTGAATACGATAGATCAAGAATTTGAACATAATCTTACGCAACAAATTTATGTATCTGACGAATGCTGGAATACGATTATTGCTGCAAAAAACGCTACTATTGCCTTAGTTCGAAAAATCACACTTAAAGAAGATGTAAATTCTGCCGATCAAATGAGAGAAGCCATTTTGACTTATCTTGTAGAAAACGGAGCTCCAAGTGAAGCTGCACTTTTAAAAGTTAAAGAAGAGGTTGGTAATTTATTATGATTTTAACCCGGATTATGCAATAGAACTTCGTAATGAGAGTTGAAAGCCCAATAAAATCAAGGCTTTTATTGATTTTAGCATAGCATCGTTTTGGTTAAATCAAAAAAGGCAGCTCTGCAATTGATTTTGAAGGGATTTCAGCTCGGAATAGATTTTCTATTGCATAATCCGGGTTTAATGATATAGCATGATCATCCGGCCATATCAATATCCTTCAATTTATTATCTTCGGCATGTCTGGCCTTTTCAGCAGCGTATTCGTAACCTTGGCGCCACCAATTACCCATTAATTTTTTGTTAAAGATTAAAGAATTCTCTGTAAGTTTAGACGGTGTATAATATAAATTGAGTGGTACATCTTTATTGATAGCCGCTAATTTACCAACAATTGTATCATGACCTTCTACCTGATCGAGCATATAACTAAATAAATTTACCATTAAAGAGAATGGGTTTTTGCCTAGTATTTTGTTATGTTCCATATTTTCAGACTCTAATATAATAGCATCGACCTCGGTTGCTCCTCTTCGTATCGCCTCTCTAATAGGTACCATACATCCAAATCCACCGTCGGCATACTCACATCCATTTTTGGTGGCCAAACTCATAAAAGGCACATAATTACAAGATATCCAAATCCAATCACAAAAATCTTCATAAGAAAAATCATTAATCGATTTGTATTCGGTTCTATTTTTGGTAAGATTAGAAACAGTGACTACTACGTCTTTGGCTGTTTTTCGGATCAAGCGGAATTCGGCTTCAGATAAATTTCTTCTAATAGCCCGTCTCAAATTTTTACTTTCGCCAAATGTGCGTTTCCTTTTCATAAACTGCCATAGTGATGAAAAAAAGTTCACCGATACAAATTCTCGATTCCCCTTTTTTCGAACAATAAAAGGATTTACGTTAAAAATAGTATGTTGATTTACATTGGTATAGATGTCGTACATACGACTAATATTTCCTAATGCCAGTTGGGGAATCAGGAGGCTTCCCGTTGATGTTCCCAGAAAAAGATCGTATTTTTTACCTTGTTCTTCTATTAAATATTGAGCCACTCCTCCTGCATAAGCACCTTTACTGCCGCCTCCAGAAATTACCAATGCACGCATATCATATGGTTATGGGGTTAGTTTATTTCGTAAAAATTCTTGTTGATTCCTTGATAAATCATCTTTTAAAACTACATATTTCTTTTTATATTTTTCATCTTTTAGCAATTTATCAAGAATTTTCCTGCAAGCATTTCGAAATCGCCAATTGTAGTGTGTTGCGCCATCTACTAAATGAAGTAAGGTCGTATCAGAAAAAGCCTGTAAACTTTCGAGGTAAGAGAAAGCATGTTCACGAGCGCTAAAATGATATGTAGGCGCTGTATATCCAGCGAGTTCGTTATAAAATTTTTGATGCTGATCTGTTTGATAATTTGGAGTACTTAACGCCAATACCAGCCAAAGTATACGAACATTCTTATTTCTAAAACCGATACTATTTTTGGTAGTTTCTAAATATTCTTCTCGTTTTTCAGGAAAATTAGCCCACAAATGATACAATGCAGGCTCGATCGTAGCGTATGAAGGATCCTTTAACAAGGTCTCGTATACTTTTTGCAAGTCCTTTGGTATCGTGCTCAATGTATTGGCAATAGCCTGCCGGATAAAAATATTATCTGTTGCAAAAGCTTTTTCATAAAGAGCAATAGCTTCTGGACCGGTTTCTCCGGCTAATTGATAAATAACTTCTTGACCAAGATATTCGTTAACCGGCGGTTTAAGGGTGTTTGAAAGTGCTCCCCATTTCCCTGCCATAGGTTGTGTGCGTTCTTGTGCCAGATTAAGGTAGTCTTTGATAAAAGTAGCCTGTGTTAATAACGCCAGAGCCTCTTTTGATGGAAACATTACATTTTCTAACCATAACTTTTTGAAATTACTCAAATCCTGACCACTTACCTCTGCAGCGATATTTATGAAATCATTAGTTGTAACATTTTGAAATTTGTAGCTTTCGAGATAGTTATGAATGGTAATTTTAAAACTGGTATCTCCTATCAAATCTCTTAATGCATACAATGCCCAGGCCCCTCTTTGATAAAAGGTTAACGAACTCGCTGTGGGATCTAAAAGTGCAGTAGCATTCTTCGTTTTTGAAAGTGCTGTAAGTTGTTCTGCACTCTCATAGTATTTGAATAAGAAATAATCCTCTCCAAATATTTCTCGTTCTGCCAGTAATGCATAATACGTAGCGAAACCTTCTTGTAACCAATGATGTTTTCCTTCTGTTTCGGTGACTAGATTTCCAAACCATTGATGTGCCAATTCATGAGCATTCACATTGATATAATTTCTATCGACAAAGGCTTGCTCATCGATTAGGAAGGCATCAGAAAAAATGGTAGTCCCTGTATTCTCCATGCCTGCATACAAAAAGTCTTTCACAGGGACTTGCTTATAATTTTGCCAGGGATATGCAAATCCTATTTCCTTTTCTAGGTAATCGAAGATCCGCTTACTATGCCTGTACGTAGATTCAAATTTGTTTTTTTCTTCAGGATAATAGTACAAGAGTAGAGGCGTCCCATTTGTAGAAGTCTCAATAACTTTTTCGTATTTACCAATTACTAATGCTATCAAATAACTACTCATAGGGTCTTTCATATCATACACCCATCGTTGTATGGAATCGTTAACCGAGGTGGTTTTTTGAAGCTTTCCATTCGCTATAACTTCGTACCCTTTGTAATAATCTATAGTAAGATCAAACTCAACTTTCTCGTTCATATCATCAAAACTTGGTAACCAGTTCGAGGTATACTTGCCCTGCCCTTGCGTCCATATCTGATCATTTCCCCAATAATCCTCGAGAAAATACAAAGCCTTTGTAGGAGTTGCTGTAAATTGGATATCGATAATGTGATCTGTACCTGCTGTAAACGTTGATGGGATAGTAATCTTTTTACTGTCGTACTCGTATTTAACGTTCTGGTCATTTAAAAGTACCTCTTCAATAGACATGTTTTGTGCGTCGATATAGACAGATTTTGATTCTTTCAAAACCTTGAAAGCATACTTCACCCCTCCTATTACTTTCTTCGTCTTCGCATCAATAGTAACCTCAACTTGTCCTTTTAAAAAATCAAAATTTTCTATTTGCTGGGCGATACTTCCAAAGGAAATACACCATAAAAAAACATACAAAATACTTCTCATAGTATAATTTGATCAAATGTTCTGCCAAAATAACGAATTTAGCATGTTAATGTGGCAAATTTATGGTTGAACTATTTTCTAATTAATGCTATATTCGTCTTAATGAATCCGAATATTCTACAGACACCCATTGATTATCTAAAAGGCGTAGGACCTGCCCGGGCAGATGTTCTACGATCAGAATTAGGAATCCATACCTATCAGGATTTGATACATCTTTTTCCGAACAGATATCTGGATAAAACACAATATTATAAGATTAATCAATTACAACGCACCTCTGCCGAGGTTCAAATCGTAGGCAAAATTATTAATATCAAAACTGTAGCGCAAAAACGAGGAAAACGTCTCGTTGCCAAATTCATTGACAATACAGGGGAAATGGAATTGGTCTGGTTTAGAGGGCACAAATGGATACGCGAAAACTTAAAGCTCAATACTCCATATGTTATCTTCGGAAAAACAAAATATTACAATGGGTATAGCATGCCGCATCCTGAAATGGAATTGCTTGAAGAGCATGAAAAAAATCTACGAACAGCCATGCAACCCATATACCCTTCTACAGAGAAGCTTTCTAACAAAGGAGTTACTAATCGAGCGGTCATAAAAATGATGCAACAATTATTTATGGAGACAAAAGTTCGGTTTTATGATACCCTTGCCGAAGATATCGTTTCTGAATTGAAATTAATTTCAAAAAGTGAGGCCATTTTTAATATTCACTTTCCTAAAAGCCAGGAACTTTTGGCCAAAGCACAGTACCGTCTTAAATTTGAAGAACTATTTTATATACAGCTACAACTGATTACAAAAAAAATACTACGAAAACAAAAAATTAAAGGTTTTCCATTCACTGAAGTCGGAACCTATTTTAACTCTTTTTATCAGAACCATTTGCCATTTGATTTGACCAATGCTCAAAAAAAGGTTATTAAAGAGATTAGAAATGACATAGGCAGTAGTGCTCAAATGAACAGATTATTGCAAGGTGATGTAGGTTCGGGCAAGACCATTGTAGGTTTGATGACCATGCTTCTTGCCATCGATAATGGTTTTCAGGCTTGTTTAATGGCGCCTACTGCTATTTTGGCCAATCAACATTATAAGGGAATACTAGAATTAACTAAAGATTTGAAAATAAACGTAAAATTGCTCATGGGCAGTTCTACGACAAAAGAACGTCGACTCATTCATGAAGAGTTAGAGAATGGATCGTTACATATACTCATCGGCACACATGCAGTTTTAGAAGATAAGGTAAAATTTCATAATTTGGGACTTGCTATCATAGACGAACAGCATCGATTTGGTGTAGCACAACGATCAAAGTTATGGCATAAAAACAGGTATCCACCACATATTTTAGTGATGACAGCAACCCCTATTCCCAGAACTTTGGCAATGAGTTTGTACGGAGATCTCGATATTTCTGTAATCGATGAGTTACCGCCCGGAAGAAAATCAATTAAAACCGTACATCGATATGATAGCAATCGCCTTCAGGTTTTTAAATTTATAGCCGATGAAATCAAAAAAGGGAGACAAATTTATATGGTTTATCCGCTAATCGAAGAATCTGAAGCTCTGGATTACAAAGATTTGATGGATGGGTATGAAAGTGTTGCGCGGTCGTTTCCTGCGCCAGAGTATCAAATATCAATTGTACATGGTAAAATGAAACCCGCAGCAAAAGATTATGAGATGGAGCGCTTTGTAAAAGGCGAAACGCAAATCATGGTGGCCACTACTGTGATTGAAGTTGGAGTTAATGTACCCAATGCCAGTGTCATGATTATCGAAAGTGCCGAGCGATTTGGGCTATCACAGTTGCATCAACTTCGTGGTCGTGTAGGGCGAGGAGCCAAGCAAAGTTATTGTATTTTGATGACTGGTCATAAATTATCGTCAGACAGTAAAACCAGATTAGAAACCATGGTGCGCACCAATGACGGTTTTGATATTGCCGAGGTTGATTTAAAATTGCGAGGGCCCGGAGATATTATGGGAACTCAACAGAGCGGTGTTCTAAATTTGAAAATTGCCGATATTGTTAGAGATAATGATATTCTAAAAACAGCGCGATACTATGCTATGAAAGTTTTAAATGAAGATCCTACGTTGTCTTTAGAAAAAAATAAAGTCTTGAATTACACCTATCAACAAATGGCGAAATATAAAAATATATGGAATTATATCAGCTGATCTATCATAAGTCGTTCAGTGATTCGTTATTAATTTAACTGGCTTGCACTTTTTCTATTTGCTAAAAAATACTTTTTTGCACTTATGTTTTTATAATTAGCGTATTATGAAACCCTCATAGAGGGATTGGATATGGCAAGGTAATCGCCTCTACAAAAGGACATGAATTAAAGATGGAATCGTAAGTCCAAGGAAATATCAATGAATTTTATACAAAGTATTGATAATCAATTTTTAAATTAGTTTTATTTGTATGAGATAATTACTAAAATTCAAACGTATGAAAATAACAATTTTACTAAGTATTACCTTATTTTTAAGTGCTAATCTACTTGTAGCACAGCATCTGGAAGAGCAAGAATGGGCTAAACTTTCGGAATACATTGCATCTGGAAATATAAAAAAATTTGAAGACGACCTTGCCGCTAAAAACTTTACGAAAGCTGAAGATACAAACGGTAATTATACGTTTTATAACTGGAAGAATACAGAGCCGTTTTATTATGGCGTTCGGGTAAACAAAGCCTCTAAACAAGTGACCTATATGACAAATGATCAGCAGTATGTTTTAAAATTGTTATCTCGTTTTCTGTCTGAATATACATTGATCAATTCTGATCAAAAAGACACGACATCTAGAACTCATATTTTTCAATCTTCTGAAAATACTATTGCCATAAAACTTGATTTGTCTACCAATAAAGGAACACACTTGCTTTTTGCCAAGACAAAATCTTGAGGTATTACTATATATTCGCTTTACAATATCGATTTTTCACTTTAAATGATGAATGAAAAAATTCTTGAAACCGAAAGACTTCTATTAGAAAAAGCCTCGATAAACGATTCTAAATTTTTCTTTGAATTGTTGAATAGTCCAAATTGGATTGAACATATTGGTGACAGAGGAATTAAAAGTGAGACTCATGCTATTACTTATATCAAAAAGAGCTTACTTACTTCGTATAGCAGTAAAGGATACGGTCTGTATAAAGTATCGTTAAAAAACACGCAAGCACCAATAGGTATTTGTGGATTCGTAAAACGAGAGTACTTAAAAAATCCCGATATTGGATTTGCTATTCTACCCGATTACGAAGGCAAAGGATATATGACAGAAATTGCTATAGCAACTTTAGCGTATGGAAAATCTAACTTAGGTATACATCCGATTTACGCAATAACGACTGCCGAAAATAGTAGATCATGTATGCTTCTTACTAAAATAGGTCTTTCAGAAATTGGAAAAATTCAGCCACCGGATAGTAAGATCAAGTTTTTATTATTCTCTAATGAGTAAACTACTTCGAAGTCTGGCGATTTTCTGTACTATTTCTTTCGTTTTGTATAACAGATAAATTCCTAGGATGGTCTTCTTAATCCATAAATCCACTCATCTTCATATTCACCAAATTTAAATAATGTCTTCGTAAATTTAGCTTCTAATACAAAACCTGTTTTTTCGAGTACTTTTTGAGAGGCTAAATTACTCCCGAATGATCTGGCAAATATCCTATCAACATTAGACAGGTGTTCAAATCCGTAAACTACTATTTGTTGAATAGCGCTAGAAATGATTCCGTTGCCCCAATACGGTTCTGCAAGCCAATAGCCAAGTTCTGCATTTCTACAATGGATATCGTCTTGTGGATGCAGACCTATGCCTCCACAGGCTTCATTGTTGATGACAATGGCAAAAATATAATGCGTAGATTTTTGTGTAGCGAAGGCTATAAAATTTTCTCCATCTTGTTTTGTATAAGGATATGGAAATTTATCAGATAGATTTCTGGCAATCTTGTAGTTATTGGCATATCGTACCAAATTTTTCAAATCTCCTTGTTTCCAGGGTCGGAGTATAAATTTCATTTTCGTCAGATTATCAAATTCATCTACGTTTATTTTGAAGGTATGTTAAACCCGTATTACGTATAATAAAATCTCTTACGGCTTAAGATACCTTGAAAAACAAACGCTCTATATTCATTTAGAAATCAAGGCATACGACTGCTGTGCGATCTCTAGTTCTTCATTTGTAGGAATGACTAACACGTTTACCCGTGAAGAAGAAGAACTGATATCCCGAATTTCTTTTGATCGGATCTTATTTTTTTCTGAGTCCATTTCAATACCCAAAAAATCCAATTCTTTACAAACTAAACTTCGTATGTGGTCAGAATTTTCTCCTATTCCGGCAGTAAACACAATAGCGTCAAGACCATTCATAACAGCCGCGTAACTACCAATAAACTTTTGGATGCGATATGCATTCATGGTTAAGGCTAATTTACAGTTGCGATCTCCTTCATTAGCTTTTGCTTCAATATCCCTTAAATCGCTGTATCCCGTAAGCCCCAGCATCCCACTATTTTTCTGCAAAATACGATATACTTCATCTACAGTATAGCCTAGGGCATTGATCATATAGAAAATAACGGCAGGATCTATATCCCCGGATCTGGTTCCCATAATTAATCCATTCATGGGCGCAAAACCTAAAGTATGATCTATACTTTTACCGTTTTTTACCGCGGTCATACTACACCCATTACCCAAATGAATGGTTATGATTTTGCTGTGCTCCCGATTCAAATATTGAATAGCCTTTGCCGCTACATATTTATGACTTGTCCCATGAAAACCATAGAGTCTTATATGGTGCTGGTCTAAAAATGTATTCGGAATCGCATACTTATAGGCTTTAACCGGTATGGTTTGATGAAAAGCAGTATCAAAAACAGCAATTTGCTTAGCTTCAGAAAATATAGCTTCTGCAACCAAAATACCTTGAAGATTTGCTGGATTATGTAACGGGGCAAGAGATGAAAGTTCTTCAATTTTTTGCTTCACCTCTTCGGTTATGATCACAGTATCGGCATACGCATTTCCCCCATGAACTACTCTATGTCCCACCATCTGGATATCTGAAGCAGACGCTACAACACCTACGCGATCACTCATAATATATGCTGCTACAAGTTCCAGCCCTTGCTTATGTGTTTTAATAGCCAATGTTTTTTCAAACGCTCCTTTACCCGATGTATAGGTTATTTGTGAGTCGTTTAGCCCAATTCGCTCGACCAGGCCAGAGCAAATAACTTGTGCCTCTGGCATTTTGAATAACTGAAACTTAATTGAAGAACTTCCAGAGTTTAATACTAGTATTTGCATAACTTAACTCATCTAGATTTTAAATTATAATCCCTGTGCTTGAATTGCAGTAATGATAACAGTATTGTATACATCATCTACAGTACAACCTCTACTTAGATCATTAACCGGTTTATTGAGGCCTTGTAACATTGGCCCAATCGCCAAGGCACCTGTTTCTCGTTGAACAGCTTTATACGTATTATTTCCTGTATTCAGATCTGGAAATATTAACACACTAGCTTGGCCTGCAACTTCAGAATCAGGAAGTTTACTTTTTCCTACCCTTAAATCGACTGCGGCATCATATTGAATAGGTCCTTCTACCTTAAGATCTGGTCGTTCGCGATTTACAATAGCAGTAGCTGCTCTTACCACCTCAACGTCGGCTCCTTTTCCTGATGCCCCCGATGAATATGATAACATGGCTACTTTGGGTTCTATGCCAAAAGCAATGGCTGACTCTGAAGATGATATCGCAATTTCAGCCAATTCTTCTGCATTAGGATTTGGATTAATGGCACAATCACCAAATACCGAAACACGGTCTTCTAAACACATAAAAAATACAGATGATACTACCTTAACACCTGGTTTCGTTTTAATAAATTGTAATGCTGGTCTAATGGTGTGTTGTGTAGTATGTACTGCCCCAGAAACCATACCGTCTGCATGGCCTTTGTAGATCATCATAGTTCCAAAATATGAAACATCTGCCATCATATCCCGAGCCATGTCCATATTTACATTTTTGTGTTTACGTAATTCGTAAAATGTTTCTACATAATCCTCATAGTGAGGTGACGTTGTTGGAGAAACAATATGCACTTTGTTAAAATCAATAGAAATATCAAGTTGTGTGGCTTTATTTTTTATCTTTTTCTCATCTCCGATTAACGTGATATCCACCACATCTGATACGAGAAGTCTAGAAGTTGCCCAAAGAATTCTCTCATCAGAACCTTCTGGCAATACAATATGTTTTTTATGCTGAAGTGCTCTTCGAAGCAAATTATACTGAAACATTCGTGGCGTTAATCCATCTGATTTGAACGTTACCAAACGATTAGCCAGATCATCTTCGTTCACGTATTTGGCAAAAGTGCTGATCGAAGTAGTAATCTTTGGTAAATTATCCAAATAGATTTTGGATTTGATTGCTCCTATTTGGTTGGTAATGGCAAAGGTGCCACTAGCTACAGATATAATCGGAAATGAAAGAGAAACCCCTTCAATAAGTTCAAGAATAGGTTTTTCTGGAATGATGCCACCCGTAAGAATCATTCCCGAGATTTTGGGATAATTGTCTGATATGTTAGCTTGTAATACCCCTAAAATAATATCAGCTCTATCCCCTGGAGTGATGACAAGACTGTTTTCCTTAAGATGAGTAAGATAGTTACGCAATTGCATGGCTCCCACTCCAAAACTACCCGCTTGATTATTGATATATTCTTTTCCAAAGAGTATCGTTCCATTCAACTCCTTCACAATTTCTTTGACTGTTGGGTTGATTAACGAATCTAATTTTGGTATTATAATTTGATCGACATGATCTTCAAATGTTTGTTGAAATAAGCGCGCTAACTCTTTTTCGTTTCCTGGTATCACTTTATTAGCAAATACAGCCAGCACCTCGACGTCTTTACTAAGAAATGTATCATACGCAAGCTTTATATTACCAACAATATCTTCATTTTTTTTATCAATCCCACTCGCGATCAAAATTGCCGGAATGCCCAGATTTTTTGCAATAATTACGTTGATATCAAATTCTATAATACTACCTTCATCAGAAAAATCTGTTCCTTCTACCAGGATGAAATCGAATTTCTCTTCAAGTCTCTTGAACTTACGTATAATTTCATCAATAATCTCACCTGATTTTCCTTCGTTGTATTTTTGAAGTATTTCACTTCTGGTAAAAGCATATGCATTTTTAAAATTAATATCCAATTCGAAAAAAGAGATCACGGTATTAATATGATTATCGACTTCTCCTTCGCTGGGATCGTCAATAATAGGTCTAAAGTACCCTACTTTGGCAATTTTGCCAAGCAGCATTCGCATCATTCCTAAAACTACAATAGACTTTCCACTATTAGGTTCAATAGTTGCAATATAAACAGCTTTACTCATTTAAATCGGTTTATGGCAAAGATACACCAATACGCAATGGCACACGACAAACAGCTAAAAATTCATTACTTTTTTTTATATTCTGAAATAAGGTCACTAACCGAAATCATCTAGTACCAAATTGACCTATTCGTCTAATAATTGCCCAACGAATTGCTCAAATTCAGTTTTAAATTTCTTATAGGGCGTCCCGGTCGCCGGACCATTAAATCCAGTATGTATTTTGCGAACTTTTCCTTTCTTATCCAGAAAAATGGTAGTAGGATATGACAAAACGTGATTTAACATAGGAAGTTTCTCCTGTGCTTTTTGTTTATCTGAAGTTCCATATTGAGCCAATAGAATGGGGTACTCTACTTTCAATTTCTCTTGTAATCGTTTTATGGACTGAAAAGCTTTATCTGAAGTTTTTGCATATTCGAATGCCAGCGCCACAAATTTGATATCTTTTCCTTTATTCTGATTGTAAAAGTCAACGTAATATTTGGTTTCATCCATACAATTAGGACACCATGTTCCCATAATTTGAATGATGACTACATTATTTTTAAACTGGTCATCTTCTAATGAAATCATGTTGCCGTTAGTATCAGGAAAACTAAACGATAAGGTATCATAACCTTCTTTCAAAAATGTTAACGAATCTTCTTTAGGAAGCTCAAAGTCTTCATTTCGTTTAGCGGTAAAAGAGGTTTTCGAATGATTACCAGAATAAAAATAGCCTTCAATTTTGTTTTCAGTAACATTCGCTTCAAATAAAAATGCGTGGGCTCCATCAAAAGTGGATAATTGTAAACGGTTTCCATTAAGTACACCTTCCAAATAGCGATAATCACCTGTGGTTGTTCTAAAAGTACCTGTAACTATATTTCCATTTTGTTTAAAAATACCTTTGGCATTATAACGTTCTTTAGTAGTATCTTCTTTAAAGACGGTCTCCCACGCCCCAGTAATGTTATGTAATGGCTTTTCAGAAATTTTAAATCGATCCTGTTGCCCATATTGTGCTTTAAAGGGCACTACTCTATTCAGACTTTGATTGATAAAGTTACCCAATATAAGGGTAGAGTCGATAAACTTTCCCTCAATATAGCCTTCGAACACAGGAAACTTAATTTGGATACTATCCTTATGGGGTATTACTTTATCTACTTCAATACTCTCTTCTGCATTAAATATAGTTAAACTTTGATCATCCATAACCTCGAATAAAAAGGGTAACTCTTTATGATCCTGAACCTCTAATACTCCTCTCCAGGGACCGCTTTTAAAGTCAAAAGACAATTGTTGTTTATCCTTTTTACAGGCTACGCAGCATATTACTATTACTAAGAAATATAGTTTTTTATGATTCATAAATTAGGTGGTTGTCTATAAAAAACTGCCGGTAACATGTTATGTAACGGCAGCCACGAATTAATTTCTGTTATTCAAATTTCTGAATATATGTTTTTAAATTTACTAATGTGATTAAAGTCAACCCAATCCCGAAAAAAGGTCAATTCAGTATCACATAAATTTCACTTTCAAAAAGTTTAGATAAAAAGCCGAATCGAATGTAGCCCTAATAAAAACTATGATAACTAAGCGAACATTTAAATTAAAAATTATTGCTTCTTTTTATGGGTCTTGGTTTTATCATTTTTTTTACCATCGTCTTCTTTTTCAATAAGAATCGCGGGGGCTCCCTTCTCTGATTTTTGACGAATTATAACATCCTTACTTTTGTCATATCCTTCAGGAAACACAGGTTTGCCATTAGCATCAATAAAAGGTGCTGTCTCTTCGTCGTAAATAACTAATTCTTCAATATTCGAGGCATTAACTTCATTTTTCTTAAGTTTCTCGATAGTTACATTTTTTTCTTTTTCAGTATGCATACTTTTTTCTTTTTGCTGTTGAGCAAAAGTAAATGAGCATAGTAATAAAAAAGTAATGAAACAATACGTACTTCGTTTATAATCTTTCATCTCTCTATATTTTTTGTTTTTTAATTGTCAAATGGAATCGCCATCTCATCCTATCGGTGGGTATCATCCTTTTTGTTATGACTTATTTCATAATCATTTGAATTTAAATTCAAAAATACCAATATCCATAATTTAACTTAAACGGTTTGCGTCGAGCTAAATACTGAAACGAGTTCAGCACAGGCTTGTTTCAGCTTCTCATCTCAATGTACTGAAAATAAACGTAATGAGATCCTGAAATGAATTCAGGATGATTTCTCAGTTAAATTTTAGGTATACTAACGGATAATCAATTTCAAAAATACAAAAAATAAACTACTGTAAATCGCAAATCTATATATTTAGTAACTTATGTTTAATCAAATCAGTAGAACATCTTTTATT
Organism: Aquimarina sp. U1-2; assembly: GCF_017897595.1. GTDB lineage: Bacteria > Bacteroidota > Bacteroidia > Flavobacteriales > Flavobacteriaceae > Aquimarina. The sequence continues at coordinate 189,495 of NZ_JAGKIK010000007.1, forward strand.
CATGAGAAGATAAAGTCTTTCTTGTTTGCCACCTTTAGTCAATATAGTATCTTTACAAATTAAATTTACAAAAATCATCAATGAAAATTTCATACAACTGGTTAAAGCAGTTTATTAACCTGGATTGGGATGCAGAAAAAACCGGTAATTTACTAACAGATCTTGGGCTAGAGATTGAAGGTATAGAGAGCTATCGAAGTGTTAAAGGTGGACTGGAAGGTGTTGTTGTTGGGCAGGTTGTAAACTGCGAAAAACATCCTAATGCCGATAAATTAAAAATCACCCGAGTAGATCTGGGCGCTGGTGAACCGGTACAGATTGTATGTGGCGCACCCAATGTTGCTGCCGGACAAAAAGTACCTGTTGCCACCATTGGTACAGTATTATATGATGCAGATGGAGCAGAATGGACTATAAAGAAAGGTAAGATTCGTGGAGAAGAAAGTCATGGGATGATTTGTGCCGAAGATGAACTGGGTCTTGGAAAAAGTCATGACGGAATTATGGTGCTGGATGCGAACATACCGGTAGGGACTAAAGCTTCAGAAATCTTTGATATTGAAAACGATCAAGTCTTTGAAATTGGTCTTACTCCAAATCGCGCAGACGCTATGAGCCATTGGGGTACAGCCAGGGATCTTAAAGCTGGTCTTCGTCAAAAAGATATCAATGTAGAGCTCATTACTCCTTCTGTAAGCAATTTCAGAGTCGAAAACAGGTTGAATAAGATTAAGGTAGATGTAATGAATACCGATCTTGCTCCCAGATATTGTGGAGTTACTATTTCTGATATTCAGGTCAAAGAATCTCCAACATGGCTGCAACATAGACTTCAATCTATTGGGCTTACTCCAAAAAATAATGTTGTGGATATTACGAACTATGTACTACATGAATTAGGTCAACCTCTTCATGCCTTCGATACGCATTATATTGAAGGTAATCAAATCGAAGTAAAAACCTTGAGTTCTGGCATAAAGTTCACCACATTAGATGGTATCGAACGAGAATTACACGAAGAAGACCTTATGATTTGCGATGTTGAGAAGCCACTATGTATTGCCGGGGTTTTTGGAGGTGTTACTTCTGGAGTTACAGAACGTACAACTTCTATTTTCTTAGAAAGTGCCTATTTTGATCCGGTAACGATTCGAAAAACTGCTAAAAGACACGGATTAAATACAGATGCTTCATTTAGATTTGAACGTGGCATAGATCCAAATATCACCGAATATGCTTTAAAAAGAGCCGCTCTTCTTGTTCAAGAATTAGCTGGAGGTCATATCTCTAGTGAGATCATAGACCTATACCCAAAAAAAATAGAAGATTTTCAAGTATTCTTATCCTTTGAAAACACCACTAAGTTAATAGGCGAAGAAATTCCGAAGGACACCATTAAAAGCATTCTATCCTCACTTGATATTAAATTGAATAGTGTTACCGAAAGTGGCCTGGGGTTAACCATTCCAGCGTATAGAAATGATGTACGACGTGAAGCAGATGTTATCGAAGAAATTCTAAGGATATATGGATATAATACTATTGGATTTACTCAGAAATTAAATGCTTCGATTGCTAATGTAGATAAATTCTCTGATCACCATGTTCAAAACACAATTTCAAACCAACTGGTAGGACAAGGGTTTCATGAAATGTTGGCCAATTCGCTAACCTCTCCAGAATATGGGGCGTTGAGCAAACAAATCCAACCTGAAAACAATGTAGAAATGTTGAATCCATTAAGTAACGATTTGGCAGTTATGAGGCGCTCTTTGTTGTTTTCAGGCTTAGAGGCCGTTTCGTATAACATAAACCGAAAAAGACCGAATCTTAAATTCTTTGAGTTTGGAAAAACCTATCATCATTTTAATGAAAGCCACATTGAGAATAAACACCTAAGTATACTTATTACTGGTAATGAAAATGCTGAAAGTTGGAAAAATAAGCAACAACCCAGTGATTTCTTCTACTTAAAAGGGATAGTATCTTCGGTTTTGAACAGACTAGGTTTGGAAAAACTTAAAACCGCGCCTATCAAAAATGATCTTTTTTCTGAAGGAGTATCTTTAAGTTTAGGAAAAGCTAAACTTGTGGATTTTGGTGTAGTAAAAAAATCTGTGCTTACACATTTTTCGATTTCACAAGACGTGTTTTATGCTGATTTTAATTGGGATACTGTTTTGCAGTATGCAAAATATAATACTATTAAATACAGGGACATCCCCAAGTTTCCTGAAGTTCGTCGTGACTTTGCGCTGCTATTAGATGAGCATATAAAATTTGAAGACATTCATAGTATTGCAAAGCAAACCGAAAAACAGCTTTTGAAAGCTATACATCTTTTTGATGTCTATCAGGGCAAAAACCTCCCTAAAGGGAAAAAATCGTATGCTGTAAGCTTTACGTTACAAGATGAAAAGAAAACACTTACTGATAAACAAATTGATAAAGTCATGAATAAACTGCAACATAATTTTGAAAGTAAATTAGGTGCAGAATTAAGATAAGATGTTCACAGAAAAATATCCTATTGCTCACTTTACATCCCTTAAAAAGTTAATGTAATTGATGCCTTGATACTAGTTTCATCAAAGCTACTGTACTAAAAATGCACATTGGCAAGTAGTATTGATCAAATAGTAGATTTTGATCCGTTTGGTATATTCACTTGAGTTTGCTTCTATTATAGACTGTCAAAAAACTGTTAATTCGAATACTTTAACGAATGAAAAGTATATCGAGAATAGGTTTTTGATTCCAAAATGCTTGTTTTCGATACAAAATTCTTATTAGAATTTCAATCAAACTGATGCATTTTGGATTTATCGAACTTAGGTTAGTAGTTCAAAACTAGAGCACAAAAAAACCGAAAGTGTACATACTTCCGGTTTTTATGTATGATTATTTGCGAAAATCTATTAGTTTCCTCCTTCGAGTGCTTCCAACTTACTTTTAACTTCATCAGCTTTTGGATCATCTAATTGATAATAAATATTCATCAATGTTCTTAAAGCTTCTAAGTTGTCTGGCTTACTTTCTAGCGCGCCTTCTAAATAAGGAACAGCGGTTCTGTAAATATCCATTCGCTTTTCTTTAAGCTCATCGTATCTTTTATAGTCTTTACTAGAAGTACCTAGATTATTCATTTCATCAACAATACTCTTTTCTTTTCCCAATATAGCTGCAGCTATATTTATTTGAGCTGCAGAGTAATCAGGTTTTAGCTCTAGTGCTTTCTTATAATATGCTACTGCCTGGTCATTATCTCCTAATCTAGAAGCGCTAACTCCTAAATTATATAACAAATCTGGGTTTTCTGGATCGTTTGCTACGATTTGTTCCATTAACTCTTTGTACTTTTCAATATTACCCAGCTTATAATAAACATCGGCTTCTGCTTGCATTAAAGCAGCATCATTAGGATTTTCTTTTTTTGCATCCTCAAGCGCTTTCATAGCTTCTTCATCTTTACCTTGATTGATATAAATTAAAGCAATGTTTTTCGCAATTTCTCCGGATTTTGCTGGGCTTTTTCGATCTTCAGGTTTGATATAAGATCCAGATTTTACAGATAAATCTCTCGTTTGTTTCGCATCGAAAGGCTCTACCTTCCCAGTTTCTTTATTAGTCGCAACATATTCTACCGTAACACCCTGGAAACCTAAAGTCTTTAATTCTTCATAATATTTAAGAGCTGTATCGTAATCTTTGGCATTCACAGCATTACCAGCTGCGTAATATAAATATGTAGTATCTACTTTATTCGTGGTATATCCCAAATATAATTTATCTGAAGCTCCTTTATAATTTTTTGCATTTTGATCTTTGATCGCACTTTCTATTAGAGATTGACGCAATGCCAATAATTTCTGATTAGCTTCTGCAGAAAATTTAGAATTACCAGAAGCTTGCTCTAATTCGATAGTTTTATTGTAAGCGGTAGCAGCCTGCTCAATTTTATCTAAAGAATCTGCGCTATTAGACGCAAGTACCTGTCCTTTCAAAAAATAATACTGCGCTTTTTGCTTTTCATCAGCAGCTTCTAATTCTCCTTCAGCAGTTTTTAATGCTGTGCTTGCCGCTTCTATATCACCAGATTTCAAGGCTTTTGAAGCTGATTTTAAGGCTTGTTTTTGAGAAAATCCGACAGTACTGATCATTACTAATAGTACTACGATAAATTTAGTCTTCATTATTCGAGTTTTTAATATAAGTTTTAATTATTCTTCCGTTTCTTTATCAATATTCGTGCCATTAGACGAAGAATCTGTCTCTGGATTAGCTGATGCTATTTCATCCAAATTATCTTCATCTAATTCGTCTTCGTCATGTATTACTTTGGCCACAGCGGCGATAGAATCTTTACCTTTTAAATTAATAAGACGAACTCCTTGAGTAGCGCGGCCCATCACACGTAAATCTTCTACTGCAAGCCTAATAGCGATACCAGATTTATTAATAATCATCAAATCATCAAGATCAGTCACATTTTTGATAGCGACAAGATTACCGGTTTTTGGCGTAATCGAGATGGTTTTCACTCCTTTTCCACCTCTATTTGTAACCCTGTAGTCTTCTAATTTAGAACGTTTCCCGAAACCATTTTCAGATACTACCAGTATATTACTTTCCATATCATTAACGGCTACCATTCCTATTACTTCATCCTTATCATCGGCGAGACGTATACCCCGCACTCCAGAAGCACCTCGTCCCATAGGCCTGGTCTTCTCTTCTTCAAAGCGAATGGCTTTTCCAGATTTTACAGCAAGCATTACCTGACTTTTACCATCAGTTAATCGAGCTTCTAGAAGTTCATCATTCTCTTTAATAGTAATCGCATTAATTCCATTGGTTCTCGGTCTCGAATATTGTTCTAAAGACGTCTTTTTGACCTGACCCTTTTTTGTTGCCATAATGACATAATGCGAATTGATATAGTCTTCGTCCTTTAAATCCTGAGTACAAATAAAAGCTTTTACTTTATCATCTGTACTGATATTGATCAAATTCTGAATCGCTCTCCCTTTTGAAGTCTTACTCCCTTCTGGAATTTCGTACACCCGCATCCAAAAACATTTCCCCTTTTGGGTAAAAAACAACATATATTGATGATTGGTACCTACGAACAAATGTTCTAAGAAGTCTTCATTTCTTGTAGTGCTTCCTTTTTGACCAACTCCACCTCTATTCTGCTTTTTATATTCATTTAGTGAAGTTCGCTTGATGTACCCGGCATGTGAAATAGTAATCACTACCTTTTCATCAGGAATCATATCTTCTATACTAAGATCTCCTCCTGCATATTCAATTTGGGAACGACGCTTATCCCCGTACTTTTCTTTTACCTCGATAAGCTCATCTTTAATAATGGCCATACGGCGCTCTTTTTTATCTAAAATATCTTTTAGATCCTCGATGGTTTTCATGAGCTCTTCGTACTCTGCACGAAGTTTATCTTGTTCAAGACCGGTTAACTGACGCAAACGCATCTCGACTATAGCCTTAGCTTGTATTTCAGATAGTTCGAATCGTTTTATTAACTTCTCACGTGCTTCATCGGCGTTGGCAGATGCTCTAATTAAAGCTATGACTTCGTCAATATTATCAGATGCGATAATTAATCCCTCGAGTATATGAGCTCTTTCTTCCGCTTTTTTAAGTTCAAATTTTGTACGCCGAACGACTACTTCATGTCGGTGTTCTACAAAATGATGAATCATTTCTTTTACGTTAAGCAACTGAGGTCTACCATTTACCAGTGCGATATTATTTACACTAAAGGAAGACTGTAAAGCAGTATACTTATATAAAAGATTTAAAACAATATTAGGTATAGCATCTCTTTTAAGTACATATACAATTCGCATTCCTTTTCTATCAGATTCATCACGAATTGTTGAAATACCATCTATTTTTTTATCGTTAACAAGATCGGCAGTTTTTTTGATCATGTCTGCCTTATTCACTTGATATGGAATTTCGGAAACAATAATACATTCCCTCCCATTTACTTCTTCAAAAGATGCCTTTGCGCGTATTACTATCCTACCTCTACCTGTTTTAAAGGCTTCTCGTACACCATCATACCCATAAATAATACCACCAGTAGGAAAATCTGGTGCTTTAATATGTGTAATTAATTCATCTACTTCAATATTAGTATTATCGATGTAGGCCACGGTTCCATCTACCACTTCACTAAGATTATGAGGTGGCATATTGGTTGCCATTCCCACCGCTATTCCAGAAGCTCCGTTTATTAATAAACCGGGGACTCTGGTAGGAAGAACAGTAGGCTCTTGTAGCGTATCATCAAAATTAAATGTATGGTCTACAGTATCCTTTTCGATATCAGCAAGCATATCCTCTGATATTTTACGCATTCTTGCCTCTGTATATCGCATGGCAGCGGGGCTGTCGCCGTCTACAGACCCAAAGTTACCCTGACCGTCGACTAGCATATATCGTAAACTCCATTCCTGAGCCATACGAACCATAGTATCATACACTGAAGTATCCCCATGTGGGTGATACTTACCCAAAACCTCTCCAACGATTCTTGCAGATTTTTTATGAGCACTACTTGCTCTAACGCCTAATTCGTACATACCATACAGCACCCGTCTATGTACAGGTTTAAGTCCATCCCTAACGTCTGGAAGTGCGCGAGAAACAATTACAGACATCGAATAATCGATGTATGCAGATTTCATCTCATCTTCTATATTAATAGGTATAAGTTTTTCTCCTTCTGTCATAAAAAACTTTTTTCTATAATTGAATTAATAAACGCGCTAATTTAAGTAAATAAGACGTTTGTACCGTGATTTTAGCTATCTAATATACGCAATTTATTAACAAAAATTATAGTATCTTTAGTTAATAAGTCGAGTACCCCTAGTTTTGATTATTAAGCCTTTTTTTGTCTATTTACAAAGAAGTACGAAAAATACTTCTTTAAATTTTAAAGGATTGAATTAAAAAATTATTCATATACCTATCATAATCATGACAAAACGTTGCTATATTGTCATAATTTGTTAATCATGATGTAAAAGGAATAGTTTTTGTCGTACTAGTCTTAAAAATTACTATTTTAGTTATAAAGAAAAAGAAAGAGAGAAAGTATATGGATGACAATTTTTCACCAAGAGTAAAAGATGTTATTGCTTACAGTAAAGAAGAAGCCTTGCGACTAGGTCACGACTTTATTGGAACAGAGCATCTCATGTTAGGCTTGTTGCGCGATGGTAGTGGAAAAGCAATAAGCATCCTGGATGCCTTGGATATTGATTTGACAAATTTAAGAAGAAAAGTAGAAATTTTAAGCCCCGCAAATCCTGATATTGCTATAGTATCCAACGAGAAAAAAAACTTACACTTAACAAGACAGGCTGAACGCGCTTTAAAAACAACATTTTTAGAGGCAAAACTTTTTCAAAGTTCTTCTATCAATACAGCCCACCTTTTGTTGTGTATATTAAGAAATGAAAATGACCCTACTACAAAGCTTTTAAATCGTTTAAAAGTTGATTATGATAACGTTAAAGACCAGTTTAAGTATATGATTGCGAACGACGAAGAATACATAGATAACCCAAAAGCCGAATCCTTTTCTGACGACGATGATTTATCAGGGGATTCTTCTAAAGAAAATCCGTTTAGCTCTTCTACAGGAGGAAATAAAGCAGGTAAAAAATCAAAAACCCCTGTCTTAGACAATTTCGGTCGTGATTTAACCGCCATGGCAGAAGATGGTAAACTAGATCCTGTCGTGGGAAGATCGAAAGAAATTGAGCGGGTTTCGCAGATACTAAGTAGACGTAAAAAAAATAATCCACTTCTTATTGGAGAACCTGGTGTAGGTAAATCTGCTATCGCCGAAGGTCTTGCATTACGTATTGTGAAACGAAAAGTATCCCGAATTTTATTTGATAAAAGAGTGGTGACTCTTGATTTGGCAAGTCTGGTTGCCGGAACTAAGTATCGCGGACAATTTGAAGAGCGTATGAAAGCCGTGATGAACGAGCTAGAAAAAAACGATGATATCATCCTCTTTATTGATGAAATTCATACGATTGTAGGTGCAGGTGGAGCAACAGGAAGCCTAGATGCTTCAAACATGTTTAAACCTGCCTTAGCGAGAGGCGAAATACAATGTATCGGTGCTACTACTTTAGATGAATACAGGCAATATATTGAAAAAGATGGCGCGCTAGAAAGACGTTTTCAAAAAGTGATTGTAGAGCCTACCAATATTGAAGAAACAATCGAAATTCTTAATAATATTAAGGAAAAATACGAAGAACATCATAATGTTAATTATACGGATGCTGCTATTGAAGCCTGTGTAAAATTAACGAATAGGTATATGACTGATAGATTTTTGCCAGATAAAGCGATCGATGCGCTTGATGAAGCCGGATCTAGAGTGCATATCACAAATATTGATGTTCCAAAAAAAGTTCTTGATCTTGAAAAGAAACTTGAAGAAGTTCGTGAACATAAAAATAGCGTCGTAAAAAAACAAAAATATGAAGAGGCTGCAAAGCTTAGAGATGACGAAAAGAATTTAGAAAAAGAGCTAAGCAAAGCACAAGAACAATGGGAAAAAGAATCGAAACTTCACAAAGAAACCGTTGATGAAGAAAATGTGGCAGATGTGGTATCGATGATGACAGGTATTCCTGTTAACAGAATTGCTCAAACTGAAAGCAATAAATTGGCTGAATTGCCTGATCTAATTATGGGTAAAGTAATTGGTCAGGAAGAAGCCGTAAAGAAAGTTGTAAAAGCCATACAGCGAAATCGAGCCGGACTTAAAGATCCTAATAAACCTATCGGTTCTTTTATATTCCTGGGACAGACTGGTGTTGGTAAAACACAATTAGCAAAAGTACTGGCCAAAGAACTTTTTGATAGCGAAGATGCACTTATTCGAATCGACATGAGTGAATATATGGAAAAGTTTGCAGTGTCTAGACTAATTGGTGCACCTCCCGGTTATGTAGGTTATGAAGAAGGTGGGCAACTTACTGAAAAAGTAAGAAGAAAGCCGTATGCTGTAATCCTTCTTGATGAAATAGAAAAAGCACATCCCGATGTTTTCAATATGATGCTACAAGTACTGGATGATGGTTACTTAACCGATAGTTTGGGTCGTAAAATAGATTTTAGAAACGCTATCATTATTATGACCTCGAATATAGGAGCTCGTAAACTCAAAGATTTTGGACAAGGAGTTGGTTTTGGTACAGCAGCCAAAAAAACGCAGGCAGATGATTATGCAAAGGGTATCATAGAAAGTGCTCTTAAAAAAGCTTTCGCTCCCGAATTTTTAAATAGAGTTGATGATGTAGTTGTATTTAATGCTTTAGAAAGAGAAGATATTCATAAAATTATTGATATAGAGCTTGATAAATTATATAATCGTATCAAAGGATTAGGATATGATCTATCCCTTAGTGAAAAAGCAAAAGACTATATTACCGAGAAAGGTTTTGATAAACAATACGGTGCACGACCTTTAAAGAGAGCGATTCAAAAATATATTGAAGATGCTTTGGCCGAAGAGATCATTAACGCCCAGTTACAAGAAGGTGATAGTATTTTTATGGATATGGACGATTCAGGTGAATTAACTATTAATATCGAAAAAGCTAAAAATTCGACAGAATCATAATTTTGGACTTTATTCCAAAGATTTTAAATATAAAAGTAAGGCTGCTATAAACTAGCAGCCTTACTTTTTTATCCTATTTACGTTAATAATAACCCGTGTTATGTATTATATTATCTTAATAAGGATTGAAGGGCTGCGGTGACATCGCAAAATATAGCCAGCGTTTATTTTTGAAGGTATGTTAAGCCGTAATAGATTTAATAATGCATAAAAATTGAGTACCCCCGTTTTACGTCTAATTAAATATCCAAATAATACCTAGCAATTGAGTTTGTCTCTATAAGTATTCGATATCATACTTTGTAGATCAAATTTGTCGTGTGGAAATCTTCATATAAAAAAGAAAATAAAGCGGCTGGTATAAATTATTCAATTAATACTCAAATACTTGATGTATTTATCAAAAAAGATGTATCAGGTTATAATTTGATACAATTTCACCTCTAAATTACACTACCTTCCATTCAAAATTATGTATTTGGCCAAAATACAATCTCTATTAATCTTAAAACTTTTACAATGAAAAAATCAATTTTTAGTATGCTTCTAGCCGGAGCACTAGTAACCTCCTGTAATATCGAGGACGACACAGATATTAATTCCCAAACGGTCGAAACAACTTCTCAGATCGAAACGACACAAGGAAAATCTATTATCGTAGATGGTCAAATTTATCATGCCGGATTTGGTATGGATCCCGCAGGATATCGCCCATTCAATATTGCCATCTCAGACGCAAATCTAATTCAAAGCAGTGCTGTAGGAAGCCCGGCAACCGATATTGAATTAGAGGTAATTGAGACAAACCAAGAACTATCCAGATTTATAAAGAAAAGTTCAGAAACATCTGCTGGTTTAGAGCTCAAAATTTTCGAATTGGGTGGATCGAAAAAAAAAGCCATTGAACAAAAATTCACGTTTAATAAAAATCATATTTCGGTTATCGCTAAAATTAAAGTGAAACGTTTCCGAAATTTGGTAACAGGTACTCCCGCAATGCGACCAGAGGCGCAAACGTTTATCGATAACAAAGACTTTAATAGATTCTTGTCGGCATATGGAGCGCTTTACATAGACGACCGTATTACAGGAGCAGAAATTTATTATGTGTACAATTATAACTACACAAAACAAACGATGCTTAGTAAATCTAGTTTCAAAAGAGCCGCTAAATTTTCTATTGGCAAAATTTTTGGATTTGATTCTGATGGAAGTGCTACTTCTCAAGAAGAAAAAATTATTGAACAAACTATGATTAAATCAGGAATTGTATCTGATTTGGTAGGTTATGCGCCAAACACCATTTCCAAACCTGATGATGTAAATCGAGAAATCAATAGAATACAAGATTATTTACGCTCGAACCCTGAGTTGGCAGGAGATATAGAAACCAAACTAAAGCCTTATAGTAGTTTTATAAATTCTTCAGAACTAAAAAAAGCTGCTGAAAAAATTACCGATTGCTTTAAGAATAAAGAAGACTGGGAATTTGTTAGAGATTTTATAATTCATGTTAAAAATAATACGAATTCTAACAAGATTAAAAAATTGGCAGTTTCGAATTTGGCTACGGTTAATCAATATATCAATAAATCGATAAACTGTTCTGCTAATATTCCTTATGATATAAGTGTTATATCTCAACTAAAGCTACTGAGACAACAAGAGGTAGCATCTGCCAAATTGTATCGATATTATAGTAGAAAAAATGCTGATCACTATTATACAACTGACTTTAGCAAATATGGCAACGGAAACAACACTTGGAAATTAGAAGGTGTACAATGTATAATTTTCAAGAATAAAATTCCGGGAACTGTACCTTTACACAGATATTACCATGCCGGGAGATCAGACAATTTCTACCCTATATATTATAACGAAATAGGAGACGGTTCTACATATGGTTTTGTTTATAAAGGGATATATGGTTATGTGTACAAATCTGATCATAATCAAGGTATCCCCTTCTATAGAAAACGCCATAGTAGAACAAAAGACTTCTTTTTTACAACCAGTAAAACAGAAGGAGCTCCAGATTATGCGATTAAAGCTATCAACGGGCGGGTTTTACCTACTGACTATTTCAATTGATTATGATACTTAAGAGCTTATCTTAATTACTAGTTTTCGTTTTATACTGAAATATACTTTTTGAAAATGTGTTTCAAAGCAAACTACCTCGGGGTAGTATACGTTCCCTTTGGCGATGTCAATAAATGAAAATTGATACTTAAGATGAAGCATGAATTATATAATACCAAAATTGAGGATGTCTAAAAAGTTGTCATTCCGAGAGAAGCGAAGGAATCTGTTGAACTTAAGTTTTGGATAAACAGATTACTTCAAAATTAAAATTTTTCGTAATGACGTTTTCTAATACTTTTTAGACACCCTCGATTTTACGTTCTGCTTTTTTAAGATACGAAAGAGACAAAATATTTAATGTGAGATCTAAAAATTTAGTATAGCTTTGTATGTGTTCAAAAGTTAGAAATAGGCTTATTTCGCTATATTTACTGCTCTGGTCTCTCTAATTACGGTAATTTTTACCTGACCGGGATAGGTCATATCTGTCTGTATTTTTTGAGATATCTCAAATGACAGACTTGCCGCTCTTTCATCATTTACTTTTTCACTTTCAACAATAACTCTTAATTCCCTACCCGCTTGTATGGCATATGCCTTTTTGACACCATCAAAAGCAAAAGCAATTTCTTCAAGATCTTTTAATCGCTGAATATACGAGTCGAGTACTTGTCTTCTTGCTCCTGGCCTTGCACCACTAATCGCATCACAAACTTGTATAATCGGAGATATTAATGACGTCATTTCAACCTCATCATGATGTGCTCCTATAGCATTACACACTTCTTGTTTTTCTCCATATTTTTCTGCCCATTGCATGCCTAATATAGCGTGCGGAACTTCAGTCTCGGTATCTGGAACTTTTCCTATATCGTGAAGTAACCCGGCTCTTTTGGCAAGTTTTGGATTTAGTCCTAATTCTGAAGCCATCACTCCGCATAATTTGGCTACTTCTCTTGAGTGCTGTAGTAAATTTTGACCGTAAGAAGATCTATACTTCATTCTACCCACAGTTTTGATCAATTCTGGATGTAATCCATGAATCCCAAGGTCGATAACAGTACGTTTTCCTACCTCAATGATCTCTTCATCAATTTGCTTTCTTGTTTTTCTTACAATCTCTTCGATTCGGGCAGGATGAATTCTACCATCTGTAACTAACTTATGTAAAGATAAACGCGCAACTTCTCTTCTTACCGAATCAAAACATGACAAAATAATAGCTTCAGGGGTATCATCAACAATGATTTCAACGCCGGTAGCTGCCTCGATAGCTCTAATATTACGTCCTTCTCTACCAATAATACGCCCTTTTACGTCATCACTTTCAATATTAAACACCGATACGCAGTTTTCTATAGCCTCTTCAGTACCAATTCGTTGAATGGTATTGATAATCACTTTCTTTGCTTCTTGTTGTGCTGTAAGTTTAGCTTCTTCGATAGTATCCTGGATAAGGGACATCGCATCTGTTTTAGCTTGCTCTTTAAGAGATTCAACAAGTTGTTCTTTGGCATCCTCGGCAGATAATCCTGAGATAACTTCTAACTGTTGTACTTGACTTTTATGGAGTTTTTTGAGTTCGCTTTGCTTCTTTTCTAAATACTCGTTTCGTTTATCATACGTTTTTACTTTTTCTTCAAGCTCTTGATTAATTTTTTTATTTTTTGATAGCTCATTAGAAACCTGTGACTCTTTGTCTCTTGTTCTTTTTTCGGCTTCGGCGATTTTTTTATCTCTTGATAAGATTACCTTTTCGTGTTCTGATTTTAATTCGATAAATTTTTCTTTTGCCTGTAATATTTTATCTTTTTTAATAGTTTCTCCTTCACTCTTAGCTTCTCTAAGTATGCTTTCTGAATTTTTCTTTGCAGTCCTGATAATTTCTGATGCCTTATTGCGTTCTAATACTTTGGCGATAACAAACCCGAGTATTAATCCCACTACTGAAGCTATAATTATTACTATAATACTATCCATAATTCTTGTAAAATTTATATATAAAAAAAGCCTGCACTAGCAAAGGTTTTGTATAAACTCTGTAAAAACAGGTTTAGGGCTAACAAATTGATCAAGAATCCGCTCATGGCGGCGCGCTTTTACAACTTAAACTCACCCTTTTTAATTAATTCTTGTTGAGTTTATCAAAATAACAACTAGTGCAGGCAGTAACCTATTTATTTGTAATGAACGTTATGACAAATGATCGTGCAATAGATCGTTTAAAGCATTCAATCTATTCGCTACCTTATCCATATCATCTTCTTTATCTATACTTTTTTGTTCGACCTGTGCAGCAAATTGCAAAGCACACATTGCCAAAACATCTTGCTTATCTCTTACCGCGTAACTTTGCTCGAATTGCTTAATCATTACTTCTATCTTTTTTGCGGCTTTTCGTAATCCTTCTTCCTGTTCTGGATTAATAGTTAATGGATATACTCGATCTGCGATAGATAATTTGATCTTAAGCTTATCTGCCATATATTTACTATTCAGAGAGTTGTGCTATACACATATCGATCTCTCTTATTAAGGCGTTTATTTTGAGCTTGGTCTCCCGTTTATATTCGTCACTGCCTAGCATTGCATTAGCATTTTTGAGCGCACTGAATTTTTCTTCCCATTGCTTTAATTGATCTGTTTGAAGTAGAGAAATCGTCTCTAATTCTTGTATTTTCTGTTTTAGATCCACTTGCTGCTTTTTTAACAATTCATATTTGTGGAGCAACTTGCTTATTCTATTCTCCAGAGAATCAACAATTTCAATTAAATCACTCATTAATGTATATTTCGCAATACTTCGTTACACAAAGTTAACATACCAATTGAAAAAACCCAATAGTTTTTAAACTAATTTCATCGGTTTATATTTATAATTTTCTAGGAGGTAAAATAGCGTGGCCATGTAATCGTATTGGTGGGTATCCACCTTATCGTTACGGCGTATTTCACAGTTACCTTTTGTCGCTATTGCATCTTTGATATTTCTTTTACCTTTTTAAGTGAAGATGCGATAATTTGGTGCATATCATAATATCGGTACTCTGCCAACCTGCCTCCAAAAATTACATGCTTAACTGTATGAGAAGCTTCTTTATATTTCTTATAAATCTCTTGATTTTTGGGGTTATTGATTGGGTAATAGGCTTCTTTTCCCTGATCCCAAGTTTCAGGATACTCTTTGGTAATGATAGTTTTTGATTGTTTTCCAAATTCAAAGTGCTTATGCTCAAGGATCCTGGTGAATTGATATTGGACATCGTTATAATTTACTACTGCATTTCCCTGGTAATTCTCTATATCATGAAGTTCGTGTTCAAATCGTAATGAGCGATACTCAAGTTTTCCATAGGTATATTCAAAAAACTCGTCAATTTTACCTGTGTACACGATTTGATTCGCGACCCTTTCTAATGCTGCTCTATTCGCAAAAAAATCTACTTTTGTTTTTGTTTCAATACCTCGTAATAGACCATTAATTATAGTATTGTAACCGCCTTCGGGTATTCCCTGGTATCGATCGTTAAAATAGTTGTTATTGTACGTATAACGCACCGGTAAACGTTTGATAATAAAAGCAGGTAGGTCTGTCGCTTTTTTCCCCCATTGCTTTTCGGTATACTCTTTTATTAAGGTTTCATAAATATCTTTACCAACAAGTGACAAGGCCTGTTCTTCAAGATTCTGTGGAGATGTAGTGCCATACTTTTTAATTTGACTATCAATTACCGCTTTTGCTTCTTTTGGTGTTTTGGTTCCCCATAATTGATAAAACGTATTCATATTAAAAGGTAAATTATATAGTTTACCCTTTGATAAAGACACCGGGGAATTAATATAGTTATTAAATGTGGCAAATTGATTTACATATTTCCAAATTTCATGATCATTGGTATGAAAAATATGAGCTCCGTATTTATGAATATTGATGCCTTCTTTTTCTTCACAAAATACATTCCCACCTAAGTGATCGCGTTTATCAATGACCAGGCATTTTTTATTTCGTTTGGTCATTTCATGAGCAAAAACGCTCCCAAATAACCCTGCTCCTACTATTAGATAATCATATTTTTTTATGCTCACTTTCTATAAATTTAGATATATTTCTCTATTATTTAAGCATCAAAGATACGACTACTATACGAGATCATTAAAACAACCAAGAAAATAGAAAGTACTGCGCTTCTACAACTTAGATTGAGAATCAGTAATATAGTAAACTATTTCGGGGTATTACATCCTTTAACAATGCTAATAATCTTACGAATATGTTACAAAAAAAGTAAAATGTATGTATCTTTCCTTTCTGAAATTGAACTGATTTTGAATATCTGATATACATCATAAAATTAACTTTAATGTCTGGTCGAGCGAAGTAGATACCTGATTTATATCTATTTGGATTTACTAACCTCTCGACTGCGCTTGATGAGACAGTGCGATATGATTGATTACGGATATTCATTAATTGATTTAACATAAGACATGATAGGATACTACATCTCAAGAAACTACAAATCCCTATTTAATGCAGCGGGAAAAGCAAAAACTGATTGCGAACTTATTTTAAATACTATGGGATTTAAAAACCTTGGTTTTAAACAATCATCGATCCCCAACTCTGCCATAGGCACTATTAAAAACTTTTTTGGGATAAGTGTTGCTCTTCTTCGTCTTCCCTTCAATAGTACATTATGCACCCAATATCCGCTTAATAAGTTTAGAGGATACGTACTATTTGTCGCTAAATTGAAACGTTGCAAAATTATAACAATAGTACATGATGTACGATTTTTAAAGGGACGAACAGGTAGCGCATCTAAAGAACTACAAAAAATCACACCTTCACAAGCTATTATTGTACACAATCAAGCAATGAAGGATTGGTTTTTGGCGCAAGGCGTTCTAATACCTATAGTAGTTTTAGGTATTTTTGACTATATTTTAGACAAGGGACTACCAGAACAAAACACCAAAAACAAAACGAAACCCTATGAGGTGGTATATGCCGGTGGATTTGCTGAAGGTAAAAATTCTTACATTTACGATTTAGACAGCTTAGCACAACGTCAATTCGTAATGAAACTTTACGGAGTTGGTTTTGATTATGACAAACTTAGCGTTCCCAAAGAAGAATCTATAGTACGGTATGAAGGAGCATTTCCATCAAATGAGGTGGCCTATCATATTAAAGGATCCTTTGGTTTAGTTTGGGATGGGATTTCTACAAAAGAGTGTAGCGGGCAATATGGGCAATATCTCAAATTTAATAATCCACACAAGACTTCATTGTATATTCTCTGTGGGTTACCAGTTATTGTTTGGGATCAGGCAGCTATAAGTACTTTTATTATAGAAAATAATTTAGGGATTACGATATCCAATTTAGCCGATTTAAGTATGATTCTGGAAGAACTGTCTGACAACGATTATCAAAAGATGAAATCTAATGTTGACCGTGTAAAAAAAGATATAATTTCTGGCGGATATTTAAATAATGCTGTTAATGAAGCGTTACAACACCTTTAATTTAAAAAAATAATTTAGCTTTACGTCTTGCCACATACTATATTTTTACAGGTGATTCTATGCAAAAAATAATTCTCTTACTACTTTTCGCGTGCTATTGTTGTTTCGGGCAGGAACAAATTCTTACAGACTATTTTATGAAACCCCTGGATATTCCAGTTGTCGTATCTGGAACATTTGGTGAATTACGATCAAATCATTTTCACTCAGGACTAGACTTAAAAACCAATGGAGAAGAAGGCTTGCCTGTGTATGCAGCGGCATCAGGACGTGTAAGTCGTATCAAAGTAGCACATGGCGGTTACGGAAAAGCTATTTACCTCTTACACCCAAACGGCTATACTACGGTATATGCGCATTTACAAAAGTTTGCTCCCGAAATCGAAGCATACGTCAAAAAAAGACAATATGCCAAAGAGTCTTACGAAATCGAACTTTTTCCCAAATCTGAAAGTTTAAAGGTTAATAAAGGAGATATAATAGCATTTAGTGGCAATACAGGGGGCAGCTCTGGTCCGCACCTGCATTTCGAAATTAGAGATTCTAAATCGAGACCAATGAATCCTTTAAGTTTTGGTATAGAAGTAGAAGATACTAGAAAACCTATCGTAAATAGTGTATGGGCCTACAGCCTGAATGAAAATTCTCATGTAAATCAACAACAAGAACCTTATCGTCTTACGCTTACTCAAAAAGGAGACGGTACGTTTAAGGCCGAAAATATCACTGCTTATGGTACAATTGGTTTTGGTATATCTACTGTAGACAAACAAGATCTGGCTCAAAATCATAATGGTGTATATAAAGTAAGTGCTCAGGTTAATGGTCAAGAGCACCTCGAACTAGAAATGAATCGTTTTTCATTTGCCGAAACTCGATATATAAACCGATTAATCGATTATAAGTACTACAAACAAAATCGAAGTAGAATTAGTAAACTTTTTGTAGCGCCTAACAACCCACTTACTGTCTTCAAAAAAAAAGTGAATAATGGCTATGTTGATGTTAAAGATAGTCTTTCATATCTCTACAGCGTTTCAATTCAAGATTTTAACAACAATACCACAATCATTGAAGTGCCTATTCTAGGTAAAAATACAGATACTATTACGAAGTGGGAACCGTTTGAAACATCAGATTTGGCAAAAGCAAATGAAAATTACGTCTATACTTCGGGAATTGTCGATCTTCTCATTCCAAAAGGGAGTTTATATCAAGATACCTATCTGGATCTGAATGTAAACGGGGAAACGGCAGAACTACATAATGATCACACACCATTACATAAAAACATGACAATAGTATTTGATGTTTCACGCTATAAAGATGAAGATAAGAAAAATCTATACATTGGCCGGATTGGACATAAGGATAAGGTTTACTATACTAAAACTACAAAAAAAGAAAATCGCTTTTCTACTCGAACCAGGACTTTTGGAAAATACTCCCTATTTACAGATACTCAAAAACCAACAATAGTTCCAATTAATGTTTCTAATAAGAAATGGATATCACAGGCAAGTCACTTAAAAATAAAAATAAATGATGCGCAAACAGGTATCAAAAGTTATCGCGGTACTATTAATGGTAAATTTATTTTGATGGAATATGATTATAAAACCGGGATGTTAGTTTATGATTTTAGCGACAATGTTACTATAGCTGCAGAAAATAACTTTAAACTGGTAGTGTTTGATAACGTTGGAAACAGAGCTACATTTGAGACTACATTTTATAGAAAACCTTAAAACGCAACCTTTTCTTGAAATATTCATTTTTTTATCCTTTTATCCTTTGTTTCTTTTTGAGCGTTTTTTCTTTCGGACAAAATGCTACTGTAAAAGGTATTGTTCTAGATGAAGATAATGTTCCTATACAGGGTGCAAATATCACGTTCAGCAATTCAGGAGCACAGTCAGATAAAAATGGAGTTTACGAATTGCGAATCCCTGCTGCTCAAGACGTGCAAATTGTTATTTCACATATTGCGTTTAAAAGTCTTCAATTCACTATAAACCTTCAAGAAAACCAGGAATATGAATTAAACCCGGTACTTAAAACCAACGTCGAGCAAATAAGTACAGTAATTATTTCGGGTAGAGAAAAAAAAGTCGTAGAAGGAATAACAACGCTTGATCCGGAAACCATTAGAACAACTCCATCTGCCAATGCCGGAGTAGAAGGCTTGCTTAAGAGCTTACCCGGAGTAAGTTCAAACAACGAACTAAGCACACAATACTCGGTTCGAGGTGGAAACTATGACGAAAACCTGGTGTATGTTAATGAGATTGAAGTCTATCGCCCGTTTTTAATACGATCTGGCCAACAAGAAGGACTTAGTTTTGTGAATACAGATATGGTTCGAAATGTAGATTTTTCTGCCGGGGGGTTTCAGGCGAAATATGGAGACAGGCTATCCTCGGTTTTGGATATTACATACAAAAGACCTACCCGGTTAGGAGCTACTGCAAATGCAAGTCTATTAGGGGGCAGTATGTCACTAGGCGGTGTTTCAAAAAGTAAAAAAATATCAGGCATTGTGGGAGCTCGATACAGAGATAATAGTTTATTGGTAAACGCCAGGGATACAGAGACCAACTTTCAGCCGTTATTTGCAGATATTCAAACCTATATTTCGTATAACCTTTCAGACACGTTCGAGTTAGGATTTCTTGGCAATGTAGCTATTAATAAGTACGATTATGAACCTCTTAGACAACAAGTCAATTTCGGAACATTACAAACCGTACGAGCACTCACAGTTTCTTATCAAGGGCAAGAAGAAGATCGATACCATACGTATTTTGGAGCTTTTAAAGGAACTTACCGACCAAACGATGACCTTTCCCTAAAATTAATTGCTTCTGGATACCATACCCAGGAACAAGAATATTATGATATTTTGGCCGCTTACGCCTTAGGAACCGTGAACACAGATATTGGCAGCGAGGATTTGGGCGAGGTAGAGTTTGCTGAAGGTGTGGGTTCGCAACTTACTCATGCACGTAACGATCTTGATGCTTTGATTTTTAATGTAGAGCATAAGGGAACGTATACTGCAGATGTGCATCAATTTGACTGGGGGATTAAATATACTACAGAAGATATCAGGGATCGCTTGCAGGAATATGAAATTGTAGATTCTGCCGGTTTTTCGATACGCCCTCCTATTCTGGACCTAGTAAACGATCAACCCTATACCCCTTTTGAAAGCGAACTGGTACCTTTTGTTAGTGTAAGAGCTACCAATGATGTGACTATTGATCGCATTTCTGGATATGCGCAATACAGTTTAAGAACTGCTATCAAGGATCATGAAGTTTGGACTAATATTGGTGTACGGGCTCACCACTGGAATGTTTATGGCAGCACGGTAGAACCTACAGCTTCGCAAATGGTGATAAGTCCCAGGGCACAAGTTGCGTTAAAACCCAATTGGAAGACCGATATGATCTTCCGGGTATCTGGAGGGTTTTACCATCAGCCCCCATTTTACCGAGAATTAAGAGATTCTTTGGGTATGGTAAGACCCGAAGTAAAAGCGCAACAATCTATTCACGTAGTGTTGGGACATGATTATAGCTTTACCATGTGGGATCGGCCATTTAAACTCACTTCAGAAATTTATTATAAAAAATTGACCGATGTGAATCCGTATACTATAGAAAATGTACGTATACGGTATCGCGCCAGGAATAATGCCGAAGCCTATGCACAAGGTGCAGACTTGAGATTAAACGGAGAATTCGTTCCCGGGACAGAAAGCTGGATAAGTCTGGGATATCTCAAAACTGAAGAAAATATCGACAATAGAGGATTTATATCAAGACCTACGGATCAACGTCTTAAAATCGGAGTTTTATTTCAGGACTACGTGCCCTCAATACCCAGCCTAAAAATGTATTTAAACATGGTGTATCAAACCGGGGTACCAGGCGGGTCCCCCAGTTATGCCGATCCTTACGATTTTCAAACCCGGCTTAGGGATTATCGAAGAGCAGACTTAGGGATATCTTATGTTGTAGTCGACCCTAATAAACGATTACGAGAGGGGCATTTTTTAAATACGTTTAGAGCGCTAAATCTTGGCGTCGAAATTTACAACGTATTTGATAACCAAAATTCGATTACTAATACGTTTGTAAGAGATGCCTCAACCCAACGCCAATTTGCTATTCCTAATTTTTTGACACCACGTGTATTTAATGTACGGTTGGGGATAGAGTTTTAACAGTTTTACCCCCGGCACTGTAAAAACAAATTTAGTTTTTTCACGACGCCCCCCAGCACTACAAAAACAGATTTAGTTTTTTCACGCTGCCCCCCAGCACTACAAAAACAGATTTAGTTTTTTCACTTTGCCCCCCAGCACTACAAAAACAGATTTAGTTTTTTCACATTGCCCCCCCAGCACTACAAAAATAGATTTAGTTTTTTCACATTGCCCCCCCCAGCACTACAAAAATAGATTTAGTTTTTTCACGTTGACCCCCCGGTAGTAAAAATTGACTTTTGACTTTGGTATAGAAGTCATTTAAACTTTTTTGATTCTAGCAAAAAAGAGAAATATGCCCTAATACTGGTACTATGCACTCAAATTTTTAATATTTTTAAGCCATAAATCACAAAATCACATTATTTATGAAAGTAACAAACATCCCGTTCTACCTGTATTCTATAGAAGAAACTGACGAGTTGGGCAGGGAAATCAAATCAAAACTCACTCAAAAATGGGTTGATCATGTTCTTATCACCCCTTTGATCAATGATCTTGAGCAACCTTTACAACTTACACAACAAGCGATTGGTAGCTCTACCAAACAACTACATACAGACACTATAAGTTCGCTAGATCAACAGTTTAACCGCAGTTTTATTGGGTTTAGGGATATTATTTATAGCTATGCTTATAGTCCTGAAAGTGAAGAGCGCGAAGCGAGTGCGGTATTGAGTCAGATATTAAAAAACAACGATGATAAGCTTTATGCAGCCGGTTATGTAGCGCAAGGTGCAAAATTTAATAGCTTAGACGTAGATCTAAATACACCTGCTGCCAAGACAGCGCTTAACATCCTGCATGTAACCAACTGGTATTCTGAGATGAAAACCATGGTTTCTGAGATTTCAAATTTGATATCAGAGCGGGATGAAAACCAGTCAAATAAAGACATCCCGACAGATAAGCAAGCAAAAACCGCTTTGCAGGATGCGATTGATAATGTATTGCGAGATCTACAAACCTATGCAAGACGAAATCAGGTAGAAGGTTTAACGCAGATACTCACCGAGATCGATCAATCTATAAAACGTATCAATACAAATGCCAGAGCACGTAAGTCCAGGAAAGAGAATAGTATAGGTAGCTCATAAGGTTTAGGCTTTTAAAAATGAGATAAAAGAAGGTGTCTAGAAAGTGATGGCATTAAAGAAAAGTGCTTTTTAGACCCTTTCTTTTTTACGGAAAACCTCAATAAAAATTACAACAAATACGCAAAATTATTATGGTTTTTACAAGTACTTAATAAAATTTATGAGTTGACAAAACATTAAACTTCCTATTTTATGTGGAAATTAAAAGCTCACATAAAATATTTTAAGTATGAAAAATTTATTTTTATAAGGGTTATTTGCTTTAGGAATGGTATCTTTTACTAATCTAAACGGTAAAGAAACGACTATGCAAGAAGAAGATCTCTTTTTTTGTAGACTGGAAAGGTGTGAAACGACAACTGTCGAAGATGATGGTGGAAGTTATGAATACACTGAATGCCAGTGTGTAGACTAACGGTAAAAGAAGTATAACAGAACAATAGATTAAAATGAATCTATTGTTCTGTTACTATTATATTCTAAATCAAAAGTTTATAAATTAAATTATGAAGAAAATAGTTATAATACTAGCATTAATAATCCAATATATTGGATGGTCACAAACCTACACCATAAATTACAAAAAGTTTTCTAAAAATGTAGATGGCAACCTTGAAGAAGCTGTGGCAAAATGGAAAGATGATCAAAAAACTCCAGACCACGTATTACTTTACAATAATGGTATTTCTTGGTATGGTGCTATTGATGATACCCCTATCGTAAAGCAAGACAACAAAAATAGTAGTGATCAAAAAATCTCTACGACCAGGATTGTTAACACCAGTGCTTACAAGAATCATAAAGAGAAGTTATTATATACCAACTACGGAGAGATATTCTCTAAATTTGGGGAAATAAATCCGATTAAAAAAGAGCAATTAACCTCATATGGTTGGAAAATAACAAAAGAAACCCAAATAATATCAGGCTATACTTGTCGTCAAGCCACAGCATATAAAGAGAGTGGCGAAAAATTAGTAGCATGGTACACCGACCAAATCCCAATAAATGATGGGCCAAGTAGGTTTTGGGGATTACCCGGATTAATAGTGCAACTACAATCTGGAGATAAATTTTTCTATGTTGCCACATCTGTTAAAGAAAAAAATGAAAATATCGCAATCGCTGAACCCGAAGGGAATATTATGAACCCTGAAAAGTTTGAAGCCTATATGGCAAATATGCTAAAGCCAAGAACAATTACTAGACCAGATGGTACCGTTGTAAGAATTTCAGGAGGTAAAAACTAAAATTTTGTTTTAAATTAGAAATAAGGCTCCATTAAATAACTAGACTTTTTATACGCGTATAAAAAGTCTAGTTATTTTTGAAACTGCTAACTTAATTACATGCTAAGAGTTCTATTAACTTGTATGCTTTCACTAATCGCAATGCAATCTTGGTGTCAATATACAGTTACCGGAAAAATTACCAACTCTACAAACTCACAACCCATTGCTTTGGCAACTATCCAGGTAAATCTTAATAATGGTAAGTTTATTACCTATACTATTAGTAATACTCATGGAGAATACACGCTAGAATTAAAAAACACAGGAAATTATACAATAAAAATTACCCATATTGAATATGAGAGTGTAATTGATACTATTGAAATCAACAATACACCTAATATTTTGGATAAAAATTTTATTCTTACAGAAAAAACAGAAACATTAGGAGAAGTATTTTTAGAATATACCCCTAAGGTGATGAAAATACAACAGGATACTATAACTTACAATCTTAAAAAGTTAACCAACGGTACCGAAAAAAACCTAAGTAACATACTGGAAAAACTACCCGGTGTAGAAATAACACCTGGAGGACAAATTGTGGTCAATGGAAAAATGGTGCAAAAACTTTTAATTGATGGCGAAGAGTTGTTTAAAAAACAACATCGTACCACCTCAGAAAGCATCACTTCAAAAATGATAGAAGGTATACGCTATCTAGATAAATATAACGATTTTGGAAATCTAGAAGGGTTCGACAACAACCTAATACGGGCTCTGGATGTCACGATCAAAGACGAATACAAAAATAGAATAACAGGAGATGTACGGGTTGAAGGCGGTATCGCGAGCAAAGCATCTACACATTCAAATCTATATCGATTGGGAGGCAAACTCAAATTAGGTTTTATCGGCGACTGGAATAATTTAGGTAAGCAGTCTCTTACCTCATAC
Organism: Aquimarina sp. U1-2; assembly: GCF_017897595.1. Taxonomy (GTDB): domain Bacteria; phylum Bacteroidota; class Bacteroidia; order Flavobacteriales; family Flavobacteriaceae; genus Aquimarina. Next base: position 214,359 of record NZ_JAGKIK010000007.1, read on the forward strand.
GAATATTCACGACTTGTACAGACCCGGGAATCAGATGATTTACATATTAATAATTTGCCAACACAGCCACAAAACGAACAAATACCAAAGTTTTTTGATCCAACTCTAGATGTATCACAGAGAGAAAATACTTTTGGAGCTTTGAGTTTTGTTTACAAGCCATATAAAAAACTGAAAATCTCGTTTCTAAACGTAACTAGCAATACAAATCAATCCCAGCGATTTTTGTTAACTAGAAACTTCTTTGAAAATCCCAATGCGCAACAACAAGAATCCAGAGTAATAGAAAGTACTTTTTTTCTAAATACTACGCTGCTAGAATTAGGGTATCAACCCAATAAAAAAAGTTTTGTTAATTACATAATTTCATATAATCCTCAGAATTCTGATGATGAATATTTTGTTGATAACAGGTCTCGACAGAGATCAAACAGCTTTTTGCAGAATATTACAAATAAAGGACATACTATCAACCAAAAATTATCAATTACGCAAAAAATTAGACCAAAAACGATATTAACCTGGTCTGGTGTAGTAGAGACGCAAAATTCGAAAAACAATGTCGACATCCAATCGAATGAACCTTTTTTAAATCTTAATCTTGAAAATACTTTTGATGTTTTTCAATTTCAGAATCAAGAGTCAAGAGTTTATGGGTACGAGTTGCAAACTTCTACAAAATACGAAAACTCAAAACTAGAGTTTCATCAAGGAATATTTTTTTCAAAAGATACGTTCACCAATACTCTCGAAAACAATGATACTTTTGCCAATAACATAGAAACCGATCACACCGATAGTTATTTTGGCATGCAATACAAAGGCAATGTATCTAGTAAGTTTTATTATAGCGCCAAAACACAATATAGATATGTATCATTCAATAGATTTGACCAAACTTTTGATCGATACTTTTTTTTGCCGTCTTTCACTATTGATTATCGTTTGAATGTATCACAAAATCTAGGTTTCGAGTATGCATATGATTATCAAATACCCGGCAGCAAAGCCCTTAACAGGAATACTATAGTCAAGGATTATTTTAGACAGCAATTGTCCAGTACTATCGATAATGACGAAATACTACCTTCACATTCTATACGAGCCAATTATTTTTATATTCATTCAAAATCGGGATCAAATTTTCTGTTATTTGGTAATTATAATTTTGCGCCGCGGTTTTTAACCATGAATACGTTTCTGGAAAATAGCGTTATCAATTTTCAAAATATAATAGGCAAAAATCGAAACCGAGTTACCTTAGGTTCAAGAATCAAATATGCAATAAATAAACTAAACCTTTCTATTTTTGCTAATCCTACTTGGTCATTTATAGAAGAAGAAAATCAAATTAATTCACAGCATAATATATCCAAAACCTCAAGACTTAGTTTGCTATCGGGAATTTATACTAATTTTAGAAAGGGGATTAATTTTACTACTGGATTGTCTTATGATGTACTTAACTACAATACTACCGTAAACAATATCGAAACCAAATCTTCGTCCCTTAAACCCTATTTTTACGTGAATGGTTCTTTATTTAGCCAAAAACTAACCTGGAAACTAGGAGGTGAATATGCAATTTATGAAACAGATATTGACCGCACCGAAATATTGGATATTAGGCCAGGACTTCAATTTTCAGCAAACGATCATTGGGAAATCACATTAGAAGGCAATAATATATTAAATATTAATAATGCAGAAATCACCGAAAACTTTAATGCAATAAATTATACAGAAAGCAGAATCAGTGACACGATAGAAGGTTTTTTGGTTTTAGGGGTTCGATATCTTGTTAAGTAATAAAAATCAATTCTCTATAAACTCCTTCAAAACCCTTATCACATAATCAACTTCTTCTTTCGTATTATATTTTGAAAAGGAAAATCGAACAGAGGGTTTCTTTAAATCTTCGTCACAAAGAATTTCGGTAAGCACATGCGATCCTTTACTGCTTCCACTTTGGCATGCACTTCCTTTAGAACATGCAATACCATTAATGTCTAAATGAAATAACAAAATACCGGCTTTATCCTCTGGGATAGGAAGACAAACATTGATCAAAGTATATGTACAATGAGTAGGATCACATCCATTCGCATTAAATGTTACGCCTTCAATTTGAGTCTGTAACTGCGCTACAAAATAGCGTTTTATAGCTGCAACGTATTGTTGTTCCTCGGCAAGATGCTCATATGCTAATCGTAACGCTTCATCCATACCCACTATGTTATGAACACTTTCTGTTCCTGCCCTATAGCCACGTTCTTGCTCGCCACCATAAATTAGCGGCTTAAGACCAGAATTTTTACGAATATAGGCAAAGCCCACTCCTTTTGGACCGTGAAACTTATGTGCACTAACGGCGGTAAAGTCTACGTGAAGCTCGGCAAGGTTTACCTCTAAATGACCAATCGATTGTACCATATCACTATGAAAAAGCGCATCGTAGTCTTTGCATAAACTCCCTACGCGACGAATATCTAAAATTGTTCCGATTTCATTGTTGACATGCATTAAACTTACCAAAACCTTTTCAGTTGAGGTACTTAGTAACGATTTCAAATGATCATAATCAATACCACCGTCTTGATGTATATTGACATAACTTACTTTTATTCCGTTATTAGCTTCGATCTCTTGCACCGTATGCAGTACCGCATGATGCTCTATTTTTGAAGTAATGATATGTTGTACTCCCAAATCTCGCACAGCACTGTGAAGTACCAGATTATCTGCTTCTGTCCCTCCTGAAGTAAATATGATTTCTGAAGCTTTTACTCCTAAATAGTTAGCAATATTTTTTCGGGTTTGTTCTATATGATTTTTTGCAGAACGACCATAGCCATGGATAGAAGATGGGTTTCCAAAATCTTCTTCAAGAACCGATATCATTCTGGTAATTACTTCAGGTCGAACACTGGTCGTAGCGGCATTATCAAAATATACCTTTTGCATAGCACACAAACATTTAATTCTACAAGTGATAAATTTTACACGCTATAAATTTGCATTTGAAATAGCGTAGATCTTAAGAAGTAGTAAACTACCTTGGGGCAAGCCCACGAGGCATTCGTTGGAAACAATTTTTCAATTTCGAGGCAATCCTCGGGGTAGTATACCTTTTGGGCAGTGCCAATAAACGAACCGGTTTAAACTTCATAATCTTTGCAATATTCGTAATTTTTATTCTCATTTTACGCTTCTTAACAAAATTATTGTAAGTGCTATGCGTTATAATCTTTCAATTCGGTTATTTTTGTCCATTAATAAAAACATATGATCTAGCAACTTTCTCTTAGATGTAGCGTCTTTAAGAAAAGGTAAAAAACTAATCGAATAGTAATCTTAAACAGTATTAAATACAATCTCGTGAAACACTTATGGCTGATTCTTTTTTTTGCAACCCTTGTTGGTTGTGATGACGGTGACATTATTATTACAAGTTTTGAATTCGAAGATGCCACTTTAGAAGTTTGTGATGGAGCATTGGAGAATGAATTTGTTTTCTTCAAAATTAATGCTGCCAATAACGAAGCCATATCCTTCAATTTTATAAACGATGTTTATAACGATACTATTGTAACCGAAACACCTATCGTTATAGATTTGAGCGAAAATGCCGGAACTTTGATCTATAGACAGCTTAATACTTCAATCACAAATGACTATTACTGTTCTAACATTCCGCCTAGCGATATCATAGTGACCGAAGAATTGAGAGCCGTTTCGGGAATTGCAGAAATAAATGTACGTATTGCAGTAGAAGATGATCAAGATGGTATTCTGGCAGAAGAGGAAGATTTAAACGGTAACGGCAATTTGGATGACGATGATACCGATGGCGATGGGATCCCCAACTATAAAGATCAGGATGATGATAATGACAATGTGCTTACCAGTGTAGAATTGGGTAGCGATTTTTTGGAAAACGGTAATCTTCTCGACACAGATGGAGACGGAATTCCAGACTATTTGGACGAAGATGATGATAACGACGGTACGCCAACAATTAATGAAGATCTGGACAACGATGGTAATCCTAGAAATGATAATACTGACGCTGCAGAAGATAATTTATTTAATTACCTGGATCCTGATACCTCTGAAAGTAATGAAAATGCAACAATTGATATTGATAATACAACGGTACTTTCAACCTATCGAACCACAGTTGATGTTACTAATATTACTTTTGATGGTAATAATGAAAACTTTGATGATAACAATTTCTCTTTTGGCTTTATAGATATTCAACAAACTAGAAATTTAATTATTTCAAATGAAGAATGATGAGGCGTGCTATACAAATCATGTAAATAGCAACTAAAGATTCTTAATAGCGAATTCTATTCAAAATGAATATGCAATACAAAAAACAAATGAACGATAAATTTGTATATATACTCTTACTTCTTTGGATGACCAGTTGTAGCGAGGGAGATATTATAGAAGACGATATTAATTTTGAAGCGACTTTAGAAGACTGCGCTATTGATACCAATTTTGTTATTTTTAAGGTAAGTACCGACGGAAATGAAACTATTTCTTTAAACTTTGCAAGTACTAACTTTGATCTGGACAATCCGCCAGAAGATAATGCGAACCAAACACTAGAACTTAATACTACTAATAATCTCATATATCGGCAATTTGATAATTCGATTGATGCCGAAGCTTACTTTTGTTCAAGTATACCACCTGGAAATATACGTGTTATTAGAGAATTGATTAGTACAAACGGAACTGCTACTATCTCCTATACTACAGAAAATAATGTTACCACCAGAAGCGTGGTTTTTTCTAATGTTACTTTTTTGGGTACAGATGTAGAAATACGACAAGAGCTTTTTGAACTGGGATCTTATACTTTACCTACACCATAAACTACTACGGCTTTGGATTTTGAATGATATACACCTCCATGGCGCCCATGCCGTACTTCTTATAATCAGCATCGCTTATACGCACATTATCATATCGCCTGAATAAATAAGCAAGTTCCTCTTTAAGCACCCCTTGCCCTACACCATGAATAAATACAATCTTCGGGATTCGTTTATCGATAGCAAATTCTAATCGTCTTTGTGCAGTGTCTACTTGCAATGTAACCATCTCATGATTTGTCATTCCTTTTGTAGATGCAACCAATTTGTGAATGTGCAAATCCACTTCCATGGGAGGAAGGTGTCGTTCTTTAGGTTTAACAGCCGCTCTTTTGGGCTTTTTTCGAAAAATTTCTTTTTCATGAACACTTTTTTGAACCTCTTCAAAAGAAGGCATGAGCATTTCGTCAGCTCCAATCTTAACAAGCTCTGTAGTCAAAAAAACAACCTCAAAACCATCATCGGTTAGTATAGTAACTTCATTGGCATGTACCGCGATAACCTTACCTGAAATAGGTTCATCTACGACTGATACAAGATCTCCTTTTTTAATCATTGCTATCATGTTTAGGATTTCTTGAAGCTTCTTTTTCTGAAGTAGAAGTTAACTTCGAATTCACGAGATACAAACCCAACATTAGTGCTACTATTCCTAAACTTTGTAAGTAATAGTTTTTGGTTGTTGAAGCTATTTCAAAAATAAGAGCAATACTACCTGAAACGACTAAAAGTAGACTTGCAACCTTCTTAAGTATATTAAAATCCATAATAGTACAAAAATATCAAACGAATTGAATTAAACTCTACTTATCCCTGTTTATGTAGTAAAATTTCTTTATGAGATCTGAAAACACACCACAAAGCATTGCTTTTGACGAGACGTAACCTTGGAAGTGTTTTCTAATACCAAATCTGCTGTAATAGATTTTCTTGTCATATAAATTTGATAGTTAACTTATAGATTTTCAAAAACTAAGATTTATTTATGGCGTTTCTAGAGAGATTAAAAGGTTATTTCTAAGTACATTACTTAGGTCTCAACTCCGCTTGACTAGGCAGACAAAGTCAAGGAATACTATTCAACAAAATACTGATCGAACTCAGGTTAATACATGAAACATGCTAAATTTTTCTAATGCCAGATTTTTCGACTCTTAACAAAAAAAATAACTTTATTATGTATATTGCAAATACTAATCAATAAAAGTTTCTTTTGGAAAAGTACATGCTTCCTTGTGTAAACAAGAAAATTTTTGGCGTAGATTGTCTAGGTTGTGGCATGCAAAGGTCAATTTCACTTTTGTTTCAAGGAGAATTTCAACAAGCTTTTTTTATGTATCCTGCAATATACCCTATTATAGTATTGCTCTTATTTTTGGGGTGTAACACTTTTATAAAATTCAAGCATGAGTTTATAATCAAAACTAGCCTTATCGTTGTATGTGTGCTTACAATTATCATTGGCTATATGATTAAAATGAAATTTATTTTTAACTAATCAATTAAAATTAATTATGGAAAAACAAACATTACCCAATTCAACCCTAATTCTAGTTTTTGGTATACTATCTATATTAGGATGTTGTTGCTATGGTATTTTAGGGATCATTTTTGCTATTGTAGCTATTGTTCTTGCTAAAAAAGCAACTGCTTTATATACAGAAAATCCCGAATTATATGAGGGACATAATAACGTAAAAACAGGTAGAATATTAGCCATTATAGGTTTAGTATTAAGTATTGTTTATTTGATCTATGTGATTTTTATATTTGCAACCGTAGGATTTGAAGGATATCAAGAAATGATCGAAGAATTTAGAAGATCTGCAGGCGCATAAAACTATAGTAATAGAAAAAAACCTGCTTTGAAGCAGGTTTTTTTCTAACTAAAACTAAGCGCTAACCGACTTTTGGGAAGCCGTAACAGCTAAATTATATACTACTAAACCGAAACCGATTTTATTAACGGCGTCTCCAATATTATACACCACATCCATAGCAAGACCATCAAAAATTCCATCATACCAGCCTGGAGTTCCTGCCATATATCCTATCGGGTATATAGCCCATCCTACTAATACGAACCAACATAATGTTTTATGAGCGGTAAGAACGGCTCCACCTGCTTCTTCTGCCAGTTTTTTCGCTTTTCCGAGCCAGATGTCATAAACAATGATAAAGTAAGCGATTCCAGAGATAAGACCCCATAACCAGGCTTGATCTCTATATACTGCTTCGCCAAAATAACCTGTCACTAACATGATGACAGATAAAACAATTAAACGCCACATCAACGATTTTTTCGCACCGGCAACTTTCAAAATAAGGAAAAATTCAACACACATTAACGGGACAGTAAGTATCCAATCGACATATCTAAAAAACGTGGGAGAACTACCATTTGCATACCAATAGTCACGCATGTACCAATAATGTACGGCAGCAATAAATGTAATTAATCCAGAAATAAGAATTGATGTTCTCCATTTTTTATCGAAACTATTCATTGAGAAGAAAAAAAATACAGAAGCGGCCATCATAGCCATACAACCTACAAAAAATGTGAAACCTACATAATCGTCTGTAGCAATTTCAGGGGTTGCAGCAATTGTCAGTAAAAAATTTTTCATAACATTTATAATTTTGTTTAATCAAATTTAATAAACAATAAACAAAAAATGTTTAACTTTATGATAAATTTATTAAACATTATGAAAAATAGCGTGTCATTTATTAACAATTTGAAAAGCTTTATCGTATTGGCAACTTTCTTTTCTTTATGGTTTGCGGTATATTTTGAAAATGAAATAGAAAACTTTATTGCTTACTTTTTAATTTTGTCCTTGGGCATATTACACGGTGCTAACGATATAAAGTTAATTGGGAAAGCTTCAAAATCAACTGAGAGTAAGAAAGTTTTTAACTCTCGAATATCACTTAATTTTCTAAGAACCTTGATCGCTTATCTAGTTGTAATTTCTCTTAGCGTAGCACTCTTTTACTTTTTGCCTGCCATAGCACTTATTTTATTTATACTCTTTAGTGCTTATCATTTTGGAGAACAACATTGGGCTTCAAAAATTAAAGGACATCATAAAGTTAATTCTTTAACTTATGTATGGTATGGTTTATTAATCTTGTTTATTTTATTTTACAGTAATGCTAACGAAGTAGCTGCCGTTATCAAAAATATAACAGGAATATATGTGGATGAATATTCCTTTTTTATATTTTTAGTCGTTTTTTTAATTCTGTTCTGTATATCAATTATAAAAGCATACATTGCCAAAAAGTTAAAAACGAATATTTTTGAAGAGTTTTTCTATATATTTCTCTTTTTTATAGTTTTTAATACCGCATCGTTGTTATGGGCTTTTGCTATCTACTTCATCTTTTGGCATAGTATCCCATCTCTCACAGACCAGGTATATTATCTTTATGGAAATTACAAAAAAGAAAATTTTATTAAGTATTTTAAATCTTCTTTTATCTATTGGATACTATCTCTAATTGGGTTATCATTACTTTATTTTCTTTTTCATCAGCAAGATCGTTTATTTTTGTCAATATTCTTCACATTGATTGCTTCTATAACATTTCCCCACGTATGGGTGATGTCGAGATTTAATACAAAATGATCGTGTAAAAAAGCGTACAGAGATCTATAGATACATACCGATAATGCTCAATTGTTATAGTTAATCTTCAGTAATTCAACAGCTATTCTAGCGCAGTCAAGAACTTTTCGTCTTTTGTAAAATAGATTTCGACTGCGCTCAGATAGAAAGTAGCACCAAAATGGCATCTTAGCATAGGTAATTAGCTACTAACTTCTAAAAGATTATTCAAATTGTTTCAATGTTGTTGTTATAATCGCTACACAGTCTAACAATTGCTCTTCATTCATTACCAAAGGGGGTGCAAACCGGATGATATTACCATGTGTTGGTTTGGCTAGAAGACCATTTTCCTTTAATTTCATGCATATATTCCAGGCAGTTTCGCTATCTTCAGTATCATTAATTACAATTGCATTTAAAAGTCCTTTACCTCGTACCAAGGTGACAATAGTAGAATTCTCTATATAGCTGTTCAATTCAGATCTAAACAGTTCTCCAAGTTCATGCGCATTTTCGGCAAGATTTTCATCTCTAACGACTTCTAATGCTGCCATAGCAACCTTACAACCTAGAGGGTTTCCGCCAAAAGTAGAACCATGCTCCCCTGGTTTTATGGTAAGCATTATTTCATCTCTCGCTAAAACCGCTGAAACCGGGAATACGCCACCAGAAAGTGCTTTACCCAAAATCAGGATGTCTGGCTTAAATCCACTATGATCACAGCAAACGAGTTTTCCTGTTCTTGCTATACCGGTTTGCACCTCATCTGCTATAAATAAAACATTGGCTTCTTTACATAATTGATACGCATCATATAAGTAATTTTCGTCTGGAACATTCACACCTGCCTCACCTTGTATGGGCTCAACCATAAAGCCCGCCACATTAGGATCTTTAAGAGCAGTAGCAAGAGCGTTCAAGTCATTATACGGTATAATTTCATATCCTGGCATAAAAGGGCCAAAACCTTTAGTACTTGAAGGATCTGTAGATGAAGAAATTGCGCCTAACGTTCTACCCCAAAAATTACCTTCTACAAATAGTATTTTAGCTTTATTTTCTGGAACACCTTTAACTTCATAAGCCCATTTTCTGGTAAGTTTTACAGCGGTTTCACCTCCTTCTACACCTGTATTCATCGGCAAAACCCTATCATATCCAAAGTATGATGTTATAAACTTTTCGTAAGCACCTAATACATCATTATAAAATGCTCTTGAAGTTAATGTTAATTTTGAAGCCTGATCGGTTAATGCTTCCACTATTTTTGGATGACAATGTCCTTGGTTTACAGCAGAATATGCACTTAAAAAATCATAATACTTCTTTCCTTCGACATCCCATACATACACTCCTTCTCCCTTGCTTAGCACCACAGGTAACGGATGATAATTATGAGCGCCATATTTGTTTTCTAAATCGATTGCTTCTTGAGAAGTTAATTGGTCTAAAACAGCCATTTTTAAATACTTTAAATTGATAAAATAACCATTCCTGCTGTACCTTTATCTTTTCGATACGTCTCGAAAATTCAGCGTGGGAGAGAAATCATCCCTAAAAGAGACCTCAAAATTACTAAATCTTTGGTAATATATAATTGTATTTCACACGGGATCGCTAAAAATTACACTGTATTCATTAGAAAGTAAACTACCTCGATGCAAGCCCACAATGCGTTCGTTGAAAATAATCATCAGTCGATAAGCAATTGAAATCTTTTTTCTATCGAATGAAAGCTTATACATTCAATTATTCTATTTTTGCCCCATGGCAAGAAAAAATCGAAGACAAATTTTCAAGGATATAGAAATACTGGATGCTGGGGCTAAAGGTAAAAGTATTGCCAAAGCTCCCGATGGGAAAATTATTCTGGTGCATAATGCTGTGCCCGGCGATGTGACCGATATACAAACTACTAAAAAGCGTAAAGCTTATTATGAAGGCACTGCAATACAATTTCATCAGTTATCTGATAAACGAATTGATCCTATCTGTAAACACTTTGGTACTTGTGGAGGATGCAAATGGCAGTTTATGGCGTATGAACATCAATTAACGTATAAGCAAAACGAAGTTGTAAATAATTTAACCAGGCTGGGTAAAATCGAGTTGCCAGAAGTATCCCCTATTTTGAAATCAAAAAAGCAATTCTTTTATAGAAACAAAATGGAATTTTCATTTAGCGATAGCCGATGGCTTACAATAGATGAAATTCAAGGTGCAGATCCAATTGAAGACAGAAATGCTTTGGGGTTTCATATTCCCGGAATGTGGGATAAAATTCTAGATATCGATACCTGCTATCTACAAGAAGATCCAAGTAATACTATTAGAAACAAAATTAGAAATTTTGCTACTCAAAACGAACTACCTTTCTACAATGCCAGAAAACAAGAAGGATTTTTAAGAACATTAATGATTCGCATTGCTTCTACCGGTGAGATCATGGTACTAGTACAATTTTTTTATGAGCATCAAGAAAAAAGGGAGCTATTGCTTGAGTATATTGCTTCAGAATTTCCTGAAATTACATCACTGCAATATGTTGTAAATTCCAAAGGAAATGATACGATTTATGATCAAGACGTAGTATGCTATCGCGGAAAAGACCATATTGAGGAAGAGATGGAAGGGCTAAGATTTAAAATTAACGCTAAATCTTTTTATCAAACCAATTCTAACCAGGCGTACGAACTTTACAAAGTGACCCGAAATTTTGCAGGACTTACCGGCAATGAACTGGTTTATGATTTATATACAGGAACTGGAACCATAGCACAATTTGTCGCTAAAAAAGCTAAAAAGGTTATCGGGGTTGAAGCGGTTCCCGAAGCTATAGAAGATGCCAGAGAAAATGCAAAAAATAATCATATCCATAACGTTTCTTTTTTTGCAGGTGATATGAAAAAAGTATTTAGTAAACATTTTATTCAAGAGCATGGTCAACCTGATGTAATTATTACTGATCCTCCACGGGATGGTATGCATAAAGATGTTATCACTCAATTACTTCATATTTCTGCTCCAAAAATTGTATATGTAAGTTGTAACAGTGCAACACAGGCACGTGATTTGGCGTTATTAGATGATATGTATAAAGTCACAAAAATTCAACCCGTGGATATGTTCCCGCAAACATATCATGTTGAAAACGTGGTATTACTCGAAAAAAGATAACCTATGAAATAAGCTATAACAATAATGATGATACCCACCGATATGATTAAGTGGCGATTCCATCTGACCATTAAAAACAATAAAATAAACATATGAAACGAGCATTAATAAATTTTAAAAATTACTTCACAAAAGGGAATGTTTAAAGTTTTTAATGTGAGAGCGTAGCGCTTACATACGTTCTCAATTTTTTAATTATTTCGTTTCCAAACAATTAAAAAGATTTAAACGTATGAAACTATACACCACCTTTCTCACCCTTTTGTGCTTCGCAATACTGCTACTTGGCATTTGTAGTTGCGAACGCGATGATATTTGTGCAGAAGGAACCCCAACGACTCCATTATTAATCGTCAAATTTTTTGATTTTGATACGAAAACAGAAATAAAAGCACCATCAGAGTTGCAAGTAAGAGCTGTAGGAATCGATAGTTTTATAGATATTGGAACCGTTCGAGATTCTATTTTTATTCCTCTTCGAACCAATAGTAGTAGTACGGCATTCGAGTTTACCATCAATTCTGATACAACAAATAACGCGGCTAGTGACTTGCCACCCAATACTGATCGTATCAGTTTTCAATATACACCTGTAGAAGAATATGTAAGTAGTGCCTGCGGATTTAGAGTGGTGTATGATGGTTTAACATTCTCAGATGAAGATCCTGGTACAGCGGGTGATTGGATTCGTGAAATTTCAATACGAAGAAGAGATATTTTAGATGAAACAGATGCGCATATACTTATTTTTCATTAGTATTTTACTTACGGGTATCATGAGTGGGCAGGAAGAAGAGCGAGAAAAAATACTTCCGCAAGACACATTACCACCCGGAGAGAAATACGGACTTAGAGCCGGTGTAGATCTTGGGAGAATCATTCGTTCTTCGGTAGATGATAAATATTCCGGATTTGAGGTCGTCGCAGATTACAGGGTATATCGAAAATTTTATGCCGCTGTCGAAATAGGTAACGAATCTTTAACTAGAGACGAAGAAAATATTAACGTCGAAGGATCGGGAAATTATTTCAGAGCGGGTTTCGATTTTAACACCTATAGCAATTGGTACGGAATGCAAAACAGTATTTTCGTAGGGCTTCGGTATGGCTTTTCTACATTCGATCAAACATTAAATGACTACACTATCTTTACAGGAACTAATTATTTTGGAGAGAACACTACTACCGAACCTGTTACTGTTGAAGGTTTAAATGCAAGCTGGATTGAATTTATTTTAGGCATAAAAGCCGAACTATTCAAAAATATATATCTTGGAGCCAGCGTTTCTTTACGTAGTAAAGTTAATGAAAAAATTCCCGATGGTTTCGACAATTTATTCATACCGGGATTTGGAAGAACCAACGATTTTAGTTCTATAGGTGTTGGTTATGGATACTCAATAAGTTATTTAATTCCCTTTTATAAGAAGAGAAAATAATAGGCTAAATCAACATAAAATTATACAAATATTTTATGTTGATTTAGCTTTACCACCTCAAATTTTAACAATATGAGGCTGTGCACATTGTCTTAGAATACTTCTTCTAATAATAGCTCTAGTTCTTTCCATGATTTTTGATCTGCTTCTTTATTATAAGCTAACGGAAGATCAAACTTTTTCCCTATCGAATCTGCAACTTTGCTTGTAAACGAATGAGTAGTATTCTCATAAGCAATGTATTTGTAGTGTGCATTCACACTATCCATCGCTTTTTTATAGGTAGCTACAGTGGCTTCAGGAACAAATGGATCTTCGGCACCATTACAAATCAATATACGGGCCTTAATATCAGAAGTTGGCATTATTGGTAACTGTACTCCACTATGAAATGCTGCAACCGCATCCAAATCCATACCAGAATTAGCCATCGTAAGTGCTACGCTACCCCCAAAACAATAGCCAATGGCGGCAATTTTATCTGCATCGACAAATTTTTGAGATTTAAGTAATTCTAAAGCCGCAGTAAAGCGTTCTTTGGCAGATTCAATATTCCCCATTACATTCATCGCAAATTTACCTGCATCATCAGGATGCTTCGCTAATTTACCATCACCATACATATCGATAGCCAAGGCTACATAACCCATTTCTGCAAGCATATCTGCTCTCTTTCGTACATAGTCGTTGTGTCCCCACCACTCGTGAACCACAATTATTCCCGGGCTCTTTTCTTTTGCATTTTCATTGTAGGCCAAATATCCTTTCATCGATAATGAATCCGTAGTATAACGAACCTCTTCAGTTGCGATCGAAACAGGTAATTCAGCATTATCTTCTAGTTTACTTTTGCTACTTTCTTCGGCTTCTGAAGAAGTTTTGTTTTTGCATCCTATCAACACCGAAACGAAAGTAAGAATTACAATATATTTCAAAATAGATGTCATAAAAATTAATTTTGGTGATTAATGTGTTCGCATTGTATCTAAAATTAAGCATTTCAAATACAACCATCAAAAGTGCATTACTCTTCTACATATGGTGCTCCTGCTTTTTGCAAATCCTTCGATAATTGATCTGTTTCATTTTTGAGCGCCGTATATGTTTTATTTATCTCTGCTAATTTTGTCGTTATAATTTGCATAGTTTCGAGGTGCGTATTTGTTGGGCCATAAGTTGACCATTGAATACCCCTGTATATTGCGAACATACGATCACCAATGGTGGGTTTGGTCTTCTCACCTACTTGTTGTTTTGAAGGATTACCATAATATTCTTTAGTAAGCTCTGTAATTTTTTTCTCTAAACGATTAAGACGACTATCTAGGTCTCCCGGGGCTTCATTTGCTCTTAATACTGCCTTTTTCATAGTTCTAATTCGCTTATCTAGTGTATTTAACTGAATATTTAAAGTAGAAACCTTGCTGGTTATATCTTCGAAACTTCTCCAAAAAACTGCGGCTTCTTCTGGAGTTGCTCCTTGTAAAGCTCCCTCTTTCATACGCTTAACTGTGAAGGAAACCGGACTTGATAGCGGTGTTACCTTTCCGTCAACAATTTTAGATAATGTTGCAGTATATTTTCCTGGAATTGCCAATAAGCCCGCAGGTGAACCAAAAGGATTCTCCTGTGTTTTTAGGGTGAGTGCATCTGGAGCCGGATAACGTAAATCCCAAGCAATACGATGAAAACCACTTTTAATAGGTCCTTCGATTCTTCTTACGATTTTTCCATTTGTATCAGCAATAGAAAGGATGATCTTTGGATTAGAGGCTACGCGTTCTGTCTCTACAGCATCCCATCCCGGAAACGTAATATCTTGTCCCTTATTCTTTTTCTCGCTTTCTTGTCGTATTTCTTTCTTACTCTTTAATCCATCCTTCAGATAATAAGTAAAAACAGCTCCAAATTCTGGATTATCTGCTACATAATGTGACGCGCCCTGACTCCCTTTTTTGTCTCCGAAACTTAAACTTGGTCTTGGGAGATACCACCACGCATCACGGGTGGGAAATAAAACTGCTTCTTCTTCTAATTTCGCTTCAGAAATACTACGCAAAGCGGCATAGTCGTCAAATACAAAAAACCCTCTTCCAAAAGAAGCTCCTATCAAATCATTTTCTCTTCGCTGAATTGCCAAATCACGAAATGAAATTGTGGGTATACCTCCTGTTAACTTTACCCATTTTTTTCCTCCGTCTACGGTAAAATACAGTCCAAATTCTGTAGCAGTAAATAAAAGATTAGGTTGTTCATGATCCTGAACCATGCGCCAAACTAATGTGTTCTTTGGTATATTTCCGGTAATAGATTTCCAGGTACGACCTTTATCAGTGCTTTTGAGTAAATAAGGGTTAAAATCACCATATTTATGATTATCAAGAGCCACATACACTGTATTTGCATCGAAAAGATCTGCTTTAATATCATTTACAAATGCCGTTGCAGGAACTCCTGGTAAACTTGCAACTTCAATTTTACGCCAATTTGTACCACCATCTTCAGTCATTTGAATACGTCCGTCATCTGTACCAATATATAAAATGCCATCTTGTTTTGGTGATTCGGCTATCGAAGTAATCGTATTATAATTTGACATGGCCAAAAAATCCCACGGTGCATCCCAGGATTGTTTGTTATCCATAATTTCTAATTCGATACGTTCCTGATTTTTGGTCAAATCTCCTGAAATAGCAGTCCATTTATCTCCTCGATTATCAGATCTCCACAAACGCTGAGAAGCAAAATAAATTCTTTTTGGATCATGTGCACTTACTACTATGGGAGCATCCCAATTAAAACGTTCGAAATTCTCATTGGCCTTAGGTTGTGGTTGAATATCAGTTACTTCACCAGTGGTTAAATCTACCCTAGAGAGATTACCCTCTTGTCGTTCTGCATATACAATATTGGGGTTTCCCGGTTCTGTAGCGGGTTGATGTCCGTCCCAATTTAAAATAATTTCCCAGTCAGAATTTTGTATACCATGCACATTATCGGTGCGAGAAGGCCCTCTTTGGGTACTATTATCCTGAGTCCCTCCGTAGATATTATAAAAAGGTGCTGCATCGTCTACTGCTAATTTATAAAACTGAGTTACCGGAAGATTATCTATAAACCTCCAATTTTTGGTAAGATCAAAAGTCTCATACAACCCCCCATCGGTTCCCACGAGCAAATAATTTGGATCACTTTTCTTGAATGCTATAGCGTGATTATCGCTATGCTTATGTTCACTATGCATCCTTTTAAAAGTTTTACCTCCATCTTCTGAAATCTGCATACGAACATCTACCAGGTATAATCTTTCAAAATGATGTGGAGAAGCATACAGTTCCTGATAATAATGAGGTCCGGTAGCTCCTGCTACAGCATCAGATTGTTTTTTCCAGGTCGTACCTCTATCTTCAGAACGATAAACACCTCCTGTTCTTCGATCGAGTTCTATAGCTGCGTATAAAATATCCGGTTTTTGTGGAGAAATAGCCAATCCTATCTTACCCATCCAAGATTTTGGGAGACCGTTTTTAAGCTGTTCCCAGGTTTCTCCTCCATCTGTGCTTCGGTGTAGTCCCGATCCTGGCCCTCCTCCCATATAAGCCGCTACCGTTCTATGACGTTGCCAGGTTGCCGCATAGAGTCTATCCGGATTTCTGGGATCTATCACTATATCTGTAACACCAACCCATTGATCATCGCCAAGTGTCTTGTTCCAGGTAGTACCACCGTCTACAGACTTGTAAAGACCACGTTCTCCTCCTTTTTTCCATAAGGGTCCTTGTACTGCTACCCAAATAATGTTACTATTTTCAGGATGTACGATGATCTTCGAAATATGTTCAGATCTCTTTAATCCCATATTTTTCCATGTTGCACCAGCATCATCACTACGATAAATACCATCTCCATATCCCACGTGTCTTCCTCCTACATTTTCACCGGTTCCTACCCAGATAGTACTAGTATGACTAGGATCTATCGTGACGCATCCTATAGAATATGAAGTTTGGTCATCAAAAACGGGAGTCCAGGTGGTTCCAGCATTTACAGTTTTCCAAACCCCACCAGAACCCACAGCTACGTACCAGATATTTTCATTTTTTGGATGTATGGCAACATCAGCAATTCGACCCGACATAAACGCCGGACCAATATTCCTAAGTTTTAATCCAGAAAACACCGAATCAGATAGTTTTGAATGAAAGACTTGTTTTGTCTTAGATCTTTGTCCGGTAACAGTATAGGTAAAAATCAATAAAAATGTGACGAACAAAGCTTGTGTAAATTTTGTTTTCATATAAATCCAGATGATTGATTAATCATGAACTCATTTAAAACTTTAGAAGTCAGAAGTAGTTACCTGTGACATTAATGCACCTAAATTTTACTGTCTGTCTGGTTGAGCGGTGTCGAAACCTACATCACTAAAACGAACAGTTAGTTTTTTAATTCAAATTATTGATTGTCAATATACTATACTTATCACTAATACGTAAGTATCTACTAACCTCTAAAGTTTAAACAAGTTCACTATATTTTTTTACTGAAAATATAGCAATTTGGATGATTTTTTTCTTAAGAAAAGCATAAACTATAGTCTTATTTTTTGCACCTTTTAGTGATATCCCAATCTATGATCAATTAGAAACAGTAATATTTATAAGGAAAATAAAAGAGTCGAAGCCTTATTTATTATTAATACTAAGGCTGAATGAAAAAAGTTAAGATTTTGATTGTAGCGATAGATGAAGTGAAACTATTTGTCCTTAGTTTGAAACTTTGCCTTTTTACTTCCTGAATACATTTCGTATTTGACAAACCTGCCTTCAAGCTTGCCATTAAATACTTTGATTTTTCGCGATGGCCGAAGTCCAACGTACTTTAGTGCTTCAAGATTGCCGGTAATAAACCAGGCATGAGTGCCTGGGTAATTTTGTTTCAAAGTGTCGCCTACCTGCGCATAAAACTTTTCAATATCAATCTCTAATCGTTCATCATAGGGAGGGTTAAATACCATATGAAGAGGTCCTTCAACTTCTTTAACCGATCTAAAAAAATCACCTTCTTTTATTTTTATAAAGTCAGTAAGATTAGCATTTTCAATATTTTTTTGAGCTTTTCGAATGGCAGAAGGAGCTTTGTCCATCCCAAGTATAGAATGATGAAAATCCCTCGTTTTATGTAAACAGGCTTCTTCTATCTTTTCAAACAGTTCTAAATCCCAATCTAACCATTTTTCGAAAGCAAATTCTTTCCTGTTTAAATTTGCCGGGATATTGCAGGCGATCATAGCAGCCTCGATAGTCATAGTTCCACTACCGCACATCGGATCCAAAAAGTCGCATTGACCATCCCAACCGGAAAGAAGCAATAGTCCAGCAGCTAAAACTTCGTTGATAGGAGCAATATTAGTAGCGGTACGATATCCTCTATGGTGTAAAGACCCACCAGAACTATCTAATGATACTGTACACATATCTCGTTGAATATGAATATCTATAGATAAATCTGGATGGTCTAAATCAACGTTAGGCCGTCTCCCCTTTTCTTTCCTAAACTTGTCTACAATTGCATCTTTTGCTTTTAAAGCTATGAATTTTGAATGTGTAAACTGGGTAGAATTTACTGTAGCATAAATAGCAAAAGTATCGTCGACATCTAAATAAGACTCCCACCGAATACTTTGAATAAACTCATACACATCCTGCACATTGCGAACCTTTCTAGATGTAATGGGTTTCAAAATTTTTATTGCAGTTCTAAGACAAAGATTAGCCTTATACATAAATCCTGTATCGCCATAAAAACTTACCATCCTATTGCCAATTACAACTTTTTGAGCTCCCAATTGCCTTAGCTCATTGGCTAGAATTTCCTCAAAACCAAAAAGTGTCTTAGCCACCATTTTAAAAGAATTACCCACTATCTTCACATTCAATATCATTAAACCGCAAAAATACATTAATTTTGCGCCCTATGCTAAAAGATTCATCAATGTGGTACGCATCTTGGTTTGACACACCTTACTATCATATATTATACAAAGATAGAAACCATGTGGAAGCAGGTAAATTCATGGATAACCTTACAAACCATTTACATCTTGAAAAAGGGAATACAATATTAGACCTAGCTTGTGGGAGAGGTCGCCATAGCATTTACCTTAATCAATTGGGTTATGATGTTACAGGGGTTGACCTGTCGGAAAAAAGTATTAAGTATGCTTCTCAGTTTGAAAACAAAACATTGAAGTTTAGAGTACACAACATGTGCACCCCTTATCCCGAAAAATTTTCAGCGGTTTTTAATTTATTTACAAGTTTTGGATATTTTGATAAAGACGAAGACAATCTAGAGACTATAAAAGCTATTAAGGCTAATCTTAAGGCACAGGGCTTTGGCGTTATCGACTTTATGAATGTAAACTATGTAACTGGTCATCTTGTTCCTACAGAAACCAAAAGTATAGAGGGAATAGATTTTCAGATTCATCGATATGTAGAAGATGGCTACATTTTTAAAGAAATCAGATTTACTGATCAAAATGAGGACTATTTCTTTATAGAACGTGTAAAAGCTATTAGTTTAAGTGATTTTAAAGATCTTTTTAAAAAGGCTAATGTACAATTAATAACTATTTTTGGTGATTATCAATTACAAAAATTCGACGCACAAAAGTCGCAACGTTTGATACTAATTTTTAAATAGTGCAAAACTACATTCTTTCTATATCTGCGGTATTTTTGGGCTCGTTAATCGTGTTTCTTTTCAAGCCTTCAAACCAAAAAAACCTTACACTACTACTAGCGTTTAGCGGAGCTTTTCTTTTGGCTATCACAATTTTTAATTTGCTTCCTGAAGTTTTTGAGGATACCCATGCTCCTAAACGAATAGGTGTATGGATAATGGTAGGTATTTTACTTCAAAAAGTATTAGAGTATTTTTCTAAGGGTGCCGAACATGGTCATATTCATTTAGATAAAAACACGAGTAGAATTCCGAAACTTCTTTTTATAAGTTTAGGTATTCATGCTATCTTAGAAGGGTTCCCCATACATCATGCCGATGGTATTATGCTAGGTATTATCGTACACAAAATACCGATAGCCATGATACTTACTACCTTTTTACTAAATACTAAGATTTCGAGAAAATTGATACTCCTTCTTTTGATGGTTTTTGCTTTGATGACACCTTTAGGAACATTTCTTTCTGAACATTTTACGGTGATGCAGAACTATTATAAAGAAATTACCGCGTTGGTTATAGGCATATTTTTGCATGTCTCTACCACTATTCTATTTGAAAGTGATGCCGGACATAAGTTTAATATAACTAAACTTATGGTTGTTCTGCTGGCAACTATCATGGCATATCTGATTTAAACATGTTCAGCAAAGCAGAATCAAAACGAATACGACAAGAATTTTGGACATCTTTTGGAAAAGAATATCCTCGCAAATGGGTATTATATCATACAAAAATTAAGCATGTAGCGCTTAAATTTACTTTTACAACTAAAAAAGCTCAAGTTTCAATAGATATTGAACCTTATGATGAAGTACTAAAAGATTATTACTTCGAAAAATTCGTGAGTTTAAAAAGTATTTTACTTTCAGAATATCTTCCTGCTATCATTTACGATCACAACTATGAACTTGAGAATGGAAAAATTATTTCAAGACTTTATGTAGAATTGTCTGGTGTGAGTATACATAATAGGGATACCTGGAAAAAGGTCAAAAATTTCTTGAATGAAAAGATGATGAAACTGGAAACTTTTTTTCTGGAATATCGAGACTATATCGACGATTAATCAAACCTGTTTTATGTATTAGAAAATATGTTATGGTTAAAACTGCTGTAAAACCAAACACTACGTTATATTTTTATGTGTCAACGTAGCCCTTCCACTTCGCTGGGGTAAATTGTTATTCTGAAACTTAGAAAACACTCTTCCAACGCTATATCTTGCCTAAAGCAATGCTTTGTCGTATATTTTTAAACCTCATGACGACCTTCTGAAATATGGTCCAGGTTAAATTACATAGTTTAAAATAAAAACATAATGAAAAATACTTCCTGCGAGAACAAACACGTGCCAGATAGCATGATGAAATTTTAGTCTTTTCATTACATAAAACAAGATTCCGAAGGTATAAGCTGCACCACCATATAACAACATTAAAGTTCCCTCCGATCCAACTTTATCCTTTAGGTTATGAAGATCAAGAACAATCAACCACCCCATTAGTACATATAAAAGTAATGATATAAACTCGTATTTTCCTGTAAAAAATAACTTGAGCAATGTACCAATACCTGCAATGGCCCAGACTGTAAAAAATAGCAACCATCCTTTTCCATGGATTAATGTGACTAAACTAACCGGAGTATATGTTCCTGCTATTAGAAAGTAGATACTTATATGGTCCCATATTCTAAATTTCCTTTTAAGCTTTACATTTGAGATATAATGATAAGCCGTTGAGGCAAAATAAAGCATCATTAAAGAAAAACTATACATATATATGGATAGCGTACTATATTGTGTAAGTTGAGAATTTTTAGACAACAAAATAAACAATCCTATAATCGAAAGAACGAGTCCTAGACCATGAGTAATCCAATTCCATCGTTCTTCTATTGGTGTTTGTGATTGCATCTGCTGTTTTGAAAAGACAAATCTATAAAATTAGCATCAAGAAATTGATATATGATACCAGTTCTACTTTAAAATTGATCAAATAAAAAGCAGTTATTTTTTGTTTATACAAAAAAGAAAACTCAATCGTAGCCATTCCTAAAAATCAATGGAATAACAATCAAACTCTGGTTGATAATTTTTTTAGCATATCCGTAATGAAGATTAAATCCATAACCGTCAACCTGGATACTGAAACGAGTTCAGCACAGGCTTGTTTCAGGTTCTCATTATAAATTGTGGTTTATAAGCATGATGAGATTCCGAAATAAATTCGGAATGACGCTAAAAAATGTCCTTATTACATAAAACGGATATCAAATGATTTTTTTACTTGATGAACTGATTGAAAGTATTTTTCTGTAGCAAAGCTTTGGGGTGTAATTATCTTTTGATAATACTCCATAAAAAAACCCTTCATAGTTGTATGAAGGGTTTTCAAGGAAGGCGGTGACCTACTCTCCCACGGATTGCAGTACCATTGGCGCTAACGGGCTTAACTACTCTGTTCGGAATGGTAAGAGGTGAGCCC
>NZ_JAGKIK010000080.1 GCF_017897595.1 Aquimarina sp. U1-2
ATTGTGAGGTGCTATCCAACTTACGCCAACATCTTTTCCGTTTACAAGAACTTTAGCAATTACATTTACTTTTCCCAAATTGAGTTGAAATTGTCTGTTGGACTGCAACATATCTTTTTCAATATTGAATGTTGTTTTATAAATTGCTGTACCAGAATAATGTTTGATTTGATCTGTATCATGTGTTGACCAATCAAATAATTTGTCGGTTCGTATGGTGGCTTTGTAAAAGTCTTGTTCCCTAAAATTGATTTCCCAATTCCCTTTAATTTCTATGGGATTAGGAATATCGTTTACTTCAATATTCCAGTTTTCTGAATCATTTACTAGAGCTGAATAGGTTCCGTTTTCAAAAACCTCAGCCTGTAAATTATTATCGCCATCTAAACTAAATACAGGCTTGGATACATCCTCAGATTGATTATACGTAACTCTTGGTT
>NZ_JAGKIK010000081.1 GCF_017897595.1 Aquimarina sp. U1-2
TAAATTTATTATAAATTAAGTCCAGAGAAAACATATTCTCTGGACTTTTATAAATCATGTATATATATTATGAGCAAATATTTTAGCTTAATATTCATTGTACTTTGTCTTTCCTGTAAAAATCCTAATCAAACAAAAGTTTTTTTTAAAAACCCAGTAAAAGTTGCAAAAAATAATAAAATTTTCACTGATGAAGCAAATATTACAAATATAAGTGTTGATTTATCCTCAATAATTAAGGGCAACTTTTATGATTATTTTGATATAAAAAATGTTATACACTTAGATATGCAAAGTCTTATTGGAGATATTTCGGTTATAAGGCAACATGGTGATTATATTTTTATTTTAGATAGTAAAAACGCGAAACAACTATTCTGTTATAATTTAACAGGAGAGTTAGTTTGGGAGTATAAGTCTATTGGTAAAGGGCCGT
>NZ_JAGKIK010000082.1 GCF_017897595.1 Aquimarina sp. U1-2
TCGTCTAATACTATAATGTTTACCGTATCGTCCTCGTCCACACTGGCCGTATCGTCCACTGCCGTTGGCGTATCGTCTACTGGGTTGACCGTGACATCTATTACTGCGGTGGTACAGTCCCCATCTGCATCACAGATCTCATAGGTTATTTGATCTGGGCCGTTGTAGTCTGCGGTTGGTGTGTAATCTATCGTATCATCGGTTGGGTCGTTTGGTGTACCCCCATCATTTACTGTCGCTACTCCATTGGTTGGGGCACTTGTTATGTTTATGGTGCCGGTGCTGGGGCCGTCGCCGCCAAAATCATCATCGTCTAATACTATAATGTTTACCGTATCGTCCTCGTCCACACTGGCCGTATCGTCCACTGCCGTTGGCGTATCGTCTACTGGGTTGACCGTGACATCTATTACTGCGGTGGTACAGTCCCCATC
>NZ_JAGKIK010000083.1 GCF_017897595.1 Aquimarina sp. U1-2
GTGCAATATATAGATAGGCAGTTAGAAGATGAAAAATAATCTAAAATGTCATTTAAATCAAAACACAAAACACTAAGGGTTGTTTTGATGGTTGGTTAGTTAACCCTAAACCCTGTGGCTTCGTCTATGGGGTTTTAAAAGATATAAAATGAGCAAGCGTTTAAGACCTTTAGTTTTAGTTTTTTGTGGTTGGATTACTTTGATAATGATGCTATTTGTGCCAATTGGAGGAGGGGGTGTCTCTCTAATTTTAGTACTATCCGTCCCAATTTTAGTTGTCATGGGGGTTTTGTTCGGAGTAAGTTATTGGTATTTAGACAAAAAGAGTAATAATAAAACCTTAAAGACTGTAATATTCTACATCATGATAATTGTATTGTTGGGTCTAGCTTTTATGTATTATCCATATTAATATCAATGAGAATGAAATCAG
>NZ_JAGKIK010000084.1 GCF_017897595.1 Aquimarina sp. U1-2
TTCATTTAGAATCTTGAATTTGTAAATTTTTGGAGACTCATTATTAAGAATAGTAACTGATGATGACACCGTCTGTTGCTCATCATCATTAAAAAACACTATGGCTTCAATAGGATATTTACCTAATTTATGATCTTTTAAGTTGAGGTTTTCAGTAACTGTTTTTCCATCTAATTTGTAGACAACGGAATCTATAGTATGCTTTTTTTTATTGTTCAATGATAATTCTAAAGTGTTATCTATTGAAATATTACCTTTTTTTGCATTAGTTTTTATCTCAAAATCGTTTTTTTCTTTATCAGATTTAGAGTTACAAGACACTTGTAAAATCAGTAACGTTATTATAGTGAATACTTTAAGCATTTTCATGGATAAACCTTATTTTGTGTCGAATATATTTATTTAAAATCGGTTTAAAAAATCATTGTGAA
>NZ_JAGKIK010000085.1 GCF_017897595.1 Aquimarina sp. U1-2
GTATTTATTACTTCAAATCCATTTATTTGCTGTAAATAGTTTTTAATAACATTAATTGCCAAGGGCTCATCGTCAATTATTAAACATTTGGTACTCATGCTACTCTTATTTTTAGTTTAGCTATAAAAATGTTATCCATTTCTTCAAATTCTAGGTTGTAATCATTTTCAGAATAACCTAGCGAAAGTCTTTTTCTAACGTTCTTAAGGCCTATACCTCCAGAATAGTTTTTTCCTGAATTTTGATTCATAATTGAAGGCATTGGGTTTGACACACTAAAGTATAGAAAATCTTCTTTAATTTCGAATGAAATATCAATTTTAATATTACCAATGTTTTTGTTTACCCCATGTTTAAAAGCATTCTCAACCAAAGACAACAAAATAATTGGAGCAATTTTTTTGCCTTGTATATCTCCGGTAATTG
>NZ_JAGKIK010000086.1 GCF_017897595.1 Aquimarina sp. U1-2
TATCAAAATAGTGAGAATGAATGGTATAGAGCAAATGGTAATGAAATTTGTGAATATGATACCAACGGTCTAATCCTAAGAAGATACACTAGTATTATTGATGAAAAAATTACAGCATCAGAAAGAAAACTTTAGAAGACCTATATGTTAACACCCAAATCATTTAACAATGTAATATAAACTATAAAAATCAGTAAATATGAAAAATTTAATTAGAACGATTTTAGCAATCCTTACAGGAATTACAAGTGTGTATGCACAATTACCAGAACCTGGTTTTGTAATAGACGAAACCACAGCTATAGTGATTACTGACCCTCAAAACGATTTTCTTAGTCCTAGTGGCGTAGCTTGGGGCGCAGTTGGAGAAAGCGTAAAAGAAAACAATACTATTGAAAACTTAGAAACAATCTTTAAACTTGCAG
>NZ_JAGKIK010000087.1 GCF_017897595.1 Aquimarina sp. U1-2
TTATTGTCGAGCTTTTGGTAACCAATATTAGTAGCATAGTGATAATTTCCGTTAGGCCCTTTTACCATTTGGTTTATAGATAGTGGTCTTGCATATTGGTACCAGTTATTATTTTGTGCGTTTATTTGAAAACAAAGAAATAGAAAGGTTCCTAAAAATAATTTAGTAATCATAACATGTAGTTTTAAATTGATGGAATAAAACTAACTTAAGTACCATCGGAGCACAATACCAGAGTTCAGGTAGATTTAACGAAATTATATAAGATAAAAGGCTTCTCTGTTTTTGAGAAGCCTTTTTGCTTAGGAACAAAAATTAAACTAAAACTTATATCTCACACCTAATTTAAGTGGATTATCTTTGTTGAGCAGCAAGCTTGTTCCGTCAGTTTTAAACTCGCCTCCAGCTTCTGATTTAAACGTGG
>NZ_JAGKIK010000088.1 GCF_017897595.1 Aquimarina sp. U1-2
TTTAAAATCAGATGTTTCTATGGTTTTTACTAAATCGTCAAAATCTCTAAAATCTGTAGATAAATCGGCGTCTAGATACCCTATATAATCCAATTGCGCATCTTTAGCTAAATGTAAAACGCCTTGTCTAACCGCTTCGGCTTTTCCTCCATTTTTTTCACAATTATATACGCTAATATTGGTTTCTCTTCCCTTTTGTAGGTTATTTAAAACTTCTAGTGTATTATCGGTACTGCCATCATTTACAAAACATAAATGGTAGCCCAGATTACTGTTTACAAAATCAATAAATTCTTTGCTTAATAAACGTTCCTCTTCATTATAACAGGGAATAACCACACCCACACAGCGCTTTTGTAGCATTTGGTCTTTTGTGCCCTTGTTTTGCAGTTTATCTATTTTAATCCCAAATATTCTAGAGATT
>NZ_JAGKIK010000089.1 GCF_017897595.1 Aquimarina sp. U1-2
CAACTTTTGTAGTAAACAGTTCGCCTTCAATTCCTATAAAATCCCCAATATCTAGAAGCTTTTTGTAAACATCGTTGTATTTGCTTTTATCATCTCCAGTGCAAATTTCATCTCTGTTAAAGTACACTTGTATACGTCCTTCACTATCTTGAAGCTCAGCAAAACTTGCGCTTCCTTGGATACGACGAGACATTAATCTACCAGCAATAACCACATTTTTCCCTTCCTCAAAGTCCTGTTTTATATCCTTTGAAGTCTCTTTTACAGGAAATAAATCCGCTGGATATGGGTTAATGCCTAGGTCTCTTAATTTTGCGAGTTTGTCGCGTCTTACCAATTCTTGTTCTGAAAGCTGCATGCTACTTAATTTTAAAGGTGCAAAATTACATTATTTACCCTAACAATAAAACAATGACCCCT
>NZ_JAGKIK010000008.1 GCF_017897595.1 Aquimarina sp. U1-2
AATCCCCGTCACCATCGATATCAGTATTATTTCTAAGAATGTCCACCACCCCGTCATTATCGCGGTCTGAGTAGGAGAGTCGGATATTGCCTAAGTGGTCTTTAAATTGATAGACATATTTATACCCATCATCCTCTTTTTCTACAATTCCTTCCGGTTGGTTAAAGAATTCTAGATTATCATTTTTATAAACATATCCTTGTGCATATTCCGTACTTGTATTAGAACTTCCCTCTGTAACGATTTTCTGTTGTTTCGCTCCAGTAGCGTCGTAAATGTACGAAATTGTTCCCGTACCTTCGCTGTTGCTTATCGAAACGGTCTCAGGTAAATTCAAATGATTGTAGGTGATACTAGCAATACCCTTGTTACGGTCGATGATCATATTCCCGTTTGCATCGTATTCAAAATCATCATTAGTATTTGTTCCATCTTTAAAACCATAGGTTTTGTTACCCGTATCGGTCACTTTTTTTAGTTTGTTTCCTGCATCATACTGGTAACTTAAAACATCCATATTCCCATAGTTAGTATTGTTTTGCCAGCCGTTTCTTGCCAGGGATAGGATGTTTCCAACCTTGTCGTACGTAATGCTAGATACTACATATCTGTTCTCATGATCATTGGCTGCTGTAAATCGATTCAATTCATCATAGCGATATCCATACGCTCTTTTCTGGTTATCGTTAGCTGTTTTCCAAAGGGTTTCGCTAATATTACCGTTGTACAAAGCATGTGCGTGTAGACCTTCGGTAATGGTGTTATAGTTTATTCCAAAAGCAAATACATCGTCTCCTAAATTATCAACATCATTAATTCCTTTTAACCAACCACGGATGTTGTAGTGATAATTTATAGTCTGCAAGCCTGTGCTGAGCGTAGTCGAAGTGCCCCCTCCGCCTGCGGCACCTCCCCCTACAGGGGAGGAAGCTATTCCTCCTACGTTCTTTTGAACTAACTGCCCTAACTCATCGTAGGAATTGGCAACGATTTGTTCTGCCTCCTGATTGTTGATCTTTTGGGTTTGAGAGGTAAGCCTGCCCATATGGTCATATTCGAAGACATCTTCGGTAACGATCGCTTCTTGGCTGCCTTTTTTATGGTAGGTATGGGTTTTTTCTACTTTTCCTATAAAATCAAGCTTGCTTTTTACAATATTATGGGTATCCAGGTATTCATTCTTACTTTCATTGTATATCACCCTTGCTTTATTATCATAGTAGGTGACTGTAGTAGTCCAAAAAGAGGTGCCTAGTACTTTTACTTTACTACCTGTAGACAGGGATTTGGTACGATCACTGGTACCTACCCCGTAGACCGTACCCGGATCATTGATCCCTGCCCTGTCAAAATCATAATCATCATAATAAGTAATCGTAAGCACTTCTGCATTTTGTACGTTTGGATATCCTCCATTATTGTAATGCATAGTGGTACCCCCAATCATCACTGCACTACCTCGTTGTACCCATAACTTATTGTTATATGCTGTAGCTTCAGTTTGTAATTGTTTTCTTGTTTTGTTGGGTATGGTGATCTTACCGGTATAAGCTACCCTACCAAAGGCATCGTATTTGGTAAAGAGCCATTCGTTTTTTGCTTTTTGGTTAGGATCCTGGGTAAGTACGGGTTGGTCCAGTTTGTTATAAACAATCGATTCCCAATTGTTTTGATCTCCTTTGCCAGGGATCTTCTTTTCGATGAGTCGGTTTCTATAGTCGTAGCGGTATTGGTAGCAAAGCTGGTCAAGCTCAATGTTTGATACACCGTCGCTGGTATCTACTTTTGGGGGGATGACATAGGTTAGGTTTCCGAAATCGTCATAGACATAGTAGGTATCATGTGCACCCCCTCCGGCTTCGCCACCTCCCCCTGTAGAGGGGGAGGAGCTATTGTTGTACGTTCTTTTAAGAATCACACGCCCTAGTTTATCTTTATACTCCTTAGTTGTTCTTAGATCTTCATCCCCGGGCTTCCAGTTTTCATCTTTGGTGATGGTGACATAGAGTTCATTGGCAAGGTAATGGCCATTTTGTTGTAGTGCAGGAGCTTCGGTATTGTTGGGTTTAGGAAAATCTACATCAAATCGAATCACTTCCCCTGTAGTATTGGTAGCCCAATCGAACTTGATGGTATGATCGGTATCGCTACCTGGATTGGCTTTCCAGGCTGCCCCCGGGGCACCTTGTTCCAGCACGCGGTTAAGTGGGGATTGTTCAAATACACTTTCACTATAGGCATTCACTTCTGAGGGGTTTGTGATCCCAGGGAAGTCTTCTCTGTGTTTGTTTAGGTAATAGCTATTGATGTCATCGATAACATTTACGGTTTTAAACGCCCCGTTATCTCCTGATACGAAAGGAAGGTATTGCTTGTCTTGCCGCCCATAATCATCATAGGTGATATGGGTAACAATATCACCTATTTCCTGTTGCGCCCCCAAAGCAATTGCGATGATTGACCTCTCGTTACCATTTAGTTTTTGAACTACAGGGTTCCAGAAGAATTGTTTGGTATTCAAATCTGTACTGTAATACAAATAACTTCTAAACCGGGTACTGGTCATGGTGCTTCTCCATTTAAAATCGGTACCGGTAATCACTTTATTTCCATAGCTATCATACACCCCGCTAATCCCAGAGTTTCCACCTGTATATTGATGCGGGTGAACCACTCCCACCAATAAATACCAGGTATCCAGCTTTGGAAGATCTCCATGCCAGAAGTATGGATTCCCATTTTCTGATCCGTTTAGGTTATTGACATTTTGGATACCATGATAGGTAGAACCATCTTGAGAACCTGTTCGTTTGACCCAAACGGTATATCGGTAACTTGCCGTATTATCAATCTCAAAATAAGCTGTGTTCCAACCCCCGTCGGCATTACTATCTGCATCGCTACCACATCGCCATAACAAAGAGCGTTCCCCTGCCGGGTCTATACCCATAACCCGGTTGTTCTCTGCAGTAGATCCGTTTTGATTATAAAAGGGTGTACTCCCCTGACCTTCGCTCCAGTCTTCCGGGAGCAGATTGACTATGGGAGCCCCTGCACCCGATGCCTTGATGGCGCGTTGTTGCATTGGTCTTCCCAAACCATCGAAGTAGGTGACACTTTCTATGGTATGGCTCGATTGCCCTATTGTAGAACAATTCACATTCTCGATTGCATCTATAGTTATTGGTCCCTGTGG
Source organism: Aquimarina sp. U1-2 (assembly GCF_017897595.1). GTDB lineage: Bacteria > Bacteroidota > Bacteroidia > Flavobacteriales > Flavobacteriaceae > Aquimarina. The sequence goes on from NZ_JAGKIK010000008.1 coordinate 3,197, forward strand.
GATGATTGTATGGATATAATTCTTATCGGATAAAGAGGTCTGGGCATGTAGTTGCAAGCCCACGACTAAAAGTACTATGCTATATAGGATTGTTTTCATCTTGTTTGTTTTTTGGTTGACACTTCTTACCATTGATCCCCGCAGTTTGGACAATCATCTCCGCCACCACCACCGCCACCGCCAGTAGTTCGGTTTACAGTGATTGGAATTATTAACTTGTACGTCTGCTTAGTTTTCGTGTCTGTAAAATCTGCAGACAATTCAAACTCTCCATTACTATTGCTATGAAAAGTATATATTGATGCTGAGGTGTTTAAAACACTACTCCAATAAGGGTTAGCTTTTCTAGTTATCGTCCATTTCGAACGCGTAAAATGACCAGATCCTTCTTTTGGAGTATTCGCTCTCAATCGTAAACTCCAAACTCCATTACCCATAACTCCTGCTCCTGGACTGGAAGTCACTGTCATAGGATTATAGACATACATCGTTAAAGATTTCTCAACAGAATATCCCGGTGAGGTAATTCGGGTATCAATAACTTTAAATTTGACCTGGTAACTTCCTTTTGTATTATGCTGATACGTTAAACTCGTACCCGTAGCACTTTGTTTTACTCCATTAAGGTACCACTCATACCTACGTGCTCCTGATCCTCCACCAATTCCACTTGCAGTAAAGATTACCGTAGTCCCTTTTACAATATGTACTCTATTACTAATATTGTTATTTATATTTGGTGTTCTTAATGGATCATAAGCATAGACCGTGATACTTTTTTCTCGTGTATGGTTTGGAATAGTATTGTCAATCACTCTAAATTTGATGGTATAAGTAGATTTTGCGTTAAACGTATACCGCAACTGTGTTCCTGTATACGCCTGTCTTGTATTATTCACATACCATTCATAGCGCCTATTGCCAGATCCCCCTCCTATGTTTGAAGCAGTAAAAGTAACTGTAGAGCCTTTGACGAAGTGAGTATATTGAGTTGATAAATTAGGAGTGTTAAGGTTCGGATGTACATGTACTGTGACACTTTTCTCATTGTAATGCCCTGTTATTTCATCATCTATCACTCTAAAACGTACGACATAAGTTCCTGATGTTGAAAATAGCTTTCTTAATACCGTATTATCATCTTGCCTTATATCGTTGATATACCACATATATTCTGTATCCCCTTCAGGAGGACCTCCCGTACCTCTGCTCCCCGTAAACGTAATGGTGGTTCCAGAGAGTACATGGGCAGCTGTATTTATAGCTATGGAGGGAACCCCTATCCTGTCATAAACTTCTAGTCTTTGCGTACTACTCTTTGTAGTCTTCCCTGTGATCAAGTCTATGACTTTGAAATAGATGTGGTGGGTAGCGGTGGTATGACCAGTAAATTCAAGCTTCTTACCTGTGGCAGATTGCTTTACGTCATTCATATACCATTCGTACCGGTACGATCCAGAACCCCCGCCTATACGGCTTGCGGTGTAGGTGACCTTTGTACCATATAAAACATTTTCATGACTCTCATCAACTAATGGTCTCTTTAATTCTGGGTAGGCAACATAAACCTGAAGGCTACTGCTCGCACTTAACTGTGTTTGTGGATCATAGGCTACTACAGAGATCGTATAATTTCCTTCTGTACTAAATATTTTAACGAAACTTGCACTTGCATCACATTGCTCCTGAACCCCGTTAACACTCCATGAATATACAATCGAAGCTGATGAGCTTGCTCCAGCACTAAAAGTGATCCTATCCCTAGCAAAAATTGTCCCTGATACCGATGGGATAATGTTCACCGATCCCAAAGCTTCGGTACCCTGTCCTTCATAATTGTAACGCAGCTGCTGGGTCACATGCCCATCCTGATCTAAAACATAAGCTAATCGGTTAAAATCATCGTATTTGTAATAGGTAGTTTCCCCTTTGGGATCAGTGATACTAGTGACACCTATAAGCGGATCGTAGGTATACCCCGTAACCTGCGCCTCTTTAAAGTACGCATGCCTTCTTATGTTTCCAATTAAATTGCGCATGTGTTCTTCTTGAGCGGTATTGTTCTCTGTATTTGAAGCCGTTTGTAGCTGATTAAGTATAGTCCTTGCATCAGATGGAATACCTGTATAACTTGCATTTTCAATCTTTACAATGGGTTGGGTATAGTTATACCCCCATACATACATAATAGACTTTCCATCGGCCTGGGATACTTCTAGCGGGTTGCCATAAGAATCATAATCATGGTAGGTAAGGCGAGGTTCGGGTGTGGTATTACCTTTAGCAGTTTTAGTGATCCCTGGCATTACGATAGTATTGCCCCAATCTTTATATTCTGTAACCTGGTTTGATTGTTGTGCCCCATTTATTTTATACTTTGTTTCAATCGGGTTTGCTATTCGGTTTTGAGCGACCAGTTTGTTATTAACAGTACTTCGTTTATCATAAGGATAATAGTAATTGGTTTCCTGGGTGCCTGATTTACTATCGATAACCGTCTGGGTTTTTAGTTGACCGCGAGGAGCGTCATAACGGTAATTGGTTTCTTGAATTATGTCTCCCTCCTTTTTGTAATTAGTAATAGTCGTTTTCTTTAACTGTAATGCCTTAGGATAATCTGTGTATTGATTCTCTAAATAGTCCTTGGGATCACCGTTAATTAATAATTCGTCGGTACCAAAGATGGCATATCTATATCTATATTTTGCGGCATTTAATCCATATGCTCTTTTTGTACTTCTTCCACCGAAACCATAAGGATAGTATTGTGCGTATTCATTAACCGTCTTTTGTAGTAAACCTTTAGTACCATATATTTCTTGTTCTTTTAGTTTACCATTAATCCAATTATTATTAGGTGGGGTAACAAAAGGAAATCCACTTCCGGAAGGCCCCATAAAGGAGTACCGGTTAATAGTATGACCATTTCTATTGCCATTTTCTATAACTTTGACTTCTTTATAAAAAACAGGAGAACCCTGATAGCTCAAGTAGTCAAACATACTTTTCGCTGATGTATATGTCCAACTTCCATTTCCGCTTGCTCTATTCTGATATATTGTATATTTAGAGCGAAACGTATTAACAGCTAATGAAAGAGAAGAGTATTTATATGATTTTAAAGTACAATTTCCGTAAGCATCGCAATCTTTCGTAGATTGTACTCTAACACCCCCATAGTTGGTTATATAATAATCAGATTGAGGGGTATTATACGAATATGTAATTATTAACCTTCCACTTGTACCTGTTGGAGTTGATACCCTTCCTCGAATTCTTATTTTACCTTCTGTGGTGAATCCCCTATCAGAAATTTGAGTGCTTGACCAAGTTTTGGGACAGTCTACTACATTTCGACAAGATATAGACTCTCCTGAAAAATCTATGGGTATATTAACTTTTTCACCACACCCGCCCCCATCAGTAGTAATATTAAATTCATAAATCTCTAATCCCCAATAACTTGTATTTTCGCTTGCATCCCCGGCATGTAGATTAACTGATACCTTGACCAGTCTATTTTTTGGTACATTAATAACTTCATCAATAATTGAATTTGATAATCCTTCTCTAAAGTTTACGGTTTGACCTTTAGATGAAGAGAAGTTTGATGTATCGCAAGGAGAAGGCTCGGTCTGACTCAATATTTGATTTTGCTCATAGCGAATTTCTGTAGTTCCTTTGGTAGGATATTTGATCTTTTTTAAAGCTCCTGAGACCGTATTTTCAAATTTTATCTCTTTATTTTCACTTTCAAGTAAAGACCTGGAAGAAGAATTATAATAGCCCCAATAATCTTGATATTTAAAATTTTGTTCTGCTGCAATATTTAATGGGAACTGATGGTATTCAAAATCATACCACGGAGAACGTATTGAACCATTACTTTTAGTAATACGATCTAGAGTTTTTCTATTTTTGGTCTTGTCGCTATATGTAAAATCATATCTAGCAATTTGTTTATGCGTGTTTCGAATAATGATATAATTCAATGATTGGGTTGCTATAGCCTGATCAGTACCGTTTGTAATATCAAAAATCACCTCACCTTCTGGAAATCTTATTTTTTTTAATTTCCTTCTGGTCAATGAAGAATGCGACGCAACTTCAGGATTGATAATAGTTTGACCAGGACCATTTTTTGTGATTACTGTTTTTAACTCTGTAAATACAATTTTCCCATAGGGTTCTTCTTCTCCGTAATCGAAGTATATACTCCCTTTACGGTTAGGTAATCGTATTTCTGTGAGTAAGTATCCAACTATTACAGATGACTGTGCTGATTCACCCTGACCTCCAAAAGAATGCGTTCCCCAGGTATTTTTATCAAAATAATAGGTGATACCTCTATCATCTATGATCCTGAATTTGTTTCTCTCTTTTTCAATCTTATAATTTTTATAATCTATATAAACCAAACCTCCATTTTCATCATAAGTAAAACTGCCCCCAAGACCAGGTACTCCTATAGTGTATTTATCTGATTCACCATCAAAATTATAGTGTGCTAAATTGCTTACTATTTCATAGTGCTTTCTCTTATAAGCCTCACCCGTTAGATGATTAAATGCCCCTTCAATGTAAGGTGCTATTGTAGTGGCTTTATAATTACTGTTCGACAACTCGTCTGGCCTGCCTCGTACTTGTCTGTTTATCATTCCGTTAGCAATAAGATTCCACCCCATACCTGTCATGGGATGATCTTGTTCTGTAATCAACCCATTGTAATCGTAAGATAAATAGATAGGCCATTCAAAATCCCCTACTTTAATCGTATATAAAGGAACAGTGTGGTTAATTTTTCCAACAGCAAGGTTTACCGGTACGTTTCCATATCGCCCCAAAGAGGCTGCCTCTGGAGTTACTGGTAAAACGGGTAATGACTGATCAACAAATGACCCCTCTTCTTCGGGCGACTGCGCAAAAATACAGACACTAAAAAAGATCAATGCTATGGGTAATAGCTGTATTCTCATGTTGTTTAGTTTTAAATGATGGTATTGTTTTGTTGTTTATTTTTGCAATAATAAACCCTGCCAGTTTCATTTTCTGAAACTCAGGTATTTTTAAATGTTAAAATTTTGGTTTTTGTTAGCAGGTAGTATTAAGTACAGAGTATTAAGCTTTTACATTTCATCATTCTGAATTCTACATTCTGAATTAAAAAACACCTCCTCAAGGAGGGAATACTTTTGTGATTTTATATGGTATTCAGTACAGAGTATTAAGTAATTGGTGTTTTTTACTTTAAAATTTTATATTTTTCATTTTAAATTTTACATTTCATAATTCTACAATCTGAATTAAAAAACAACTTCCTCGCCTTCCTCAAGGAGGGAATACTTTTGTGATCTGATATAGTATTAAGTATTAGGTACAGAGTAATGAATATTTATACTTTTAACTTTTACATTTTTCATGTAAAATTTTACATTTCATGATTCTGAATTCTACATTCTGAATTCAAAAACACCTCCTCAAGGAGGAAATACTGTCATAATTACTCCGTACACCGTACTTTGTACTTAATACTCACTACTTAATACTTAGTACCAGACACTAATCCCGAATCCACATAAAACCCAAACCGAAAGCCTACTGCTTTTTCGTATACAAAACTTTTTAGATCGTGCTCGTAGGTGATTGGGGCATTTAGGTCTTTCATTACATTGAGTGTTCGGTATAAGGTGGTTTTCGAGATCCCTAACCTGCTGGCCAGGGCTTCGGGTGTACCAGTTGCCTGCATCCTGATCAGCCGATCGATACGGGCTATGGTTTCTATTTGATTGTTGATGGTTTTCATAATTGATAGCGTTTTGATGTTTTGATTTTTATTCCCTTTTGATGATGTATTTCAAATACTACCCACTTACCTATGTACCCCTTCCCACTTATAGAAGTACTCCTAGGTACTTCAATTGTTAAAGAACCCTGTAACTTTGTCAGTTCTTCTACTTGAATTATGAAGGTGGGGTACTTCATTTCCAGAAGCTCGCGGTAACTTTGTCAGGATGACTACTTCAATACATTAGTTGTCCCTAATTAATAGCATGTTAACGTAACAATTGGGTATGCTTGAGCTAGGTTTTTATGATCCAGTCTATAGATTTTGACAATGCGCTTACCTATTCCTCTGTTTTATTGCATAGGATCCTCAGTAGGGGTAGTAGGTTTGGTATTTACACTTTGTGAAAATCGGGTTTTAAGAAGTTCATGAGCGCTTTGTGCTCCTTCCATAGGCATTTTTCTAGCAGCATCTGCAAGACTATATACCGATAGCGCAACCCGATACACTTCACTCCCTACAATAGTCTGGGTATCTTTAAGATGGCGTAACAAGCTTTCTAATTCTAAGATTAAGGGATCGAGTTGTTCGAAAAGGGTAAGGTCTTTTCTAGCTTCTTCACCAGTTAGCACTGATGGAATCCATTGAGGTTTTCCTTCAAGAATATGCAAACTATCCTCTGCAAATATTTTGTTAGCACTATTAATCTTAGGTAAGTTTCTACGCTCGTTGGGGGTTAGACTTTGTAAAAAACCAAGGTTTTCTTTAAGGGTGGTGACACATTGCTGGATGGTACTAACTTCTTCTGAAGTTAATACTTTACTAATCCTGTTGTTCTCGTTCATTTGTTTATATGTTTTATGGTTATTGTGTATTTGTTGTAATACAGAGTATTGAGTACTGAGTATTTTTTACTTTAAACTTTTACATTTTTCATTTCAAATTTTAGATTCCATAATTCTGAATTCTACATTCTGAATTCAAAAACACTTCCTCAAGGAGGGAATACCCTTGTGATTTTATATAGTATTAAGTACGGAGTACTAAGTACTCAGTATTGAGTATTTTTTACTTTAAACTTTTACATTTTAAATTTTACATTTCATAATTCTGAATTCTGAATTCTGAATTAAAAAACACCTCCCTTGCCCTCCTCAAGGAGGGAATACCCTTGTGATTTTATATAGTATTAAGTAATGAGTATTAAGTAATCAGTGTTTTTTACTTTAAAATTTTACATTTTTCCTTTTAAATTTTACATTTCGTAATTCTGAATTCTACATTCTGAATTAAGAAACACTTCCTAACGGAGAGAATCCAATACTACAAACTCGCCACTCGACCACTCAACTACTCAATTACTCAACTCCTCAACTACTCCGCTCCAGCCCCACACTTACCCAATAAAAACAAGTTCCTCGCTTTATAGATAAGCTGCACTGCTTCTTCACTTGTTTTCTGCTTATCATACAGTTTATGAATCCAGATATAAATAATAACTTCATAATGACTGCAATGCACCAGATTGTACATAAATTGATCAAGAGGTATATGCAGGTCTTGTATGGTTTTTACTAGAAACTGATTTTTGGTAGTATATCCGTGGCTGGTCATTTATATTCTGTTTTAAATAAAGTTCACTTAGTAGTTGTACATCAGGAAGGTAATTGTAAAGAAAAATATCAATTCGGGTACTATTTCGTACTGACCTCTCGACCGCGAGCTAGGACCAACGAAAATATGATTTGGTAGTTGTTTCATGATCACAAAACTAGCCGATAATAGTTGAGAGAAACAAGGTAAGTACGTCTTGTTTTATAAAATGAGGGGTGCCGATTTGTATAATCGGGAGCACGATAACTTTCCCTTAACCGGCTTGTATAGCATACTTAGTATTAGATTTATGCCAAACGTAGGCAAATTTTATAGTTGTCTATAAAATAATCCAAATACTCATTAAAACTGGTAATTTACACCTTACTTGGAATGCTGAAACGAGCCTGTGCTGAACTTGTTTCAGTATTCAGCACGGGCTTGTTTTTATTTCTTAGTTTACGTTCTAATCACAAAATTGATGTGATCCTGAATCAGGTTCAGGATGACGGTTACATGATGCTCCTCTTCATGGTGTATTATACGTCCTCATTCAGTTTTTTGATGTAGTAGGATGGGTAAATACCGGTCTTTTTGTAGAATTTTTTAGCAAAATTTTCAGCAGAATTGAATCCGATGTCCTGGGCAATGGCTTTAACGGTGTATTTTCTAAACACCTTATCTTGTTGTAAGCGGGTAATGGCATAATCAATTCGTAAATCATTGATATATTGATTCATCGTTTTTTGCTTATCGGCATTGATCACCATAGAGACATAGCTTGTGTTAGAGTTAAACTTTTGAGCCAGGGTATGTACATTAATATCTGGAGCCAGATAGTGTTCCTGCGCTTCAAACTGTTCTAGTGCGTTACGTAAATGATCCAAAGTTTCCTGGCTCATCGATGCAGGGAGTTCTTTAATACCAGGGTTAGGGTTGGGTTTTGTAGCTATAGTGTTGGTAGTATGGTTCTGCTGCCTCGCCAATACTGCGTTAAACCGTTTTTTATATTGGTGTCGCTGGTAAGCATAATAGCCTATACCTATCATGCTAAGTACCAATAGTACTGCTGCTACATTCATATAGCCGGTCATCGTATTATTTTTTTTGGCTAATTGTATATTTTGCTGTTCTAGTTGTTCATTTTCATACTTGGTAACTGCATAGATCTCACGATTGCTTTGGTTAATCTCATTAAGCTTTTGATAGGTTTCATGGTATACTTTGGCCTCTTCGGTTACGTTGTCTTTTAGTTGGAAGATATAGCCAAGAGACTCTATGATAGAAGTAAGACTCCCTAATTGTAAAGCATTTTGATAAGCGGATTCTGCATATTTTAGTGCTTTTGAATTATTATTGTTTAGGTAGTATTTAGTTAAATAGATATTCACAGTATTTAATCCTTCGGCATCACTTATCTTCTCTCTAATTTCTAAAGATGTAAGAAGTATGTTCTTACTTTCGACATTTTCATTATTTTGTAACCATTTGACATATCCCAAATTTCCTAGAATTCTGGAATATTCTCTAAGATCATTTTTAATTACTGGGTTAGAGATCATTTTTTTTAAATTTACAATTGCATCATCGTAATTGCCTTCATTAGCATGTATAAGTGCTTTTGTATTTTTGAATATCAAAATATTCTTTAAGCCTATTTTATCAATAGTCGCACTATCTCTAGCAAGATCAATAGCTTTACTATTGTATTTTTTTGCTTCCTCATATCTTTTTTGATGTCTATTAGAAACTGAAATTATATGATATAAACCGGAAAGACTTCTAATATCATTTGATTCCTTTATATATTTAACACCTTCTAAAGCAGAAGTTCTACTACCAAGATAATCTCCTAAAAATGTTTGAATATTCGCCATTTGTAGCAGATTTTTACCCATAGTTAAACTATCACCAATAATTCTCGATATCCTATATGAATTATTTAAGTATCGAAAAGCTTCATGAAACTTTCTATCTCTTTTATGATAGATTCCTAATTTTGTGAGGGCTTTACTTATATATAAAGTGTCTTTGTTATTTACTGCTACTCTTAAAAGTTGTTTAGAATAGAGAACGGCTTCATCATATTTCCTAATTTCCCCAAGTAACTTCGTTTTTCTCATTAAACCTAAGTATACTAACGAATCACTTTTATACAATTCCGCTTTTTCTAAAAAGGAGTCGATGTAGCTCAATCGCCGTTCATAGGTAAGCTCATCAGATTTACTTAATTTATAATACCTAGAGATGCTATCAAGTTCCCGGGAAGCAATGACTGGTGTATTGATCTGACTAAATACCTGGTAAGTACAACCAAAGCTACTAATACATACATACAAAAAAAGAGAAATGATCTGCCGAGATTTCATTTCCCAAAAATATAAATTAAATCTCGCCTGTAAGTAGTTAAATTATTAAACATAACAGATTTGCTTACTTCGCATTCTTAATTATAGTTTCTCAGAAAATACTATTACCAGGTAACATAGAGTTTTCATCATCTTTACTTTTTTTGAATTTGACATACCAAATACTTTCCCGAATTTTCTTAGAAAATCCTGCAAGCCATAGCTGTAACTTACAATTAAGAACACTCATTGTTTTATATATGTACAGCGGGACCCAGAAAGAGGATGTAAGACTACTTTCCAATTGGTCTGTAACCCTCCTATTACGGATTTCCGTAAAAACTTCGCTAATACATTTATTATGTTAGCATTGTTTAACCGGAACTAGTTATACTGTGAATATAAGGAGGCTTTAGGAGTTGCCTGATCATCAACTTAAAAGATTCCTGAGGTTCCAGAAAAAGCTGTAAGATTCCAAATAATTCAAAAAAATCTATGGGACTTAAAACAAGTAGTACGTATCAGAATGAAATTCTTGAGAAGTATAAAAAAGAAAAGGGAGGAGCAATGAGTAGTTACTTAACCGCGCCTACTCGAAAACAAATTAAAGAAGCCTGTCTATGGCTGATAGATAAGCGAAACGAAAAGTATGACGATCGCATTCTTGATCGGTTTTTTAAATTTAAAGAAGGCGAAAATAAAATACGGGCTATAGAACGTACTCCTGGAGATAAGTTTAAACCCATCGTTAATTTTTTAACGGGAGAAACAAAATCGACTACACACGCTAATCTTGAACTGATAAGCTGGCTTATTGATTTTAAACCCAGACCACTATCTGTATATCTTGGGTCTATAACCCCACAGGAAGAAATTGCACAAAAATACTCGAATCAAAGACAGCAGTTGTTACATGTAAATGAAGGTGGCACACTACATAATGTACCTGAAACACAAGTGATACAAGAGAATAATAAAAGTATTACTATTATATCACAAATTAATCCTACATTAAAAATTACAACTATAGTATCGCTATAGCACTATTTTTTACAGTAGGTATTTTAAAAATATACATAATCAACAAAATTAATTTAGGGGCTCACTACTATTATTCTTTATTTCATCTGTTTATTTTTATTGTTTTCAATGGTCAGATGGAATCGCCATATAATCATATCGGTAGGTATCATCATTATTGTTATGGCTTATTTCGTACACTTAAAAAACTTTTATAATTATTTGATAGTAAAAAAACAATTGTGCAACCATTATATTCTCACATGAGTAGGGATGTATAAAAGCTATCGGCTTTTATAGATGGTTTTATATACTTTATTTCTTTTTACAATAATAGAATCTCTATACACCTTTTGTATTTTTAAGTCTTCCCAATACTCTCCTTCATGTAATTTTTTAAATGTATTATTGACTCTAACTAGGATGAGTTCAGACGTACTCTTTACTCCTTTTACATATCCATGATAACTAATCTTTGGCCAGGATGCTACACTTGCAATTTTACTTTTCGACCGGTTAGTGCGTTGATGAGTAGGTGGAACCTTCACTTTTGTTGATGCTACTTGCTTCCTTTTAGAAAAAGAAACTTTTCCCAGAAAAGGATCTCTGGAAATCCTGCTCATATTAAAGGTATCTTTTGAGAAATTATTTTTAGGAGGTACGATTGGCTGAATTTTAAATGCCAGGTCTTCTTGATCTGAAGAATTACCAAAAAATTTAAAGATTTTTTGAAATACAATTCCCCAAATCACAACAAGAAAAACCAGCAATACTCGATTTAAGATCTTTTTGTTCACATCGTAATGGTTAAAATTACTCTACCGTAAATTTTCTAATCTCACTCACAGGACTTTCGTTATTTGCCTGGTCACGAGCTCGTATTCTCCAAAAATAGTCTCCTGTATCGGTAAAATCTATCTCTAGAGATGCTTGATCTGTTTCGATGGTCTCGAGTATAGTCGAAAAGCCTTCATCTGATGCTATTTCTAAAATACTGGTAACCGGAGATTGTACCTCTCCCGTGTCACTGCCAAGGGTCCATGTAAAAGTAACTGTTGTAGTTACTCTTTCATCGTTGGTAGGAGCGGTTTGGGTAGGTTGATTAGGATCTTGGGTATCTAAACGTATGGTTCTTGTTGAAAACGCGGTTTCACTCGTATCATTCGAAGCTTTTACTTTCCAGGTATATACGGCATCTTCACTCAAGGTTGTAGTAGTAAGGGTAAAACTAGTATCGGTAAGATCAGATGTTTGAATTTCTGTAGATGTATTTCCCTGGATTGTTTTTTCGACAACAACAGTATAAGATGTAGCGGCGAGCAATCGATCCCAGGTTAAAATAATCTGGCTATTCGTATTCGTAAATAAATTATCTGAAGGCGATGTTTGAAACACTATTTGATTAGATAAATCATTCGATGAATTGAGCGTAAAAGATAACGGAAAACTAAATGCCGTAACATAGGCAAAATTTTCTCCTCGTACCCTCCAGTCATATGACCCTGGATTAAGTGCATACGTAAAGTTATCTCCAGAAACTAAAGAGTCGAGTACTCTTCTTTGGCTTTCGTTTTCTATGACCTGAATTCTATACTCCTCTGCACCTGCTATGGCGTCCCACACAAACTGAACTGCATTCCCTTCCAAATTGGCGTCATCATTCGGTAATATAGGGTTAACCAAATCATCGGTAATGTCGTCTTCTAAAACATCGTCACATGCCACGTATAGCAGCAAACTTACTAATACGAATAGTATGTTAATTACTCTTCTCATAATTCTGGAATATTATCTTTACTGTTAATTTATTTTTACGAGTTCTATATTCTTTCTCCTTTACAAACGAAATACTAACTATGTTTGAAAATTTAAACTTCTTTTCAAACTCATATACTACTTCTAGCAACGAATAAAAATCACCTTCTAGAATAAGTTGATTACTTATGATGCTAAAACCATTACTTTCGGCCAAATGAATTTCGTCTAGATTCGAAACCGTTACCTGATCATAAATCGTTGCAAAATCGAGTATCTCTTGTTGTATTTCTTCAGGGGTTACTCCTTGCTTACCAATAATTTTATCATAGAACTCAAGTTCTGCCTGGGTTCTACTTATATCGGTAGTAGTAGAGTTTACGTAACTAAGCTTATTTTCCAACTCTTTAACCTGGTGGTAAGCTTGCCTGGTTACTTGGTAGGATCGTTTATTAGCCGCTAGAAATAATAAGACTCCTAGAACCAAAATACCCAATAGTTTCTGTTTATTTGTAAGATTTGCAAACACTACTTTACCATAATTTTTAATGTAAACTCATTCTTCCGCTCTCTACTGGTACTAAAATCTAAAATTTCTATTTTAGCGACCCAGTCTTCCTTTTTCAATTGTTTTACCCAATTATTTATTGATGTACTTGAATCTGCACTACCTAGAATGATAATTGCATTAGTTTCAAACTCTATTTTTTCAAAATTCTTTACTTTTTTCAATGTTGGATTTACCCGTACTATATCCAAACTCACTTTATTGGGCACAGAACTTGCCATGCGATACATATAAAATGATAGAAAGTTTTGATTAAGAATACCCGATTCGTTAATAATCTTGGTTTTATTCTGTTTTTCTTCTTCCAATTTTTTAACCTGAGAATAGGTATCATTAAGATTGTATAATTGCGATTCGTACGCTACATACTTATCGTTATAGTAAGTCAACAAAAAGTAACTAATCAATAAAGTAGAAAGAAAAAAGATGCCCAAAAATATCCCTACCGTATTCACTATTTTTTTTAAGGAATGTTCTTGTTTGCTATGCCCTAAAAAATCTTTGGTATATTCTAAGTTATCCGAGGGATACAGATACTGAATTAAGGTAGAAAACAAAGGAACCTGTATAGTATCGATCTGTTCCTCTCCCATAGTATACGTTACATTGTTCTTTTCGTCTTTAGTATAATCTACTACAGACTCTTGCTCAAAAACAAGCTCATAGTCGTAAGAAGTAATCGTAGGTTCGCTTACCAGATTTTGAAGTATTGCGCCTACAAATGGCCCGATACTATAATCTACAATTAAGTATCGATCTGCTTTAAAGTTGTCAAAATAAGGTTGGATTACTGCTTTTCTCGCAATAGAAATAAACTTTTGGTCAAGTTGTGTTAATTCGTATATATAAAAGTCGTCTACAGATGCATTAAATAATACTTCCTTTAAATAATTTCCCTGCGATGATACTTTTTTATTGATAACTCCTTTACCAAAAAAATTAATGAGAACGGGTAATGACGTATTGACTTTAGCTTTGATTACTTCAAAATCCTGAGTAGAAAAAAAGGTATTGATCGCAATATCTTCTGACTTCTTATCAATGATAAGTACATTATACGTAGGAATATCCCCCAGAATGATGCCAATAACAGCATATTTTTTTTCCTGAAAGAAGGTACTACTTATATTTTTGATAGTATCTAACATTAATATACTACTGTAGGTTTAATAAAAACATGTAGCTTCGATTTGTTTTTTCTTTTGGTTTTACTACTGAAAAACCATTTTAGAACCGGGATTCTAGACAATACCGGGGTACCTGTTCCAGAGTTTTCTCTCTCTAATTCGTCTAACCCCCCCAACAATATCATTTCTCCGTTTCTTACTCTAACCAGGGATTCGAATTGTTGGGTAGATTTACCCGGTGGGGCATTCTCTCCTGCCCTGCCCAAAAATGAACTTTTTTCGACTACAATAGTTAATGTGATTTGTTCATCTTTAGAAACAAAAGGTTTTATATTAACACTTAAATTGGCATCGGTAGCTTTCCATTGACCAGATTGAAGGATATCGTTACCCAAACCACTATTGATTAGTCTATTGTTCTGCTCAAAATAATAGTTGGTTTCGCCAATAGAAAGTTTAGCTTCATGACCGCTAAGGGTTGAAATTTTTGGGGTCGATTGTAATCTGATGATCGAATTATTTTCTAGTGCCTTCAGATTTAAATAAAAGTCTTTTGCAACTTTACCCAAATTGAAAATACCAAATCCATTAAACGCATCTATCAAATTATTGACCGAGCTCGCATTTAAATTTACATCCGAATTCGGAAAAAGAACACCATTGGTTACTCTTTGCTGTTGTGGATCTATTCCTGCTTTTATTCCTGTTTGAATGTCGTATCCTTTTTGATATTGCACGATGAGCACCTCGATCAAAATCATAGGAACCACCTTATCTATTTTTCTCACGTATTCTTTAAGCTCTAGTATTCTGGGCCTTGATCCTGAAACCATAAATCCGTTTAGCTCTACGAACTCTTTTAGTTCAACATTTTCTATTAAATCTGCAGGCAATGTTTCTAAAACGGTTTCAATGGTTCTGTTTTCTAACTGTATTAACTCTGTAGTTCTTAAACCTTCGGCATTTTGATTTCCGATCAAATAAAAATCATCGGTTTTTTTATACGTGCTGTTCTTCCCTTTAAAAGCGTGATCCAGAAGTTCGTCGAAAGTAATTTCATTGACAACTAGTGTGGTAGTTGCTCCTTCTGGCTTCTCATACATGAAGTAATTTACTTTCAATTTTTCGGCAGCGTCCGTGATCAACGAAGCAACATCGGTATCGAATGCCTGTATACTTAAATATCCATTAGGTTGCACCGTTATCTCTGCTTCAGAATTTGATTCATTTCCCTTCTTTCCTTTTCTAGATGAAGCAGTTCTGGATCCAGATGGTGATACCTCTTGGTCTTTCTCCAGATAATAAAAACCGTTTTCATCTTTGGTAACTATCAATTTATTTGATTTTGCCATCATCTCTAATACCTGGTCAAAAGGTCGGTTAAGAATATAGGCCGAGACTTTTTCATTTTTAACATTAGGTCCCAAAATGACATTTTTATCAGAAACATCAATTATTTTCTTAGCGACTGCCGGTAACGAATCATTTTTGAGTTTTACAGACAGAAAATCGTTAGAACTGTTATATGAAATATCAATTTCTTTAGGAATAAATGGTTTGGGAAGCTCTTTTTTAACAGCTGCTTTTTTGAAAACAAGAATACCGTTAATGATTTCTATACTTAAATTATACTTTTTTACCACAAAAAGAAAAACATCTTTAACAGGAACATCAAAAAAACTACTGGCAACAATCTGGTTAAGGTCAGGATCTGCACTAATATTTAGTTTATGTTCTATGGCGATAGAATTCAAAAAGTCATATAAGGTCAGTCCCGAAACATCGATTTGAATAGTTTCATTAAGTTCTGGGGTTTCTTCAGCAAATGCATTAATCTGCTCTTCTATTTTTTGAATATTTTGTTGACCATATATAGAGATGGTAAACAATACTATGATAAAATACACATGTTTTTTCATAATCAAGCATTTATAAGTAGCGAGTAAATTTCTTCTAGCGATGTTTCTCCATTTTCTAAAAGAGCGAATGCCTTATCTGCAAGACTCTCGTACTTATACTTTATATTTTGTTCTAAATTGTTACTCGTATTCTTAATTGCATCCATAACCTCATCTGTAACCGATACTATTTCATAAATGGCTGTTCGTCCTTTGTAACCAGTATAATAGCAACTTTCACATCCATTGGGTACGAAATGTGATTTCAATACTTTTGGAAGCTTATAGTTTCTGGGTAATTCTTTGGGATTAAAAGTTGTTTCTTTCTTACAATCAGCGCAAAGTTTTCTAACCAGTCGTTGTGCTACCGATAGATTTAAGGTCTCTGCGATATAAAAAGCAGGAACTCCCATATCTACTAAGCGTGAAATGGTTCCTAATGCTGAATTCGTATGTATAGTCGATAGTACCAAATGCCCGGTTAAAGAGGCTCTTATCGCCATTTTTGCAGTTTCGGCATCCCGTATTTCCCCGAGCATAATGATGTCTGGATCTTGTCGTAAAAAAGATCGTAAGGCCGAAGAAAAAGTGAGTCCGATATCCTCTTTAAGCTGTACCTGATTAATTCCTTTTAATGTATATTCGATGGGATCTTCAACGGTAACTATGTTTCTTTTAACATCGTTGAGAAGTTTTAAGGTAGCGTAGAGCGTAGTCGTCTTACCCGATCCGGTAGGTCCACTAATGAGAACAATCCCGTTGCTTTTCTTTACTGCTTCCAGATATATTTCTTTTTCATCTGCCTGTAGCCCCAAATCTTCTAATTTTATGTTTGAAGCATCTTTACCCAATAGACGCATCACCACTTTTTCACCATGTAATGTAGGAAGTATAGAAACCCGAATATCAAAATCTTTATAGTTTATTCTTCCATCCTGGGGTAATCGCTTTTCGGTAATATCCAGATTGGATTCAATTTTAATTTTATTGACAAGCTCTAGGTAGCTGTCTTTAGGAACTTTATATTTTTCAACCAAAACACCATCAATACGAAGTCTGGCTCTGGCCTCATCCTCATATACTTCAAAATGAATATCACTACTTCCTATCGATTTTGCCTCGAATATTAAATTATCTAAAAAGCTGTTTTCTACCGATGATAAACTCTTCGTATTTGTCGCTGGATTGTCTTGCTTTTTTCTGTAATAAATGAAAAGTGCTTTATTTAATCGCTCTGAAGCAATTTTATCAAACGCTACTGTTCTTCCTAAGTATAGTTCGAGTTCTTCTTTAATTTCAGAACTCATCTTTTGTTCATCTATGTACAGCTCTAATACATCATCAGAATCGTTTTTAGGAATGATACCATAGTGATGCGCCAAATCTGCATTGATAAGCTGCTGTAATTCTACAGAGATTTGTATGTTGGTGGTTGTGCTCAAATGATAAAATCGAAAAATATATTTGTTGGTAGAAAAAAATCAAATACGATCAGGGCCATTACATATAAAGAAAGATACCCCGCCAGCGGAATTGTTGTTTGTACATTTCTGGGTTGACATATGAGATGAATTAATAGTGAAAAGATCATTCCTGAAATAAAGAATAACATGAAATTCCTGAAGGAAAACATGGGAATTACGGCAATTAGAAAAATTAAATCTCCTATTCCTACATAATTTTTGAACGGATTTAGTATTTCTTTTCTCTTTATGGAGAAGTAACCCGCAATGACTAAAAAATTAATACTAATAAAGACTAAAGACTTGATCATTTCCTGAAAATTTAAGTTGCTCATATTAATATATGTGACAATCACAAGAACGACTATAGGCAATAGTACATGTATTTGCCTAAACTTCACATCTTGATACAACATCATCCCAAAAACAGGAAATAAAAGAAAAATCAAAAAATCTGGCATTAGTCCTTAATTGTTTCTTTTAATAATTTGTTATGATCTATTTCCCAGGTGTTGAAGCTACCATCTCCATCAAAATCTGATAAGGATACTGCCTTTGCTTTAAATGAATTCGTAGAAGCTTCTATAATTTCTACTTTATATACCGCCTGACCACCTTCGCTTATTGAAGCTGCAGGTTCGAATCCTAATTCTTCAAAATCTGTAGTATACTTCGAGTGCCTGTAGAAATAACTTTTTTGCAGTCCGTATAAATGATTTAACATGCTTTGAGCTTCTATGGCTTTTGCTTGTGAAACCACAGACGTTTGATTAGGTAAGACCAGCAGTATTAAAATACCGATGATACACAATACAATGACTAGCTCTGACATGGAATACGCCTTTACATACATTTTTTTACGGTTATATCTATTGTCTTTCATTTTCCTTTTTTAAGAAGGTTGAATAATTTTACTTAAATCAAACATTGGTGAATACATTGCAATCAAAACCGTTCCTACGACCAATCCAATGATTACTATAATTAACGGTTCCATAACCACCCCTATCATTTTGGTTTGATGTTGCACTTCATCATCATATTGCTTTGCTAATCTTTCAAACATTTCATCTAATTTATTAACCTGTTCTGCCACTCCAACCAATGAGATCAGTTTAAAATCATAAATAGAATGTTTTGCTAATGCCTTAGAAAAAAGTGTTCCTTTTGTAATTTCCTTTTTAATAACATTTAGACTCGTTTCCAAAGGATAAAACGATATCATGCGTTGCACTAAATCCAAGGAAGTCACCAAAGGTGTTTTTGCCGAAAGCAATAAACTAAGTGACTGACAAAAACGGGTGATGTATATTTTCTTTATTAATTTTCCGAAAAATGGTATTTTAACTACCAGTTGAGACATGATTCTTCTATAAAAAACCTGGTTTTTAAAGTAAAAGTGAAAACCGATCATAAAAAATACGATTCCCATAAACAGCAAACTGATCGTTGAAAAATGCTCTGATACGTAAATGATCTTTTTGGTTAAACCGGGCAACTCCTTTCCAAATTGTTTAAATACAGAAGCAAACATGGGTACGACATACTTCATCATAAAATACAGCACTCCAAAAGTTAATAAAAGAACAAAAAACGGATAGGTAAAAACAGATAATAGTTGCCGTCTCATTTTCACTTTTCTATCAAAATATTGATTGAGTTCTAAAAGTACTTCGTCTAGCTTTCTGGTTTCCTCTCCAATTTTTACACTAAAGTATTCATAGGGAGAAAACTTTTCAGAATCTCTTAACGCCTCGAATAACGCTTTTCCTTGCACCACTTCTTTTGTAATGGCAGCTATTAAGTTTTTATGCTTCTCTTTTTTTTGTTGATCTTTTAATATCTCTAGTGCTTTTCTAAAATCTACTCCAGAACTTAACAAAACAGACAGTTCTTTATAAAATTCCATTTTGTCTTTATCAGAAAAACGATTGCCCAGACTAATGTCTTTAGAAAAAAAGTTTTCACTTCTTTTGCTCGTCTTCGCTTCTTTACTCGCTTTATATGTCGATATATTAATACTCATCTAATAGATAATCATTCATTCGTTGAGCCAGAGAGATTTCTTTGGATTCAAAAATCTCAAAATCAGCACCTAAAAGCTTGGTTTTTAATCGCACTCGCGTACATTTTTCTTCTATCTTTTCTTCACTTTTAAAATTCACATCCATCACCTTTAAACGAAAAGTGTCTAAAGTCTCTTCTTTTCTTATAATTTCATCGTTTTTGAAAAAATAGTGTATTTCTTTATCGTGCATATCGAGCACTATATGCGCTTTATCGATAACTGATAATTTTTTACTTAGCTGGATATCCTTAGAAAACAGCCCCTCGAACTGGTGGTATATCATGAGTTCATCCTGTTGTCGCGAATAAGTTATTACCTGTCTTGATAAATTGTCATATATCACATACACCATAGTAATTACCAAAGAAGATATGGTAATACCAATGACTAGTTCTAGTATGGTAAAAGCCGATAGACGGGTATGTTTTTTATAAGCTAACAATATATGTATGTATTTCTTTTTTTGATTGCACGTTTATGGTAAACTCTATAGTATACCCACTATTTTTAATCAATTCTTCTACTTTTTTCTGTATTGAAAACGTTTCATAATCATAATTTTCGTCAACAAACGATTTTTCAGTTTTAGTCTCCAAAAGCAACTCTTTCACTTTTTGTCGCGCCTGGTAGTTTGCAATATTATGATCGGCATCAAGTACTCTTGCATAAATGATCAAGGCCATCGACAAACAAATAGCAATAATTGTCATCGCAATTACAGATTCTATTATAGAACCTGCTTTAACTCTATATTTGCTTGATGATGGCATAAGGCGTATTGTAATCGCTTTTGTTTTTAAATAACGGTATTCTCACAAATTCTTTTGGAAGATTTTGCCTATTTATAGCTCCATCCAAAATATAATTATCATATGCCGAAGCTTCGGTACGTAAATAGAAGCTACTCGCATAGACCGCTCCGGTAACCTTTCCTTTTAATTGTAATTTTCCACTGCAATAAATATCTCCTATTACTTCAGCATTTTCTTCTATGGTTATCATTTTATCGATACCGCGGTTATCATCGCTTAGCACTATGCCACCCAATACCTTACTTTGTTCGCCAATCCTTACTTTTCGTTCATCTACATTGCCTGTACTCATAAAGATTCCCGACGGATAACGCAGAAGTACTTTATCCTCTAAACCCACAACTTTTTGTGCCAACACCTGTACAGTACCCTTAAAACCCGATTCGAAAGCCACTTTAGGTGCTTTTATGATAATATCTTCTAATTCGTTATTCTTTTTTACATAAATTGAATCTTTTGACGTAATAATAATGTTTCCAGATAGTTTTTTACGTTCTAAAATGGTAGTGTCACTTATAACGACTACTGTTTTTTGAAAGAAATCATTATACATCAAAACGTCATCTTTTAGCTCTTGTAATTGAATGGTTTTAACTTCCTGATCATAACCAAAGTTCACATTATCAATTTTGGGTAAACTGGTTTTTGAAACCCTTTTTGATCCCACTAAGTATTTTGAATCCCTGTAAGCATTCGAACTAATATATCCTGCTTTTATTCCTGACTTTGGAAGATAAGCCGTACCTGTAATCTTTGCCTTACCTACCATAAATAATGGTTTTGAAGCATCTGATAAATACAAGGCCTGATTTTCTTCTTTGAGCCGCTGCCCAATAAGAACTGCTCGCTGTATGGTGTCTTTCTTAAAAATTGATGAAGTAAGCAGCACTTTATAAAAACCCCAGGGTTTTACTATCCCAGATGAAGAAATACCGTCTTCAAAAATATCTACGGTATGCTGTTTTTCTTCAATATCTTCTACCTTACTCAAAAAATATGCTTGAGCCGACGCATTGGTAGAGAAAACTTCAGTGTAGGTATCAAGCATAGTTGTGTATACTCTAGAATATCCACTCATTGCCAAAAGTGAATAACAGAATATCCCTACTACAATACAAATGAGTATTGCATATGCTATAGAACCTGCTTTAATCATGTATTTTCCTTTTGCTTTTTGGTAAATAGACGCTGAAAAAAATTCGGTTTTTTCTTATTATCTGTATTTTTTTGTTGACTATTCATCGTTTTTCCCTTTTTTGAATTGGAAGATTTCTTCTTTTTAGGATTAGGAGAAGAACCTTTATTACTGCCTTTACTTTTTTGTGAAACCGGATTATTATCCTTTTTAGAAAATAACTTTTTAAAGAAACTAGACGGTCGCTTTTCTACAATAGAATCTCTACCCTTTTTCTTAAAAATACTACCGAAAAAACCAGGACTGGTCGTATCCTTTGCCTTAACTACCACTACCTCTCCTTTTCGATATCGAATAGTGTCATTTATCTGTGGAAACACCCATTTTCCGGTACGCTTACCACGTGCATACTTACCGATAGCAAGTATATGACCGAGACTATCAAAAAAAATATTTCTACCAGATAATTGTCCGCTTTTATAATGAGATACGGTCGCAAGCTCACCATTTTTATACCATGTTTTCCAAGTGCCCACTTTTTTACCGGCATTGAAATTTCCTTTTTCAGCTAATGCATTAGTATAGAAGTGTTTGGTATATAAGCCGTCTAGCAACTCTCCGGCAAAATCTCCTTGAGATGAATGAACCTTTCTAGACTTATACCAATAGTATTTAATCTTTGAATTCGGTTTGGGTTTCTTATCGGTAATCTGAAATTTTTCTTTATACTCCTGGTCACTTACATTCTTTTTATTGAAAGGTTCGATGGCAGTTGTACACCCCGCTAAAACCATCAGCATTATCCCCAGATATCTTGACTTATGTATACATTTGAAATACTTACCCGCCATATCGATTATTGATTTTTTGTGCAAACTTGCTGGTTGTATATTTTAGATGCTTTGCTTTGATAATTTCATTGGCTGTATGATATGAGCCAAAGCTAACACCACCAAAACCAGTAATTGCCAGAATTGCACCGTCTTCTGCATTAACGACCACCCACATGTACAATTTATGCTGGTGGGACCATATAATTTTAACGTATGCTTTCTCTACCTCTCTATTTAAAATTGTTTGTTCATACACTTCAATATCAACTAATTCATACGAATGATCGTAGTATTTAGATATTTTACCGTAATCCTTTTCTTTAAAAAAGTGTTTAGGCAAGACCAGGGTTTTTGATGGTAGCGTTTCTATATTTCTATTAACGTTGAAATATTCTTTAGTTGGTTTTTCTTGGGCGGCAGCATCTAATAACCTTGAGAGTTGTTGATATAGAAAGAGGTAGTCTGTTTTACGTAAATTATCATTTGCAAAACCAATACTAGTTATAAATTCATAATCTCCGTCGATACGAGCATTGAGGTAGCAGCTATAATACCCAAAAGTAAATGCATTATATGATAATCTCCCTCCCATACCATCACCAAAAGGATGAATAGAACCATCGCTATTGATATGTCTATTTCGCGTTTCGTTGTACTCAAAATCATCCTGAAAAACATACGAATATCCATTTTTATGTTTTTCTGCAAGACTATCAATTTGTGATTGTGTAAGAAAAAGTAGATCGGTATGCTTCCAATGATCTCTAAATACAGCAATAATATCATCGTTTCTTCTAGACACGACCTCATTATCACCATCTAGCAATTGTACGACCAAGGTAGAGGCTAGCACATTTTTAGCTAAACTTGTTTTTGGATATGTATATTGTGCAAACGAATTTGCACATATCATTACTAATACAAGTAGGAATTTACACTTCATTAAGATATAGAGTTTATGTATTTGTATACTTACCTTCATACTATTCTTTCTAACATCCTTAACATAACTTTTAAACATTATCTTTTCGTATTCTTAAAGCGATGTTTTTATTAAAATTTGTTACTATTCACAGCATTGGTTTATACCTATTACTTTTTAGCGATTACGCTTTGACTGCGCTTAGCATGGGAATAGAATCACATCATCTTATTAGTGATTAACAAACTAATGGTTAAGGTTTATTTCACAAAAACTCATAGAATTTTCTAAAATTCTGAAGGCAAATATATTCTTTTTTATGTTGTTAAACTGTTAAGATTTAACTTTTTATTAAGAACACATTTGCTCGCAAACCATCGTTTTATACGATTTATAGTGCAAGAATACAAAACCCCAGTTTCAAAAAATGAAACTGGGGGTTTTCTTTTTATCTTATTCCTAATTTTTAACGTTTTTCGTATTGAAAGAATTAGTTAAAAGCTACTATAATTGTATTATCCTACTTAAAAATTCTTAATCATATAGCATATACATCTATATAATTAATAACTTCCTATTCTAAGGCAACCTAGAGAATTTAGGTGCCAGTATGAGAAGTCTTATGTTGTAAACTTATTTATCCAATCAACAGTAGCAAAACTTATAAAATGTAGAACTGATATATTATGGAATTTATACGTTCTATGTTTCTCAAAGAAATTACTTCTGGTCGTTTTTTCTTAATTATCCCAATAATAGGACTAAAAATAAGTTGTAAATCTATTTTATATTTAATGTAAAATATGTAAACTTTTTTTAGGACAAGACATAGTTTATTAGTAATGCTTTTAAGTTTAGAAAATCATATAATTATTTGAATTGTAAGCTACAAAAATTTGAGTTCTCTGATTTTTTAATCATCCCCGATTTTAAATAAGTTTTGGAAGTCCTTTTTTAAAAACTCAATTTTTGTATCTAACTTCTTCTTTGCAATTGTTTCAGCGAGTAAATCTAACTTTTGAAGAATAGAAAAAATTATGTAGTTATAACGATCAGACTCTGATTTACTAAAAAAATTTTCATTATTAATAATTATTGGTATCCCAATTGATTTCTCTCTTTTTCTATAGTTTTCAATATCATTTAAATTGTTTAATTCATAGGGTATAGGATTAACATAAAACTGAAACAAAATTCGTTTTATATCTTTTCCATAATCTTCATAATTCAATCTTTTCAAATTTTGGTCTAAACCTTCGTCTCCCCACAGATACTTCCGAAACGAATCCCCTTGTTCATCTTCCATGTTTAAAGAAACAAAACACCCTATTATATTACTTTCATCACTCATATCTTAATGCATATTTTTATTCCACGGACCTCTATCTATTGTATTTTGAAGAAATTCCCAATCATAGGCCTTTTTTCTATTAGGAAACAAAACCTTCTTCATGTATTTATCAGACATGAATGATTTTGTATATCTTGCTTCAGCTTTTGCTGCTGACGTAATTCCATTTTTTAAGAATGTACCATCATTCAAATATAATTTATATCCCCAAGTCGGCCTTTTACTTGCTAAAGAATTACCATGAACAACTTCTGTGCCCCTTAATAATCTTAATGCAGCCAACTCCGTAAATGCTGTTGTATACACACCAATATTTAAAGTATGTGATGACCATTGACGATCAACACTCGTTATTTCATAATCAAATACTGCGGTAGGTGAACCATTATCTGACCAACCTGTAATAAGATATGTATCAAAAGATACTTGATAACTTATTTGACCTTCATTTTTTATTAATCCCCATAAAGCGTCTGTAGCAACAGTAGTATCATAATAACCAGACATAACATGTCTTCTAAAATCGGTATTCCAATCTATCATGAAACCATAGTATCCGCCTGATGTAGAAGAAATATCAAATCCATTTCCAGTCATCTCATCCGCTCCTATTAAATAATGAGAAGATCCAGGATAATTATCACCGAATAAAAGAGCTACATAATTTCCTGCATTTGCTCCACTTGTCAATTTCCATGCTGATACGCTTGATCCATCGATATGACCTTTATATTCATTCGAAAAATCTACATGTTCTTTACCGAGGTCTGTAGCTGTTGCCTCATCGTTAGTCATATTCCACGTTTCATTAACGGGAGCTTTCTCAAGACCTTCCAGTTCAACATGATCTATAACATTATTTTCACTGAAAGCGTATGTAGAATTCCATGGATAATCGGCTGCCAACGGATCCACAGCAAAAAACCTCCCCAATCTAGGATCGTGCATTCTGTATTTATAGTTTACAGAATTCCCCTCGCCTTTCAATTCATCATCGCTTTCTTGTCCCTGGAAACCATACCTATACGACTTACTATCCTTATGCCTTCCGGGCTGCAACATTCCAAAAGCGTAATAATTATTATAGCTTTCAACTTTAGCTGTAAGATCACCTGTTGCAGGATCCAAATTTTTACGATCATTTACAACTACTCTTACATTGCCCAAGTGATCTTTAATCTCGTAGTATTTATTACCCAAATCGCGATAGACTAAACCATCAGTGGCATCACCTTGATCAGTCAAAATAGTATATGCCTGATAAGGCTGATATCCTGTAGCACCATTACTTGTGACTGGTAGATTGTTTAGTGCTGTACTGGTTTGCGTATCCAAATTCCATTCTTGACCACTGTCGGTTCCAGTAGCAAACTGATACAGCTTATCGTCTTTATTGATACGTAAATCTCCTAACGTATTTGCAACCACCTGATTGTCTGAGGCTCGTTTTACTACCTGTGTATCAGAATTAGTAGTTACATCCTGAGTATACTGGGTATAATAGATATCATCTCCCGTGTTTATCAAAGAACCTTTACCAATGTTACCGTTGGTTACTACAATAGTTGCTACACTTTCTGCAATGGGCAGTTTGGTTTCTGTATCCAGTTGCCAGGTACGTATTTCAGCATCGGTAGCAGCCGTCCATTGTGATGGTAGCGACGTATTGTGATACAAACTAATCGCACTACCATCGGTAGCAATTTGGATTTCACCATTACCTTCGGTATCAAAACTGTCAAAGTATTCTGGTAATAACGTACCGTCGAATGTTGTTTGACCAAATCGATTAATGGTAAATCGAACTAAATTGGTACCCGGGGGCGATGTTATAGTACCATTTTCATCAACCGTACCTTCGGTATGCATGGTCGTATAAAGATACGAAGTTTTATTTTGCCTATCTTGAATTACAGCCATGTGACGCCCATAATTACTATACGCAAACTCCTGATGATTATAGTTGTCTATATAGGCGTACCCTCGTTCTGCATAAATGGTGGTGCAGTGCATGCCAGAATCTATATCTCTGTAGAACAATAAATATTGTCCTGCATACGAAGGATGCTTTAGTACGATTGCCTTCGCTTTTGGATCAAGAGGAGCTCTAGAATCGTCATTCAAACTTTCTAGTCCCTCTATAAGGTTACCTTCTTTGTTGTAGATTAACACTACAGGTCTATTAGGACTTTCACTAAAATACGTATTTGCTACTACTCCGTACAATAACATTTCACCTTGATCATCCTCTATCGTGAAAATATTATTATCGGTTTCTACCGGTAATAAAGCCTCATTATCTGGTTGTAACGCTTCGTATTGTAATGCATTAAAAGCTCTATCTGCCTTCGCATTAGCCATTTTTGTTCCAGTAATCTGTAGTATATCGCCATTGGCATCTGTAAGCTCTTGAGTATCATTTTGCACCAAGAATATAGTATTTGATGCATTGGTGATGTTGCTCATAAAACGTACAGCGATTTCCTGATAATCTGCTGGTGTATTGAAACCATAAATACGTGTGTATATCAATTCTTCAAATACATCTTGACCTACGCGATCACTACCGTATATAGGACGCTCAGAGATGCTAAAGTTTGCTGTATATGAATTATCATCGGGATCATCAGGATTTACTTTTACATCTTCCCGCTTGTAAATCCCCATCACGTTACCCGATGCATCACAAGTGTAGTACGTAGTTTCTACAGCAGCCGGATTATGAATGTATGGCCCTTCTCCTGCTTCATTATATGGCAAACGATTTACTTGCTTCATAGCACGCATACCCATACCATCGTAGGTAAAAGACATGTGTACTTTTTGGGTATCCGGATTTCCTGTATGATCAGGAATAATCTCTGATACTTTACCAGCGGTCGTCCAGACATAAGTTAATCCCTCACTATTGTCACGAATGAGTTGTCCGGTTTCATCATATTCGTAGTTTCCTAAATTTTGGTCAGGCAAATCATTAATTTCTGCACTAATTTGTCCGACAGCATCATCAACATGTGTCAAACGATTCGATAAATTAGGATTTTCCAAATCGTAATGATAGGTAAGGTCATCCATCAACTGACCATCATCTTTATGGCGTTGTAATCTTTGTAAGTTACCGTTTCTATCGTATAGATAAGATGTTTTGAACGCATTTGAAGCTCCGCCAATAGCACCATATGTTTGATTGGTATCGCTATACAACTGAGACGTTGCTTCTTTGATTCGATTCAACTGATCATAGCGATATGCATTACCTACGAGATAACTAGCTCTGTTTTTTTCTTTAGCTTCTTCAGCTATCTGAGAAGTCCAGGTGCTAATATTACCATTATATAAATTCTGTTGCACTCCATTTACGGCATGTTCTAAATTAAATGGGTTTGCTGCGGTTAACCCCGAATTTAACACTCCATCTCGAGTAAAATCTCCCTGATAATATCCTAATGCCATACCAAATTCATCTTTGGCGTGTTTAGAAGCATCATCACCACGTGTATTATTCCCGTCTGGATTATATGCATTTTGAGCTAGATCGGGGGTATTGATTCCCTTTAACCATCCATGAATGGTATACGTAAAATCTAATCCTTGCACTTTATCTTCCCCAAGCTCTGTTCTGGCTAATGGGCCATGCAAGTAGTAATCGTAACGAGCATCTTCATCCCAAATGTACCCGTCTTTTGATGTTTTTACGGAAACAATCCTATTGTCTTCGTCATAGGTGTATTTATGTCGATATTCGTCTACTCTTCCTTTGTTGAAGTGTACCTCGTTTACATTACCCGAAACAAGATCATACGTGTACGCCACTGTGGTTCTTCCAATACCTGGAAGCTCTTGTACGCACCATTCTACATTACCATGTGGATCATAACTATAATACGTCTTGGTAACTTTTTCGTTTTTATCTTTATTATTGATAAAACTTACATTATTTCTTAAGAATCTTTGCGGTTGATCTTGATAGGTAATGTCTTCAATTCGATCATTATAGGTCGTTTGTATATACTCTATTTTATCATCTACCGGAAGCGCTATCGCAATTTGTGGATCTGCCTGATTATTAACCAAGAAGTCATCTGGAAATACTTTTCCGCTTAGTAAAGCCTCTCCTCCTTCACGTACTCGACCAAGTTCATCATAAACTACGTAGGAAAATACGCCTTCTCGCGCCTGACGCTCGTTTTGCGAGTACCATAATTGTCCTATATCATTATATACAAACTGAGAAGTCCCTCCGTCTGGTGTATTTTGACTTGATAATTGAGCAATACTGTTATAGTCGTAACCCGTAACATAAGTGTGCGCCGTAGAAACACGCTCGTCTACAGTACGAACTCCTTCTGGTGGTACGGTTCTAACCAGGTTTCCGGCTCTATCGTAATAGTATAATGTAAAATGGTATACATCGCTAGTTCCCTGCTCATAATCTAATACCACTTCATCATCTAATCCTTCGACATCATTTAGAGCTGTCTCTGCATTTGCCGCCAATTGATCCTTGGCATCGTTTACACATCTTTCTACTTCTTCAGAAATAGCCTCTCGAATATTTGATCCATTGATATTATTATCTCTTCTAGGTGGAGTTGGAGATTTACGTTCAGTCTCTTCTTTAGATTTCCAACGTAAACAAATATTATAATTTCGTGCAACGGGAGGCTGTGTTATTGCAGTGACTTCGGTGGCTACAGAACAACCATTGGCATCGGTTAATACTACTTTATAATTTCCCGGTGTTATACCAGGATACGTAGAAGTTCCTGGAGAGGATATGGTTTCTTCATAGACTAATTCTTCAACTTGCTCGATCACTGTATTACCATCCTCGATAGTGATTTCTCTTTCAGTTACTTCATACCAGGAGAACGTCAATGGAAATACTCCAGAATTGTATGGATCTGCGGTACCCTCTGAAGTTTCAGATCCTGCTACTGCATCACAACTGGTTTGAATATCCTCTAGAGTTAACGGTTGTAATTGTTCTGGATCTTCTAAGGTTACGATAATAGGATCAACAGGTCCGCAACCTGTTTCATCGATAACAACAAGCCTGTAAACCCCCGCAGGCAGTCCTTCTGCTTTATATCCTCGAGAGACGATTTGATTGGTTGCTACATCTGTCCATTCATAGGATATTTCTCCGTAATTACCGTAAACTACAGCCTCTGCCTCGCCAGTAGCTTCGCCATAACATTTGGGATCAACACTTATAGCATCTACAGAAAATGGAGATTGTGTTTTTATATTGAAAAAAGTTTCATTCTCACATACTTCTAATGGTTGTGCATATCCGGTTATCGTATTTGGTTGTAGAACAATTTTAAATTCACCTGGACCAACATCTTGTAATGTAAAGGGACCATCAACAACATTATCGAATATTTGTGGCTCTGCAATAAAATCTCCAGACCCTGAAACTTCTCCAAATAAAATGGTATAATTGGGGATTAGATAATCGGTACAATCGTTTATATTATTTCCTATACGGAAATCTACATCTGTTTTCTGGTTTTCAAAACATATGGTTAGGTTAGGATTACCATCTGGTAAAATAAATGCATTTACACTTAGTGGTTGTGGTTGAAATCCGCTTGAAAAAACACATCCATTTACTGCTGTAAGTTCAATTAGATAGTTGTTGTAAGCTAAAACATCGTTAAGTATAAATGTTTGTGTATCTCCAAATACTCCGTTAAACGTTATGATATCTCCGTTAGTTCCAGATGAAGCATTGTAAACTCTTCCTGTATAATTAGTCCCGGTGATATTTGAATGAAAATCTAATGTGTTAAATGACAGCTCTACATCGCCTCCCTCTACCCCACAGTTTAATCGCGAAACGCATACACCATAAATTCTATTACCACTTACGATAGGTACATTGATATTCTGTTCGAATTCACATCCATACTGATCTTTTAACGTAATACCAAAATTACCTTCTGGCAGATTGTTAATGGTTAATTGTTCTCCACTAGCTAATTGTTGACCAATAGTAACAACTGCAGGATTTGTTGAGCCTACAATTTCAAAAGGTGCCTGCTCGAGATATCCTGTACCCGATTCGCCGGTTATGGTTATCGTTGCAGTTCCGTCAGCTTGATCAGCACAACTCACTCCTTCTACCAATTGTAAATTGAGATTTGCGCCCGGGTATATTTCTACATTATAACTTGCTGAAGCACTACAACTTGGATCCGGATTAACTGTAGATTGCAATGTAACTTGTAAATTAGTAGAATTGAGAGGTCTAAATGTAAATTGATTACCATTAGATGCTATGGGTTGTACATTCCAGCTATAGGTATATGCCCCCCCTATAGTACCATCATTAAAGACAACTTCGACAACTACATTTTCACCTTCGCACGCAGGTAGACTGCTCAAAGGATTTATGGATATCCCCGGAAATGGTGTGCTCAATACCTCAATAGTATCACTCCCAGTAGTTACCTCAAGATCACAAACTTGATTATCTGTAATACACGTAGCTTGACCATTTTGTATAGTCTCTGCTTCATATATCAAATTTGTAAGAGATAAATTATTAAGTCGTGAGTTAAGTTTAAATACCTGACTTCTTGTGGTATTTAAATCCGCTAAATCCCAAATCACTTTACCATCGACGGTACTGGTGGGTGTTGGATACCCATTAGGAACATTCGCAAACGAAACTCCTGTTGGCAATGTTATTACTAATTGTTGCTGCGCAATTGTATTCGCACTAGTATTATCAATAGTTACCGTTATTTCATTAAGATCGTTACATACTAAAAAGTTATTTGCCGTAATATCAACATCTAAACCTGGTAATGTTAACCCATTAAGGGGGATGAGTCTATCAAATTTTAGACTAACATTCTCTGAGCAGTTTGTTGTTCCTTTAAGGAAAAATTGTATAGGCTTTCCTGGATTATAGTTGCAATCAGAGTTAAAATTAACTCTAAATGTAATTTCATTTTTACCGGGTAACCGAATTCCAGGAATTGTACTTTCATCTGCGTTAGCCAGGTCACCCGAAGCCACTAACAAAGAAGTTACTAAATCTGACGCATTAATGATTAAATCTTCTGAAGCCGTAACATTTTGTTGAATAAAAGACGAAGGAACAGTAGCAGACGCTCCATTAAACGTATATGTAATACTATTGGTGCTTGAAGCAAAAACTCCTTCTGGAAGGTCAATAGTTACATTTGTATCATATACATTCGCAAACTTAGAGCTCACCACTTTTATATCATAAGCTATATCTTCACATAGATCAACATTATCTCCTGCTCGATCTACCTCCCAGTCTAGATCTCCTGTTTTGTATCGTAAAGTGATAACATCTTCTTCTACTCTAAATTGGCACTGTAAAATCCCTGGATCTAGTATCGAATTAACGCTTGTCAAATCGATATTTCCTTCTGAAAAAGGATAAACATCACAAGCCCAACCAGAAAACATATTTATATCTTGTTCTACATCATTCTCGCACACTCTATATTCTGCTATTGGATAAACTGTTGTACAGACATTTTTGTTTATTCTGCCACTTACCCTAACCATCATATTTTGAGGAAGTCCTGATCTAGGATTTACAGGACCATAAAATACAATGTTATCTCCAGTGATAGGATTTCCGTTTTGATCATTTGCCCCAACCAAAATTGTGCTGTTGTCACCTGGTTTGAGCTCAAAAGCCATCCATGCGTTTCGAATTACATTGTTTGAACTGGAAGTAGTCGAAACGTTACAAAATTGTACTGGCCAATCAGTTACACGTTCAAAACCTTCTTGTACCTGATTTGGCACTGTATTAAAACGAGGAAGGTTATAATTATTATAAACTCGCCTATTAGGATTTTCATTCGGTGAATCGAAAAAATTAATAACCGTCTCTGGATCTTCGATTATATCCCTATAAGACATATTACTAATTATTTCTTTACTTCCTTCCCATATATCATCTTCGCAAATAGGTTCTACTGTACTGTATATGCGAAACCATCTAGAAGACCTGTCTGCACTGGGAGCAGGCATTGAAGGTTTTAGGAGATTCACTTTATTTACCACAACTTGTTCATCCATGGAAAACCTTGAAGGAAATAATTCATAAAAACTAGAATAACTGAAAGATGATGATGTTTCTGGTTTTAATTGATATCCTTCTGGCAATACAAATCCAATTTCTTCGAATGTTGTTATGGGTCTATACTCATTAGGAAAATCATCATTCCCAGTCGCAGAATATACTAATACATTGGCCAATTCGATTTTACCAAAGCATTCTAAGAAAACGGCACCTTTTACATCTTGAGTAAATTGTGGTATGTATAAATCAAATCTAGTCGCCTTCGAAATTCCACAACCTGCTGATCCATCTGTTTTTTTTCCAGCAAAAAATGCTTTAAGAGATGATAATTCATGAACACCTCTAGTTAATGGAATTTCTGATTTTTTTGCAAATTGCATCTGCAAATTATTAACTTCTAATCTTATATTGGTTCCAGATACAGACCCTATAGGTACAGTATATCTATATTTTATGATATTCGTTTCTGGATCAATACTAATTTGAGGAACAGTGAGAGGGTAGCTATTCTCTCCTACTGTCAAAATCCCATTATCACTATGTATCAATAAGCTTTCATTAGTACCCGTAGGAAGTTCAAAAGAAAATTCAAAAGAAATCTCATTATATATTTCGTCTGTATCTGTGTTAAGCTCTCCTAATGATTTTACCAAAACTTTATCTATTGGATATGCAGCATCTAACTCTATATCAGGAGTATTTGCTGTAACCACAGGTTGAGTTAACAACTCACCTTCTGAAAAAATAACAGAACTTCTTGAATGCGAATAACCAAAAGTATTTCTTGTTAAGTCAAACTCAGTTGTTGTAAAATCACAGCCCCCACCTGGTCCAGAGTCACAACTAAAATAGTTTGTTATTATCGAAGAATTGGTTTCTGCTATTTTTATTAGCTCAAGACTATTATAGTCATTACATACATCTATATAATGTTTCCATTGTATATCGCTATCGTTTGATGCTGCTGTGTTAAGACACTCAACAGTTACAGCCACCTCATAACGCCCACGACTTCCTCCATCTCTTACTTCATATTCGTTGGATCCAATCTCTGTCCATGAAACATCTCTAGAACCTGTTACCGAGCCATCAAAATCAACATCAAGCCAAGTCACAGAGGTTATACTATACGCCTCCGGAAGTTTAAATCTAGAAAGAAAGTTCTGAGTAATAGTTATAGCTCCACTATTATTTGGATTTTGTCGATTCAATTGATGTTGTGTAAACAACAAATAATTCATAAAGACATTGAATTTTAAAATTTCTGAATCTCCTGTATTTAAATTTGCAGGAAGTTCATCAAATGGAGCATATCTTTCTCTTGAATCTAAACCTAATCCAGCATTAGCAGCTGCTACAACGTTTCCAGAGCAACTGTTGGAATACGATTTTAAAGATATTCTTAACATATCCACTATGAAAAGATCATCAAAGTATACTGGATCCCAGGCTATGCTCATATCAACATCAATTTCAAAGGTTGCTCCCACAGGAAGATCATCATAAACTCCGTCTTTATCAACATCCTCAAGACCAATACCTGTACCATCTGGATCTGTACTAAAGATACCATTTGGATTATCCGAGAAATTGAAATTTTCGTTGTCTTGTAACAAAAGTTCTCTACCTCCTATGTATAATTTATTTACTCCCGACACTCTAAAAATCCGAGAAAGATTGTCTATAAATAAGTCGTAAGCCACATCTGCTGAAGGAATTGAAGAACCTGTACCAGAATTAGTATACTTCAATTTGAATTTGATAGGATCGCCGCATAAATTTCCTGGTTGTATAACTTCATAACTTGTAAATATGCCGAACTTAGGAGCACCTTCTATAAAACTCAAATAATTTACAGAAGTCGCATCTTTATCATCGATAGCTTCACAGAAAATAGGAGTACTATCTACTGTATTCGTACCACAACCATATACTGCAGTATAATTGGTAGCCAATGACGCGTAACAATCTCCGGCACCCAAGGATACTTCATCAACTAACGTAAATTTTTCATTTTGTTCAAATAAGGCATTACCGTTACCAATTACTGAAAAATCCGTAATTACATATTCAAGACGTTTAAGCCCAATAAATGGCTCAGGTGAATTTTCTGCTGGTCCAACAGGCGTTAAAATTTGACCTGTTGATAATCGTAATTCATTAAAATCAATTTTGTCATCATAGTCAACAAATATTCTAAATTGATCGATTTGACCCAGCCCACTGTTACTCACTTCGATCTCCCTATTAAAAATTGATCCATCAGCATCTTTTTCTAATATACCAACTTGGATATTAACATCCTGATCCTTAACCTTGACGAAAAGCTCTGGAAAATTAACATTATAAGATTCTGAAGACCCAGATAAAGTAGGCTGTGCTACTCCGTCTACATGATATGCAACAGTATTGTCATTTATAACCGTAAACGTAGCATTTGTATCAACAGCAGCATCGAATTCTGTAAGTAATGTACAATCACCTTTGGCTGTATAGGTAAACGTACGCACTTCATTATTAGGAATATCAGGAATAGAAAAACGAATCTGTCCTGGGGTATTCTCATTAGTATATTGTGAATTTACAAGTGTAATTCCGTCTGGCAGAGTTGAATTATAAACGATGTCAGA
Organism: Aquimarina sp. U1-2; assembly: GCF_017897595.1. Taxonomy (GTDB): domain Bacteria; phylum Bacteroidota; class Bacteroidia; order Flavobacteriales; family Flavobacteriaceae; genus Aquimarina. The sequence goes on from NZ_JAGKIK010000008.1 coordinate 38,588, forward strand.
CAATATACCGCTACTGGTATTTGTAATTTTAATAGTAAAAGTAACGGCATCACTGCAAACAACCAAAGCCTGATCTGTAGAAGTTTCAATTACTAAATCATCATTTGATTGTGCATGGCTTATTATAGTAAATAGCAAAAGAAGTGCAATATATATATTTTTCATTTTGATAGTATTCAGATTGTTGGTTATCAAATTTGTTTGCGATTCTTGGCAATTATATTGAAGTTTTTGTCTAAAACTTTCACTTCTAAGGATTTAGACTTCGGCTTAGCTTTAACACTCCTCACTTGAGTCTCAATTCTTATATCATCTAAAAAAACTTCTTTTTCAGATCCGTTAAATGAGAAATAATAGTTACCATCTAATTTTTTGTTTAAAATCGCTTCTTGATTAAACACCAAATGATTTTCTTCATAAAAGTCGAATTGAATAAATTGAACAGCTTCACTATTGATTCTTAAAGCAATTTTAAAGGAATCTTCGATTTGATCGTATACTTCGAATTCTAGTACATCTTCGTTTTGCGCATTGACGTTAGCAATAAACATTCCAATAACCAAAGTAATTATATATGTGATTTTGTTTTTCATGACTTACTATCTATGTATTAGTTATTAGGATTTATTGATACATTGATACCTGTTTTGGGAGATGCTACACCCTCGGTATTAGGATCATTAGGATCAAACGGTGCTCGAGTTGGATTAATATATTGATCTCTTTCTACAAACGTATCTCCGGGACCATCTGGGTTATCTCTACTAACATAATCAGCTTGATCTGTACAAATTTCGAAGGACTGTTGTACCCAAACATTCGCAGTTTCGTCTAATATATATACAGGTTCAATAGGTAGGTTATTACTAGTATATGTCAGGTTCGGATTGTAATTACCATTGGCATCACATTTACTTGGTAAATCCAGCTCAACTTTCCATTCGGTTGCTTGTTTATGCCTTGTAGATTGGGCATACGTCAAAGATTGTCTTATATCCCAAATGGAAATAAATTCATAATTCGCTGTATTGTAGTAATACTTCTTTAATCCTTGAGACCCTGGAAGATCAACAATAATTGGATCTTCGTTAGTCTGCGTTGTTGACTGAGTTAATGGATCAAAATATACTAGCTTTTGATCCTGACGATTAGAAAAACCATCAACGATAGGTCCTGAAACCCCATGATCTACAGACGTGACATTAATAGTATATGCGCTTGTAGAAGTTGGATCAGACCGATCTACTCTGGTAGGAGCTCCCAAGATTCGACAACTCTGATCGATACAGGCATAAGTGTCTATCCAACACTGATTTTTACATTGCGCGACAATTTCATCAACTAATGTATCAATATCCTCTTCTGGAACTACATTATCATTTGGATCAATTTTACAATCACCAATTACATAACAACGATCTTCAAAGAGCTGAATAAGGGTATCCTTAAACTCTTTTCTTCTTTGATCACAATTCGTATCACAGTCTTCAAATAATTCTCTAGCTTCGTTTTCTACAATGCTCACACCATCGCCTGGAGCTTCACCAAGCAAATTTTTAAAGTGTGTTACTGGTGTTAACCCTGATAAACTCGTTTCAATATAACCATTCGCTGAGTCGTATTCAGTAAAAAGGTTAACAGATAAGTATTCTAATCCGGTAAGGGCCCCCGACTCGATTGAAGTATCTCGAAACTGTAATACCATCGTATCTGTTTCAGGATCTTTATCGTAATCGGGATTATGCACGTAACTTGTTGCTTCGTAATAATTTTCGCAGTTTATAGGTATTTGCTTCGCTACCTCGGTCTCTCGATATCCTTTAAGCATATCATGAAATGTAAAACGTTGATCACAACTCCAATCATCTTTTGTTTCTGGACATTGAATGTATCCTACATCGCAAAAATTACACGGAATTGGGTTTCCTTGGGCATCCTGGCAGCAGGCGAATTCTTCCTCCGTAATTTCTCCAGTATCTGAATCAACAACTATATTAATACAAATATTAGGATCCCGGTAGCAGGTTTCTGCTTCAAGAATTGGGAACAACCCTTCTTGGTATTCATAATACTTAAATGCATATACTGGATCTTTAATAAAAGGAAACAATTTGTGTAGTATTCCTATATTTTGATCATCTGCTTGTTCGATTGAAGCTGCGGTTTCTCCATCATTTTCAGGTCTTAATGTAAACAGGCTCCAATCAGTTCCCAATCTATTGACATCATAAGCCGTGTATTCTTGATCATTTTTAGAATTCACTCTACGATCAAAATCACTTTGAAAATCTGGAAAGTTGGCTTCTCTCACCTCTCCAAGAGTTTCGTTAGGTATATCAATAATATCTGCAAATGCATACCCTGTGCAATTAAGGAATTGAGTAGCAAGACTTTTTTGATCGATTGCCTCTTCTGTAGCAGTACCACCATTACCACTTACTCGCATTCTTCTCATTTTTCTAATGACCTTTTTTGCTCTCCAACGTAATAACCATCCTATATTATCTTTAAGATGTTTTTTACTATTCCCTCCACGGGTATCATAATTCTCAGCGACAGTGTCATCTGCATTTTCATTCAATTCATATTGTTCTACACATAATTGATTTACCAGTTCGATTACCAAGGGTTCCCAGCAATCGGCTAGTTCTTGCATCGCATATTGTGCTCCCGGAATTTTTTCTGGAACCTTTCCAAAATCACATGTGGCATAGTTACCATTTACTGGATTATCTGGAGGAGTTCCAAAAGAATTACGTTCACAATCTTTATTACCGTAGTTGTCGGTTGCCATATGGTATACCATTTGATTAAATAATCCCGGTCTGTGCCAACCTCTAAGCTTTCCGTAAATTTCTTGTGCAGCTTCTTCTCTTGAATACCCAGGGTTTTGAGTACTTTTGCACTCGTATAGCATAGATATGGCGTAACCTTCAAAATCTAAGGGATAAGCATTTGGATTAATCAATTGTGTTGAACCATCTGCAAGCTCTTCATAATCGAAATTCTTATCTACATCTAGTAAATAATTAGGGTTAGGGTTAATCCAATTATTATCATTAGGTGTTGTTAATGGAGTGCCACCGCCTGCATAATATGAAGTAGACTCATCTACCTGTTTTTGGTACTCTGGATTTTCTTTAAAAAGTATGACCGCTTCTGGAGTAGGTGACCTAAAGGGAGGTGTAAAAGTTACTGGCACTTCGAATTCGCAACACGGTGTATTAAATTTAACTCGTACAGGTACTTTATTACCTAAACTGGTAGTTTCTGCATAATTAATAGGAGATAGAGTACCGGCTTCATCAACATAATAGACCGTAATTATATACTGATCTTCTCTACCAATGTAATAATCAAGGAATTCATCATCGGCTTCAGGATCATTTGGATCTTTTGCAATAAACTTTGTTGTTTCTTGAGAACAGTCTACACAGTTAAAACTAATAATAGATTCTCTAATACCTTCAGGACTTACAGAAATATTAGATGCCAATTGCCTATTATATACTAACTGTCCGAAATGAAAAATATCATGATACAAAAAGTCCATTTCCTCTTTGCAATCTACTCTGGATGAAAAGTCTAATATCCAATTAAAAAATGGCTCAATCAATCTTTTCATCGCATCACCAGCATCGACAATCCTTAATTTTACATCATCACTAGGGAGCAAAGTTTTTTGTACATAGTAAGTACCTGTATCGAGCGTAACTGTTCCAAAATCTTTAGTAACATTATCAATACTATCATCAGTAGTATCTGCAAGTACACTTAAAGTAGGTTGTTCAAACGTGTGAATTACTGCCCCTGTATTTACATCAAAAATTTCTATTTTTAGACTATAGTCTATGTCTACATCAAAATTATGACATAGACCCTCTAATTTTTTTCGGGCTATTGTATAGCTAATATTGATATCCGTTCCATCTTCTAAAATAGTAATACGCTTTGCTGCCATAAAACCATCAGAGGTTTTGATATTATTGGTAATTCTATCTTTAATACCGTTGATTATGTTGTTCGGATCTGATCCCTTTACACTATCTAATACATCATCGTCTTCGCTAAAGGTCAAGCCTGTAGCTATAGTGTTTCCTTCTTTGGTTATAAATGAAACAGATTTTGTATTATTTGGATCGATTGTAATGATTTTGGCTACATCTTGATGATTAGGAGCTTCATCTCCAAACAGTTTTACAAGTTCATCCTCGGTTGGAGTCGAATATAGTGTTCTTGTTGTTCTTCCTGACCCGTTGCCCTGATCCCCGATCATATGCGTTTTACCAACTCCAGATTGTTCTACCACTCTATCGGTTCCGTCATTACTGAATATTGTTCTTGTAAAAGGATAGCCTTCAGCATCCGGAATTCTCTTATCAATATTAACACTACTGTAATACGTAAAGGCTCCAGTGGCATCGATTACTTTTGGGTTTTTATAATTACCACTGCGATCAAAATCCTCTGCCTTGTACAATCGCCCTTCATTAGTAACAAATTCCTCCTTATAATTATTTAATTTTTCTCCGTTTATTGGAATTGGTAACGTACTTAAAGTTGGTCTTCCTGAATAATCTAAAATGGTTTGTGTAATTACTTTATAATCTTTTGACGGTAAATAACGCTGTGTTTGTTTTACTTGATTTAGAGAAGTTGCATAGGTAATCTGTTCGCTAATTTTATTATTTTCTGTAAAAACTCGGCTAAATTGATAGTTTTTCTGATCATCCCAATCGGTAAAGAAAAAAACTTGAGTCGAATTTGTATCAGGTGTAAAAGTACAGGAGTTACATTGCGTGTAATCCAAAGCATTCCAACTTCCCCAGTTCTTACTATTTCCAATTCCGTTTTTATATAAAGTACCTATAGGCCTTACCCGCCAGGCATAGTAGCCCTGACCTTCTGCCATAGTAAGATCTATAGATGTAGTTGAGCTATCGATATGAAGAGACAAAGCTTTCTCCCAGTCTATAGCAGTAGTTATTATCTGTTGGTTATTTGAAGTTGATGGATCTGTATTATATAATCTGATGATCTGAAACTCATATCCCGGAGCATCGCAACTGTCGTCCCAACTAAAAATATAAGATTTTGAATTAGTAATGGGTGTTGCAGATAGATTTGTTACTACATTTGAGCTTACGTCAATGCCATAAGCCACTTCGTAATTTAACGTTACATTTAATGCTGTAGATGCATCAAAAGTTACAGATGTATTACTAATATTTCGTAGGGTTGCCTCGACAGTATTTATTCGATATCCCAGGTATGATAAACCACTTGCATTATTATCATTATCGATATACTGACTAAGATCAAGAAAAACAACACTTTCTGGTTTATTATTGTTCAATGCTACTGTAAAAGATATTTCGGGATCAAAACGAGAAGAATTCGTATCTAATTTAATATCTAGATCCATGGTAATTTCGAATGGGACACCAAAATTATCATATCCCAATTCATAGTTTTCACCCATATCAATTTTAACCCATACTTTACCCGAATTAACGTTAAAGTCAGAACATGGTGTAATGAAATTTAAAGTACCTGTCGAAGATTCTCCTGACGCCGGAATACTTATCATAGTATTGTCGAGATATATCCCTTTATCCTGAGCAAATAAGCTACTTAGGGTTAGGCAAAAAAGAAAGATGATTTTTGTAAGTGACCAATTGATTTTCATCAGTGATTTTATTTTAAAGTTGTCCGATAGATTTTATATAGTAAAGCTTATATCTCTATGAGAAATAATCGTTTATTTTTACAAAATCATCATTTAATTTTCCTGTTATCTATTATTTCAAAATTCTTGTAAGCTACTTTTAACGCTGTTCTATCAAAAATATATTCCAAAGGTTTTTTTACACGCTTATTACTCTTGTAATCAATAACTTCATAAAGCACTACTTGCTTTTTAATCTTACTTTTATCGGTAAAAAGATTTTCTACACTTATGATTTGTTTAGATGCGAGATTATATTTCAATACTTGTCTTTTAAGTCCAGATTTAGTTTTAAAACCTTCACTAGGTACGATTGAAATGTACTGTGTTTCCTTTTTGGTACTACAGTTAATTTGTATTGCAGTAGACAAAAGTGTTCTTTCGATTTCTAGGAATTTTTTTTGTGAATTACTTTCTAAAAACAACCTAGGATCAGAGTTATTCCAGTATATTTTACCGATTTTAGGTAGTACAACAAAAACATCTGTGTTGTCGCCAAATATCTTCATGTTCTCATCATCTAATAGGATTTTATTTTCAGAAAGCAACATTTCTGAAGTAGTTGCCGATGAAGGTATATTTTGTGAATCATGAAAATCTGTTTTAGTGCTATATTTCATATAATACACCTGATTTTCTTTTGGCGACAACATCCTTTCCATACTATCTAGATATGCCAGAATATCATTTTTGCAGTTATTCTTTTCATTTTGAGCGTATCCCAAATGAAAGGAGCAAATGACTATTGCAACTATTATTTTTATGTTAAATTCTATCACGATCTTCTTTAGGTAAATTGTATTGAGTTTCTGTAATTATCTTCAATCCTTTTTCTGTTTCAATTAATTTTCGCACCAATTGCCCCTCACCGTTGTATTGATAAAACAATCCAAAATGCTGATCATCGAATAATGTCAATAATCGGAGAGATTTTATATCATACACATAACAAGTGGTTTGTGCTTCTTTTGGGTTAAGTTTTATATCATCAATATATACTTGCGGATTTTCAAAACTTAAATTCATTGAAACCTGTTGACCTGAAATAAATGAACCAGGAGTTATAAACACTCTATACAAGGTCCACGCTCCTGTTTTTGCCATGAGTTCTGGAACAACTATATTTCCATTTACATTCACTTGAGGGTTTATCAAATCATCTACTGACTTTGTCCAGAATTTAAGCCATCCGCCTGTGGTAGATAATAGATCTCCAGCCACTACATTTTTGACAATACTCTCACCCGTACTTATTTGTTTTGAATATTGTCCTGAATGCGCAATTCCACTCGCCAAATTCGTTTCTACTCCGGTTTTATCTTCAAAATGTTCAAAATACATTTCATCATAGGATGAATTTTTGGCTACCATGGTTGGTAAGGTGAAGTTATACCCATATTTTGAAGCACTATAAATACCAAGCACATCTTTTTCTTCCAAAACAGATCCATTAGGTGAATACTTTGTTACTTCGTTTAATTTCACCCATCTCTCATCTTGACTATTTGCATTATAATTAAATGGAGTAAAATTTTCTACAACTCCGCCTTCATAAATTTTGCCCGTATCTGTATCACGATCAGAAGACTTTTTTACATTTCCTTTGAAAGCATAACTTTCATGCATTCTAAAAACATTTGAATTTCCTAGAGATCCGTAAATATCGTTTACGCTTTGATTATTGATCCATGACGAAACATTTGCTAAAGTACTGTAGGTATTAGCGCCGGCAGAAATCACCTTATCAGATTTCACGTTCCAGGTTCCATCATCATTTATTGGATTCGCATCGGTACCGTACGTAACAAATTGACCTGCACTTGCTGTAAGCTGATTGGTATTATTAATAGCTCTGGATTTTTGACCCATACCATTATAATTCCAATGCGCCGGGATATTAAAATTATAAATAGATCCGTCGTGTTTTTGATCAGAATTTACTAATGCTATACCATGATAGGCATCATAAGTTTTGGTTAGAATTGGTCTTCCCGTTGCATAATCAAATGCTAAATTTTCTGTGGTTGACGCGATGTTATCGGTATAAGAAACCGTCTTTTTTTGAATAACCGGATATTTTATAACTTTTGAAGTGGCATATTTTGTTAAGTATTGTTCATTATAACTAAAGACTAATGAAAAGGTAACAAATATTGGAGGAAATATTGTCAATCCAACACTAACGTCGATTTCAAAATTGAAATCTAGTCCTTTGTTTTCTATTCTATATCCTTCTTGAGTAATATCCATTTCTTTACCTGGTACATCCCAAACATAGGTTCCGGCACTTTGCCCATTAAAAGAATTAAATAGTCTTACTTTTTCTCCGGGTTCATAGTAATAGAAATCCTGACCAGAAGATATATAACTCGTATTACCCGAAGCATATGTACCTCCATAAGTTCGTACTGATTTAGGAACCCCATGCATACTGTTTTGCACAAATCTAAATCCTTGAGATGCCCATGATTTATCGAAACCATAACTAAAATAAGCAGTAGGTAAGTTTAGTTTATCATTTTCTACATTATCCTGTAACAATGAATAGGCGACTCCTCTTTCTGGCTTTCCGGTAGCAAAATCGAACTTTCTATCAGCTCCGTCAACCAATTGATAGTCATAAAGTTTATCATAAGGATAATCTTTACAGGTGTAAAACTCATGCACAGTATAACCGGTTCCCGTATCTCCCGTATGAATATTCTCTACTACTACCCTAGAGTGACTTACAGATGGTGCTGCCAATAATGATTCTCCGATAGGCCCCTCAGATTGCTCTTTATCTTTTCCTACAACCAGCCTATTCAACCAGGATTGACTTTTCTTTGGCATAAATGCTACTAATGGATTTTCTTCTCTCATTTCTTGGGGTTCATTGGTAGCAACCCCACTAGATAAACCATTCTCTAATTCGTAACGATATTGTTGTCCGTAGATGGCTTCGTCACCGGATTCAATTCCTTTGTCATACATCATTACTTTTTTCACTCGTACTCCACCACCTCTCTTGGCTTTATTCATTGGGATTTTAAGAAAAGAGAGTTTAGGGTTAAGTCGTAAGCAAACGTCTTGTTTTTCAGGGAACGACGCATCTACATCCTCGTCTCCAAGTGCATTCATCCCTCTTTGTGCATATTTTAGTGAGTTGATTGCCAACTCTAGATCTGGAGATCCAATGTCGCCTGCAGCATTAAGCAAACGTCTTTCAATAGCATCTTCATATTTTCTTTCAAAATCTCCTTCGCATCCCGCTGTATATTTTCCCCAGCGTTGGGTTACATAATAGTCATAACAAGCTTGACGCGGCGTTAATCTGTAGTTGTTGTCTACTTTTGGGCTTCGTGTGAAACCTACTCCTACTTCGTTTTGAGCACTACCTTCTGGAATTCCTTTTAAGGTGATCGAAACTGATTCTCCATCACATACGACATCTTTTACTTTGGCGTATCCAGTAATGTACTCAGATTTACAGTTTGTAAGACTAGCTTCATTATTTTCAAGAGCATATAATAATTTAAAATAAATTCTTTTTCGAATATCATCCTTTGAATCATTTAAAAAATGCGCTGTTATTTTTTCGCAAAGACCATCAGAATATCCACCTATGTCTGATAGATTTAAAGTATATGTAGGATCGGTATATGTATTTTCAGCATTTGTTAAGCTCACAAGAGCCATCACATCTCTATCTTGTACGTATAAATAATCTTTACTCTCATATTCTACCAAAATTTCACCTCCAGATGGCAATACTATCTGTTTAAGTTGCCATGCAGCTGGATCAAAAAATCGTGGTGAGATATCTCCTTGATAAGGCCATGTAATTAAATTCAAATGTCTATTTTCGGCGCTATTAGGATGCCCATTGATATTAAATTGATTATTCCCCCAACCGTCGAGGATATGCGGTTCGTAATCAGGATTTTGAGCAGAAATAGAATAGTTAACACTAGTATTATGAGTATTAGTATACTGATATCCAAACTTGTATGAACTAATTCTAGCATCGACTACCCCTTCAAACTCAGACCACACTTTTTTTAGAGTAAGTTTACCACTATTGGTGGCGTCTTCATTATTATCAGGATATTTTCCATTAGTGTTATTAGGAAGGTTTTGTACCAACGAATAATCGTACTGAAAGTTGGTAACTTGTAAAGGAATTTCAGGTCTTGCTTTAGAGAACAATACTATTTTTTCTAAATATTCTAGTTCATCTATTCCTTTTGCTGCTTTATTCTTAGAGGCAGGATCTAAAGTTGTTAAATCTGGGGCTCCCAAACCATCTAATCTCCCGTTTTGTGAACCCTCTAAATAAGATGAGCCTGCACCTGTAACTCCAAACCTAACCGCATTTGATGTATTTGTCACAAAATAAGCAACATGAGTCTTAGTTTCAACTTTTTTCAAATACGATATTTCTTTTTCTCCTGTATTTACATATCCAGTATCATCTTTTATGTCAGAAGTTGAGTTTTTACTATACAATAAGCCAGTATAAGGTATTCTCCAGCGATACCATTTATTGGTTTCACTATTCTCTCCATATTTCTTATGATATTCAAAAGATGTCCATCCTCCAAAATCGCTATCATCCGGACCTGGATCACCCAGGTCTATATAATCTGGGGTAGTAATTAATTTTAATAACGATGTATTCTCATATGCTTCTGCTCTAACCTCCCCTGTAACTCTATCTTGCTTGGTAATGTCAACCAAATAATCATCTCCTAGATAACTATCTGCATAGGCAAGATAGTTATTTTCAATTCGATCAGCATTGGGATCAATTCCAAAAGAAAGACTTGTTGTATTTCGTACCATAACAGGTTCTGAATAACTATACTGTAACCCTGTCTCGTTATGAATATTGAAACCTCCGTCATTTAATTTTTCTATATGTGACGAAGTATTTATTTGAGTGTCTAAGGTTGCATCATAAAAAGCAGCAGCTTCATTAACAGTTTTACTTACTTGTTTTATTCCAGGAAAATCTGTGCTTGCTTTCAATCTTACATATGGAATTTCATTATTAGCATATGCAATTTTGCCTCCTAAATCACCGTAAAAACGATACTTAATATTACTAAAGTTAGCGCCGCCTAAATCTGCTCTAGATTTCATTCTCGAAGTGTTACTTCCAAAAGACAAGTTAACGCCTACCCCGACATTGGTTCCTATCATTCCTTCGATACCAACTCCGTAGGTATTTACTCTATTCTCTTCTGTTTCATTATTAGAGAATGCCCTTGGACCATCGGCAAATGGCCTAAATCCTCCAGATAATCCTTCTCCGGATAAAGAATAATTATCGGGGCTGCTAAAAGGAATACCAATAAAAAAATCTCTTCTATCAAAAGGTTGTGCTTTTTCGGTAAAGTGGTCAGACCTGTTACTTGTCGAAGATCCCATCATGTACCCAGAAGCGGTTAAACGCTGAAAAGGCTCTGAATGGTTGAGACTAAAAGATCCCAAATATCCTTGTTCTACACCAACAGGAGCTACAGCTGGATTTACTTCGCCTCCATAACTTAAATTCACATTAATTCCTTTTACTTTGGTTAATGTCACAGATTGACCAACATCGGTAAAAGTTCGTAGCCCGAAATAGGAACCAGGTTTAGGGATTAAACCCTTCAAACTCGTATTAAATTTAAAAACTACTTTTTTATCTTTTTGTTCTTTTCTTTGTTTGTTTTCCTTCTCGATAGGATCATGTTTCTTTGCCTTCTTTTCCTTTTTCTTTTTCGATTTTGACGCTACCTTACTTAGTAAAGAAAGTGGATTAATCGATGCATCAAAGGTTACCCCTGTAGCAGAACGGTTCATAGAAAGACTACCAAATCCTTTTGACAAACCAATAGAAACTGTTTTTCCTATGCCCTGGTAATTATTATAACGAATGTATTTACTAAAACTTAAACCAAATTCTCTTTTATCGTATACAGAACCAGATTCTGAAGTGCTTTGAGGATTTCTTTTCCCTGATTTACCTCCACTACCTCCTTCATCTGGTGATTTACTAAAAAATTCTAAATTGGTCTTTTTAATACCCGTCATAGTCCAGTTAGGACGTGTTTTGTTATAAACATCTATTTGTGAGTTATTATATTCATCAGGGTAACCTCGAACGCTTTTATTAATCGCTCCCGGATTGAGGGTCCAACCATGGCCTACCCACGAAGATTCTTCCTCAGAAGAAGCACCACTGTGGTACGAAAGTGACATGGCATACCCACCTCCATCGGGACCGGGAATTTGAATAACAGGTAAGTTATACGTAAAATTGCCTGAAAGTGGATCTACCAAGTTTGTTGTAGCTACAGGCTCAAAACTTGAAAACTCAGGCGAACTCGGTCCCGAGGTTAACGCATATAATGAACCTACAGATGGTATAAAAATCCCAATTAACATATCACACAATAAAAAATAGGTGATGACTTTAATGTTTCTTTTGCTTATTGAAATCATAAGTATTCTTAATTAAAATTTAAATTTGGTAGATTGTCTATTTTTTCTTTCTGAAATACAAAATGGTTGATCCCTGTATCTAAAAACTCATCATGAAATACAATATCAAGTCGATCTGAGTTTACTATTTCCTTTTGATCATCAGTAAAAACCATATAAATTGCTTTTTTATTCGCGATCTCATAAAGATTTTCCATTGTCGTTAAGACAGGTTCATATTTTTTTCCTGAACTCGTTTTTAGAACTAATGATTTTTTGATGGCGAAGCTCAAATCCTTTATCCTTTGATTATATTCCCTAAGATTAGCAACATTATAATTACTTGCATCTACATTAGCATTTTCATTACTAATGGTTAATAAAAATGTTCTTGAATTCTTGAATTTAGCAACATATTCTTCAAAATATGTACCCTCTGTTTTCTCATCTTTTCCCATTTCGTTTAGTGCTAAGTACTCGGCTGGCAAATATTTCATAGCCAACAAAAATCCATTGGCACTATTTTTTTTCACAAAACCATTGTTCGCATCTCCCAACCATTTGAGAAATTCTTTTTCTGTGGTAACAGAAGAAGAGCATCCTGACAGTATTATCAATAGTAACAGCACACTACTCTTTAACCCCTTCAACATACTCTTTATTTAATCCGTTAATTATATCATTGGTTATATTAATTGCATCAGATGCATACATTATATTTCCTGAGGCTGTAGTTCCTTCTATTAAGTCGAGATCATTTGCTTTGGCATATCTTTCGACGAAATCGTTTACCTTATTATATACACCCTGTAACAGATCTTCTTCTTTGGTTTTCGCCTTTTCTTCAATTGATTTTCCTAATTGAACGATTTTTGCTTTAAGTATTTCTAATTCTCCTTCTTTAACTTTACGCTCATTGTTAGATAATCGCTCAGAAATAATCTTTAGTTCATTAGACTTAGATTCGTACAACTTTTTTTGTTTCTCGAATATTTCATTCATTTCTTTGGTTTCAGTCTCATATAGATCTTGAGCTTCTTTAAAACCATCATATTTTTCTAGTACTACTTGCGCATTTACTACAGCAATTCTTTTAGTTTGCTTTTGTTGAAAAATGAGATATCCCAAAAGCAAAAGCACTACAATGGTTATGAGAAAATGTGCTGTATTAATGATCTTCACGTTGCTTACAATTATGTTGATGTTGATTGATGTTAACTTTTACTCTTCGCCTTGAAATCCAGCAACAATAAAATTACCTTTGAATGTTTTTTCTTGAATGGTCAAGACAAATTTGTAAGAACCAGCATCCCAGAAATCTCTTTCTACCTCAAACCCGTTAATCCTTGTACTTGGTTGAACAATTTCAAGATTTGGAGGTCCCTCATAGCTAGGAATGCTTATTTGAAGCGTAGCACCAGTAAGGTCTATGCCATCTTTTACGGTTAACATTAACGGACCTGAATCAAAATCATATTGCACCCCGTTGATCAAATTCAAGGTAAATGGTATGGTCTGAACTTTCTTTTTATTGAAGAAATAGATAGTGTTTTCATCAATCTGATAGAATTCTGGAGAAAAATCCAACCAATTGTTGTCATTTTGAACCTGCACATTTGATATTCCGTTACTATTGGCTGTAAATCGTAAATATAAAGGAGAGGCTCCTTCAGAAGGTTTTACATTAACCTGTACTATTCTATCGCCTCCATCATCTACTCCTAGGTTGATGGAAGTCTCACTATCGGGACTACCACTTACTAAATCTGATACCGAAATGTCACCAGAAACCAAATCAAAATTCGTAGTTGGCAGTTCTTTAGTATTTATAGTGATGTTTAGCTCATTACCAGCAGATGTTACCGATAAGGTAATAGGATTACGCTCGAGAGTTAAACCGGTTACTACACTATTCGTAGCGGTAAAATTATAAACCCCGGCATCAGCATCTGACGCATTTTCAATCACATACTCTTTATTGGTAGCATCTACAATGGCAACACCATCCTTATACCATTGGTAAGCATTGTTTGCACTGGTTAGTGTAGTACTGGTAAGAGTGATTGAGTTACCCTGTTCAACAGAGAGGTTATTTGCTTCATCAACTTTCAATTGAGTCTGATAACTAAAATTTGACCCTAATTTTGAGAGGTATAGCGAAAATTCTGATTCAAAATCTGAAAAGACAAAATTGCTATCTTGTATTCGGAAATCCTTTAAGTTGGGTAACAAACTCCATTGCTGAGGAATTTTTCCTTTAAGTCCAGTTTGATGTAGCCAAATCACCTCTAATTTTGATAGATTACCCAAACTAGTCGGTATCCCCCCCTTTACACTCGTTTCAGAAATGTAGAAGTTTTCCAAATTTATTAACTCGCCGAAAGCATCTGGAATTTCTCCTGATAGCATTTCATTGTTACTTAACGCCAAATATTCAAGGTTCGTTAATAACGATAGTTCATTTGGAATTGTACCATTTAATTGATTACTCGCAACATTTAAATCTCTCATTTTTGTTAACAGACCAAATTCCCTTGGTATTGCACCTACAAAATTGTTTTGGTATAAATTTAACCGCTGTAAGTTTACGAGGTTATTCCAACCACTATCGGGTATATTTCCGGTAAATTGGTTAATATCCAATCTCAATTCAGACAAATTGTTCAGATTAAATAGTTGATTAGGAAAGTTACCTTCTACATTATTTTTACTTAAGTAAAGTACTTTTAGTTTACTAAGAAGCCCTATGCTCTCAGGAAGCTGACCATTAATAGCATTATTATTTAAATACAAAAATTTTAAATTACTTAAATTCTGTATTGACGAAGGAAGTTGCCCCACTAAATTATTTCTAGCCAAATTAAGATTAACAACGCCCAGATCATCAACATTTACTCCAAACCAATCACATACCGGAGCATCGGTCAACCAATTCGTATTATTCGCCCAATTCGCTCCACCCGTTGCATTATACAAATCAATAAGCGCTTGTTTTTCAGAATCAGATACCACACATCCATCCACAGCTTCAGATACTGTTAGATGTATATTATTTCGATAAATTCTTAGTCTATCGATGATCGAATTAGTAACTAATATCTTGTAGCTACCTGCTTCAGCTTCAGTGATGTCTGAGATTACAAAGTCTTTATTGGTTGCTCCTGATATTGCTGAATTATTTTTATACCATTGATAGGAATTGTTCGGACTATTGAAAGCATCTGAAGTTAATGTAATACTTCCTCCAATCGAGACATTTAAATTCTTTTCAGCATCAGTTTTTTGTTGTTGATTATAGGTGAAACTAGATATATTGGTATTTAATGCAGTAAAATCAGCTTCAAAATCTGAAAACACAAATTTATTTCCTGAAATTCCGAAATTTTTAAGGTTGGGCATCGAACTAAAACCTTGAGGTATGATGCCTGAAAGATTGTTTGAGTATAAATATAACGCCTTCAAATTTACTAACTGAGTTAATGAAGAAGGTATAGGTCCAGAAAAGTCATTATTGTGAAGATGTAGATGTTCTAGAGTAGTTATTTGTCCTAATTCGGATGGAATATTTCCACTAAGTCGATTATTTCTTATACTCAGCGACTTCAAATTCGATAAATTACCGAATGACGAAGGAATGCTTCCTGTGAATTGGTTATCACCAAGTTGTAAGTTTTCAAGTTTTACAAGTTGTCCTAATTCTGAGGGAATAGTACCGGTCAGTTGATTTCCATGAAAATAAAGACGCACAATATTTATCAACTGTCCAAACTCTGGAGGGATATTACCTGTCAGTTGATTTCCATTAAAACTTAGCGCAAATAAATTTGTTAATTGACCTAGTTCTGGCGGTATAGTACCAGTAAGTTCATTGCCGCTTAAGGATAATGATCCTAGCGTAGTTAAATTACCAAGTTCTGCAGGTATTGTTCCTGTTAGATTATTTTCACCTAACGATAATCTCGACAGTTTTGTCATTTGACCAAATGCTGAAGGAATAGTACCACTAAGTTCATTTCCTGAAAGATAAAGCGAAGCTAATTTTGGTAATTGTGTAATTTCTAAAGGAATGCTTCCCGATAATTGATTGTAACTAAAATTGGCAAAACTTAGATTCGATAATTGAACTATTTCTGGCGGAATGGGTCCTGAAAAATTATTACCATCAAAATATAAATGAGATATTTTGGTAGCATTTACTATCTTTTGAATAGGTAACGGTCCTGTAAACTCATTTTTACTTATATGAAGACTTCGAAGCTCTGTAAGTTGAACTAAACTATTGGGTAAATCTCCTCCTATTTTATTACTACTAAGTACTAATTGAATCATTCTGTCTAATACACCAATCGATGATGGCAGCGATCCTGTAAGATTGTTTTTATTCAAGGCTAGCTTGGTAACCCTACCGTCTCTTACTTCTACTCCGTACCAATCTGTAACTAGTGAATTAGGATCATCGATTTGCCATGGTTGGTTTCCTTCTTGTGTATTCTTCCAATTAGTACCGTTTGTTGCAGTATAGAAATCAATTAATGCCTGACGTTCATTTTGAGAAATTTGAGCAATTGAAACAACGCTGGTAAAAAATGCCACTATGATTAATAAAGTACGGGCGAGTGAAAATAACCCATTCTCTTTTGGTTTAAGATACTCCATCTAGGTTTACTTAATAATTGGTTTGGTCTTCATGCTGTTTTTTGGTATCTTCATGAAAATAGATACTGCAAAAATTAGCATATGTTTTATTTGCCAAAACAGTAATAATCTAGGAATCAAATCAAGCTTGAATCCTTAGGAATTGAAGTAAGAATAAGAAAATAGTAATCTAGGGGCTGCTATGTTAAATTAACATAAGATTAAGTTAATTTAACTAGGGCACAAACATAATTAATATATTTATCATTTAAACTATTTTGACTCAATAAAAATGTTAAATTGACACTATCGCGATTTGGATACTATTAAACCTCTATTTATCAGAGATATAGATTTCAGGAGTTTATGTTAAATTTTTAATTTTAAAATTTAACGTAAACTTATAAAAATATTAATTTGATTATCTGTTTTTATATCTAAAATTTAACTGAGAAGTCATCCTGAATACTGAAATGAGTTCAGCACAGGCTCGTTTCAGTATTCAGCTTGACGCAAACCGTTTAGGTTGAATTACGGATATTCGTATGTTAATAAAAATAAGAATAGAATACTCTGCCGTTTATTATATATGGCCAGTATGATATTTGTAGAATTACTACGAAGTAGATAATTTAAAATCAGTATTGTTCGGTTAAAGAAAATAGACCGCTACGCTGCTAGAAGATAGAACAAAGACTTATTTGTAAATACTTGTCTATTATGGTTTCTGAAGTAAAGGCGATTCAGTTTCAAAATAAGTTGTCTAAATTTTAGAAAATTAAGGTGTCTTTTCTATAAACTCATAAATTCTTAATGGTAATAGCGATTTTCAGAGCGTATCAACTTTTTTATCGAACAACAATGATTTAAAATAGAAAAACTGAAAATGAATGCGTTTCTATCTCTTTTTGTAATGGATACTATATCGCCAGTATGATAGCGTTCCTAAAAGTACTAAAAAAGCAATAGAATAATACACTGCATTGGGCGTAATCACTTTATCACCACTAGCATAAGAATGTAACCCTTTTAAATAAAAATTCACTCCAAAGTAGGTCATGAGTACACTGTAAATAGCTATTACAGAGGCTAAGTTATACCACCATCTACTTCGTAAGCCTGGCACCATTCGCATATGTATCACAAATGCATACACCATTATACTTACCAATGCCCAAGTTTCTTTAGGATCCCAACCCCAGTAACGACCCCAGCTTTCGTTGGCCCACATGCCACCTAAAAAATTACCTATGGTAAGCATAACCAAACCTATAGTAAGCGCCATTTCATTTATTATGGTAATTTCTTTAATATTAAGATCCATTCTCTTTTTATTAGATTTGGTAGTTAAAATTATTAATAGTAACGCCAAAATCCCTAAAATCGCACCTACAAAGAAAGGACCATAACTACCTACAATAATAGACACGTGAATAAGTACCCAATACGAGTCCAAAACAGGTTGTAAATTAGCAATAGCCGGATCGGTCCAGTTTTCGTGTGCAAAAAATAATATAATAGCTGCCACAAACGCGGTTGCTGCAATAGTAAGATTACTTTTTTTTCCAAAAGCTAAACCTAATGCCACTGTAGCCCAGGCAACATAGATCATAGATTCATACGCATCGCTCCAAGGTGCATGGCCAGACACATACCATCGTGTAATTAATCCTGCCGTATGTGCTAGAAACAATACAATGACCAAACCGATTGTACCATAGATTAATGCTCTAATTATTTTTGAATCTTTAAATATTCTAAAAATCACAAAAATCATTAGCAACAATCCGATCAGCAAATAATATCGATACAGTGTTCTAAAAATGTCATATTTATTTAATGCTATTTCTGCTTTGATTTTCTTTTCTGTAGGTAATACTTCACTTCCAAATTTTTTCTGAAAGCTTTTAATACTTTCTACATATTGATCTGGCTTACTATAATCTCCGGTTTTTCTGGCATCTTTAAGCGACTGACGATAAATAGGAATAATCTGGCGTGTGTATACAGAATCCATACCGCTAAATTTAAATTCATTTAGTTCTGGAGTGGCAACCCATTTGTTTCCTTCATCACCGGGTACAGGAAAAATCTTCAGTATCCCCCCTCCTAATGCTTGATTAAGTAAGTAAAATTTCTCATGCGTTTTCAAAAAATCTTTTTCAAAACTAGATGGTGTGTTGGTACTGCTCGCTCGCTCTAAATACGGTGCTAGCTTGTAAGATCCGTCTGGCTCTACAAGATCAATTAACGATACTCTTCTTTCAGTTTTTGGAACGCCAATAATTCTACGAATACTATCATTTTTCCAATCAATTTCAATAATAGGTACGCTATACCATACAAACGGATTTTCAACCATTGAGACAAATACTTGATCGGCACTCAAACCTTCATAGGTATCTTTTTTACTAAGTTTACGAAGTAATTCTGAAGAAAATGTATTTACAGGTTTCATTCTTCCGCGTTCATCTTGAATCACTATACTGCCAAAATTAGCAGCATGTTCTTTACTTACGGCATTAGATTTTATAACAGAATCTAGCTGTGATTTAGAAGGCAATGTTTGTAAATGATCGGTATGATTAGGAAGCTGCTGTGCATTCGAAAATACTGAAACCAGTAATGCCATTACTACCACCAATTGCTCTTTCTTTGATTTTACTTTATTCAACATTTTTTCAAGATCTTTAAAGCGTGATCCTCTAGTAAACAAAATTAACATCATCCCCAGATATAGTAACATATAACCAATATACGTTACTATAGTTCCCCATCGATCATGGTTTACAGATAAGATCGTACCTTTTTCATCAGGATCAAAAGAAGCTTGAAAAAAGCGGTATCCTTTATGGTCTAGTACATGATTCATATAAATATCATAGGGTCGCGAGTCATTCTCTTCAACAATGTCTACCTTACTTTTAAAAGATTTATAGACATTTTCTGTACCGGGATACTTTTCGGCAATAAAATCATTCAACTTTAAAGCAAAGGGTAGCTCCATTTGTTTCGAACCATAAGAAAAATACATATCCAAACCGCCTAAGGTGATTTTGGTCATATCGTTATAAAATCCTTTTCCTCCCAAAAGCTTTACATTTTTTGTCTCACCATTACTTGTGACGTTAACAATCAAGGCATCCTGCTGCCCTTTATCCTTAACCTCGATAGGGACTACATCATAAGAGCCGCTAATTACAGGATCAGGAATCACAAATTGCATCCCTGCGGTTTGATATAATGATCGAAGCATTAAAGGTTGAATACTATCTTTGATGACCAATCCCTGCTTTTGATCTGCCATTCGCATATAAGAACCTTCAAAAGGGGATTTTATAAAATATTCATCATTTTCATAAGTAATATTTATGGCTCCATCTGTAGGCTTGTTAAAAGCAATCAATACATTATGAATATTTGAAACTTCTCCTTCTTTTAAGAAATGATCATGGCGATCACCATCACCTGCCTCTACTATTTTTAAATATCGTTCACCATCCTCTGACTCGACAAGCCCCATCTCTGCCCCTTGAATAAAATCTTCATAACGAATCGTTACAGGTTGAGCATTATAATCTGTTTCTATAACAAAACTATTATCTGCAGCTTCGGCTAACTCAAAATCTTGTGAAATAATTCTTCTTCTGGGTTCTCCGTCAATTTCGCCATCAAGAAAAATAGTAAGATATGTTTTTTCTGAAAGAAAAGTAGAAGTAGTTTCTCCTTCTCGTATGGGCATCACCCCCTCATAACTAATGTACCTGGTGATAAATGCTCCTACGATAATCAGAATAAAAGATAAGTGTAATAATAGTGTAGCCCATTTTTCCTTTTTGTAGAGCTTAAATCGTACTATATTTCCGCAGAAGTTAATAGCAAAAAACACCATAATAGCCTCAAACCACCAGGTGTTATATACCCAGATCCTTGCCGCCGTAGTTCCATATGCATCTTCTAGAAAAGTACCAACCCCCATCGATACAGCAAAAACGATAAATAAAATTGCCATTAATCGAGTAGAAAACAAAATGCTCGCTAATTTATCCTGCATAATTACCCTTATTTTTTGATCGGCAAATTTAACGCTTTTAAAGGGATAAAGTAGTATCATTCCCCTTTGATTTGAAGGTTTTAACAGAAGTGTTACGATTGTTTAATTTTTTAACAGAACTTGTTTATTTTAGCCAAATGATACGAGTTGTACTACTTGGTGCCGGAAACGTAGCCCAGCATTTATATACTGCATTATTGAACCAAAAACACATAACTGTGGTACAATGTTACAACCGTAAAAAAAAGACGCTCAGTACCACTCA
The DNA here is from genome assembly GCF_017897595.1 of Aquimarina sp. U1-2. GTDB lineage: Bacteria > Bacteroidota > Bacteroidia > Flavobacteriales > Flavobacteriaceae > Aquimarina. The sequence continues at coordinate 59,720 of NZ_JAGKIK010000008.1, forward strand.
GAATAAAGATGAGGTAACTAACATTATTCATTCAATTAAGGATGCCGATATTTACATTTTAGCGGTTAGCGATGATGCTATTGCTGAACTATCTGCTCAACTTCGTATAAAAAATAAATTAGTCGTTCACACCTCTGGGAGCGTTCCCATACAAGCTATCGCAGCCATTCATAAAAAAGGGGTTTTTTACCCCTTACAAACATTTAGCGCAACAACACCCATTGACTTTGCCAAACTACCCATTTGTATAGAAGCTGAAAATCATCATGACCTTACCCGTCTTCGCGATCTTGCTACTTCTTTAACCAAAAATGTATACGAAGTTACTTCTGAACAACGAAATTTTTTACATGTTTCTGCTGTATTTGTTAACAATTTTACGAATTATTTGTTTTCTATAGGTCATGAAATTTGTGCCCTTAATGATCTCCCTTTTGAGATGTTGCATCCATTAATTACAGAAACTGCTCAAAAAATCACAAAAATGAATCCAACTCAGGCACAAACAGGGCCTGCTGTGCGAAAAGATACCAAAACGATAGCGCGACACTTACAAACGTTATCAAATCCTGAACATATAGAAATATATCAAATGCTAACTAAAGCAATTCAAACTAAATATGGAAAAAAGTTATAAAGAATACCTACAACACATTACTACTTTTATCTTTGATGTAGACGGCGTACTTACCGATGGCACAGTCATAATAGATACTGCTGGTGAATTACTTCGAACTATGAATGTCAAAGATGGGTATGCATTAAAAGCAGCTTTGCAACAAGGGTTTAATGTATGTATTATCTCTGGCGGAAAAAATGAAGGTGTTCGCCAACGGCTAAAAGGATTAGGAATTACAGATATCTATCTTGGTGCACATCATAAAATGGAACCATTGGATGAATATTTGGATATTTATGCTATAAAACCTGAGAATGTTTTATATATGGGTGATGATATTCCTGATTTACCGGTGATGAAGATGGTAGGGCTGCCTACTTGTCCGCAAGATGCCGTTGCCGAAATTAAAGAAATATCTAAGTATGTGTCTTTCAAAAAAGGTGGAAAAGGGTGTGTACGCGATGTTATAGAACAAGTGCTAAAGGTACAAGGCAAATGGATCAAAAATTTTGATGCTGAAGCTTGATATGGTTAATGATTCGAATTATAGAAATTTAAAATTGATTGTCCGTTATTATACCTAAAATTTAGCTGAGAAGTCATCCTGAATTCATTTCAGGATCTCATTAAAGTTTATTTTCAGTACATTGAGATGAGAAGTTGAACAAGCCTGTGCTGAATTCGTTTGAGTATTCAGCTTGACGCAAACCGTTGAGGTTAAATTACGGATATTCGTAAATTTAAATATAAAGATTTTTGTTACTAAAATATGAAACTGGTATTTGCTACTCACAATCCAAATAAAATAAAAGAAGTACAGATATTGCTTCCGCCAGAAATTAAAATATTGAGTCTCGCTGATATCGAATGTCATGAAGATATCCCTGAAACCTCGAACAGCATTGAAGGTAATGCCAAACAAAAAGTTACATTCATTAAAGAAACATATGGTTATGATAGTTTTGCCGATGATACAGGGCTGGTAGTTGATGCACTTGATGGCGCTCCTGGAGTATATTCAGCAAGATATGCGGGTGCTGCCAAAGATTCACATGCCAATATGGACAAGCTTTTAACCGAAATGGAAGGAAAAAATGATCGAACAGCACAATTTAAAACGGTCATTGCTTTAGAACTGAACAATAACTTGATTGTATTTACCGGTGTTTGTAAAGGCACTATTACCTATACCAAAAAAGGCAATGGCGGTTTTGGTTATGATCCGGTTTTTTGTCCTGAAGGATATACGCAAACATTTGCAGAGTTACGTCTAGATGAAAAAAATAAAATTAGTCATCGAGGAAAGGCAATTCGTCAATTCATAGATTTTTTGAACCACTAATCTACTCCCGGAAAAGCAAGCATCTCTCCCATTCCAACAGTAAATAGCCAATTACCATAGAGCGCATGTTCTATAGATACCAAAGTAGTTGATTTTGTTTTCTGGTAAGTATAAGCAAACAGCAATCCCCCGACAAATGTAAATAGCTGAACCATAAAACTTCTTAAAAACAGGTGTGCCAACGAAAAAAGAACAGCATTAATCAAAATAAATAACCACTTATTTTGAACCAATTCACGATAACGTTCATAAAAGAAAGTACGATAAATTATTTCTTGTGGCCAAACCGATAAAAATGTATACACAAAGAGGATAATAAACCATAGCTCAGGTCTTTTTAACAATACCGAAAATAATGTTTCTGGTGCTAAGAGAAAAACATATGATCCGGTAATCATCATAATAACTACTAGTTTTATTAAAGTGCTTTTCCAAAATGATTTCCAACACGCATGATTCGGAAATCTCAACTTCAACACATGATTTTTTTTTAAGTAGATCAATATGTAGATAAAACCGATTGCTGTGAGAATACCTTTGATATATAAAGCATATTGAAATAGAAAGCTTAAAGGCAATAGCACAAAGAGGAGGAATAACTCTACACTTTTATAAATGGTAGTTTTCATTTTTTCTTACTACTGTAAATTTTATGATAATGTACTGTAATTTCTTCAAAAAAATGAAATCATCCTAATGTTTACTAAAAAAAGCCTCTTGGGGGAAGAGGCTTATGTAAGTTTTGGGATAAAATAATTCGGGGGAGAATTATTTTTTAAGGGCAAAAAAAGTTTACTTCGATCAATTCCAATTTTCTCTTACTTTTTTTGAGATCTAGTTCAAAAGTAGGTTATCTCTTAATCACTTATAATAAATGACAAGACAATAATAGAACATTTATCGATAAAAAGCAATTAAAATCGATAAAAAACATAAATATTTTAAAAATTATTTAATTTTTACTTTATTACCTTTTTAAATGCATACTAAAATCAAAATTAAACTCTTAGTATACATTGCATACATTTCATTAATATCGTAACATTACAACTACAAAATTTTGAATATAGTTTATGAAAAGTAAGCATACCTCTTCTATAGATTCTGGAAATGAAAATCCAGTAGAAAATCCTGAACTGAGTATCGGTGAAGCTGCAGTGCCGGTAGTTATTTTGGTTGGCATGTTATTTTACAATGTTTATCAATTTGGTGATGATGCTTTAAGTGGTAGCAATCAGTTTATTTTATTATTGGGTGCTGCAGTTGCCGCTATAGTTGGTTTTTTTAACAAAGTCCCATACACTCGAATGATGGAAGAGGTCGCTAGAAATGTAAAATCAACTACCGGAGCATTACTTATTTTGTTAATGGTTGGATCGCTGGCTGGCACCTGGTTAATTAGTGGAATAATACCTACTATGATTTATTATGGATTACAAATTCTTAATCCTACCATCTTCCTTGCAGCATGTGTTATCATTTGTGCTATCATATCTATAGCGACAGGTAGCTCTTGGACCACTTCGGCTACTGTGGGTATTGCACTTATAGGTATAGGAGACACACTAGGTATTTCTCTCGGGATGACTGCCGGGGCTGTAATTTCTGGAGCTTATTTTGGAGATAAATTATCTCCACTATCAGACACAACAAACTTAGCACCAGCAATGGCCGGTGGTGAGCTATTTTCTCATATCAAATACATGACATACACTACTGTTCCTACTATTGTGATCACCTTACTTGTTTTTATAGGTATAGGTTTTGCTATTGATACCTCTGGAACTCCACAGATTACAGAACAATTACAAGCCATTAAAGGAGCGTTCACAATTTCTCCATGGCTTTTTATTGTTCCTATCATCGTAATCGCTCTGATTATAAAAAAAACACCACCACTTGTTGCACTACTTGCCGGAACTTTACTCGGAGCGATAGCAGCCATTATTGCGCAACCCGATATTGTAATAAAAATAGCGGGGAGCGATCAACTTACTTTTAATTCGGCGTATGTAGGTGTGATGAAAGCAATGACTGTAGATACCTCGGTAGAGACGACCAATGTACAACTTAACGACTTATTCGCTGCTGGCGGGATGTCTGGAATGCTAGGTACTATTTGGCTTATTATTTGCGCCATGGTATTTGGTGGTGTTATGGATGCTATTGGGGCACTGTCTAAAATTAGTGCAGCGCTGCTAAGCCTTTTTGATTCGGTTTTTGGCTTGTTTGCCAGTACCGTAGTAAGTTGTTTGGCTTTAAATGTGACAGCCTCAGATCAATATTTGGCTATTGTAGTACCCGGTAGAATGTACGCCAAAGCATTTAAAGATAAAGGACTCGCTCCAGAAAATCTGAGTAGAACTCTTGAAGATTCAGGCACGGTTACTTCAGTTTTGATTCCTTGGAACACTTGTGGAGCTTACCAAAGTGGTGTACTTGGGGTTCCAGTTGCAGATTATTTCTTCTATGCAATTTTTAATTGGCTTAGCCCTTTTATGACCTTATTTTTTGCTGCTTTCAGAATAAAAATTAAAGAATTGACAAATTCATAAACCATTACAAAGCAAAGCGATCAAAATTACGAAACCTATCGACTTTTCTTAATCCTTGTGATCGATAATAGGTATCGGATTTTTGTGATTATCGATAGCTACAAACTTAAAATGTCCTGAAACCGCCAACTCTCTATCATAGCTATACATATCTTCTTTGTAAATATCTACTTTTACCAAACAACTTGTTCTGCCAACTTCACTTACTTTGGCTACAAGTTCTATGATAGTCCCCTCGGGTATGGGTTTTTCAAAATCAATTTTATCTGTCGAAATAGTCACCACTTTTTTTCTACTAAATCGGGTAGCGCAAATGAACGAAACTTCGTCCATCAATTGTAGGGCAGTTCCGCCAAATAGCGTTTCATAGTGATTTGTAGTATTTGGAAATACCGCTTTAAAAATTCTGGTTTCAGACTTTTGAATCAATTTGTCAATAGTATTCATATATTTTTTCATCAAATATCCGTAATTTAACCTAAACGGTTTGCGTCAAGCTGAACTCGTTTCAGCTTCTCATCTTAATTTATTGAAAATAAACTTAATGAGATCCTGAAATGAATTCAGGATGACTTCTCAGTTAAATTTTAGGTATAATAACGGACCATTAATTGTTTATCAAATATCCAAAATTAGTTCTAATTTTTTCTTTGTGTTATGCTGAATACTGAAACGAATCCAGCACAGGCTCGTTTAAGCATCACGTAAAATTTTGGTTTTTAGAATTTTGTGAATTGAGACCCTGAAACAAGTTCAGGGTGATCTTTTAATAATGAGTCTTAATCGATATTCAGTTAATTTTTACTATTGAATTGATATAAACTTTTTTGATTTGGGCTAAAAATGAAGATGTTATACTTAGGAACTCAAAAATGATAAAAAGTAAGTAAAAAAGACCATTTTGTAGCAAATTATAAAAAGTCAAGATGAGTTCTTACATAGCAACACTACGAAAGTCAAAAATTATTAAATATAAGTGCCAAACAATATTATTTTACCAAATTGAAGAAAGTTACAGGAGTTTATTGTAGTAGATTGAGCATTTTTAATTTGAATTCGTCTATAGTTTTTTCTTATCAAATTTTACATCAAAGGTAAATCTTATCATAGTATCTTAGCAACATATCAAAAAACTTTGAATGGATATTTTAGAAAGTTTACGTTGGCGATATGCCACCAAAAAGTTTGATCGTACAAAAATTCTTCCGCAGCCTAAAATTGATGTACTTACTAGAGCCTTCAATTTAACAGCGACGTCGTATGGCCTTCAGCCTCTAAGATTAGTTATTATTAGTGATAAGACACTTCAAAAAAAATTAACTGAATTTTCTTGGAATCAACAACAGGTTGCCGATGCTTCTCACGTTTTAGTTTTCTGTATAGAAAATGAAATTGGAGAGCAGTACATTACTCAATATTTTAATACAGTAAAAACCACCAGAAACACTCCTGACGAAATATTGAATCCTTATAAGAAGCATCTGGTTGATTCATTTAAAAATAAGCCTTCAGAAGAAATAGCCGCTTGGGCTACCAAACAGGCTTATTTGGCTATGGGAAATATAGTAACAGTCTGTGCAATTGAAAAAATCGATGCCTGCCCTATGGAAGGATTTTTACCCCAAAAATATGATGAGCAGTTGGGATTAACGGCACTAGGTTTATCGTCGGTTCTTGTGTTACCCGTTGGGTATAGAGCAGAAGATGATATGTTTTCGCAGTTCAAAAAAGTACGGCGTTCTATGTCGGAAACGGTAATAACTATAAATGAATATTCGTAATCAATCATATCGCACTGTTTCCTCGAGCGCAGTCGAGAGGTTAGTAAATCCAACGAGCTCTAAATCAGATCTCGACTGCGCTCAACCAGACATTAAAGTTAATTTTATGATTTATAGCGGATATTCAAATAACTATATAATTAGATAAAAGGATAGATCGAGCAATTTAAAAACCTGTTCAGTTTTTTAATCGTAACACCTGATACTTTTGCGTGTGCATATCTTCAAAACGATACACTTTAATTTGTTTATCTATTTTTTGAAGGGAATTCCAATTTGGAAAAACTGTTATTTTAAGATACTGCTCTTCCCGCGAAAGCATATGAGGTTGACAATTAAATTGCCATTCGCCAGTGAGGGTGTGGTCTAAATAGTAGGCTACAGCAGCTTGTTTACAACCAGAGTATTTAGGACCAAAACATTGATTATATACTTGATTGTGAGGGTTAACAATTTCTATACAAATATTCTTGTTTCGATCAGACCATTCGAATACAATTCTTGTTGACGCGTTTTCTGAGTTTCCGAACTTATTTTCAGGAGTAAACTTAGTGTGTACTTTATTCTGAAAATTTTCTGTTACGTACAACCTCTCCATTTCATGAAACACTAGATTCCCTATACCTTCGGGAAAATTCTCTTCATTCATTTCCAAAAGTGACATATATGTTTTCCATGAATCAAAAGGTTTATTATTATCTAGATAAGCTTGAGCCAAATCTCGATAAGCCTGGTCATTTGTTGGTAATAGCGCAATAATCTTTCTGTAAATAGGCAATGCTAATGAATCGTATCCAATTTTTTGATATTGATATGCTAAGCTTTTAAGAGACGCTATATCATGACCTAAACTATTCGCATAATTAGCAAACTGCTTCTTCTCGACAGGTAGTATGCCAAGCTGTTGCTTTGTAAGTTCTGTAATGGGTAATGCATCATTTTTGTAATACGACGTGTTAGTGTTAATTTTAGTTGTACGACTGCTTTTTGAAGGAGCCAAATTAGTAGTGGTTTTAATTACGATAACACCTCCTGATCCCAGAGTTCCGTATCGTAATGCCCCTGCAAGACCCTTTATTACAAATACATCTTCGATAGTAGTGAGGTCTATGGGGGGTGGAAAACCTTCATACAAAGTACCATTTACATCCCATAGCGCATTATTAGTAAGATTAATAGAGTTATTAGATCTTAAAATTACTCCATTCCCATCGGGTGCTATCCGATAATTGGCCACTCTTCCTTGAAGCGCATTTACGATAGCTGGCCTACCTACAGTTTCTGGTGCAGCCAGATTTAAAGTACTCCCGCTTACATAATCGATATGCTGTCCTTTTTTTCGTAGTATTTCGTTTCCGAAAACCGAGTTAATTTCTTTCGGCTTTCTTGACTGGCTATTATGTACTAAAGAATGCTTTTTAAAAGAAATGTCGACTTCGTCTAATTCGGCTAAGAGAGGATACATTTTAATAGTCAAGGCTGTATTCAAATTTTTAATGACGTATTCTTTGGTACGAAATCCTATATGAGACAACACCAAAGTATCTTTATTTTTCACGGTAATAGTAAAAAACCCTTTATTGTTTGTACTTGTACTTTTCTTAGCGTTTTTAAGACCTATAGCCACGCTGCTAAGTGGAACATCTTCATAAAAAACCTGCCCGGTAATGACCTGAGCTTTTTCGTTCTGTCCCGATACACTCAAAAAAAAGAAAAATAAAGCGGCATTTAACCTTATTTGTAGCATGAAAAATAAGATTAGCTTATACTGTTTTAGCAACGTACCTGATCGAACTATCATTCAATATAAATTTAAGGAAATTAATGAATATCCACAATCAATCCTATCGCACTATCTCCTCGAGCGCAGTCGAGAGGTTAGTAAATCCAACAAGCTTAAAATCAAGTCTCGACTGAATTTGACCAGACAGGCAAAAGTGTAATGGATACTATTCAACAAAATAATAATTGAACCCAGCTTAAAAAATGCATTATCAGTTAAAATCAAAACTCTTTTCGATACATTTGCAATTGAATTAAATTTAATAGAAAAGTGTTATGCCAGGATTTGAGCTATTTGGGGAAGAAGAGAAGAAAGAAGTTCAGGATGTATTAGATAACGGAGTTTTAATGCGCTACGGGTTTGACGCCATGAGAAATGGCCATCATAAAGCGCTGGAACTAGAAAAAAATCTTGCTCAACGAATGGAAACTCAATATGCACAAGTAGTATCTAGCGGTACAGCTGCCCTTACTGTAGCTTTGGCTTGTGCAGGAGTAGGCTCGGGTGATGAAGTCATAATGCCTACCTTTACGTTTGTTGCTAGTTTTGAAGCCATATTATCTGTAGGAGCTATCCCTGTATTATGCGATATTGATGATACCTTGACGCTACATCCTGAAGCAGTTGAAAAAGCAATTACTTCTAAAACAAAAGCTGTAATGCCAGTGCATATGTGTGGATCGATGGCCGATTTAAAAGCGCTTAAAACCATTTGTGGCAAACATAATCTTATTCTATTAGAAGATGCATGTCAGGCGATTGGAGGTACTTATGAAGGAAAGCCTTTGGGAAGTTATGGAGATTTAGGATGTTTTTCTTTTGATTATGTAAAAACAGTTACTTGCGGAGAAGGAGGTGGAATAATCACTAATTCTGAAAAAATTGCAGAAAGAGCACACAAGTACCAGGATCATGGTCATGATCATATGGGTAATGATCGCGGTGCTGAAACACATCCGTTTTTAGGATACAATTTTAGATTATCAGAATTAAATGCTGCAGTGGGTATAGCGCAATTGAGAAAACTAGATCATACGCTAGCCATTCAGAAAAAAAATTATACCATTCTTCGAGATGCTTTATCTGCAATTCCTGAAGTAACTTTTAGAAGAGTTCCTGAAAATGGGGTTGAAAGCTATGCTTTTCTAAATATATTTTTACCGAATGAAAATTTAGCACGAAACGCTCACAAAGCACTGGGTAATCACAACGTTGACGCTTGCTTTTATTGGTTTGACAACAATTGGCATTACTATAAAAAATGGGAGCATTTGCTCGAACAAAAATCTATACACCCCCTATCTGAAGAGATTCAAACCAGGTTAAAAAAGAACAACAAATCTTTTGCAGCAAGTGATGCATGGATGGGAAGAACCGTTTCCTGTTTAATCAAACTAAACTGGACGGAAGAAGAAGTACACCAAAGAGGTTCAAAAATGGTACAAGCGATACAAAGTATATTATAAAATTAATAGGCTACATAATCGACAATCTCTAACCCGTATCCAATCATCCCTACACGTTTTTGTTGTTCCGAATTTGACACCAACCGAAGTTTGCGCACATTGATATCATGTAATATTTGGGCTCCAATACCAAAATCTTTACTATCCATAACGATTTTTGGAGCCTTAACCACATCATCTCCATTTTGTATTTCTCGCAGCGATTTGATACGGTTAAGCAGATTAAATGACGTACTTTCCTGATTGATAAAAACAATAGCTCCTTTACCCTCTGTATTAATACGTTGAAACATTGCATCAAGCCGCTTATCGGCGTTATTGGTTAATGTTCCTAAAATATCGTTGTTAAATAAAGTAGAATTAATTCTGGTTAATACAGGTTCATCTTGAGTCCAAGAACCTAACGTAAGTGCAATATGAATTTGATTATTTGTAGTTTGTTTGTAAGCTCGTAGTCGATAATTACCAAAACGTGTAGCTATATCAAAATCCTCTTTCTTTTCTATAAGAGAATCGTGCTGCATACGGTATGCTACCAAATCCTCTATCGAAATAAGTTTAAGATCAAACTTTTTGGCAACCTCTACCAATTGTGGCAAGCGAGCCATTGTCCCGTCTTCATTTAGGATTTCTACTAAAATTCCTGCAGGTTGCAACCCCGCTAGTCTTGCTAAATCTACAGCAGCTTCGGTATGACCGGTACGTCGTAAAACACCTCCATTTTTTGCTTTCAACGGAAAAATATGTCCGGGTCTGCCCAAAATATGAGGTTTTGTGTTTTCATCTACCAAAGCTTTAATGGTTTTGGCTCGATCGTGTACCGAAATTCCTGTGGTACAACCATTACCGATTAAATCTACAGAAACTGTGAATTGTGTTTCGTGTAATACCGTATTATTTTGAACCATCATGTCCAAACTAAGCTCGTTACAGCGATCTTCAGTAAGTGGTGCACAAATAAGTCCTCTCCCGTGTTTGGCCATAAAGTTGATCATTTCGGGAGTTACTTTTTCTGCAGCAGCAATAAAATCACCTTCATTTTCGCGATCTTCATCATCGACGACAATAATTACTTTTCCCTGTCGAATATCTGCTATGGCTTCTGCTATAGTATTTAACTCAAATTTTTTTTTGGCTTCGGTTACCTGCGACATACTACTTACTCTTAATTTGTTTGTGCAAAGATATCTAAAAAGAAATCTATTTGTCAGATTTCGAGAATCGTTTCGCAAAGAAATTCCGAATCGGCTGAACGAAATTATCAAAACTAAAGACTCCACGATCTGCGGTAGCTCTCAATGTTAAATAAATACTAAGCGGAAAAATAATAAATGTAGAAAGCCAAGATCCAATAAAAGGCGGAATTCCGCCTTCTTCAGCACTATTTTTAGCGAAAATCCCGATAAAATGATATGTCAAATACAAAGCAACACCAATAACAATAGGTAATCCCATACCCCCTTTTCTAATGATAGCTCCTAGAGGTGCTCCTACAAAAAATAGAATGATACAGGCAATACCCAAAGCGTATTTATCGTGTAGTGACATTTCGTACTTATTTATGGCTCTTCTGGTTCTTACCATTCTATCATTTTGGGATTTCAGTTTTCTGATAACTCCGTCGGTATTTGAAATAGCACTTAGGTAAATTTGAATTTTTTGAGTAGCATCGAAATGATCCATTAACGCTATCGTGTCTTTGGTTGTAAGATGCGTACTATCGATTTTCAAATTTTTGTTTAATCCATTATATCCAATTCGCCTGTTGATCTCTGTTTTTAGTCTCGTAATATCTTTGTTGACTTGTGTGGATAAGGTATCAATTTCATGATCAAGTTCATTAACATTAAGCATGTTGTACCCTTTTTGATATTGCTGAGCATCCATATCTACACTACCCAGAGACGATAAATCTATATTAAGCACATACTTTTCGAAGTGTGTTTTGGCAAAAGGCATCTTATTTCGGCGTTTCCTGGATTGCTGCTGTATTTCATCATAATAATTACCATCATTTAATATAAGGGTAATCAAATCAGAGTTAACATTGCCTTGCAATTCACCATCAGTTGCTTTGATTACTGTAAAATTTCCGGGTCTGGCAGCTTTTTTGTGAATAATTACATCTCTTAAAAACTGATCATTATCTCCAAATTTTTCGGCTACTTTTATATTGATATCTCCTAAATCATTAAACTGGTTGGGCGTAATAACCATAGCAGGTTTCACTTTTACGATATTTTTACGAAGATTGATAAATCTTTTTTCTGAAGCAGGTATGACGGTATTTGAAAATAGAAAAGCACCAATCCCAACAAAAAAGATAAATACCGATAGTGTACGCATGGCTCTCTGCAACGATATCCCGGAAGATTTCATAGCCGCAAACTCGTAGTTTTCAGCAAAATTACCAAAAATCATAATCGAAGTAAGCAGTATTGTAAGTGGAAGTACCATAGGAATTAACCTAGGTGTCGCAAAAGTCAAGAATTTTAGAATCACTGAAAAATCCAAGTCTTTTCCTGCTAACTCTGATATAAATAACCAGATAGTTTGCAGTAATAGAATGAACATTATAATAATAAAAAGCGGAAAAAATGTTTTTAAAAAAGTGGTTAGTATATATTTATCCAGAATCTTCACGTTGTTGTTTTTCTAAATCGCTTTTCAGTTTAGGTATTTTATAAAATTCTTACAGAAATACTATTAGATACATAAACACAGAAAAAAATTAATGTTAATATCCCGAGACTATTATTTGTTCAAGAATATACATCTCTTACTCTATATGCGTTCTTTAAATTGGTAATACCATTGCCTTATTTACCAACTCGATATTTTAATCTAATCGATTAATATAGTAATTCGCATATTTTGATTCGTCGAATACAAATAATGTTTTAGATATAGGTTGATCTGTTTTAAAACTATTCACTGTAATAGTTACGTTGGTTCCATTGTGTTGTTTCTGTATCATTTTATAGATATGCAAAGTTTGCTTATCTATACCAAGCAATATTTCTTTAAGATCACTTTTTGAATCGATTGGGGTTAATTTTACGTACTGAATTTTCCTTCCATTTACATTTTGTACAATATCCATAGCATAGGAGTATCCTTCTTCATAAAACGTAAGCATTTTTGAAGGGGTTACACTATCAGCGTCTTCTTCGTTTTGAGTTGAAATATTAATCTCTTCATCTTCAGGAATAATTACATGTAGTTTCTTACCATCGTACATTTGCTTTGTACCCATCAAATTGAGCACATATTTATTTCCTTTTAAGGTAACATCTCCTCTGGTTTCTTGAGATACGTTTTCTGCAGGATTGTTAAGGCTATATTTAAAACCTATAACTATATTATCGTAGTTTTTTACCTTATTAGACACCTCATTAAGCAATTCTTTGGCATTTTGAGCATGTACTGTAATAGCTCCGAAAGTAACTAGTAAAAGTAGTATTTGTTTTATCATCTTAGTATTGTATTCTTTATATCGTAATAAACTGATCTATATTTTGGATCCAAGTGTTGATAAAGATCTAATTATTTTTCATTTTCTAAAAGTTGTTGAAGCGATACAAGATCAGTAACCAGAACTTGCCTCGCCTTGCTGCCTTCAAAAGGTCCTACAACTCCGGCAGCTTCAAGCTGATCTATAAGTCTTCCTGCACGATTGTATCCTAATTTTAATTTTCTTTGTAATAAAGACGCCGATCCTTGTTGTGCTGTTACAATAACCTCTGCAGCTTCATTAAAAAGTTTATCTCTATCGCTTTTATCTATATCAAGACCTGTGCCACTTTCTTCCCCTACATATTCTGGTAACAAATGTGCATCTGGGTACGCTTTTTGACTGCCAATATATTCTGTTATACGTTCAACCTCGGGAGTGTCAACAAAAGCACATTGTATTCTAATGACGTCATTACCTTGGGTAAATAACATATCTCCCCTACCAATCAATTGATCTGCACCACCTGTATCTAAAATAGTTCTAGAATCAATCTTAGAAGTCACTCTAAACGCGATTCGAGCGGGAAAGTTAGCCTTAATCATACCTGTAATAACATTAACCGATGGTCGTTGCGTAGCAATAATTAAATGTATACCGATAGCCCTTGCTAATTGCGCTAGTCTGGCGATGGGGGTTTCAACTTCTTTTCCTGCAGTCATAATAAGGTCTGCAAACTCGTCTACCACTAACACGATGTAAGGCAGAAACCTATGTCCGTTTTCAGGATTTAACTTTCTGGCTTTAAATTTTGTATTGTATTCTTTAATATTACGCACCATTGCGTTTTTAAGCAAATCGTATCGTGCATCCATCTCGATACATAACGAATTAAGCGTATTGATTACTTTAGTGTTATCTGTAATAATGGCCTCATCGGTATCAGGCAATTTTGCTAAATAATGCCGTTCAATTTTATTAAAAAGCGTGAGTTCTACTTTTTTAGGATCAACTAATACAAATTTCACCTCTGCCGGATGTTTTTTATACAGTAAAGAGGTTAATATCGCATTAAGCCCAACCGATTTACCTTGACCTGTGGCACCAGCCATAAGCAAATGCGGCATTTTAGCAAGATCTACTACAAATGTTTCATTGGATATAGTTTTACCTAATGATAGCGGTAATTCCATTTCGGCATTCTGAAATTTTGATGATGCAATGGCAGAACGCATCGAGACGATTGTAGATTTCTTATTCGGAACTTCAATACCTATTGTGCCTTTTCCTGGTATTGGAGCGATAATACGAATACCCAAGGCTGCCAATGACAAGGCGATATCATCTTCAAGATTCTTAATTTTAGAGATACGTATCCCAGCTTCGGGTACGATCTCATAAAGTGTAACAGTAGGACCTACCGTAGCTTTAATCTGCGCAATTTCTATTTTGTAATTTTTTAAGGTCTCTACGATTCGGTTTTTATTTTCTTCGAGCTCACCTTGATCAATAGTAATACCTCCGGCTTTTGTAGTATAATCCTTTAAAAGATTAATTGCCGGAAACTTATAATTTCCTAACTCCAACTTTGGATCAAACTCTCCAAAATCTTTGACTAACTTGGCACTAACACTTTTTACTACCTCTTCCTCTTCTACTGTTTCGACCTCCATAGCAATATCTTCGGGGTTATCTTCAGATTTTATTATAATTTTCTCCGGAATTTCATTGTCCCTATTATCGGGATTACCATAAAAATCATTAATTGAAGGACTTAATGTAATTTCATTAGTAGAGGGTTCTGGTTTGGTTTCTTTTCTCTTAGGAATATTCTTTTTTTCTTCTTCCTTTTTGCCAATTTCTTTAGATCTGGCAATGATAGCATCTATTTTTTCTTTAATACTTGATCCCGAATCAGTCGTAGTCGGTGGTGTATATGAATCATTATTAGTTGTTGCTGAAGCTACGGTAGCAGACTCAAAGTCTTTGGATATTGATTGTTGTGTATTTTTTAAAGAAGCCGTCAATTTTTCTGGAGTATATCGCAACCTTACGACAATATAAACAATAGCAAAAAATGCCAGAACGAGAACAGTACCTATAAAACCTACGTAGTCTTGTAGAAAATCATTGGTTTCGTAGCCAATTACTCCAGCTAATAAACCGCTTTCTTTTTTAACAAAACCAAGAATAATTGCAATCCATATCATGACTAATGTACCCCAAAACCAAAATCCTGCTAATTTTTTTTTGTTTAAATCAAAGAAAAGATAAATTCCGGTTAAAGAAGTAAGCACAGGTACAATTAAAGAGGATACACCAAAACCTCGAAATATGAAAAAGTGACTTACTGTTGCTCCAAACTTACTAAGCCAATTTTTTGGAGAAGATGCTCTATTATAAAACTGAGAAACTTCGCTTTGGTCTATCTTCCAATTAAAAAAAAATGAAATAAAAGCAAAAAACAATCCTATCCCCAAAAAGAATAGAAAGCTTCCTAAAACAACCTTTTGTTGTCTAGATAATGCTAATTTTTCTTTAAGTGGAGTTCTGGTTTTTCTTGTTGTTTTACTTTTTGTACTTACCTTTTTTTTAGCCATTTTATGGTTGTCTTATCGCAAAAATACAAATATCTCTATTGGAACGTAAAAATGATTCAAAAATTTTCTCGTCAAAAATTTCAACCCGATTTATGTATTAGAATTTCGTTATGAGGGTTGAAAATGTACTACAAAGCATTGCTTTGGGCGAGACGTAGCATTGGAAGAGTGTTTTATAAGTTTCAACATAGCACCACTACGGTGAAACTTAAAAATACAACGTAGTGCTTGGTTTTGCAGCGGTTTAAAGCCATAATAGATTTTCTAATGCATAAAGCGGGTTCAACTCAAATTATCTAGCAAACCCATAGTATACGCTAAAAAACCCTGCTTTTTATTGCGTTTTTCATTGCAAGAAGATACGAAAGCTTTGAACTTTATCAGATTCACCTGAATTCTCTCACGCCAAATTTACCTTCTTTAAAGTATCATAACGTAATTCAAAGCTAAAAGTAATGCTCATTACACAAATTAAAATCGAGATAGCTTTTATTCAAATTTTTATAAAACTTTAGCATATTATTTAATAAAGACTTAACTACACAATATATTGATAATCATTAATTTGTAAGATAGAGATAGCATCTTTTTTTTAATACTAACAACATACAAATATTAAGAATTTCAGTTCTCCTAACTATTTATATTAAAGGGTATTAACTGTTACTGATAAGCTTCAAACACAAATTAAATGTATCAAAATAAATTAAAGAAAATCATGAAAAAGTTACTCGCATTACTCATCCTTTGCACCATTAGTTTTACTACTATAGCACAAGACTCTCAAGACGTCATAACACTACAAAACGGAAGTGTTATCGTTGGCAAAATAACAGAATTTAATTTTAATGAAAATCTAACCGTTCAGACCGATGATGGATACGGGTTTATGTTTAGAACCCAAGATGTTAAAAGCATTACCAAAGAACAAAATGCGAGAAAACTATCTCAAGACGAACGATTTAAAATGGTGATGCCAGAAAATAACGCAAATTATCAAAATAATGCGCTCACGAATCAAACGTATAGTGGGTCAAATTATAAATCTACCCAAGGGTATAATCAACTTTCTCATTTGGCGAATGCTCAATCATCAAATATTCCTCAAAATAGATATCCTTCGTCGTCTACAAATCAATTTCAACAAAGGTATTCGTCGACTCAACCAAATATTACCAGTAATTACTATTCTAAAGATAATACCGTACCTCAGCATGCAGCGAATCCTTATCAAAATACTCAAAACGCTCTAAATACCAGAACCGGAGTTCCACAACAGAATACTTACAACTATAGCCCAACTCAGCAAACCTCACCTAATTATTCGGGTACCTTGACTGGTAATCAACAGCTACCTTATGATCAAAATAGTAGAGAAAGACAACAAAATTATGCACATTCAACTCCGTTACGATCAACAAATCAATTAGGCATGGTTGCAGCTGCACCAATTCCTACAAGAACTAACACTATAGCTAATCCTGATATTTTTACAGATGTAAATACGTTAGGAAAAGTAACTACTTCTCCGAAAATTAACTGTATGGAAGGATTTGGTGATTTTTGTTTTATTAATAACGCCAATAAAAAAGTTTTGGTAACACTTCAAAAAAAACAGAAAGATGGATACTACGGTGATTACAAAGAAATAGAAGTAAACTCTAACACAAAAGGGTATTTTAGAAGTATTAAACTGGGTGAATATCCATTTTTTGTAAAAATTAAAAATGCTGCCAACGGTCAAACAAATTATGTCGTGCTGGGAAGAGGAAGCATTAGTGCGCAACAATGCAAAACCGAATACATCACCATAAATTATTAAAACTAGAACTGGTTTACACTTTCTTTGACGTAAGCGAAAAAAGCGCAAACCAGTTCTTGGTTATAGATTTTAGTTTTCTTGACCAGAGTTCGCAAAGTAAACTACCTCGAGGCGAGCCTATGGGTATTATATCCTTTGGCGGTGCCAATAAAAAAATCTTGAAGCTAATGAGTCTTAGAGGCGGAGTCACAAAAATATTAGAATTAAGATTGCTTCGCCTCAAAAATAAAGAAACCAAATTATCTCTCCATCGTTCTGAAAGTCTTAACGATAGCCTTCTTATAAAAGTCTTTAATTAGAAAATATAGGGTATATAAATAATGATACCTATAATCATTGCAGTAACAGCAGCAATGAATACCGCACCTGCAGCTACATCCTTAATAAAACCTATTTTGTTGTGAAAATCCGGGTGAATAAAATCTGCAATAGCTTCTATTGCCGTGTTTACACCTTCCATACTCATAACCAAACCAATAGCAAATATTTGTAGCATCCATTCACCAGGAGTAATATTGTAGTAGAAACCTAATACGGTCATGATAATCGCAATACCGGTTTGTACTTGTATACTTGGCTCGGTCTTTATTAATAATAGGGCACCTTTAAAGGCATAACCACAACCACGTAACCTACCAGCAACAAATTTAGCAATTTTACTCATGTATCAAATCTAGGAAAGTGACTCCAAAGCACGAGCATAGTTGGGTTCCTGTGTGATTTCAGGAATTTGTTCATTATATAATACAGTTCCTTTTTCATCGATTACGACAACGGCTCTTGAATGCAATCCCTGAAGTGGACCATTTACTATTTCTAGTCCGTAATCCTTACCAAACTGACCCGTTCTAAAATCAGAAAGATTAATAACATCTTCTAAACCCTCTGAGGCACAGAAACGTTCTTGTGCAAAAGGTAAATCTCTTGAAATACACAACACTTTCGTATTAGTAAGGCCACTCGCCTCTTGGTTGAACTTTCGGGCCGAGGCTGCGCATATGCCGGTATCTATGGATGGGAAAATATTTAAAATTACTTTTGAACCTTGAAAATTAGATAAGGTAGCTGTAGATAAATCACCTTTGACCAATTCAAAATCAGGAGCTTTTTTTCCTACTTCTGGTAATTGTCCGTTGGTTTGTATTTCGTTTCCTTTTAGTGTTATTGTAGCCATGTGAAATGATTGTTTATTTAGTACCTAAAATTAATAAGAATTAATGGTAACTATGATAAAGTTTTCTAAAATAAAAAAAGCTGTCTAAAAAAATGTAGACACTTCAATTTCAGAAATTCTAATAAGCGCTGCCAAAGAATGTAGTACCCCCGAAATGTGCCTCAAAATTGAAGAGCTATTTTTAACGAATGCTTAGTAAGCTTGCCCTAAGATAATTTAGTAACTAATATTCTTTATGTATCAATAGACCCTAAAACTCTTTGCATAAAGCTATTAAGCGCTTCTTTTTTAGGAGTTCCTTGTTGTACCATTTTATGAACCTCTAAAGCACCATACATATTCGAGATAAGCTCTCCTATCACGTCTAATTCTTCTTCTTTGAGTGAAGGTACTTCAGTTAGTGTTTCTAATGTTTCAATGGTTTCCACCAAAAAATCCTCATCATTTTCTTCTATGAATGCTGAAAGATGTTTAATTATCGGTAACTTCATGTACTAAATCTTTAAGAACATCAAATTTATTGGTTTGTACCTGATTCACAAAAGTACCATCTTTGAAAGCAGCAAAAGTAGGAAGGTTGTCTACAGTCGCCATTTTTCTAGATTCGGGATACTTTTCGGCATCTACCACGACGAAGGTCGCCTTTTCATTTTCAGTCGCTAATTTTTTAAATTTGGGTTTCATGATACGACAATTCCCACACCATGACGCAGAATATTGTACTACCACTACATCATTACTAGCTACAAGTTGTGAAAGATTATCTTCATTTAATTCTTGAACCATTGCCACGTTTTTTTAGTATTTGTATAAAATTTCTCTGGAAAAGCAATTTCCAGAGAAATTTTTGAAATCATTTTATCTTAATTAGCCGCTAAGTAAGAAGCAACACCATCTCTATTGGCATTCATAGCTTCTTTTCCTTCTTCCCAGTTTGCCGGACAAACCTCACCGTTTTTTTGTACGTGCGTATATGCATCGATTAGTCTTAAAAACTCAGCAACATTTCTACCTACAGGCATGTGATTAATACCTTCGTGAAAAACAGTACCTTCTTCATCGATTAAATACGTAGCTCTATAGGTAACATTATCTCCTTCTACGATAACAGCTCCTGTTTCTTCGTCAAATTCTTCGTTGGTGATATCCAAGATCCCCAGAGTACCTGACAAATTACGATTAGAATCAGCCAAAATTGGGTAAGTTACCCCTTCAATCCCTCCATTATCTTTAGAGGTATTTAACCAGGCAAAATGTACTTCGGGTGTATCACAAGAAGCTCCGACTACAATAGTATTTCTCTTTTCAAATTCTTTTATTGCTTCTTGAAAAGCATGAAGCTCTGTTGGACAAACAAAAGTAAAGTCCTTTGGATACCAAAATAATAAGACTTTTTTGTTTTTATTCTTCGCTTCTTCCAAAACGTTAAGCTTAAAAGTATCGCCCATATCATTCATCGCGTCTACGTCTAGATCTGGGAATTTTTTACCTACAAATGCCATTTTAATGTTTTTTGTTTTGTTAATTTTTAAAGTATGAGCACAAAGATACAGGTAGTAAAGTGATTAAACTTCTTCCATAATTTTTATTATTTATATGTACATAGTTTTTTCCAATTAAACATATACCCCTACTCTATTCTTATCAATTTCCTACAAATAAATCATTTTACTTACAAAAATTACGGATAAATTGTACTTTTTTTACGGTGAATAACATATCCTTTCATCTATTTTTGTATTTTCGCTTATTACTTACTACTTAAGTAACCTATTTTTGAAAAACAGTATTCTACATATAACTCTTTTATTTCTAATTAGTTTAACACAAACATTAGAAGCGCAACAAATGTTAGTTTCAGACAGTATACAGCGTTATATTCAAAGAGCTGAAAAACTACAAGAAGAATACAAATATGAAGAGTCATTAGAGATTGCCAAAATTGCAAAGCAAAACGCTATATATAATAATGACGATAAAAGCTTGGGGTATATTTACAATATCATAGCCAAGAATTATGAAATTAGTGAAAATGACACTAAGGCAAGGAGTAATTATAATAGAGCGATGACTCATGCCAGAAGTTCAAATAGTAAAACCCTGGAAACTGATTTATACAATAACCTTGCCCGAGTGTATACTAAACACAATTTAACTAGGTCAAGAGGTGTTGGTTATTATAAAAAGTCCTATAAATTCGCTAAGGAGTTAAATGATACCGTAAGAATGATTACTCCTTTACTCAACTTGGGGCAGTATTATATTTCAAGAAATGATTTTGATAGTGCTTATGAATATTTGGCTCCGGCACGAGAACTAATTCATGAGGAATCTTCGAATCTGGACAAAACGAAATTAAATGGACTCTTAGGAAGGTATTTTTTAAATATCAGAAGATATGAAGCAGCAGAAGAATATATTAATCTAGCAATTTCATATTCTTTAGAGGAAACAAAAAATAAAAAAAATAATGATGAACTTATTTCAACATATTACGAAGAATTAGCGTCTGCCTATGAAACCAAGTCTTCACTTTATAAAAAACAGCAAGATTATCAAAAGGCGTATAATTTTCAGAAAAAACAATTCCAGAGCATTTTAAGAGCAAAAGACTTTAAAAAGTTAATTGAATTGCAACGTGCAAATATCAAGTACGAAGTTGATCAATACGAAGAAAAGATTAAACAGGCTGAAACAGAAAAGAAAGAAACAGAGTCTGAGGTGACCAAATGGAAGATTAGTATTATTCTGGGGATTATTTTAATTCTTATTTCAATGGCATTTTTGATTAGTGCGTATAATAATAACATCCAGAAAAAGAAACTTAACAATGATCTCATCGAAAAGAATAAAGAATTGGTAAGTGCTAAAGAAACTGCTGAACAAGTTTCAACTTTAAAATCTCAATTTATTTCTACCGTAAGTCATGAATTGAGAACACCGCTTTACGGAGTTATAGGTTTAACTTCACTTCTGATGGAAGATCCTGAAAAAAAGAAAAAAACCGAATATTTAGAATCTTTAAAATTTTCTGGAGATTATCTTCTTGCTCTCATTAACGATGTACTACAGTTAAGTAAAATAGAGACTAATGAGGTAAAACTTGAAAAGGTCTCTTTTGATATACGAACCTTGATAGAAGGTATTGTAAACTCCTTACATACCAAACAAAAAAGCAATGATAACACTGTACACATAGATATTGATCAAAATATTAATACTACCCTTTTGGGAGACTCTGTTCGACTATCACAAATACTTATCAATTTAATTGGTAATGCGTTAAAATTCACAAAAAACGGTAATATTTGGGTTTCTGTAAAATGTCTTGATAAAAATGAGGATAGTTATGATCTTCGTTTTATTGTAAAGGATGATGGTATCGGGATTCCTAAAAATAAACAACAGACCATATTTGATAATTTTGCGCAGGTAAAAAATGAAAATCAGGAGTATGAAGGTACAGGCTTAGGTCTTGCTATTGTAAAAAAATTGATTCAGTTACACAAAAGTGAAATAAAGATAAAGAGTCAGGAAGGTAAAGGTGCCGAATTCTATTTTGATCTTACCTACGAGAAAGCGGTGAAAGAAGAAGAAATCTCTTTACAATCCCGAGAAAATATAAGTATTGGGACAAGTAACTTTTATGTACTCATTGTAGATGATAATAAAATTAATCAAATTGTCACTCAAAACATCCTAAAGAAAAAAGGATATACCTGTAATATTGCCAGCAATGGAATGGCAGCGATTGAAATGCTTAAGAAAGAAAAATTCGATTTGGTGCTCATGGACATTAATATGCCCGAAATGAATGGTCTCGAAGCTACCAAAGTCATTAGAACGTTTAATTCACATATCCCGATAATAGCGTTAACCGCTGTAGAAGAAGGTGAAATTAGAAATCAAGCACTATCTGTAGGAATGAATGATGTGATTATCAAACCTTACGACACACAACAGTTCTTCCAGACGATCATGAGAAATATTTCTAAAGTCAAAATGGCATAAATGTGCTAGCCTAAATTAGCGTTTAGGGGGTATTAACTATGTAATACTGCTATATTTTGCGTAACAAACATTTGTCTTTGATATGACCTTACTAGCACTAAATCTATAAGTTATACCCGATACCAAATTTTTAGGAAATTCGATTAATTACATCTTGGTTACAGCAATAAACTGCTATAATCAAATTTAATCCTGTTAAATGCTATTCGGTTTCTTTGGAATATGTTAATTTAGTTGCTGAAAAATTCTAGATGATCTCTCAAGTTATGCATTCAAAAGAAATAGGTTTTAATACCATTTGTACACATCTTGGTGAAATTAAAGATGAACAATTTAAAGGGGCAGTTTCGCCCATTTACTTATCTACATCTTACGCTTTCGAAGATGTAGACGCAAAAAGATACCCACGGTATTTTAATACCCCAAATCAAGAAGCATTATGTAAAAAAATTGCAGCTTTAGAAAAAGGAGAAGCCTCGTTGATTTTTGGCAGTGGTATGGCAGCTATTAGTACCACATTATTCGCCTTTCTTAAAAAAGGAGATCATATCGTATTACAACGACAAATCTATGGGGGTACAGCCAATCTTATCAATGAAGAGTTCGAAAAACATGGCATTGAGTTTTCATATGTTGACTCATCTTCTATTGAAGATTTTCAAAACAAAATACAGAATAATACCAAGGTAATTTACATTGAAACTCCGTCAAACCCTTTATTGAGCATTACCGATATCAAAGCTGTAGCAGCCCTTGCCAAAAAACAGCATATTATAACGATGATTGATAATACTTTTGCATCCCCTGTAAATCAAAACCCTATCACTTTAGGCATTGATATTGTTTTACACTCGGCTACAAAGTACCTGGGTGGTCATAGTGATATTTTGGCAGGAGCTGTAGTGTCTTCAGAAAAACATATAGATCAAATATTTCAGGTCGCTAAAAATTTTGGAGGCAGTCTTAGCGATTTTACCGTATGGATGTTAGAAAGAAGTATTAAAACCTTAGGAATAAGAGTAAAAAGACAAAATAAGAACGCTATGAAATTAGCCAAATGGCTTGATAAGCATAGTGATGTTGCAGCGGTATATTACCCGGGATTGAAGTCGCATCCTGATCATAACATTGCCAAAGAGCAAATGAGTGGCTATGGCGGTATGCTCTCTTTTGAGTTGAAAAAAGACTTAGATGCCGGTAAATTTCAAAAAGAATTACAACTCATTAAAAGTTCTATGAGTCTTGCCGGAGTAGAAAGCACTATACTCTCCCCTACCCTAACTTCGCACGCATTATTGTCTGAACAAGAAAGAGAAGAGCAAGGAATTAGAAACGGACTCCTTAGATTTAGTGTAGGTATTGAAGAAAAGGAAGATTTGATACAAGATATACAACAAGCTATAGACAAAATTAAAATTACAGCATTAGAACACGAGCTATGAAATTAGATATTTTGGCTATTGGGGCACATCCTGATGATGTAGAGTTAAGCTGTGCGGCAACATTAGCAAAAGAAGTTGATCGTGGTAAAAAAGTTGGTATTCTAGATCTTACCAGAGGTGAATTGGGAACAAGAGGTACTGCAGAAATAAGAGACCAAGAATCCAAAAAAGCATCTCAAATTCTTGGCGTAAGCGTTCGCGAAAATCTTGGTTTTAATGATGGTTTTTTTACAAACGATAAAACACATCAATTAGAAATCATCAAAATACTGCGAAAATACAAGCCAGAAATTGTGTTATGTAATGCAATAGATGACCGGCATATAGATCATGGTAGAGGAAGTAGGTTGGTAAGTGATTCTTGTTTTCTCTCTGGACTAAGTAAAATAGAAACCTTATTTAATAATGAATTACAAGAAGCCTGGAGACCTAAGCAAGTGTATCACTATATCCAATGGAAAATTATTGAGCCCGATTTTGTTGTAGATGTTAGTCAATATATAGAGAAAAAAATCGAAAGTGTGCAAGCCTATGCTTCACAATTCTATGATGCAAATAGCCAAGAACCTACAACACCGATATCAAGTAAAAACTTTTTAGACAGTATACGTTATAGAGCTGCTGATTTGGGAAGAATTATCGGCGTAGATTATGCCGAAGGCTATACTGTAGAACGCTATGCAGCTGTCAATTCAATTTTTGATCTAATTTAATACCAAAAATGTTTGTAGAAATAGAGAAATACTTTATTTTTGCAGCCTAAATTTAAATGGTGGTTGTAGCTCAGTTGGTTAGAGCGCCTGATTGTGGTTCAGGAGGTCGTCGGTTCGAGACCGATCTTCCACCCTATTAAAAAAGCCCTTTATTAAGGGCTTTTTGTATTCATATATACCACTTTATTTTAATACTACATTTTTATTTTTCTACTCTCCAGCACTTTCGATACCATCTACTACGATGCGCTCAGATCTATTCGCTAGTTCCCAGGCCGTATAAAAAATTAGTTGCGCTCTTTTTGTCATCAAATCGTATTCAATTTTATCGGCAGTATCTGTAGGTTGATGATAATCTTCGTGCACACCGTTAAAATAAAAAATAATAGGAATATTATGCTTTGCAAAATTGTAATGATCACTCCTAAAATAAAATCGATTAGGGTCATCTTTAGCATTATACGTATAATCTAAGTCTAATTTTGTAAACTTATTATTAACCTCTTCGCTGATAGCATGTAATTCGGTACTTAATCGATCACTCCCGATAAGATAGATATACTTATTTTTATCTTTAGATTCATGTTTTTTATCGATTCTACCGATCATATCGATATTAAGGTTGGCCACAGTATTGGCGAGAGGAAAAACAGGGTTTTCGGTATAAAATCTAGAGCCATATAAGCCTTTTTCTTCTCCTGTCACATGAAGAAACAAAATAGATCTTTTGGGCCCAAAGCCGTCTTTCTTAGCCATGTTAAATGCCTCGGCGATTTCTAGTAGCGTTACCGTTCCGGATCCGTCATCGTCGGCTCCGTTATATATATTTCCGTCTTTATCTATGCCAACATGATCATAATGTGCAGAAATGACAATGATCTCGTCTGGTTTTTCAGTACCTTTAATTATGGCCAAAACATTTTCTGAAGATTTAATGCCTCCTCTAAAATAGCTTTCTGGTATTTCCTGAAAATAATCATCTCCCCCTAAAGGAGAGGGGATTCTCATACGCTGATATTGTTTTTTTAAATAGTCAGCAGCCTTTTTCTGTCCGGGTTCTCCTGTATCCCTGCCTTCAAAATCATCTCCGGCAAAAGTATATAAGTACTCTTTTAACTCTTTGGCAGTAATGCTTTCTGCATACTGTGTGATATTCGATGTTGTTGTTGCTTGATTGTTTTCATTTATCACACTGTTTTTGGTGCTTTGCGAGGTTCTACAGCAAGAAAGAATTAACAAACTAAATAGTAATACGATATGTTTCATCAATGTTTTATTAAGAAAGCACAAGATACTGATTTCCTATAAAATTATTAATGGAATACTGGGCTTCCTACTAGAAATGTAAAAATTATTTTAAGAATATTCTTTTTAGAAGTAAAAAAGGTTTTATATTTGCCCCCGCAAAGGAGAAATGGCAGAGTGGTCGAATGCGGCAGTCTTGAAAACTGTTGAGGGTCACACCTCCGGGGGTTCGAATCCCTCTTTCTCCGCAAAAAGCTTCGTAATAATTTAATTTACGAAGCTTTTGTCTTTTTAATCATAAACTGAAAGTGACAACGTTTATTTAAAATATTTCAAATTATCGAATATCCTAAAGTTATATCCAATTCAGATGCTTGTGCCTGTTTATAATATTATTAGTTAAAATAACAATCCGGACTAGGGCTACTGAATCACAGATAAATGTAAATAAAATGCTCATAAGAACTTAGTTGAACTAAGATGAAGCAAAACAAAGCCCAGAAGCACAAAGGATATGTAACTCGGGTTTGATTCTATCATAATTAAATCTTTTATCCTTGCAAGATTATCAATATTTGAAAAACTCCGAAAAAAAAGAAATCATCCCCCTTGATAATACCGAATTTTTAATCCTAAATTTATTGTTGGGCTGATTTGTGTAGTACTTCTTTTAAAACATCAGTATTTAATGTTCTTTCCAGATGATAGAGAGAAGAAGAAATAGCATGACCTTTCCCTCTATGTACCTGTAAATATTGCTTATTCCTTTTTACATCAATGACACTACCCCCTGGATGTGTTCCCTCGGCACCACTTCCGTAGGATATAGGAGGAAAATAGTCTCCAATATACTTCCATACGTTTTTACCAAGAAGTGCATCTTTTTTGGGTATTGTCCAAAGCGTTAGAGCCATTTTACTATAATCACTGTGATCATAACACCGATCACTAATTGTAGCTTCAAATTGATCTGTTTTAGGGTTATAGATAACATCATGAGTATCTTGATGCCCAGTAACCTTACAATTACTGATTTTTGGATATTGAATTTCGTAATCTCCAGAACCATTTACATGAAACAAAAATTGAGACGGGTTAGAACCCTGTCCGTTTTTACCATTCCTGGATAAAAAAAACAATGTATTGTCTTCAAATTGAATCGCAGTAGGCTCTACAGGGGTTACTACAGGATTTCCTGTGTTTATAATCTCTTGTTTCCAACTTTTACCATAATCCACCGAATTCCAAACAAATAGTTTTCCTTCCTGAATAGCCTCCGGTTGGCCAAAAAGAAGAAAACCTGCTTTGGTTGAATAAAACATTCTAGGACCAATATGCAACTTTCCATTTCCTATACCCGTTGTTATATTCCCTTTTGGACCTTTACGTAATCCACTTTTTCGAAGTTTCCAATTTTTTCCTTGATCATAAGAATAAAATAGACCTCTTGCAGAAGCCAAATACACAGTATCTTTTACTTTACAAAAAGCAAGCCCCCAGCCGATGGCAGATTCTTTACCAGGTAATCCACCTATATCTACGTCTAATCGATAGGGATTCGACCATGTATTCCCATAATCTGAAGACCTTCTTACTACCACTCTTGAGGTCCCGGTGGTATATTTCTCTCTACACCCCCAATGGCAAGCTCGGGCATAGTGTGCTACGATAATCACATCATTTATAAAACAACTTACTCCGTAACCTAAAGCATCTGCCTCTGCAATTACCATTGTAC
Organism: Aquimarina sp. U1-2; assembly: GCF_017897595.1. Taxonomy (GTDB): domain Bacteria; phylum Bacteroidota; class Bacteroidia; order Flavobacteriales; family Flavobacteriaceae; genus Aquimarina. The sequence continues at coordinate 87,465 of NZ_JAGKIK010000008.1, forward strand.
TGTCTGCTACAGAAATACGTTTCAGCACCAAATGATCAGGGTCTGCATTTTCGTAAATCAGTCTTTCTTTTTTTGTAAAGTATAAGCCTTCTTTATGTGGTAGACTATCAAGCCAACTGTAATCGATTTTTTTGGTTGTAGAATTTGATAAAGACGCTTCTTTTCCCTTGGATCTACATCCACATAGCAAAACAAATATGATACAGACTACTATAGAACTTTGGACTAAAAATTTATTTTGCTTTTGACAAGCTATATTGAAAAGCACAAAAAACAAGCGAACGAATTGTTTCATGAGCTAGGGTTTTAAAGTAAAGCTTACTTTTTTAAGATGATGAGATGAGTTTCCTATGTATACTTCAAATTGACCCGGTTCTGCGATAAAATTCATATTAATATCCCAAAATTTTAGATCCTCTTCAGTAATTTGAAAAGTAACTACCTGCTCCTCCCCAGGTTTCAGCACAATACGCTTAAAGGCTTTAAGTTCTTTAATAGGACGAGCAACAGATGCCACTAAATCTCTAATATAGAGCTGAACTACTTCTGCGCCCAACCGATCCCCAGTATTTTTTAGAACGGTTGAAACTTTTAAAGTATCTGACTTTTTGATGTGACTATGGCTCAATTCTGGTGGTTTTATTTCGAAACTTGTGTAACTGAGTCCATATCCAAAGGGATACAAAGGTTCTCGTGGTGCATCACTATATTTTGTGATTCCCCAGCGCTTATCTTCAGGATTCTTGGGAGGTCGGCCTGTATTCAAATGATTGTAATAGATCGGAACCTGACCTTGATGGTATGGAAAACTCATCGTTAATTTTCCTGAAGGATTCGCTTCTCCCAAGAGCATATCAACTATGGCATTACCGGCTTCGGTGCCAGGTTGCCAGCAAAGCATCAAAGCATCAACCTCTTCATTAATTTCAGTAAGTACTAAAGGTCTACCAGCCATTACTAGTAAAATAATAGGTTTCCCAGTAGCTGCCAGTTTTTTTATAAGCTCTTCTTGGTTACCCGGTAAAGTAACATCTGTTTTGCTTCCACCTTCGCCAGATGAATATCCATTTTCGCCCAAAACTACAATACCAATATCTGAATTTTGTAGTGATGTAACTGCTTCTCTTATTTGATCTTCCTTACATTTTCCCCAATGCCCGCAGCCTGCAGTTTGCGTATAGTTGATTTCGGGTCGTATACGTTGTTCGAAGGCGTCTACGATAGTTACGGTTTCTTCTACCTTGACTCGTGCTGCCCAATTACCTACAAGATCTCTAAACTCTCGACTGTCATTCATAGGACCAATTAAGGCTATTGAATTGTATTTTTTTAAGTCTAACGGAAGTATCGCATCTTTGTTCTCTAATAAGACAAATGATTTTGTTGCCAATTCTCGACTAGCTTTTCGATGGTTTTCAGCTCCTAAAAATTTCTTCTGTCGTTGTGGGTTTAAATAACGGTAGGGATCTTCAAAAAGGCCTAGCTTTTGCTTTAATTCTAAAACACGTCGAACAGCTTCGTTAATATGATGTTCTGATATTACTCCTTCTTCTATAAGCTTAGGAAGTTCCTGCATATAAATTTCGCTCCAAAGATCTGTGTTAGAACCTGATTTAAAGGACTTTATAGCTGCTTCTCTTTGATCTTTAGCAACACCGTGTGGAATCAATTCGTAAATTGAATTTGCATCAGAGACTGTAAACCCTCCAAAACTCCATTCGTTTTGTAAAATCGTTTTGAGTAAAAAGTCATTTTGCGTACTTGGGATTCCGTTTACAGTATTAAAAGCATTCATCACCGTGGTTATACCTTCTTCTACCGCTGCTTTAAAAGGTTTTAGATGATATTCTCGCATATGCCGTTCTGAAATTTCGGCAGCATTATAATCTAGACCACCCTCTACAGCTCCATAACCTGCAAAATGTTTAGCACATGCCATTACCGTAAGACTATCCTTTAGGTTCTTACCCTGATATCCGCGAACTCGAGCTTTAGCAATCTGCGAGGCAAGATATGCATCTTCTCCAGCTGTTTCCATATTACGCCCCCATCTGGCATCCCGACAAAGATCAAGTACTGGTCCAAATACCCAATTTATCCCTGAAGCAGATGCCTCAATCGCGGCTATCCGATCAGCATTTTCGATAGCTTTAAGATCCCAGCTACACGATTGTGCTAACGGAATAGGAAACATCGTTTGGTATCCGTGTACAACATCAAAAGAAAAAAATAAAGGAATCCCCAATCGAGAACTATCCACAGCTGTTTTTTGCCATTTTATCAGTTGTTCCATGTCCGTGTACGGAGTAATTCCGCCCACTTGTCCTGCTTTAATTGCTTTTTCAAGATCAGTTTCTTGCTCATAAATATCTGTGCTATACAATCCTTTTAGCATATTGAGCTGACCCACTTTTTCCTTTAGAGACATCTTCTGAATAAGTTGATCAACCTGGTTGCTAATTTTTTCTGTTTTGCGATGTTTTTCCTCACTACAGGACAACATGGTGAATATCGAAAAAACTAGAATTATTAAATATTTCATCAATCTGTTATTTTAAATCCTACTACCTTATTTTGAATGATATCTGAAGCTGAAATGGGTTTAAAGTTTTGATATAAATTATCTATCAAAACAGTTTCTACATCTTCAAAGTAGATTGGTTTTCGAGTTTCTCCTATTGCAGGAATCAAATTTATATTGTCTAGAATGATATTTTTGGCATGACGAAAATACAATCCAAAAACAGGGAGATTTGTTCCATACATCATAGCATTAGGATAACCCCGATCATTTTCGGGTACTTCTTTGTTAATATCTGCAGATGTGCCAGTTTTTGAAAGTGATATATTAATATTACGAAATGTAATATTTTCTACAGGATGATTTGGATATCCTGCTATATTAGAAGCAATAGGCCCACAATCTGTTGCACTGATATCCGAAAAATGGATCCCATCAATTGTTCCCGGGGTAATTTTGACATTTTTATATTCGGAATGAGTTACCTTATGTCTTTGATTTAAGCGTACAAAAATTGGGGCTAAGACGCCTTTGATACTAATATTGGAAAATCGAATATCCTCAATATCAGCTCCATCGACACTCATGACTGCAATACCATCAATTCCTTTTTCTACTTTTAGGTTGTGAATTATTTTTTCTGCTCGTGTAGGTCGAATTACGATATTGCTCATTACCATTCTTTTGAATGTGCCAAAAGACCCTGTACCCAATTTAAGCGCTGAAGCGGTCGAACTCAAGATACAATTGGTCACTACCACATCTTCAGTACCAAAAGGAGCCTCGGTCTTAAAACATAGGGCATCATCAGAACTATCAATCACACAGTCTGAAACTACAACACGATGGCAGTCTACAATATCAATACCATCGTTGTTTGTATTAGCATGATTATACAGATCAACACCCTGAACTCTTATGTCAGTACACAAATAAAATCGCAACATCCAAAAGGCAGAATTTCTCAAATGAAGGTCTTTAATCACAATATTTTTGCTGTTCCTAAAATAGATTCCATATGGCCGTTTTGCTCCGTTTTCTTCTTTCATAGGAAAGGCTTCATGTTGATCACCACTAGGATAAATCGTGCCATGACCATATATGCTTACATTTTTGACATCGTCTCCCCAAATAAATGCACGGCGACTCATTGTGTACCCCCCTTTTTGGCTTAAATCAGCATTAGACTTAATTTCTGGAAACAAAGACAAGTTCGGAATTGCCTTCCAGGTGGCGCCTTGCAGAATTTCAATTTCTACATTACTCTTTAAATGAATCATACCCGTAGAATATATTCCTGCAGAAAAAATAAGTTTAGCTTTTTCTCTTGAAGCTCTGTTAATGGCATCTTGAATGACTTTTGTGTCGTCTGTTTTACCATCTCCTTTCGCTCCCAAATCTTTAATATCATATACTTGAGAAAACATGATTGTTGTGAAAAACAACAAATAAAGTGTAGAATTAATTTTATTCATTAGAAAGCAGTTTTTTATGTTTCGAATAATCATCAATAATTAAAACCCAATCGTTTCCTTCCTGTGGATCGGCTGGTGGATCTACTACATAGTTTTTATCCTCTCTGATGATTCCTATATCCATTGAGTTTCCCATTCTAGGATTGAACCACCATGCTCTTTTTTGTGTTCCAGATATTTGACTTAAATCAATTTCAATATTGCTACCATAAGGGATATAAAGTATGGCAAAACTTTGATCAGAAGCAATAGAGGCCAACACATCACCACCTCCGTGATTAGGCCCACTTTTAATCATTTTCTGATTGGGGACTAGCTGATGCCATGGGCGAGATTCAAAAATTTTTTTCATCCATCCAGCTTGAAAGGCTCCGGGGTAATCTAGCGCTTGCTGCCAAGGAGTTCTTGCCGAAGAAATTGGATCCCGTTCAGGTTGCCACATTTGCCAAATGTTGTGATTACCGTATGTATGTCCACAAGCACCTGCTAACATTGACCAATATCCAGCTCGCCTGGCATGAAATTCATTAAACCATCCATTTTCGGCTTTCCAATAAATAGGATGATCTTCATAACAGGGTTCACCATCAATTACTGGTCTAATCTTTTCTCTATTATATTCTTTCTTGGTCTGTTTATAGTTTGGTGTGTATGCGTCACTATGACCAGACTGATAAAGTGTAAAATCTAACCAATCGGCATCTCCAAAAAAATCGGCTGAACTCGACCCCCCTTGAGGATGGTAGGTTATTAATTGTTTTTCTTTAACAACTTTACGAATAGCTATTGCCATAGCATTCGTGATTTGTATATCTTCATCTTCTTCGGGGTTTCGGTCTCCACCGAGAATCCAGATCACTCCTTTATCTTGATATCGCTTTGCCAAAATCCCTGCAAAAACGGCTGCATTTTTTGGAGTGAATATTTCAGGCCCTGCTCCCCATTTTTTATTGAATTTATCTCCCCAGGTCGGAAGTAGTCCAACATATAATCCATGTTTGTTCGCTAACGCTATGACTCTATCTATATGTTCCAAATAAGCTTCGTTAGGTCTTGAAGGATCTTGATTAATAAGTGGTAAATCTCCATTGAAATTAGGTGTTGTTAATCCATCCAATTCTGCTAAAACAACGGCCTGGATAACCGTGAATCCTTTATCCGCTCTATTTTTTATATAATTTTCGGCTTCTTCATAGCTTAAACGATGAAACAATTCCCACGCAGTATCGCCTAGCCAGAAAAAAGGAGTTTCATCTTCCGTTTCAAGGAATCTTTTACTTTCTGAAACCTTTAAAAGAGGTAATTCTTGAGATATTCCTGTACTGAAGTTACAAAAATACAAGTATAACAATACTATATAAAGTAACTTTTTCATTTCAGATTTTCCATTTCTAATTTCTCCTCTTTGTGCATTTTATCCCACCAATTTAATTTCAAAAAAATTGAGGTTATACAAACTACTATGGCGGCTAAACCTAATGACGTAAAATTTCTTGTGACCAGAAACATCGCAATCAACACCAGAGATGTTTGCCAAATGATTCCTACTATAATATTGATCATATCGCGGCCAAAATTTTTGTTACTTTTGAAATTTTGATCTTCACTTTTAACTTTTTGATCGATAGGTTTCCAAAATCCCCAGGGACGTACATTTTTATAGAATTTTTTCAAAACATCCTCATTCTCGGGGGTAGTTAATAGACTACCTAAAAGACAACCTATAATCGAAAACATGAAAATCAGTGGGAACTGGAATATAGGCTGGGTATTAGGATCTGTCAAAAAGTTTAAATATTCGGAGAATGCACCCAAACCTTGAGGTACCCATGCGGTGTATTGCAGCAATAGCGGAAAAGTGATCGCTGAAAATATTCCAACTGCCATTCCATAAAAATAACCGTATCCATTAAATCGCCACCAATACCATTTGAAAACATTCGCAGCAGTATAACCTCCCCACAAACCGGTAGTGAGCCATTGTAAAACCTCATCTATAGAATCTACGACCAGACCAAAACAGATACCAATAACTACCACTAAAAAGGATGATATATAGCTTAATGTCACTAACTTTTTTGAACCTGCTTCGGGGTTTATATATCGTTTATACACATCGTTTACTATATATGCTGGAGCTGCATTTACAGTAGCTGCAAAAGTTGACATAAAGGCGGCCAATAATCCAGCAATGAGTATCCCTAGTAACCCCACAGGAACGAACTCACGCATAGCCATTGGCAACAATTGTTCGAAATCAATAGCAGGTCCCATGGCATTTAACTCATCAGTAAAAAAAACGATTCCTAAGATTGTAAGCCCTGTAATTAGCATGTATCTGGGAAAATTAAGTACTATATTAACTATAAAACTCATTTTCGAAGCTTCAACAGGAGTTTTTGCTGCTAAAATTCGTTGCATATCAAAATTAGGTGCTGGCCCTGCCGCACTCACAAAAAAACCTTTGAATAGCATCATCATAAATACAGCTCCAAAGAGCCCATACCCATCTTTAGCAATTTTATTATTTGCTTCTTCTAACAACCCAGACCAATCCATATTGAGTTTCCAACTAAAAAATACGTCACTCCATCCTTCGGGAACCATAGACTCTAAAGTTTCTGGTGCTACTAGATTCATAGCTATAATACCAACTGCTATAGAAGCTATAGTCATGATGACAAACTGAAGTACCTCAGTAAAAACTACACTATACATTCCTCCTTTTACTACATATAATGTGGTGATCCCCATAAATATCAGGGCGTATTCGTTTGGAGTTAAATCCCATGGTAGAAAAACTTCTGCAAACTTTCCGATACCCTTAAAAGAATAGGCTAAAAAACCTATAACGCTTACTAATGCGAAAACAACGACAATAATGTGAGAAAGGTTGCTTCCTTTTCCTGTTCCGAATCGTGTTTTAATCCATTCTGCGCCAGTGAGCACATTTGATCGGCGCAACCAGATTGAGAGATATATCATTAGAAAAATTTGATTGAAAACTGGCCATAACCAAGGAATCCAAGCACTTTTCATTCCGTAGACAAACATAACATACACCAACCACATGGTTCCTGCGATATCAAACATTCCTGATGCATTTGAAACTCCAAGTACATACCAGGGTATTGTATTGCCACCCAAAAAATATGAATCTATGCTTCTAGACGCCTTTTTTGATATCCAAAACCCAATATAAATGGTTCCGATCAAATAGATGATTATAATGAGAATATCAATAAAGTGAAGCTCCATATCTTGATTTGTATTTACGTCTATAATTAAAAATGAGTGAACAAGTTATTTTGATGTATCACTGGTTTTTGGCCAACCACTCTGCCATGATAAGAAAAGAAGCCGCTGTCCAGGTATATCCTTTATCCCGAAGGCCTTCTCCTGTCAATGCATCATAATTTTCATAGAATCCATTATCTTTTGCTACCATATTGCAAAACCTAATCGCAATCTCTTTTGCTTGTTCTTTCTTGCCTGCTTTCACTAACCCATCAAAAATAAGAAGCGTCGAAGGTGCCCAAATAGGTCCTCTCCAATAGCCATCAGATTCATAATGAGCACTCTTGGGGCTTTCTGAAGCTAAACCATAGTTCGTCATATAATCTCCTCCGGGAAGAAGATCTTCTGCCAAAGCATCAATGATGTCTTTAGGTAATGTACTTCCCAGCTCTATAGGTATATAGCGAATCAATGATTTATTTTTTTCAGTTTGTGCTAAAGATTCTTCAATTTTTGGGTATTCAAATCGATTATTTTTATTTAAAAATCGATTAAGCAATAGTTTAAGATGAGATTTTTGTTTTTCTTTCCATTGCGTTGCTTCTTCAGGCTTTTTGAGCATTTTTGCCATTTTAGCCATGGCTTGAAATTGGATAATCATATGAGCAGCTAAATCCGGGCCCTCGATAGGGCAGCCTTTATCAAAAACAGTAGCGTTATCCCAACCTGAATCTACTCCATCAAAATATTCTAGTAAACTATTTCCGTTAATATCTCTAAAAGTGAACCACCAATTAATGTATTGCCTCATAGGGTCGTATACTTCTTTTACAAAGGGTAAAGCTTTCTGCTCTCCTTGTATTTCAATCATTTTCAAAATAGCCCAACCTTGGATGGGTGGTTTGGTAAATCCGTATTGGTTGGTATAATCATTGATTGGGTCAGGGATCATACCGGTTTCTGTTTGTTTATCAAAAAATATCTGGATTTGATCCCAGGCCAATTTAGGATTGGCTTTGGCAACCGAAACGGCATTAATGCAATTATCCCACGCCCATATCTGATTCATTCCCATTTTACTCATCAATATAGCCTGACGACTATAATTATTATAGGGACCAACAATCATATTACGCATAATGTACCAGGCAATATCTCGAGATTCTTCTAATTCTTCGGGAACTTTTGGAGCTTTAGACATCCAATTTCTCCATTCTTTTTTTATTTGCGCTATGGTTTCTTGATAGTTCGGAGCTTTTGCTTCCCATGGTTTTGGAAAATCCGACAATCTTAAAACCGCAACCTTGGCGTTATCCTGCATAACAAAACTCTTGTTTTGAATACTTATCGCCCCTTGTCCGAAGATTTTTAGTTGGGCTGTAGTTTTTGAAAAATGAGGAACAAAACCTGCCTCTTTTTCCGATCTTTGGTGTACTCCTTTTAAACTACGGTACGACTCTAATACCACCTCAATATCTTGAATTTGAAATAAAAAATCTTCTTTATTGGTTAAGGTTATTTTCACCTGACCTTTTCCTGATTTAGGTTTTAGTACAAGTTCCCAAGGTGAAACAGTAATTTGATATGAAACCGATTCTCCATCTCGAATCAAACGTAACTTGAATATATTATTTGACCAGGCCTTATCAGGATCCCAACGATAGGTTACAGCACTTCGCTTAGCGGTTGTGATTTCAAGAGTTCCGGGTTCATTATGTACTTCTTTTATCGTGTAAAATGATCCTGGCTGGCTAAAGGGAACTGTTTTTAGACTAAAGGATATTTGCTTTTCCTGACCACAAATCAAGTAATAACTACAAAGAAATATAAGAATAAGCGACTTTTGTAAGATTCCAAGTTTTAAAAACATATTATTTACTGGGGGTTATCGTTTTGTTTAATGACCAAATTTGTAGACTATCATTTTGAACGCCTGTTACAATCAACTCTAAACCATTACTTTGTTTTAATTTTGCAATACATCTTCCTTCTCCGGGCACTTTAAAGCCCGTATCCTTTGATAGCTTAGTTTCAAAAGCAATGTCTCCTTTATTTAATAAAACAATTCCATTTCCTGCATCATATCTCCCATTAAGCACTTCGGTGCCATGATAATTACCTACTGCAATAATATCCTGAAGACCATTTTGATCAACATCTTCAATTAAAAAATCAAAAACAGGGAACCATTGAGATTCGGGTGGTAATTTTTTGTATGTAAAAGTTCCATCATGATGATTCTCAACAACTATTGATGCTAATTCATATGTTTTCAGAATTAAGGCATCCTGAAGTAATTCTGACCCAAAGATATTTTTAAATGGAGTTTCGCCATACGTTTTATAATCTTTGAGCACGTTCCTTAAAAAGGGTAATTGTTTGGTCAATGTATTTCTTGGATGCACTATATATTCTTCTCCTTGGACGTATTTAGTAAAAATGGACTCAATGGCTCCATTATTGTCATAATCTTTGGCGTATAGTGATAATGGTTGTTCTAAAGAAGCTTTAAATGAGTTATTTAACCCCCAATTACCTATAACAAAATCTATATCACCATCGTTATCAAAATCAGTTTTTTCTATACAATTCCACCAACCATTCAAATTTTGTAAACCATTTGTGGTTTTATCTTTTATGAATTTTCCATTATTGTTATAATAAATGGAAACGGGCATCCATTCTCCCACTAAAATTAAATCTACCCACTGATCATTGTTTAAATCTGTAGCTACAGCACCGGTAATCATACCGGGATGTAAGAGCTCTGGGGACTCATCTTTTGTGACATCTTTAAAAACACCCTGATCGTTACGCAATAAGTATGTTCTTGGAGCCTGAGGATATCGGTCTGCTATCACCCTACCTCCTACCAAAAGATCTTGATCCCCGTCGTTATCATAATCCAATGAAATAATAGTGCTGCCAAATGTTTTAATTTCAGGAAGTGCTGCTGGTGCTAACTTAAAATTGGCTTTGCCATCATTAAGATATAAACGATCCTGATATTTATCTGTTCTCGCATAGTATTCTGAACCTCCACTCACGCAATACAAATCTAAATCCCCATCATTATCGGCATCAAACAACAAACTTCCTGTATCTTCATAAGATGCTGCTACCGAATCAAAAACAGAATGTTTAAGAAAACTACCTTCTTTGGTTTGAAGATAAAAACTACCTGTTTTGTGAATCGATCCTCCTATAAAAACATCCTCAAGTTGATCATTGTTTACATCGCCTACTGCCATTGTAGGCCCCAATTTGTTATATGACCTAAAATGAAGTGGCCATTTACGAAAATCATCAAAATCGTTCTCTTGTGAAACATAAGGTAGAATTGAAGAAGATACTTTATGGAATAGATTCGTTTGTCTATTTTGAGAAGAACTATCAATATTAATAGATGTATTCTTTCCTATTTCAACTACTGTATTTATTTTAACATTTTTGAATATGGACTTTTTGCCATCTATCCATTTCACAATAACCGAATCTATTTGTTTTTTTTCACCCAAACCAAAATGTAATATATTATCTACTGAAGATAAGTAGCCTCTTTGTGGATAATTTTCTGCATACCACTGCTTGTTTTCTGAAAAGATAGAAATTTTAGCTCCATAGGCATGTCTATCTTGGGTGAATTTGATTTTAAAAAAGTTCTTATCTACCTTTTCATTTTCGATTAACTGGTTTTTAATGATTAGTGCCGGAGCATTGATATTATTCACTACCAAATCAAGATCGCCATCAAGGTCGAGATCAACATAAGCACCTCCATTAGAAAAAGAAGGAGTTTTTAATCCTGAAGATTGTGTTTGATCCTCAAATTGATTATTACCCAAGTTTTTAAAGAAGAAGTTTGATTTTTTGACGCCTTTCATTCCGTTTAACTGTTGTACAAGTTTTGATCTTTTTGCTTCGGGCGTCCCGAACATATTAGAGTGATTGTAGTTATCGATAAAATCTAAATCTGTAATTTCTTTTACATATCCATTAGTAATATATACATCTCTCAAGCCATCATTGTCGAAATCGGCAATAAGTGGAGCCCAGCTCCAATCGGTGGCAGAGATGCCAGAAAAATTTCCAATTTCACTAAATGTACCATCGTGATTATTCACCTGGAGTACATTTCTTACATACTGGTGATTGTAACCCTTTCTTCGAGCCTCTTCGTATCCATGAAACATAATATCGCCAAACATAGTTTTATGACGCAGATTATCTTCTGGAAGCATATCGAGTGCAATAATATCTGACGCGCCGTCATTATTAATATCTGAAATATCAACACCCATGCTGTTATGGCTCTGATGTTTTGTGTATTGATTTACCTTATCGGTAAACGTACCATTTTGATTATTAATGTATAAGATATCATTTGATAAGAAGTCATTTGCTATGTAAACATCAGGGTAATTATCGTTGTTAAAATCTGAGATAACTATACCTAAAGACCAGCCTTCTAAAGTTATACCGGCTTTTTGAGAAACATCAGTAAAAATTGGTAAGTTATTTTTTAGACCATCATTTCTATATAATATATCTGTACTTTTCCCTTCACTATTCTTTTTGGGTCCATAGGGAACACTTTTTTGATACGACTCTAGTGCATTGTTAATAAGGAATAAATCTAAATCCCCGTCTATATCATAATCAAACCAAGCCGCCTGAATGGCATAGGTTTTCGAAGTTAGTCCCATCTCCTGAGCTTTGTCTGAAAACTTTACTGGCCCACCAGGCTCTGTTTCGTTAATGAAAAAATAATTCGGAAACCCTTCTCCATTTGGGTTATGACCTGTTGTAACATGAATATCTGGTTTTTGATCGTTGTTAATATCTACAATTGAAACTCCTGTACACCATCGATTAGTTTTTACTCCGGCTTCATTAGTTACGTCTTCAAACAAGAAATCACCTTTATTGATATACAAAGCACTACTTTTCATATTCCCAGAGAAAAAAATATCAGGCAATCCATCGAGATTGAAATCGCCAATACCAACTCCACCTCCATTGTATAGGTAATCGTAGTCCAGAATATTAAGAGAATCTGTTTCGCGAATAGAATTATTGAAAATTATCCCTGATTGATCTGGTGGTATAATTTTAAAAAGTTTATTTTCCTTATCGCTATCGCTACAAGAAGTCATGACTATTACAAACGACAGCAAAAAAAATCTCATACATTTTTTATGTTAGCTATTACTTCGTGTTTTTTAGATTTAGCACAAAAATGAACAACTTTTAGTTGTCCATTTTTATAACTAAATGCTAAAACGAGGTAAAACGAATCTTAATATCCTGTGTTTTGGTTAAGATTGGGGCTTAAAATCACTTCACTATCAGGTAAAGGAAAATTCACATTTATATCTCGAAAATCAAATCTGGCGTCACTAGAGTCAAAGTTTAACTCTTCTAAATCAATTTCTTCTGCAATATATCTTCTTCTGAGGTCATACCAACGATGGGCATCTTCTGCCGCCAACTCTAGTCTTCTTTCTCTAAAAATCAATTCAAGCGCTTCTTCCGAACTCGCTGGTAATGTAAGGTCTGCTGGTTCTGCAGATGTAAAATCAGCAGAATTTCGAGCCCTTTCTCTAATTTGATTTACAAGACTTATAGCTTGGTTGAGATCTCCTCCAGATCTAACTATTGCTTCTGCCCCTAAAAGAATAGCATCTGCATACCTTAATAATCGTTGATTATTAATCGAAATAAAAGAAGGATTTGCACCAGTAGCAAACTCATCATCTTTAACGTATTTGAGAATATTTTCATTAGGTGCGTCTTTGTTAAAAGCTTGCAAAAGTCTTGGGTCATTTTCGTCAAAACTATTAATTAATGAAGGTGTAGCAACATATGTATCAAAAAATCCAGATTGTCTAAAAAATTCATGAAATGTGCCTGTATCCCCTTGTGCAGGTTCTCCATCTGTGCCAGATGCAATCCAACCATTTATTGCAATTGCGTTCTCATCTGCCTGAAGTTCGAAAAGCGACTCTATGTTGTTTTCGTGTTGAACACTAAAATTATCCATGTAATTATCTGTTAGAGCTGCTCCTGTAATAGTGTTGAAAACAGTAATCGCTTCTAAAAAATCCTCTACGGTTTTATCAACTGTCCCTTTAAAAACTAAGCTTTTTAATAGGTATCCTCTAGCGGCATTTTTATCTGCCCTACCTGTATTATTATCATCCCAGTTTTCTGGCAGTAGCGTTATAGCTAATCGAAGATCACTAATTGCTTGACTTAACAATTCAGTTCCAGACGAATTGGGAGGAAAAAAATCTTCTTCAGTAGTAATTCGTTTCGTAACTAATGGTGCAGTTCCAAATATATTCCACAAGTTAAAATTGGCTAAAGATCTCAAAAATAATGCTTCCCCTTTATGAAAATTAGCTAATTCGGGGGCATTTGCATATGCATATGCAAAGCTGCCATTTTCTTCTATTTTTTCAAGCAGAGTATTTGCGCGTTGTATCATTTCATAACTATATTCATAATGTAATGATAAAAGATTATCCGAAGGATTAATTCCTATGAAATTTTCAAATCTGTCTCCGCGATCATCTTCTAAACGAACATCATCTGATGGCAATAATCTTACATTTTGCAAACCATTACCCACATTAAACTTATAAAAGAAAGTGAGCTTAGCATAAATACCAAAGACAGCCGATGTCATTTGATCTTCATTCTGATAAAACTCCTCTTCTGCAATTTGCACAGGTAACAAGTCTATGGTATCATCATTGCAAGCATTTGGTACTATAATTAGTGTTGCAATTAAAATAAATAACGATATTTTTTTCATTTTTTTTTATTTAAAATCCAACATTTAATCCCATAGAGAACGTGAATGGGGTGGTATCATCCTCTGGATCAATACCAGAATATGGAGTAATTACAAAAACATTAGTCAAATTAGTATAAATTCTCAAATTTGTAGCTTTTATCTGATCTAAAAGATCTGGACCAAACGTATAACCTAATTGTACATTCTGTAGTCTAAGAAAATCTGCATCTTCGATCCATCTATCTGAAAATCGAGTATTTCCGGCAGGATCACCTACAATCAATCTTGGGATTGAAGTATTTCTATTTTCTGGTGTCCATGAATCGAATAATGAATTAAAGTAATTTCTACCCACTGTTGTAAAGCCCTCTCCAAGTCTTTTCTCTTCATTATACTTTTGAACATCACCTACACCCCTAAAAAAAACTGCGAGATCGAAACCTTTATAGTCTAGATTAAGATTTATACCATAGTAATATCCCGGAATGGTTTTACCCAAATAGGTTTGGTCTAGAGTATTGAGTTCACCATCTGCACCATTACTTCTATACACAAACCCCTCTTCATTTGAATTAGGATCCGGAGGTCCAAACAAATCCCTAAACCTTAAATCACCAGGAGCTACTTCAGCAAAAACACTAGGATCATTAAATTGAGAAATGTATTCATTAACCTCCTCTTGACTTTGCAAAATTCCATCTGTCTGGTAACCAAAAAGATAACCTATTGGGTAACCCACTTCTATTCTTGCGGTATTTGGTCCTTGGAATCTATCATTATACATTTTGGTTACCACATTGTCAACAGTAGTGAAATTGAAATTTGCACTAAATCCCAACTTACCAAATTGCTTATTATATCCTAAATTTATCTCAATCCCTTTATTTTCTACCGTAGCGAGATTAACAACAGGGTCAGAATTAATCCCTAAAACCAACGGTGTATCTATCGCTTGTAAAATATCTTCGGTTTCTCTAAAATAGTATTCGAAGGTTAAATTGAAACTGTTGTCCAAAAATTGGGCATCAACACCTATATTTGTGCTGGTAACAGTTTCCCAAGTAGTATCCACTATAGGAAAATCTCCTGAAAAAGCTCCTGGATTCGATCCTCCAGATGTTGGATAGGACGGATTTTGATTAACAAGGGATAAGTAAGCAAAATCTCTAGTTTCCTGATTACCTGTCTGTCCCCAACCCGCTCTTAATTTCAAATCGTTTAGCCAATTTAAATTTTCCATAAATGATTCTGAAGATAAACGCCAAGCGACTCCTACTGCGGGAAAGGTTCCCCATTTGTAGTCTTCTGCGAATTTTGATGAACCATCTCTTCTTATGGTACCATCTATATAATATTTACTATCAAAATTATAACTTAATCTTCCCAAATATCCTAACAATCCAGATCTTGTTCTATTTAAAAAACCAGGCCTATTATCTGTAATTAATGATTCGTCGATAAAACGATCATTGAAATTTATTAAATTCGTATTTCTTCCCTCGATTAAGGAAACATCCCATTCAACTTTTTGATCCATTGCATTCAAAGTGAGGTCAAAGTTATGTTTACCGAAATTTTTTCTATAGCCAATCAAAAATTCAGTAGTTAGATTATAATTTGTTGTTAATCGTCTAGAAAATTGAGCTCCATCTTCGTCAGGCACACCTTCGGTAGATCTAAAAAGATCTGCATCTGCTAATTTGAATTGATCTCTTCTATTCGTGTAGTAATCTATACTTAGTGTACCTCTTATTCTTAGACCAGGTAAAGGTTTTAATTCTGCATATATTGATCCAAGATTACGAATTAAGAGAGACCTTTGCTCCCAGAGGGTACCATAACCTCTAAAGTTTGTTACCGTTCCTGCACCGTATCCGTTACCACTAAACGTACCATTAACTTCTCTACCTGTCGTAGCAAATCCATTGACCCCATTAGCTGCGTCCCGTATGGGTTGCCAAGGTGGTGCAAAGGTATATTGTCGTAATAAATTTCCATTAAAAACTTGCTCATCTGGAGTATTTGTTATTGCTATACGATATGATTCTCCCACTTCTAACCAATCAGTAACTTTATGATCTGAATTGATACTGAAAGAATATCTTTCGAATTGGGTGTCAAAAAACAAATCTTCTTGTTTGGCATATCCCATACCTAAAGCAAAATTACTTTTTTCTGATCCTCCTGAAACCGAAAGATTGTAGTCTTGTCTTATTGATGTATTGCGTAAAGCATCGTCTACCCAATCATAAGTAGGACTATTGCCAAGAAATTCGTTTGAATCTGGATTATATAGTACTCCAAACGGGTCTGTATCTCTAGAAATATTAGGATTATTTGCCCAAGCTCTATTTGATATCTCGGTATATTCTTGAGTATTCAAAACGTCATATTGATCAGGTAGATACTGAAATCCAAATTGTTTTGAGAAACTAATATTAGTTCTCCCCTTACGCCCTCTCTTTGTTTCTATTAGAATAACCCCATTTGAAGCTCGAACTCCATAAATAGCTGTGGCAGACGCATCTTTAAGCACTGTAACAGATTTAATATCACTAGGATTAATGAGGTTAAGTACGTTTACTGAACCTCTATCATCTTGAATTCCTGGATCAGTTGAAGCCGCCCCACCCTCTATAACAGGAACACCATCTATAACATATAATGGATCATTAAATCCTAGTGTAGAAACCCCTCGTATCCGAACATCTGGTCGACTATTAGGATTAGAACCAGGATTTGAAATGAATACTCCGGGAAGTCTACCCTGAATGGCAAACTCTGGGCTCGCATTAATTTGAGGAGATAATTCATCTGCCGATAATGAAGAGACAGCCCCGGTTAAATCTTTTTTGGCTCTGGTTCCGTATCCCACAACAATAATCTCATCTAATTCGCTCGCATTTTCTTTGAGCGTTACATTAATAGTACTTTTGGCATTAACAGGTACTTCCTGAGGTACAAAACCAATATAACTAAAAATCAAAATATCGTTAGCATTGGCCTGTATTGTATAGTTTCCATCAAAATCTGTTGATGCCCCTATTGATGTCCCTTTGACTAAAACAGAAGCCCCAGGGAGCGGACTCCCGTTATTGTCTGTTACAATTCCACTAATTAAAGTTTGAATTGAGAATTTATCAAAACTCTCGTCATGAGTTTTATGTATCGCGTAAATTTCAGTTTGAATGAAAAAGAACTGAAAAAACAACAAAACGAAAAATAATTTTCCCCTTATTACTCTTGTCTTGAAGATTAAGCGCTTCAAAAAACAAGAATAATCTTCGATTTGTGTATTCATAATTTGATTGTTAAGTTATAAATCGTTTTTATTACCATATTATTATATTCTAAATAATCAAGTAGGTTTTTTACGATAATTCCAATAATTTTTGACAATATTTATAAGTGTAATACGTTTCAAGTAAGCTTAACACTAAATTAACAGGATTGCGCTTTTTACTATAGTACTATTTTGTCATTCATTTATACTATTTTTAACTATACACCCTGAAAGTACTAAAACAAATAAACTTTTACGGTTATTATACTTAAATCACAAAATTTAGTTTTTAAATTAATGATGATATTTACATGAAACCCCTAGTAACTCTAATTTTGGCTAATCATTAAATTTTATAGGATTAATAGTACTTTAGACTTCTTGTAAAATTTGAT
This sequence comes from Aquimarina sp. U1-2, assembly GCF_017897595.1. Classification (GTDB taxonomy): domain Bacteria; phylum Bacteroidota; class Bacteroidia; order Flavobacteriales; family Flavobacteriaceae; genus Aquimarina. The sequence goes on from NZ_JAGKIK010000008.1 coordinate 105,178, forward strand.
TTTACTATTATTTATGATGATTTTGCTGTGCTTTAATCATGTATGCATTTTAAACCAAAGCCATAATCACTAAAACATACTACATATTTTTTATTTATATTGTATTGATATTATTTTATCACAACTACTTAAATATTAATTTTAATTAACTCAAATGGAGACTTATAATAAAATACACAGAGAGATAACTCCATTATCTAAGCAAGATAGTTTTGTTGTATTTGACCGAACAAAAGATGAATTTGATTTTCCTTTACACTTTCATCCAGAATTTGAGATCAATTACATTAGAAATGCAAAAGGAGTACGTAGAGTAGTAGGTGATTCTATCGAAGAAATTGATGATATTGAGTTGGTGTTGATCGGTCCTAATTTATATCACACTTGGGAACAGCATAAATGTAGTAGTAAAGATATTCATGAAATAACCATTCAGTTTGATCAGGCGCTCTTCTCTTCACTATTATCTAAAAGGATCATGAAGCCTATTAAAGGGTTATTTGAAAGATCTGCGCATGGTATACTATTTTCAAATAAAATAGCGTCGGATTTGTCAACTAAAATTGAACAAATATCAAAACTTGATGGTATTGATTATTTCATATCACTATTATCAATTCTTTATGACATGTCAAACTCCAGAGATCAACGATTACTCTCTACACACACCGGGTTTAGCAAAGATTTTGACAACAACGATAAAATCAAAATTATTTACGATTATATACACGAAAATTACATGAATAAAATTACACTACAGGAAATTTGTAGCCTCGTTAATATGAGTAGTGTTTCTTTTAACCGCTTTATAAAAAAGAGAACAGGTAAAACTTTTGTGGAATATGTTAACGATATTCGTCTCGGTTATGCATCGAGATGGTTGATTGAAAAAGATTTAAGAGTTTCTGAAGTAGCTTACTTGTGTGGATTTAACAGTATAGCTAATTTTAATCGTTTATTTAAAAGAAGTAAAGGTTCTACCCCATCAGATTTTAAGAGAGATTTTTCAGGGATTAAAAGAGTGTTATAATCCTAGGGTGCATTCAAAAATACTTCAAAAGAAGCATCAGTTCAGAGTGTTTTCTCGCACTGGCCTGAAAACAAAATACCAGGAATAGCTTTTAGACCGAATCTTGGATACTACCCAATCAAAAAAGCATTCGACCAAATGCCGAATGCCTTTTTGAATAATTAAAATATTTGAAATAATTACTTTTTAATAATTTTATATTCTGAAATTTTGTCTCCTTCTGTTAATCTAACAATGTATATTCCAGAAGTTAAATCATAGGTCTCTACTATAATTTCATTTTCCTCTTTACTCGCCTTTTTAGAGTGTACCAGAATTCCATTAAACGAATACAGGTCAACCTTTTTAATTGATTCATTCATTGTATCAAATTTTACATGCAATACATCCTCTACTGGATTGGGGTGAATAGATACAGATTTAAGACGTATTGACTCCTTATTTGAATTTATGATATTTGATGGCGTATAACTAGGATTTGTAGCCAATTCAATTTTATCTATAGGAGTTCCATCTTCTCTCATATAAATACTGAAAGTATGTATTCCTGTGCTAGTAACATTAAATGTAAATCCAGCCTTTGACCATGTCCATTCAGTAAGTGCATCTGGCATATTCCAATCGGCTATCAAGACGTCATCAAATGCTGGTATTATTGAATTGTCTGCACCATTAGGTGATTTTTGTCGTATCCAAATATAATGTGTTCCTGTTTGTACAAAATCTATGACAAAATCAAGTCTTGGACCATTTAAAGTTCCTGCAGAATTGATATTACCATTATCTGGCACTATCATAAAATTGCTATTACTAGCAGATGCATCATTTTGTTGTTGCCATGACATCGAAGCAAATGATCCTGTACCATTGGATTGAGAAGTAGCTTCTTCTGCTTCCATAGAAACAAGTCCGCTATCATCCTGCGTAAAATCTGCCTCAGAACCACCACCAGAAGTAGTAATACGTAATCTATCGAGGTTAGGCCCTCCATTAAATGTATTATTGGCAACCAAGCGAATCGTATTTGCGCCTTCAGTAATTGCAGCTCCGGTGAACGAGGTAGTAGCAGGAGCACCCCATCCATCAGACGAAGGAAAATCTAAGGTTCCCACTAAAATTCCGTTAATGAATAAATCACAAATCCTGTTTTGACCACTTCCGTTTGTGTATCTAAATTCTAGGTTTGCCGATGATCCTGAAAGATTTGTTGTCCATTCGGCATAAGAATTATTCCCACCGTAATCTACATAGCCAGTTCCTGTAAACCACGTACCTACAGACTGTGTTGAAGTTCCTGATTGTGTCGTAAACTCTTCGGCTTCTATATCAATAGCATCTCCTGGGCTGCCCCCATCACCAGATGTTGACACAGACAAAGCAGAACTTCTTGAAGACTCGTTACCTGCGGCATCTCTGGCCGATACTGTAATTGCATATGTAGTATTTGAAGACAAACCGCTTACGGTAGTATTATTATCGGTCGATCTTTTATTATAAACACCATCGATATAGATGCTATAATGATCCACACCAACATTATCTGTCGATACATTCCAATCTAGAACAAAACTGGTTTCTGTAATTGAAGAAGACACTAATCCATTAGGCACCGTAGGTGCTTGTGTATCTTCGCCAGGAGAGCTAGAATCTTCTATATCTATACAATAATTATCTACCAATAAAACGTCTGAAGAAGTATATGCCCAAACATTTATACTTGCTGTTCCTGCAGGAGCATCTAATTGCACGTAATACTCTTGCCAGTCGGTACTTGCTATACGCGTATTTATTGAAGCAATCGTTTCACCGGCAGCATCTTTAAAATCAAATCCAGAACCAGACCAGCCCGCGGTAGCGTTTACTTTGGCACTAAAACGAACTACAACATTCGTTCCGATCGACAAAGGTTGAGAAAACTTTTGTTCTATTCCTGATTCTCCTGTTAATTGTAGAGCATTGCTCCCTTCGATAGCGTCGGTAGTGGTCGTTGGATTTCCAGAATTTGTAGTCCAATTGGAAAGACCAGACTCAAAGCTATGATTTCTTAACAATGAAGAACATGTAAGATCCACCACGGTTACATTAACATTAAAGGTTTTGTTTCTATCCTCGGTAGTAGCTTTTATCTGTGCACTACCAATGCTAACTGCAGTAACTTTTCCATTTTCATCAACAGTGGCTACTGCGGTATTGTTAGAGGACCAATTTACTTTATCGTTAGATGCATTTTCTGGTTTTACAATTGCCGTTAATTGTTTTGTTCTTGCTATAGGCATAGTCAAAGACGATGGTGTGACTTCAACACTGGTTACGGGTATAAATTCTCCTCCAATGATCACTTCTTTATCAGCACCTGCAGTTGGTATACTTCTTCTACCTTTATCATCATATGCAACCGCTGTAATTAAAACTCTTGTTTGAGGACTTACTTGTGGATCCCATTCTAGTCTGAAACTATTGCCTTTATCAGAACTTCTTCCTATAAAATGCCAATCATAATAATAATCTACATAACGAGTATCTGATGAAGCGTTTGAAGTTAAAGTCGCTGTTCCTTCAGGCAATTCTTGTTCGTTAGTTAAATTTAAAGATAGCGTTGGTCTCTCGTTTAATCTATAACTTGTTGCATTTGGTTTAGCCTTTGCTTTAACAAACCCTGTGGTATAAGCCATATGGTTATTTTGTTGTTGTACTGTGAACTCCCCACCTTGTATACTAAAACGATTGTAGGTTTTTCTTTCTGTTCCTGGCCAAGCTCCTATTGTTCTTAGATCTGGATATGATTCTGCTTGAGAATAGAATTCAGAAAAAATACTATTAAAAAACCAGTATCCTGTATTAAAAGTTGCTGAGAAATAGGATGTATGTCCTATAAAACTTTCTGAAGAATAGACCATACTATTATAATCACTTGTAAGGTATGAATTAGGTGTAAATATCCAATCATCATATCTCTCTCCTAATCCAGATATAAAAACCATACTCATTTGATTTCCTCCCAAGATATAGTTATAAGAGTTATGCATTAAGTCTAAATATTTCTTATCATTAGTCAATTCATAAGCGATAGGTACTAAAGTCATTCTAGAAGTATTAGGCCCTCCCAACTGTATAAATTGAGGATCTTCTATTGGTTGTCTGAATGCGTTATCCTGTATTTCGCGAACTTTATTCGTTTCTACTGAATTAATCACGTAATCTCTAATCGTATTTTTAAAGGACAAATCAAGATTAGGATGGCCATTAGGTAACAAAGCATAAATCCCGGCAGCAACATCTATATCGTTTGGATTTGCCCATTCACCATCTCCTTTATCAGGATCCCATGTAAATTCTTCTTTAAAAATTGTTTGATATTTAGCTTCACCAGTGGCTTTATATAAAGCTGATGCTGCAAATGCTCGAATTCTTCTCACTGCGCTTTTATAGGTATCTGTTACCAAACCTATATTCTTCTCAGACCATTCAAAAGCGTCCTTTGCCTCTACAATCCAAGACGCAGCCTCTGGATGATTACCAGAATTTGTTAATTGATAAAACTCGTTTAAACATGCAGCGTAATAGGCAGAATTTCCAGCGTGATAAAATGTCATTCTCGGATCCTCTCTAGCTACATACCAAGTTCTGTCGTCCTCCCAGGCAGGGGTTCCATTTCCATCGGTTACTCCGTCACGACCAACATACAATGGTACTCCACCGCTACCTCCAGCAGATTTAAGGATTTCTCTTGATCTTTTACCGTATTTTACCAACCAACTTGCTTCATCTAGGAGATCAGGAATACCATTATTCCCTTCATCAATCCATGAATCACTTTCGAATCTTTTATACCGATTCCCTATCTCACCATCTCTAAATTGATCAGGTGCTAGATCGTATAACATAAACAATAACATGGGCACTCTGCTATGGTTATTATAACCATCAAAATCACCAGCATCAAAATAATAACCATATATTCCGCTCACATCTACAGTCCTATTGATATCAAAAGGAAAGATTAATTTATCATCCCCCTCTTTGAGACCGTGACCATCTCCCGGATTCCAAAGATTATCCCATTTCCAATTAGTTCCGTGATAATCTGCAGGAATTACCTTACCATCATACTGTTCTTTAAAAACACCTTGTCGTTGCCAGAACAAACCCTTCATTGTGTAATAAAAAGGTTCTTTAGTACTTTCATTGCCAATGTTAAATGCAAAAGACCTACCCATTCTATCTACTACAATTTTATATTCTCCTGGGGCAGTAACCGAGCTAAAATCACATTGCCATACATCTGCTTTGGTATAATTACCAGTACTTCCAAAATCAGGATGTGTTGATTCTTTTACAGTCTTATCTAATCTTTTTTCGATTGTTCCGGTATAGATGGTATTGCCTGTAGAAAAATTTACAACTCGAAACTCGGTTCCGGCATAATCATCTAACTCAAGTCCTCCTTCACTGTGTGTATTCGTATTAAAATCGCCCATCCACTGAGACAAATACGCATACTTCGGCGAATTCGTAGGAAAACCCATTTGATTTACATGAATAGTTTCTGAGCGTATCTGATCAACATTAAAGGTAAATGTAAAATCTTTTATATTTTCAAAAACATCGTTATTTGAAATCGTATAGGTACCTCCAGGTGTCATTGACTTAGGAAGCTCAATGTAAATCCAATGACCAAGAAAAATATCTTCTTCGTTATCATTTGCATCTTCATTATTATAATCTATACCTTTTGACTTTCTACCTATGTTTACAGGTGATTGACTTGTACTGTAGAACGAATCGTCTGTACTTTTAATTTGATAGCTCGAAAGATTCATTGCTTTGGCAACATTCAAAGGCTGCCCGTAAGGGATTATATCCTCTGGCCTTTGTCCGACTCCATATGTATCCATATGACCTTCTTCAATATACAGTAATAAAATTTTATCTGTTATTGGTGAAACTTCAATGAGATCCTGTGCTTTACTTTTATTGAAACTTAAAAAAGTAACAACTAAAATAATGAATGCACTCCACCCATTTTTTATCGGGGTAATGATTTGTGTGTGTTTCATAAATGTAGTTATTTTGGTTAATGAATTACAAAATTGATAGTATTTCGTTATTCATACAAGTAGGATTTTTACATTAACATGTACAAAATTGTCAACGATTCTTGAATAAAATTTAAATATCTTCAATAAACTCATGTCAATTATGGTAATACCATAATCTGATAATGATTGACTTTTAAAAACATGGGTAATATCTTCATATTTTGTGTTATCTATTATCTACATAATTATCTAGAGGTAAAACCTAAGGGTTCCCTATTTTTTTTCCCCTTTTATGAAAGAATTAGGCAGAGGTGAAAATTTACAATAAAGGGATCCGGTATATCGAAATCGTATCATATATTGATTAAAATATATCATCAAATAACTTTCTGAAGCTGTACATTTCGGTTTCCTTTTTAGTATTCCGAATATGAAATATTATCTACATCTACAACAGAAAGCTTTTACTTTATTATTTTTTTTATCTTTTCTTAATTTATCCTTTGCACAGGAAAATCTAGTATTAAAACCTGATGTTTATAAGCGGGACTACAGAGTTAGAAGTGGAGTTGCTCTAGGAGGATTAGGCACCGGAAGTATTGAATTGAGAAAGGATGGAAACTTCTACAACTGGGCTATCTTTAATAATTATCCCTCTGGTTCTGGTTCTATTTTGGATTTACCCGTTAAGCCTTTCTCGAATGACCAAAATGCGTTTTTGTTTTTCCTTGTGAGATACAAAGAAGAAGGAAAACAACCCAAAATTAAACTGCTGCAGCTTACCAACGGGATTGATCAGGGTGGATTACAAGACGAAAGTCCGATCTATTATTTTCCATGGTTAACGGCTATTGAAAAAATTGAATACAGCGCGAGATTCCCTTTTGTCACTATGAAATTTACAGATAGTGAAATGCCATTTACTGTTTCTTTAAAGGCTTTTTCACCCTTTGTACCCCATAACCCAGACGACTCTAGCATTCCCGCTATTTATTTTGATTTTACAATCGATTCAAAAATAGAGACTCCCATAGAGGTTGAAATCATAGCAACACAAAGAAATCTAATTGCTTTTGATCTTGGAAAGAAATTTTTTAAAACCGCAATACAAAAAGATACAGATTATACGTTTATCAAACACGATGTAGGAGGAGTGAATCAATCACATGACACCTATGGTCAAATGGGGTTGGGAGCGCTTGGTAACCAAGATGTTTCGTATTACTCGGGATGGGCACATAGACACCCGTTTATGGAAAAACTTCTCGTATCGTCTACACTAGAAAATATTGATGACACCAAAAATCGAAACAAAACCGCTCCAGATGGGTCGCTAATCGCCTACACGGGTAAAGACAATAACCAGGTTTTGAAAAGTTCGGTCGCAATAACAAAGACTATACCTGCCGGAGAGTCTGTAAAAGCAAACTTTTTTATGACATGGTATTTCCCAAACGCTTATGGAGCAATACAAAGAAAAGCAAATAAAAAAAATAATACATTATTAACTAACGAACAAGGTTATGAAATCCTCTTGAAAAAGACTGAAAAAGTCGGGAAATACTATGAAAATAACTTTAAAACGATCGACGAGGTTAATACCTACATTATCGACAACAGAAAAAAATTAGTACATCAAACTGAAAAGTTTGCAACAGATTTTTACAACAGTTCTATCAACGTGGGCATCCTAGATCAGGTAAACTCGCAATTCAACACCTTGATCACATCGAGTCAATTTGATAAGGCAGGCAGGTTTGCCATTCAAGAAGGGATGACTTCAAATCAGGCTTGGGGTCCATTTGCAACTACCGATGTTTCATTATATGGATCAGTGATGCTAGTGTCGTTGTTTCCAGAATTGCAGAAATCAATGATGAAAGCTCATAAAACACTTCAAACCGATAAAGGAGAAATTAACCATGGTTTGAGTTTTGACCTTGGCAAAAACAAAAATGGAACCTTTGGCGTGTATGAGCGTGTAGATTTGGCTCCTAATTATATACAACTTGTCCTTAGAGATTATCTATTCACAAATGACAAACAATATCTCAAAGAGATGTGGCCTTCGGTAAAACTGGCAATAGATTACATATTGAAAGAATTGGATAAAGATGGAGATGAAATGCCTGACATGCATGGTATTATGTGTAGTTATGACAATTTCCCCATGTATGGTTTATCGTCTTATATAGTATCACAGTGGATTGCCGGACTTAAGATGGCAAGTATTGCTGCCAAAGACATGAATGAAGATGATCTATCTAAAAACTATGAACGTATTGCAAATAAAGGTATTTCTTTAATGGATAAAAAGTTATGGAATGGAACATATTTTCTTTTATCAAATGATTATTTAGGAAGCAAAGGAAAAGATAAGGGTTGCTTAACCGATCAACTCTTTGGGCAGTGGGTCGCTCACCAAGCTGGATTAGGAAGATTATTTAGTCAAAAGAAGATTAAATCTGCACTTTCTACTATTTTAGACTACTCCTTTATTGAAAATACTTATTTGCGTAATTGTACCTGGCCAGAGTATCCATTATTTTACCCCATGCATGACACCAACTTATGGATAGATCAGGCAAACACACCATGGACTGGGGTTGAATTAGCTTTTGCAGCGTTTTTGATTCGTGAAGACATGGTTGCAGAAGGAGAAAAAATTATTGAAGCTGTAGATAAAAGATATCGAAGGGCAGGATTATACTGGGATCATCAGGAGTTTGGCGGTCATTATTACCGACCTATGTCTGCATGGTCTATCATTGACGCTCTAAGTGGTTTTACTATCGTAAAGGATCACTATACCTTTGCTCCCAAAACTAGTGATCAACAATTTTCTTATTTTTTTAGTGCAAATACTGGTACTGGGAGCTTTATCAAAAATAAAAGTAATACGATAAAAATTGTAGCAAACCAAGGAGAGCTTATCATCAAATCGATATCATTGCCTACGAGCCTATTGCCCAAAGAAGTTAGTTCTAAAGTAATTGATAACAAAGGAAAAGAAATTAAACTAAAATGGACAGATAGTGTTAAAAACCCTACTATGAAAACGGCTATCTTTTTGAATGAAATACACCTGGCCTCGGGAGAACAAATCCAAATATTATAAGCTTTAACTCGTTATTATAAGAGATACCTGTACAGATTCAAAATTGCTATTTTCTCAAACCACCTCGTGTAGACTTCAAACACCTTATATCCTACGAAGGAACTATAAAAAAAGCATCAATTCGTATAATTTGATGTAACGAGCTCTAGACTCTGAGATAACATAGAGAAAATTGCCTGTCTACCTATGATAGAAAGATGTTCAAAATAGTTTTTAGGATCCTAAATCCTATGTTATCACAAGCCTTCGAAGGATTCGTTACATTTCTTTCTTAGATCGAAACACTACTATAGACGAATTTTGAGTAGAAGAATCAAAATACATGACAAGTATAGCTAAATCGATATAAAACTTAAGCTAGTATATTGTCATCCTTTTTCCTTTCGAGTTTTTGATCATATTTTAAGGTATAAGAGGAATTCATTTCCTCTTTATCGACAACTTTTAAATGAAATGTAAGCTTGTTTTCGTTGGATTTTGGCAATAATACTCTTGCCGTTGGACCTTTCAAATTTTGATTAACTTTTATGTCTGAATAGTTCCATGTCAACAATTCAATATAAGTAGAACCTATTTCTAAAATTGCCTGAATCTGTCCATCTGGAATTTCTTTATAAAAATCATTAAGTACCCAAAGTTCTGCTTCGAATATTTCTCCTTCGACCCAACCAAATTTCGAAATTTTTGCACTGGCCATGACCGTTCGACATGAATTAGCTACAGCATAAAAAGAAGGTTTTGGAATATTGGGGTAACTTATGATGCTATTATTGGCAGCTGTAGGCCATGGCTCATTAAAGCACCAATTGATAGCCATAGAGCAGTATGGCTTTTGCCTTCGGGCTTCTTCATAAATAGCTTTGTACCCCTCGCATTGAAGCCACTGGCCATTAGCTACTAGTTCTTCTAGAGTTTTGGCTTCTCCAAAATATTCATTCAATAGGTCCAATTGCAACCAGGTATCCCCTAGCCATGCTCCAAAAGCGTGATGCGTTTCCCAACTAGTATTTCTTCTAGGAGGAAATAGTTCATTTTCGGGAATAATCTTTTTCAATATATCTACACTAGCTGGACCCGGCATACCAAACTCTGTGTAAGCAGTTGCTTTGGTATTTGAAATCCATTGGTATACCTCTTCTTTAGTCTCATTATCTTTAAATACATAATTACCATGAGCCATTCCGGCCATAGGGGCTGTAGGGATAAAAGGATTTTTTTGGTCAAGGTCATAGCATTGCTTATTCAATAATCTTAAGGCTAACGATTGATCGGTCATTCGGGACCAATCATTAAATAACTCATTACCACCACTCCATAACACATGAGATGGGTGTTTTCGTATTCTTTTAATTATCGAAGTAGACTCTTGCTCTAAAACTTTTAAATATCGAGGTGTTCCTACGTAATTATTACAAGAAAGTGGAAATTCTGTCCAAACCAAAATTCCTTTTTCATTACAATATTCATAAAAACTCTCTTTACCAATAATCGAACCTCCCCAAGCCCTTAACATATTAAAATTAGCTTCTATTGCTCGATCTATTAATTTTTGATATCGTTTGCTTGTAATAACTCCAGGAAATATCTCTGGATTTACCCAATTCGTACCTTTACAAAATATTTCTCTCCCATTAATTTTTATAGTTATTGGTGGATAACTTCTAGACATGGGTCTTCGTTCAAGTTCCCAAGTACCAGAGTTCATTACAAGTTCAACCTTTCTTAATCCTATCTGCTGATTTTTTACATCAATAACATTCCCTTCTATATCCTTGAGCATAAAAATTGAAGTATACAGATAAGGGTTACCTTGATCTAAAGGCCACCATAACTGGGGATTTTTCAATTCTGTGGTGATAGAATCTCCAAATTTATCTTCCTTTTCTGAAATTAAAAATCCATCTTCATTATACATACACCAAGTATATGAACAACAATCGAGATTTTGTCCAACGACCTCTACAGTTAATATTGCGCTATCAAAATTATCGGTAAGCTCATAATCGATATAAACATCTTCTAGAATTGAATAATGTTTTACCTCCAGATGACAATGCCCCCAAATTCCTGAAGGGATTAATCTGGGATGCCAATCCCAGCCGTAACTTACTGCAGGTTTTACAGATTGAGAAGCCTGCTTGCGACCCACATCTACTCCTTTTAGTTTTGGGGCAGGATATACTATAATACTAATTTCGTTATCTTTTTCCAAATGCTCTGTAAGATCAGTAAAAACCGGGGTAAACATACCTTCTTGTTTAAAAATCAAATGGTTATTTAACCAGATTTCAAATTGATAATCAATACCTTCGGCATAAAAATAGAGCCTGTCTTTTGCTTTTAACACTGGTTTTTTAAAAGATGTTTTGTAGATCCAAAATACATCTTCCATCCAGTCGTATTGTTTGAAATTGTCAGCCTCATAAAAAGGAGGCCAATTATGTGCCGTTGCATAATCTAATTGTACAGCTCCCGGAACCGTAGCCTTAAAAAGATCCTTTGGCTCTTGGTTTTTGGTTTCTGTAAAACCTACATTCCATCGTAAAGGTATTTTCTTGGTGGGATCTACTAAAGCTTTATTACTACTTTGAGAAATTTTCTTGAAGTTTTCAGTTATCATCTTCATATTTTCTTTATAATCAATCCGTTCAATAGTGTATTCCCTTTGATAGCCGTAAAATCAATTTCTAATAATCTATTTTCCGATATCGTCACTTTTTGATTTATAAAACCGGCTGTTTGAATTCCGAATTTTTGAACTACATTGAGTTTATCTACGACCTTTTTATCATTTATTATAATTGAAAACACACGCTCAGGTGTCTTTCTATTAGATTGTTGTATACCCCAGGATCTTTCTGCATCAGTTAAATTTTTAGTGTTCTGCAAAAATGGTTCAGCGATCAATAGAGTAACTTGGTACTCTCCTTTTTCAACATTGATCGTTAAATTCTGAATATTCTCTACAAAAGTTTGGTAAACTGGATCCAGATTAGTCTTTTTAATATTGTCAGAGATACCTAATCGTACATTTTCAAAAGCATGCCCCTTTTCATATGCTTTAATAAAGGGATCGTCACTTACTAATTTTAGAATAGTATCGTTTTTTGGCACAGGTATCCAGACACGTCCTGTTTTTGTAGTTAAGTAAGTACGGGTTTGTCCTATGTTGAAATGGAGTCCGTTGGTAGGTACTCTAATCATACCTTTTTCTGTGACAGGAAAATCATAATGTAATTGAAGTGTATCAGATACTACTTTATTTGCTGAAAAAGCTTCTGCTCTTACTATGTGTAATCCTTCATCAAATATGGTCTCAAAAGTGGCTTTGCCTTTTACGACTTTGGCAGTTCCTATTTCTTTTTTGTTTTGAAACAAACGAACTTTAGGAAGATTGCTGAAAACAGTAACCTTTTCTTTACGTTGTCTATCAGGAACTAAATATATACGTTTTGAAAAACCACTTCCGGCTATATGAACAACGGGGTTATCACTCCATCGGGCTTGTATATAATAGTAGGCATCCTTTTTTCGTCGATCTGTGGTTAATAGTCCCTTATTATTAGTGTTCGGCACCACATCTTTACGCCCATCCCTCTGAAAATCGGCAAGAATCCAAATACTATAGCCTATCATCCAATTTCTTTGATTCCCTTCTCGTAAATAAGGTTCATAAAAACGGGTTTGATACGAACTACTAAAATCGAAAATAGTAGGTTTATCGGTATATATCCGAGGGTCACTTCCCGCACCAAATTCTGAAAGCATTATAGGCCTATCGGGACTATATTGATGTTTTAGGTTGTCCAAAAAAACGCCAATAGTTTCCATATCACCTTGGTACCAACCCTCATAAATATTAAAACCATTGATATCAGCAATTCTGAAAATTTCTTTCCCCAATTTTCCTTTATAATTTTTAAAGAAAGTAGACTGAAATGCCATTGCGGTTAATCTCTCAGGATCTTCCTGTTTCAAAATATGATTCATTGTTCGGGCATGAGCTACAGCTTCTAAATGAGGCTCCCAGATCTCGTTGTGATATCCCCAAATTGCTATTGACGGACTGTTATAATTCTGAAACAGCATTTCTTTCAGCATATTTTCAGAAAAGTTTAAAAAAGGATTACCATACGGAATCCAATTCACTCCAGGAATTTCAGACCAAGCTAACAAACCCAACCGATCACAAGCTTTATACACTGATCGATCGTGGGGATAATGAGAAATGCGAATAAAATTACTTCCTGTTTCTTTTAAAAGCATCACATCTTTGATACGCAAAGAGTCTGGTACTGCATAGCCTAGATTATGATAATCCTGATGTGTTGCAGCACCTTTCAATTTTACGGTGTTGCCATTTAATCTAAAACCATCTTTTTGATTCACTTCAAAATATCTAAAACCAACTTGTTGTGTGATGTTGTCTAGAATTTTTTCATTTTCTTTTGATATAATTTGCGAAACCAGAGTATACAAAATAGGGGTATCGGGAGACCAAAGTTTGGGGTTATCTATTGCAGACTCTAATTCAAAATGAGCTATAATACCAGTTTTCACCATCTGTATATCTTCTAGTTTTTGTACGATCTTTTTATTTTGATCGTACAATAGATGGCGTATTATTATTTGTTTATCGTAAGCATCGTGATTAGAAATTTGTCCTTTAATTTTGAAACCACCCAGGTTCTTTTTATTCGTTGGGGTTGTCCAGAATACTCCAGATGAGGCATAATAATTGTGGTTAAAAAACACCTTGTGTTTTACCAAGAGGTAAACATCTCGATAAATTCCTCCGAAAATTGAAAAATCACCCCCTGCCGGAGGCATAGTAATAGATAAATTTTCTGAATTATCTACTTTTACTACAATAGTATTATCTTCTCCAAAATCTAAAACTCCTTCAATATCAAAAACGAAAGCAGTGTATCCCCCCAAATGCTGACCTACATATCTATTATTTACATATACATTACATCGAGCAGAGACCCCTTCAAAGTATAGCGAAACTTTTTTATGTTTGTATGATTTGGGGATAAAGAGTTTCTTTCTGTACCACGCAACACCTCGGTAATATCCATCCTCATCATCTAAAATATCTTTTGCGTTATAGGTATGAGGTATAGTAACGCTTTCCCATTTCGAATCGTCAAACTTTTTGATAACCGCTTGCGGAACATGCTTTTTAATAAACTTCCAATTCGTATTTATAGATTCTTTTTTAGGAATTTCATGACTTTGTAGCTCAAACACCAGAAAAACTAATACCAATGTTGCTAAAAGTCTTTTATAGATTATGAAGTGATGATGAATGGGGCCATATGTATATATCCTAAACAATTCTAAAAAATATTAATTTTTGCTTCCGCTCTATCCATCGACTGCGAAATAGCAGTTACTGTGACTTCTCCTTCGGTGGCTTTGGATCTAATTACAATTAACCCCTTCCCTTGATATAGTGAGAATGTATCATCCTGTATGCTGCCTTCAACAAATGGTGACGCGTTACCAGCAGCCAAGAGTTGAACATCGCCATTTATACGAACTTTGACTTTAGAGTGATTATTAGGTACTACATCGCCATGTTCATCAACAGCACTCACCTTAATAAAAACAAGATCTCCGTTCTTTTGGATACTATCATTAGAAGCTTGAAGTTGTAAAACTGTTGCTTTTTTGGTGGTCTTTAGCGATTTAGAATACTCTTTTCCGTCTTTAAGACCTATGGCTTTTAGTTCACCAGGTTGATAAGGAACCATGAATGTTGCAGTCAGTTTATCTGCCTCGGTTATTTTTTTAGATCCTACTACTTTTCCATTAAGTTCAAGGCGAACTTCTGGATAATTGGTGTATACTGAAACCTGAAGGGCCTTATTCTCATTTCCAGACCAGTTCCAACTTTTTGATTCCTTTGGCCATCCCCAGTAATGTAAAACTTCATAAGTTCCTTTGGGTATGGGTTCATGCACGAGTAATTCTAGATTACTTCTTTCCCATAGTACATCTCTATAAAAAGATTGAGGTTTCTTATTACCAATAATATCGATATCTCCGCACCAAGCCACATACCATGGCCAAGGCATTGTAAAGGTATCTTCTATTTCTTTTTTGGTTTGATACGTACTGTGAGCAATCCCTGATTCACCAAGATAATCCATTCCGGTCCAAACGAAATCACCAATAACATACGGCAATTTTTTAACCAGTTCCCAGTTTTCAAAAGACTGATTGGGCATAGATTCTGACCCATACATAATTCGATCTGGAAAATCTTTATGATCTTCTTCGTAGCGATCAAATTTGTAATTATATCCGGCCACATCTAACAACTCAAAAGCCGGGGCAGTTTCTGGCCATTCCCTACCCGGGTGATCCCAAAATGTATTAACCCCTTGTGTAACCGGCCTAGTTTGATCCAATTCTTTGATAGTATGGATTAGATTCTTAGCAATTTCTATACCTGATGAATCAACACGTTCTTTAATTTCATTGCCTATACTCCACATAATAACACTAGGATGATTGCGATCGCGTAGTACCATATGGGTAATATCTCTTTTCCAATACGCCTTAAAATTGTTGCTATAGCCATTTGGTTTTTTAGGCTCTAGCCACATGTCAAAGGCTTCATCTATAACCATAATTCCGATACGATCACAAGCATTTAGAAAAGCTTCAGAAGGCGGATTGTGCGCCGTTCGTACTGCATTAAATCCATTTTCTTTAAGAAGTTTTACACGTCTTTCTTCGGCTTTTGGAAAGGAAACAGCACCAAGTAATCCATTATCATGATGAATACAAGCACCTTTAAGTAATTGTTGTTTTCCATTTAAAAGAAATCCTGTCTCTGCAGAAAAGTGTAAAGAACGAATACCAAACGTTTGCAATTGTTCGTCGATAACTCTTTCGCCTTTTATTAATGTCAGTTTTGCAGTATATACATAAGGATGTTCTGGACTCCATAGTTCGGGTTCTAATAACTTTATAGAAAAGGCTAATTCATTTTTATCTTGTGCCGAAATATTGATGAGTGTATCTCTGGATCTGTTAAGAACCTTTTCCTGATTTCGATAAATTTCACATACTACCTCAACTTTCGATGGTTTATCAGTAGTATTTAGAATTTCAGTATCAATATTTACAACCGCTTCATTTTTAGACGCTAATGATGTTGTGATTTGAGTAGCCCAATGTTCAAAATGTATGGGGTTGACGTAGGAAATGTGAACATCCCGGTATAATCCGGCACCGGTAAACCAACGAGAACTTTGTTCTTTAGAATTAACTTTTAATGCAATACTATTGCTCTTATCTTTATATAGAAAGGAGGTAATATCAAAATAAAAAGGTGTGTACCCATATACATGCTCACCTACCTTTTTACCATTTACCCAAAGTATTGTTTCAGTTTGAGCCCCATCAAAATGAAGAATTACTTGCTTGTCTTTGTTTTGCTTTGAAAGACTTAGTTTTTTTCGATACCAGGCGGTACCTCCACGCAAATATCCCACATCTTTACCATCTTTCAGGTTTTTATCAAAAGGTCCTATATGAACCGAATCTTGAATCACTTGATCGGTAACACTATAATCGTGAGGTAATCGAACAACTTCCCAACTTGAATCATCAAATTCTGTATTTTTGGCAAGAGCAATGTTCCCTTCAAAAAATCGCCAGTTTGCATTGAAATTAAGTTCTCTTTGGTTGGTAAATGTATAAGATGTAGGCTCACTGCAGTTTATTAAGAATAAGCAACTCAGCATACAAACACTATGAATAAAAAATGCTTTCAATCTTTAAATAAATTTTAATGAATATGATGCTCTAACCAATTTTGAAGTAATTGTGGCCAGGTTTCTGCGGCTTTATTTCCTTCTCGCAAGCCATATCCGTGTCCACCCTCTGGCAACAGATGTAGCTCGACCGGTATTTCTTGATCCCTTAGTGACTGGGCCCAAACTAAAGCACTGTTTGCGTAATAATCATCGGCAGTAGCAAAAATAAACGTAGGTAATGTATGATTTTTAGGGTTTAATCCTGGTGTTAAACTACGGTTCTTACCTTTATCTAAATAGGCCGGATAAATTAATATAGAAAAATTTGGTTTGCTCTGTATAGTGTCTATGGTATCAAATGATGGGTATGTATCCTGATTATATTGTGAACCGAGCCGGGCACATAGACTTCCTCCCGCAGAGAACCCTAAAACACCAATGCTGTCGCTTTTAATCTCGTAATCTTCAGCATAATTTCGTACCACACGAATTGCCCTCTGCATATCTTGTAAGGCACCCTCTTCCTTTTTTGGTACACGGTATTGCAAAACAAATGCCGTGTATCCCAAGGTTGTAAGCCATTGTGCAATTTCATACCCCTCTTTATCAATAGCTAAAACGTGATATCCTCCCCCGGGAGCGATCAAAATACCAATACCATTCCTTTTTGAAGCTTTTGGTTTAAACACAGTAAAACCGGGATTAGTAACATCAGTTAAATGAATCGTCGTCGTATCTTTTGCCTTTTTATCGATTTTAGCTTTACGCTTAGGTTCTTGTTCTCCAGGTACACTAGTTGGCCAAATGTCTATAAAATCTTTATCCTGACCATGGATAACATGGACTAGAAATAACATATAATATGTACAAAATAAAAGTTTCACTTAAATGTTAATATATGATATTGGCGCATAAGCTCGAAAAATTACTTTGGTTAGCACCAAAATATAATCTCAAAACTAAAGTATTGTATATATAAGTATTGATACTATTTTGTCAATTACCTAGTCTAAAATTTCAATTTATAAAATTGTTAATATCCCAAAAGCTTTCTATTCCTCGATTACCATAGGTTTTTACTGATCTTATAATTAAAAAGCACTCTACTAAATATTGTCATATCCTCTTAATTTTTCTAATTTAACCCTTACATTAATAGAAAAACTAAGCGATCATGAATTTAGATAGCGCTTCTCTACTATCACAGGAGGAAAAAGAATTTTACTGGGAAAAGGGGTATTTACTGACAGAAAAAAAACTCTTTGCGCAACCAAAATTTAGTACTTTATACACTATTTTTGAAGAATATCTCGAAAATTATGGTGCGAACGCGGAACAATTAGACACTCCCCATTTCAATGATTCCAGATTGTTTGACTATTTGCTGGCCGATGAAGTACTTGATGTAATTGAAGAAATTATAGGTCCTAATATTGGATTATGGAGCAGCCATTTTATATGTAAGCAACCAAAAATAGGAAAAAGAACACCGTGGCATGAAGACAGTGCGTATTGGAAAGGTCGGTTTGATAAATTTGACGGCGTCGTTACGCTTTGGCTAGCCATTGATGAATCTACCATTGAAAACGGTTGCATGGGAGTACTACCTGAAAGCCATAAAAATGGATTTTCAGAATATAAAATTCTGGATAAAAATTCAGCCACTTTTGAAGAGGAAATCTCTACTAAGATTAATGAAGAAGATATTGTTTGGTTCGAACTTCCCCGAAACACGTATTCACTGCACGATTCTCGAATTATTCATGGAGCCAATGCCAATACCAGTGATAAGCGAAGAACGGGATACACTATGCGCTATTTTAATACAGATTTAAAACTTAACCCGGATCACCCTGGAAATAAAACTCACAAAACTTACCATTGCCGTGGAGATAACCGTGGAAATAATCCGTTGATTTATCTATAATTCACGTACTGATGAATATCAAGTTTTACTACCCAATATGGTCGATAGGAAAACTACCTTTAAATGACGCTCTATACAAGATTAAAGAAAATGGATATGATGGAGCAGAAATAGCACTTGAACACCCAAAAGATTTCAAAAATATTGTATCCATGTTTAATTATTATGATCTAGAACTTCTAGCACAACATCCTTTTGCTAAAGGAAAAAATTTTTCTGACTTTAGAAAGGATTACAATTGTAGATTAGAAGAAATATTAAAGATCAACCCCACATTAGTAAACTGCCATACAGGTAAGGATTATTTCTCTTTTAAAGAAAATATTCAATTGATAAATGATGCAGAAATTCTTGCAGATAAATACAATATAACTATTACACAAGAAATTCATAGGGGAAGGTTTTCTTATGCTCCCATGGTCATTAAAAACTATATTGAGAACTTTCCAAATATTAAATTAACTGCCGATTTCTCGCATTGGTGTGTAGTTACAGAATCTCTATTAGAAAATCACAAAGAAGCTATGACCCTTGCTATAAAACACGCTGCCCACATTCATGCAAGAGTTGGATATGATGAAGGACCACAGGTCAATGATCCATTTGCACCAGAGCATAAAGAGGCATTAGAAAGTCATTTATTCTGGTGGCAGCAAATTTGTGATTACAGGAAGCAGCACAAGCACGAAGAACTTGTTATTACCTGTGAATTCGGACCAAAACCTTATTTGCAAAACTTGCCGTACACACAACAACCAGTAACTGATATTTGGAATATTAATTTAAAGATGAAGTCGTACTTAAAACAAAATTTAAAATAAAATGAATCTTACCTCTAGACTGTATTTTAATTTTCGAGTTACCGCTATGCTGACAGTGATACTAATCTTGCTATCCTGTAATGGAAAAAAGAGGTATGAATCAGAAAAAAAACTTACTTCTGTAACACTTAAGATTGATTCAATACTTAATAAAATGACATTAATAGAAAAAGTAGGTCAACTCAATATGCTTAGGGGTAAACCCACCACACCCACTAATTTTAAAGATGCTAAATATAATCTAGAAGAAGAGATTAAGAAAGGAAGGGTTGGTAGTTTTCTAAATGTGCATCCTATGGAGGACAAAATCAAGTACCAGAAGATTGCGGTAGAAGAATCTCCAAATGGAATTCCATTGCTTTTTGGAATTGACATCATTCATGGGTTTCGCACAAACTTTCCTGTTCCACTAGGTGAAGCAGCTAGTTGGAATTTAGAATTGATCGAGAAATCTGCAAAAATTGCCTCGACTGAGGGTACAGCTGTAGGGTTCATGTGGAACATGGCGCCGATGGTAGATATTTCATTTGATGCGCGCTGGGAGCGGGTGATGGAAGGTGCAGGAGAAGATCCCTATTTAGGATCCCGAATCGCAGAAGCAAGAATAAAAGGATTTCAGGGAGATTTATCAAGTACAGAAACGATGCTTGCCTGTGCAAAACATTTTGCTGGATATGGGCAAGTTATGGCCGGGCGTGACTACAATCAAACGACAATTTCCAAAAGATTCTTGCACGATTATATCTTACCTCCTTTTCAAGCTTCTATCGATGTCGATGTTGCATCTTTAATGAGCGCATTTACCGATTTTGATGGAGTTCCAGGAAACATGAATTCTTATTTATTAAAAGATATACTTCGTGAGCGATGGGATTTTGAAGGAATTGTTATTTCTGATTTTAATTCTCTCGAAGAAATTGTAAACTGGGGTACAGTTGATTCTGAAGAAAAGGCAGCATTTAAAGCATTTGAAGCCGGTACCGAAGTAGATATGATGGGATTGGTCTATATCGAAAATCTAGAAAAGCTCATACAAGATGGAAAAATAAAGGAGAGCTCTCTAAACACTGCAGTTAAAAGAGTTCTAAAAATGAAAATGGATATGGGTCTTTTTGACGGCCCTTATCGATATTTCAAGATCAAAGATCCAGAAAAAATTTGGTTACAACCTCAGTTTTTAGAACATTCAAGAAATATTGCGCGTAAGAGTATGGTTTTATTAAAAAATGACAGTCAACTATTACCGATTTCTACTAATAAAACCAAAACTATAGCAGTTATTGGCCCTGTTGATGAAGATAAGAGAAATTTTATGGCTACCTGGTCTGCTTGGGGAAAAGAAGAAAATGTAGTGGGTGTGGTAGATGGGTTAAAAAATGCATTGAAAGAAGAAACTATTGAAATTTTGTACGAACCAGGACTCAACAAGGATCTCTCAGCAAACCCTGAATTACTCAATAGAGCTATTAAAGCCGCTAAGAAAGCGGACGTTGTAGTTTGCACATTAACTGAAGGTTGGCGTAATTCTGGTGAAAATACTTCTTTATCCGATCTTAATATGCCTGAACCGCAAGTAGACCTGATTCGAAAAATTCACGAAGTAAATCAATCCACTATTTGTGTTTTGTTTAACGGAAGACCTATGATATTCCCTTGGATATCCGAAAACATCCCGGCTATTTTAGAAGCTTGGATGCCAGGAACCAAAGGTGGTGATGCACTAGCAGACATCTTGTTGGGAAAATATAATCCTTCGGGGAAGTTACCGATCACATTTCCTAGAAATACAGGACAGATACCTATTTCATATTTACAAAAAAAGACCGGACGCCCTTATAAAACAGGAAAAAACTGGACTCGATATTTAGATGCCCCTAATGAACCGGCCTATGCTTTTGGTTATGGTTTAAGTTATACTACTTTTGAATATAGCGATATACGATTAAGCACAGAAAATATATCTGAAAACGATACGCTGACAGCATCAATCAACATTAAGAATACGGGACAGCTTGCAGGAGTCGAAACAGTTCAGTTATATATTGGCGACGCCGTAGCAACAGTCACCAGACCGATTAAAGAATTAAAAGGTTTTCAACAAGTATCTTTAGAGCCTGGAGAAACTAAATCGATAGATTTTAAAATTACAAAAGAACATCTAAAATATTGGAATACTGAAATGAAGTATGAAGCAGATCCTGGTACTTTCATCATTCATATCGGAACAAATTCAGATGACTTTAAAAAGACTATTTTCAAACTTCAATAATTAAAAAATACTATGAATAGGATACTTTTAGCTTGTTTTATAACTGTAATTAGCACCTATTTAGCTCATACACAGCCCGGATACGATTATTCTCAACCTTTTTTAGCAACATCACAATTGGGTTTTAGAGAGAATTCTCCGAAAGAAGTGGTCTTCTATGCAGGAAAAGAAGTAAATACTGTCCCCGATAAAATTCCTTTTTTTGTCACTTATGTTGGGTATCGTTTACCTCGAGAGCAAAAAAAAGTCCCTAAAGAATGGAAAATACCTGGAAACGTCTTTAGATATCCAATCAACACATATCTGGAACCTTATACAAAAGACGTAAAAACAGCACAACATAAAGACGCCTTATTTGTAGGGGTACTAAAAAAAGTAACGACCAATTGGGGGGTGTTTTGGAAAGGTGATTTTAGTGATTTTGAAACTCCAGGAAATTATCAGATAGAAAATGAATACGGTTTTACTGCTCCGTTTCAAATCGCCGATAAAGTATATGATCGATTACAAAGAGGATATTTGGAATACCTGTTTACGCAAAGATCTGGAGTAGAAATTCCTGGAATCCGGCCAGAAGAGAATGCAGACGATGCACGATTGGATATTGACTCTACCTATTATATGCCTGTAGCGGGAGGATGGAACAATGCCGGAGATTGGCGCAAATGGCTTTTTCTTACTTTACCCAACTTAGATGCGTTGGGTCAAATTGTTCAATTTGGGCACCTAGCTTTTAAAGAAAAAGCTCTTGAAGAAATAGATTGGGGTAACCGTTACTATCATCACATGATTACGGATAAAGGTCAGGTATATGAAGATGTCGGCGGAGGAATTAATCGAGCCGGAGATTATAATTCCAGCTGGTGGAACGAAAACCACCCAGGAGTGACTGCCTCAGGAGATACAGATTTTGATAATATACCTATGAATGGTATCGAGCGCCAGGTACGTACAAACTATAATCCATTAGTTCAATATCAATTTGTAAGGCACCAAGCTCTGGCTTCAACCCTATTAAAAGGGGCTCAAAAGAATAACGCCCTGGTATTGGCTGATAGAGCTTGGAAATTTGCAGTATCTCAACCTGATGATCAACGCACTATTTTTGTAGCACAAAAATTATTGGCATCAATAGAACTATTCATAGCTGGAAGCCCTTCTGTATCAACAAGTACAATAGAAAACATTGCAGAAGAACTACTATCACGACAACACCGGGTTAAAAAAAGCTTACAGGGTTATTTTATGGAAAAAAACAATACAGATGCATATCGAAGTATTGCTTTTTCAGTAGAGCCTGCGCTAGCACTATTGCGATTGGTAGAAGCAAATATTAGTGAGCTATCAACAATAAACCAGAAAGCAAAACAAGCAGTGATCAATTATGTGGACAATTACTTACTGGCAGATGCACAAACTAATCCGTATCAGCTTCCTCCTTATGGTGTCTACCTAACTCCTCCTTATCAAGAAAGTCAGCAATTTAGAAAGACAGTCGACGGTCGTTTTGTTCGAACATTTATTCATATATTTAGTGATAAACCCATTCCGCATGGTATAAATCAGGTCTTTTTACAGCAGGGTTATTTAATGGCACGTGCGGGCAAAAAATTACAAAAAAAGGACTGGCAACAAGCAGCAGAACGAATTTTGAACTGGAGTATGGGATATAACCCTTACGGATTATGTCTATTTACAGGAGTTGGATTTAAACACCCTATCCCGGCTTCGTTTATGAATTATAAAATTCCATCTGCTGCAATGAACGGTTTTATAGGCACCCCTGATGATCAGCCCTACATTGAAACTCGTAATCTTGTGGAGTGGAGTACTCAAGAAGCTTGGGATGTACCGTATACGTATGCAATAGGATTAATAAGCTATCTGGATTAAATTAGGCTAATCTTTCTATTTACTAACAACTGCATTTAAGACCAATCGAAAAATTCATTTTAGGTTCTTGATATGCTTATGAACAATATTGATTAATTTTTGTTCTCCCGCTCTAACTATAATTTCTGGAGGTAAAGGGAAGTAAAACCATCGTAAAGTATAGTTTATTTTTTCTCCTGGCGCTAAGGTTTGGTATACAGAGTGATTTTCTAACTCTACATAAGTAGCTTTATCATTTACATAGAGTTCGATTTCACCTTGTTGTGGCGGAATTTCTGAAATATTTACATTATCAAAAACTTTAATAAAGCACATTCCATTCTCTATATGCGCCAGCCAACCTCCTTCTCCGTTTGCAAATAGTTTTTGAGCTTCATTTTTTACTTCATCTTCATCAAAAGTGTACCAGAGCACATTATTTATAGTTTCTACAGATTTTAGGTTTGAAAGAGAATCTGCGGGAGCTTTTAAAGTAGCTAAAGGAAAAAATGTAAGACCTCCCTTAACCCGAGTTACTTCCCAAAGCGCTGCTCGAATGGTTTTTTTAGAAACATTAATAGCTTGATACGATGCTGTTAGCACACCATCAGCCAATAGGATTCTTTTATTGAATTGAAGCCCTGTTAAGGAATCATTTTGACTAGTGAATCTAAATCCATCTGCTATTTTTTCTACCTGGTAAGGTTCGATGTCTAATGTTTTAGGAGGAGGCCAATTCCAAACGCTTTGTGGAGAAGGCCAAAGTGTAGACCCATAAAACTCGGGGTGTATTTCTTGCTGCAACAACAGTTCCTGATTTTTGAATTTGAAAGAAACGATTCTGGCTCCCGTATTGGCATTAATGGTAACCAAATAGTTACCAGCTGAAATAGTTTTTAGGCTCGTATCTGAACAAGAGGTCATTGTACTTACAATTATTAGTATTAACAATTTATTCTTCATAACAATTTCACTTCAATAGATAGCTGAGTGAATTAATCAAGAGTTTTTTACCAATTACATCTTGGATCATATCATCTTGTTTTTTTCCTAATTTTCCTAAACCATAATACGTATGTACAAGAATTTGTCCTTTAGCATACGGCACGGTGAAGGAAGAGGCTCCAATACCACGATAATGATCTCTTCCGTATCCGGCGAAAACGTCAATACCATTTCCATCAATAAGCATTCCGTTGGCATCTACAGCACCGACTTGGTAATAGCTTTTAAAAGATTGATTGACTGGGAGTTCATTAAAAACCGGATGTACTTTTGTAAAAACCCAAGACCCCATCCACGATTGTAAAGCATCACCTATTTGCCCTTGATATGCTAATACATTTTCTTTATTAAAAACTTTCCCGTACAATTCTACAGCACCCGCATTGTTGGGAAGGAATAAGGCTTTAGTTCCATTTTTGATTTTTTCAAATACCTGGGCAATTTCAACTTTTACAGAATCCTTTCCATTATAAAAATCAAGTTCTGGTATAAAATCTTTTTGATCTACGTAGGCTTGCCATCTTAGACCATTTACATCATTGTACGAAGCGCCTCCCATATTATAGGCTAATACTTTTCCGGTTTCCGTTTGGATTTTAAAGGCACATAATTTTGCTTTATTAGCTTTTGCTTTAGGGAAATCAATTTGAATATAGCCTTTATCATTATTAATCACATAATTTTTATTCAATGCTTTGTTTTGACCAGCTTCGGCAAAAATATCAAAATCGTTTTCTACAATTTTTCCATTGATAGCAATATCGAATAACCTTCCTTGCGGACTGTTAATGTACACTTCTGCAAATTTTAAGGTTACCGTAGTTTTTCCTTTAGGAATATCATCTACTTTAAACGACATTTGGTTGGGATTACCATACACTTCAGTTTGAAATAAAAAATCATCTCCAGTTCTAGCAATTGGATTGGTAACCTTCACTCCTCTCGCCTTGCCGGGAGCTTCAAAATCTTCAGAAAAAACAATCAAATCATATTCGTTCTTTTCGTTATAATCTTCTAGAGCTATTTGTAATTCCTTTTTAAAATAGTTTTTGAGTGATGAATTCTCTCCAATCAAAGCCATTTTTTTGTTTTTGAAGAGTGATGACACATCAGCATCAATAACCAGAATATTTTCTATTGTATTTTCTACCGAAGTATTGGTGTTAGAGAAGCATAATGAAACTTTATATATGCCTGATTCTTCAAACTGGGGATAAGTTAAATATTTATGTAAAGGATACACAAATTTATTTTTGGCATATTTAGGTACAAAAAGCTTTGAAGTAAAAACTTCTTCTCCTTTTGGATTGTAAATTGAAATATCTATCGCTTCTGGATGTTTTTGGTGAGTTTCATTAATCACAAAAAGATCAATTTTTGGGCGCTTACCCTTTTCGAGTACCAAAGATTGTGCTTTAATTACGGGCCGTAGTGCTTGCAGGCGTTCAGAAATAAGTATTGACTCTGCTTTAAGCCTACGCTGATTATCAACAAGACCAGAATGGTTTTCAATCGCAGTACTTTCCCAGCCATTAATCACAAAACCATCGTTAGCCTCAGAAAGTCGGGCAGTCTCTAAAACCCGTCCCCAGAAATCATAACTTTTTCGAGCAATATCTTTATATAACTTTTCTGTAGTTGGGAAAGCGTTCCTAAAATGCCATTTGTCTAAAAATTCATTATAAGTATCCTCTTGTTCTTTGTGATCTCGAAGATCATAACTAGTTGCACCATTTTTTTGAATGTAATCAATCATTGCGCTGTGATTATCAGGCGTAGCTGCGCCTAGCATTTCTCCCCAGACTACGATCTCTTTTTTATTTTCAGTTTTGTGCGTAAAATTTGATGGAGATGTATATAAATCGTCTTTCCATACTCCGGGACCTCCAACAGTATGTTCATCATACCAGCCGCTAAAGTTATCACCCTTATCATAAATGGGTTGTTTTTGATACGGTAGAAAAAGCACTTGATTAAAAGGATCGGTACCAGATTTTAAGGTGATTATCCGGCTTGGATCCAGTTTTTGTACCGCCCGCATTACATTCCATATCCTTGGATTGGCTAAATCGTTAGACATTTCATTCTGAATATTGTACGCGATCAACGAGGGATGGCTTCGATGATCTTTTACCATTTGCTCGATCTTATACTGCATATATTTTTGGGCAAAAGTTTTAGGATCTCCTTGAGCACCCCAAACATCTATGGGTTTACTAATTTTGATATTTCCCACCCAATCGGTTTTGTATTCGTTTTGCAGAGCAGTCCTGCCTCCACCAGGTTCCATAACCCTTAATAGGCCAAGGCTATCTTGCGCTTTAAAAACTTGAGTCTTCCCAATGTTTCTGTGGAAATGAAGCGTATTTAATCCTAATTTTTTGGCACTTTTAACTTCTTTTATTGCTAGTTGTTTTGAAGGAAACAGTCCATTTAATCCCCAAAATCCCCAAGAAATGGCAGAAATCATTCGGATTCTTTTATGATTCAGCTCTAAATGCGCATTTTTCCCAATTCTTGTAGCTTCGAACCATCGAAAACCAAAATTTTGGCTTCTGGCACAACTGTTTTCTTTATTTTCTTTTGGTTCAAAGATAACTGTAAGCGTATAGAGATGAGGGTTTTCGAGGGTCCAAATCGATGCTTTTGGTAGTGTAACCAATTTTTCAACAATCGTACTTTCATTCGCAGCTAAGGTGATTTCGCTAGAAACAGTATGAATGGTTTTTTGGGTTTGTTTGTCAATAAATTCATAGTTGAGATTACCAGGCATCGCCGTAGAGGTATGATTGAAATGTTCTGAAAACACCTTTGCTGTTGTAATTTTTTTTGTATTAAGAACCCACAGATCTTTAAATGTTACATCTTTGGGATGTACTTCAATTTGTAATCCCTGATCCAGCCCACCAAAGCCGTGGCTGCGATGAAACTCTTTGTCACCCCAAGATAGCATCCATGGATCGATCCAATCCATTTGCCCACCAGGATTGGTAATTCGTATGGCTAACTGGTTTTCTTGTCCGAAATTAATGGCCTCTGTAATATCACTTTCAAAACTGGTTTCGGTTATGATATGGTAGCCTACCAGTTTTTGATTGAGATACACCTCTGCCCGAAGCCGGGCAGCCGGAATTTTTAAGATCAACCGTTTACCTTTACTGTTTTCTGGAATTTGAATGTCTTTGTACCACCAAGACACTCCCAAATATCTACCGTCGCGAACCTGCTTATCTTCGGTTTCAAAACCATAGGCATTCTCGTAGTCTTTGAAACCAAAAGCTCCCCAATAATGTTGCTCAACCGTTGAAGGTAAAGAGATTTTTTTGGCTTGTACATTTTTGAGGATTTCCCATCCGCCAGTAGGAGGATTTATGGTCAGTTCAGAAAGTTTAAACTCCCCGGGAAGAAAAATAGCATCAGTCTTCCATTCAGCTTTGGTGTCTGGCCATAAAAACCAATCCTGATCTGATATAGAAATCGTTTCCTGACTTTGTATTTTTAAAAAGCTAGCCAGTACAAATAAAAATGAAATGATTGCTCTTTGCATAAAATATATTGTAAAATCTATTTTGAGTATTCGAAATGTTAAATTGAGGGATAGTGCTTTGAAAAGAAATCTTTGAAAGCGTTTTTAACTCGCCGGCAGGCAGACCTACCTATTTCTCACAGAGAGCGAAGCGAACACCTTCATCCCTCACAAACTCATTAACTTTTACTCTCATATCTCATATCTAAATAACGTCATTTTCCATTAAAAAATAGCATCACCCAGGCCACTATTACTAAAACGATTATAGACAATACAATATCTTTCCAATTATAACTATTTTCATTTTCAGATTTATCTTTTTTGGATAATGTTCCAAAAGTAAGTCCAGCCAATGCTTCTTTTGACTGTGCAGTTGTTGCAAAACTTACACCTATTGCCAAAGCAACACAAAATAAGAAAAACCACGCTCCAAAAGTTAAAAAGTTCATTGTTGCAATAGTATGTACTAGTGTTCCAGGTGTGAACCGCTCACTCATTAATTCGAAAGTTATTCGTAAACCACCTATAATTGAACCTATGATCAAGGTGTAAAAAGCACCTTGGGCATTAATTCTTTTGTAAAAGATCCCCAATAAAAATACTGCTGTAATAGGTGGTGCTATATAGGCTTGTACTTTTTGTAAATATTCATACAATACTCCTGAAATATTTTGCATTATAGGAATCCAAAGAATCCCTAAAATCACTACTATAAATGTTGCAATTCGCCCGATTTTAACTAATTTTTCTTCGTTAGTATTTGGGCGTACTTTTTTATAGATATCAACGGTAAATAATGTAGAACAAGAGTTAAATACAGAAGCTAATGAGCTCATTAATGCAGCCAAGAGTCCGGCAGCAACCAACCCCCGTAAACCTGAAGGTAATAGATTGCTCATTAAAACAGGAAAAGCCTGATCGGGAGAATCCCAGTGTAACTCACCTCGTGTTTTTAAGGTTAATGCTACGATTCCTGGTACTAAAAATAGAAATACTGGTAATAATTTAAGTAGTGCGCCCCAGATAGTTCCTCTTCGTCCTTCTTTCAGATTCTTGGCAGTCAATGCTCTTTGCACGATGTATTGATCGGTACACCAATACCAAATCCCTACAATGGTACTTGTTATGACCAAAGAAGGCCACGGAAAATCAGGATCGGTAGATGGCCGCCACATATTAAAATATTCGGGGCCTAATGTGATTTTCATTCCTTCCCATCCTCCTACTTCATTAAGGCCAATATACGTTAGAGCTGCCGCCCCGAGTACCAGTACTACAGTTTGTAAAGTTTCGGTATAGACCACAGCTCGCATTCCGCCTAAAACGGTATAAAGTCCGGTAAGAATCACGGTAGACAAAGCCCCTACCCAAAAATTTATTCCCAAAAGGGATGCCACTACGACACCTCCGGCATAAATAGTTACAGAAATTTTAGTCAAAATATAGGCGATTAACGAAACAATGGATAAAAACCACCGAGATTTTGCACTAAATCGTTTTTCTAAAAATTCGGGCATTGTAAAAACTCCGCTTCTCGCATAAAATGGCAAAAACACCCAACCTAAAAACAATACAATCCAAGCATGAATTTCATAGATTAGCATAGGGATTTTGTCGCTAGCACCAGCTCCGGCAAGCCCTACCACGTGTTCAGACCCAATATTAGATGCAAAAATAGAAGCTCCTACTACAAACCATCCAATATTTCTACCTGCCAAAAAATAATCTTCGGTAGTATTGTTTTTTTGAAGAATGACCCAAATGGCAACTCCAAATAAAACGAGAAAATAAATTCCGACACATATCCAATCTAGGGTTTCTAAACTCTTCATAATTTACTTATTGGTATTGATAGTTCGATTTCAGTTTTAAAAAATTTTAGAATTATAAAATAATTCTCCTGTCATCAATTGATAATTCAAATTCGAAAGTTTAGTCGAATCATCTATAGTTATTACTTCTATATCCAACATTTCGCAGAGATCTTGAATATGCTTTGATTTGAGAGATTGACTAAATACGGTATGATGAGCACCTCCACATTTTAGCCAAGCCTCTATGCCTGTTTCAAAATTAGGCTTTGGTTTCCAGAGTGCTCTAGCGGTTGGTAATTTGAGCATGGATTCTGTTGGAGCAACTACTTCAACTTCGTTACAGATAACCCGAAACCGGTTTCCTAAATCGATTAAGGAGACATTGATTGCTTGTCCTTCATCCACATTAAAAACCAATCGAAGCGGATCCGCTTTTCCCCCAATGGATAAAGGATGTATCTCACAAGAAGGCATTGATGATGCTATTGAAGGGCACACCTCTAACATATGTGAACCTAAAACTAGTGACTGATCCTGATTAAAATGATAAGTATAATCTTCCATAAAAGAAGTACCTCCTTCTAAACCATGGCTCATGGCTTTCATTGTATGAAGTAGGGCTGCTGTTTTCCAATCACCTTCAGCTCCAAATCCGTAGCCTTTGTGCATTAAACGTTGTACGGCAATGCCTGGCAATTGATTCAAACCATGTAAATTCTCGAAAGTTGTCGTAAATGCGTTAGCGTTATGCTCTCGCAAAAAATTTTCCAGTCCTATTTCAATTTTGGCAGCTTCAATCATAGAAGGGTGACTCAAAATCCTCTTATCCACATGATAATTTTGGTGATAAACATTGATAAGACTCTTTATTTCTTTATCGTTAACCTGATTAACATACGCTACCAAGTCACCAACACCGTAACTTTCTACCTTACAACCTAATTCAATCTGGGCAGAAACTTTATTACCTTCGGTAACTGCCACTTCGCGCATATTATCCCCTATTCTTGCTACTCGTGTATTTTTTAAGGTATACCAGCCTTTGACTACACGACACCAATCGTTAAGTTTTTCTTGTGTATTCCCATTTTTCCAGTGACCAACAATGATTTTACGGTTTTTTTTCATTCTGCTTAATAAAAATCCGAATTCTCTACCCCCATGAGCAGATTGATTTTCATTCATAAAATCCATGTCAATCTTTTCCCAAGGGATTTTTTCATTGAACTGAGTATGAAAATGTAGTATTGGTTTTTGTAAAACTTGTAGACCCTCTATC
This sequence comes from Aquimarina sp. U1-2, assembly GCF_017897595.1. Taxonomy (GTDB): domain Bacteria; phylum Bacteroidota; class Bacteroidia; order Flavobacteriales; family Flavobacteriaceae; genus Aquimarina. Next base: position 136,656 of record NZ_JAGKIK010000008.1, read on the forward strand.
CACATTTTTGCCGGAGAAAATGTATGCATCCAGAATATAACACCAATACAGTTACTTTGATGGTTAGCTTCTTTACAAATTTGATTAATATCTTCTGTAGTGGCGACAACTTTAATCTTCTTTATTTTGACAGCATTTAAGCAGCTATGGTTCAAATAATTAACCATAGTATTGGTATGCGCTAGAACATTATCGAGAACTTGTGCCCCATATAAGTACTGGCTTCCTGTTATCCACCACACCTCCAAAGGAGTGTGCTCTGCCTTAAATATCTGATCGCTACTGTCCGTAGTATGCATTCTTACCATGTTTTCGTTCATAATGCTTTTGAATTAAAGTAGACTTCAATTTTTCTGACTTTGGATTAATTTGAAGTGTGAGATACGCCATTTTTGCCAATTCTTCCAAAACCTTACTGTTATACACAGCTTTTTCTACAGAAGCCCCCCAGGTAAATGGTCCGTGGTTGGCAATAAGCACCATTTCAATCTCTGTTGGAGACATACCTATGGTAGTATAATAATCGGTAATTTGTTTCCCGGTCATCTTCTCGTAATCACCTTGTATATCTGCATCTTTCATTGGCGGAACACAAGGAATATCTGTAGTAAGGTGATCTGCATGAGTTGTTCCAAAAATAGGGATATTCAATTGTGCTTGTGCCCAAGCCACCGCGTAGGTTGAGTGTGTATGACAAATACCTCCTATGTTGCTCCAAGATTTATACAAATGCGCATGAGTTTTTGTATCTGAAGAAGGTCTCAAGTCTCCTTCAATAATTTTATTTTCAAAATCAACAATGACAATATCTTGGGGTGTTAGTGTTTCATAAGGCACTCCGCTAGGTTTAATAGCAAAAACATTATGTTTACGATCTACCATGCTTACATTTCCAAAAGTGTATATGACTAGACCTAATTCTGGTAATTGCATGTTAGCTCGAAAACATTCTTCTTTAATATTTTGATATTTAGACATCATCGCTTGTCTTTTCCATTTTTATTGATTAGAAATTATCCAAAAGTTTCTTCTACAAATGTTCCCAGTACCTCATATTGTTTATACTTTTTTATATAAAACGAAACCTTCTCGGGCTCGGGACAATACTCTTTGTCACAATCACTCGACATATATTTAATGGCCTCTTCTACTGTACTATATATTCCCGCAGCAACTGCGGCATATATTGAGGCTCCTAAAGCACAGGCTTGATCTGTAGCAGAAATTTTAATGGATCTATTTAAGACATTGGCTAGCGTTTGCATCACCATAGGAGATTTTTTGGCTACACCACCAACACCAATTATCTGTTCAATTTCAATAGTATAGTGTTCAAAATGTTCTAAAATTTTTTTGGCGCCAAAACAAATTGCTTCTACTAGGCTTTTATAAATATGAGGAGCCTGTGTTCCTAAGTCTAACTGACTTATCACTGCTTTAAGATGTTGATTAGCATCAGGTGTTCTTCTACCATTTATCCAATCTATAGACAAGGGTATAGCGCTAGAGTCTTCTAGTACTGCTGCTGCCTTAGAGAGTGAAAGATGAATATCGGCTGGAGTAATATTCTGATCTGTTTGAATATTCTGCAAAGGCCAATATAAAAGGTTTACAAACCATGCCAATACATCTCCAAATGCAGATTGGCCAGCTTCTAAACCTAGTTGACCAGGAATAACTGCACCCTCAACCTGTCCACAAATTCCTGGTAATGCAACCTCTTCTAATGCTCTAGAGGAGGAAAACACAATATCGCAAGTTGATGTACCCATTACTTTTACCATTGTGTTTTTTGAAATGCCTGCTCCTACAGCTCCAGCATGAGCATCAAAAGTACCAACGGCTACAATTGTATCTTGAGATAACCCTAACCTTACAGCCCATTCTTCGCAAAGTTTACCGGCGACTTGATTAGATGTGAATGTTTGTTTATATGAATGACATCGTAATTGTGCTAAATAGGGATCTAATGTCTTTAAGAAAGTTTTCGGTGGTAAACCATCCCATTGTGGATGCCACATCGCCTTATGTCCTGCCGCACATCGACTTCTCTTAAAATTTTCTATATCCGGACTGCCTATTAGAAGATACGTCATATAATCGCAATGCTCCATCCAATAATACGCAGCAGAACGCACTTTACTGTCTATTCTAGAAATATGAAGAATTTTTGCCCAATACCATTCTGAAGAATAAACACCTCCTACAAATTGGGTAACGTTGGGACCATCCCACGTTTTAGCCAGTTCTGTGATTTCTTTTGCTTCAGAAACTGCAGTATGATCTTTCCATAAGATCATCATTGCGTTTGGATTTTCTTTAAAATCTTCAGTTAGCGCAAGTGCTTTTCTATTTTTATGTAAAGGTATTGGTGAAGAGCCTGTGGTATCAATACAAATTCCTTTGATTAAAGATGAATCAACATCAGAATTTTTTACTGTAGCAACAATCGACTTTTCTATGCCTTCAATATGATCTAAAGGATGTTGTCTAAATTTTTGCTCTTTAGGTTCACAGTACAGACCTTTTGACCATCGAGCGTATTGATGAATTGCAGAAGAAATTACGTGACCGTCTTTCGTATTTACTAAAATGGCACGAACTGAATCTGTACCAAAATCTACTCCTATAACATAGGTTTGTTTCATCTATTTGTATTGGATTGCCAGTGTTTTTAATTTAGCCCTAAAGTAGATTTTGACAATTGCCACTTCAAAATTTTAAGGCCTTAGAATTATTATCGTCAAACGTTCTAAATCTAATTAATTACTTGATTATTAATTAATTATAAAATTTATAACGCATGTAACCGCTACACTCTCACATTAAAAATTTTAAACATTCCCTTTGATGAAGAAATTTTTAAAATTTATTACTGTTCGTTTCATCCAAAACTAAAAGAATCACCTGCTTTCAAAAGATAGTATTTTATCAATTACTTATCTTATTTTAACATCAGTACTGCTTCAAAGTTGTATTTTACTTATTAAATATCTGATTTATAAATATATACATTTAAACCAGCAATAGACTGGATATTGTCATTTTCGTATTTTTTACTAATTTTCAAAAGCTATTTAACCCGGTTTATGCATTAGAATTTCGTTATGAGGGTTGAAAATGCCATAAAACCAAGTGTTTTCTAAGTTTCAGCATAGCATCGCTACGGTGAAACTTAAAAATACAACGCAGTGCTTGGTTTTGCAGCAGTTTAAAGCCGTAATAGATTTTCTAATGCATAAAGCGGGTTTAAGCATAGTATTGCTCAATTAGTAAAAATAAGTATAGTTTATGAGAGATATTATTGTATACCTGATGTTCGCATTTATTTGTCAACACACATTAAAAGGGCAACATCACAAGGTTACTTCACCTGATAACAAAACCTTATTAAATATAGATAGTACAGATGGGGTTTCCTTCTCGATTGATCGAAATGGTAAAAAGATTATTGAAAAAATACACGCAGCTTTACAAATTGAAAATAAAGAGTTAGAAAAAGTTTCAAAAATTAAGAAGGTCGATAGTAAAGAACGAAATACGTCTATAAACATCCCTTTCCCGTTTAAAAATAAAGAAGTGGTAGATCATTTTAATGAAGCTCAACTTCAATTTAGTGACTATGCCATTCAATTTCGAGTATATGACCATGCAGTTGCATATCGCTTTGTAACTTCATTTAAAGAAAATATTAAAATTACGAACGAGATTTTAGCTATTTCTTTTCCTGAAGAAACCCTATCCTATTTCCCTAAAGAGGACTCTTTGTATTCACATTTTGAGCGATCTTATGTAAAATCAAAAATAGATACATTGTCTTCCTCAGATTTTTGTTCGATGCCGGTGTTGATGAAACAAAAAAATGGAACAAACATACTAATTTCTGATGCAGATGTATACGATTATCCCATGCTTTTTCTAGAAGGCACGTCTTCAAACAAATTAAAGGCTAAATTTCCAAAAGTCGTTTTAGAAACCGAACCGCATCCCGAAGCCAAAGATCGTGTTGCATATATTACTAAAGAAGCCGATTATATCGCAAAAACTAAAGGCAAGCGAACTTTCCCCTGGAGGTTTTTCTTTTTTAGCAAAAATGAAGCCGATTTACTTACACAAGATTTGGTGTATCAACTATCCCGCGAACAAAACATTAGGGATACCTCATGGATAAAGCCGGGTAAGGTAGCTTGGGATTGGTATAACGCCAATACTATTTATGGAGTCAATTTTAAAGCAGGGCTTAACACGGCTACCTATAAATATTACATTGATTTTGCTTCCAAATACAAGTTAGAGTATATAATTTTAGATGAAGGTTGGTCTAAAAGTACCACAGACATTATCAATTTTAATCCTGATATAAACGTAAAAGAAGTAATCGACTACGGAAAACAAAAAAACGTAGGGGTCATTCTTTGGTGTCTATGGGAACCTCTAGATCGTAATATGTCTAAAATCCTTAAAACCTATAAAGAATGGGGAGCCAAAGGTGTTAAAGTTGATTTTATGCAACGAGCCGATCAGGAAATGGTTAATTTTTATGAAAGACTTGCCAAAGAAGCTGCTGCTAATGAACTTGTTCTTGACTTTCATGGTGGGTTTAAACCAGCAGGATTACGTAGAGCATATCCTAACATACTTACGTATGAGGGAGTTCGAGGAGCAGAAAATAATAAATGGGGAAGTTTTTTAACTCCCGCGCACAATGTTACCCTTCCGTTCATACGGATGGCGGTTGGCCCTATGGATTATACCCCCGGCGCAATGGAAAACCGTCAACCTAAAAACCATTATATTAGTTTTGACAGACCTGCTAGTATTGGAACACGGGCGCATCAAGTTGCCATGTATGTAATTTATGAAAGTGGTTTACAGATGTTATGCGACTCGCCTTCAACCTATCTAAAAGATCAAAAAACGGTTGACTTCATATCTCAAATACCTGTTACTTGGGATAAAACTATCGTACTTGATGCTCAAATTGAAGAGCAAATAGTTTTGGCAAGAATGAAGAACGAAGATTGGTATATCGGCGCAATGGGCGGTATGGAAGAGCGAGAAATCTTGTTAGACTTTTCATTTTTACCTGACGGAATAACTTATCAAGCTACAATTTTTAACGACGGAAGTAATGCCAACACCTTTGCCGAAGATTATCAAATTACATCTCAGCAGGTCACAAATCAAACAAAAATTACTATACGATTGGCTAAAGGCGGGGGTTGGACAGCTATTTTAAAATCAATATAATAATGAAACAATACAGGCTTAATCGATTATTCAACTCGCAATCAAACAAGTGTTTTGATGTGGCTATTGATCATGGTTTCTTTAATGAGTTCGGTTTTTTAAAAAGTATCGAAAATATTGAAGCTGCTATAAAAACGGTAGTGCACGCAAATCCCGACGCAGTACAACTTACTACAGGACAGGCAAAATATTTACAACGTATCCCAGGAAAACAAAAACCAGCATTAGTATTACGAACTGATGTGGCAAATGTATACGGCAAATCTTTACCCGCTACTGCATTCAGCTTAATGCTTCATGATTGTGTAAAACAAGCAATACAACTGGATGCTGCTTGTATGTGTATTAATCTTTTTCAAATTCCCGGAGCGCCCGAAGTAACTGATCAATGCATAAAAAATATATTAAAATTAAAACCTGTTGCCGATGAGTTTTGTATGCCAATGATGATCGAACCATTAGTATTTCAACCCAATGAAAAAGCAGGAGGTTACATGGTAGATGGTGATGAAAAAAAAATAATGCCGCTAGTGCGACAGGCAGTTGAACTTGGCGCCGATATTATCAAAGCAGATCCGACTAACGATATAACTGTGTATCATAAGGTAATTGAAGTTGCGGGAGAAACACCAGTGCTAGTTCGCGGAGGCGGTAGAGCTCCAGACCAGGAAATTCTTAAACGAACTGAGAATTTGATGCGACAAGGTGCAGCCGGTATTGTATACGGGCGAAATGTTATTCAGCATGATAATCCTTCGGGAATTACCAAAGCATTGATGGCTATTGTTCACGAAAATGCTTCAGCAAAAAACGCAATGGAGTATATAAAATAAGTAGCATGAAAGAAGTTAATGTAGGGATTATTGGTGGTGGCCTCATGGGAAAAGAATCTGCTAGTGCCTTTGCTCGATGGTTTGTATTTAATGATATGCCCGTAAAACCAGTTTTGAAAGCCGTCTGTGACCTCAATGAACAGGTTTTGGAGTGGTACCGAAACGTAGAAACGGTCCAACAATTTACAACATCTTACAAAGAGTTGCTTAACAATTCAGATATTGAAGTTGTTTATGTAGCCGTACCCCATCATTTACACGAAGAATTATATATTGAGGTATTAGAATCCAAAAAAGACTTAATCGCCGAAAAGCCATTTGGCGTGAATCTCAACGCCTGTAAAAACATTATAAAAAAAATTAAAGAAACTGATAGGTTTGTTCGGTGCAGTTCAGAGTTTCCTTTCCTTCCAGGTCCACAGAAAGTAATAGAATATGTAAAAAGCGGTAAATTAGGAAAGTTGCTTGAAGTAAAATCCGGATTTCACCATTCTAGTGACTTAAACCCTAATAAACCCATTAACTGGAAACGAATGGTAAAATTCTGCGGAGAAATCGGTGTCATGGGTGATCTTGGTATGCACGCTGTACACCTTCCTTTTCGATTAGGATATTACCCTATTTCTGTTTATGCCGATCTACAAAACATCATTAAAGAGCGCCCTGATGGAAGAGGAAATACAGAAGCATGCGATACCTGGGATAATGCAATATTGCACACCAGGATTCAAAAAGAAGACCATATAGTGCCGATGGCCCTTGAAATGAAACGCATTGCTCCTTCTGAAACTAATACTTGGTACATTGAAATTATAGGAACCGAAGGTGGAGTAAAATATAGTACCAAAGAACCCAAAACACTATGGACTTTTAATGTAGAGGGGAAATCACAACGATGGCAAAAAGAAGATCTTGGATTCGCTTCTGTATTAGAAACTATCACAGGCGGAATTTTTGAACCCGGTTTTCCAGATTGTTTTCAGCAGATGTTAGGTGCTTATTTTGTAGAGCGAACAGGAAATTTAGGAGATCGTTTTGGTTGTGCAACTCCAGAAGAAGCTTTACGATCTCATCAATTGTTTGAAGCTGCATTAAAATCGGAGAAAGACCATCAAGTAATTGTATTATAACGATGAAAAGATCTCAAATTAATCATGCCATACGCGAGGCCGAAAAGTTTTTCAAAAAACATCTTTGGGCGCTTCCACCCCATCCTAGATGGGACGTTACAGATTTTGGTCTAGGCGATTTCGATTCGAAGGGATTAGTATTGATCAATCTGGCCGAAGAACCCGAATATTGTGAAAAACTTATGTTTGCCAAAAATGGGCAGCGCACCCCAGCGCATTGCCATGCCAAGAAAAAGGAAGATATCATCGTACGTACAGGCAAATTGGCGGTACAATTATGGCATGAACGACCTTTTGAGGTTAAAAACACATTTCAGATTAAAGTTTCTGGAAATTTACAAACGATAACCTCTGGTGAAATTATAACGCTACAAGCAGGAGAGCGAGTAACTTTGGTTCCAGGAGTTTATCACGAATTTTATCCCATTAGCAACGCGTGTATTATTGGAGAAGTTTCAACAGCAAATGATGACCTCAATGATAATTTTTTTGTAGATCCTGAAATTGGAAGATTTTCTGATATTGAAGAAGATGAGCCTGCCATTGTCAAGTTAATAAGTGATAAATACACATGAACACTAAAAAAGGAATTACTGCTGCAGGCAATTGGATCATCGATAGAACTAAACTGATCGATGATTATCCTCCACAAGATGGACTATGTAACATACGAGAAGAATCTGTTTCTAATGGAGGTTCTCCCTATAATATTCTAAAAGCATTATCCAAAATGGGATTTGAAGATCATTTATATGGTATAGGAATACTTGGAGAAGACACTCTAGGAAAAAAAATTCTAGATGATTGTCGACTTCACCAAATCAATACCGCCGGGATAACATGTAAAGAAAAGGTAGATACTTCGTATACAGATGTTATGACTTCTATACGAACAGGCAGAAGAACTTTTTTTCACAATAGGGGTGCAAATTCATTTTTGTCTCGGTCGTATATAGAAAAACATCTTCCCGAAACCAGCTTTTTCCATCTAGGATATGTATTATTATTGGATCAACTAGATCAGTTCTCTAAAAACTACCCTAAAAGAACAGAGGCGTCTTTACTGCTAGAAAACATACAAAATAAAGGAATAAAAACATCTATAGACCTGGTTAGTGAACATAGCGATAGATTTCAAAGCGTTGTAAAGCCCTCACTCCCATATGTAGATTATCTGTTTTTGAACGAATATGAAGCTGAAAAACTAGTAGGTATTTCTATACTTAAAAATCAGAAACTAGATCTTGACGCAGCAAAAAAAAATGTCATTAATCTTATGGATATGGGTGTTAATGAAGCGATATTTTTACATTTTAAAGATGGAGCCATTTGTTTTACAAAAAAGCATGAATTTTATATAGAACCTAAATTGATGATCCCTCAAGAAAATATTAAAGGAACTTCTGGAGCCGGAGATGCATTTGCAGCCGGAGTTTTATATGCTCTTTATACCAGAAAGAATTGTAAGGTAGCATTGCAATGGGGAGTTGCTACTGCCGCTAAATCATTAGAACATCCCAGCTGTTCTGAGGCAATAGGATCTCTGGTAGAAATACAAAACCTCTATAAAACATATCATCAACATATTTTGTAAAAGTAAAGAATGTATACCATTGGTTATGATATTGGAAGTTCATCGATTAAAGCTTCATTAGTAGCTTCAGATTCAGGCGAAGTGATTTGTATTGTTAAAGTACCTGATACTGAAATGCCTATCATTTCTACGCAATCTAATTGGGCAGAGCAAAAACCAGAGGATTGGTGGAACTATGTTTGTCAGGCTACACAAAAAATTTTGCAATACACCAAGATCGAGTCAAAAGAAATTACTGCAATTGGTATTTCATATCAAATGCATGGACTTGTTCTGGTAGACGAAGAAGGAACCGTATTACGCAATGCAATTATCTGGTGTGATAGTCGAGCTGTATCCATTGGTGAGAGTGCCTACCAAAACATCGGTAAAAAGAAATGTGATTCTTTACTATTGAATTCACCTTCAAACTTTACAGCGTCAAAACTTAGATGGGTTAAAGAAAATGAGCCAGAGCTTTTTGATCAAATTTACAAGTTCATGCTTCCCGGGGATTATATTGCGTTCAAATTATCAGGAAATATGAGTACAACGGCTACAGGACTATCTGAAGGTATTTTTTGGAATTTCAAAGAAGAAAATATTGCTCAAGAGCTATTGAACTACTATGAAATTCCGACATCAATCATCCCAAAAATTGTTCAAAATTTCACCGTACAAAGCACCGTGACCAATAAAGCTTCTGCACAATGTGGCCTGGCTACCGGCACTTTGATAACGTATCGAGCAGGAGATCAACCAAATAATGCGCTCTCGCTATCAGTTTTTGAACCTGGGGAAATAGCTGCAACAGCAGGAACTTCTGGCGTACTTTATGCGATTACCAATCAGATTTCTGCCAAAGAAACCCAGAGACTAAACTCTTTTTTGCACATAAACCACACCTCAAAAAAACGAAGAATCGGCAAACTACTCTGTATTAATGGTTGTGGTATAGCCTATCGATGGCTCAAAGAAACTTTGCAGATAGATTCTTATCAAGAAATGAACACCTTGGCAGCTTTAGTTCCTGAGGGTAGCGCAGGACTTTTATTTTTACCTTTTGGAAATGGAGCAGAACGAATACTTTATAATCAAAATATAGAAGCTCGGTTCTCAAACCTCAACTTCAATATACACCACAAAGGGCATCTCTGCAGAGCAGTTTTAGAAGGGATTGCTTTTTCTTTTGTTTACGGGATGGAAATAATGATAGCTGACGGAATTGATGCAAAAACCATTAAAGCAGGCAACGACAACCTTTTTCAATCTCAAATCTTCTCAGAAATCATTTCGGCGCTAACATGTAGTACTATAGAAATTATGAAAACTACTGGTGCAGTAGGAGCAGCAAAGGCGGCTAATTTGAGAAACGGTTTTGACATTGGTTTATTTCGAAACGAAAAACCCGTACAAACTGTTGTACCCGAAAAAAAACATCAAAATATCTATTTGCCGCTGTACACAAACTGGAAAAATGAACTTGAAAAATTAATACAATGATCATCTTAGGAAACACAGAATTCTTTAAAGGTATAGGAAAAATACCTTTCGAAGGAAAAGAGTCAGACAACCCTTTGGCATATAAATATTATGATGAAAAAAAGGTGGTAGCAGGTAAAAAACTCAAAGATCATCTTAAGTTTGCAGTAGCCTATTGGCATACATTTGGCAACAATGGTACAGATCCTTTTGGGGCGGCTACTAGAGGTTTTAATTGGAACCTCCCAAAGGATCCCATCGATGCGGCGCGTGCAAAAGCCGATGCTGCTTTTGAATTTATTACCAAAATGGGTTTTCATTACTATTGTTTTCATGATTTTGATATAGTTGAAGAAGCAGCAACCTTATCAAAATCTGAATCCCGACTACACAAGATAACCGATTATCTTATCGAGAAACAAAAAGCTTCTGGTGTAAAAGTACTTTGGGGAACAGCCAATTGTTTTTCGCACCCGCGCTATATGAATGGAGCTGCTACTAATCCCGATTTTAAAGTGTTGGCCCATGCCGGGGCTCAAGTAAAAATAGCATTAGACACCACAATGGCTCTTAAAGGAGAAAATTATGTATTCTGGGGTGGTCGAGAAGGCTATATGTCGTTGCTTAATACCCATATGAAACGTGAATTGGATCATCTTGGACAATTTTTGACATTAGCACGAGATTATGCTCGAGGTCAAGGCTTTAAAGGTACATTTTTTATTGAACCCAAACCCATGGAACCCAGCAAACATCAATATGATTATGATGCTGCTACAGTTGTTGGTTTTCTAAAGGAATACGGATTACAAGATGATTTTAAATTAAATATCGAAGTCAATCATGCTACTTTGGCCCAACATACTTTTCAACACGAATTGCAAGTCGCAGCCAATGCTAATATGTTAGGTAGTATAGATGCCAACCGAGGCGACTATCAAAACGGTTGGGATACCGATCAGTTTCCCAACAACATCTACGAGGTAACCGAAGCTATGCTTGTATTTATTGAAGCAGGAGGATTACAAGGTGGAGGAATTAATTTTGATGCTAAAATTCGAAGAAACTCTACTGATATCGAAGACTTATTTTTAGCTCATATAGGCGGCGCCGATATATTTGCTAGAGCCCTTATAGCAGCAGATCGTATACTATCAAATTCTTTATATCAACAATTAAAAACGAATCGCTATGCATCTTTCGACCAAGGAAGTGGTAAAGCCTTTGAAGATGGAAAGCTTTCTTTGAAAGATATCTACCAAATTGCATTGTCTCAAAAAACTATTGAGCCTCTTAGCGGGAAACAAGAGTTATACGAAAACATCATCAATCAATATCTTTAAAAATATGACATATCTCTTCAGCGCTATTTTTGTTAGCGTACTGAGATTAAAAAAGTATAAATTACTGATCGAATTGTATTAAAAATTTTATCAAGTATACTGTATTTTACTCAACTATATATTGAACTGATTTAAACCTTTTCGCCTAAATCAAAAAAGTTTAAATCAGTTCATTGAAATAATAGAATTTACACATGCATCATACAAACTACTCTTCTAACTTGTTTTCAATCGAAAATAAAATCATAGCAATTTTTGGGAGTACCGGTATATTGGGTACGACTTTAAGTTATTATTTAGCCTCTCAAGGGGCTCATCTCATTCTTATGGGTAGAAATGCCGAAAAAACCGAAAAACTATCAACTGCTATACAAAATTCTGGAGGAAGTTCTACAGTCGTTGTTAATGATATCACCAATGAAGAATCGTTAGATGCGTCTGTTCAAACTATAGAAAAAACATTTGGTCACGTTGATATTCTCATTAATATGGCTGGTGGCAATATGGCAGGTGCAACCATACAGCCAAATGAAGATTTTTTTAACTTCAATACGCAGTCACTAAAAGATATATTCGATCTGAATTATTTTGGAACTGTAGTAAGTATCAAAAAACTTTTCCCATTATTATTAAAATCAGATCATGCAAGTATTATTAATATCTCATCTATGGCAGCATCAAGACCAATGACCAGAGTGATGGGCTACGCTTCGGCAAAAGCAGCCATTGATAATATCACAAAATGGCTCGCCATAGAGTGTTGCAGCAAATATGGGGATAAAATCAGGGTCAATGCAGTAGCTCCCGGTTTTTTCTTAACCGAACAAAATCGTGAACTATTAACAACTTCTGATAAAAAATTAACAGAAAGGGGAAATCAAATTGTTAATCATACACCTATGAAACGTTTTGGAAATCCAGATGAATTATGTGGAGTTATACATTGGCTCAGTAGTACAGCATCACAATTCGTAACTGGCACTATCATACCTGTCGATGGAGGTTTTGATGCATATGCCGGAGTGTAATAAACTACCTCGGGAGTATGATACCCTTTGGTGTTGCCAATACAATATAAATTATGCATTCATTATATCAAACCATGAGATGGTATGGGCCAAAAGATCCTGTGTCACTCTCAAATATCCTGCAAGCTGGAGCTCAAGGAGTAGTCACCTCGCTTCATCAGATAGAAACAGGGCAAATATGGAGTATTGAAGATATTCTACAACGAAAAAAAATGATAGAATCGGCCGGCCTGACCTGGACGGTAGTCGAGAGTCTACCCGTTCATGAAAATATAAAGACTAAAACGAAGAATTATAAGAAGCTTATCGAAAACTATAAAAGGAGTATAGAAAATCTAGGTAAGTGTGGTATACATATAGTTTGCTATAACTTTATGCCAGTATTGGATTGGGTGCGGACAGATTTGAGTTTTGAATTAGAGGATGGCAGTAAAGCACTTAAATTTGAAATTGTAGATATAGCTATTTTTGATATTTTTATTCTTAAACGAGAAGGGGCCGTAAGCGATTACTCCCCCAAAGTAGCTAACGAAGCAACAAGCCGATATCACCAACTGAAGCAAAATAACCCAAAAGAAATAGAGCGCTTAATGAATACTATTCTTTTAGGTTTCCCTGGATCAGAAGAGCAACAAACACTTAAGGAATTAAGAGATAAAATAGAAAATTACAGATGTATTGATAAAAAAGTACTAGCCGATAACCTTAATACATTTCTTAGAGAAGTTATACCGGCCGCTGAAAAGAGTAACGTTTCTCTTGCCATACATCCCGATGACCCTCCTTTTCCTGTGTTTGGTTTGCCTAGAGTTGTAAGTACATCTAATGATTTCGAACGAATTCTTTCGAATACTAAAAGCATACGTAATGGTATAACTTTTTGTACAGGTTCATTAGCCGCTAGAAAAGATAACGACTTAATTCAAATCATTAAGAAATATGCTCAATTTATTCATTTTCTGCACTTAAGAAATATAAAACGGGATAAAGAAGGTAATTTCTACGAATCAGGACATTTAAGTGGCAGTGTTTCAATGAAGGATATGATGCAAGAGTTGCTCATACTTCAGAAAAGAAAAAACATAACTATTCCGATAAGACCTGATCACGGTCATCAGATCTTAGACGACCTTGATAAACAAACATATCCAGGTTATACAGCTATAGGAAGATTAAAAGGATTGGCAGAGTTAAGGGGGTTGGCATTAGGACTACAAAACACATAGTGACTAAGATCTCCAAAAATCCTTGAGTTTTATACGCTGTAAAGATTTTTTCTAGTTCGTAAAGCTGTACTAGTTTAAAATCACATCCAAACACTTATAGCAAAAATGAGATGGATTAAGTAGAGAAAATTATACTTCACAGCATAAAATCTTAATAAAAAAATTAAATGTTACAAAAATGAGAAAAATTATAGATATCCTTCTAGAATATGTACTCACAACCATTTTGGTAAGTATGCTTCTTATCATTACATGGCAAGTGTTTTCTAGGTATTTTCTAAAAGCACCAAGCACGTTTACCGATGAAGCTGCAAGTTTTTTACTAATCTGGCTAGGTTTATTAGGTTGTGCTTACGCAACAGGAAAAAAACAGCATCTAGCTGTAGATGTATTTCCTAAAAAGTTGATTTTAAAAAATCCAAGACGCTATCAATTCGTTGTATATGGCTTTATTTTACTATTTGCCTTATTGATAATGACCATGGGTGGACTAAGACTGTGTTGGATCACGTATCAGCTAAATCAAGAATCAGCTGTATTAAGAATACCGATATACAGCATTTATAGCAGCATCCCGTTAAGCGGTTGTATTATTGTATACTATACTATAGATTCAATAGTAAGCTTGAAAAAATCCGCAAAATCATCATGACAACACTTACTTTATTATTGAGTTTTCTTATACTTTTATTTATACGAGTTCCAGTTGGGTACAGTATTGGTTTATCTACCTTTTTTACATTACTATTTTCTTTACCTCCCCTACCATCTGTCATAACAATAGCGCAAAGAATGGCAACCTCGATGGATAGTTTTGCTCTTTTGGCCATACCACTCTTTATATTAGCCGGTCAAATTATGAACCAGGGGGGCATAGCTAAGAGGTTGGTTGAGTTAGCCAAAGGTATTGTAGGACCTCTTCCAGGGGGGCTTGCATTTGTAAATATTGTTTCATGCATGTTATTTGGCGCAATTTCGGGATCGGCTGCTGCAGCTGCTTCGGCTATTGGAGGGTTTATGACCCCTGTGATGGTTAAAGAAGGATATGATAAATCGTTTAGTACAGCTGTTAATATTACCAGTTCTACTACGGGTTTGATTATCCCCCCTAGTAATATTTTAATATTATATTCTTTGGCGAGCGGAGGAATCTCTATATCAGCTCTTTTTCTAGCCGGTTACATTCCAGGGATCTTAGTAGGACTATCGCTTATGATCGTAGCAGGAACGTATTGTTATTTGAAAAAATATCCGACCATTCCTTTTATAGGATTTAGAAAGTTATTTAAAAGCTTAATAGATGCGCTCCCAAGTTTGTTTTTACTAGTAGTGGTTATGGGCGGTATTATAACAGGAATTTTTACAGCGACTGAAGCATCAGCTGTAGCCGTTTTATATGCTTTGGTACTTGCGATCTTTTACAAAGAAATATCGTTTACTATTCTTTTTGAAGTTTTATTATCTACTGTAAAGGTTACGGCTATAGTTTTATTTCTTATTATGACATCTATGGCGATGTCTTGGGTAATGTCTTTTGAGAATATACCACAAGAAATTAGTACTACGCTATTGAATCTTTCTGACAACCCTATTATAATTTTACTTCTAATCAATTTAATTTTATTGTTTGTAGGAGTGTTTATGGATATGACACCAGCTGTTTTAATTTTTACTCCAATTTTTCTGCCTATTACTACAGATTTAGGCATTGACCCTATTCATTTCGGAATTATTATGATTGTAAATCTTTGTATAGGCCTGTGCACGCCACCGGTAGGTTCTATTTTATTTATCGGGTGTAGTGTGTCTAATTTAAGTATTCAGCAAGTGTCTAGACCATTAATCCCCTTATTTTTTACCATGATTTTAGCTTTATGGATTCTTACTATGTTTCCAGAAATAACCTTATGGCTTCCAAGAATGTTTGAATTATTATAGTGTAGCTAAATCAGCGTAAATAGTAAACCATACAACCTCATCATATGCGACTTTGATTACCGCGCCTAATTGAAAATGATTAGATCCTGAAGAACTGTCGTTTAGATAGTTTTCTATTTGGAGAATGCTGTTATTCATATTTTGAAGTATAAACGGAAAAAGGCAATTTTTAATGAGTTATTTTAAAGTGGAAGTGGTATTGTAGGTATTATTAGGGAATATTCATAAATTAACCCAAAATATGGTAGATCGCAGACGCTATTCAATAATCGCTTTGTAAAGTTATTTATTTATTGCTATTCATATCCTAATTCATTTTAAAATGAAAAGCTTTCGTTTTGTTCTGATAACTTATCAAATAACATAATTAAAGTGATTAAAAGCTGAAAATTTATTCTATGTCATTAACTTATAAGGATACATTTTATAATCATTTCGAGAAGAAAACTTTTGATATCCCTCCGCATTATTCACATCGGGAGAATTTTTTGATGCGATATAAAGCAAGTTTTACCAATTATGACTTTTTAGAAAATTGTTTAACCGTTATCTTTTTTAATAATGGAAACGGTGCATTTTACAATAAAGAAAAAGTGCTTAAAGCAAAAGATAATAGTTTCCTAATCCTAAACCCAAACGAAGGTTGGGAATTTATCAATGAACAATTAAAATATATCGACGTGTTAAGCTTTGGTATATCAAATCAACTCAGTAATGATTGTTTCTATTACCTAAAATCCCATGACAAAACCATGCTGGATAACCCCTTCAATTCTAGTAAACAGTCTGTTATTTTTTTAGAAAAAACATTAAAAAACGATTATTACAACACCGGAAAACTTTTAAAAGCGATTTACAACACTAGTAATACCAACAACTATCCTTTATTATGTCCCGAAGAACTAACCTTTGAAGTGTTAAAGAGTATTAGCAAAGAACAAGCGCTGGGTAATAAAATTATTAAGACTATTGATGCAAAAAAGCTTAGTACTAAACAAGAAACGCTAAAAAGACTTCTTGTTGCTTATGAGTACATTCACGACAATATCTACAGCGATATAAAGATGGATCAGTTATCGAACGTTTCTTCATTGTCCAAGTTTCATTTATACGATTCGTTTAAAAATGCTTTTGGCAAGACCCCGCATCAATACATAAACAGACTGAAACTAAAGAAAGCAAAGCAACTACTACAAACCCGAGAAATATCAATTACTGAAGTTTCTACTACTCTAGGATTTAGTGATTCTTCTTCATTTAGTAAAATTTTTAAAAAGGCATATGGTAAGGCACCATCAAATTTTTTAAAGACTTCTTCTACTAGATAACCTCTTATTCTATTAAACCTTAAGGTAATATTAGCTTAACGCTATCGAGAAAATAGCGTAATTACATTTTCTAAGTACAGCAATTAACGCAATACATACTCTTATTAAAAAACTAGTTTTTTAAAGCGATACATTTTGAACTATCCTGTCTAACAAATGCAGTAGAACTTAAACCCGGATTATGTATTAGAATTTCGTGATGAGGGTTGAAATACCAATAAAAACAAGTGTTTTCTCAATTTTAGCATAGGCACCGCTACGGTAACATTGAAAAATACAGCGCAGCGTTTGTTTTTAAAGGTATTTCAAGCCGTAATAGATTTTATAATGCATAATCCGGGTTAAATAATATAACTGTTTAAAAAAGTGATTTTTTGACAAATGGAATGATAGCCCATTTGATAAATTTACAAGTGTATACGATTAATTGTTAGTTAGACTATTATCAATTTTTAGCATATTCTTTAACGAATAATGCTTAGGGAGGTAGTCAAAATCTAATCAAGATACACTATATGTTTGACTAAAAACTATAGCTAAATTGATATAAAATGACATTTAAGATTTACAAAGAAAAAACTTAGAGTTTGAGGCAAAAAACGTAGGTATAGCCTTAGCTATACCAAGGCTTTTTAACGAAAAAAATCAGAGTTTTTCTATGAAGATTTGTGTTGTTTTATATAGATCCAGCTATATACCAAATGAAAAAGAAATAGTATATGTACCATCCAAGACTTTACGGTAGTTTTTACGAAATGGGTTTGAAATACGGCAGTCTACTTAAAGATAAAGTAAATTTTAAATTACCTCGCGTAAGCCAGCATATGAAAGCGTTTGGTTTGTCTTGTATTCCTGAATTAAGAGCTTTTTATCCAGAAATTTATGACGAAATTACTGGATTCGCCGAGGGTATTAAAGATAAGCCTGAAAACGTTGCTACTTTCTTATTAAGCCTTGTGCCATTTGCTTCTACGGCACAGTGTAGTGTTTTTGCATTTAGAAATAACGATTCAACAATTGTAGGTCGAAACTACGATATGTCTTTTGCTTTTAAAAAATTTACTGAAAGTAGTTTGATTGCGCCCGATAAAAAATACAGCTATGTTTCACAATCAGATGTGTTTATAGGCAGATCAGATGGCATAAATGAAAAGGGTTTGTTTGTAGCTATGTCTTTTGTTAATGGTAAGAAAATACAGCCCGGAATTAGTTTTCATTTCATTGTAAGAAGGTTACTCGAAGAAGCTGCTACCACGAGTGAGGCTGTTTATATTTTAAAGCAAGCCAAAGTTTCCTCTTCAAATAACTTTTTAATTGCCGATAACAGAGGTAACATTAACATTGTTGAGTCGACACCAGATAAATCGAAGGTTATTGAACTTAACGGTAAAGATCGTTTTCTACACATAACAAACCAATTCGTCAGCAATGAGATGTGCAATCATGACAACGGTGGTATAAGTTGGTCTAAAAGCACAGAGAGGTACAAGAGTGTGGCATCAATGCTAAGGAATACATCTAGTTTGGACTTGTTTAAGGCGAAGAGGATTCTTTCTGATCCTTGTGTGTGTTTGAACCTTAAAAAAGAAAAGTTTGGAACTATTTGGTCTATAGTTGCTAACCTGAATACTCTTGAAATTGAACGTGCAGAGACTAAACCAAAAATTACTAATTATAAGCCTGAAACCCGATTGAATTGGTGGTTAAAAAAACAAAAAATAATACCTAGTGCTAGCGGTAAAATATAAACAACAAAACCAAAAATATAATAGTAATAATCACTGTAGTAATAACATTGGGATTTCAGAAAAAATGATACAGGTAGTTGAAACCAACTTAGGTAAAATTGAGTATAAAAAAGTGGGAAAAGGACAACCAATTCTTTTTCTTCATGGGGGACATGCAGACTGCAATATGCCCATAGCGGGTTTTGGTATTGATTTAAATAAATATAATTTGATTATCCCATCGCGACCAGGGTATGGTAACACTCCTTTGTCTACTTATAAAAAGCCTGAGCAAGCCGCTGAACTTCTCAGCTCTTTACTAGAGTTTTTAATGATAAAAAGTGTTATTGTAATAGGAATATCAGCTGGTGGTTTAACAGCTATAGCCTTTGCTGCCATTAAATTTGAAAGCGTAAAACGACTACTACTAATCTCTGCAATTACCAAACGCTGGATGCAAAAGGATAACCCCAAATACAGGATAGCTCGAGTTTTTTTCTATCCTAAAATTGAGGTAGTTACCTGGTGGATTGTACGACTAACAGCTAAATTATTTCCCAAAACACTAGCACACTCCTTTTTTAAGGAGTTTTCTTTACTCAAACATCAAAAACTAACAAAGTTTGAGATCAAAGCGTTGAGAGATATGTTGTGCCTACAACGATCTAAACAAGGTTTTATAAACGATATAGATCAGCATCTTCGGGCCAAAATTTTAACGCAAGTAAAAATACCCACATTAATTTTTCATAGTGTTCATGATGCATCTGTTGATGTAGAAATGGCTATGCATGCTAAATATCATATTAAAGATTGCCAACTCTTTCTTTTTGAAAATAAATGGGGCCATCTATTATGGATAGGACGCGATACCAATTCCTTTCGAGATACTTTAAATACCCACTTATTAGAAAGTGCTAGATGAGGAAATTTAAAATCATATATGTACCACTCTTAGTAGTAAGCTCAATGGGATGCTCGAGACCGTAATTTTTTTTAATTAATAGCAATATGAGTAAAAAAACGAAATGAAAAAATCACTTTTAAGTATCAATACTATGCTTTTATTGGCTGTAATAGCCTATTTAGGTTATCAACACGTAAAGCCTCAGAAAATTCACGAGGAATTAAAAGCAGAACGGTTGAGTATCGTAGGACCAGATGGAAATCTATACATTGCTATAAGTAATCCTGAACAACAAGCTCTAGCTACCACTCACGGCGTTCCTCACTTTCCAAACTCAAAACGAGATTTACCTGGTCTTATTTTTTTTAATAGAGTTGGTGATGAGGTAGGCGGTATATATTACGATGGCACCGACGATGAAAGTTTTGCCGGTATCACTTTTGATCAACAAAAGAACGACCAAATTCTTGCGATAATGAAAGACGAATATAAAGATGGTGATGACTGGAAACGCTGGTATGGTATGTTTTTAAGAGAAAGACACGACAGCATTAAAATGGAAGATGCCTGGAAAGATTACAAGGAAGATTCAAAGGGCCTTGATGGTAAAGAAAAACAAGAAGTGTATACCCGTTGGAAAGCTAAGGTTGATGCTACCATTAATGTATATCGTATGTTTCTAGGTCGCGAAGCGTCTAAAAATGTCGGTTTGTTTCTATACGACTCAAAAGGACGTCAACGAATTAAAGTTTACGTAGATAGCTTAGATACTCCAAGGATTACAGTACTCGATTCTTTAGGCAAATCAATACACTTAGAACAATCACTTTCACAATAATTATGCCTTCGTACTTTAACGTTGATCAGTATGAACTTCCCTTTGGGGAAAGCGAACTAAAACAAAATTATAAACTGATGAAACGAGCATTAATAAATTTTAAAAATTACTTCACAAAAGGGAATGTTTAAAATTTTTAATGTGAGAGCGTAGCGCTTACATACGTTCTCAATTTTTTAATTATTTCGTTTCCAAACAATTAAAAAGATTTAAACGTATGAAAACATCAAGCATCATTTTTAGACTCTTATTCTTTCTAGGACTTGTACCATTCTCTCACCTAATGGTCGCCCAAAATGTTTCCAAAACGGCATTATTAAAAACTTGGAGATTAGAGAAGTATTATGAGGAAGGAGAATACTACGAACCAGAAGCTAATGAGGTAAACGATTTTATTGAACTGAAGGGGGATATGACTTTTAATGCCATGCTAGAAGGCGAATTGTACTCTGGTAGCTGGATGGTGAATACCAACGGAGCATACGTAGAATTAAAGTATACTACCGACGAGATCGACAAGCTTAGAATTAAATGGTTAGGAAAAAGAACACTGGTAGTCATTTTTGATGCAGATTTTTATCGTTATACTGAAGTACACTATTATGCTAGCCAAAAGTAACCAAAAGATGAGACAGGTATTTCTATTATTTTCTTTGCTTTTTTCATGGTATCTCGGTGCACAAGATTTTATTGAATTGCAGACAAAAACATTTAACACACATACAAGTTCATTTCATATAGAAAGGGTCATAGATGATCGTAAAGAAAAAAATCTAGGCCTTCATAATAATTTAAATGGTGAAAAGGTTATACTTCAATTAAAACCTAATGGTGTCGCTGCGGTTGAAAAATTTATGAATCTATCATTCAAA
The DNA here is from genome assembly GCF_017897595.1 of Aquimarina sp. U1-2. GTDB lineage: Bacteria > Bacteroidota > Bacteroidia > Flavobacteriales > Flavobacteriaceae > Aquimarina. Next base: position 158,131 of record NZ_JAGKIK010000008.1, read on the forward strand.
AAAGAATTAGGCACTACGTCCATTTACATCAGGATTCATGATTTAAATGTCCAGGAAACCCGTCGAAATACCGAAGAGGTTATCTCTAGAGCTGCAGTAGACCTCTCTTTTTGCGAAATGAAAAACGGAAGATTGAAGGAACTGTACCGTATACAGCGAAATGAGGATCAAATATTTGCTGCAAACATCTTTGGATTCGCAAAAACCATAAAAGATGTCTATCTCACCCATGAAAAAAGATTGAGAGCAGCCCTTGAGTATGCCATTTTAGCATTCGTCGAATATCAGAATGCAGAACAGAAAGACGATGCTTTACATTTTGATACATCTAATTTTGACGAAGGAAAAGACAACGAACTAAATAAGTGGTACAATATTGTAGAATACAGGCAGATAGTAACCAGTACTTATCATGAAGGATGGGCTGTAGGGTATACTGGATTTTTGGATCGTGATAAAGGATTTATCATCCCTTTTGAAATCAATATTGAGTTGTATGATGTTAAAGAGGACTTTGCCAGAAAAGAAGGTTTCGAATTTGTAGATGCAACAGTCATACGACCAGGTATTTTTGGGTATAAAAAAATATTTCCTGGTGTGTACGGTGCTGTAGGTGTAAATATTCCAATAGGCTTGGAAGTTAAAAGAAGACTTGAAACTGATAGGGATATTTATAAATTTCTAGTTGGTGTGAGCTCTAGTCAAGGTATAAAGATCATTCCTTGGAAAGCATATGGTCTGGTACTGGGAGTGGAGTTTTTTCAGCAATTTCAGAACTCTGAAATCTATACTAGTGACATAGGGTTAGAGGTGTCTTTTGGTATTAATTTTTAAGATGCTATTTAAAAAATTAATTTTATGATGAAGCAAGCCAAGCAGTATATATCTCAATTATCGAATAAAAAAATAATGCTGATCTTTTAAGAAGTTGTGGGATTCATAAAAACTATTCTTATTTTGCCATACGGTTATAGTAAACCACATCGAGGCAAGCCTCAGGAGTATGATACCCTTTGGCGGTGCCAATAAAACCAGACAAAGTAGTTCAATAAAATTTGGTGAACAGGATCACATTGTAAACTTAGTTATCCCTAATGATTAGAATACGCTATTTACTCAAAACAGTAGTACTATTCGGTTTTGTATTTGTTTTTTTGTCATGTACCCGTGAAAAGGAACTTAGATCGGTAACAGTAGCTCATTTTGAAAAATTTATTAATGAAACAAACTATGTAACCGATGCCGAAAAATTTGGATGGTCTATTGTACAAACCACTGTTTTTGATTTTAAAACGGTACCAAATGCTACATGGAGAAAACCAGATGGTATTCATAAGGCAAGACCCGAAAACCCTGTAACCCAGGTAAGCTACAATGATGCTGTTGCTTATTGCCATTGGGCCAAAGTAAAACTACCTACGTATCAGCAATATTGGGATTTGGCGCTAAAAGATCAAAGACGCATTAACGTATTTTATGACAGCATCTTACCGTCAAAAGGTACTAATTTTATTGGTAATGTGTGGGAAATCACCAAGCCCGAACATAATGATCAAATTCGCTTAGCCGGTGGCTCTTATCTGTGCAACAAAAATACTTGTGATGGCACAAATCGAGAACGTGAATTGATAGTGGACTCCATGACCGGAAATATTCATGTTAGCTTTGCGGTACTTGTAGATCTCTAGATGAAATTTTACTTTTTTAAATACCTAGTAGAACAATTTCAAATTTTCAGTATAAAAAATTTCAGTCAGTACTACATACTATTTTAAATATATCGTAGAACGATACATAAAAATGTTCAGAGGTATTTTAAAACAATACTAATTGCACTATGACGATACCACAAAAGTATCCCTAAATAAATAAATGATTACCATACTGGTCTTCATAGCGCTTTAAGCCAATACAACTTTCCATATGTACAAAAGATTGCCTGCTGTTTCTTTTCCTGAATAGTCTAATTAAATGTTTCATGTTTTTGCAAGTGTGATTAGTGTTTATTGTGGTATCTAAATTATGTAGGAAAAATGGCACATTTTAACTTTTTCTGATTAAAAAAGGACTCAAACACACAAGATGAATCTATGATATTCAATACGTAACAAAAATACTTGATGCTTTTGTTTTCTAATAATATAATCACCATTGGCAATAGAAACGAATTTTTGTATATTCGAAACAGTTGTTGAGTGAACCACCTCGGGGTAAGTCAACGAGGCATTCGTGAAAAAGTGAAATCTAATGTCAAGGCAAGCTTATGGAGTATGAAACCCTTTGGCAATGCCAATCAAAATATCTAGTGATGAAACTTACGTTAATAAATTTTAAAAATTACTTTACCGGGTGGAGCGTTAAAAAAATGTTTAGTAAACTTTTTTAGCGAACAAGCCAGGTGGCGCGCAAGATTTAAAATTTTTAATGTGAGAGCGTAGCGCTTACATACGTTCTCAATTTTAAATTATTTCGTTTTCAAACAATTAAAAATAGTTAAACGTATGAAAGAGATACAAACTTTCAATATCGAAAAAGACAATCTCCCCATCAGAATATTGATAATAGAAGACAATAAAACTGATATTGAATTAATTCGTAGGATTGTTTTGAAAAACTTTCCGTTAGCGCAAGTAGAAATATCCACAGATTTAAAAGAAATTACGTTTGTTATTCAGCAAGAAGCTGTAGACATCATTTTGGCAGATTATAATTTAAGAAAGTTTAATGCCTCAGATGTACTTGTCGAATTGAAGAATTCATGCTCCACCATACCTTGCGTTATTATTTCGGGAGCATTAAAGCAGCAACAATTAATCTCAAACTTACTTTACGAAGGAGCAAAAGACGTAATTATTAAGGATAATTATACTATTTTAAAACAAAGATTAGGCAAGGTGTTAACAGAATTACGAACACATCTTTTGGAACGATCAAGTCAGGATCATATGGAACTTGAAGTACTTAAAGCGCTAGACGTACTTGAACTTCAAACCGAAAAACTAATCATGATGGAAGCCGATGATAAAAAACGTCAACAATTAAAAACACTTGATTTTGAATTTCTCAAAAATGCCGCTTCATTCTATATAAGATCAACACATAAAAATTAATAGGTATTTGATTTTTTTCGCTCTCTATAAACTCTGGGAGTCACACCATAACGATCTTTAAAGATTTTAGACAAATAACTTTTGCTAGAAATACCCAATTCATACCCAATTTCGGTAATATTGAGATCAGAGTTTTCAAGTAAATATGCCAATCGCTCAAGTCTTAGTTTTTGAACATATTCGTGAACAGATAATTTGTATTGTCTTCGAAATCCTGATTGTAATTTTTGTTTAGAGATAGCAAAACGTCTCGATAAATCATCAATTGTTATTTGTTCTGAAAGATTCTCCTTTATATATTCTGAAGCTTCGCTAATAGTTTTTAAATCAGCCGTTCTAATAATTTTATTGGCTCCTTTGTTACGATCGTCAAGATATTGTAATAACTGATGATACAAAATCTCATTAACTTTAGCCTCTTTGTAAAGGGATTTTACAAAACCGTTGAGTTTACTATCCTTATATTCTTGAATAATATCGGCAATAGCAAGGCTATACCCGGCTTTGTAATGAAATAAATGTACACTATTTACATCTCTGAATAATTCTATCAGGCTTTGATCCAATGTACCTGCAAATTGTTCTACGCGAGAATCAAATTGTCTTCTATTAATTTCTACACTAAATAAACTGATTTTTTTATCCTTCGGAATGTGAAATACGTGACTATCAACACTGTTACTGGATACAATCAAGTTTTCATATTGTAGAATAGTAGTCTTTTCTCCTGATTCGCTAAATGAATGCTGAATAGGGTCACCAAGATTAAATACAAATTTAAGAGGATGGATAACCCCTTTTTTTAATTGAAATACTAAATCGTTTTTCAATTCGTAAGACGCTTCTATGACCCCAATACCATTAGCAAACGAAGTACCGGTTAAATAACCGCTGCCAATATGTTCCGGAATAATAGTAGAAATCACATTAAAGGTTTCACTGTAATCCGTTTCAAGACCATTAGCGGTGTCAATTACGATATCTCGAACTTCAAAATCTCTTATGGAAAGTTCTTTGTTCACGTTTTCATATATACCCGCTTAAATGTACTACAATTTGATGTATTTCTTAAGAATTGTTTAGCTTTTTTGCTCTATTTAACGAATTATAGATTAAACTCATCTTGACTTTTGTGATTAAAGCAGGACCGACCGATAGGAATGGTCAAGATGAGTTCATTAAAAATAATTAACGATATATATAATAGGGTCTTTTAATATAATGTGTTTGTTACGAGGCAATAGTGTTATAAATTTCACGAAAAGTGTTATCGAACACAAATAGATTAATTTAACTTCACCCCTGTATTAGCTTAAATTTATCACGTTAAATTATACCCAATAAGTTATATACCAAATTTCTAATTGTATAGATAATTTGCTTCAACGCCCCCAGCGGGCGTTTTTGACTACTATAAGCATGCACAAATTAGGTAACTATCCTTATAAAACATTGAAACCAGTTTTATAAATTACTTGCTAATAGTGTAAGAGGTCAATTAAAAATAGTAACTGTGCTTTATCCAGAATTACAATACTTTATACTATAAATATCTGTAATCAATCATATCGCAATGTCTCCTCGAGCGCAGTCGAGAGGTTAATAAATCCAACGAGCTTAAAACCAGGTCTCGACTGCGATCGACCCGACATTAAAGTTAATTTTATGATGTATAGCGGATACTCGATTTCTATACCTGCGATTTCTTAAATTTTCCTTATTTCTGTTAATCTATTATTAAACTGGTACATCACCTATTAAATGAGCAAATCCTGTGTTCAAAAGAACTAAACTGTACCATATCTCAATAGTATCTTTAACTCATATTATTAACAAAAAAATTATACGACATGAATGATGTAAAAGAAGAAATTTTAGATGAATTGAAAGAAATTCTTGAAAAGAATATTGATGCGGAAAAAGGATACAAAAAAGCTTCAGAAAATACAGATCACGATAACCTAAAGCGTTATTTTGATAGAAAAGCTACTGAGAGATCTCGATTTAACACAGAATTAAAAACCGAAATGGCTAATGCGTATGACGATTTTGATGTTGATGGAAGCTTTACAGGATCTATGCATAGAGCATGGATGGATGTAAAAGCCTTGTTTAGTGCAGATGATGCCGAATCTATGTTAGAAGAATCAATTAAAGGAGACAAAGCTGCTGTTGAAGAGTATGATGACGTTCTTAAAGAAAATACAATTCCTGAAAACTTAAGAGCTTTGCTTTCTCGCCAAAGAGAAACTATTCAAAACGATATCAACGAAAACAATAGCTTAGAGAACTTACATTAATCCTTACTCTAAATTACCCTAGAAGAAAGCCATCAATTTTTACAAGTTGATGGCTTTTATTATGAATTCGTCTTGTGATTAATTTTAACCCGGATTATGCATTATAAAATCTATTACGGCTTGAAATACCTTCAAAAACAAACGCTGCGCTGTATTTTTCAATTTCACCATAGCGGTGCTATGCTAAAATCGAGAAAACACTTGTTTTTGAAGGTATTTCAACCCTCGTTACGAAATTCTAATACATAATTCGGGTTTAATTGTTCAATAACGACTTTGGTATATCAATATGTAAATGTATACAGCATATTTTGGTCAATTTGATTACTATTTTACAGATTGACGACGGAACGACATACTGCGTAATGATACGGTTGAGATCTTGTATAATTTCAGTAATAGCATCAGAAATATTACGTTCTGGCCTCGTGATTGTTTTTGAAGAATTTAGTACAGGTAAGCACACAGTTTCAATATCTTTGTCTGGCGCATAAACATAATTTCGTAATTTCTGTACTATAGTTTCCCCATAATACATGAGCTTCAACTTAAGCAACTTAAATTTAGATGAAAAACCGTGGGTATCTATTGCCTTACCTATAGTATATAATTTACACGATTGATCGTACAACCTATCAAAAATTTGAGCATTCATTAGCCTTCAACATCATTTGATTCGTTTCGCCACTATTTTATAGAGCGTAGTTCCCAATTCAAAATTTCCATACATACATCGTTCTGACTTCGATTCGTTTTCTTTGCGATCGACGTTGTCATCAAGTTAGGATCAGAAAGCTGAAGTAAAGACGCGTCATTTTGTAAAATTTCATATGTATTAATAAAGTCATTTTTGATCAAACTCCATTTTTTTGGAATTCTAGACATATAAAGAGGTGGTGTTTTTTTACTTATAATCTTTTTCATATGTAAGGCTTTTAAGAACTATTTAATATGTATAAAATTAGTACATAAAAATAAAATGCCTGAGAACGGAAAACGTGTTTTATTGATAAAAATGTTGTTCTAATTAGTAAAAATTAAATATTTACTATTTTTTTAACTTAAAACAGGTTAAACATTAAAAATATTATAAAAAAATGTTCTCATATATGATGTGCTATTTTGACTTTATCATGATATTCTAACACTATTGCGTTTTTATATAACAGTATTGATTCTAGAATTTAATCGGTGTAATTTGAGACTTTTTAGAGTACAAGTTTTTTGTATTGGATCTCTACATTCGGGGAAAATTACGCACTATGTTCATTTTAAGTATCGAAAAAATAAGCCCTGCTTTTATTGATTTTATCCCCATTCTAGTAAGTTTTTTTTTAATTCTTAATTCCTTGACCATTCTTATCATGGGTATCAGTCGCTTATTTTTTATTAAAGCTATTGATTTGAAATTTCCGAAGATCGATTGTACTAATGAACCTCTTATTAGCATTCATCTCCCAACGTGTAATGAACCGCCAGAGCTTGTTATAAAAACGATCAAAAGCATCTTGGCAGGTAGGTATGAAAATTTCGAATTGATAGTCTTATCCAACAATACCACTAATAAAAACGTTTGGAAACCCCTAAAAGACTTTTGCGTATCACAGGGACGACACGTTAAATTTTATCACTATAGCAAAGTGTATGGTTATAAAGCGGGGGCTCTTAATATCGCTTTACAGCTTACCTCTTCAAAAGCTGAATATATAATGGTTGTAGATGCCGACTATGAATTAATACCAGACGCATTAAACATTGCAGTAAAAGGGATACAGAGTAAAAAAGTAGATGTCTTACAATTTCCACAATCCTATCGAAATTCTGGCGATAAAACGCGTGGTCTAAAAACGTGTTATGATCACTATTTCTCATACTATTTATCGAGTAAAAAAGTAGACAAAATGTGCTTATTAACAGGTACGTTATCAATTATGAAGGCGTCTGTATTCGAAGTGATGGGAAAATGGCCTACTGATACGATCACTGAAGATGCACACTTTGGTGTAAACATCCTGAATGAGGGCATGAAAATCTCATATTCTAATGTAAAAATAGGGAACGGATTGATGCCAACGACCGTAGATGATTATTTTAAACAGTATCAACGCTGGGTTTTTGGTAATTTCCAGACCTATATACTTTTGTTTCGTAAAGGGAAATTACCTTTTAAAGAAAAACTAAAGCTAGGTACGCTATTAACCGTTTGGCTCAACCTTCTTGCTTATACATTTATAGTATTACTTATTGTTAATCCGTTACTGGCCATATTAGGTGTAGATATCACACTAATTTCTACATTGGCTATCTCAAATATTCTACTTCATATCACAATTCAGCTTGCTATTTTATTGAAATCCTGTAAGTACAATGTATGGTCTTGTATAAAAGGGTTTCTTATTCATCTTAGCTCGGTAGATATCGGTTCATTTTATTGGCTATCCTATGTGTTCAATAGGCAAAAACCATTTAAAAGAACCAATAAATTTTTAAAACGATCCACCTTCGATGTTACAATATATTTACTCCCCACCTATATGTCTTTAATTGCTACAATACTGTATTATTATGAGTATACAGGATTAGCTTGTATGTACATATTTTTTGCTACCCTTATCATGATCTCCAAACTTACACTAATAACAGAATTAAAACAGTCTTATAACTATATTTTGAAACCACAATTATTATGAATATCGGTATTATTGCACACGACGCTCATCCAATCGCAGAGCCTTTTCAAGGAGGATTAGAAATGATAACACATTTATTGGTTAAAGAACTTACAGCAAGAAATCACCATGTCACCGTTCTATGTCTTAAAGAATCTAACATTGATGCCAAAAGTATAAATTATCAATGTGTAGGAGTTGAAACAGATGATAACACTCCCGGAGACCAAATATTTGATAATATTCGTAACGTTACACGATCCTTAACTGAATTTCTTTCAAAAGATTTCGACATTATCCATAATCATTCTTTGCATTACTTGTCTATCATCCTAGGTAATCAATCACGCGTACCTTTTATCACAACTTTTCATACACCCATCTTTAAAAACTTATCGTTAGGTTTACAAAGTATTCTACCCAGTGTGAATCAATGCTTTACCGCTGTGAGTAAGAGTTTGGCCAATACCTATAAAGAATTACTTCCAGAGGTGGATACCATTTATAACGGAATCGATGTAGATAAGTGGCAATATCAATTAAAATCTCACGAGGACTATTATGTCTGGTCGGGTCGAATTTGTCCTGAAAAAGGAGTAACCGAAGCCATTACACATTGTATAGAAGCAAATTTAAAACTGAAAATTGCCGGTCCGGTAGGTGACACCACATATTTTACAAAAAAAGTACTACCACTTATCGAAACCAACGAAAACTTTGAATACCTGGGTCATCTATGTCAAACAGAATTAAATGTTGTGGTTAAAAATGCAAAGGCCGCTATATTTTCAAGTACATGGAACGAGCCTTATGGTTTGGTAATTGCCGAGGCTCTGGCCTGTGGGGTACCCGTTATTGCCAATGCAGTTGGTGCAGCTTCCGAAATTTTGGACACCACATGCGGAAGCTTATTTCAGCTTAATGATCAAAAATCTTTTGAAAGTGCTGTCGATAGCTGTGCAAATTTAAAACGTAAGCATTGCAGAATACGAGCAGTTGATTTTTGTTCGCACTATACCATGGTAGATCATTATGAAAAGTTATATATGTATGTACTCAATAAAACATTGGTCGCATGATAGCTTACTACGCACATTATCACGGAAACGGACACTCTAATTTCGCGAATCAATTTGTAAAAAGCTTGAAAACGCATTCTTACGTAATTACTTCATCTCATTTTAGCTTTTCAAAAGAAATTGATGTTTTGAAAATCGAAAATGAAGATACATTACCAGACGAGTATTATACCTCAAAACATAATCTACCTGCATACGCACATTACTTGCCCAAATCTTTACCTAAAATTGCATACAGAAACAAAAGAATTCTAGATAGTATCATCACCATGAATACAAAACTGGCTTTGATTGATGTAAGTGTCGAAGTAGCAGCCTTATTTAGGTTATCGGCTATACCTTATGGGTATTGCAGAATGATTGGCAATAGAACAGATCAACCGCATACTATTGCCTACAAAGCGGCAGAATTTTTATTTGCCTACTATCCCAAACAATTAGAATGTAGCAATACCCCAAAATGGATCGTAGATAAAACTATCTATCTTGGTTTTACTTCTAGATATAAGTATCGGCATGCTAAACATCGATCATGGAAGGATCTTCCTAAACGACTTAAAGTACTTATAATTACCGGTCACGGCGGAACGTCAATACACCAGGAAATGATACAAAAAATTGCTGAAAGCTCTGCAAGAATTAAAGTTACAGTAATCGGACCGATACAAGGCATAGCATCTACCGAAACGATTCAATACCTGGGAGTACAACGCAATATCGAACATTATCTAACCTCTTGCGATGTGGTTATCGCCTCTTGCGGAATGAACTTGACATCAGAAATTCTGGCGATTAAAAACAAGTTTATTGCTGTTCCTGAAGATAGACCATTTGATGAGCAGAAAATTTTATGTCGTAATCTAGTTAGAGAAAAACTCGCAATTCGATTAAACCCTAACGATATCCCCGGCACTATAGCGGCACTACTTAACCTAAACAGCAACAAAAATCTCAAAAATTTATTTGGAAAGTCAGAAAGTCTTTCTAAACATCACATTATTAGATCATATATTAATGAAAAACAAACTGTCGGTCATTATCATCCATTATAATAGAGAAAAACATTTAGAAAATCTTTTAAAAGGTATCACGCAAGGAACTTGCATACCCGAAGAAATCGTCATTGTTGATATTACAGAAAGTAGACGATACATACAAATCAATTCGCTAGTCATTACATATGTACATCTGGATACATTCGATACTCAACAATTACCAATCGCCAGAGCCAGAAACCTGGGAGCACAAAATGCATCGTACGAAAACCTCGTCTTCCTTGATGTTGACTGTATTCCTTGCGAACATTTTATTCAGCATATAAAAGAAACACTTCCCCTACAACGCGCTCTGTATATGGGCTATCCCAAATACCTGAAAAAAAACTGCGAAGTAATAGAGAAATCATTACAAGAACATAGTATATCGCATCCTTTACGTCCAAAAGTTTCAACTATAGAAAAATGTAAGGATTATGGGATGTTTTGGAGTTTGTGCTTTTTCATAACTACATCATTATTTTTTGAGCTAGGTGGATTTGATGAAGCATACCAAGGATATGGTGCCGAAGATACCGATTTTGCCTTTACCGCTAGACAATGGAATATTCCGTTTTATCTTACTCCTTTTATAGTATATCACCAACAACATAGCTTTTTTAGACCTCCTTTTAATCATTTATACGCTATTGTAGCCAATTCCAATCATTTTAATTCTAAATGGAAATGTTGGCCCATGACCAATCACCTACAAGAGTTTAACCGTCGAAACTTTATTGAATGGAAAGAAAGCAATACGGATACTATAAAGATTAAAAAAACACCGTCTCGTGAGTTGATAGCAGATTGCTTTGTCGAAGATCAACCTTTTGCTTAGATCTCGCACCAAAACTTAGGATTAGCAGCTACTCATTTTGATGTATAAAGCTCTGGCAATACTGTTGTAAAACGATTTTATCTATTCTCTGAATGCAAATCTCTGTATTCTGAAGGAGAAATACCATATTGATTACGAAAAATCTTAGATACATATGAAATACTTGAAATACCTACCTTATAGCTGATTTCTGATATATTGAGATCTGTATTGAGTAATAGATTCGTAATAATCTCTAATCTTACATGAGTAACATAGGCGTTTACCGACTGGTCGTATAATTCTTGAAATCCTTTTTGCAGTTTATTCTCGTTGATCCCTACGATTTTCGCTAAATCTTTAATATTAAATTTAGAGCTAATATTTTTTCGTATGTATTTGGCGGCATTTTCAATAGCCTGTAAATCTTTAGAACGAAATAACTTCATTTTATCTTCGGGTAACACATCATCTTCAAATTGTATGATTTGTTCGAATAACACTTCATTAGCACAAGATTCATAAAATAACCTTCTCAAAAGGTCTTCTTTTTGATGATGAACTAATTCATAAAAAATTTTATACGATTTATAGCTATAATAGCCTTGATGAAAAAAAGTACTTACCCCTCGAATATCCTGAAAAAGTTTGATAATATCTTTATTAAACCCCTTTAAGTAGCATTCTATATATTTGATGTATTTGATTCGATTAATTTCGAGACTATTGAGTTGAATTCTTTCATTAGCCGAAAATTTGAGCACATGGCCATTTTGATGACTACTTGCTACAATAGCATTATCAAAAACTTGTAATTGGTGGTCGATATTTTCATTAGAGAATTGATGTATGAAGGTACCCCCGGCACAACATAGAAATTTTAGTGGATGCACCCTATCTAGCACAAAGTCGATTTGCGTATCTTCTTTAAACTTACAGTCATATGCGATAATACCCAGACCATTACCAAAATCCATCCCTTTGATAAATCCTTCGCCATACTTTTCAGGTATGTCTAATACAATATAATCACAGTCTAAAAAATAGGATACCTCCATATTTCTTGCCAAATCAGCTATCACTTTTGGAATAGGCAAAGAACTTACCAAAAATCTATTCATAAAATTCTATTTTGCGTATAACACAAACAATTTTTTCAGTTAGAATGCTGTTCTCAACATCATGATTTTGATTTGATACTTATAAAGCGGTTAACGCCCTATCATCGAGAAAACAGTATAAGAAATGTATAACCTTTACGAATACATCATTAGCTTGATAACATTATTAATGAACTGATTTAAATTTTAAATAATTGCCTTAACCCGGACAAAAATATAGTGTTCTTACAACAAAATACTAAAGCAGTATTACAAATACTTTTGCAGGGCTACAAAACGCTTGCGCAGCGTTACAAAACGATTGGGTAATGTTACAAAACACTTGCGTAGTGTTACAAAACGCTTGGGTAATATTACAAAATGCTTGAGTAACGTTACAAAATGCTTGGGTAGTACTACAAAACGCTTAGGCAGTATTACAAAATGCTTGATAACAAAAATGAATATACGTTAAGACTCATAATCTATGCGTCACCCTGAACTTGTTTCAGGGTCTCAATCCATAAGGTATTGACTACCTATGTCTTTATGAGATGCTGAAACAAGTCCAGTGTGACAGGAGATGACATTATTTTAATTACGGACAATTAATAACAAAACATTCCGTTTGATAAGATGTACTTTTCGTTTTACATTTTACATTTTACATGTAACCTTTGACTCTTGTTACTTATGATCAAACATTCTAGACGAGCACGCTCTCGCCCATTGTTCAATTCTTTGACCAAAGCATTCTAAAATCGCGTCGACCCCAATAACACTACCTTTGCAGTTTCTCCCCAACATACAAATTGTACTTTTATGACTATTATTAACATACTTGATAACTCCATCTTCATAGGTCTCTACTCCTAAATCATTAGTTACCGGTTGCAATAGATCATCATGAAGCAAATTTTTGATAAGTTCAGAATTTATATTTTTGAGTTTGGGTGCGTCTAATACACTATCAATAAGCACATCTGCCGTTATATTTTCTTCCTTTTTATTTTGTAACTGCCATCCCGATTTTTGTGCCGCTATGGTAGGGTCTTTGGTAAAGTGCAGATTTATTATATTCTGATCTGCCAAGGCAATTATTTGTAAAATGGACGTTACTGGGGGACCGTATGAATAGCGTTTGGTACGCTCATCAAGTTGGATAATCTCTTCTATCACTTCGTTGTCTAATGCCGAATGCGATAAGATTTTATATAATGAAGGTTGTAAATGACGCCACACCTGACCAATCGTGTAATCCAGAGATGCCGGTAGGTGCCCAAAAGCCATTTGTGATATTATTTTCATGTACTCGTTTATGGGTTGAGTGGTATCTAATATAAGCGGATGCTTAAAAGTCATATCCTGCAACCAGGCTATTACAACTTTTTGAAGCTGTCGTTGATCCAGATCATGAGCTTGGAAACCTTTAGGAGATTTAAAAAAATTAGTAGAAACAATTTTGGCTACCAATTCTATAAGAAACAAAGATGAATTAATCCTTTCGGGATCCTTTATACAGGAAGTTACCTCATTTTCGAAATTCTTGATAACTTTGGTACCAGGATCAAACTTGGCATCGACCAAGGCACCTAAAGGTTTGGGAACAGGTGGTAACCCATCTAATGAAAAAGGAATTATACTTTTTTTACTTTTTGTTTTGGGAATAAAAGTGAGAAAAATAGAGTCTTCGTTTTTGTTAAAAACACCATCTTCTTCGGTAATAAAAAGTCGTATAAGATCTATCGCCGCCAAACCAAAACCTCGAATGGCTAATTTGGTGCAATTGCCTAACCTGGATTTCAATTCAAGATCATAAGGATTAAGTTCTAGCCGAAGTTGATTTTCTTCCGCTTTTTGCTTCCATTTTATAATTTGCGCAGAGGGCTGTGTGGATTGATGACCTATAGTTAACAGGCATTCGTCTACCTCGTATTTTTGCGCTAATTTATCGATGATGATAATTTGAGTATCTTTTTGAATCAGTTGAATAACTTCGGTATAAAATATACAAGCGAAACCGTAGGCTTCAAGAACCTTAACTATAGAAATACACCTTTGATACAAATAGCTCCCCATGACAGAACGATAGTAGAACTTGTATCGATCTTCATCTTGATCTGTACCAGAATCTTTTTGTTTTTTCCACTCATTAAAACCAGGAAAAGCCGGTATTACAAATTCGTCATGTTGTAACTCTTCTCTACCCGGTAAAGTTTTAAGTGATTCATGATCGATATTGAGCCAATTTGCATCGGGCTGTTCTAGATGCCATACTTGTCCGGCACCGAGATATTCAGATTTTTCAAATATTAGAATTTTAAACGATGCTGAAGAAGAATATTCTATAGCATGCTTAACAAATAATTCGAGCGCAGCAAGACCACGAGGTCCGCAGCCTACGATACCCAAAATAGTGGTCTTATTTCTTTGCATATGCCTTTAATCTATACGTGTTTAAATGTAAATATCTAAATATTCTATGATGCACACTTCCTCATTAGCAATAAATGAGTGTCGCTTAGCAATTTTATATACATTTCGCTATGTTCTTAAAAACACTCATCCTAACCTTTTATTCTTAAACATCTAAGATAATAGGGTTAGGATGAGTTTAGTAATTGGTATGAAATGAACTAATTATTAATGATTATGATCCGGATTAGGTTCACCTACTGTAGAAAAACCATTTTTAGCAATACTTTGCACTGGACTTTCAAGTTTAATAGTATGTACGTGTTTTAAATCGGTTATCGAAAGTACTTTAATATCTGTTCGATTGGGTGCTAGTACATACAAATACTTATCAGAGCAAACCAATACAGGACTTTCTTGCTCTTGTTGTTTTAATTTTGTAATTTCTGAATTTGCATACTTAGCACTAGTTATCGGAGAATCTGGAATATTGGCCATCTCCACAATACGCTCAGCAATCAGGTTACTAGTATTTGCATCATATACCCTAATCCTGTTATCATTAGTATGTATTAAATAATATTCTCCATGAAAACTGAACATATTATTCTTCACATCTTCTCCTTCGTATAATAGGGACATGCTTTTTTGTTCAGGATCTATGGTATAAATACCAAGATTATTTGCTCTACCATAAAATAGCTTGCTATTTTCGTGGCTTTTTAAATTTGCAATCCAGAAGAATCTTTCAGCACTAAGACCATCAATATTGGGTATTAAATCAATATTATCTTGTTCATCAACGATAATTACACCCTCTGTAGAACCAAAAGCTCCATAACGACCATTATTAGCACTACCATGGATTCCTTTTACTAGAACTCCCTTATTATCATCAATTACAGCGCCGTCACTCGTTACATATTTAACCATTTGTGGTCCCCAGTCATAGTCAGGTAGAGGATTATCACTTTGAAAGGTTACTGCAAATTTTCCATTGTTTAATGCAATCCCTACACCGTGATGTGCTACTGTATTTTCTAGTTGCATGGTTTTTGGGTTATATGCTGATTCCGGTAATCTTAGTCGGTCCTCTTCTACGTAAGTAATAGACCCATCACCGTCATTAAAAATCACTATATTACCATTTACGCTGGTGAAGTGCGTAGGTTCGGCCGCTTGCACAGTCCGATCCAACCAACGCACCTGATTTTGATGGCCATGATCTGTATGATTAACCACCCCGGTATCAAAAAACGTGACTTCGTTCGCGCCAGAGTTTACTACTGTAAGGTACCTTCCTGAATTGGTAGGATAGTAGCGTGCCCCTTGTGGTATACCCGTATCTACAGATCCAATGATTTGTTCTTTAGAGGCTTGCATTACCTCTATTTTACTATCTCGAATTAACGAAAGTCTTACCCACTCGTCTTCAAAATCGGCAAAAGTTACGGGTTCTTCTCCACCACCTCCATCTGGGTTAGGTAGATTTGCATCGTCGTCACCATCACAAGCGACAAAAAATAGGATTGCGATTGCGAATCCTGCGAATTTTAAAATTGTTGTTTTCATTGTTTTACATTTAGATTTAGTTAATAGGTAATTTGTTTACTGTTATATTTCCGTTATCGTCTTCAGCCCAAATGACCAGAATATTATCTTGTAGGTTCGCAAAAAAATCATCATTCTTATTGAGTAAACTACTCAAATCGATGGTTTGTGTATTAGGTAATGCATCTCCGCTATTGGGTCTAAATTGATGAGGCCAGTTAGAAGAACCCCAGACCCAATTTTTAACGATAGCGCCTTCTTGTCCAGGGTTATCAAGAACAGGTTGTTCAATATAAATCCATAGAAAGCGAATATCTGAAGATGCTGTATGGGATACGTTTCTAGTGATTTCTCCAGAGATTTCTTTACTAGATATAGCAACATTCGATATTTCAACTTGTGGCGCATACGCTCTATTTATGTAAATAGTAGTATGATACGTGGTATTATCCTGATAACGCGTTTGGTTACCTAATATATCTGTAGCCTGGATTGAAAAATGATAGGGACCTGCTAAAATGAGATCGTTTGCTTCTAGACTCGTATTACGCTCATCGAGATATATGGCGGCTCCGCTTTCAGAACTTCTGGTAAACGTGGTGGGCTGCTCAGAATTTTCAATTTCTATAAGTTCAAAAAAACTAAATAATTTAAACTGAGAATTCTTGGATATTCTTGATTTTCCGTGAGTGTGGCCGTCAAAACCATTGTGCGATTCGAGTTTGATTTCTCGAATACCGCTGTTGTCTTCGATTGTAAATGCTAACGGAATCTCGGTATCCTCATTTGTCGTTGTAAGAAAATGATACGGCAGTATAGTACTTAGGTTATCATTTGCCTTAATTGCAGGTGCTTGCAAATCGGTGTCATTAGCATCATCATCTCCTAAACATGATATAAATAGGAGACTAGAAGCACATAATAAATAATGTAATTTCATGGGTTTCAGAATTTAATTTACGTTCGATTATTAAAAATAGTTGTACTCATATGATTAGCTTTAAAAGGTTAGAAGGTTAAAAGCCTATAGGTATTTGAGCAGAAAACACAAAATTTCTTCCTGGCTCTGGTAAATTAATTAAGCGGTACCTACTAATGTGATTAAAATACCGAGTGTTGAAAATATTAGTAGCGCTTAGCTTACAATGAATTGCATTTGATTGTAATGGGATATGAAAACCAAGTCCCAAATCAACAATAAAACTATCTGGGGTGATACTCTCGTTTCTATCAATTTGATCTTGTTCAAAATTATACCGCCCTGAAATAAATAGGTACTCTTCATCAAGATATTTAGAATTCTTAAAAAACTGATTCCATTCAATACTAGCAAGTACTGACGGTGCTGGGGTCAATGGTAGTGGCAAGCGAGTATCTCTATTTATATTTTGAACAAAATCGATGACTACATCTGTTTTAATATGAAAAGGAAACTGATGACTCGCAGCGAGCTCAAAACCATTAAAAATAGCATCGTTTTGTTGGTATTGCCACATGGTTCCGCCAGAGGCCAAAAACGAAAAATTTCCGGTGGGTGCCAAATAGATATAGTTATCATATATCCCATAAAAAGCCGATAGCTCAAAATATGTATTTTCTGATCGGTGCAGATACGTAGCATCTATTTGATAACCGTTTTCTATAGCTAAATTCTGATCTCCTATTTCATGTCTAAAATTACCGTGATGCACACCATTACTAGAAAGTTCTATTGCCGTTGGAAAGCGAAAACTATTTCCAAAATTTAATTTTAAGTGGTGTTTTTTATTTAATTTATGGGTAATCCCCACTGCACCACTTACATTTTCAAAATTTCTATCAAACTCTGGCGTTCGCTCTATAAACCTACCAGTAGGTCTTAAAGTTTCTCTGTCGTATTCAGGTTGTTCATGTCTTTGAATATCGTGCATTCCGTAATCATATCGTATACCTCCATTCATCGTCCACCGCTCACTAACTCGAAATAATTGATAGTGATAAAATCCTAATTGATAGCTATCAAACTGAGGCAGTAAATATTCAAACCCATCTTTGGTGTTATGCATATACTGCGATTGTGACCCAAAAACAATGGTATGGTTTGCATTCGGGTATATATCATACTTTATATTGGCTGTGTACGTGTCTAGATATAATCCTAGTGCCAGGTTCGACGAGACGAGATCTGCGGCAATTCCATGTGCACCCGGGAAAGACAATTCTTCACGAACATTATGCTGATATCCCAGATTGATCTCCAACTTTTGAGCCTCAAAATCGATACTAGTATTGCTAGTCAACATATGATGTTGATTTTCCTGTCGAGGAAAATCAATATTTCTAAAGTCTCCGTTATGTTCTAAATTATAAGCTCTAGGTAAACCTATGGCTCCAGTAAAAATTCCTGCTTTTTGGGTGAAACTGGTATATTTTAGACTAGTTTTAAAATTTTCATTTTGATATCCCAAAGAAACACCAAGGTGCAATTCGTTCCCGGCTGTATTTTTAAGTCTGTTATTAAAAACTGGTAAATTGAATCCGGCATAGGTAAATTGATTCGTAGGAATCGTGTAGTCACCATAATCCTGATAGGTAACCCGCGTTCCAAAAAACCACTTATTTTGTCTACCTTTCCACTCTAGTGAATTAGAAATCGCTCTGTTATTGGTTTGATACACGCTTTGTAGCGTGAGTAAATTTCCATTTTCGATTAAGGGCTCGTTATTCTTAATATTAATGACTCCGCCCATACCATCTGAACCGAAAAGCAAAGATGCCGGACCTTTTATAATTTCTACATTTTCTATGTCAAAAGGATCAATTTCGAGTCCGTGATCTGCTCCCCATTGTTGTCCTTCTTGCTTAATTCCTCGATTATTAACCAAAATTCGATTGAAGCCCATACCGCGTATCATAGGTTTGGCGATTCCTACACCCAAATTCATAGTATTCAAACCTGGCAATGCCTTCAGAGCTTCAGCAAAAGTGGAAAGGTTACTTTTCGAAATAAAATCTTTATTAATTGTAATGACCGATTGAGAATTGTTAGTTACATTTTCGAACCCCATAGGTTGTAATACCACCACTTCTTCCAAATCATTAATTTTTTTATCGAGAATTATAGTGAGAAGTTCACTTCTATTTCGGCTTACGAGATCAATACGCTTTGTAATAAAAGCCACATGACTCACCTCTAAAAAGGCCGTAATATCATCTTCTTCACTTCGGGAAATAGTGAAAAATCCTGAACTATCTGAGATTATGGATGTTTTTTTAGGATGCAATGTAATTGTCGCAGATGCAACAGGTGTATTGTCTATATCCAGAATATAACCTGAAACGCTCTGAGAATATGTATAACAATTACAACCAAGCGTTACAACCGTAGTTATTACATATAAAAAATTCGATGCAATTGCATGTAATGCATTACCCATGTTTTAAGACGATAAAATCCTATAGTGTATATTGTGTGCTATCAAACAGATAACTTTTTATGCACTAATTTGAATTGTGAAAAAATTATGATGGTAAATGAAGTATATTATCCATGCTATGCGATAGATAGCATTCGTAAACTTATTATTTATTAATATCTTCGAAATCAAGATGAGTGAAGTTTCTCAAATTCAATCAAACATGTAGATCTACATCGTTACTGAAGGTACATCTAATAGTATGACTTAGAAGTTACATAAATATAGTAACTACATAAGTTATCAAAAACACATAGCTATTAAAATGATTTGGAAACTCTGAACCTAAATACTAGGTGGTGGTTTATTGAAAACATAGTCGTAGAGTATAGTTTTCTTGACAAAAAGCTCTAAATCAATAGAGAATTCTGTCAACTCTGTACGACATATCGAGAATACTTTGTTATCCGATGTAGCAAGACTTGGAGATAACGGATTATTTTTTTCACTTTGGTACAGAAATTCACACTGTTCACAATGCTCTGTTTCTTCTCCAAATACGTGAATATATGCATGAAGATTAACTACTCGTAAGCATGAGAAAACGAATAATAGAAAAAAGGCAATATGAAATGTACAAGTACGCTTCATCATAGCAACGAAAATATCAAAATGCAACGTACAACTTTTGTTAATTAACAATACTTTTTGTTTTGGTAGCCTTTATAGCGTATTCACTAAACATATTTAATTAAATCAACTTAAAAACTAATTAGCGATTTATAGCCTATTTGTGATACGATTTCATATAGACGGGAAGAACTCATGAGGTAGTCATAACGTATACCTATACGACTTTTAAGTACGTAGATCTTTTCTAAAAACTTCGATTAAATTAAAGATAAAAATACAGAAGAATACCCAAATAAGCCCTGCGATGTATCCACCTGCTACATCTGAAGGAAAATGCACCCCCAGATAGATTCTACTGATGCCAATACTCAAAATCAGGAATAAAAACATAAGTATCAAAAAAAACTTTAAAAAAATATTCATTTTGAACCTGTATAGCAGATATATTAAAAAACCATAAAAAGCTATAGATGCCATAGCATGACCGCTTGGATAACTCAAAGATTTAACAATCACCAGAGGGTCTATACCAGGTCTGGCTCTATCTATAAATCGTTTCAAAATAACGTTGGATGCAGCTGCAAGAAATAGAACTACTACAATTTGAGCGATGTATTTCCATCGTTTGAAAATAAAAATAGTAAGTAATATACAGACGCCAAGAATAATAAGGTAGCCTTCCTTTTCACCAATAGCTGTCACTGCTTTAAAAAACTGAGTTAAAAAAGGACTTCGGTAAGAAAGTATAAACTCTGTTATTCTCTGATCATAAAGGGTAAGTGTATCCTCGATCACCTCTTCAGTGAGTTCTACAAAAATATTGATTCCTAAAACAACAATGAGTAATGCAACAAATGCTACTATAAAATAAGGTATTTTTTCTTTGCGATTTCCTAATACGGGTAAAAGTAATTTTTGTAATCGATGTATCGCTTTTTCAAGAATTCTGGACAAGAGTAACTCGTTTAATGTGTATTTATATCCGTAAATTTATAAAATAAGCACTATTCAAATAGTAATACACCAAAATACCTTTAAAAAAGATGAATATTAGATTCGATCAAAACGAATGCTAGCGTAAAAAATAATCTACCTTAGTTCGCTCATATTAAAATTATAAAGCTTTTTTTGGGACACACTTAATCCGATTATTTGAATGTACTTATTAGGCTAAAGATTCAAAACTAATTTTGCATGGTTAAGAGTCTTAAAACTCGTTATATATTATGAAAGTAATAGTAAAAAAAGTGTCAATTCGAGTGATTTTTCGTAATAACCTCTCGACTCTACGCGAGATGACATGAAGAAAAATTAGCCTGCCTTCAACCTAATTGCGGGTATTGAGAATAGCTTTAGGATCCAAAATCCTACGTCATCCTGGAGCTTATTGAAGGGCTCGATACACTTCTTCCTTCGGTCGAAGCACTCGAATTGACAGATTTTGAACAAAAAAAACAAAATGCACGATAGGTTCATAAATCAATTACATAACTTTTCACAAAATCTTAAGAAAGTTGTAATGTAACCGCACTATATTTATTAAAGCTCGAAATTATTTTTTTTGAGTTCTGATGATTGTTTAAAAAACCATTCCTTTAGAATATTCCCCAGAGAATGACCATGAGAAATCATCAATAGATAAACGAAATTAATTGTGGCAAGTCGGTTTAGGGTATCCGGAACTTTCAAATCGTGCCTTTGGGGATTTTTTAATATATACAACTTATTTTTATAGTCACTCCCCGCCTCTTTAGCCTAAAAATTGTTTATGCAGGTTTTCACAGGTATATCATCATTAAAATAGCCATAATGATCATGATTGCATTCTCTATAAATGTAGCTTCAGTCATTGGTAACTGTAATGCTGTCCCCAAACATGCACAGCGAATAGATTTTTTATCCAAAAGTGTTTTGGTTACTCCAATTGTAGTTATGCTTAATATGACCAATGTAATTACCAGCGCTACCTTGATTTGAAAACGCATTAAGAACATAATTCCTAAACCTATTTCGATAAAGGGATATATCCAACCGTATACATATACCTGTTTTGCCAAAGGATCATACATTCTAAATGAATCTGGAAATCCATTTAAGTCCAACAGTTTAAAAAAACTGAAAATCACAAAAAACAACCCCATAAAATCAAGCATAAAAGCACTCCAGCTCCAATCTTTGTAATGCAATAAAACACTTGCTGTTGTGATACCAAATATAATAAGCAAAAGTGGTTTTAACTGCTGTAGTTTACTCTTATCATTCGCCTCAGTATGATGTGAAGTTTGATATAACGCCTGCTTATCTACATCTTCTTTCCCTATTATTCTGTATTTTTCTGGCAAGGCGCTTTGCAATTTTTCTATTGAGATGGGTTTAGCCATTGTGATCTCAGCACTCGCATTGTCAAGGTCAACAACAACATGGGTTACATGCGCAAGTGCCCGAAGGTTATCTTTGACAGTAGCTTTGCATCCGTTACATGTCATACCGCTTATCGCATAGGTATGTTTCATCTGTTGATATTTTATTAATTATTTGGTAATAACCTAAGTTCGAATGTTAATCTATTGATTTTCATACATCCTATTTTGTTTCAGTTATTTCATGCGGGGTCAAAAGGTTATTTTCAGGTTCATTAACCAGGTCTCCACTCCGATCGACCAGACAGGCAAAAGTAACTAAACACTATTCAACTAATTGATAATTAAACTCAGATTATTAGGTTGTAAAACTAATACAAATTGTTTTTATTTTCTCGGTTTTATAAAATTCAAAAACACTGCTGTAACAAAAAAACTTATCCAATCTTTCTAAATCATTTCGTAACTTTAAAATATTATACCTCTTATTTCTAAATTGAACCAACCTTTGATTATGCCATTTACTGCTGAACAACTGGAAATTTTAGCTGATAAAACACTTCACTTTCTTCTAATTCTGAAAAAAAGTGGACAAATAATAACCTATAACAACCGTTGTAAAGTTATTATTCCCGAGACCCATGAAGAAAGAACAGTAACGTATATTACAGATTTTATCATCGACAATGATGTAAAAGCTTTTAAGAAAGCTATTACTCTTTTAAGCACTAAAAACTCAATCTTAAGCAAGTCCTTTAGTTTTGCGACTGAAAAACATGGAGTTCTTTCTTTAAAATTTGATCTTACCTACCATAAAGGATTAGTTTATGCAGCAGGAATAGATACAACAGAAGAATATAAAGAACATCGCGCACTCAAAACCATATCGAAACTTACCAAAACCGGCGCGTGGTATTACAATCCTAAAAATAAAGAAATGTTCTGGTCCAAAGGATGCTACCTCATCAAAGACTTAGATCCTGATACCGAAATGACACGCGAATTAGGAGCGAGCTTTTACGCTGAAGAGGACAGGGCGCGAATAGAAAGCTACTTAGATACCTTAATTCAAACAAAAAAACCATATAAGTATACCGAAAAAATTACTACTCACAAAGGCAATGAAAAATGGATAAAAGTAGTGGCACATCCTGTGATTTATAAAAACGAGGTGGTCTACGTTAACGGAACTATTGCCGATGTGACAGCAAGGCATAATTATATCGAACAGTTAAAAGAAAATGAAGAAACAAAACGCCTAGCGTTAAAAGGTATACAATCAGGCCTCTTTGATCATTTAATTCAAAAAAATGAAGTCTTTTACAGTCTAGACTTTCGAAAAATGTTAGGGCTACCTTTGGATCAGGATTATGTGTCTGAAGAGGTTTTTCGCAAGATGATACACCCTGATGATGTAGAAGATGCAGTTAAAAGACACCTAAACAACCTTAAGAAAAAAGGGAATCACTACCACAATTTCTATCGTGTAAGAAATAGAAAAGGCGAGTATCATCACTATGAAGTGTATGGGTTTAGAAGAAAGGATGAACATGGTGATACTGTGAGAATGATTGGTAATCTCATAAACGTTCATCAAAGAAAATTAAACGAAAAAACCATAGCCGAAAACAAAAACAGGCTACAGGCTATGGTAAATAACGGTTTCGCATACACCGTTTTACTTAATCTTCAAGGAGAAATTTTAATGACGGACGAAAAATCACTTAAAATCATAAAAAGAGACTTCAACGTGAATCCTCTAGAAACGAAATCACGTTTTATAGATGTGATGCCTCTTAATTTTAAAAACACCTTTGCGCATGAGTTTAATGAAGCACTAAAAGGTAACATCGTTAAAAAGGAGATAGAGCGTATTACTAAAAAAGGAAATCTTCAATATCTCGAATCAAAATACACCCCGATACTGGGGCAAGATGAGAGTGTTAATTCTGTTCTTATTAGCTTTCATGATATTACCGAACGTAAACTTGCCGAGATTGCTATCAAAGAAGCGCATCTTAAAGAACAAGAACTGAATAGTCTGAAATCTAATATCCTTTCGAACTTTAGTCACGAAATCAGAACTCCTTTAAATGGTATTATGACCGTAAGTAAATTGTTACTCGATGAGAAGAGACCGGAAGAAAGAAAAGAACTATTACTATATCTAGAAGAAAGTAAAGATAGATTGTTAGAAACCATCAATAACCTTTCTAACTTTAGTGAACTCGACATCATTAAAAACAATTTAAATCAAAAAGTGCTTGATACCAATTATACGGTCGAAACTTCGTTTAGGGAATACAAACACCTTGCCGAAGCTAAAAGTCTGAAATATGTACTGGAGCTCGATCCAAAAAGTCCGCAAATTAATATTGACGACGACTTATTTAGAGCTGCACTCAACAATATTATTCATAATGCTATCAAATATACGATAGACGGAAGCATAAAAATCAAAGTGAATTCAGACAAATCAAAAAATATTGTTTATATTTCGGTTATTGATACTGGTATAGGGATCGATAAAGAAAATCTGAAAAAGGTTTTTGATCCCTTTATCCAAGAAAGTATTGGGATTGATAGAAAATATGAAGGAACCGGAATAGGGCTTAGTTTATCAAAACGATACATCGAAATACTTGGCGGAAGAATAAAGGTGAATAGCAACATTGGAAAGGGAACAGATTTTACTATTATAATTCCAGAATACCTATGAATATTCTTTATGTAGAAGATAATAAAATTAATGCAATGGTCATGGATAAGATGCTATCCAAAAACAAGGCCAATGTTATTCTTGCAGAAAACGGTTCACAGGCGCTAAAAGTAGTAAAAGATCAAAGTCTGGACCTAATCTTGGTAGATATTAATTTAGGATTAAACCAAATGGATGGTTGTGAATTACTACAGAGATTTAAAAAATTAGACTTACTTAGAAATATTCCCGTATTTGCTGTAACCGCATATGCAATGCCCGGTGATAAGCAACGTTTTATAAGTATAGGTTTTGATAATTACTTTTCAAAACCTGTTAATTTTGATAAACTCTTAGCGGTTATCTCAAAAATAAGAAGTGATTTAGATCCAAAACACGTGAGTAAAAATTGATAATACAGTAGCGGTTATCGAATTTGATGAAACCGAATTCCCAATTGTTTCTCTAGCTCTTTGATGATTTTTAATTCTGATTTTTGAATTAACACCAAAGATAAGCCTGAACTACCTGCTCTTGCCGTCCTACCGCTTCTATGAGTATAGTATTCTAGTGTATCAGGCAATTGATAATGAACTACAAAACTTAGATTAGCTACATCTACACCTCTTGCAGCCACATCTGTAGACACCAACAATTGTACTGCTTTTTTCCGAAAAGCACGCATTACTTTATCTCTTTCTTTTTGTGTCATTTCACCTTCGAGAAGTCCAACATTATAATTCTTTGCTTTTAATTGTTTTGCCAACGTTCTTGCAGCTACCTTAGTTTTTGTAAAAATTATACCCCTGCTGTTTTTCTTCGTTTTCAAAAAATAAGAAAGCGTATCCAATTTGTTTACTTCGTCTCCAACCACGAATTGA
Organism: Aquimarina sp. U1-2; assembly: GCF_017897595.1. Classification (GTDB taxonomy): domain Bacteria; phylum Bacteroidota; class Bacteroidia; order Flavobacteriales; family Flavobacteriaceae; genus Aquimarina. The sequence continues at coordinate 184,173 of NZ_JAGKIK010000008.1, forward strand.
TGCTCGATCTTTCTATTTACAGCCTCATTTTTATCGATAGTTATTTTAATTGCATTTTTATCGACATATTTAGATATAATCTCGTCGAGAGAAGAAGGCATTGTCGCCGAAAAAAGCCATACATGTCGTTTTCCTTGCGTTTTGCTCAATATTGTAGTAAGATCTTTTTTAAACCCCATACTTAACATCTCATCGGCCTCATCTAATACCAGAGTTTTAATTTTTGAGATATCGACTACATTTTTTTCTAGTAAATCTATAAGCCTGCCAGGGGTAGCTACGATAATTTGTGTAGGTCTTTTTAACCTAGAAATTTGTATTTCAATTTTTTCCCCGCCGTATACAGATTCGGTAAAGATTGTATCGGTATACTTGGTAAACTTAAAAAGTTGCTTAGCAATTTGCTGTCCTAATTCTCTAGTAGGTGCTAAAATTAGTGCCTGAGTGTAAGGTTTTCGAGCGTCTATTTGAGCCAAAATCGGTATTCCAAATGCAGCAGTTTTACCCGTTCCTGTTTGAGCCTTGCCAATAAAATCAGTTTCTGTAGTTAGCAAAACAGGTATGGATTGCTCTTGTATTTTTGTCGGAACAGTAATTCCTATTTCCTTCAAACTCTTTACAATAGGTTTAGGTACTCCTAATTCTGAAAATGTCATATTCATCGGTTTACACTACAAAAATAGATGAATATATCAGAAAATTTACTCGATAATCAAGATTTAAACCCCTCACAGCTTATCTCGAAACAAAATTAGTATCCGGCAGGATTCTTGATAAGCTTTAGAATCTTTCAGTAAACTATCTTAGGGTAAGCCGTTAAAGTATTCGTAAAAAACTGAATTTTAATGTTAAGGCAAGTCTGAGGATATGTAAACCCTTTAGCGGTAACAATAAATATAAGGAAGCCGTATTGATAAAATGAACTAATGAGAAGCAGCGTCAACGAAATGGGTATTATACCACTTCCACTTTAAAATTACAATCGCTTCACTTTTAAGAATGAAGAAACTAGATAATCTCTTAGTCCTGACTTTTGGTTCTAAAAGTCTTAGAATCTCTTTGCTAGGCCCAAGACAAAGTCTTGTGAAATTCTATTAACAAAAACTTAACAAGAAATACTTAGAAAGTATATAAAAAATTGACGCTTTAAAGTCAACCCTTTTTTATGAAAATGTAACGTATTCATACAAAAACCACCAGAGCAATTAAAATCTGTTCCTTCATCAGAAGATAACACATCAAGTAAGGACAATTGTTGCTCATGACTATTATGGGTTACACGATGAAGACCCATTGATTTTGCACAGGGATAAGATGATTGATGTTGTTCTTTATTGATAGTAATAGTAGTAGAGAGAAATGTATAATTAGTAGTGAGCGCACTTTGATTTTCTTTTGTACCAGAGATGTGTTCTGGCGCAATAGCGAATTGTGCAGTTCCTATAAAAGAACAAAACAAGAAAATCAATAAAATTTGGGAACGTAGAGATGTAATCATAGTAGCAGTATTAAGGAGTCTGATGAAATTGCAAGGCTAAAATCTTACAAAAAATTTGTTTTTTCTTACATTTTATTTGTTAATAACATCGCTAAAGTACAATAATCAACGTTAAAAAACAACACTGCTTTTACATTTAACTGTTAAAGTTTCAGTTATTTACTCTATGAAAATTTATTTCTAGAACAATTTTAAATCATCTGTGGTGTGATTGGGTATTACTAAATCGGTACCTAACTTCTCGTTTAAATTTTGAATAAAATATGATGATAGTAAGGGAGATTCTTTCTCGATATTCTGATGTACAAAAAAATGAATATGGTTAATCCCATTATTTTTCCAGGTACATAGTCGTTGTACCCATTCATCTAACCGGTTATAATCTGTATCATGATTAGCTCCAACATATCGTACAAATGCTTCGGCATTTGTTAAACGCATATGCAATAAATCCCTCCTCCCTGCAGTATCGGTTATGATGTTGGCTATATTATTTTCTTCAAGCAGCGTATAGAGTTCATTAGCGACATTCTCATCATTAAACCAATCGGTATGTCTAAACTCTATTGCCAATCTTATATCCTTTGGCCATTTTTCTATAAATGCGACCACCCTATCCATATATTTAGGACCAAAATTACCATGCAACTGTAAAAAAATTGTACCTAACTTTTCCTTGAGATGTATAACATTAGTTAAGTATTGATCAACATAAGGTTGCACATCATCATTCAATCTCTTTAAATGAGATATATTTTGAACTAATTTTGGAAAGAATTTAAATCCGGAAGGTGTTTTATCGTACCACTTTTTAAATTGATCATCTGGAAATATTCTATAAAACGTAGCATTTAATTCTATACTATTAAACTGTTGCGAGTAATATTCGAGTTCATCTTTGGTACCTCGAGGATAAAATCCTTTTAAATCTTGTTTATTCCATTTGGCGCAACCTACAAATATAGATAGTGTATCGTCCTTTTGTTCCGTTAAGACTCTTTTTGTCTCTTTATGATCTGCGGGTAATGTAAAATCTACTAATTCAGGGTGTTCTACTTTTCCAAATTGCATAAGCGTTAATAAAAGATTATCAAAAGTTGTAACAAAAGTATCATTTGAATGACTAACTTTATGCAAACATCATAAAAATTATAATAATGAACGCTTTAAAATCAATTTTGGTGGCTTTAGTATTGGCTTTATCCACTTCTTTTTATGCTCAAACAGCAGACGAGATTATCAACAATTATTTTGAAAACACCGGGGGAAAAGAAAATTGGGAAAAACTGGACGGAGTGGAAATGATCGGTGTTATGAAAATGCAAAATATGGAAATTCCATTTGAGCAGGTTGCCACAAAAGACGGGAAACAGCTTATTACTATAGAGCTTCAGGGTAGCAAAATGATATGGTCTGCTTTTGACGGTGAAACTTCATGGGAACGAAATCAAATGACTATGGAAGCCGAAAAAAGCGATAATGAAGCTACAGAAAATATGAAAAAACAAGCCAAGGATTTTCCAGATCCATTTCTTAACTATAAAGACAAAGGATATACTGCAGAACTTATTGGTAAAGAAACTATTGATGGAACAGAAACTTTCAAAATAAAATTAACCAAAGATCCTATCATGGTCAATGGAGAATCAAAACCAAACATCTCTCATTATTATTTTGATACCGAAAATTTTGTACCTATCGTTGTAGAAACAGAAATTAATGAAGGCCCTATGAAAGGTCAAAATGTAAAATCAACCATAAGCGATTATCAAGAAGTAAACGGAGTATATTTTCCATTTTCTATAAGTAATCAATTTCAGAGCATGGGTTTCAAGGAAATCAAACTAAATCCGGAAGTTGATACTACACTTTTTGTATTTCCCGAAAAAACCGAGGCTAAAAAATAATACAAATAAACACTACCCAAATAAATATAAAAATAGGCTAAAGATGTGCAGTTGTCATCATCATCTACAAAGCTTCAAAATTCTTACATAGTCTTAGCTCTGGAAGTTTGTTGTAATGAAGTAGAAGACGATATGAACAAGTAGATTGAACTATCTTTATATTTATTTTGATAAAAAGCTATTTAAAATTATTTCTTTGTTGCTCTTTCATATCAAGAGCTATTAAAATACAAAAAATCTAAAACATACTGTTTTTTGACTTTGCTCTAAATGTCATACAAAGGAGTTGTTAAATAGCTCTATTTTATATTCACAACAAATCAATCAAAATAGTCATGAATCGTAAAAACATGGCGGTTATACTGGGTATACTAGTATCTATAACTGCATATTCTCAAGAAATTGTACTTAAAGGAAAAGAACTCTTTGGTACTATGGAAGCTCGACAAATAGGCCCTGCATTAATGAGTGGTCGTATTATCGATCTTGAAAATCATCCTACCAACGCCAAAATACTGTACGCGGGTACTGCAGGTGGCGGGGTTTGGAAGTCTGAAAACGGAGGTGCCTCTTTTTCTTCTGTATTTGATGATCATGCACAATCTATTGGCGTTGTAGCGGTAGATCCTAGTGATCCTGACAATACAGTTTGGGTGGGTACCGGGGAGATCTGGACCAGAAATAGTGTTTCTGTGGGTGATGGTTTGTATAAATCGAATGATGGGGGCGCTAACTGGAAAAAAATAGGTTTCGAAAACTCTGAAAGAATCAGTAGTATAGTAATAAATCCCAAAAACGCTAACGAGGTTTATGTAGGGGTATTAGGTGCGCTTTGGGGCGATAGTGAAGACCGTGGCGTTTATAAAACTATAGATGGCGGCAAAACATGGGAAAAAATCCTGTACATTAACGAAAAAACAGGAGCGAATGATATCCTAATGGATCCCACTAATCCTAACATTCTATACGCTGCTATGTGGGAGTTTCGCAGAACGGCATGGGGATTTAACTCGGGTGGCCCGAACAGCGCATTATACAAATCGACAGATGCAGGAAAAACGTGGAAAAAGATCCATAATGGCTTTCCAAAAGGAGACCTGGGCAGGTTCGCAATTGCCATAGCTCCCTCTGCTCCAAAAACGGTATTTGCAGTTGTAGAGAGTAAAGAGGATAAAGGGCTTTATCGATCAGACGATGCGGGTGCAAGTTGGACCTTGTTAAACGGAGATTTCGGACTTGTTGTTCGACCTTTTTACTTTTCACGATTAGTTGTGCATCCCACAAATCCAGATATTTTAGTAAAAGGTGGTTTGTTTGGATCTATATCTAGAGACGGCGGAAAAACATTTAAGGATTTGGGAAATATGCATGCCGACATACACGACATTGTTTTTGATAGTAATAATCCCGATGCGATGTATGTAGGAACCGATGGAGGTGTCTATAGAAGTTGGGACGGAGGCGCTACCCTTGATATGGTAGATAATCTTCCTGTATCTCAATTTTATCATATTAGTGTTGATAATGACGAACCCTACAATATTTATGGTGGTTTACAGGATAATGGATCGTGGTGGGGACCTTCTTCATCCCCAGGAGGTATCGAAGCCCGTGATTGGAATCCTGTTGGTGTTGGCGATGGATTTAGAGTTTTAAGACACCCTACGAAAAGAATAATTTATTCTGAAATGCAAGGCGCACAAAATGTATGGAGGTATGATATGGATAAAAATTATACCAAAAATATACAACCGTTTCCTATAAAAGGTGAAGCAGATCTGCGTTTTAACTGGAATGCTCCTATGGCTGTGAGTGCACATCAACCGGATAGATTTTACATGGGAAGTCAATTTCTACATGTTAGTGAAGATATGGGGGATAACTGGAAAAAAATATCTCCAGATTTGACTACCAATGATCCTAAAAAACAGGATAAAGAATCAGGAGGTATTTCTACAGATAAATCCGGAGCCGAAACCCATACCACAATTTTTACTATTGTAGAATCTCCATTAGACGAAAAAATAATCTGGGTAGGCACAGATGATGGAAATGTACAGATCACCCAGGATGGAGGAAAAACTTGGACCAATACGGTTGCAAACATACAAGGACTTCCAAAAAACACGTGGGTATATCATATTGAAGCTAGTACTCATAAAAAAGGAACTGCTTATGCCGTTTTTGACGGTCATGCCTCTGGGGACATGAACACCTATGTTTATAAAACTTCAGATTTTGGAAAAACATGGAAATCTATCGTCACAAAAGATATCAAAGGTTTTGCTAGAAACATTCAAGAAGATTATGTAAACGAAGATTTATTATTTCTCGGGACCGAGTTTGGTTTGTTTATTACTATAGACGGCGGACAGCACTGGTCAAAATTCACGAATAAAATGCCGGCTACCGCCGTTCATTTTATTGATCTACAGAAACAAACAAACGATTTGGTCATGGGCACTCATGGTCGAGGTATCATTATTATTGATGACATTTCTCCGCTACGACAAATTAATCAAAACATACTTACCAAGGATGTTCACTTCTTTGATACCAAGCCTGCCATAATTAAAGAAGAAGGAGGCTTTGGTGGTGGTAGTACAGAACTGCAATTTGTAGGTGATAACCCAAGCTCAGATGCTAAAATCATTTATTATCTCAAAAAAAGACACACCTTTGGTAAAATGACCTTGTCTATACAAGATAAAGAGGGTAACGAAGTCGTAAGTTTAGTTCCGGGTAAAGCGAAAGGTATTAATGTAGTCAACTGGAATTTTAGAAAAAAAGGACCCAAAGTAGCCGCAGGTAAGACTTTTACCTTTGGAGGGTTTACGGCACCAAGAGTTGCTGCCGGTACGTATAAAGTGGTTCTAAAAAAAGGCAAAAACGAGTATACAAGTACACTTACAGTGAAAAACGACCCTGCTTCTTCAATCACTCCAGACGATAGAATTGCGCATAAAAAATTAACGCAGCAATTGTTTGATAACATGGAAACACTCGCGTATTTGGTCTATAAAATTGATGAGCATAGTAAAGTAGCTGAAAAATTGATTGAGAATGATCCTGCCGCAAAGAAAATTGCCACTCCGGTGATCGAAGCTTTAACCCAATTGAAAGAAACTCTGGTGGTTACCACCGGCGACAATTATGTAGCAGAAGCAGAACCACAGTTACGCGAAAAACTATCTCAATTATATGGTGAAGTAGCGAATCAGTTTGAAAAACCCTCTTATGCGAAAATAGAAAATCAGGAGATACTAGAAACCCGATTAAATGAAGCTAAAGTTTCTTATGACAAAATCAAAAGCAAACAAATTGCTAAATTGAATAATTATCTAGAAAAGACAGGAAAATCTCCTACCAAAATTTTAGATAAAGAAGCATTTATTAATAAATAATACCAGTTCTACTTTGAAATTGCTCAAATAAAAGCAGTCATTTTTTGTTTAGACGAAAAATGACTGCTTTTATTTTGAAGTATAAACTGAAAAGGGCAATCCTGACTGCCATCCAACAGGTGGGCAAGTTTTAATGAGTGATTTTAAAGTGGAAGTGGTTTAAACTTTTTAGACCTTCTTATAATTCAATGTAGATTGGTCACATACAATTTAACTCGACTACCTGGTAGTCCAATTGTTCATAAGTCGTTTACAACTCAAATTCTTCAGGTGAAATATCAAGAATACTAATCCGTATTTTAGTTATATATGTCAACATATCAAAAAGTAAAGGATTTACATTTAGAGTATTGCTAAATTTATAAAAAATGGCGTGAACATTGTACGTGGAGTAAGCAAAAATCAAAGGAGTATTATACCTCGAATATCGAGTAATCTATTTGAATTATGGAAAACAGGGAAATAAGTTTATTAGAAATACGTCCAAAATTATCAAATGTTAGAGTTTCTGAAAATATGAGTAGCGACGAAAAGTTTCAGAATAGAACGCTTAGACCGATAGTAAAACTTCAGGGAAACTTAATAATAGAAGTATTTAGAAATTATATTAAAAAAAGAAAAAATACCTTCTACGAAATATCCCTTGAAAAGCGATTGATTTATATTGAAAATGCTATCCAGAAAGACATGAAACTTAGAAATAGTTTGAAAGGAATGATCATTGGTCAATTTACCATACAAGAGTATTTACAATACACTCAAAACTCTTCTGCCCTTAACAAAAGAATGATGAATATTGTAAAAGAAAGATTACAAGATAATGTGCAACTACTAGAAAGCCCATTATCTGTAATTACTTCATAAACTGATTTATAAATCGGTTCTGTTAAAAGATGATGCGAATTATTATATGGGTATGTTTTCTAAGCTATTGCTCTATGTGTTGGTCCCAAAATTTGGATAAACATCTTTGGAAACATAGAATTATTGTCATTTTTACTGACTCGTTTTTAAATACTACATTTCAAAAACAAAAATTAGAATTGCAAGCCTATCCACAAGACATCAAAGATCGAAAACTTGTGATGTATGTGGTCACTCCAAAATCGTATCAGTTTGGTTTACAACGCACCTCTTTACTATCTACAGATATAGAATTCTTAAGCACTTTTAATAGCGATCAATCTCCTTTTAAAATAGTTTTGATAGGTTTGGACGGGAATGTTAAATTGAGTTGCAAGGATGATCTACAGGCCAGCGACATATTTAATCGTATAGATCAAATGCCTATGCGAAAAAATGAACTTAAAAATTAGTGACTATTCATTTTCTTGTGTTAAACTTATTTCAAATAAGATAGTACATTCTGTTCAATACGTTTTTCTATTTGGTCGACATTAGCCTTATGAAAAGTTTCACCGGTAATCTTTTCATAAAGTTCAATGTACCGATCTGAAACAGAAGAAACAAATTCAGCAGTCATCACAGGAATTTGCTGACCTTCCTTTCCTTGAAACCCTTTATTTATCAACCACTGTCGAACGAATTCTTTTGATAACTGTTTTTGAGGTTCATCATTTTCTTGTCTTTCCATATATCCTTTCGCATAAAAATACCGTGAAGAATCAGGAGTATGAATTTCGTCTATCAAAACAATCATTCCGTCACTAGTTTTTCCAAATTCATATTTGGTATCTACCAGAATTAATCCACGCTCTGCAGCAATTTCTGTTCCTCGTTGAAAAAGTTTATGAGTATACTCTTCAAGAATTTGATAATCGCTTTTAGAAACGATTCCTTTGGATACTATTTCTTCTCGCGAGATATCCTCGTCGTGCTCACCATTATCTGCTTTTGTTGATGGTGTAATAATAGGGTTAGGAAACTTATCATTTTCTTTCATCCCCTCAGGCATAGCTACACCACAAAGTTGACGCTTTCCTTTTTTATATTCCCTTGCGGCATGACCAGACAGATATCCTCGAATCACCATTTCAACCTTAAAAGGCGTACATAAACGCCCCACCGCTACATTAGGATCGGGCGTATCGATAAGCCAGTTAGGTACTAAATCCTCTGTGGCTTTCATCATTTTGGTAGCTATTTGATTAAGGATCTGACCTTTGAAAGGAATTCCTTTAGGTAAAACTACATCAAAAGCCGATAAACGATCTGTAGCAATCATAACCAGCAATTCGTTATCAATAGTATACACTTCTCTCACTTTTCCTTTGTATACCGATTTTTGCTTCGGAAAATTGTAGTCGGTATTGGTAATTGTATTCATTTGTTGGGTTTGGTGTTTCTAGGTTCTAGGTTTTAGGTGTTAGGTTTTAGGTTTTAGGTGTTAGGCTTATGGTTTCTTGTTTCTCGTTTCTCGTTTCTCGTTTTCCGTTTCTGGTCTCAAATACTTATCAACTTAGATTCTTAAAATCTCAGAGACTTTGAAACTTAGATTCTCAGAAACTCAAAAACTCAGAAACTCAAAGACTCAATGACTAAAAGACTCAACAACTCAAAGACTAAAAAGACTCACAAACTACATCATCCATTTCTATGCTCTATTTCTTTATACGCCGCAATAACCTTTTTTACCAGTTTATGCCGTATTACATCTTTATCGTCGAGATATATCATACCGATACCCTGGATATTTTTAAGAACGAGCAACGCCTCCTTCAGTCCAGAAGTTACTCGTCTTGGCAAATCGATTTGTCCCGGATCCCCGGTAATAATAAATTTTGCATTTTTACCCATACGAGTCAAAAACATTTTCATTTGGGCGTGTGTTGTATTTTGAGCTTCATCCAGAATTACAAAAGCATTATCCAACGTTCTTCCTCTCATAAATGCCATGGGAGCGATTTGTATAATTCCTTTTTCAATAAAACTATCTAGTTTTTCACTGGGGACCATATCGCGTAGCGCATCATAAAGGGGTTGCATGTAGGGATCTAATTTTTCTTTAAGATCGCCTGGCAGAAATCCTAAATTTTCTCCGGCTTCAACAGCTGGTCGTGTCAAAATAATTCTTCGAACCTGCTTTTCTTTTAATGCTTTTACAGCCAAGGCTACACCGGTGTATGTTTTTCCGGTACCCGCCGGGCCAATGGCAAAAACCATATCATTCTTATTTGAAGACTCTACCAGTTTTCTTTGATTAGCCGTTTGTGCCTTGATCAACCTCCCTCCTACACCGTGAATTAATGTTTCGCCACTACTTACAGAAGTTTCATAATCATCTTTGCTCTCGCTGGTTAATACGCGTTCGATAACATTTTCATCGAGCTTATTATACTTTCCGAAATGATCCAGAAGCATATTAAAACGAAGGTCAAACTCTTCGAGCATGTCTTCGTCTCCGTAGACTTTCATTTTACTACCACGTGCAACGATTTTCAGTTTAGGAAAGTACTTTTTTAATAATTGAATATTGCTATTCTGAAGTCCGAAAAACTCTCTCGGATTAATCTCTGTAAGTTCAATAATGAGTTCGTTCAAAAGCTATATAAATTTTTAGTATGAATTGTTTTACGGATTGACTAAGTTTGTCGTACTGATAATGATAGTATTTGTTTTAAAATTTTTCAGAGGGAAACAAAAATGAGAATTTAAGATCATCCAGAATACTATGAAATTTTTATTCTGTACGCCTACAACCTGACCAAGAAGTCGGGTCATATTCTATTTTGAAACCAAAAGAAAAACTTTTTGTGATTACAAGACAAATTTACATATTTTTAAGGGCTTACCGTTAAAAGATATTAACAATTATTACATGCCGATAATTACATTAACTACAGATTTTGGAATCAAAGATCATTTTGTAGCTGCGGTAAAAGGAGCTATCTATACCGAGCTACCAGATGCCAAAATAGTTGATGTTTCGCACGAGATTTCGCCATTTCATATTACTGAAGCCGCTTACATTATTCAAAATGCGTATAAAAATTTCCCAAAAGGAAGTATCCATATAATTGGTATAGATAGTGAGCTTCATCCAGAAAATAAACATATTGCCTTATATCTTGATGACCATTATTTTATATGTGCCGATAATGGATTAATAGGAATGATTACATCAGAATTTAATCCTGAAAAAATTGTAGAAATTAACATCCATGATGCTATCGTATCTAATTTTCCGGTAATAGATGTGTTTGTAACTGTAGCCTGTCATATTGCGCGAGGTGGAACTTTAGAGGTTATTGGTAAATCAATTTCTGAAATAAAAACGATCAAAGGAATAACACCCATCGTTAATGTTGGAGATACTCAAATCGTGGGTAGTATTATTTACATTGATAATTACGGTAATTTAATTACTAACATTACTAAAAAATTGTTCGAAAAGGTAGGAAAAGGAAGAACATTTACTATCATGGCTCGTACAGCAATTTTTAAAAGTGTATATGAACGGTATAGTGATGCTATCAATTTTAAACTCGATAAAGGTAAGCGGGAGGAAGATGGAAAAAAACTAGCTATTTTTAACTCTTCAGGATATTTAGAACTTGCCATATACAAAAGTAACCCTAAAACCGTAGGGGGTGCATCCAATCTTTTTGGATTATACTTTCGGGATACGGTCACTGTTAGTTTTGAATGATTGAGAATTAGTAGTGAGTATTGAGTATTGAGTATTGAGTACTTTATACTTTATACTATGTACTGTCTACTTTATATTCCGATATTATTCAAGCAAAGTCACTAATCTGATTGAAAAGACTGCAAAAACATAACGTCTTGTAGGAAATTAAAAGACTTTATCCTATAACTAGATCATAAATAACTATAAGCTTTGTAACTTTATCGTCTTTTAACTATCGCGCATGATTATACGAATTGTAAAAATGGGGTTTGTCCCTGACCAAATTGATGCTTTTTTAAAAATCTTTGAAGAAAATAAATATAAAATCAGAAATTTCGAAGGTTGTCACTATGTTGAATTATTACAGGATACACAGCAACCCAACCAGTTTTTTACCTACAGTCACTGGGAATCTGAAGAGCACCTCAATAACTACAGAAACTCTTCGTTATTCAAAAGTGTTTGGTCAAATACAAAAAATAAATTCAACCAAAAACCCGAAGCATGGAGTGTGAGAAAACGTTGAAATGCAAAATGTAAAATGATAAATGTAAAAGTTATGAGTTATGAGTTATGTGTACTCTACTAAAAATTGACTAAAACCCAAAACCTAATCACTATCACCTAACAACTAACAAACTATGTTTGCAATTCTACGAAAAGAAATAAACACATTTTTTACTACCGCAGTTGGGTATCTCGTGATTGCTGTGTTCTTACTTTTAAACGGACTGTTTTTATGGGTATTCAAAGGGCAGTATAACATACTGGATAGTGGATTTGCCGACCTCTCCCCTTTCTTTCAAATTGCGCCCTGGATATTACTTTTCCTGATTCCTGCCGTGACTATGAAAACATTTTCCGAAGAAAAAAAACAGGGTACGTTAGAGGTATTATTTACCAAGCCTATAAAGTTATGGCAATTGGTTCTGGGAAAATATCTAGCAAGTCTTATAGTAATAAGTATCACTTTATTACCTAGTCTTTTGTATGTTTTTACACTCGTTCAATTGGGAAACCCCGAAAGCAATATTGACATCGGAAGTACATTAGGATCTTATATCGCCTTGTTGCTTTTGGCGGCAACATATGGCGCGATTGGCATATTTTCGTCTGCTATTACTCATAACCAGATTATTTCCTTTTTAATCGCTTCATTGTTATGCTTTACTTTCTATTTTGGTTTTAATGCACTGTCAGCATACGAAATTCTAATTGTAGACCATTTAGGGATGCAACTGCATTTTGAACGAATGGGTCAAGGTGTAATTGATACCAGAGATGTATACTATTTTATAGGATGTATTTTACTTTTCATCGTACTTACTATACTACTTTTAAGTAAAGAAAAAAGAAAACGAAAATTTAAGATCCTAGCTATTGTTTTAGCTCTTTTATTTATCATTAGTGCCTTAGGGAATTCTAATTACAAGCGTTTTGATGTAACACAAGATGATCGTTTTACGCTTTCTAAAGCCACCAAAAATTTAATTTCAGAAGTTCCTGATCAAGTTGTAATCGACGTACTTTTAAAAGGTGATTTTCCGCCAGAGTTTAAAAGATTACAAGCAGAAGTCAGACAGATTTTAGATGAATTTAACGCGCTAAATTCTAATATACAGTACGTTTTTACAAATCCGCTAGAAGAAGAAGCACTACGCGCCGAAACCATCAATCAATTACAGCAATTTGGTCTTACTCCAATGGAAGTAAGTGTTCAAGAAAGTGGAAAAACCGAAATTGAAACCATAGTCCCATGGGCCATTCTAAGCTATAAAGATCGAAGTGTCAAAGTTTCTCTGGTTAAAAATACGATGGGTGCTACTGCTGAAGAACGTGTAAACAATTCAACACAACAACTCGAATACGTTTTTGCAGATGGTTTCACCAAACTATTTCATCCTAAAAAATATAAAATTGCTGTGCTAAAAGGTAATGGACAATTACCAGATGCTAAGATTGCCGATTTTATTAAAACACTACAAGACTATTATTTTGTTGGAGCTTTTACATTAGATTCTGTTGCCACTAATCCTCAAAAAACAGCATCTGATCTCCAAAAGTTTGACATGATTATCAATGCAAAACCTACCAAAGCTTTTTCTGAAAACGAGAAGTACATTTTGGATCAATTTATAATGAAGGGGGGCAAATCACTTTGGCTTATAGAATCTACGACTATGGAAATCGATAGTTTAATGAATCCTGAAGGTTCTTCTGTAGCGCTTATGCAAGATCTTAGACTGGGAGATGTATTATTTTCTTATGGGGTGCGTGTAAACCCCATTCTGGTTAATGATTTATACTCTGCCCCGCTCGTTTTGGCATCGGGAGAAGGTAATGAAACTCAATTTACGCCATACCCCTGGTTTTATGCATCTTTAACCAAAAGTAATAGCAATCACCCCATTGTTAATACCATCGAATCTGTAAAATTTGAATTCTCGAATCAAATTGACACCCTTAAGAATACGGTAAAAAAAACAGTTTTACTTACCAGTTCAGAAAAATCGAAATTAGAAGGTGTTCCTAAAGAAATACGATTAGATATCATCAGAAAAAAACCAAATATTGCAAGTTATACTGAAGGACCTCAAAACCTTGCCGTACTGTTAGAGGGACAATTTAAATCTGCGTATAAGAACAGGATAAAACCAGTTTCGCTGCCATCCCACAAAGACCAGAGTATCGACACCAAAATGATGATCGTGTCAGATGGAGACGTTATTAAAAATAAAATACGTAAAGGTCAACCTTTGGAGTTAGGATATGATCCTTACCTCAACCTCAAATATGGCAATAAAGAGTTTTTATTAAATACCATAAATTATCTATTAGATGATTCGGGACTTATAGAAGTGCGAAGTAAAGAGATCAAAGTTCCGTTTTTAAATGTTGAAAAGGTGGTTCGAGAACGTACGCTTTGGCAGGTTATTAATTTGGTTGTCCCCTTAGTGTTATTACTGGTATTTGCATTTGTATTTTCGCTATTGCGGAAAAGAAAATATCAAAAACCATAGTGATACCATATATACATTACTATTTGATTTTAATGTTTAAAAATCTATGTTGTCCGATACAAAAGTTGATACGCTCTGAAAACCTCTATTACCATTAAGAATTTATGAGTTTATAGAAAAGACACCTTACTTTTCTAAAATTTAGACAACTTATTTTGAAACTGAATCGCCTTTACTTCAAAAACCATAATAGACAAGTAGTTACAAATAAGTCTTTGCTCTATTTTCTAGCAGCGCAGCGGTCTATTTTCTTTAACCGACAATACTGTTTAAAAATCTATTTTCTATATTTGGCACAACTGTAAAAAACATATGCTATAGACCCCGAAACCCTAAATACCGTTCTCAAAACCGAAAACTTATCGATAGGTTATCATTCAAATAAGGCATTAAATGTTGTAGCTGCCGATATCAACCTAAAACTGTATCAAGGAGAATTGATTGGTTTGGTTGGTGCCAACGGAATAGGTAAATCTACGTTATTAAGAACGTTGTCGAGAGTTCAACCGGCCTTGCATGGTAGTATACTACTATCTGGTAAAGAACTAACCGCATACAAACCTGTAGCGCTTGCCTCACAATTAAGTATTGTACTTACAGAGGCTATTGCATCAAAAAACCTTACCGTTCAAGAATTGGTGGCTTTGGGTAGGCAACCATATACCAATTGGGTAGGCAAACTAACTGATGAAGATATAGAAAAAGTAAGAAAGGCTCTAGAAGTAACACATACACAGGACCTTACTACCAAACGCTGCTTCGAATTAAGTGACGGGCAGCTTCAAAAGGTACTTATTGCCAGGGCCATAGCACAAGATACCCCTTTTATTATGCTAGATGAACCCACCACTCACTTAGATGTTTACCATAAGGCTTACATTTTAAAGCTTTTAAAACGTCTTGCTTTCGAAACCAAGAAAACTATTTTATTTTCTACTCATGAAATCGATTTTGCCATACAGTTATGTGACAAAATGATCGTTATGAACACTAACGGTTTTGAATTTGGCCGACCCAAAGAATTGATTCAGGCGCGCGCATTTTCAGGACTTTTTCCTGAAGATTTAGTCATTTTTGATGAAAAATCAGGACGCTATAAAGTTAGAAGCTAGTTGCTCATGAAAATGTAAGAAAATATTTTCACTCTAGAATCATTTTAGCGATAACGATCTTTTTTTTAGCATATCAGCACGCATTCCTCACCATTGAGCACGCCTTTCGAAAATTATTCCGATACTTTAGCTCAAAACCTTAAAACAATTAATGATGAAACGTATTTTAAAACTCAAATCGATTGCAACGGTATTTATCTTCACGCTATTTTTGATGAGCTGTAGTAGTGATGATAACGATGCTATTCAAGGACCAGATCCAGATACTAACCTCGAACTGATCGTTAATACTACTAACGCAGGATCAGATGAGCGTAATATTAACAGAACAACTGCCAGCTTAAGTAGCAATGTAACTGTTAATGTCACCTTTACTTCAGACGAACCCATGCGTAGACTTTATATTGCCAAAAGCGAGAATGGCGGAGCGTATGAACCCTTTCAATTTGAAGAAGGTACTGTTGACGAAAAAGCAGATGGATCTATTGATTTAGTTAGTGATAACAGAACCAGCTTTACCTTTAATATTCCTTTTGACACACCAAGTAATGCAAATGGTACTGTAACATACCTGGTATGGGCTACAACAGGTCGTGGAGACTTTAGAGACGTAACAAAAAGAAATTCAATCGACGATACGGCATTTGGTGTGATTACGTTTACTGCAGGTAACGGTGCCACGAGTGAAGGCATTCAGTCTTTCAGCCAAACAATGCTTGCCGCTCCATTGGGAGACGGAACGTCAAATTCTTTTATTTCTTTATTCAACAATACAGTATACCGCATAGATCAGGGTGAAGAATTTGCTGCATTTTGGGATTTTGGTTACTATTACGGATTAAATGGTAATGCATCTTTTGCTTCAGCACAAAATTACCCAGATAATATTATTGATATACCAGCCCTTACGAATGTTCCAGATTCAGAATTAAATACGTTCTATTTTGCAACATCGACAATAGACTTCAATTCGGTAACCACGAGAGCAGATCTTGATGGCATTACACAATCCTCATCTCAAAGAATCAACAATATGGCAGAAGGTGATGTGATAGAATTTGTTGATAGCTATGGTAATAAAGGAGTTATAAGAGTAACTGATATTGTTGGTACCGACGGAGTAGATGGTGAGATTACTTTTGATGTAAAGGTACAGACCAATTTTGTGGGCTCGAGCCCCAATATCCAGATGTAATTTTTCTACCGTATTGAAAGAATATCACGAATTTACATTGCAATTAAATTTCTTGATGAAATAAAAAGAAGTCTTCCTTATATAAATAGGAGGACTTCTTTGTTAGTAGCGTCAAATAAGATTCAGTATCTTTGAATACATAATTCTCGAGGCAAGCCCTTGAGGTATTCGTTAGCAACTAATTTTCAATTTCGAGGCAAGACTTAGGGAGTATACTACCCTTTGGCGATGCCAATAAATAATTTAAGTACATGTCAGAATATACACCGATTGCAATCTCTATAGGGGTCATTATAGTATCCATCATCATCGGTTTCTTTATTGGTAACTATGTCGCCTCGCTAAAAAATAAAAGCGAGAAAAGCATTCTTACCGAAAGAATGAATCAGGCACAACTTCAATTAGACAACTACAAGAAACATGCTGAACAACAACTTGTTGAAATAGCTTCAGATCGAGAAGAAATTCGAAGAGAAAAAGACTTTTTGAATACAGAATTGACCAGGCGCAATGCTGAATTTGACAACCTTCAGCTAAAAAATAAAGAACAAAAAGATGAAGTTGAAAAACTACAAGACAAATTCACCAAAGAATTCGAAAATCTAGCTAATAAAATTCTAGACGAAAAGTCGAATAAATTCACAGAGCAGAATAAAGAAAACATCAAAAATATTTTGACTCCGCTACAGGACAAAATCAACACTTTTGAAAAAAAAGTAGAGCAAACTCATAAAGAAAGTATTGATTATCATGCTGCCCTACGCCAACAAATCCTTGGATTAAAAGATCTTAATGAGCAAATGAGTAAAGAAGCTACCAATCTTACCAAAGCTCTAAAAGGAGATAGTAAAATGCAAGGAAACTGGGGAGAATTAGTACTAGAGCGTGTTTTGGAAAAATCAGGTCTGGAAAAAGACCGAGAATATTTCGTACAACAAAACTTTACAAAAGCTGACGGTGAAAGAGTATTGCCTGATGTGGTTATTTACCTTCCGGATCATAAAAAAATGGTGATTGACTCGAAGGTAACGCTTACCGCTTACGAACGTTATGTTAATGAAGAGGATGAACATCTGCGAGCTACCTACCTTAAAGAACACATCATCTCTCTAAAACGACATGTAGATCAACTTTCTGAAAAGAATTATCAGGATTTATACGATATAGAGTCCCCTGATTTTGTACTGTTATTTGTGCCTATAGAACCTGCCTTTGCTATCGCCATTAATCAGGACAGCAAATTGTACAATCAGGCATTCGAAAAGAACATTGTAATCGTTACTCCCGCAACTCTGCTAGCGACATTACGTACGATAGATACCATGTGGAATAATGAAAAGCAACAACGCAATGCTATAGAAATAGCCAGACAGGCAGGCGCACTTTATGATAAATTTGAAGGTTTGGTAAAAGATCTTACAGGTGTAGGTAAAAGAATTGATGATGCCAAAAAGGAGTATTCGGCAGCAATGAACAAACTGGTTGAAGGTCGTGGAAATTTAATAACAAGTGTCGAAAAATTGAAGAAAATGGGCGCTAAAGCTAAGAAATCCCTACCCGAGGCTATCATAAAAAGAGCTGTAGAAGATGAATGAATTTGAGAACATCAATCTATTGTACAATACGACAAAATTTGCTCACAATCACCTGCTTACTCCTACCTAGTCGAATAGATAAAATTATAACAAAAAAATATAAAGTATTACAAAAATGAAAAAAACACTTATTATCATTATTTTAACTATTTTCGGACTACTGGCATCCTGGTATGCTTTTGTATATTATGCAACCTATAGTGAAGGAAACCGAAGTGGTGAACTCATCAAATTTAGCAATAAAGGAGTGCTTGTAAAAACTTGGGAAGGTGAAATTAGTCAAGGGATCTCTGGAGCTCAAATCTTTAGTTTTTCTGTTGAAGATCAAGAAGAAGACCTCATTGATAAACTAGCAAAATTTCAAGGTAGTTATGTAAAAGTGACATACAAAGAGCGGTTTGCTAAATTATGGTGGCTTGGAGATACAAAATACTTTCTTATTGACGTAGTTGAAGAAAAATCTCCTCATTTTAGGAATAAATAAGACAATGATAAAAGAATTTAAAACCAATAGGGAGTCTAGAATTACAATTTCACAACTGATGCTTCCATCCCATTCTAATTTTAGTGGAAAGATACATGGTGGATACATTTTATCGCTAATGGATCAAATAGCGTTTGCCTGCGCTTCTAAACACTCTGAAGCATATTGTGTTACTGCCAGCGTAGATAAAGTAGATTTTTTAAAACCAATAGAAGTGGGTGAACTCGTAACTTTGAAAGCCTCTGTAAATCATGTAGGAAAAACATCGATGGTAGTGGGCCTTCGAGTAGAAGCCGAAAACATACAAACCGGTGCTATAAAACATTGTAATTCTAGTTATTTCACGATGGTAGCCAAAAATGAAGAGGGAAAGAGCATCCCTATACCTGGCTTGATTTTAGAAAATAAAACGGCTATACGTAGGTTTGTAAGAAGCATCATTCGAAAAGATGAAGCGAAAGCAAGACGGGATCGTTTTAAAGCCTCTGAGTTCGAATTAGAAGCACATCTCAAAATGCTCAAAGAATATAATGTACAAGTTAATTTATAAAATCAGTATTTTCCGGTTAAAGAAAATAGAACAAAGACTTATTTGTAAACACTTGTTTATTATAATTTTTGAAGTAAAGGCGATTCAGTTTCAAAATAAGTGGTCTAAATTTTAGAAAAGGAAGGTGTCTTTTCTATAAACTCATACATCCTTAATGGTAATAGAGGTTTTCAGAGGGTATCAACTTTTTTATTGGACAACAATGTTAAAAGTTAAAGCTCTTGGAACATTTTTTTAGAAATCTTATTTCTACTATTTGAACTGGTTCAAGTTTTTAGAACTCTATTGAATTGATATTTGATTGTTCGCTATTATATCTAAAATTTAACTGAGAAGTCATCCTGAATTCATTTCAGGATCTCATTACGTTTATTTTCAGCACATTGAGATGAGAAGCTGAAACAAGCCTGTGCTGAATTCGTTTCAGTATTCCGCTTGACGTAAATCGTTTTGGTTAAATTATTGATATTCATAAATTGAAATTCAACAACCACAAATCTTGAAAACCATTTATTAAAATATTTGTATCTTTCTGCTCAAACCCCAAATTATGAAACGTTTTTTTAGAGTAGTATTGCTGATTTTTACAGCTATGATTTGCTTTCACTGTAGTAGTGATGATAATATGCAGCCAAATCCAGACCCAGATTCAAATCCTGATACTAATCCTAATCCAAATAAAACCACAACCTACAATGCAGATGTAAAAGTAATTATTGATGCACAGTGCGTACGATGCCATACAGATCCACCGGTAGAAGGAGCACCTTTTCCGTTACGCAATTATTCTGAGACCATTGTGGGGGTAAACAGAGATCTTGTACTTAGAATGGTCTCGAACAGTATGAATAATGTAATGCCACCCTCAGGGCGGCTACCGCAAGAAACGATTGACATTATTTTGGACTGGGAAGCCGATGGTTTCTTAGAAAAATAGATACTTATTTATTATTTACGGCATCTTGACCTTTGTAAAATCGTTTAATAGCCATGCTATTCTCGGTATAAATTTTGATAAGATAATATCCTTTCCGAAGAGAAGAAACATCTAATTCTCTTTCTAGGTGTAATTTCTTTTCTATTCTAATGAATCCAGCCTTGTCTATAACTTTAATATGAAGGGATTGAGCAGGTATATTTGTTTCAATTTTTATAAATTCAGAAGTAATAGACGGTTTAATTTCAAAAGAAAATATGTCTTCATTAGGCATGCTCAAAACATTTCCTGGTATATGATTGGCAAATGTTACTAATATGCTCATCATAAATAATGTGGTAAGTACTAATTTTTTCATAACCATAGCTTTTAATATGTTTACTACAATATACTAATACTATTACTTTCATTATGTTAATAAAATAACAATTGGCAACGTTTTTAACGTATCTTAGCAACCAAAAAGCCAAGGCAAAATCCCTGGCTTTTAATAGTTTATATGCAGTACATGAATTTTTACTTACTCAAATACATTTTGCGTCGTGAATACAAGTCATAGAATTGATCATCTTTAAGATCATCTATAAACAAAATACTTTCTCCTGTACTTTTCATTTCGGGTCCTAATTTCTTATTTACATTCGGAAATTTATTGAAAGAAAAAACGGGCTGTTTTATTGCATATCCATCTAGGTGAGGTTTGAAATCAAAGTCGGTCACCTTTTTCTCTCCTAACATGACCTTGGTGGCATAGTTTACATAAGGTTCTCCGTATGCCTTTGCAATAAATGGTACAGTTCTGGAAGCACGAGGATTGGCTTCTATGATGTACACCGTATCATCTTTAATAGCAAACTGTATGTTAATCAATCCAACTGTATTTAAGGCCAACGCAATTTTATGGGTATGATCTTTAATTTGTTGTAATACGAATTCTCCCAAATTAAAAGCCGGTAAGGTCGCATTCGAATCTCCAGAATGGATTCCGCAAGGTTCTATATGCTCCATGATACCGATGATATATACATTTTCGCCATCACAAATAGCATCAGCTTCGGCTTCGATTGCACCATCAAGATAATGATCTAATAACAATTTATTATTTGGAATTTTGCGCAATAGATCAACTACATGCTCTTCGAGTTCTTGTTTATTGATAACAATCTTCATTCCTTGTCCGCCAAGAACGTAAGACGGTCTTACCAAGATAGGAAAATCAAGTCTGTCAGCAACTTCTAAAGCTTCGTCAGCAGTTTCGGCAGTATCAAACTCTGGGTACGGAATATTATTTTCTTTCAGCAGTTTTGAGAAGCTTCCTCTATCTTCTGCAAGATCCAAAGACTGGAAACTGGTTCCTATGATCTTAATCCCGTAGCGATCCAGTTTTTCGGCTAGCTTAAGTGCTGTTTGTCCTCCTAATTGAACAATGACCCCTTCTGGCTTTTCATGCTGTATGATATCGTAGATATGTTCCCAGAAAACCGGTTCAAAATACAATTTATCGGCAATATCAAAATCGGTAGATACGGTTTCAGGATTACAGTTAATCATGATGGTTTCATATCCGCATTCTGCAGAAGCTAGAACTCCGTGCACACAGCAATAGTCAAACTCTATCCCCTGGCCTATCCTATTGGGTCCCGATCCAAGAACTACGATTTTTTTCTTATCGGTAACTTTACTTTCGTTAGCTACATAAACTTGCCCATCTGGAGTTTCAATTTTTTCCTCAAAAGTAGAATAGAAATAAGGAGTTTGTGCTTTAAACTCGGCAGCACAAGTATCTACAAGCTTGTATACTCGTTTGATTCCTAATTCTTCTCTTTTAGTATAAACTTCACTTTCATAACAGCCCACCATATGAGCGATTTGTCTATCTGCGAAGCCTTTTTGCTTAGCTTCTAGTATAAGCTCTTTTGTTAAGGATTGTATGGTATGTGTTGAAATTTCTTTTTCAAGATGGTATAGTTCTTCGTATTGCTTCAAGAACCACATATCGATTTTGGTAATTTCATATATTCGACTTAATGGGATTCCCATTTGAATCGCGTCATAAATTACGAATACACGATCCCAGCTAGCGTAAGTAAGTTTGCTAATAATCGTGTCATAATCTGTATATCCCTTACCATCAGCTCCCAGACCATTCCTTTTTATTTCTAAAGACTGTGTGGCTTTATGTAATGCCTCTTGAAAAGATCGACCTATAGCCATTACTTCTCCTACGGCTTTCATTTGTAATCCAAGAGTCCTGTCTGATCCTTCGAATTTATCAAAATTCCATCGAGGTATTTTTACAATAACATAATCCAGAGACGGTTCAAATAATGCCGATGTAGACTGTGTAATCTGGTTGTCTAACTCATCGAGGTTATAGCCTATGGCTAATTTTGCAGCGATCTTAGCGATAGGATATCCTGTAGCTTTTGAAGCCAATGCAGAGGATCTTGAAACACGCGGATTAATTTCTATAGCAATAATATCCTCATTTTCATCAGGACTTACAGCAAATTGCACATTACAACCACCGGCAAACTCTCCAATACTACGCATCATATGAATTGCCATATCTCGCATACGTTGAAAAGTCTTATCGCTTAGGGTCATTGCTGGGGCTACCGTAATAGAATCCCCGGTGTGAATCCCCATAGGATCCATATTTTCAATAGTACAGATGATGACTACATTATCGTTGTTGTCTCGTAATAGTTCAAGTTCGTATTCCTTCCAGCCAATCAATGCCTTATCGATCATCACTTCATGAATTGGAGAAACCTCTAACCCACGGGTAAGTAATTCATCAAAATCTTCTTCTTTGTACACAAAAGATGCTCCTGCTCCGCCCAAAGTGTAAGAAGCTCTAATTACTAACGGAAAACCAAACTCCTGAGCAATTTCTTTACCTTTTAAATAAGAATTAGCAGTTGCTTGAGGTGCCATACCAATACCTATTTTCAACATCAATTCTCTAAATTGCTCTCGATCTTCGGTAATATTAATAGCATCTATGTCTACGCCAATAATTTCTATTCCGAAATCTTTCCATATTCCTTTTTCATCAGCCTCGATACACAAATTTAGAGCAGTCTGTCCCCCCATTGTGGGCAACACAGCGTCTATTTGAGGATGTTCTTTTAAAATCTCGATAATAGACTTGGTATTCAAAGGTTTAAGATATATATGATCTGCCATCGACGGATCTGTCATGATAGTCGCCGGATTAGAATTGATAAGAATGGTTTCAATTCCATCTTCTCGTAATGAACGAAGCGCTTGTGATCCCGAATAATCAAATTCGCAAGCTTGTCCGATAATAATGGGACCCGATCCTATAATTAATATACTCTTAAGTTCTTCTCGTTTTGGCATGGAAATAAATTGTGTTGTATTTAAAATTTTCTTAATAGATATAAAAAAAGGCGTTACCTACAAAGTAACACCTTTCATATTTTGTGAAGCATTTTCTCATTAGTGCTTATGTCTTAATTCTGAAGATACAGATAGCTTCTTTCTTCCTTTAGCTCTTCTTCGAGCCAATACTTTTCTACCATTAACAGATGCCATACGCTCTCTAAAACCGTGTTTATTCTTTCTCTTTCTCTTTGATGGTTGAAACGTTCTTTTCATTGCTATCTACCTTTATATATCTTCTTAAAAAATGTCTGTTCTTATTATTGGGTATGTTTTCCCAAAACTGCGGGCAAATATACAAAGACTTTTTGCTTTGACAAACCCAAATATCAAAATATTTTTATTTGTTTTTATTACCTTTGCCGCGACTTAAAAATATAACGATTCAATGTATAATAAAAATATAAAATTAGTAATTGCAGTATTGATTATAGGAGGTGCTGTATGGCAAATAATTGAAGGATATATTGGTAATGGTATCATGCTAATTTTACTTTCGTTAATTTTTGTTTTTTTATATTTTAAGAATGAAATGATTCTTTTGGCCTTTTTTAAATTACGTAAGCAAGATTTTGAAGGTGCCAAAAAATGGTTAGATAAGATTAAAAATCCTGAAAATGCATTGACCAAAAAGCAACAAGGATATTATAATTATCTTTTAGGAATTATGCTATCCCAAACCAATATTACTCAAGCTGAAAAATATCTCAAAAGAGCAATTAAATTGGGTCTATCAATGAAACAAGATCTTGCAGTTGCCAAATTGAACCTGGCAGGTATCGCTATGACCAAGCGAAGAAAAAGAGAAGCACAAATGTTGCTTACCGAAGCCCGAAAATTAGATAAGCATAATATGCTAAAAGATCAGATAGCCATGATGAAACAGCAAATGAAAAAAATTTAGGCACACTAATTGATCTTTGTATTACGTTATCTTAATTAAAGTTTGATCTTGTGGGCTCTCTATAAACCTTGATAGTCACATAAGTTTTATCAGTAGATTACAGTTTTAAAAGACTTTATAGTACATTAGCGAATGTAATAATGTTATAATGAAAAAATTACTAGTATTTGGAATACTCTTTTGCTTCTATGGAAATTTTTATGCTCAACAAGAAGTAAGAATTCCGTTTTCTACAGCAATATCTGCCCATATTGTTAAATACAACATGAAAATGGATGCAGCTTATAGAGAGAATGATATGGAGCGGGCGAAGTTTTTATTTGATTCTTTGGTTACCAATCACCTTAACGGAACGTATCTGGATAACTTTACTGTAAACACTTTAAAAGAAGATCCTTTTTCTTTTAAAGAATTTGAAAAACCTTTATTTTTAATTACCTATGCGGCATGGTGTGTTCCTGGAATAGGAGAAATTCCCGCTTTAAATGATCTTGCAGATCGGTTTCATGATCAAATTGATTTTGTCGTTCTTTTTTGGGATACAAAAGAAAATCTGAAAGCAAAAAGTAAAGATTACAGTGAGCACATAAAACTAGTATATGTTGATGAAAAAACAAATCTAGATTCTCACATCGTTAATAAATTGAAGCACGCTCTTGGTTTCCCAATGATGTACTTTACCAATGAAGAGAAAAAATTACTAAACATTCAAAAAATAGAAACACATCACTCTAGCGAGACGCTTAGTAATTCATATAATATCCATTTCAATTCTTTATCAAAAGGAGTATCGCTAATCATTGCCGATCTTGATGCTAGAGGTTTATTAGACGGAGAAGAAAATGCTGAACTCGATGATACCCTCAATCCAGAACAAAACAAATCCACAAAGAAAAAGAAGAAAGACAAAGTCGATAAAGACGGTCGCACTGATGAAGAAAGAAGAATAGATGAAGAGTACGAGAAATACAAACGAGAAAAAGATTCTTTAAACAATAACCGAAAATAAAAGGCACTTTTAAAATGGTTTTCTCAACCTAAGATGGCTAAAAAAAAATCAATGTATTAATCAAGGATGCAGATTACTAAAAAGTAGACACAACCAATACCTAATTAGGGGTTGATACTTAATCAGTTCTTAACTACATTTGAAAAAAGGGTTCAACTTTAAAAAGTTAAACCCGCTTTTATTTGTTTACACAAAATATTGGATAGTGTCTGGATGGTGTCGCTAATCAATATTGATATCAATACTTTCCCCTATTTTTCGGAAAGCTTCCAGATCAATCTTACCTTTCTCGACCGATCGCGCCAATTGTGCCATTTTTTCAGGTCTCATATTATCTCCTAAAATTCGAACCAGCGCTAAGCCTTTTTTCTTATCTGTAGCAAAGACAATTACCTCATCTATATCATCCTCATCTCCAGTATACTTTAATACAACATTAGTGCCATTGGATCCAAACTTCATTAAAGTCTCATATTTTTCAGCACTTAAAATGGTGTTGATTGCATTACTTTCGGCTTCATAGCGTTCTTTTTTCTTTTCGGTAAGCGGCAAGGCTAAAAAATTCACTTTTTTAATACTTTCTAATGCCTCTTTTTCCTCGGCATTGAGCGTCATTTTTTCTTTATCCAAAAGACTAGAAGGAACATCTACAGCTATAAAATCTTCATCTCCCTGATGATCAACAAAATATTGTTGAAGCGATGTACTAGTATTACAGCTGAAACAAAGGAACATACTTAATGTTCCTAAAATTTTAAATATAATTTTCATTTTGATTGATTTATAAGACCCTTACTTTTGGTAAAGGTGATTGATTATATTTTAAATGATATTAATAGTTGATCATTTATCATCTTGACCCCTTTAACAGAACTCAAGATGATAAATCAATCAATTATAACTAATTTCTCTTTTTAACATTCTTCAATTCTTTACCTCCAGGAATATTAAGATCGTTTGCTAATTTCGATACTTGCTTTAAATCAATATTTCCGGTAATAGTTAAAATTACTGTTTCTGGTTTACCTTCTTTAGAGTCATTTCCTACCAGATACATAAACAATTCTTGAACATGGTCTTCATCTTTGCCTGGTTTGATATAGAATTTAATGTTTTCACCATCATCACTTTTTATTCTCATCAACTCGTCTAACGTAGATTTTTTTAGATACTGATTTACATCTATTTTCATTTTTTGAGCAACCTCTTTATCTTCAGTAACAAAAACCTTTATATTATTAATATTCTCTACGAGGTTTAGGTATTCTTGTGTTTCAGCATCAGTACTTTCAAGATCTATTTTACTCAATAATTTGAACATTTTACTTGTAATTACCATAGAAGTTACGTCATTCATATCTTCATATTTATCAAAATAGCTTTGCGCATTCGAAATATAAGGTACGACTGTTAGTATGAGTATAATTGCTAATTTTTTCATGATTACATAATTTTAAATGTCGCTATAGGTAAGCGTTGATTAATTTTTACTTTATAAACTTGTTTTTTGTGTTTTCAAATTCTCGAAGGTAGACTAATCCTTGTTTTCCTTCATTCATATATTGCGAAACCATATTGAGTATTTTTTTGGTTTCTTGCAGTGCTATTTCAGGATCTTCATAAGTATCGACAGAGCCAGATGGCGTTGTTTTGGTTAAAAACATACCTGTAATAAACACTACACAAGCAGCCACACCTATCATCCAGGAGTATTTGGTTTTCTTATTTTTTTCAAATACAATATTCCTGGTAGCTGTGATGTTGCTTTCTTCTGAAAAATACTGAAATACATCTCTGTAGCTCTCGAGGTGTGACGGCACAGTTTCTCTGGTAAAATAAACCTTCAACTTTTTTTCTTCAGAAATGGTCGTTTCACCCTCGAAATATTTTTCAAGTAATTTTTCTAGTTTATCCAACTCCATGCTTATGCTTTTTTAATAATTCTTCTCTAATTTTTTTTCTTCCTCGAGATAAAGCCACTCTCACGGCAACTTCTTTAATCCCAAGCATTGCTGCAATTTCTGCGTTGTTATACTGTTCTATATCTCTTAACTGAATGATCATTCGTTGTTGCTCTGGCAGATCATTCATGATTTTCCCTACCCAATCTAAACTATCTTTTGCTTCTACTTGTCGTTGTAAAGATGGTTGCTCATCTTTATAATTACTGTGTACGATTTTAAGATTTCCCGTTTCTTTAGCCTTTAACTTGTCATAGCAATAATTCTTGGTCATTGTCATCGCAAAAGCTTCTACGTTCGTATATTCGGCAATTTTACTTTTATTTCTCCAAAGCTTCAGTAAAACCTCTTGTGTCGCGTCTTCGGCTTCTTCAGTACTTATCAACAAACGTTTCGCTAATCTAAATAGCTTATCTTTAAATCCATTGGTAAGCGATATAAATGCTTTTTCTTTCATGTGTTCATTTTAGTCACATGGAACCTTTATGATTAAACAGTCATTTTTCTACATTTAATGCTCTTTTTAATCTAGTCGGTTTCATTTTTTGATTGATTGATGGTGAACTGGTTTATACTTTTCTAGCACATCGAAAAAAGTGTAAACTAGTTCTGTATTAAACTCTGTTAGTTTTATATAAGGGAGACGACTATATCTATAATTTGTTACATTCTTTTTTAAAATTATAATAAAGTAGTTACATTTAGCATTTGACATATAGTGTGATTTTATGAAAATTTGGAAACGTATTTTGGTGTGGTTACTTTTTATAAGTGTATTATCTTCTTGTTTTGAAGATAATGATGATGTACCGCAAATCGCCACTACTCTAGACATCAATGACTACATCTGGAAGGGTATGAATGTTTTCTATCTCTATAAAAGTGATGTTGCGCTTCTGGCAGATGATCGTTTCTCATCGGATCAAGATTACACGAATTTTTTAAGAGATTTCTCGACACCTGAGTCTTTTTTTGATAATTTGCTATCAACCGTAGATGAATTCAGCTTTTTGGTTAACGATTACGTAGCTTTAGAGCAATCTTTTGACGGAGTAACAAAAAATAATGGTATGGAGTTTGGCCTTGTCAGATATCCCAACAGTTCTAGTTTGGTTTTTGGCTATATTCGATATATTCTACCAGGTACAGATGCAGAAGCAAAAGGATTAAAAAGAGGCAATATCTTCAATACTATTGATGGGACTCAAATAACCGATCAAAATTTTCGTAATTTATTGGCTCCCGATAGCTACACTATTGGCTTGGCTACTTTCGACGGATCAACGGTAACACCTACAAATGACCTGGTTTCTTTAACAAAAAGTCAGTATACCGAAAACCCTGTATTTATCACAAAAATCTTAAATATCGGTAATACACCTGTGGGATATCTTATGTATAATGCCTTTACAGCCGATTTTGACACACAACTTAATGCGGCTTTTGCTCAGTTTAAATCAAGTCAAGTCACAGATTTGATTTTGGACGTGCGATACAACGGTGGCGGATCGGTCTCTAGCGCTATTGATCTATCTAGTATGATTACCGGTCAGTTTAATGGCGAAGTATTTACTACAGAAGAATGGAATGCAGCATTACAAGATAGGTTTGGGAGCACAAATCTTTTTGACAATCAAATACGAACCGGAGATGCCATCAATAGCCTCAACCTAACTCGTGTTTATGTACTTACTACCAGAAGTTCTGCATCGGCTAGCGAACTTGTAATAAACGGATTAGATCCTTATATTGAAACCATACAAGTTGGTGATACTACGCGAGGAAAATTTCAAGCATCTATCACTGTGTATGATACCGATAATTATGGTCGGCAAGGAGCTGAAGCTTCTGGACATACCTACGCCATGCAGCCATTAGTGCTTAAATCTATAAATGCTGCTGGGGTATCTGATTATTTTAATGGTTTCGCTCCAGATGTTTTAATCGAAGAAGATTATTCTAATTTGGGCATGCTTGGTGACCCCGAGGAGCCCTTATTAAAAGCTGCCATTGATCAAATTACTGGTGCCGGAGCCACTAAACAAAAGTATAGTACCCAAAGTCTGAACGATATAGGAAGTAGTAAAATGTATTTACCTAATTTTGAAAAAATGTACGTTGATTTTACCGCCCGAAATAACGAATAAAGAATAATTTTACGATAGTTATAAAATATACTGTTTATGAGAATCGTTAATAGCTTAGCTGCCAAATGCACACAGGTATAAAAAATTACTGTTCTGCTTATATCTCGATTTTCAGATACACTTTTAATGAAGTAAACGTAATCAAATTGACGGATTTTAATTTAGAAATTGCTTGAACACATAATAGATTAATACTAAATCACATTCATGAAAAAGAAAGCCCCAAAGTTTATCATTTTATTTTTTTCGTTATTTTTTATATTATCCTGTTCTAATGATGATGACAGATCAGAAGCAGGTAATGACTCATCGGTAATAAATAACCCTGATGAACAAATCGATGATTTTGTATGGAAAGCCATGAATTTTTGGTACCTATATAAATCCGATGTACCAGATCTCAATGATACTAAAATCGATAACATACCAGAATACAGACAGTTTTTAAGTTCTTTTGACTCCCCTATCAATTTATTTGATGCGCTGGTAACTAAAGAGATTTTGCTAGGGCGTCCAGAAGATGATTTTAGTTTTATAGTTGATGATTATATTGCATTAGAACAACAATTAGGTGGTACGAGTAAGAGTAATGGAATGCAATTTCTTTTAGGTCGCATAGGAAACTCTAATGACCTATTTGGGTATGTGATTTATATTATGCCGGGTACCGATGCTCAATCAAAAGGAATACAACGTGGCGAACTTTTTACTACTATTAATAATACGCAACTTACCATTTCCAATTATGAAGATCTACTTTTTGGTAGTGATAGTTATGAAGTAGGATTTAGTACTATCGTCAACAATACTTTCCAATTTTCAAAAAGCGTTGTATTAAATAAGCAAGTATATACCGAAAACCCAATTTTTATGGCAAAAACTATCAATTATAAAGGTTCCAAAGTAGGATATTTCATGTATAATGGTTTTACATTTGGTTTTAATAAGGAACTTAATGATGTGTTTTTGAAGTTTAAATCTGAAGGGATAGAAAATGTAGTTCTTGATTTGAGATACAATGGTGGTGGTTCGGTATATACGGCAGCTGCCCTGGCTAGTATGATCACGGGAAAAACAGAAGAAGAAATTTTTGCAAAAAATCTATTTAACGATGATATAGAAAGTATCGTAAGTAATCAAAGCAATGCAGATGCATTTTTGAACGAACGCTTTATGTCTAATGTTCTTATCGATACTTCTAATACACAAGAACCTATACATTCTTTAGGGCTTAATAAACTTTATGTTCTGGCTACGCGTAGCAGCGCATCAGCAAGTGAACTAATTATTAATGGTCTTTCAGCACATATTGATGTAATTCATATCGGCACAAAAACCAGAGGTAAATATCAAGCATCAAGAACGCTGTACGATTCTGAAACCTTTAGCAGAGAAGGCGCTAATCCCAATCATACATTTGCACTACAACCACTTGTTAGTAAAATATCGAATATTAACGGAAAAACAGATTATATCCTGGGATTAGATCCTACCATAGAACTAGCAGAAGATTTTCAAAATTTAGGAATACTAGGAGACACAAACGAACCGTTACTAAATACTGCCCTAGAGCTTATTACTACTAATTCGGTACCCGCCGCAGTTAGTAACAAAGCACAAAACACATCTTTCGAGATTTTAGGTGACAGTAAAATGAATCAACCCCTATATCAAAGAATGTATTTAGATAAATAGCTTTTTGTCGTAAAAAAACGAATTTAGAAAAGTCTATACTGCTATCTTCTTTTATTTTTCGAATTCCTTAAAAACTATTGAACCCGCTTTGTGCATTAGAAAATCTATTTTCACATTCATTTTGGTATAAACTACCTATTCGATTACCTTTGAAAGTTCAAAATCTAACCATACTATGTTGTATTACATCACAGGTGGAGAGCGTTCTGGAAAGAGTAAGTATGCACAAGACCTAGCCTTAGAACTCTCAGACACTCCGATATATTTGGCAACCTCTCGCATTTGGGATCAAAATCATCAAGAAAGAGTCAATAATCATATTGCGGATAGAGATCATAGATGGACTACTAAAGAGGAAGAAAAAGAACTTTCTAAAGTAATTGAAGATGGAGATGTCGTAGTGATTGATTGTGTCACCCTTTGGCTTACCAATTATTTTGTGGATACTAAAAATGATTTGGAGAAATCACTCTTACTGGCAAAAGAAGAATTTAATAAACTAATATTGCTAAAAGCAACTATTATTATCATTTCTAACGAAATCGGCATGGGCGTTCACGCTACTACAGCCATAGGAAGAAAATTTACAGAGCTACAGGGTTGGATAAATCAGCATATTGCAAAACATGCCGATAACGCTGTATTTATGGTTTCAGGTATTCCTGTGCAAATCAAGAATAATACATAATAGTATACCTTTGCATACGGCAATTTTAAAATTTCATACCAATATGATAAGATTTTAAATTAGGTTTGCGTAACTGTAGATTGACAAAAACAAGTGTAAACAAAATAATAATGAATTTTAAAATTGAACCTATTTACGATAAAAAAATTGAGAAAACACTGCAACAAAAAATTGATACTAAAACCAAACCAATTGGCGCGTTAGGGAGATTAGAAGAACTTGCGCTACAAATTGGTAAAATTCAAAAAACTGAAAGTCCAAAACTTTCCAACCCGACCATTCTTGTTTTTGCAGGAGACCACGGGATCGCTAAAGAAGGTAACGTAAATCCATACCCTCAAGAAGTTACTGCTCAAATGGTCTATAACTTTTTAAATGGAGGAGCTGCCATTAATATTTTCTGTAAGCAAAACAACATCGATTTACAAATTATCGACGCGGGTGTTAATCATGATTTTGGAAATATAGCCGAACTGCACTCTGCTAAAATTGCATTTGGTACAAAAAACTACCAGCATGAACCCGCTATGAGCTTAGAGCAATGTGATGCTGCCATAGCAAAAGGAGCAGCCATAGTCATGCAAACCCACAATAAAGGGTGTAATAGTATTGGTTTTGGTGAAATGGGGATTGGCAATACCTCATCTGCATCACTGTTAATGGCTTTTTTTACCAATATACCCATTCGAGAATGTGTGGGTGCAGGCACAGGTCTTGATGTCGAAGCTTTGAACGTAAAACAAAACGTTCTGTCTCAGGTTTATATGAAATATAATCCATCGTCAACCAAAGAAGCATTGGCATGTTTCGGGGGATTTGAAATTGCAATGATCTATGGAGCAATTTTGAAAGCTGCAGAGTTGCGAATGACTATTATTATAGATGGCTTCATCATTACCTCGGCCTTATTAGCCGCACATACGATGCATCCACAAGTGCTTGATTATTGTATTTTTGCACACTCCTCAGAAGAACAGGGGCATCAAAAAATGTTACAGTACCTTAAAAAAGAACCACTGGTCAACCTCAAGATGCGTTTGGGTGAAGGTACCGGGGCAGCGGTTGTTTTTCCTATAATTACATCAGCCGTTACTTTTATTAATGAAATGGCTAGTTTTGAAAGTGCGGGCGTCTCTGGTCAATAGTAACCGTTTACTAGGTTTGAGGTATGAGGTGTTAGGTTTTAGAAATGAAAATATTTTGATTTTATGAACTGATTTAAACTAGTTCGATACTGTACATCTGGAATTAACGTATGCTAAGATGTTTATAAATGATTTATTACTGTAAATTCAGCTCTATGTAACATGAAAAAAGAAATTCATATTTTTTTTACTGCACTTATGTTTTTTACACGTATTCCTTGTCCGAAATGGGTGAACCACGATCCGGATTATCTGCAACTTAGTGCAAAATACTTTCCTTTGGTAGGGATTATCATAGGTAGTATAGGAGCGACTGTATTTTATCTATTTTCCTTTATTTATTCGGTGGATATAGCATTGTTACTTTCTATGTTTTCAACAATTTACACCACGGGTGCTTTTCATGAAGATGGTTTTGCAGATGTATGTGATGGTTTCGGAGGAGGTTGGACAAAAGAAAAAATACTCCATATCATGAAGGATTCGAGATTAGGTACCTATGGAACCGTTGGATTACTAATACTATTAGCGCTCAAATTTGCAACACTACGAGAAATCGAAATGTTTTATATTCCTTTAGTCCTACTATCTGGTCATAGTCTAAGTAGATTCATCGCAACTACACTTATTTATTCACATGATTATGTACGAGACATCGATCAGAGTAAAGCTAAACCAGCGGCAAAAGGTATGCACCTACGAACCTTACTAATAAGCGGTATATTTGGAATTATACCCTTATTTGTATTTCAAAACCCCTGGGTATTCCTTACTTTAATCCCTATGTATCTATCCAAAATGTATTTAGGTCACAAGTTCAAGAAATGGATAGGTGGACAAACAGGAGACTGTGCAGGAGCTGTTCAACAGCTAAGTGAAGTTATATTTTATCTTTCGACGTTATTCCTATGGAAATATATCTGGTAAGACATACTACACCCAATATTGAAAAAGGAATTTGTTACGGGCAAAGTGACATAGGGATTACCGATTCTTTTCAGGCTGAAGTTGATAACATACATCGCCAAATTCCTATTCATGATATTGACAAAGTATACAGTAGTCCGTTACAACGTTGCAAACTATTAGCAAAAACGTTTAACAGAGAAATTAAATTTGACGACCGCTTAAAAGAGCTAAATTTTGGGGACTGGGAGTTACTCCCATGGGAAGCCATTGATAGTAAAGAATTAGATCCATGGATGAAAGATTTCGTTACCATTCAAGTTCCTAACGGAGAATCGTATGTGATGCTGCAAAAACGTATTGTAGATTTTTACACCTCATTAAATTTATTGAGTAACGAGAAAATTGTAATTATTTTACATGCAGGACCCATGAGAGCGCTAATTTCGTATTTACGAGAAATTGATCTCAAAGACTCTTTTTCAATCAAAATAGACTATGGCGAGGTGATCAAAATTTAATGTCTTATAGAGGCAAACTACTCAAAGGCAAGCAGAGTAGTGTTTTAAATCTCGATTCTCGAGTAAATTGAGCTTGTTTTCGGTATAAACTAATGCTCCAGAATAGTAATTTTATAAAAAATAAGGTATGCGAATTCTTTTTATACTTTTTACCCTAGTAATGTGTAGCACTTCATGCAAAAACGTAAATGAAGAGACCAATCGCCTTACGGTAATGTATCTAGCTCCGCAAAGCATTGAATATGCAAAAGGATTTACAATCATAAACCATGGTACTCACAAAGAAATTAAAGTGACCACACCCTGGCCAGATACAAAAGAAGAACTTATATATATTTTACATCCCAAGGGAACAAAACAGCCCTTCAAATCTGAAAAAGCAGTTTTTGTAGAAGTCCCCGTAGAAAGAGTTGTAGTGACTTCAACTACAGACGTTCCTATACTAGAATATCTTAATTTAGAACAAAAGTTGGTAGGATTTCCTCATACCGATTATATTTCTTCGGAAAAAACCCGCGCGCTGGTGGATAAAGGCGCCATTAAAGAGCTTGGTAGGGAGTTTAATCTTAATACAGAAATAGTGCTTGAACTCTCACCAGACATGGTATTGGGATTTTCTGCAAACGGAGAAACAAAAGCGTATGATCTCATTCAAAAAACCGGAATCCCAGTAGTAATTAATGGTTCCTGGATGGAAGAGCATCCCTTAGGGAGAGCAGAGTGGATTAAATTTGTAGCTGCATTTTTTGGAAAGGAAAATATCGCTGAAGATGTTTTTCAACAAATTAAAACAGAATACAGTAATGCGGTTGCTATCGCACAAAATAGCACAGAACGACCTACGGTTTTGTCGGGAAATATGTTTAAAGACATTTGGCATGTACCCGGTGGAAATAGCTACGTAGCTAAATTTTTAACAGATGCTAAAACTCATTATTTATGGCAAAATAATCAAAAAACCGGAAGTATTGCCCTTAGCTTTGAGAGCGTTCTTGAAAAAGCTCAACATGCGGCGTTATGGATTGGTTCTGGAAACGTCAACTCTTTAACAGAATTACAAGAACAGAACCATCAATATCCATTATTTGATGCATTTAAAAATAAAGCCGTATATTCCTCGACGCTAAAAACGGGTGCCAAAGGCGGATTGATGTATTATGAACTAGGACCAATGCGTCCTGATCTAATTTTAAAAGACATTATAAAAATCGCTCACCCAGAGCTTTTACCCGATTACAAATTGTATTTTTTTAAAAAACTTGATTAATTTGACCCCAAACAAATCATACAAAAAGGTTTTTATAGGAATTGCTGCGCTGTTATTAATCTGCTTTATTGCAAATATAAGCCTGGGTTCTGTTATCATTCCGTGGTTAGACACACTTAGCAGTCTTTTAGGAGGATCTGTAGAAAAGGAAGCGTGGAGACATATCATCATAAATTACCGGCTTCCAAAAGCATTAATTGCTATTATTGTAGGTAGTGGATTAGGAATTTCTGGTTTACTTATGCAAACATTATTTAGAAACCCACTTGCAGGTCCGTTCGTTTTAGGGATAAGCTCTGGTGCTGCTCTTGGTGTAGCTTTGCTTATCCTGGGTAGTACATTTTTTGGTATCGCGCTATCCGGATTTTTAATTTCAAAATGGGGATTAGTGATTGCTGCATGTTTAGGTAGTATCGTAGTACTTTTCGCTGTTATGATTGTATCTACAAAAGTTAGAGATACTATGGCTATTTTAATTATCGGACTCATGTTTAGTAGTATAACTGCTGCCATTGTAAGTGTACTTTCTTATTTTGCTCCTGCCGATCAATTACAGAAATACATATTTTGGGGTTTTGGAAGTCTGGGAAACCTATCCTGGTATGAAGTCTTGGTTTTTTTTATTGTATTTTTATTGGGTATGCTACCTACATTAACTTCTATTAAAGCATTAAATACATTATTATTAGGCGAAAACTATGCACGTAGCCTGGGATTAAATTTACAAATGAGTCGCTTTCTTATTATTTTGGCGACAGGTTTATTGTCTGGTAGTATAATTGCTTTCGCTGGTCCAATTGCTTTTATTGGTCTTGCTGTTCCGCACCTTACACGGCAATTATTTCATACTTCTGATCATAAAACATTAATTCCGGCTGTAGTACTTATTGGAAGTATCGTTATGTTAATTTGTGACAGCATCGCTCAACTACCGGCAAGCGAATTTACCTTACCTATAAACGCCATAACTTCATTAATAGGAGCGCCAGTCGTCATTTGGATATTGGTTCGCAAACGCAAAATGTTGTTCTAATCCATATCATTCGTTAGAAGCTCTTTACTAAAAATGAACTACCTCGAAGAAGTAGCGCTATCAACATATTGGAAGCAAGACCACTTCACGTGTAGCATTCGATTGATTAAACCGAGATTATATCTTATAAGATCTATTACGACTTAGAATACCTACACCAAATTTGATACAATATTAAATCTTTATAAAAATAAGTATCTTCCTAAGCTTTGTAAATAAAAAAGTATCTTAGAGAAGAAAACCGATTTTTATGGACACAGATCAATATATCAAAAGCATCATAAAACAATTTCAATATTACAAATTATTAGGTGATAAAACCATAAAGCAATTACCCGATGAAAAATTATTTTGGCAATATGATGAACACAGTAATAGTATTGCTATCATAGTAAAGCATCTTTGGGGCAATATGAAATCCAGATGGACTAACTTTTTAACTGAAGATGGAGAAAAAACCTGGAGGAAAAGAGATACCGAATTCGATGATGACGTGAATATAAGAGAAGAACTGCTTTTAAAATGGAATGAAGGATGGTCTTGTCTTTTTAAAGCCCTAGAAAGTATTAATGAAACTAATTTTGATCATCCTGTATACATCAGGAATGTAGAACATAGCATCCCCGAGGCAATCCATCGACAATTAGCACACTATGCTTACCATGTGGGACAAATCGTATTTCTTGGCAAAATGAGTATTGGGCAAGAATGGGAAAGTTTATCGATACCCAAAGGACAATCATCGGCATATAATAATGAACGTTTTAGCATCCCCAAACACAAAGCCCATTATACTGATAAGCTCATGAAAGGTGATTCTAAATCATCAAAGTAAAATCAAATAGTTAACCCATTAATTTAAATATAGTCATGCTATACTAAAATTGAGAGAACATTTCTAATGCTACTTTTCGACCAAAGCAAATGATAACAAGTTATAATTGAATAGGAAAAATACTTGAATACTTTAACAGTAAGAATAGTCAATAACTCCCTTAGGTTTGTTAATAACTATGGTTTTTTGAATACTGTGATCCTAATAGATTACAATTATATTTGCGTAAAACTATACGTTATACATCACATATGAATTGATTAGTAGTAAAATTTTTACGAATATCCGTAATTTAACCTAAATGGTTGCGTCAAGCTGAACTCGTTTCAGCTTCTCATCTCAACGTACTGAAAATAAACATAATGAGATCCTGAAATAAATTCAGGATGACTTCTCAGTTAAATTTTAGGTATAATAACGAACAATCAAATAATTTTTAATGTGAGAGCGTAGCGGTTACATAGGTTATCAATTTTTTAATTATTTCATTTAATAGGATAAAAATTTTTAAATAGGTGAAATGATTCGCGATCGGGCTGAAGAATTTCAGAGTGTAGTACCGTGACGAATTTTAACTGACAACTAACAAACCATAAAGAAAAACAGATGAAATTTATAGTATCCAGTTCATACTTACTCAAACAACTTCAGATTTTGGGAGGAGTAATTAGCAATAGCAACACCCTACCAATTTTAGATAATTTTTTGTTTGAATTAGATAATAATACACTCACAGTTTCTGCTTCTGATCTTGAAACAACCATGTCGGCCAAGTTAGAAGTCGAATCAGGAGATCAGGGAACATTGGCTGTTCCTGCCAAATTATTGTTAGAAACGCTTAAAACATTTCCAGAGCAACCCTTAACGTTTATTGTTGCAGATAATAATACTATAGAAATCAGTTCTAACCATGGTAAATATGCGCTGGCTTATGCTGATGGAGAAGAATTTCCGAAGGCTGTTGCATTAGAAGATCCTAGTGCCACAACCTTATTGGGTGATGTGCTGGCAACTGCGGTTGGAAAAACAATTTTTGCAACGGGTAACGACGATCTAAGACCAGTGATGAGTGGTGTATTTTTTCAATTTTCGACTGAAGGATTGACTTTTGTAGCTACAGATGCTCATAAATTAGTAAAATATACTCGAGAAGATATCAAAGCCTCTCAGTCAGCAGAATTTATAATGCCCAAAAAGCCGTTAAACCTGCTCAAAAATATTTTGGCTGGGAGCGATAGTGAAGTAACCATTGAATACAACGAATCTAACGCCAAATTTACTTTTGATGAAACTCAGCTCATCTGTCGATTAATCGATGGGAAATACCCTAATTATGAAGCTGTTATTCCAAAAGAAAATCCTAATAAATTAACTATCGCACGCACGCAGTTTCTTAATTCTGTGCGTAGAGTTTCTATATTTTCTAATAAAACCACACATCAAATTCGTTTAAAAATCGCGGGTGCAGAACTTAATGTTTCTGCAGAAGATATCGACTATTCGAATAAAGCTGAAGAGCGTTTAACTTGTGATTATCAAGGGGATGATATGCAAATAGGATTCAATTCTCGATTTTTAAGTGAAATGTTGAGCAACCTAAATGCAGACGATGTTCAACTAGAAATGTCTTTGCCAAATAGAGCCGGTATACTTACTCCCGTAGATGGTCTTGATGAAGGCGAATATGTCACTATGCTGGTCATGCCGGTTATGCTCAATAGTTAATACGAATTTCATGTTGATGATACAAACCTAGCTTTATGTCAACGAAACAGGAATTAGCCTTATGCCATCAGCGAATAGCGCCTTACATTCATAGAACACCTGTACTTACTTCCACATTTTTAAATCATATCTCTGGAACACAACTCGTATTTAAGTGTGAAAATTTTCAGAGAATGGGTGCTTTTAAAATGCGTGGAGCAGCAAGTGCCATTTCTAATTTATCTCTAAAACAACAATCCAAAGGGGTGGTCACGCATTCCTCAGGTAATTTTGCGCAAGCGTTATCGTTATCGGCAAAAAGTTTAGGTGTTAAAGCTTACATCGTGATGCCCTCGAATGCACCACAGGTTAAAAAAGATGCTGTAAAGGGATACGGAGGAGAGGTTATCGAATGCCCACCAACACTTAAAGAACGAGAAGAGACCGCTTTCAAGATTCAAATTGAGAAAGGAGCCACTTTTATACATCCCTCAAATGATTTGGATGTAATCTTAGGTCAAGGGACTGCTGCTATCGAACTGCTACAAGATTATCCCGATCTAGACTATATATTTACTCCTGTAGGCGGTGGCGGACTAGTAGCAGGTACTGCATTGGCAGCAAAATACTATGGAAATAACTGCAAGACTATCGGTGCAGAGCCTTTTGAGGTGGATGATGCGTATCGTTCTCTTCAAAGTGGAAAAATCGAAACTAACAAAACAGCAAATACCATCGCCGATGGATTGAAAACCCAACTTGGAACTATCAATTTTCCCATAATACAAGAACATGTTTCAGAAATTATTCGTGTTGAAGAAAGTGAAATCATTACTGCGATGCGCTTTGTATGGGAACGTATGAAAATTATTATAGAACCATCTTGTGCAGTACCATTTGCCGCTTTACTTCGAAAAAAAGACCGTTTTCGAGAACAAAAAATCGGTATTATTTTTTCTGGCGGCAATGTTGACTTAGATAACCTTCCTTTTTAAAATTCGAATCCAAAACCTCCTTGTATCTGTACGCCTTCATCTGAAGAAAACATACCTAGCCTGAAGGAAAAAGTATCTGCACCACTAAGCCATAAACCGCCACCATACGAGGTGTGCCATTGATTTGAAATATCATTATCTACCCATACCCTGCCGTAATCGAACCCTCCAAAGGCACCCAGAGTAACGGGAAATACAGAAGTTGTAAACCGTTTTACTCTCGCCTTCAAATCTGTAGTTTGATAAAAGTAAGTTTCTCCTGTAAATCGCTCATTTCTGAAGCCTCTAAGGCCATTATCCCCTCCTATCGAAGGCGCATGATAGTAAAAAAAGTCATTTCCTAAGTTGGCTTTTACTTCTGCTTTGGTACCTAAAACGAGGTGACCAGAAGAAATGAGTTGGTGACTTCCGCCTAAAGCAAGAGTAACATAACCAAATTGATTATCAGAAATATCTACGTTTTGCATATATCCCCCGGCAAAATTAAATAAGATAGATTTTGTAGGAAAATCTAAGGCATTCTGACTATCAAAAGAGATTCCGGCCTCGGCTCCTACATAGTTTTGGGTGTCAAAAACTAAAGGATTGACAACCCCAGTAGTCACAAATCTATTTTCATCTGGGGTCACATTAAAAGACTCAAAACGTCCTTTTATGAAAAGAGATCTATAATTTACGCCGGCATCAATCTTAATTTGTTGCATTTGCGTTCGATTAAAATCCTGGCTTAATTCATCGTCAAAATTTTCCGTATCATTTCCAAAACCGAAAAAGTTATTCGCATAAGCGTCATTGGTAAAATAGCCTGTAACTGTCAAATTCCAATTAGGAAAAATATTGGCAAAAACACCCTGATAGTTTACATCGAAACCCTGAAATGTAAAATAATAATTTCCGCCAAACGTATGTCTCTGTTTAAAACCATCACCATCACCATGAAGACCGAAAACTGTATACGTATTGTTAAGCCCTACAAAAAAGCCATCATCATTTCGCAAGCCTATAGTGGGCATTACTATGTTGAAATTTTCCTGAAAATACCTCCAATGTAAAGTATTGGTTTCATATAGGTTGGTTAATTTTTTAGCAGGTCTTTTCTCTTCAAATATCGATTCTTCGAATTTCCAGTCGTATACTTTTAATTTTCTTCTATTTTCAACAATAAAGGTATCCTTACCATAGCCACCAATGATCCTAACTTTACTATAACCGTTTCCATCGCCGTTAATTATAAAGGTATCGTCGTCATTTAAGCCGTAGACTAGAATCGTTTTGGTTTCTTTGCTATCAAAAATTCGCTCATAAAAAACTTTATTTTTTTTATTGCTTAATTTTCTTTTGCCAATAATCTTTGTTTTGCCTTCTGGCATTCTAGTGATTTCGAAAAGATCATCTTTATGAGTTCCCGGCACGACAGCCGTTTTGTTCAAATAAGTAGCATATTCTCTGGCGTATTGATCGATAATATTCAACCGTTCTTTTAAATTCTTTTTTATTTGTGCTGTAGTTTCATCTTGAATTTCTGGAGGTAAGTTTGTAAAAGCTTCATCAATCTGAGCATCTGTAAGCGTATTTTTGATATAGGTAGCTTCTTTTATCCAAGTATCTACGCCGTGTTTTGTAATTAAAGTTTGATCCAGATTATTTCCTTCAGCATTAAACCATTTTAAACTTTTAATTTCTGGACCATACGTTTGCCATAATCGAGTTGCCGGAGAAAAAACTTTTATCATCGGTAAAGCTATACCATCGAACTTTGAAAATGTATTAT
Organism: Aquimarina sp. U1-2; assembly: GCF_017897595.1. Taxonomy (GTDB): domain Bacteria; phylum Bacteroidota; class Bacteroidia; order Flavobacteriales; family Flavobacteriaceae; genus Aquimarina. The sequence continues at coordinate 226,458 of NZ_JAGKIK010000008.1, forward strand.
CTCGATCTCGGGCAACCGGAATAAAAATTTTATCGTCTCCATCTTCTTTTTCATATTCTATCCAACGCCATTGATCCTGATGACGATCCCAGTCACCTATTAGCATATCAAAAATTCTGGCTCGTATGTAGGCCTCCTGATCCATGATATAGGATTCGTCTTCTTTGAGTTTTTCTAATGCATCGGTAGTGCTTTCAAAGTCGGTAATTTCACCTTCGACTTTTGGAAGTGCCCGTCTGTAACCTTTGTATTTTTTTTGTTCATCAGAAGGTCTACGTTCTATGTAATACAGTTCATCTCCGAAGGTTTCATTGTATTTACCAAGGCTATTTTGCTTAGGCACGTAAAATAATTCTGTTTCTGCATGATTGATATCTAAAGCTTTAGCCATATCATTGATGACCATTTGCATAAATGGATGTGCAGTTGTGAAAAAATCAGAAACCAAGTCTTCTGTCAATGTATTTTCATAATCTTGAGTATCATAAGAAATACCTCGTATTTTTTGGGTCAAAAATTTTAAAGCCTCTTTTTTTAAGGATCGCATTGCATATTCTCTATTCATAGTATCAACTAATCGCAGCGAGTTGGATTGATGCCCTCCGCCTTTTTTAATAACTCGAAGACCACCATATAGCGTATCTAATATAGCTACAGGAACAGTGACCTCTTTATTGAAATACGAGCGGTAGCGATCACCCCACAACATTTTGTAAAATCCTGATTTATCCAATGTACTTGCATCTTTAATAATAACTGCTTTTTTTTGTTTAGGATGCGATGTATTGTCATAAGTAAAGTCTTGATAGGTTTTGAATGGAGGTAACACTTCGAAAGATGTATTTTCTACCTCATCTTCGGTTATAAAAGTTACAGCAGATGATCCATCTTCATAATATACGATTTTTGCAAATCCAGGAGCACCATGGGTATATTTCCCTTGATAAGAAAGACTACCACCCGGGGCGTGAATAAATCCCTTGGAACGATGAGTCGCCTTTGCGCCTCCATATGATCCACTAATAATTTGATGAATACCTTTACCTTCTAGGTATTGTAAACTTTGTTCGTGGCCTGACACTACAGTTACTCTATCTGATTTTTGAGCTATGGCACTTAATACTATTCTTAAATACCTATACCTAGGGAAATCCAATTGATTTCTATCCAAATTCGCCAAATCTTTAATCTCCCCTGCAAGTGTTCCAAGAATTGGAAACGGTAACATATGGCTTTTTGCGGTTTCATGACCTGCATAAGTACCATTGCTAAAAATTGGATGATGCATTACGATTAGTACATTTTTTCCTTGAGCATCATTAATATATCCTTCTAATTCTTCCACAAAACGCCGTCTAGTGTTGACATTGGTACACTTTTTATTAATTTCTTCGATACGATCCCAATTAGAGATGAACCAATACGAATTGACTACAATAATATCCAATTCATCATTAACAACTATATGATCTATAGGACATCCATTTTTTTCGGGAAATTCTGAATCCAAAGATTTTTTTTCTTCTACATAATCCTCATATTCCTCCATTTGATCGATACTAGCATCTTTCCATTCATTAACTCCGTGAATGAAAAGTGTTTCACCTTTATATCCTTTAGCAAAAGATAGTTGTTCATCCAGAAGTTTAAAATCTTTATTTTCTTGTCCCTTTATCCTAGAAATATTATCTCCAACAAAAAGAAGCGTACTATTTTTATCAGCTTCTTTTAATTCGGAGGATAATTTTTGGTTCAATACTTGGGTTGTATTTTTCTTATTTTGATTTCCGTATCCACCCACTACATAAAATGTATGTGAGATGTTTTTATCGATTGTACTTGTTGTATCAACTGATTTTTGAAATTGGGGTTTAAAAGTAGCACAGGATTGTAGTAGTATACATAGAAAAAAAGAAATTATCGTGACACGAAAATTTATCATACATTTTGTTTTTAGATAGATACAAAATTGGGTTAGTCGTTCTGAACTATTCTTAGGCAAGATATGATCAGCAGTATTGCGAAGTAACCTCCAAATCTCAAATAATCTTATCGCATACCATATTTTTTTTTACTCTAATGATAAAACAATCGTACCAGTAGGATCTTTATAACGCTATTAAAATATGTAATATAGTTCGTCTCATAACTTTTGAGATCATAATTTTGTATACAAAGTGAAGAAAATCTAAGGGGTCTGTTCACAATTTGATGAAAGAGTAAACTACCTTGGGGAAAGTCCAAGAGGCATTCGCGAAAAATAATTTTTCAATTTCGAGGCAAGCTTTGGGGAATTATACCCTTTGATGATGCCAATAAAAATACCATTTTAAAAGTACGGATTATGCTAAAACCAAGAGAGAAAGTTCCCAATCTAGAAGTAGACTTAATCAATGATACGCATTGGAAACTAGAAGATCAAACCCCAAAAAATTTTATTCTAGTTGTCTTTTACAGAGGCCTGCATTGCCCAATTTGTAAAAAACAGCTTGAAGAACTTGCAGGCAAACTAGATAAATTTGTAGACCGAGGGGTCAATGTAGTTGCAATAAGTTGTGATACTGAAGAAAAAGCTAAAAAAACAGGAAATACATGGAATGTGCCTTCATTACCCATAGGTTTTGAAATGTCGATAGACAAAGCTCGGGAATGGGGATTGTATATTTCTAAAGCAAAAGATGACAAAGAACCTAATCATTTTTCAGAACCTGGTATGTTTCTTATACGACCTGATCAAACATTATATTTCGCTTCTATTCAAACCATGCCTTTTGCACGACCAGGGTTTGATGATATCCTGAATGCTATAGATTATGTGATGAAAAATGATTATCCAGCCAGGGGGGAATCTTAAGATGGGTTCATTGAACCCGTTTTATGTTTTCGGCGTGGCCGGGAACGAAAAACTAAAACTTTTTTTGCTTCAAGGCATGACCGGAAACAAAAAACTAAAACTTTTTTTGCCTCAAGGCGTGACCGTAAACGGAAAACTAAAACTTTTTTGCCTCAAGGCATGACCGGGAATGAAAAACTAAAACTTTTTTGCCTCAAGGCATGACCGGAAACGAAAAACTAAACTTTTTTTGCCTCAAGGCATGACCGGAGATGAAAATCAGTATTTTTCGCTACCCAATTTACTTACGTGTAATAGTTAATACTTAATCTGACAATTTTAGTAATTTAGTTTAAATCAATTTAAATATTTGTCAGATGAACACAGAAGAAAAAATCATCAAACCAAAGTTAGGACTATTAGAGTTAGCAAAA
>NZ_JAGKIK010000090.1 GCF_017897595.1 Aquimarina sp. U1-2
TTTTTGGTATGTTTTTTCCAGATATTTTTCCAAGTCAGTTTAAAACAGAATCTGGAGCAGTACATGTCTATTTTGAAGCAGCAACCGTCATTCTAACATTGGTGCTTTTAGGTCAACTTTTAGAAGCTCGTGCGCATAGTAAAACCAATTCAGCAGTAAAAGAATTATTAAAGTTAGCACCCAATAAAGCTATAAAAATAGTAGATGGCGAAGATGTTGAAGTAACCATCGATGCTATTGAATTAAATGATATTCTAAAAGTAAAACCAGGCGATAAGATTCCTGTGGATGGCTCGATAACAGAAGGAGATACAACCATTGACGAATCTATGATTACAGGAGAGCCAATTCCTGTTAATAAAACAGTAAATGATAAAGTAAGTAGCGGAACAATAAACGGCAACCAATCTTTTTTAA
>NZ_JAGKIK010000091.1 GCF_017897595.1 Aquimarina sp. U1-2
CATTAACTAAAACCCAAGGTGAATAAATTATGGGTTTTGATGTAAATGAAGCAATAGGTTTTGGTGCAGCAGTACTTACAACAATTGCATTTTTACCACAAGTATACAAAACCTACAAAACCAAAGATGTTTCTAGCTTATCATTGCCTATGCTAATTCTGTTTTTTATTGGCATCATATTATGGCTTATATATGGGATTTTAAGAAATAGTTATTCAATGATTTTTGCCAATACTATTACTGTGGTATCCACACTACTATTGCTATACTATAAATTGAAATATGGAAAGCAATAGATGCACTACTAATATAGATCATTTTTGATTGATGTTTAAGACTACTTCTGTCGTTTTTTACTGTCTGTTGTAAGGAGGTAAGGTAGATTAAGTAGTCTACTTTTCTT
>NZ_JAGKIK010000092.1 GCF_017897595.1 Aquimarina sp. U1-2
TGTTTTTCTGGCTCTGGATAGTCGCTTTTTTACGGTTTCCTCTTTGGTTAGCAATGCAGAGGCAATTTCTTTAATACTAAATCCAGATACTGTTTTTAGAGCAAAAGAAATACGATCTCTAGGATCTAAGCTAGGGTGGCAGGCAGTAAAAATCATACGCAGTTGTGCATCCTCAATCTCAGAGTCTAAAAACAGATCGTTTATAGCAATGGCGTCCGTTCCTTGATTGATGTTAGGTAGGTGTTTTTGCTCTGTTTTTAGCTTTCTAAAAATATCAAGAACCCTGTTTTTGGCGGCCTGGGTCAACCATGCTTCAGGGTGTTCTGGTTGTTGGTTTCTCCAACTTATACTAGCCTTAATAAAAGTATCCTGTACAGCATCCTCAATAATATCAAGATGTTT
>NZ_JAGKIK010000093.1 GCF_017897595.1 Aquimarina sp. U1-2
GCTTCAAGAGTGGCTTATTCTCCAGTTTCTGTATATAGATACTTCCAAAGTCCGGAATCTACAATGCGAACAAAAACTCAAAGTTTTAAAAAAAGAATTGCAGAATATTTCCTGGCTTTAATTTTTGATTTAGAGAATTTTATAACTAGTCTCGAACATTTATCAATAGCTCACAAGGATATTATCATAGAGCATATTAAGTCAAGACGCGATTCATTTGTCTTTTTTACTATAATAAAAATGATTAGGGCTAGGTTTGGCATTAATACATTTAAAAAAAATATTTCCGCATTAACAAATATTGGGGTTTATCCAATACAATATTTTATGTGTAATAAGTATAATACGTTCAAATATAGGATGTTAAATTATATTTTAAATAATAGATTTTTGCTTTTTACT
>NZ_JAGKIK010000094.1 GCF_017897595.1 Aquimarina sp. U1-2
GTTTCGATTTGGTTTACAAAGGCAGTGATAATGAAGAACATCGCCCTGTAATGATACACCGTGCTCCCTTTGGAAGTATGGAGCGTTTTATTGCTATTCTTCTAGAACATACTGGTGGAAACTTCCCTATTTGGTTAATGCCAGTACAAGCTAAAATATTATCGCTCAGTGAGAAATATGAAAATTATTCTGAAAAAGTTTTAAATTTGCTTGAAAATCACGAAATTCGCGCCCTTGTAGACCATAGAAATGAGACTATAGGGAAGAAAATTCGGGAGGCCGAAATACAAAAGTACCCTTATATGCTCATTATTGGCGAGCAAGAGGAAAAAGAAAACAAAATTACTGTGCGCAAGCATGGTGGCGAAGATCTAGGAATGATTTCTATAGATGAATTCGCC
>NZ_JAGKIK010000095.1 GCF_017897595.1 Aquimarina sp. U1-2
TATTGGGATTTCCTATTAAAGCAACATTTATCTGTTTACCCATGCGTTACTTTTTCAATTAAAATGTGAGTAGCAGTTTCCTTTCTTATGGCAAGGTGTGTACCATTCACGTTTAAATACATAGGGTCTTGTAATGGGGCCACTTGCAAAAGCGTTACAGGGTTTCCCGGTAAACATCCCATTTCCAGAAGTTTTAGTGGTATTTCTGTAGAAGATACATCAGTAATCACGGCATGTTCCCCTCGTTTTAAATCTGCTAATGTTAACCCCAAACTTATTTAGATTGATTTTAAAGAAGCAAAAATACAGCAAACTTCTTTTGTTTAAAAGTTAAAGTGTAATTATTTGGGCGTTGCCACAAGGGTCGGGCTTTCACTACTCAATCCCTCCTATGTCGGGG
>NZ_JAGKIK010000096.1 GCF_017897595.1 Aquimarina sp. U1-2
TCCTGCTCTAAGTTTTAAATCATTAATGAATGAGTCGTCTTTGATAAAACTTTCTCTAGACATACGCCATCCCAATGAAAATGATGGGAAATATCCCCAGCGTTTATCAGGTCCAAAAACACTAGATCCATCCGCTCTAAAATTGGCAGTTACAAGATACTTATCATCATAGCCATAATTTATTCTGCTTAAAAACGAAGTATTTGCTCTTTCTGATTTAAATGCTGATGCCGAAAAGAGTTCTGCACCACCACTAGGCGTTGTTATGGCATCACTTGCAAAATTTCTAGTTTGTATACTACTATCCTCAAATCTAAATTTTTGCGCAACAGAACCTACTAATGCTTCAACTTTATGTTTATTATAATTTTTATTAAAGCTTATTGTATTTTCTACAATG
>NZ_JAGKIK010000097.1 GCF_017897595.1 Aquimarina sp. U1-2
GTAGCTCTAAATTATCGTAACTATATTCAAAAAATGCTCCAACTGAGTTTTCGGTTCTTTCATAATCTATAGTATTTACCAATTCGTCATAGTGATCATACGTATAGCTTAGCCCTGTTTTTATTTTATTTCTGGAATCGCTAATTATAGAGTTGTACATGGCATTTGCATATAGACTATTATGCTGAATATTATAAATATTTAACCCAAAATAAGAATCTTGTTTATGGCTACTAAATGCTGTTTGCACTCCTAAACTTTGCCATGGTACCTCTGGATTTACATAACCAAATTTAGCCGAAACCTCGTAACGCTTAGTTTTAATTTCACTACCCCAAGCGTTAGTAGTTAATTTATCTGTTTCTGGATTAAAATCTAACTGACCCGATT
>NZ_JAGKIK010000098.1 GCF_017897595.1 Aquimarina sp. U1-2
TGCGGTACCTTGTTGGTCTTTTTCTAAGGTGCCAGCACTTACAGGATCTAATGTGCTATCTTGATTTTGTATGAGTTGAGACTCGCCTTCTAAATCTATATCTCCATTTAGTTTTATGTACCAACTATTAAAAAGACCAGAGTTATTTGTAACATGTAGTGAAGATCCACTATTTAATAGTATTCCTACCGTATTTATATCCTTGTCAATTTCTAGATCGCCGTTTATCTGTACTATAGCACAGTCTGGTATTATATTGTGTATGTCCCATACACTTCCATGTTCCCAATTACTTGAATTACTCCAATCTCCACTACAGGACGAAGTGGTAATATATGGTAATGGAGCAGTGTATTCTTGATATGTCCTCATATTATGTAACTGTCC
>NZ_JAGKIK010000099.1 GCF_017897595.1 Aquimarina sp. U1-2
GAAAATTTATTTCTTTCACAAACTGCCTCCATAAATCAAGAGGTAGTTGAGAAAGAAATAAATTTAGCGCAAAGGCATGATGTCGGATAAGTAACAACTGTCAGATCAAGTAGTGGCTACTACAAATAATAAATTTAATCTATCAATAATCTGTATCGATTATTTAGGACTAGTCAATATCCAGCTCATCCTTCGCTATGTCGATCATCTTTTCTAAGTAATCAATCTTTATCTGTTTCTGACCAACAACTTGTTCCAGAGCTTTAATCCTTTGCTCGAGGTCTTTCATCTTTTTATTACTGCTCTCTTTCATCTCTACAACTCTAAATCCCTTCTCGTTAAAGGTAGAATATTTATAAATCCACTTATAAATACTAGCATTGGAA
>NZ_JAGKIK010000009.1 GCF_017897595.1 Aquimarina sp. U1-2
AAAATGACACCTGTGGAATTCGAAAAAAACTTTCCTTTGATGGCTAGCCATCAAAGGAAAACAATGACTATTTTTAACAACGAAGTATTAACCTAAAAACGGTCAACGCTAATCAGGGAAGTACATTTTGACTTTTGGCTAATTGCGAAATAAGGTTGGAGGGTTACAAAATGAAGTCCGACAGTTGTAAAATACACTTGGTCAATGACGGAATACACTTGGTCGATGCCAGAATGTGGTCGAAAGCTCTTGGGATACACTTAGTCGATACCAAAATACACTTGGTCGATGCTCAGATGAGGTTGGTTATAGTCCAAATGCACTTCGTCGAGCCCTGGATAAGATTGGTTACCGCCTTAGAAATATTAAATGTACCCCAAATCAGAAAACTCAAAGACTCACCCCTCACCCCTAAATAGGGTTCCGTTTAAAACTGATTTTTTTCAGGTCTTGTATTCGATATCATTGTTGTCCGATAAAAAAGTTGATAAGCTTTGAAAACCTCTATTACCATTAAGAAATTATGAGTTTATAGAAAAGACATCTTGCTTTCTAAAATTTAGACAACTTATTTTGAAACTGAATCACCTTTACTTCAAAAACTATAATAGACAAGTAGTTACAAATAAGTCTTTGTTCTATTTTCTAGCAGCGCAGCGGTCTATTTTCTTTAACCGGAAAATACTGATTCGATATTCAAAGTTGTATATTTGAACACTAAAATGTATCCTTTACGCTAATTTTATACTATTGTTGTTACAAAAATTTAAAGATCATATTACTGACGATTTTTCATTTTTAAAAGAGAAGACATTGTTGATTGCGTGTAGCGGGGGATTAGACAGCATAGTTCTAGTAGCACTTTGTCATCAGTTACAATTAGAATTTGGGATTGCACATTGCAACTTTAAATTAAGAGAAAAAGAAAGCGATGAGGATGACATATTTGTAAAGACTTTAGCAGAAAAACTCGGTATATTATGTTTTAGAACAAGTTTTGATACAAAGAAATACGCCAGTCAGCACAATGTATCGATACAAATGGCGGCTAGAAAATTGAGGTATGACTGGTTTAAAAAAATAGCCTTTGCATCTAAGTTTGATTATGTGCTTACTGCGCATCATGCCGATGATAATTTAGAAACATTTTTAATCAATCTCTCTCGAGGAACGGGGTTAAATGGTTTAACCGGAATTCCTAAGGTTAATGAAATATTCATTAGACCCTTATTGCCATTTTCAAGAAAAGAAATTTTAGATTTTGCTATAGAAAATAAATTACAATGGCGTGAGGATAGTAGCAATCAAGATAAAAAATATCTTCGAAATCATGTACGCCATGGTGTAGTTTCAGGTTTAAAATCTGTACACCCACAGTTTTTACAAAATTTTGCCAATACCTTACACTACCTCAATCAAAGTAAGCATTTTATAGAAGATCAGGTAGCCTACCTTAAAAAAGAGGTGTTTGATACTTCAGACACAAATACGATTAAAATCTCTATTGCCAAACTGCATCAATACAGTCAGCCAGAACATAGTGTATATTTTTTGTTTAGAGATTATGGATTTACCGCTTGGCACGATATTGCACAAATGATGACGGCACAATCTGGAAAACAGATTTTTTCTACTACCCACAGACTGGTTAAGGATAGAGCATATCTATTATTAAGTCCTATTACTGAAGAAATTTCGGATACTACATACTACATCTCAGAAGAAGAACAAAAGGCGATAATTCCGCCGGGTGTGATACAGTTAAGACGAGTTTCAGAAATAAAGCCAACAGATCTCAAAACGGTTTATCTAGATAAAGAAAAGTTAAAGTATCCTTTACTAGTAAGAAAATGGAAACCAGGCGACTATTTTTATCCCTTCGGAATGAAAGGAAAGAAAAAACTAAGTAAATTTTTTAAAGATGAGAAATTATCTATTCTTGCAAAAGAAAACGTATGGGTTTTATGCTCTCAAGAAGATATCGTTTGGGTAATCAACTATAGATTAGATAATCGATTTAAAGTAACCCCCCAAACCGAACAATTATTAAAGATCACTATTACTTGATGAACTATTTCTTACTACTCATTACTACGTTTTTATTGGCAAACCCTATTTTTGCTCAAACCCTGGATCCAATTCAATGGGAAGCTAGTGCCGAAAAAGAATCAGAAAATAACTATATAATATATGTTAAGGCAACTTTGGATAAAGGCTGGCACTTGTATTCACAAAATGAGTCGGATACAGACGAAATAACACCTACGCCAACTGCATTTACATTTAATGCTACAAAGGAGACCTATAGTTTACTAGGAGAAACTTTTGAACCAAAGGGTATCGAAAAATACGATAATATCTTCGAAATGAATGTTAAGTATTTTGAAAACGAAGTCACGTTTTCACAAAAAATACAACTCATTGATACAACTTTGAAGGTCGTTAAGGCTGAAGTCTTTTTTTCGGTTTGCGATGATGAAAAGTGTCTGGCACCAGAGGTTGTAGAGTTTACTATAAGTCTTACCGGAGAAGCCATCGAAACTAATGAGAATGTATCTAATATCTCTGCAGATGATTCTGCCAAGTCTGAAGCATTACATATCGATGTTAAAGGTTGGGATAAATTTCCAAAAGAAGAGATTAATGATAAAAGTTACCTTACCATATTTGTTTTAGGATTTTTAGGGGGATTACTAGCGCTTCTAACCCCATGCGTGTTTCCTATGATACCGCTTACGGTCTCTTTTTTTACAAAAGGAGGCGGGAGTAGAAACAAGGGAACGTTTAATGCCATTCTTTATGGCTTCTTTATCTTTTTGATATACCTTTTATTAAGTTTGCCATTTCATCTTTTAGACTCATTAGACCCAGAGATTTTAAATACCATTTCGACTAATGTGACATTAAACATTCTGTTTTTCATCATCTTTATCGTTTTTGCTATTTCATTTTTTGGATATTTTGAAATTACATTACCCGCATCCTGGAGTACAAGTCTTGACAGTAAAGCCAATAGTGTAGGTGGAGTGGTCGGCGTATTTTTTATGGCACTCACGTTGGCTTTGGTATCATTTTCTTGCACGGGACCTATTTTAGGCTCCTTGTTAGGAGGCTCTCTAAGTAGCGACGGTAGTGCGATACAACTCAGTTTTGGAATGGGAGGATTTGGTTTAGCACTTGCTTTACCTTTTGCATTATTTGCCCTATTTCCTAACTGGTTAAACTCATTACCCAAAAGTGGAGGATGGTTAACCACAGTAAAGGTTGTTTTAGGATTTATAGAATTAGCGCTAGCCTTTAAGTTTTTATCTAATGCCGATTTGGTAGCACACTGGGGGATATTAAAACGAGAATTATTTATTGCTATTTGGATAATAATAGGGGTTGCCATGGCATTGTATCTCTTCGGAAAAATTCGTTTTCCACACGATGGTCCTTTGCAAAAACTAAGTGCCGGAAGAAAAACATTAGGAGTAGTCACTTTGGCATTTGTGATATATTTACTTCCTGGATTAACCAATACCAAATACGCTAATCTTAAGTTACTTAGTGGATTCCCTCCTCCGTTATTCTATAGCATATACGAGAAAGAAGCACACGGACCTTTGGGCCTCAATGCCTATACAGATTTTGAAGAAGGAGTGAAAGCAGCCCAACTTCAAAACAAACCCATAATGATTGATTTTACGGGTTGGGCCTGTGTGAATTGTCGTAAGATGGAAGAACAGGTATGGAGCTATCCAGAGATCATGGATATTTTAAAAACGAAATACATTCTGATATCTTTATACGTAGATGATCGAAAAAAATTACCTGAAAACGAGCAATTTAAGTTTTTAAAACCTAATGGAAGTGTTAAAAATATCAAAACCATAGGCGATAAGTGGGCAACATTTCAAACGGTTAACTTTGAAAATAACTCACAACCTTTTTATGTACTTATCGATGCGAATATGAATTTGCTTAACACGACAACAGCGTATACACCAGATACCACAGCATATCTAGAATGGTTAAAGACTGGGTTAGAAAACTTTGAAAATCAGATTTTCATCAAGTAATACCAAATCTGCTATAAAATGGCATAAAAGATGCGAAGTTGCTTTTCTCTCCTTCGAAGCCGTAAAATCATTGCATAGGCTCAAGCTACGGAATTATTTTTCAATGAAGTAGGAGGGAAAATGAACAAGGAGATTTGTGCTATTTTATGGTAGATTTGGTATAAAAGTATGGCAAGGCAAATAGTAATGTCATCATTCAGCACTACGAAAACTTTTGACATGTGTATGTATACGTTGAGATTTGTTAAAATCTCCTTAAAAACAGAAAACTGGCGCTACCATTTTTTATCTTCAGCATTAAACAAAATACATACGAATGCAATCGATAAAAATTATTCTTTTTCAAAGTCTTTTATGCGTCTTTCTATCCTCGTGTTTTGCACAAGAATCTGATAGTTTTGATATCAAAAAACAGTATGTCAAACAAGAGGTTGACATAGAGATGCGTGACGGTATTAAATTACATACAACGATCTATTCGCCGAGGGACACTTCAAAAAAATATCCAATTATAATGCAAAGGACTCCGTATAGCTCAAAACCATACGGAAAAGATCAATACAGATCAAAAATCGGTCCTAATGAATTTTTGATGAAAGAAGGAAATATCATTGTTTATCAAGATGTTCGCGGTCGTTGGATGAGTGAGGGAGTATATGATAATATGCGCGCCTATATTCCAAATAAAAAAGGAAAACAAGTAGATGAGGCAAGCGATACATATGATACCATAGATTGGTTAGTTACTAATTTGGATAATACTAATGGTAAAGTGGGTATATGGGGAATTTCATATCCCGGATTTTATGCAACTTATTCTTTATTAGACTCACATCCGGCTTTAAAAGCGGTATCACCACAGGCTTGTATCGGAGATTTCTTTTTTGATGATTTTCATCATAATGGAGCATATTTACTGAGTTATTGGAGGGCAACCTCAGTATTTGGATATGAAAAGACCGCGCCTACTGCCAAAAGTTGGTATTCTTTTCCTGATTTAAAAAGTGAGGATCAATATCAATTTTTCCTAGATGCGGGTCCTTTAAGTACGCTGGATCAGTATTATAAAGAAGATAATGTGTTTTGGACTCAATTAAAAGAACATCCCAATTATGATGAGTTCTGGCAAAAAAGAGGTATTATACAGCATTTGGAAAACATAAAACCTGCAGTTATGGTCGTAGGTGGTTTGTTTGATGCAGAAGATCTCTACGGACCTTTCGAAACGTACAAAAATATAGAAAAACGAAGTGATAACTATAATATCATGGTTTTTGGGCCATGGAGCCATGGGGATTGGGCACGCACTACAAAAAGGCAAGCTATCGGCAATGTGTATTTTGGCGACGATTTATCGCTAAACTACCAAAAGAATGTAGAAACTCGCTTTTTTAATCATTTCTTAAAAGAGGAAGCTACCGGAGATACAGGTCTTCCTGAAATTCAGATTTTTGATACCGGGAAAAAGGAATGGAATACTTTTACTAGTTGGCCTCCTAAGGATGTGTATAAAAAGAAATTCTATCTATCTTCAAATAGTGCATTATCTGAAAAAAGTGATACCAGTTTTTCAGAATTTATAAGTGATCCTAAAAAACCAGTACCATATTCCGAAGATATTAAAATGGTGTTTACACCAAGAAAATACATGACAGATGATCAAAGATTTGCTGCTCGTCGTCCAGACGTATTGGTTTTTGAAACACCTGTACTTACTAAAGACATGACTTTATCAGGAGAAGTACTAGCACAATTAAAAGTGGCAACTACCGGTACTGATGCAGATTGGGTTGTAAAATTGATCGATGTTTACCCTAATGATGCAAAGGACACGCAAGAAACACAAGAATATCTCAAAATGGCAAATTATCATTTGATGGTTCGTAGTGAGGTGATGCGTGGACGATTTAGAGAAAGTTTCAGTCAACCCGAGCCATTTGTGGCCAATCAAAAAACAGAAGTGAATATTAAGTTGCAAGATGTACACCATACATTTAAAAAAGGACATAAGATTCAGATTCAGGTGCAAAGCACTTGGTTTCCATTAATAGATTTGAATCCGCAAACCTATGTACCCAACATTTTTAAAGCGAAAGCATCAGACTTTACCAAAGAAACGCATAAGATATATCATGATTCTGCCATAGAGTTTTCAATTTTAAACCCTTAAGCTAACCCTCTAAATGTAAACTATGAAGCATAAAATAACGGCAAGCATTTTGTTGCTTTTTTATATGGTACTTCTAAATAGTTGTAACAATCAAAAAAAGCAAACAAAAGAAAATATCGCGGTTACAACCGAATCGGTAAAAGAATATTCTGAACGGTTAAACGAATGGTTCGAGAAACAATTTCAGGACGAAGTTAGTCGATCACCTATGCGACAAACCTATCTGGGTATTAAAACAGAGGATTACGGGAAATGGGATGATATATCTTCTAAAAGAGAAGCAGATGATCTTCTAAGAGCTAAGCAACGTTTATCCTTTTTAAAAGACTCTATCAATACTAGTTTATTGAATGATGCTACTCTTTTAAGCTATCAATTAATGAAACAAGACTTAGAAAATCAAATTGAGGATTTTTCTTTTCGGCTTTATGATTACCCTGTAAATCAAATGAATGGTATGCATGCTCAGGTTCCTGCATTTTTGATTAATATGCATAGTATTGATACGAAAACCGATGCTGGGGCTTACGTTTCAAGATTACTGGGTATAAAGCCGCTGTTTAGACAATTGGTAGGCAATTTGAAGATTAGAGAGAAGAATGGAATCGTTCCTCCAAAATTTGTATTTACAAAAGTACTCGATGACTGTAAAAATATTGTTACAGGTCGCCCCTTTGATGCATCAAAAACGGCCAGTACTCTTCTAACTGATTTTAAACATAAAATTGCAGAGATAGATATATCAGAACAGGAAAGAAGCCAACTTATCGCTGAAGCAAATCAAGCACTTATAGATAGTGTTCAGCCCGCATATGAACATCTCGTTTCTTTTTTAGAAGGTCAACAACAACGAGCTACAACAGATGATGGTTGCTGGAAATTCCCAAAAGGGACTATATTTTATAATAGAGCACTTAGACGCACAACGACTACCGATATGACAGCCGATCAAATTCATAAACTTGGCTTAAAAGAAGTAGATCGTATTCATAATGAAATGAAAACTATTATGAAACAAGTTGCGTTCGAGGGTACCTTACACGATTTTTTTACATACCTCAAAGAAAATGAGGAGTTTTACTTTTCAAACGATCAATCAGGAAGAGCAGCTTATCTTAAAGAAGCCGAAACTTTGATTAATAAGATGCGAGGTAGATTAGATGAATTGTTTATTACCAAACCCAAAGCAGATATTATCGTAAAAGCCGTAGAACCCTTTAGAGAAAAGAGTGCAGGGAAAGCATTTTATCAACAGGGCACACCAGATGGTTCAAGACCGGGTAGGTATTATGCCAATCTCTACAATATGAAAGCTATGCCTAAATATCAAATGGAAGCTCTGGCCTATCACGAAGGAATTCCCGGTCACCATATGCAAAGGTCGATTTCATTAGAATTAAATGATATACCGAAATTTAGAGTATTTGGTAAGTATACGGCTTATACCGAAGGCTGGGGATTGTATACTGAACTTTTACCCAAAGAAATAGGACTGTATAAAGATCCATATTCAGATTTTGGGAGATTAGCGATGGAGTTGTGGAGAGCTTGTAGATTGGTAGTAGATACAGGTATTCATGCCAAAAAATGGACTAGAGAAGATGGCATCAAATACTATGTAGAGAACACTCCAAATGCAGAAAGTGATGCCATAAAAATGGTTGAAAGACATATTGTAATGCCAAGTCAGGCTACAGCGTATAAAATAGGAATGAATAAAATTCTCGAATTACGAAAAGAGGCAAAAAAGAAATTAGGGGATCAATTTGATATTAGAGAGTTTCACGATGTTATTTTGACCAATGGACCGGTACCGCTCAACATTTTGGAAGAACTGGTGCAAAAATGGATTGCCAAAAAAAGTGAAATGGCAATAAATACGGTTAAACCATAAATAATTGAAAGAATAATACTACAATATTATAAAAAATAGTATAATTTGTGTATTTTGCGGATGAAATATGTTTTTTGTCATATTTACCCCAAAATAAACAAAATGAATAAAACCACCTTAACCGTAATCTTGATGCTTTTGGTCAGCACCATAGTTGTCTCGCAAAGCCAAAAGTCTGAGAATAATTTAGAACATATAAAAACCCTTCAGGATTCTACTGCTTTTCTTAATTCAGTACGAAACTTAGAACAATTAGTTAATGAAGGACAATTGGATAGTGCTACTAATTTAGCTAATGCGTTAATAAACGTAGGTATTGCTATAGGTTATACTAATGGATTAGGCCAAGCATATATAGAAAAGGGGCGGCTACATCAGAAATATCGCAGAGATATAGCATCTAATAGAAATTTTGAACATGCGATTTATTATTTCCAAAAAAGTAATAATGTAGATGGTTTGGCAAAAGTGTATAGCACCAGATTCATAATTGAGCGGGGTAAAGGTAATTTTGAAAAAGCTTCGGATTATTTATTACACGCAAAATTATATAGAGAACAACTGCAAGATAGTATTGGTCTTACAAACATTTACAACAATCTTGGTATTATGTATAATGAGCTTAAAAATGTAAAAGCTGCCGAGACATATTATCTCAAATCCATTGAACTTAGAAAGCAATTAAATCTAGATGAACTCGGGCTAGTTATGAACAATTTGGCCTTGTTATATACCGAAAATGGGGACCTATTTAAGGCTCATGATTTAGTATCAGAAGCATTGGTCATTAATAAAAAAGACAAAGATTTTAAACATATTGCCCAATCTTATAGTATTATGGCAAAGATTGCACTTTATCAAAAAGAGTATAAAACTGCCAAAAAGTATTATGATACTACGCTTTGCGTAGCGAGTCAGACTAATTTCAAAATTTTGGCTATTAATGCTCAACAGCAATTAGGTATAGTTGCTCTCAAAGAAAGAGCGTTCGAAAAAGCCGAAGAATTATTACGAATTGCCAGAAAGGGTTTTGCTGAAGTTAATGCGCAACCCTTACTGCTTAAAAATTATCAATATTCTTTTAAACTAGATTCTACAAAAGGAGACCTGTTACGGGCAATTAGTTGGCAACAAAAATATCAAGAACTTCTGGATAAAAGAATGTCTGATTTGGCTAGCAAAAAAGTTGAAAAAACCAAAGCACAATACGAAGCCGAACTAGAACAATTAAAATTAATTGAAGAACAGCGGCAAAGCGAACAAGAAACAAGGGCCAAATTGTTTAAATTTCGTTTAATAGCATATAGCGCTGTTGCAGCTGTTCTTCTTATTTCGGTTTTTTTGATGATTTTAATAAAAAATAAAAACGAACGGCAAAGATTAATCAGGAAATTAGACAATTCAAATAAAGTAAAGAATAAACTATTTTCTATCATCGCTCATGATTTAAAAAATGAAATTAACGGATTAGATGGCACATTAAAACTATTAAAGGAAAACGCTATTTCTGAAAAAGAATTTAAAGAAATTATACCATTCTTATCTAATGGAACTCATCAAACCTCAATACTTCTGCACAATCTATTAAACTGGTCCAAATCTCAGCTTAAAGAGTTAAATGCCAATCCAGTTTATTTTGACATTACTGAAGTTATTAATGAGAAATTTACATTTTTTGAGCGAAAAGCCCGTGAGAAAGAGATTAAGCTTATCAACAAATTAGAGCCTACCCCCATTTATGCAGATAAAGATATGTTTGGTATAGTCGCCCAAAATTTAATTGCTAATGCTATTAAATTTTGCAACCCAGGAGATTCTATTGCCTTACTATCACTAGATAGAGAAAATCACTATGAGATATGTTTTCAAGATACAGGAGTTGGTATTAAGCCGGCATATATAGATAAATTATTTGCCGAGGATACGTTTACAACCCCCGGAACTCAAAACGAAACCGGTACGGGTCTTGGATTGAAAATTTGTAAAGAACTCATAGAGCTTAATCAAGGTAAAATTGAAGTACAAAGTGAACCCGGTACCGGCAGTACATTTTGTATTTCATTACCTAAAGCGGCATGATTGTAAGTCTATTACTCAAATTTATGTATTCAATTAACAGAATTTCCTTCAAGACGCTGCCTTGAATATAGATATTCCAGTTTACCCTTGAGTATAAGCACAAGCAAAGGCACCGTACCGTGAGGTATTCTGTAAATGGTTTGGTGTAGGTTTTGATGAATCGAATGTAAAGGAAAATCGATATAAAAATTCGCTATAACTCTTGCTAAAGCAGTTAAAGTACCCCAAACAACGGCATACCAAAGGGCATATGTTGAAACTCTAGGGATAAAAATTAATACTGCTATTATAAAATCCAAAATTCCGGCGATATATAAAAAGAGTTTTGCTGTAGCTTCTGTACAACCAAAAATTTGTATCACCATATCTACAAATTTTCCTGGTACAGGATAGAAACCAAACGCATACAATCCGTGTGAGAAAAAAGTTATAGCTATCAACACTTTTAAAATCAAAATGAACCTTTTCTCATTATAATTTTTATGATATAGTAATAAAACAAATGGTAAACCAAATTGAATACTATGCTCAAAAAATTGAGCACTGTGATAAAATTTCTCCTTTGTTAATAAAACCGATAGCAGCAGTAGTGAAATACCTCCTATCCAAATAGGTATTCGAATCCATACCACCTTAGATTTTATATAATATAAAGCACAAAACGAAGCAATGAGATAAATGGCACCATTAATTCGAATACTTGCCTGAATAGAATTATCTGTGGTAAGGCTGGTGACATAATCTTTCCATGGGGTATTAAAAATTCCTTCTACGATAGGTTGAAGTAATGCTTCATCCCAAAAAAATGATCGATATGGCGCATCCCAAAATAAATGTTGCCAGGCTCTTCCGAAGAAGATCATAAAAACGGAAAGGTGTAAAATTAAATAGGCTTTAGAGTTTTTCATGATAATATGATAAAATTTAGTTGAATGCTACTATCTCGAGAGTATTAATTTTTATTGGTACCGCCAAAGGGTATCATACCCCGAGGTAATTTACTAGGCTTTCACTTCCCATAAAGCGCAACGAACATATATTGAAAATTCACATATAGCGTTACCTTTTTAATTATCCTAAACGCTTTAGATAAAAAATATCCATCTCTAACTACACAAAACTTTCATTTTTCGCTAAAACCAAGAAAATGTAAACTAGTTCACTAAATAACGAATACATTCTCTTTTTATTTAAAAATTTTAGTTCTTGTTATGACTGGTGCTATCGAACTTAGTAAGAATATTCATTCAAATTTATAGAATTAATTAAAATAAATTTTATAAAAACGAGTTAGTAGTTTGATTATCTTTTCTATAATTTAATGTTGTCAAATTTAAGTTTACGTTAAAATTGATGATAGGAAAAGCATTATCATAGTCAGTGAATTAATTTTATAATACGAAGCGATATTTTCGTTTCTATAATAAAGAGTAATGTAGCTTGAATATTAAGATCAAATTAGCCTTAAAATAAATTAACTTAATATATACATTAACCCTTAATTCACACAAAATGAAGAAAATTTATTTGTTGTTATTACTAGTATTGACAACACAATTGTATTCGTCAAACGGTAAATATCGTTTAACGTTACGAGACAGCCCCGCTACCTCAATCGTAATTGGTTGGGATCAAACTTCCGGAAGTACTCCGGTAGTGTATTATGGCACCACAGATTATGGTACAAACTACACAAGTTACCCTAATTCTAAAGTTCCAGACAGAACCGTTTCTTATAAAGGAATGAACAATACATTTGCCCGGCTCACCGGTTTAACGCCAAATACAGCATACTACTTCGTAATACATGATAGCGAAGGTACTAGTGAGCGTTTCTGGTTCAAAACTGCTCCTGCAGATAATAGCAGGTTATCTTTTGTTGCAGGAGGCGATTCTAGAAACAACAGAACACCAAGACAAAATGCGAATCGGCTGGTTGCAAAACTTAAGCCTCATGCCGTATTGTTTGGAGGAGATATGACCAACGGAGATAGTAATGGTGAATGGAGAGACTGGTTTAACGATTGGCAGCTTACTATTGCCGATGATAACCGTATGTTTCCTATCGTTGCTACTCGCGGTAATCATGAAGATAGTAACAACAGTGTCTATCATCTTTTTGATGTACCTTCAGCCAATATTTATTATGCCATTACTTTTGGAAACAATCTTGTTCGAACATATACGTTGAATACCGAGATTTCTATTACGGGAAACCAAACTACATGGCTACAAAATGATCTTGATGCTAATCCTAATACAGTTTGGAAGATGGCACAGTATCATAAGCCTATGCGTCCTCATGTTTCGTCGAAGCGAGAAGGGAATAATCAATATAACAGCTGGGCACAGCTTTTTTATGACAAAGAGGTTAAATTAGTAATAGAGTGCGATGCGCATACCGTAAAAACTACATGGCCTGTACGACCGTCTACAGGTTCGGGAAGTGAAGAAGGTTTTGTTCGCGATGATCAAAATGGAACCGTATATGCAGGAGAAGGTTGTTGGGGTGCCCCGCTTAGATCTAATAACGATAATAAAAGTTGGACGCGCAACTCTGCGAGATTCAATCAATTTAAATGGATTTTTGTAGATGAGAATAAAATTGAAACTCGTACGATAAAGGTAGATAATGCTTCGCAAGTCGGTAGTGTTTCAAACGACGATCCTTTTACTACACCTACCAATCTTGACATCTGGAGTCCTTCTAACGGAAGTGTGGTTACTATAAATAACAATAATATTGCAGATGAAGAACCACCTTCTGCTCCTGCTTCCCTAAATTCATTTAATGTAACAGCAAGCACGGTGTCTTTAAATTGGGAGGCTTCTATCGATAATGTTGCTGTATCGGGATATGATGTGTATCAAAATAATATAATGATAGGGAGCACGGCTACAACAGGGTATGATATTAGTGGACTTGCCGGGAATACAACCTATTCGTTTAAAGTGCAGGCCAAAGATAGAGCAGGTAATATCTCTGCATTTAGTACTGTAGAAGACGTAACGACATTAGATAGTTCTACTGTTTTGTATACCGTAGGTGTTACGACCATAGGTGATAGGGATGCTACGCATGCCACTCGAAGGGCAATGCCGTATACAATGACAGAGAATGGAATATTGCAAAGTATTTCTTTACATATTGCAGGAGGTACGGGAGAAGTACAATTAGGCGTATATGCAGATAATAACGGTGCGCCTGGTGATAGATTAGCTGCTACGGCAATTACTCCGGTAAGAACTACCAGAGGTTGGCAAACTATTAGTTTAGAAACTCCTGTTACTGTTCTTAATGGTAACACTGTATGGTTGGCGTGGATGTTTTCAAACCATCCTGGTATAGCTTATGTTTCTGGAACTCCTGGTCGCTACGAAGCTACAGGTTCTAGTTGGTCTGCGGGTGGCAACAATATGCCTTCAAGCTACGGAAGCGGAGCACAAACCGACTATAGATACTCTGTGTATGCGAATTATCTTAAAGATACATCAATAGTTAGCTATACATTAACTACAACTACTGAAGGACAAGGTAGTGTTTCTGGTGCAGGAACATATCCTGAAGGCACTTCGGTAACTCTTACTGCTTCGCCTGCTGCCGGCTGGCAATTTGAGAGTTGGAGTGGTACATCTACAAATGCTTCTAATCCATTAACTATTGTAATGCAGGGCAATACAACTATTACTGCAAATTTTACCGAGAATACTAGTGGTGGTGCATCAGAAAAACTGGGTATTGTCACTGTAGGTGATCGTAATTCAACTCATACTACACAGCGTTCTATGCCCTTTACTATGACTAAAGACGGAACTTTGGAAAGTTTAAGTATACACATAGAAGGCGGTACAGGAGATGTACAATTAGGGGTTTATGCTGATAATAATGGCATACCCGGTAATCGATTGGGACGAACTGCTATTACTTCTGTAATCTCTACGAGAGGATGGCAAACTGTCGCTCTAGAAACTCCTGTTTTCGTGAATAATGGAGACACCATATGGTTGTCTTGGATATTTTCGAATAATCCTGGTGTTGCTTATGTTTCCGGAACTCCTGGAAGATATAATGCAGATGGAAGTAGTTGGTCTGCTACTGGAAACATGCCATCAACTCATGCAAGTGGATTGCAAGGTGATTATAGGTATTCTGTGTATGCCACATTCACTACTGCAGGCACTTCAGAAGCGGTACCTTCTCCAACAGAAGATTCGGCATTTTCAATATTCCCTAACCCGTTTACAAGCGAAATTACTATTGCAACTACTGCAGTAACGAAAAATACAAGTTCATTACAACTTATTATTTATAATCTTGCAGGAGAAGTAGTTAGTCAAGAAAACGTTTCTATGCAATCTAAAATAGTCATACAACCTAAGATTTATAGATCTGGAATCTACCTACTATCTATTATAGATAAAAATAATAATGTATTGGCCACAAAAAGACTAATTAAGAAATAAAATTGTCTCACTAATTTTGCAGTGCAAGCTGTATACCAAAAGGCTTTCTTAAAAAGTGATACTATATAGTTGTAGTTGTGCTTTTGGGAAAGCCTTTGGTTTTTAATAGTATAGTAGTCTTTACATAACAATTTTATAATTCGGTAAAGAATGAAGTTGGATAAATTATTCATATTTTAGTGAGTATATCATCTTAAAACGTATTGTTATGAAATAAGCCATAACGATTAAGATGATACCCATCGATATGATTCATTGGCGATTCCATTTGACCATTAAAAAACAATAAAAATAAGCAGATGAAACGAGCATTAATAAATTTTAAAAATTACTTCACAAAAGGGAATGTTTAAAATTTTTAATGTGAGAGCGTAGCGCTTACATACGTTCTCAATTTTTTAATTATTTCGTTTCCAAACAATTAAAAAGATTTAAACGTATGAAAATAGTACAAATTTCAATTTCAATTTTGATTGCGACACTTTTACTTTTCAATATTTCATGTGAGACACCAAGCCATGAAAATCCACAATCAAAAACCACCTTCAAAAATGCGTTGACATATAACATCCGTTTTGGTTCAGAACATTATGTTCCCAGCGATGACCCCGGTGGAATTCAAGGGTTTTATGCTATTAATATTGAAACGAGAGATATATATTATTCCGACCGAATAGGGCAATATTCTTATGATAATAAAATATTAAATATTCCAGAAGGCACTTATGAATTCGGGGCTTTCGAAGGGTATTTTGAAGGAGCTTCGTCTGAGATTATTGCGTTGCGCCAAGATCTTATTGGAAACGATGGTTTTGTTCAGGTTGATTTAAGATTTTGGTCAGAATAATTAATTCTACGGAAAGCCCTTATAATTAGGAATGTATAATTTATATTATTCTTGTTTCTAAATAAAAACTATACTCCCCGTTTTGCTTCAAGCAAGGGGAGTGTTTTATATTATCTTTTCAGGGATATAAGAACTACTTCGCGTATAGCCCGTATTAATCTTATGAAGATCAGTTTATCGATATTACCAAAGGGAATAATACTTTAAGGCTTACCTCGAAATTGAGAAATTGTTTTCAACGAATGCCTCGTGGTCTCGCCTAAGGTATTACTGAATTAATTTGGTAATCACTTGTGTCTCGCTGTGTAAAGTTTTATGAACAGGACATTTGTCTGCGATTTCTAGAATTTTAGCAATCTGTTTTTCATCTAGATTTCCATCTAATTTGATCTCTCGTTCAAACGTATCTATTTTTGCTGAAGGATCTTCACAGTTTTCACAATCTGTAGCATGATCTTTACCGTAGCTGGTATGTACTTCGACATGTTCTACATCCCATTCTTTTCTGGCTGCATACATTTTGATCGTCATGGCTGTACAAGCAGATAAACCTGCCGATACAAGTTCGTATGGAGAGGGACCAAAATCATGGCCTCCTACATTTTCGGGTTCATCGGCTACCATATAGTGATTTCCTACTTTCATCTGGGTGGTAAATCCTTCTTCGTTGCCCAAGCTAGCTACCACATGGTGCTGACTATTAATTTTAGGAGTATCAGGGATATTGACGTATCTAGATGACCAACCTGCAATTACTTTTCCTGCATATACAGAATCATCTTTTTGCATAAGAAGATGATCGGCTCCATCAAGTGTGACAAAACTTTTGGGGTGTCGAGCTGCAACATAAATCTCTTCGGCATTTTTTATAGCTACTGTAGCATCCTGTGGGGAGTGCATTACCAATAGTGCCTTATTTAAATTTTTTGCAACCTCTGGAAGTGATTTAGTATCCAAATCGTCTAAAAACTGCTTTTTGATTGTAAAATCTCGTCCGCTTAAATTAACAATAGCTTTACCATTAGCTTTGATTTCTTCTATATTGTTTTTTAATAAATGCGTTACATGTTTTGGATTAGAAGGCGCACCTATGGTTGCTACGGCTTTTACAGATTTAATTTGGGCTGCTGCAAAAATAGCGGCAGCTCCCCCCAAAGAATGACCTACCAAAAGACTGGGAGCCTGGTGCTCTTTTTCTAAAAAATCGGCTGCGGCTACGAGATCTTCAACGTTACCAGAAAAATTGGTATCTGCAAAATCTCCTTCACTTTCTCCCAATCCGGTAAAATCAAAGCGTAATACAGCAAACCCTAGTGCTGTGAGCCCACGGCTAATATTTCTTACGGCTCCTAAATTCTTATTGCAGGTAAAGCAATGTGCAAAAAGTGCAAAATTATGGGGATGTTGATCTGGGGGAAGTTCTAAACGCCCAGATAGTGTTTGACCTTCGGTACTGGTAAATGTGACTTTTGATAAACTCATTGGTTATTGTTTTAAATCAGTTCTTTATTTATGCCTGCCATAAATATAATTCTAATATTTAGAGTTCTCAGATTTGGTATGCTAACTATTTCATAAAGAACCCGTTTAACTCTCATAACAAAGTTTTATTATAAAGTTTGGATTCAAAGGTTTTATAAAATTTATCTTTCTCTCCATATGTATGCGGGAAATGCTATAATTTTTTATGATAGCGTACGTAAGAAACAACACAAGTTTGTTAAAGCAAGTTACTAATTTTGATGTAGTATTGATTTTGACTACATTTACATAATAACCAAAAAATAGGTATTATGTTAAAACAAATTCTTAAGCTAGACGGGGTGAGCGAGCTAACTAATAATCAATTGAAAGTTGTAAAAGGCGGATATGTTTGCAGTGAACAGGCCTCTTGTCCCGCGAATAGGTATTGCGATTTTAGATGGGGAAATGAGGGATTGTGTATTTTGTGAATAAAAAAGTTGAATAATCAACTGAGTATTTTAACAGGTTCTTAAAGTATATCCATGCGATGTAAAAACACCTCCAAACTTTAATGAATTTTAAAGTTTGGAGGTGTTTTTATTATGGGCTTACTAAGATTGCCGTAATGTTATACTTTTTTATCCACGTTAGTTGATGTGTTTTTATCGTCATTTGTGGCTTTGACACCTTCACCTTTTAAATAGGTATCCAGGAATTGACGTACTTTTCCGTAGGCTTCGATTTGATTTTCCTTTTTTACGAATCCGTGACCTTCATCTTCAAATAAAACATACTCTACCGGAACACCATTTTTTCGAACACCTTCGACTATTTCGTCTGATTCTACTTTGAGCACCCTAGGATCTTTTGCTCCTTGAAGTACGAGAAGAGGTTTTGTCACCTTTTCGGTATGAAATAAAGGAGAAATTTGTTTTAGTCTTACTGAATCTGCAGTATTAGGGTCGCCCATTTCAGTATACAATGCATCTTTAAAAGATTCCCACCATGGCGGGATACTTCTTAATGTTCTTATCCAATTTGTTACTCCAAAGATATTTACGCCTACTTTGAATTCTTCTGGTGCATAAGTTAGTGCTGCCATAGTCATATAACCCCCGTAAGAACCTCCAATAATTCCTATTTTATCGGCGTCTATACTATCTTGTTTCGCTAACCAGTCTTTTCCTGCTATACAATCTTTTAGATCTTTATCTCCATGATTTTGATCATCCATTTTGAAAAACGACTTTCCGTAGCCACTACTTCCTCTATTGTTCACAGCCAAAACTGCATATCCATGATTCACCAGGTATTGAATAAATGCGCTAAAACCTTGTCTGGATTGTCCTCCTGGCCCACCATGTACCCAAACCAAAGCGGGAACTTTTTCGTTTAAAGATGCCTGTTTGGGGCGGTAGTAGATTGCAGGTATTTCTGTTCCGTCAAAAGAAGGAAATCGTACTACTTCTGCAGTCACGAGGTGATCGGGATCTATTTCTTTATTTAAAACATCGGTTAGTTGATAATAATTTTTGGTTTCAAGATCATAAGCATAAGAGTTGGTGGGTGTGTTTGATCCTCCTACACGTAATAATGCCATAGTTTCATCTTTAGAAAAACTAGCACTTAATATTTGTTGATCTTCGATGTTTGGAAATTGAACTTCATTACCAGAGGCTACTTCCTTTATACTCATTACTGTTTTTGCATCTTCGTTGGTAAACATAATTTGATACGTACCATTCTTTGTAAAATAGAAGTTAGAGATATCCCAGTCTTTCTCGATTAGTTTTTCCTGAGTACCATCTTTAAGATTGTATTTCATCACATAACTAAACTCGGCGCCATCATCGGTTGTATAATAGAAAAATGCATTGTCTGGAGAGAAGTCTTGTGGGGAATTACCACTTACATTTTTATTAATTTTTGTTTTTTCCTTTGTTTTTGTGTTTAACAAATAAAGATCGGTGTCATTAGTGTTAATAGATTTGGTAAGTGCAATAAAGGTTCTGTCATCAGACATTCCGCCAAATTGCATGCCTTCATCATTTTGATATATCATTTTTGGTGTAAAATCACTAAGGTTCATTTCGTAGTGATCCATAAATTTTGGATTACGCTCATTACTGCCATAAAAGAAGCTTTTACCATCTTTGGCCCATCCCCTGAACAAAGCCCTCACATTCTTCTCGGGTGTTAGCCTTTTGATACCGGTGCTATCCTTCATAAAAATTTTGAAGATTTCGTCGCCATTGCCATCCATTCTAAAAAGTATCCTGTCATCTTCTGGGAAATATGATATGCCGAAAACAGAAGAGCTGTCTGATGCAGTTATCGGCGCAAATTCACCACCTTTTACTGGTGTTATATACATGTTATATATCCCAGACCTGTTGCTTGTTATCAACACAGTTGACTTATCTGGAGAAAATCCATTGGAAAACGCATTTTCGTTATCCATAAATTGTTTGATAGAATATTGTTCTATCTTTTCGGTAGTAGCAGTTTCTTGCTTCTTTTCTTGTTTGCACGAGACTAATAAGAGCAAACCAATACTGAAAATGATTAGTTTTTTCATACGTTTAAATCTTTTTAATTGTTTGAAAACGAAATAATTAAAAAATTGAGAACGTATGTAAACGCTACGCTCTCACGTTAAAAATTTTAAATATTCCCTTTGGTGAAGAAATTTTTAAAATTTGTTAATGTTCGTTTCATACGTTTAAGCTTTATTTATTATTTGATAATGGTATAATTATAAAATTGAGCGCGTAGTAACCGCTACGCACTCAGATTAAAATTTCAAAACATTCCCTTTGATAAAATCATTTATTCATTTTATATATTTATAATTTTTGTTCTTCAATTGTCAAAAGTCAATTACACTCAATGCAGCAATGGAATCCTTATACAATCATGTTGTTGATGATCAACATATTTATTATGGTTTAATTTATAAGGATGTTGATATTGATGTATGAAATTAAATCCATTTTAATCTAAGCCAAAGCTTTCTATTTTTTTGAATGGAGAAGTATTTAACTTCTCTATAGTTTCTCTATAAGATTTCCATTCGTTGGTAAAAAATGTATTAGTTTTCTTTAAGGCTTCTTGCAATGCTTCTTTTGCTTGTTGTATTAGTGTATTTTCAGTAGTTGTTAGTCCATTTTGCCTGCTGCCTACATACCAATTAGCTGTGCCCATACGTTGCATAACATGAACTTCGGGATTGCGAGTGATACCTTGTCGCTTGTCTTCTTTTCCGATATAAAGCGCAATAACACTATCGATTTTTTTTGAAATTTCTTTAGAAAGCTGTATTTGATCTTTGAATTTCTTTTTATCAAGTTCTTTAAGCTCTTTTTGATAGCCAGAGGCTACCTCTTTACTTTCAACGAGTTGTTTTACGGCATCAGCGGCTGTTT
The DNA here is from genome assembly GCF_017897595.1 of Aquimarina sp. U1-2. Lineage (GTDB taxonomy): Bacteria > Bacteroidota > Bacteroidia > Flavobacteriales > Flavobacteriaceae > Aquimarina. The sequence goes on from NZ_JAGKIK010000009.1 coordinate 20,405, forward strand.
GTCTCATTTTTTCGATATTTTTTAATGCAGTGTATATTTCATCAATATTTTTTTGAGACACTTGTAGTCGCGGATCAGATTGTACCTTGATTACAGTTTCAGAAGTTTGATCGCCATATTGCATTTTTAATTGATATTGACCTGGTTTTACCAATACTCCGCTAGGTTCTTTAACCTGTTTTGTTAATTTTCTAGAAGGGCGATCTGCTCCTTTTTCTTTCATACCCCATGTAATTTTATGAAGTCCGGTAGAATCAGGTGCCTTCTGTTTTAAAGTTCGTATTAATTGATCGCCATTATAGACTTTGAGGTAAATCGAATCCCAGGTTACTTTGGCTTCCTTTTTTTCATTTTCTTCCGCATCGTTCTCTTTTTCATTATCATCTTTAGTATTCGTTTTCTTTTTTTCAACTTGTACGTAATAGGATATGAGTGCTCCTTTATCTCGGTTCTCTCCATTATACAATGCATCTGCACCAAAACGACTACCTGTAGGTTGTTGATATGCTGCCTGGTAGGCAACTGGTGGATTAAAAAGATGCAATTTCTGATTCAAAAGGGATCTATTTTTTGCTATGGCTCTTAAGGGCCGAATATCATCTAATATCCAAGCCGCTCTACCAAATGTACCAATAACGAGATCATGCTCTCTGGGTTGAATGACCAAATCTTTTACCGATACAGTTGGAAATCCTTTAGTCCATTTCATCCAGTCGTTACCCGCATTTATAGAAACATACAATCCGTCATCAGTGCCCAGAAACATTAGATTTTTTTCAATAGGATCTTCAACAATACAAAGAGTATAACTTTTTACATCATTTTGGTCTACAATACGATTCCACGTTTTACCATAATCAGTAGTTCTATATGCGTAGGGAGTATAATTAAACCTTCTGTAATCATTAGCTATTAGTAATGCTTCGCCTTTCTTCTTGTTTGAAGCTTTAATCTGTACGATCCAGCTACCTTGTGGTAATCCCTTTACATTTTTGGATACTTCTGTCCAGTTGGTTCCTCCATCTTTAGTGATATGCACGCGACCATCATCTGTACCTACCCACAACATGTTTTGTTCAAGAGGTGAAGGTTCGATAACCAATATCGTACAATGATTCTCGGCTCCTGTGGCATCCATTGTTAGTCCGCCACTTTCAGATTGTTTTAATTTTTTTGGGTCATTGGTAGTTAAATCTGGTGATATCACTTTCCAGGTGAGTCCTTTATCGGTACTTTTATGCACAAACTGACTTCCGAAATAAAGGGTGCTATTATCAAATGGATCTATATTAATAGCAGCATTCCAGTTAAAACGTAGTTGTATTGCTGGATCGGGATGTGTAGGGCGTACGGTATAATTATTTCCTGTCTTCCAATCGTAACGACTCACGTATCCTTGTTGACTCATAGACCAACCATATCGAGAATCATCTTTATCGGGCACTACATCAAAACCATCTCCGAAAGAGATTTCTTGCCAGTATGAATTTCTAATGCCCTGATCTTTCCAAACATAAGAAGGGCCGCGCCAACTCCCGTTGTCTTGCATGCCCCCGTATACGTTATATGGAAATTCGTTATCAACATTGATATGATAAAATTGCGCTACAGGCAGATTACCAATAAATCGCCAAGTTTTACCCCCATCCCGGGTAATATTTAATCCCCCATCGTTACCATCAATCATAAAATTACCATCGTGAGGATGAATCCACCAAGCATGATGGTCGGGGTGTACACCATTATCTACCCCATAGGCAGGCATTAACTCAGCAAAGTTTTTACCACCATCTTCAGAAACATTGACATATGTAAATACAGAATATATTCTGTTTTCGTTTTCAGGATCTACAAATATATCAGAGTAATAAAAAGGACGATTGCCAATATCTTTTTTGTCATTTACTTTGGCCCACGTAAAGCCCCCATCAGTTGATTTGTAGAGTGCATTTTTCTTTGCTTCTATGAGGGCATAGATTATATTAGGCTTGTTTGCAGCAATAGCCAAACCTATTCTACCTAAATTACCTTTTGGCAATCCGTCTTTTTCTGTTCTTTCTTCCCAGGTATCACCTCCATCGTAACTTATAAATAAACCAGATCCTTCACCACCAGATTTGAAAAACCAAGGATCGCGTTTGTGCTCCCAAAGGGCTGCGATAAGTTTGTTTGGATTTGTAGGATCCATAACTAAATCTGCAGCTCCTGTTTTATTATTTGCAAAGAGAATCTTATCCCAGGTTTTTCCTCCATTTTTAGTCTTGTATACGCCTCTTTCTGGATGCTCTCCCCATGGCGATCCAATGGCAGCCACATATACGATATCTGGATTAGATGGATCTATAACAACTCTATGAATGTGTCTTGTTTTTTCGAGCCCCATACTTTTCCAGTTTTTACCACCATCTAATGACTTGTAGATACCGTAACCACCGTTTAGACTGTTTCTTGGGTTGCCTTCTCCCGTACCTACCCATATTACAGATGGATTAGATTGTTGTATAGCTACCGCACCTATTGAAGCAGTTATCTGGTTATCAAAAATAGGCTCCCACTGGATACCTCCCGATGTAGATTTCCATACTCCCCCTGATGCCGTCCCGGCGTAAATGATATTAGGATCAGAGGTAACAACGTCAATAGAAGTTACACGCCCGCTCATACCGCCAGGCCCTATGTTTCTTGGAGTTAAATCCTGTATTAGATCCATAGAAAATTGCTGGGAAAAGACGGATATTGAAATAAGTAAGAATACTGCTAAAATGATGTTTTTCATTTTTGAATATGGGTTAATTATAGTTGTAAACGTTAAATAGAAATAATCAGAAAGGTGTTTGGCATTTATACTCTAGTTATTTCTAACGGATATTAGAAATATATTTTTGAGTCTTAAACCATACATACAAAGCAACTGTAGTAAAAAGTAATGAATTATTTTAATACGTTTTTGATTGACTGACTATTTATCGTCTAAAGTAAATAAAATGGAAAAGCTAAAGTCTTAAAAGCATGTTAAGGTAAAAACGCCGTTATACTTATATTTATGGGAGAACATTTCTAGATAATTCTGAAAATTTGCATGTTTCTGGCATAATGATTTTAAGGATAAAGAGGTATTTTAAGCCGTAATAGCTGCCCGCCTTTTTTTAAATAAAATAGCAGGTGGGGATCTTATAATGCATAATGTGGGTTAAACCAATCCTGTTTTAGCGTTACTTGATTTTAAGATTGTTTCCATCTCTTGCTGAAATTAAATTGAAATCCTTATCAACTTTGATGATGATTTTTTTACTGGTACTTAGATTTACCATTTTCCATCTAAAACCGTATGATGTTTCAAAAATTGCAGATCTTGCCATTTTCCGTAAATCTATGTCATCCATTTCTTCTACAATTTGATTGACCTGTAAATCTATACCGCGTTGCTGTACTTCTTCAGGAGAAAGTTTACGATCTCTGGGATTTTGTGAATGATCAATACAGGCTAAAGTCGTTTTTACTTCCTGAACGTTGCCATATATAAAAGGGGAGAGCAGTACCAATAGCAGTAGTATGTAATTTTTCATAATTGTGGGGTTTACATTATAATTACATACTATGCAAGCACATAGTTATGCAATTACAATATCATTTTTATTTGTATCCATATTGTATTTGTATTTTGCTTTCGACAATAATTTAAAACGAAGGGGTAGCTTCTAATATAACGATTTTTATCGTATTATCGTGCTGTTTTTCGAAAGAAATATTGAAACTTAGTAAGTAGAGAACGTGTTACGCTAACTATACCTACCTCTATATCACAATTAACTTATAGCATGTATAGAGACTCCTTACAGGTAGTTTTTCTTTCAACCGTCATGCCAAGGGTTCGCCCTAAAATTGTTTACTGAAGTTTGATCTACTTCCTGTTTAATTCGAAAGTATATATTTGTCGTCCTAGTTCTGCTAAGAACGGGATTCCGATAGTGTCATATTCATACTGATCGTCATTGTAGATTTCATTTTTATTAACATGTACAGTAGCAGACAGGATAAACTCGAGGTTATTTTTGGTATCTATTATATATGCACAATCGGTAAGATATCCATACGCATACCCCACCTTATTATACATCTTGATGTGATCAGGGATACCCCTTTTATGATCACCAAAAATGAAAAATTTAACGTAAGAGTCATAATAAATTGTTTTATCAAATCCGGCTTGATGAGGTAAATTTTGCATAGCTTTTAGGATAAACGTTCTATCAGCTGGATTCATATCAAATTGATCAGATTTTTTATAGGAGTCAGGAAAATGAATACGCTTCATCATGCTATGTAAAGATCGTAAGGGAAGGTAGTTCTTTTTAGAAAAATCTTTTGGATGTTTAATTAAACTGTCATTTTGAAAATATCCTTTACCTTTTGACGTGTTTTTTAACGACAATTTTGGTAAGGCTTTATTTTTAATAGGATACTGTTTATATACTGGGATACTATCATCGAGATGCTTCTTGAACATAATAGATGCTGTGGTTAAGCTTCTAGAATTAGGAATGGATAAACGATGAGAAATATTCCCTTTTAGTTGTTTTGAATGCAAATTTTGATTGATATAATCCTGACCTAGAAATTCAAACAAACGATTGTAAGCCTGATTATCGCTAATAGCAAAAATATCGATAATAGACTTTTCTATAGAAGAATGATACGTATCGTTTTGCGTTTTAAAATTTGTTTTTCTATCGATACGTACCCCTTTTTCCTGTAATTCTTTTAATTTTCCTAATGCAAGCAGCGCTATAGGAAACTTTACCGAACTAGCGGGGTAAAAATAAATACTGTCGTTTACGTTAAATTCAAAATCGGTAAAACTGACGTTTCCTTGCGTATTTCGGTCTATCTGCGTATATAGTATTTGTACCTCATAATTCTTATAGCTTTGCATAATATTTCTAATCGCATCTTCTTTAGATTGCAATACTTGTTCTAAAGGATTTTGCGTAGTGCATGATACTATCATGAGTAAAACAACAACAACATACTTTGTGCTCATACGTGTAAATTTTAGTAATTACTTGGTCATAAAATACTTATAAAATCGAAAACGTAGGTAGCTGCTACGCTCTCTCGTTAAAAATTTTAAACATCTCTTCTAGTGAAGAAATTTTTAAAATTCATTATTGTTTGTTTCACAAGAAGAAAAGGCGAGGAGCATTCTACCTGTTTAAGCATTTCTTTCAACATGTACAGCAAGTTAAAAGTAATCTTTTTAAAGAAAAGAGTGCTAGAGTTTAACCTGACTTGGCTCAATACAGAAATTCTGACAGAATATCGCTTCAGTAAAAAAATCTGTCAAATATATTATGTTAATTCTTATTCGTTAATCCATTTTATGGTTTCGTTCTTAATGAACTAGTTTAAACTTTTTTCAATTTGCTAAAAAAATGCTGTTTTGCACTTATATTTTATAATTTTTGACTTCCGTAGCGCTGCTATGCAAGTAAAAAATTACTTCATTTAAGCACAAAACCTTCATTTTTCATCTAAATCAAAAAAGTTTAAACTAGTTCAGTTAAAATATACTAACTTTAGCTAATGAAAAAGAAAAAAATGAATCGTAAAAGAGGTTTCGTCTTCAAACCTTTTGAAGCCAAAGAGCAATCCCCATTCGAGAAGCTTTTTGATATTTTTCAGGAAATTATTACACATACTTCTGGTGATTTGGATGAAGCTCTGGATTGGATGAAAGAATTAGATAAAGAGTATCAACTAACTGACGAGAACTATACTCTGGACGACTTTGTAGAGGATTTAAAAAGGAAAGGATTTATTAGAGAGGAAATCAAACCAAACGGCAAAGGTGGAATGTCAATAACTGCCAAAACCGAACAGGCTATTCGTAAAAGAGCCCTGGATCAAATTTTCGGGAAATTAAAACGAAGTGGATCGGGAAACCATCGAACTAATTATATCGGTAGAGGTGATGAACATGCAGGAGAGTTCAGAAATTATAACTATGGGGATTCACTAGAACGTATCTCAATCACAGAAAGCTTAAAAAATGCACAAATTAATCACGGTATTGGCGACCTTCATTTAACCGAAGATGATTTGGTGGTAGAAGAAACGCAGTACAAAGCCCAAATGAGTACCGTTTTAATGATTGATATAAGTCATAGTATGATTTTGTATGGAGAAGATCGTATTACTCCGGCCAAAAAAGTAGCCATGGCATTAGCAGAACTTATTACTACTAGATATCCAAAAGACACACTCGATATTTTAGTTTTTGGTAATGATGCATGGCCCATCGCTATAAAAGATTTACCCTATTTGCAAGTGGGGCCCTATCATACCAATACCGTTGCTGGATTACAATTAGCGATGGATATGTTGCGTAGAAAGCGAAATACCAATAAACAAATTTTTATGATCACCGATGGTAAACCCAGTTGCCTAAGAATGCCAGATGGGCAGTATTATAAAAATAGCAATGGTTTAGACAAGCACATTGTTAATAAATGTTATATGATGGCGCAACAAGCAAGAAAGTTACATATTCCTATTACTACATTTATGATTGCTCAGGATCCTTACTTAATGCAATTTGTAAAAGAATTTACCTATGCCAATCAAGGAAAAGCATTTTATACCGGACTAAAAGGACTCGGGGAAATGATTTTTGAAGATTATGAAACCAATAGAAAGAAAAAAATACGAGGATAATTGTAAAGAATTCATTGTTTTTAAGAAGAAGAACATATGAAGTGAGTATAAACCACCTAAGAACAGACAGATTTTAATTTCTTTATGTTGAATACACTAAAAAAATAAGCAGATGAACATTGAAGCTATAAAGACTTTTGGCGATTTAAAAAAATCTGGATATCAAAGTAAGTCTATTAAAGACGAACTACGGGATAATTTAAGAAACCGAATTACCGCCAAAGAAGATACGTTTACCGGGATACATGGATATGAAAACACTGTGATTCCTGAACTGGAAAGAGCAATTTTATCAAGACACAATATCAATTTACTCGGTTTACGAGGTCAGGCCAAAACACGTTTGGCAAGGCAAATGGTTCAGCTTTTGGATGAATGGATACCAGTAGTTAAAGGATCAGAAATTAATGATGACCCTTTTCATCCTATTTCCAGATATGCGTCCGATATATTACAAGAGAAAGCAGATGATACACCCATAAGCTGGATACACAGATCAGAACGTTTTGCTGAAAAATTAGCAACACCCGATGTTACTGTTGCAGATATTATCGGAGATGTTGACCCGATCAAAGCAGCAAATTTAAAGTTAAGCTATGCCGACGATAGGGTGATTCATTTCGGAATGATTCCAAGAGCAAACAGAAGTATTTTTGTAATCAACGAACTCCCAGATTTACAGTCACGAATACAAGTTGCGCTTTTCAATATATTGCAAGAGGGAGATATTCAAATACGTGGTTTTAAATTAAGATTACCTCTGGATATTCAATTTGTTTTTACTGCCAATCCAGAAGATTATACCAATCGAGGGAGCATAGTTACACCATTAAAGGATAGAATCGGATCCCAAATTCTAACGCATTATCCAGAAACTGTTGAGATTGCTAAAATAATCACACAACAAGAAGCAAAATTAGATGCACGACAACAGGACCTGGTTTATGTGCCTGAAATTGCTAAAACGTTACTCGAACAAATTGGTTTTGAGGCTAGAGATAGTGAGTTTATTGATCATAAAAGCGGTATAAGTGCAAGAATGAGTATTACGGCTTATGAAAATTTATTAAGTACCGCAGAGCATCGGGCTTTGCGATCAAACGACGAAAAAACCACCTTGCGCTTAAGTGACTTTGTAGGTGTGATCCCTGCGATAACAGGAAAAGTAGAATTAGTTTACGAAGGCGAACAAGAGGGAGCATCTTCGGTGGCTAATTCTCTAATTTCTGAAGCTATCAAAACGTTGTTTCCCGATTATTTTCCTGCTATAGAGAAATTAGAAAAAGAAGATTATGAAAGTCCGTATCAGGATCTGATCAATTGGTTTTTTGAAGAGAGCGGGTTCGAACTACTTGATGATGTATCAGACAAAAACTATATATCACAATTAGATGCCATTGCGCCTCTGGATGATTTAATAAAGAAATATCAACCTGATCTGGATAAAACCGATAACTATTTTATGAAAGAATTTGTATTGTGGGGGCTAGTCGAATATAAAAAATTGAGTAAACATAGACTTTCTGAAGGTTTTCAGTTTAATGATCTCTACGGAAGTTATATTAGTGGGCTTTAAATTATCAATCACCACCATACTACAAATAGTCGAACATATTCATCTTCATTACGTTTTATCCAAAGTAATGATGATGTTTTTTGAAGATATTTTTGGCGTATATCATCAACTATTTCATCGTAGCACAACCAAGTTTTATTATATTTCGGATGCATGACCCATTCTTTTTTAAAAGGAATGTAAAATAATAAGGAACCAAAACGCTCTTTGCTTACTTCTTCCATTCGTATCCAGTATCCGACAATACAATCTTGGTAATGTACTTGTAAACGTTCTTTTTGATATGAAAACGGAATAAATAAATTGACTAAATAGCAAATTTGCTGTTCAATTTCGCCAGGTCTTAAATCATAATCTTTTAGTGCGATTTTGGTTTGCTCGTGATACAGCAATGGAAATTGTTTATGCGTAAGCTTTTCTAATTTTTGAGGTAATGAATCCTTACGGTTTGGTCCTATCCAACGTTGAATCTCCTGTTTCACTTCGGGGTCATAAAGATAGAATTTATACACCAGTTCTACATGTATTGTTTTTTTTGAATAGGTATCCAGCATGATAAAATCAAGTTCGCCTACGGTAATTTTATCATCAAAAATTTGAACACCCTTAGCAATGAGTTGATATCGATTTGTATGAAGAATACAATACTCAAAAAATTGTTCAACAAACTTTCCTAATACCTCATTTTTTTTGTAATCAATAGTAATCTTTTTGATAGTTGAGAACGAAAGTGTTGATAATTCTTTAAAATCAAAAGGTTTAACAGGTAATAATGATTGTATATTTTGTAAGGTGTTGCTTTGTAAGAAACCTAAAAACTGATGCGGCATTGACATTTAAATAGTTTTCGATTTTTTAAATTTAGCGCTAGTCGTGTATTTTTGAAGGATGGGTTTTAAAAGTCGCTTGTCAATAGGTTTTGCGATAAGATCATCGCAACCCGAAGCCAATGCTTTTCGAATATCCTCTTCGGTCGAATATGCTGTTTGCGCCACTACCGGTAATCCTGGTCTTATTTTTTTGATTTTTTTGGTGGCAGCATATCCATCCATAATGGGCATTCTTATATCCATTAATACAAGGTCAATATTTGGATTGTTTTTACATAATTCTACCGCTTTTTTTCCGTTTTCTGCACGATAAATTACAAATTTGTATCCCTTCATCTTAAGTAATATAGTTTTGAGATAGATAAAATTAGTATTTCCATCTTCAGCAATTAGAATAACCTGTTTTAAATCGTTGTTAATTGCTTCAGAAGTTATACTATTCGTAGGATCTGCGTAAATTTGAGCATGGATAACCGGATGATATGGGATACATAAAGTAAAGGTAGAACCTATGTTTGGTCTGGAAATAAAAGATATTTTTCCGTTCAAATAGGCGGCATATTTTTGCGCTATAGATAGTCCCAATCCTAAGCCATCGTAACTCTTGGTTACTTCTTTTTCAGATTGCGAAAAGTCGTTAAATATAAGATCCTGATCTTCTTTTTTTATACCAATACCACTATCTTTAATCATAACCATAAGAAAATCATCTTTGATTTTTGTTGTAATTTCTACAAGGCCTTTATGGGTAAATTTTATAGCATTATCAATTAGTCGTTGTAAGATTTTATAAATCTTCGCACGGTCTGCAAAGATGAACCCATGTTGTGAGGGGATCGTATTTCGTATACGAAAAACAATATCTTTCTCGAGGGCCTTATCTTTATACAAATCGTTTAATTGCTGTAAAAGTTCATTAAAATTCACCTCTTCTTCTTGTACTATTATTTGATTGGTTTGTAACTGTGATATTTCAATAATATCATCTATAATATTGATGAGCTGGTAACCACTGCTCGCAATAATCTTAGCATATTCTTCATAATCCTCTTTAGGGGTTTCTGGATCATTAATAAGTTCAGAGAAGCCAATAATACCATTCATTGGCGTTCGTACTTCATGAGAGATATTATGTATAAATGCTGTTTTTAATCGATTGCTTTCTTCAGCCTTATCTTTTGCAATCATCAACTCTTTGGTTTTTTGCTTTACTAAAAATTTGAGGTATCGATTTAGCAATAAAACGATAATCATCAAAGAGAGAATAACTGTAGAAAGTGCAACCCAAAACCTTGCTTGCTTATACAGTGGGACGAATGTATGATACAACCAATTATCGATAATAGTTTGTTTCTCTTTATCCAAAATACTGCCAGTTGCTTTATCAATAATTTGGTTAAGCATTTTTTGATTTTTTTGAACCGCAACACTGGGGGTATAGGTATACTTTGTTTTGGCAGTAATACTCAAATTTTCCAAATTTTCAGACTTTATTAAATAGTTGGCAACTGCTTTTGGACCAATGTACGCAAAGTGTTCTCCTGTACTTACTTTGTGAAGACAAGTAATATCATCTAATGCTGTAGTGATATTAATCCTTTTTTCTTTTTCTTTTAATATTTCATAAATACCATAATCTTTGGGAACCACTACACTTTTGTTTTGTAGATCTGTTAGGCGTACTACGATATTATCTTTTTTGGTAACAATGACATAGTCTGACGTAAACAATTTTGAATAAAAATTGAGATAGTTTTTTCTATTCGATGTTTCTTGGATCTCGAGAATAAGATCTATTTTATTACTTCGTGCATCATTTAGAAGTTCTTCCCAATTCGCATATCTCTTTTTTATAAAATTAAGGCCTGTTTTTTGCTCTAAAAGATCGAGATAGTCGATTAAAACACCATCAACTTTTTGATTATCATCAACGAATTGATAGGGTTTATAGTAAGGAAATAGGGCTACAGTGACTTTATTTTTGTTTTTGCTTACCCATGCTGCTTCAGTATCTGATAATATGGTAGCGTTCGAACATGAATAATATGTGTTCACAACCCCTATAATTAGCAAATGATATAACAATTTTTTCGACATAGTTCTAATACAATAAATCGGGTTCAATAATCGACTTCTAAGCCGAACCAGCATTGAAAAGTTAGCTCGTAGCTTAATTCGAAATTAAAATTGTATTCCATTTGTTGTCTTATACCAAATCTACCATAAAATAGCACAAATCTCCTTGTTCATTTTACCTCTTACTTCATTGAAAAATAATTCCGTAGCTATGGCTATGCAATAATTTTATGGCTTCGAAGGAGAGAAAAGTAGCTTCGCATCTTTTATGCTATTTTATTTTATAGCAGATTTGGTATTAGAAATTTACCCTTTCCTAATTTTAAACCCGGTTTATGCATTAGAATTTCGTTATGAGGGTTGAAAATGCTATAAAAACCAAATGTTTGCTAGGTTTCAGCATAGCACCGCTATTGTGAAACCTAAAAATACAACGTAGTGCTTGGTTTTGCAGCAGTTTCAAGCCGTAGTACCTGCCCGCCTTTTTCTAATAAAATGGCAGGCGGGGATTTTCTAGTGCGTAAAGCAGGTTAAATTCCTCTATTAAAGATACTATAATAGTAACACTTTTAAAAATGCAATGTTTAAAATTATTGAATTCTATAGTAAAAAAATTGATATCACATGTGATAGGCTGTGGTGTGATACTTTTAACTTGCTAAATTTACTTCGAATATCTTAGTTTACTGGTGCCGCCAAAGAGTATAATACCTCCCCGGAGGTTTGCCTCGAAATTTAAAAATTGTTTTCAACGGATACTTCATGGGCTTGTCCCGAAGTAGTTTAGTTTTATTTACAAGGTGTAATACCAATTTATACTAAGCCAAAGATCGTTTTCTTGTCCAGAAGATAATAAATTGTCTAAACGATAATCCAGCCCAAGTTCTACTTTATTTTTTTTATTAATTTCATATCCTATAAACGGTAAAATTCGGGTTTCAAAAGTGGTTTCTGAATTTTGGAATTTCATAAGATATTCGTTGCTTATTTTAAAATATAATTCTTTTGGATCTACCTTATTTCCTGAAAGAGGTCTTTCTAAAGCAATTCGATACCGCAGTCTAAACTCTGGTGATTCAGATCGACCAAATGTTTGATCAGTAACAAATCGATGTCCTAGTCGAATCCTATCATAATTTTGAACCAGGGTAAACTGTTGAATCGCTCTATGAAAAATGTAATCACCCTCAAATCGTAAAAGATATCCCCCGTTTATTGCTCCATAAGCTCCAATCTTTAGCGAAAGTAGGGACGATATATCGGTAAGTACATATTCATATTTTAACGTTTCTTCCCTTGTGTCATCAATAAAAAGCTGTCTTGTCTCTAAACCGTTAACCCATTTTAATTTTTCTGATACTTTGGTTGAAATACGAACTCTTGGCAAAATACCTGAAGAAAAAGAAGTTTGTGCAATGACATATTTGGTGGTCATAAGCAGTAAAAACATGGCTAAAGTTTTTTTCATAGGATATGCACTCTTCTTTTTAAAACTCTAGATTATCAGTAGGACGTTGCTTAATTTCAAGAAATTTTTCTACTGTTCCAATACTGTCCAGTAGCATCTCATACATTTTAAAAGCGTTGTCTTTTTTAGCTTTTAGAACCAGTTCATAGCGTTGGTAAGACAACTTATTTTTTTCTTGTTTTTTGATAGATTGTAGCAAATCTTCAGGATTTCCTTTCCACTGAATCTGTGTTTTTATAATCTTGTACTTTTCAAAGAGACTGTCTAATGCAGAAGTAATGTGATTTTGTGTATGTTTTTTAAGTGATGTGAAGTGGACCTTACGTTCTACGTCAATAAGACGGCCCGCAGGATCAAATTCGATACTATGTTTGATTTTTGAATAACAAGTTTTCGCCTCATACGTACGGCCATCCTGACTTTCTTCTGCATACCATTTTACTTTTTTATCAGGGAAAGCTTGCCTAATAAATGCAGTTGCTCCCACAGGTACATGCTCTGCTTTTGTGCGATGCTCTTTCTCAAACTTAGTTTGCGCAGTCATTGTTATTATACTTAAAAGATTGCATATCAAAATGATGGTTTTGATATGTAGTAGCGAAGCTATAGTATACCTTTTTATTTTTAGTTGCATTGGTATGAGTTTATTATACATTAATTTTACAATACTTAAACCCAGTTTATGTATTAAAATTTCGTTATGAGGTTTGAAAATGCCATGACAAAGCATTGCTTTGGGCGAGACGAAGCGTTGAAAGTCTTTTCTAAGTTTCAGCATAGCGGTTTACCTTGAACGGAGTCTAAGGGCTATGGTGACACTTAAAAATATAACTTAATGCTTGGTTTTGCAGCATTTTCAAGCCATAATGGATTTTCTGATACACGAAAAGGATTAAACGTATACGATTAAATATTTTCTGAAAAATAGGGATTTATAGGGATATTAGTCTTAAAGTGATGTTAAGTAGAATAAAATTTATCGGAGCTTTGTCTTTGGAATAGCTCATTTATGGTCAGATGCCAAATGAGCTTTTTTGTTAGAGTGTTTACTATCGCATCATTTCGGCCATAACATAACGTCACTATAAAGGGTTCTTCCCACCGCCTGCTGGGTATTTAAGTTTCGACATTGATCAAAAATAATAAAAGTAGTACGATCAAAACTCAGGTATTTTCTGTATTTAGAATTGTGTGAATTCTCTTTTTCTTATTATGATATGTATCGTATAGTTTTTTTGTAAATATATCGAGCTCTGTGGACACCAACTCTATATATTTTGAGTAGTCCTTTAGGGATTGTGCATTCATTTCTTCATTTTTTATGAGTTGTGTAAGCCCTAGCATTGTACAGATCGGTTTACGAAGCACATGAGAAATATCGAATGATATTTGTTCAATAGTTTGTTCATACTCCTTTTGTATCGAAATATCCTGAAGGATGCCATACCAAACTATGGTTCTATCATTTCTAACTTCTCGTTTGGCAACTCCTTTGAACCAAATAATTTTATGATTTGCATCTATAATTCTAAATTCTTCTTGCCAAACAGAAGTATACTTTGAGAGATTATAGAGACTATTTTTAATAGCTTCAACATCATCCTCGTGAATTACTTTTAAAAGAAGTCGCGGATCAGTCCAAACATCTTGAAAGTTGATATTTAAGTCTATATTATTAATTTCTTCATTTACAAATGTTATAGATTGTTGCAGATTTGTAGCGATTTCATATTGAAAAATGATAGCAGGAACCTGATCTGTTAGCCTTTGTAGTCGTTTTGCATTAAATTTAATGGTTTTGGCTTGTTCGATGGTCAATTTTCTTGAATTCAGGAAATCCATCACCTTTTTTGCAAGCAACTGTAACGCTTTTTTTTGATGTTCAGAAATATGTCTTGGTTTTCTATCAATGATGCATAACGTACCAAGAACATTGCCTAGGGGTGTAACTAACGGCGCCCCAGCATAGAATCTTATGTTAGGATCGCCTACGACTAAAGCATTATCCTTAAACCTTTCGTCGAGCCATGAATCTTCTACGACGAGAACTTCTTCGGGGTGGTCAAGAGTGAATTTGCAAAAGGCCTGTTCGATAGGTGTTTCTCTAACTTTTAATCCTTTTACAGCTTTAAACCATTGTCGAGAGTCATCAAGCAGTGAAATTAAGGATATAGGCGTTTCACATATAGCTGATGCGATCTCTGCCAGCTCATTCAAATCCTCTTCTGGCAGAGTATCCATAATATAATACGCTTCTAGATCTTTTAGCCGGTCTTTTTTATCTGTCATATATCCTTAACGTTTAAAAGAGTCAGATAAGTAAGATACTAAATTTGTTTTGATTTATATTACGGGTTACCGTAATTATAGCAATAGCGAAGCATAATGAGTAAAAGATTATAGACCAATTGCTGTTAATTTTACTCAATAATTGAGATTCAAATATTCAAAGGTTTGATCGAAATAAAATAGTAACATACCACTGATGAATGTAATGTGATCGTGTCAAAATATACTTTACTTTACCTGTTACGAATTATAAATTTCCTATTCAAAATCTGTCAATTGGAGTGCTTCGACCAGAGGAAGAAGTGTATCGAGCCCTTCGACAAGTTCAGGATGACGTAGGATTTTGGATTTGAAAAGCTTTCTCGATATACCCAATCAAGTTAAGGGCAGGCTAATTTTTCTTCTATGTCATCTCGCAGTCGAGAGGTTATTATGAAAAAATTATCAAATTGAAGCTTTTCTTTAATAGTTCTGCCAAAATGAACAGACGGGTTTTACTTTAAATATTTTGAATGAATCAAATCACAAAATGCTGTTATTTTATCAGTATTGCCCTCTCTTGCATTAAAAAAATTAAGAATGCTCATCTCAAAAGGAAGTTTGGCAGAGTAGAGGTAGAGGGGTAATACAATATCATTTCCCTCTTTTATGTATTTTAAATTACAAAAAGAGTACTCATATCTGCACACCTTAGATTGTACATAAGTATCTGATAAGCATACGATAAAACGTTTAGAGCTAGCCATAGCTTCATTGATTTTATCCAACCAGTTTGTTCCTATTTCAATATTTTGGGTATCTATAAAAAGGTTAAATGCTCCCCCAAGTTGCTGTTTTAAAAGACTTACTTCTGGTTCATTTTTGCGACTGTAACTCACAAAAAAATCATATTTATAATCAATTTTTTGATTTTCTAATAGTTGTCGCTTTTCATCGATTACTTGTTTTAATAGCGCAACTTTTTGATCATTAATTTCTACAATTTTAATTGTACCAAAAGGTTCTTTTTCTAACCACAACAAACTTGTGTTTATAAGCTCTTTCACGACTTTGTTGACATCATAGTTTTGTTCGCCGGTCAATAGTAATGGTAGTGCTATACTCTTGATTGAATGACTTTTGGAAATAAAGGTGAGGCTCTGAAATATTTCTGCAATTTGTGAATAAGGATTTGCTGCTGGATCAGGTTTGGGTTCAAAACACAAAATTCTATCTATATTTTTAAATTTGAGTTTTCTTGAAGCCCAGCATTGTGTATACGCTCTTAAATCCAATTCTTTATTTTGTGCCAAAATATCAACAGAGCATCCTTTACGGTCCAAAGCTCCTATCAAAGAGGTGGTCGTAGGAGCATAGTTGTCAGGAAATGCCGAAAGAACTAAGAAATCAATTTTATGAGCCTCAGGAATATTGGTTATATCTCCTTTAAATAATTGTAATGATTTTTCAGGAGATAATTGTATTTCGGAGATTAATTGCATCGGTTCGCGTATTCAAATTGCTAGCAAAATAAAGATAACATCTTTTTTAATCAATAGATAGTAAAATCTGAAAGTCAGTATGAAAACAGTAAAAATAGCGCAATACTTCGATTTAAGGGCTTTTACACCACGATTGATACCCTTAGCAGTATCTAAAAAAGATTTTAAACAAAATCTAAGGTACTACCTTCGTATCGATATAAAAATTAGGATCTATCTGCAGCTTATTTCCTGTTAATTTTTCGGTTTGCCAAGCTGTACTGGGCTGTATCCATTTTGCTTTTTTATCTATAAAAATTCGAACGGGCATATCAAACTCGTCGATTATATTACTATATCTATATTTTAAATTGCCATTGGCGAAATGATATTCTAAAGTTGGTATTTTTGTAGTTCTCAAATATTGATCAAAAAAATTGGTGAGATCAATTTTTGTTTGACTACTTAGGTATGCTTCTATTTGTTGTGTGGTGACCGTTTGGTGATAAAATACCTCGTTTACACCTCGAAGGATTGATCGCCACAGCTCATCATCACCTATAAGCTGTCTTAGCGTGAGCAGCATATTCGCTCCTTTATAGTACATATCTGAAGATCCTTCTTGATTCACATGGTACGTGCCGATAATTGGGCGATCATTATTAATCATCTTTCGTGTACCTCTAATATATTCTTCTGCTGCTGTTTTTCCATAATAATATTCAAGAAACAAACTTTCAGAATATGCCGTAAAACTTTCGTGTATCCACATATCTGCAGCATCTTTATAGGTAATATTATTGGCGAACCATTCGTGACCTGCTTCATGTATGATGATAAAATCGAATTTCATACCCCAGCCAGATCCCGAGAGATCTCTCCCCTGGTATCCGTTACGATATTGGTTTCCATAGGTAACCGAACTTTGATGTTCCATCCCCAAATAAGGTACTTCAACCAATTTGAAACTATCTTCGTAAAAGGGATAGGGGCCAAACCAATGTTCAAATGCTTTCATCATTTTAGGAGCATCTTTAAACTGTTTTTTTGCTTTCTTCAGATTATATTTTAAAACATAATAATCCATATCCAACGTTCCTTTTTCTCCCTCATATTGTTCGCCAAAATGCACATAATCTCCTATATTGATATTTACACCGTAATTATTGATAGGGTTGCTCACAAACCAATGAAAAGTTTTGGTTTTTTCAAAGGTTTCTACCTTGCGAAGTCTACCATTAGATACATTGATTAAAGATTTAGGTACATTTACACTAATCAATAAGCTATCGACCTCATCATACATATGATCTTTGTTTGGCCACCAAACACTTGCCCCTAAACCCTGGCAGGATGACGCTATAAAATGATTGCCGTTTTTATCTTTAGTCCACGAAATTCCGCCATCCCACGGGGCATTAACAGCTTCTCTAGGATTGCCACTATAATATACTTCAATACTCTCAATGCTTCCTTTTTTTTGTTTTTTTGAAAGTGTTATAAAATGTGCATTGCCCTCAGATTTAACATTCAGTATAGCATTACCTTGTATAGCCTTTTCTAAGGTTAAAGGAGACTGCAGATCTATTTGTAAGACTTGTTGCTCTTTTAAAACTTTATAGTGGATTGTGTTCTTACCTGAAATATATTTACGATCAGGTTCTACCCGGATGTCCAAATGATAATATATCACATCCCACCATTCACGTTCTGGAGTGATTGATCCTCGTAGCGTATCTTGTCGAGTAAATTGTTGTTCTTGAGAAAATAAATGAACTGTTTGTAATACTATAAAAAAAAATATAACTATTCTATTCATTATGGATTGCTTAAAAATCACAAAATAGTAGTTTTAATTTTCTTCCACAACTTACTTAGAACTAATGTTGCAATGATCACTATGATTGACACAATAATGGCAAGAGTGTATCGACCATAAATCCAATATCCTGTAGCAAAAAGAACCCCATAAATCAAAATACAACCTACCAACATGGCCAGTATGCCTGAAGGAACACTCCAGGTACCATCATCGGTTTGTATATGTTTTTGTTGAGCTTTGGCCGCTTTTAGAATCACTTTCCAACCCGGTCCGCCAGGCTGTGTTTTCTTATAAAAATTGAATAACACACTTTGAGTTTCTGGTTTAGTGGCATAGGTGACTAATAACCAAATAATTGTAGTGATACCAACGACAAGCAGATACTTTGACCATCCTGGTAGCATACCCTTTTGGAACAAAGTCATATCAACAGATTCTAAACTAAAGATAACAGAAACAATACCAGAGGCGAACATTCCCGAGATTTCACTCCATGCATTGATGCGCCACCAAAACCAACGCAGTATAAATATCAACCCGGTGCCGGCACCAAACATGATGATGTAATCAAAAATTTGCTTTGCGTTTGTAAGTTTCAACGCGAGTACAGTGCTGATCAGCATTAATAAAGCGGTAGAAATTCGACCGACTCTTACTAATTCTTTTTCAGATGCATTTTTATTGACTTGTTGTATGTAAAAATCGTTTACGATATACGAAGACCCCCAGTTAAGGTGTGTTGAAATAGTAGACATAAACGCAGCAATTAATGAAGCTAACACCAAACCTAATAAGCCAGATGGTAATCGAGTAAGCATCGCTGAATATGCCAGGTCATGACCAATTTTATCTTTCTGTACTTTGTCCTCCGGAAAAGCTTGTCGTATGGCCGTCAATCCTTCTGAAGCAAAATAGTACGTATCCATTTGTGTTTTTTCTTCTTCGGTGAGTGCTCTCGTACTTTCCAACTTTTGCATTTGAGCATAATTGTATTGAGCATCTTGCATGGTATGGATATCATCTTTTGGATATAACACCAATGATGCTAGTGCTACCAGTATCCAGGGCCACGGGCGAATAGCATAATGCATGATATTGAAGAAGAAAGTAGCTCCTATCGCATGATTTTCATTTTTTGCAGCGAGCATACGCTGAGCGATATAACCACCACCACCGGGTTCTCCGCCAGGATACCAAGAACTCCACCATTGTACTGCCAAAGGAATAATAAGCAGTGTGATGAGCAACTCTGTATTATCAAAATCAGGTAGCAAAGAAATCTTATCGATGACTTGTGGGTGGCTAATAAGGTTAGTTATACCATTAACTTCGGGGAGATTGATACAATAATAAGCTGCACCAATAGCCCCGATCATGGCTGTAAAAAACAAGACAAAATCAGTATATACAACACCTCTAAAACCTCCTACTGCACTAAATACTACGGTAATCACTGCTGCGATACCAACTGTGTATAAAGGGTCAAGCCCGAGCATTACCTGACTAATTTTTATTGCGGCCAATGTAACACCAGACATCGCCAAAACATTAAAAATGACACCGAGATACAGGGCTCTAAAACCTCGTAAAAAATGAGCAGGTTTTCCTCCGTACCTTAAATCATAAAACTCTATATCGGTTTTAACGTTAGACTTTCGCCATAATTTAGCATACACAAAAACGGTAAGTAATCCTGTAATTAAAAAAGCCCACCAAGCCCAATTTCCTGACACACCACCTTTGCGAACAATATCGGTAACAAGGTTTGGGGTATCTGTTGAGAATGTAGTAGCAACCATTGATAGCCCCAAGAGCCACCAGGGCATATTGCGACCAGAAAGAAAGAATTCGCTGGTATTTTTTCCTGATTTTTTGGAAACAACTATGCCGATAATAAGGGTAAGCGCAAAAAATGAGAAAATGAGAATAAGGTCAAGTGTTGATAATGTGATCATTTAAATGATTTTTTAGACGTGTAAGTCTTTGTTGTTATTAAAAATGGTTTCTTTGACATGTTTTACGTAATTGCGCCCAATGGGAATTTTCTTGGTTCCAATTTCAATTAAATTTCCTTCTACAGATTTTATTTTATCAATGGCTATAGTATACGATCGATGTACTCGTATAAAGTTTGATGCAGGAAGTTCTTCAGTAATTCCCGTAAGTGATTTATGAACGAGATAGTTTTCTTGGTTGGTAATCACCTTAATATAGTCTTTTAGACTTTCAATAAACAATATATCTTTCAATACTATTTTTACTAGTTTCTTATCAACTTTAAGAAAAATGAATGGGTCTTTGTTTCCCAGATATTCATTGTTTTTACTATGATTTTGATTCAATACTTGATTTAGTTTATTTATCGTTTTCAAAAATCGATTAAACGGAATAGGTTTAACCAAGTAATCAAGAACGTCTAACTCAAAACTCTCGACTGCATATTCGCGATAAGCCGTAGTAATGATAATATGATATTTATGTCTACTATTTTTGATAAAATCCAATCCGCTCATGCCAGGCATATTGATATCCAGAAAAACGGCGTTAATATTTCCGCTCTCAATCGTTTGTAAGGCATCCAAAGGATTGTTGAACGTATCAATCAATTCAATATTCTTAAATTCTGAAAGATGAGATTCTATAACCTTAATAGCCAATGGTTCGTCGTCTATAATTATGCATTTGATACTCATAATATTGGAATTTTTAGTAGCACATTGTAAGTATTGTCAATAATCTTTGTTTCCAATACATATCGATTTTTGTATAGTAATTCTAAGCGTCTTTTAATATTTTCAATCCCAATCCCATGTTTTTTTATAATCTGATTATGTAAGTTAAAATTGTTTTCAGCTTTAAATATAAGTTGTTCGTCTTTTAAATTTTCAAAATAGATACTCAAGGCTATGTCGTTATTGTTTTTTGCACCGTGTTTAAAACAATTCTCTATGAAGGGAAGTAGTAATAGGGGAGGAATAGTGATATCGTCGATGTCTCCTTTAATTTCGATTTTTGAAGAAATTCTATTTCCATACCTCAACTCTTCTAATTCCAGGTAACTATTAATATAATTAATTTCACTAAGCAAGCCGATTTTAGACTCTTTAACATCATAAAGTACATACTGCATAATTTCAGATAATTTTAGCACTACGTCAGACGCTTTTTCAGACTTCTCTATAATCAATGCATAAAGATTGTTTAGTGTATTGAAGAAAAAGTGTGGCTGGATCTGAGATTTTAAATATTTTAGTTCAGTTTGTAATTGAAGCTCTCTAAGAGACTCATTTTTTTTGCGTTCTGTAATCCAATCTACTGTTAATTTTATAGCGGTTACTAGAGCTACTACGTAAAGTTCCCCAATAATAACAGCCAAAATGTGATTAAAGCTAAAAGCTTCTTGGTTGCCAATAGCTTCTGGCCATATATTTTTGGTAACCAATATATAGTTAAGTCCTGTTCGAACCACATACACTATAATTAGACTGAGCACTAAAAAAATAACATAAAGAAAAAACCTTCTTTTCAAAATAAATTTTGGGATCAAATACCAGATGTTAAAATAGACCAAAAGGATATGGATTGGAAACTCTACCAAATTCGATTTTAAAGAGTACATGTAATCACCAAAGTAGCTTCCCCAACGTATAAAATTAATCATGAAGTAGCACAGCCAAAATAGGAAATGATATTTTGGCGAAATAGGATTATTATATGCTTGAGATATTTTTGTAAGCATGCTATAGTATTCTTTTTTTGTGAAAAAATGTTAAAAAACGTGAAAAAATTATGTGTTTTTTTACTTAAAACCAAAATAGTTACCGAATTAATTTAAAAAGTGTAAATCTGTAAATCACTTGTATCTAAAAAAGTGTTGTTTGTTGTTTTTTTTCTGCTGTTTGGATATTTAATTTCCATTTTAAATTTATTCAGATATACCTTTAGAAAAGAATAATCAAACAAATTCAATCTTAATTTCATGAGACGAATAGTAATAAATTTTAAAATTTCTTCACAAAAGGGAATGTCTAGAATTTTTAAGATGAGAGCGTAGCGGTTAGATGTGTTCTTAATCTGCCTACCTACGTAGTAGGTTTTTTAATTATTTCGTTTTCAAGAATTTAAAAACATTTAAACGTATGAAAAAAACTATTTTGATTTTTTCAGTGTTTTTTATGCTGTGTACGATGCATTCAATAAAAGCACAAGAAAAAACAATAACGGGGACAGTAACTTCTGCAGGTGATAATGCCGTACCGCTTCCAGGAGTAAATGTAATTGTAAAAGGAACTACAAAAGGAGTACAAACAGATTTTGATGGTAACTATTCAATCGAGTCTTCACCGGGTGATGTTCTAGAATTTAGTTACATAGGGTTTTTGACAGCCTCAAAAACCGTGGCTGGGAGCAATAGTATTAACGTAGCTTTAGAAGAAAGTCTAGAGCAGCTAGAAGATGTTGTGGTTACTGCATTAGGGATTCAAAAAAGCCGTAAATCCCTTACCTATGCTGCACAGGATATTAATGCAGATGAACTTAATAAAGTAAAGGATGCAAATCCTGTAAATAGTCTCTCTGGTAAGGTGGCCGGTGTTGTTATCAATAGGAGCGCATCTGGAGTTGGTGGCTCTGTAAAATTAACAATTCGAGGTAATACGTCTACTAGAAACAATCAACCGTTATATGTTATTGACGGAATCCCAATTTTAAATAATTCAGCAATTCAACCAAATGATTCTTTTGGAGATATAGCTAATGCCGGAAACAGAGATGGGGGAGATGCCTTATCTTTAATCAATCCTGAGGATATTGAAAGTTTAACCATTCTACGAGGAGCATCAGCCTCAGCATTATACGGAAGTCAGGGTTCCAATGGAGTTGTATTAATTACTACCAAAAAAGGTAAATCTGGTAATTTCAAAACAAATGTATCTTCTAATCTTACAGTAGATACCCCAGCGTATCTATTAGATTTTAATGATAAAGTTCAGGATGGAGTCGATAGCTTTCTAAACAACGGTACGACCGCTATTAATGCCATTTCTGTGTCTGGTGGCACAGAGCATGCTCAAACTTACTTTTCTTATGCTAATACTTTTGCAGAAGGTGTCATCCCAACTCACAATGTAAAAAGACACACTTTAAACTTAAGAGAAACTGCAAAATTGCTAAATGATCGACTTACTGTGGATGCAAGTGTATTATTGTCTACACAAAGTATTAGAAATAAGCCCATATCAGGCTTGTATTACAATCCGTTGGTGGGTGTGTATACTTTTAATTCTGAATCTGAAACATTACAAGACTATGAACGTTTTGAAGAGTTTGATCCTAGTAGAAATCTTTTTGCACAACGCTGGTTTAGACAAGAGAGTGATCTTGTTGATCAAAATCCTTATTGGATATTAAACCGAAATGAGAGTGATGATAAAAATCAGAAATTACTAGCGTCACTATCTTTAAAATATAAATTTAATGACTGGTTATCCATACAAGCCCGAGGTAGCTATGATAAAAACATGTATCAATTTGAAAGGCGAATGTTTGCAACTACAAATCCTACATTGGCTCCGCGTAATGGTAGGTATTTGTATAATGAATTAGAAGATCTTCAGCTTTATGGTGATATTATTGCAACTATCAATACCGTTTTTGCAGATGATTTTTCTATAAATGCCAATTTGGGAACAAGCGTAAGAAGGTCTGATTTAGGCGAAGGATTACTATTAGATTCCAGTATGGGAGGGCGTCTTTTGATTCCGAATGTATTCACTATCTCTAATTTTGTTTTAGGCGACGGCTCTAATCCCATTTTACAGCAAAGTATTGCAGAGCAAAAAGAAGTACAATCTGTTTTTGCAAGCACAACACTTGGTTACAAAGAGATGGTCTACCTAGATTTAACAGCGCGTAACGATTGGTCTTCTACAGTAAGTGAGTCTTATTTTTACCCCTCTTACGGGCTTACATTGGTACTGTCGGAAATGTTCGAAATGCCAGAAAGTATAACATTTGCTAAGATTAGAGGTTCTTATGCCGAGGTTGGTAACGATATACCAAGCTTTCTAAATAACCCTATAGCTACAGTTGATCCTGCTGGAAGAGGATTGAACCGCCCGACAATAGTACCATTAGAAGAATTAAGACCGGAAGAGCAACAATCTTTTGAAATTGGAACAGAATGGAGATTTTTCGATAATCGATTAGGTTTTGATATTGGGTATTATAAAACCAACACCATTGATCAGTTTTTAACCACAGAAGCTGAATCTTCTACCGGTGCTGATTTAAGCGCATTTAACGGTGGTGATTTTGAAAATAGTGGATTAGAAGCGTCTATAACTATTGCTCCAATACGAAACGACAAAGTTACATGGGATTCTAATATTAATTTTGCCTATAACGAGAATGAAATTATCAGGTTAAGTGACATATTGCCTAATGACTTCATAGAGCTTACCCCAATTTCAGTTAATGCATATGCTTTGTTGATTAAAGAAGGAGGTGCCTTTGGAGATATCTACGGAAGAAAGTTGTTGCGTAATGAGAATGGGCTACCAATTAGAAACGAAAATGAGCTTTTCGATCAAGCGGAAGCAGACGAAAATACTCGGCGAGGCTTTGATTTATTAGGTAATGCAAATCCGGATTTTATGATGGGTTGGAACAATACAATATCATATAAAAACTTTACGCTTAATTTTTTGGTTGATGGAAGATTTGGAGGTGAAGTAATGAGCCTTTCCGAGGCAATAGCAGATGGTGAAGGAACTATAAACAGACCAGGAGAAGTTTTGGTTTTTGATTCGGTTACCAATTCTGAAGTAAGTATTCCAGCACAAGATTTTTACCGTACGATAGGTGGGCGAAGTGGATTTACTGGTGAGTACATTTATGATGCTACCAATATACGGCTAGCAGAATTATCGTTAGGTTATAATTTTAAACTGAACGATACCAGTTTTTTTAACGCAATTAATGCTTCTGTAATAGGGAGAAACCTATTCTTTTTCTATAAAGAAGCACCCTACGATCCCAACATATCTTTGAGTACTGGTAACGGATTGCAGGGAGTCGATATTTTTGGTTCGCCATCAACACGTAGTATTGGTGTTAATGTAGGATTATCATTTTAAATTACAAACACAATGTCTACAAATAGATTTTTGAATAAGGACTCATGATTAGTTTTAAGATTAAATATTATAATGAGCTTTATGAGTTAATGTAGATATAATTAAATAGTAAAAGACATGAAATTAACAACAAGAAACATATTAGTAACAATTTTTGGAATGTCTTTCCTTTTTTCCTGTACAGATGATTTTGATGCATTGAATCAGGATCCTAATGGAGTTACAGACACTCAAAGCGCAGGAGATTTTATAGATATAGGAGGGCCATTCGACCCGATATTTCAAAATATATACAGATACGATCCGGCATGGCATACGCAGCTACAACACAATCTAAATGCTGATACTTTTAGTGGATATATGGCTCCGCCGCTTCCTTTTGTTAAGGGTGTGAATACTACAAATTATGGTTTTGTAGATTTTTGGGATCAATGGGCTTGGGATGTTCCTTATTCTGCAAGAGGAGTAATGGTTAATGTTGAAGTTATTCAAAACCTGGCAAAAGAAAAAGAACTTCCTATATTTTCTGCATTAGCCTTAATACTAAAGGTTGAAGCTATGCATAGAGTAACAGATGTGTATGGTCCAATTATATATTCAAATTATGGTCTCGATGGTACTGTAGATTTTGTAGCTTTCGACGCTCAAGAAAAAGTATATCGCCAATTTTTTCAAGAATTAGATGAAGCTGTAGCTATTTTATCTCAAATTGATGAGAATAACGGTCAGTTTAAAGCTTTTGATTTGGTTTATGATGGTAATATCCCGTCTTGGATAATGTTTGCCAATACGCTAAGACTGCGATTAGCCATTCGAATTTCAAAAGTGGATCCTACTCAAGCCAAAATTGAAGGAGAAAAAGCCTTATCCAATCCAGGTGGTTTGATAACATCTAATGATAAGAATTTTATAATTAAAGGAGGGCAAACACATCCACTTTCAATCTTTAATTCCAGTTGGAATGATGTACGTATGAATGCTTCTATGGAATCCATTTTGGTTGGTTACGAAGACCCTAGAGGGACAAAAATGTTTCAAGAATCTGAAGTAGTAGAAGGTACTTTGAAGGGATTGCGTGGAGGAATGCCCTTACTAGATAAATATAATGGAGACGATTCTCAGCAAAAATCAGATTATGTTGCATTTTCGAAATTAGGCAATACATATGACTTATCTGAAAATCCTACAACCGATATTCAATTGTTGGTAGCCGCAGAAACTCATTTTTTAAAGGCTGAAGCAGCATTACGTGGATGGACTGGTGCAGGTGACGCGCGTACCAATTATGAAAGGGGTATCACTACTTCTTTTTCTCAATATGAAGCATCTGGTAGAGTGGATTATATTAGTAATTCCACTAACACCCCCTTAGACTACATAGATCCTTTAACTCCTTCTAATAATATTGAAGCTTTATCTGATGTAACTATTGCTTGGAATGAGGCAGATGATAATGAGAAAAAACTTGAAAAAATTATCACACAAAAGTGGATAGCCATGTTCCCTGACGGACAGGAAGCTTGGAGCGAATTTAGACGTACAGGATATCCAAAGATATTTCCCGTTGTAGTAAATAATAGTGGGGGTACTGTAGATACAGAAATTCAAGTACGCAGATTGGCTTTTCCAGCAAGTGAAAGGAGTACCAATCCCCAAGGCGTAGAAGATGCAAAATCTTTATTAAAAGGCCCCGACAACGCTGGCACAAGACTCTGGTGGGATGTACCCGGAGGAAATTTTTAATTTGAATTGCTATATATCAAAAGAGGGAAATTCGACTATTGGCCAATTTCTCTCTTTTATCAATTTTAAAAATCATATGATCACAAAACTACCTAACACAAATACCTATTTTAATTATGAAACTACTAAAAAAACTTACTGTAGTCTTTGTTTTACAGGTTGTTTTGCTTTCGTGTACGCACGAAAATTTTATGGATCAAACACCTGAAAATGCAAATACAACTGAATTATTAGAAAGTGATAAGTTACTCACCAAGCCCATAGTTCTAGGATATTTTCCTTCTTGGTCAGAAAGTTGGACCACTACCGGACAAGGATCAAAATTAAGAGATATTCCTAAACATATTACTCATGTGTTTTTGGCATTTGCTAAACCTAATTTAAGATATCAAAAAGGATCTTTGGATATTACGAATACAGGAATCCAAACCCCTTATGGAGGTGAAACATTAAAAGAATCAATTGCAGCCTTAAAATCCAAGGGAATCAAAGTTATTCTATCTGTTGGTGGAGAAACATACTGGGGTTCTAATGCTGCATATGATATCAATTATCAGCAAATAAAAGATTTGGTAGATGATATGGGTTTTGAAGGGATCGACTGGGATTTTGAACCTAATGGTAGTTTTGCAACTATTGGAGAGCCTATTAATGTACAGCGATTTATTGATTTTTTTACTAATTCTAGAGCCATCATGCCTAAAGGGCAATACTTATTAGCGTGTGCACCAGCAGGTGTTGGTGCTTTGGGAGGATTAAATAATGATGATCCTGCATCTCCTTACGCATACAATAAAAGAAATGCAGTAACCGGAGAATCTGATGCAAATTTGTATAGAGCTACCTCGCCTAATCAAGCCATAAGCTTATATGGTTTTGCAACTACAGGTCATATGATCCCCGTTATAAAAGCTGTAGGTGATAAAATCGATTTAATCGCTTATCAAGGATATAATACGGGTGCTGCTAGCAATCGAAAAATAATGTATGATGCCTATAAACATTATGCAGATCAATATGGATTTTCTATTGCAGCAGGAACTCATTATCCTAATGAACCCTGGGGGCCTTATTTTACATACACGTATCAAACAATGGCAGATCTTTCTGCTCATATTTCAGCTAATAATTCGAATAACGATGGGGTAATGATCTGGCAATTGTTGCTAGACGACGGTGCCTCATCGGCTTATGGATATATGCATGTTGCTAGTCAGGTTTTAGGGGGTACAGCACAATCACAAGCTATTGCTAATGCAGAAAATTATCCAGAGTCACCTTATTCTGGCGAAGGAGATGGTGGCGGTAACGGCGGTGGTACCGATTGTGAGTCGCCGACATGGAACGCTGCAAATGTATATACAGCTGGTCAAGAAACAGTTTATAAAAATAAACTATACAGAGCCAAATGGTGGACAAGAGGTGATGTTCCTTCTGCTACTAATGATCCTAATCCTTGGGAATATGTTAAAAATTGCGGAAACGGCGGTAGTGAAACTGATAATCAATTACCTACGGTAACAATTACGGCTCCGTCAAATAATACAACTATGACTGCAGGACAAACAGTAGTAATTACTGCAAATGCTTCAGACAATGATGGTAGTATTACTAAAGTTGAATTTTTTCAAGGCACCACCAAATTAGGTGAGGATACTGCAAGTCCCTATTCCTTTGATTGGTCAAACGCAGCAGTAGGAAATTATAGCCTTATAGTAAAAGCAACAGATAACAGAGGAGCTACAGCTAGTTCATCTGTTACTATCAGCATTCAATCTACCGGAGGAGGATCATCTTGTAACGGGGTAACGGCTTGGCAGCCTTATCCGACGATGTACAACCAAGGAGATCGGGTAGTTTACCAAGGTACCTTATACGAAGCTCAAACAGGTCCTATTTGGGTGACCCCGGGTAGTGGTGAACATTGGTGGAAAACTACAGGTACTTGTCCATAAATTTGATTTACAACAAATTAGTTTTTAATTGTCGAAAACCCTGATTAATAGCGTTGTGGCTGCTATATATCAGGGTTTTCATTATGAAAATTCAGTTTTAGAAATTTTAATTGCTCCTTTTTGATTAAAAGAATTATATATTCATTTCCATTTATTTCAATCAACTCCATAGCTTTTAATTGTAAACCATGCAAAATATTCGGAAGTTTGAATGAAAGCGAAATTTGGTTTTTTACTTGATTTCCAAAAAGGAAATACCCTTTGGCTGCATCATATCGAATAGTTTCAACTTCTGCTTCGTACAAAGAGCCGATTCCGAATATATCGATGCTTCCATCGTTGTTAAAATCTGCAGTTAAAAAATCGGTTGTAGGTCCAAATTGCGCAACTTTAGGTAAATTTTGAATATCAAAAGCACCATTTCCTTTGTTTATCAATAGCATACTACTTAATGTTGTAGCCGTATAGTGTATCGCTTCATTTAAATCTTCTTTCCCATACATATCTATAATAGAAGCCGAAGCGAACTCTTTATAAGTCTTAAACTGTTGTGATAGTTTTGGTACTTGTTCAGAAGAGCATTCTTTTCCCCGAACAGGTACTAAAAGTCCGTTTTTGGATTTTTTACTCAATATAATATCAAAACTACTGTTAGCATCAAAATCTTTTGCGTAAATATGAAGAGGTTTGTTGGGGCTAGGTTTAAATTTATTATTTTCTCCTAAATTTCCAATCAAATAATCGGTATCACCGTCGTTATCAAAGTCAGACGGATGAATCTTAAAATACCACCCTTTATTTTGAGCTAATTGTGGGATATCTGATGCTTCAAAAGAACCATTCTTATTCTCGAATATGTGAACAGCCATCCACTCACCGACTACAAAAAGATCTTGGTCCCCATCTAGATCATAATCTGAAAAGATGGCATCGTTTACTATTCTTAATGTGTCAAAGTTTGACATGTTTTCAGGATTCATTTTGGCAAAGGATCCGTTATTATTTAACAGGATAAGAGAAGAATACGATACTGGATATTGACCAGGTATGACGTCACCACCAATAAAGAGGTCAATATCTCCATCCTGATCTATGTCTGAGGCAGCTATTGCATTCGAGTTTGTGTGAATCTCTGGTAATGCAAGTGCCCTTTTAAAGTTTCCGCTACCATCGTTCTCATATATTCTGTCTTGTAGTAATGGGCTATCTGGCTCATCTTCATAACTTCCGGAAGCTACATATAAATCCAGATCCTGATCATTATCCATATCAAAAAATAAAGCTTTCTTATCCTCGTAGATCTTGTCCTCTTCAAAAATATTCTTACTCGATAATTCAAATTTTCCAGAACTATTTTGAATGTAAAGTGCTGCTGCAAATCCTTTTCCGTTTCCAACAAAAAAATCGTTTTTCCCATCGTTATTTACATCAGCTACAGTTAATACCGCACCCTTTTCACTCTGTTTTTGAGGTAAAAGAAGCTGTTTTGAATAATCATTAAAAGGAATTTCTTTATTTTCATAATGAATACCGAATTCTGAACCATTGTGTAATGAAAATGCGCTCAAATGGTCTTTCGAATTAGCAATGCTATTATCTTTAGACTCAGCATGTGACAATGTTACATGTTGATTTGCCTTAATAGCCTCTAATTTACTCACCTTACCATCACCCCATTGTATTAACAAACTATCGACGTGTGTAGATTTTCCTAGTCCGAAATGTAAGGTGTAGGTGACCGACGATTGGAAACCTCTAGACGGATATACTTTTTTTACCTGCTGATTATCTCGTGTATATAAGGTAGCACTAGCGCCAATACTATTTGGATTTGATTGCGTTCCTTTCAGGTCTACTGAAAGAAAATTATTCGATTGATTATTTTTATAAATAGTTGCTATGTCGGCTTGGTTATTTACCACAAGATCTAGATCACCATCGTTATCAAGATCTGCATATGCTACTCCATTAGAGTTTACTTTTTCATCTATACCCCATGCTTCCGATTTTTGAACAAAAGAATAATCTCCGGTATTCATAAAAGCCCGATTTTGTAATTTGGTTGATGGCATCATCTGGATGGCCTGCTCTAATGTTACTTTTTTTCGCTTACGAATATTATTTTTCATTTGATTACGAAAATCCTGATTTGACAAATCATGT
Organism: Aquimarina sp. U1-2; assembly: GCF_017897595.1. Taxonomy (GTDB): domain Bacteria; phylum Bacteroidota; class Bacteroidia; order Flavobacteriales; family Flavobacteriaceae; genus Aquimarina. Next base: position 51,637 of record NZ_JAGKIK010000009.1, read on the forward strand.
TGTATTCCGTTAGTGACAAAAAGATCATTAAAACCATCGTTGTTAAAATCAGCAAATAGTGGTGCCCAACTCCAATCGGTTTTTGCTATACCTGCAATTTGTCCGATTTCACTGTAAACGCCTGCTCCTAGATTAAGTTGAAGCATATTGGACATATATTGATGATGGTATCCCGAGTTGACTAGAAAATTGAAATTCTCAGTACTCATTGTCGCCATATTTTCCTTACTGCGTTGATGATCATCGGCAAGCATATCGAGCGTAATTAAATCAGGTTTTAAATCATTGTTAATATCGGCAACATCAGATCCCATACTATTTGCTGGGATATGATCAAAGATTTCTAGAATTTTATCTGTAAAAGTTCCGTTTTGATTGTTGATATATAAGAAGTCAGGCTCCAAAAAATCATTAGCCACGTATACATCGGGCCAACCATCTTCGTTAAAATCGCCTATAGATGCGCTTAATCCCCAGGCTTTATTTAAAATTCCTGATGTTTTGGTTATATCTGTGAAAGTTCCATCAACATTTTCAAACAGTTGATCAGTACTTTCTTTTTGAAAATCAAACCTTATTTTAGGGTCAATCGTAACATTGTTATTAAAATCGGCCCTGTGATTTACGAGGTAGATATCCACGTCCCCATCCTTATCAAAATCGAAATAATAGGCTTGCGTAGAATAGGCATTAGAATCTAAGCCATAGGTTTTTGCTTGCTCTAGAAAAGTGCCATCTTTTTGGTTGATGTACAGTTTATTTCTTCTGGCTTCGTCATCATTTAGTGATCCAGATTTGCATACATAGAGATCCAACCATCCATCGGCGTTGATATCTACCATAGAAACACCAGTAGTCCATCCAGAATCATCTGTTACGTTGGCTTTTTTGGTCATATCTTCAAAAACAAAATTACCTTTATTTAGATACAACGCATTGCTATTTTGATTCGAACTGAAATACAAATCTTCGAGTCCGTCATTATTAATATCTCCAACAGCAACTCCACCACCATTATAAATATAAGAGTAGTTTAAAAAATTGAAGTACAGCGTTTCATTTATATGATTAGAAAAATTGACCTTAGTATATGTCGAGGGTAGCTTCTCGAATAGCGGTTGATGATTAGACTGTGTTGATTTTTGATCATTCTTCTCCTTCTTATTACACCCAAAACATAGTAGTACTATGAATAATAAGCTTTTTATAATATTCATTTTTAATGTTTTTATATCGATGAGAATCAAATGATAGATGTGTGTGAATACTGTAAAATATTAAAGTTTTATAATCATTTTCAATTTATCCTCTAAACGACCTATTTTAATCGATAAACGACATAAGTTTTAGAATAAGTATCCATTGCTGTAGTTCATAATTTTTAAAATGTATGAACTCAACAAGATCCAGACTTAAATACTCCTGGGCTTATCTCAAAACAAGATTTGTTTTCAATTAGATGGCTTATAAGTTTATGGGTTAGATCCATATACTCAATTTTTTTAGTCATTTATAATTCCTTTTATGTCATCTGTCGAAAAACTTTTTTTTAAAACGATTTAGATAATAGCTTCATTCTTTGTAAGCTATAAACTACTTAATTTATCTTGAAAATGAGTTCAGAAACCCAGTATGACAAAACATTAAATAAAAGTAATGCGCTGCCATATTATAAAGATATTAGCTATCGAGAAGCTGGAAAGTTTGAGGATACTCGATTCGAAAAAATTCATAACGTAATTTTCAAAAGCTCAGATTTTGCTTCAGTAATCATTGCTCAGGAAATTGGGAGTTTGATCAAAGAAAAGCAGAACAAGCAAGAATATTGCGTTTTGGGGCTTGCTACAGGTTCTTCTCCGATTAAAGTTTATGAAGAGCTAGTACGTATGCATAAAGAAGATGGTTTAAGTTTTGCAAACGTGGTGACCTTTAATTTGGATGAATATTATCCTATGGAAAAAAATAATGTACAAAGCTATCATTATTTTATGCACGAACATCTGTTTGATCACGTTGACATTTTACCCGAAAACATACATATACCTAATGGTGCGATAGCTCAAGGAGATCTTCATCAATATTGTATTGATTATGAATTGAAGATCAACTCTTTTGGGGGGTTGGATTTTCAACTTTTGGGAATCGGAAGAACTGGACACATCGGATTTAATGAGCCAGGATCTCATTACAATTCTGTAACCAGAAGTATTACCCTAGATCATTTAACTCGATCTGATGCTGCACCTGCCTTTTTTGGTATTGATAATGTTCCTAAAAGAGCCATTACTATGGGAATCGGAACCATTAAAAAGGCACATCGGATTATTATTATGGCTTGGGGTCATAAAAAAGCAGAAATTGTGAAACAAACTATTGAAGGGTCAGTTTCATCGAACATTCCTGCTACCCACCTTCAATATCATGACAATACTACTTTTATACTAGACGAAGAAGCGTCAGAAGAATTAACTCGTATTAAAACACCATGGCTGGTAGGGCCTTGTCGTTGGAATGAGAAACTCAAAAGCAAAGCGATTATCTGGCTAAGTCATCAGGTAAAAAAACCTATATTAAAACTTACAGAAAAAGATTATAACGATCACGGGATGTCTAGTCTTTTGTCTGAAGAGGATTCTTCATATGACCTAAATATTAGAATGTTCAATACCCTACAGCATACTATTACGGGGTGGCCGGGAGGTAAACCCAATGCCGATGATACCCATCGACCAGAGCGAAATGTACCTCATAAAAAAAGAGTACTGATTTTGAGTCCGCATCCAGATGACGACGTGATCTCGATGGGAGGAACATTTCTACGTTTGGTAGAACAAAGGCATACTGTGCATATTGCTTATCAAACTTCAGGAAACATAGCGGTATCTGATGAAGAAGCTATCAAATATGCTGAGGTTATCAAAACTATGGATTCAAAAGATGCAACACATCAAAAAGCATCGTCTATTCTCAAAGATCTAAAAACGAAACAAGAAAATACTATAGATTCTTTAGAGGTAAGAAATTTAAAAGGGGTCATTAGAAGGTGCGAATCTTTAGGGGCAACTCGGTTTTTTGGACTTCCTGATGCATATGTTCGTTTTCTTGACCTTCCTTTTTATGAAACAGGTACTGTAAAAAAGAAGCCTTTTTCAAAAGAAGATGTAGCGATCACTATAAAATTGATTAAAGATATAAAGCCGCATCAAATTTTTGCTGCAGGAGATCTTGCCGATCCACATGGTACTCATAAAGTATGTCTCGATATACTGTTTAAGGCACTCGAGACTTTGAAAGAAGAGGATTTTATGAAGGATTGTTGGGTTTGGCTTTATCGAGGGGCATGGCAAGAATGGGACATTCATGATATTGAAATGGCAGTTCCTTTGAGCCCAGATGAAGTGCTTAAAAAAAGAAAAGCGATTTTTTTTCATCAATCTCAAAAAGACGGAGTTATGTTTCAAGGAGACGACTCAAGAGAATTCTGGGTAAGGGCAGAAGAAAGGAACCAACAAACCGCAAAGAAATACCATCGATTGGGACTTGCAGATTACGCAGCGATCGAGGCGTTTAAACGGTATCACTTTTAAAAAAAATTGATGAAAAGATATTTTTATATTGTAATAGTTAGTGTTCTGGTATTTCAAATGGGGTACGGTCAAATACCAGACAAAAAGCTTAGTAATCTTATGCCTTTGCCCAAAGAAATTACATTTCACGAAGGTGAATTTGTAATTACCAGAGATTTTAGTGCAGGTATTCAAGAAAATTCTAGTAAAAGAGTTAAAAAAGCCGTTACGCGTTTTATAAGGAAACTCGGCGAAGAAACCGGAGTGTTTTTTAAACAAGGTTTTCCGGTTTCCCAAAAACGAGATAACGTTCTTTTCAAAACATCTTATGACAGAGAAGGTCAATTAAACCTTTTTGAAGACGAATCTTATGTTCTGACGGTGAGCCCTCAGGGTATTCAAATTGATGCTCCTACAGATATAGGCGTGATTAGAGGTGTTGAAACTCTGTTGCAACTCGTGCATTCAAATTCTAAATTTTTTTATATTCCCTCTGTAACCATAAAAGATTCACCTAGATTTCCATGGCGGGGCCTTATGATCGATGTAGCCAGGCATTTTCAACCGCTAGATGTAATTAAAAGAAATCTAGATGCTATGGCTGCTGTTAAATTGAATGTATTTCACTGGCATTTAACAGATGATCAGGGCTTTAGAGTAGAGTCAAAAACATTTCCGAAGTTACACGAATTAGGTTCTGAAGGGCAATTTTATACTCATGAGCAGATACGAGAAGTAATTCAATATGCCTCAGATAGAGGTATACGAGTATTGCCTGAGTTTGATGTGCCTGGTCATGCAACAGCTATTCTTACCGCATATCCAGAGATAGCAAGTAAGGATACAATTTATACTATCGAAAGAAATTCAGGTATTTTTGACCCTACCTTGGATCCTACAAAAGAAAAGACTTACGAATTTTTAGCTGCTTTTTTCAAAGAGATGTCTGATCTCTTCCCCGACGAGTATATTCATATTGGAGGTGATGAAAATGAAGGTAAACACTGGGATGAAAATGAAAGAATCAGAAAGTTTAAGAAACATCATGGTTTTAAGAATAATCATGAATTACAAACTTATTTCAATATTAAAATACAGAAAATTTTAAAAGAATTGAATAAAAAAATGATGGGTTGGGAAGAGATTATGAGTCCCGATATCGAAAAGTCTGCTGTTCTTCATTCGTGGAGGGGTGAAAATGAAGGCCTCCCCGATGGAGAGTCACTAATCAATGCGGTAAAACTTGGCTATCACACCGTTCTTTCAAATGGGTATTACATTGATCGCATGCATCCTGTAGAAAATCATTATTTAGTAGATCCTCACCCCAAGGGAGTATCGCTAACCAAAGAGCAGAAAGCTAAAATCTTAGGAGGAGAGGTAACCATGTGGAGTGAATTAGTAACTCCTACCACAATCGATTCCCGAATTTGGCCCAGAACAGCAGCCATCGCAGAACGGTTTTGGTCTCCCGCAACGGTAATCAACCTAAATCACATGAAAAGTAGGTTAGAGAAAGTAAGTTTGCAACTCGAAAAATTAGGAATTACTCATATCAAAAATGCAAACGTGATTTTAAGAAATATAACCAAGGAGAACGATATCGAAGCCATTTTAACCTTATCGAGGGTATGCGAACCATTAAAAAATTATGAACGAAATAAAGGAGGAACTGAATATCAAACCTACTCACCTTTTACATTGTTTGCAGATGCTTGTACTAGTGATGCTCTAGATGCTAAAAAATTTAATGATGTAGTACTTCGACTACTTAATGACCCAAATGATAAAGAGGTTCGTAGTAATGTTCATCAATATTTATCAAAATGGAGCTCTTTGTCTAGTGATCTGGACCGCTTTGATAATCCTGTGATTAACCAAGTAAAACCCATAGCCGTGAATTTGTCTGCACTAGCAGATATTTTGAGCTACTGTATGAAACATAATAAGATATCTTCTACACAATTAGAGCTGTTTGATAAACACATCGAAACTGCTAAAATTCCTGTTGTTGATGTAGAATTAGCAGTAATCCCATCTTTTGAAAATCTAGTTGAACATTTTAAAAAGTATGAAAAAGCTATGAATAATTAAAAGTACAACGCACATATTTATGTGGCAAAACCACTTAAAATTTTGCATTTTACTTCTTTAATATAATTGCGACCTATAGGTATCATTTTATCATGGATATGTACACAATTTCCTTCTATAGCTTTAACGTGTTGTAGAGAAATAGTAAATGAGCGATGTATCCTCATAAAATCTTGTTCTGGAACTAATTTAGTAATAGCCGATAAATTATAATGTGTAATGTAGTCTTGAGTCGTAGTTTTGATAGAAACGTAATCTTTCAAACTTTCGATATATAAAATTTCATCAAAATTAATCTTTACCATTTTCTTATTTACTTTCACAAAAAAATGAGCATTTTTTGATGAAGTAGTATGAGAATCGTTTGTGTTTTCTTTCAAAGATTCTGTTCTAAGGTTAATTTGTTGAGAAACTTTGTTAAGAGCTTTCATTAAACGTTTTAACGATATAGGCTTTACGAGATAGTCGATAACATCTAGTTCAAAACTTTCAACTGCATATTCTCTATATGCCGTAGTGATAATAATAAAAGGTGAAGTTGTAAGATTTCGTATAAATTCGATACCATTTAACCTTGGCATATTAATATCCAAAAATACCAAATCGATTTGCCCTTTTGAGAGCAGGTGGAAGGCTTCAACAGGATTATTAAAAGTATGCGTGACATCAAAGTCATCAAAACTTTCTAAATGTTTTCGAATTACTCTGGTTGCTAATGGTTCATCGTCAATAATTATGCATTTTACTTTCATAAGCTGGGGTATTATGAGTGTTTGTGTTATATGTTATACCAAATCTAATAGAACACAATACAAAAAATGTGTAGTTACTACCCAGTAAAACTGAGCACGCGTTTTCATTCATACGAAACCGTAAAAATAGTGTATAGCCATAGCTACGAAATTTTTTTACAATGAAGTAGAAGGGAAAATGAACTAGCATATTGGTATTATTTTCTAGTAGATTTGGTATTCGTTGTAGTTTGAAAGCGAAATTATTCTAATATTGATTCTTAAAATATGTCAAATAGTGCAAAACATAGTTCTAATAATGCTATCCCTATCAAGTTTTTCAAGAATTGCTTAAACAATTTTTTGATTGTCGGTTATTATACCTAAAATTTAACTGAGAAGTCATCCTGAATTCATTTCAGGATCTCATTAAGTTTATTTTCAGTACATTGAGATGAGAAGCTGAAACGAGCCTGTGCTGAACTCGTTTCAGTATTCAGCTTGACGCAGACCGTTTAGGTTAAATTACGGATATTCGTAAACAATATTAATTTTGAGTAGATTAAGGCACTAAAATGGTTATTCGTTTTTTAATTTATGTTTCGACCTATATGCTGAAGGTAAACATTCAAAATGTTTTTTAAAAGATTTTTTAAAGTAATTATAATCGTTAAAACCGACCTCGTAGGCGATATGACTCAATTTGGCATTACTGCTCAAAATCATTTGCCCGGCGTGTTTTAATCGAACCGACCGGATGAATCCGGTTAGCGAGAGTCCCGTTAATGATTTTATTTTTCTGTATAGCGAGGATTGACTCATATGAAATGTATTCACCATATCCCGGATGCCAAATTCATTATTTTGAAAATTGATTTTTACCAATTCAATAGCTTCTTGTATAAATGCTTCTTCTTCATCAAACTGGACAATATGGTCGTATGCTGGTTCAAATTTTACTTTGTTTTGTAAAAAAGCTTTAAGTTTTTCACGGTTCGACAATATAGAAGCTATTTTGGTTTTGATAACGATAGGATTAAATGGTTTTGTAATATAATCATCGGCGCCTGTTTCTAACCCTTCAATCTCAAAAAGGGCAGAACTTCGAGCGGTTAACAATAGAATAGGAATATGTGAAGTTTCGATTTTCTTTTTAAGATCACTACATACCGATAAACCGTCTTTTACAGGCATCATTATATCACAAATAATTAGATCAGGATAGTGTTGTAAAGCTTTTCTATATCCGACTTCTCCATTTTCAGCTTCTTCTATCTCATAGCTATTAGATAATAAATCACGAAGATAGTCTCGTATATCTCTATTGTCGTCTATTACTAATATGGTTTTCTTTCGTGGATTTTTATTTTTGTTACCTATTTCGGCGAGTACAGAGACTTCATTCATCTCATTTTTTGATTCATTCTTAATGATAAAATCAGTTTTCTTTCGTTTATGAATAGGATAATTTGGTGTTAACGTCAAGGTAATGACAAACTCTGATCCGATATCTATTTGGCTGTCTACAGTTATCGAACCTTGATGAAGTTCTACGATTTTTTTTGAAAAAGCCAAGCCGATGCCGCTACCAATAATCTTTGCAGATTCACTGGTTTTTATTTGGTAAAAGCGATCAAAAATCCTTTTTTGATCTATTTTTTCTATTCCTTTTCCGGTGTCTCGTATTTTAGTGATACAATGATTCCCTTTTTTTATAATTTCTATAGTAATATAATCCCCATCTTCGGTATTTTTAAAAGCATTAAATAAAACATTGCAAAGTACAATCTCCATATTGTTACGATCAAAAGGAAATAAAATTTCATCACAATTAGTGGTAAAGGTAAAATGTATGTTTCTTGAGCTGGCCAGTTCATTAAAGTATGTAGCAACTTCTTTTGCAAAACTGACATAGTTTTCAGTCTCTACTGTGAGCGTAAGTAAATTATGATCAGCTTTTCTAAAATCCAAGAGTTGATTTACCAGGTTTAATAATCTATTTGCATTTTTTTGGACTATAGTGAGTTTTTCTGCAATAGGTAAGCTTACAGTATGATCTTCTAGTATTTCTATTAACGGACTAACAATTAGTGTAAGTGGAGTTCTAAATTCGTGAGAGATATTGGTGAAAAAATTGAGTTTAGCTTCTGTTAACTCAGCTTCTTTTTCTTTATCTATACGCGCAATTTCAAGTGTACTTTTAAGTTTATCCTGGCGCATTTTTATAAAGTACAATACCCATAGAAGCATCAAAAAAATTATGAAATATAACGAGTAAGCCCAAATACTTAGAAAAGGTGAGGGTTTGATGACCAGGCGTAACGTTTTAGGCGTACTCCATACCTGATTATTTCTTGTACCTATGATCTGCAAGTCATAGCTTCCGCTAGGCAAACCGGTAAAACTTAGTTGGCTTCGGTCATTTAAATTGATCCAGGTATCTTGAAAACCTTCTAGTTTGTATTTATAGCTGGTGTTCAACTCTCCTAAATAATCATTTAGTCCAAAATTGATTAAAATTGTCTTTTCGTTATGCGTGAGCACAATTTCATTGGTAGAATTAATGTTTTTATCCAATAATACACGACCATTAAATAGTTGTCCGGGAGAGATATGTTGATTATCAACACTAATTTTAAAAATTATAACTTCGGGTGTAATCGTATTAGTTATAACCTTTTTTGGATTGAAATACGTAATATTATCTATCCCACCAAAGTATATATATTCCCCATCGTTATATACTGATTTTTGATTGAAAGAAGACGTTTCTATACCATCTATCTTACCATAATTTGTAAATGCTTCGTTCTTGACATCAAACTTTACAATCTCTGTAGTAGTACTTATCCACAAATGCTCATCATCACCAGTTATAGACGAAATAAAATCATTATTTAGTCCATCTTCTATTGTATAATTATGTAAAAGTTCTAGTTCGTTATTTGTAAACTTTAGCTTTAACAGGCCATTTGCGGTACCTATCCAGGTAATATGACCTATCATAAAAATGTGATTGATAAAAGTACTTGGTAAATCGTTAGATAAAAGCTGGGTCTGATGTTTAAAAGATTGTGATTTTTCATCGAAAAGATGAAAACCATTATGAGTTCCTACCCAAATATTACCTTTTCGGTCTTCCTTTATATCCGTTATTCTATCGGTGTTATTAAGTCTGAAATTTCCGTTTCCTCCATCATGAAAATATGTGTAGTGATCAGATTCGGAAAAATGTCGTAGCGGGACCATAGCCATACCATCATGCTCTGTACCTATCCACAAACGATTTTTACGGTCTACCAAAAATGATGTTACCCTTTCTATGGTAGGATAACGAAAAATCTCACTTTGATTTTCTGTATTGTAAATTCTATACCCTTCCAAAAAACCCACAAATAGGTTGTTTTTATACTGGTAAATAGTACTTTTATGTTGTAATGACTCTCGATTTTTTAAAGAAGAGAAGTCACTTCCCATAAATAAACCATTTTCAAAAGTACCCACCCAAAGTTTATTACGATCCTTATAGATGGATTGTATATTACAATCTTTCTGAAGTAAGTTGTTGGTAATTAGATTATAAGCATTATTAAATTTTTTATTCGGAATAATCTGAATAATGCCTCCACCATGAGCCATCGACAACCAAATGATATTATTTTTGTCGATGTGAATATCTAACACAGTCTCAAAGTTTACATTGTCTTTTCTACTGTTGTTTTTTTGAATATTAACTTTGGTAAATTTTTTTAGATGAGGATCACTTACGTACAAACCATTACTCCAGGTACCAATCCATAATTTGTGTTCTCGATCGAGCGCCAGGTATCTGGCAAAACTCGTTTCTACATTCGTTTTGAGCCGATTAATTTTTTGAGTAGCATGATCATAATTATAGATGTTCGTACTGGCATTAATAGCGGTTCCTATCCATATTTTATCTCGAAAAGGATCATTAATTAGATCTGTAATCTCTGTATCCAGTGGAAATTCTATAAGCTTATCCTCTATCGGATCATATGTTGTTAAAATATTATAATTTCCCCACCACATATTACCGTAGGCGTCTTTTAAAATGGTGTATACAAGGCAGGTGGTATTGAAGTGATATAAAAGCATTTCGGTTTTGGGATTAATCACAAATATCCCATTCCCCCAGGTGCCAATCCAAATATGACCCTGTGCATCTTGTTCTATACTTAAAATACGTTGGTCGCTTTTATTATTGGGATCTATTAAATAGCTGTAGTTCTTTATACTATTTTTCTCGATGTTTAACATCGAAATTCCGCCACCTTTTGTTCCTATCCAGAGGTTATTAAGGTAATCTGTATATAAAACTGCAATATTTTCATTTTTTAATTCGGCATACTTGTTATTTAGACGGATATAATCAAATTCATAACCATTGTATTTGGTAATACCATTTTCTGTTCCTATCCATTTGATGTTTTGTTGATCACTAACAATAGAATTTACATTACTGTGAGACAAACCCTGTCTACTTCCAAAATGGTTAACAACGTGGTTTTCTTGTTCTTGTTGTGCCGAAATGTAAGAGAATATGACAAGTGCTAGCGTAGTGCTGTAAATTTTTAATATTCGTATCATTGAGTATGATTCTTAAAAAGCAGGTAATAGATATTACCGATTGGATGAATACCATATGTTTTTATCCCCCTATAAAGGAATTTTTAAAGTAATCGTATAATCAGTTTCGTTTTCATCTATATGAAGATCATAATTCGATTCGTACAATAGTTTCAATCTGCGGGTTGTATTCTTTAAACCGATACCTTTTTTCTTGCAATCTTCAGTTTCGATACGTTTTTTATTATGGGTTGTAAAAATAAGCCAATCTCCTTTCACTTCAAGATTTAGATATAGCTTTACTTTACCCAATTCATAACTTGTACCATGTTTAAAAGAATTTTCTACAAACTGCAATAGTAATAAAGGTGGTATTTTAAAACCTTCGATCCTACCCGAAATAGAAAACTTAACCTCTACACGATCTCCAAATCGTAAACGCTCTAAGTCAATATAATTTTGAATGTACTTAACTTCATCTAGTAAAGAGACTCTTTTTTTATTTCCTTGGTAAATTATATAACTCATAAATTCTGAAAGTTTTACGACAGTTTCAGGGGCTTGATCAGATTTTTCTAGAGTTAGAGAATATACATTGTTTAAGGTATTAAAAAAGAAATGAGGCTGAAGTTGTGTTTTAAGAAGAGAAAGTTCGGTTTTTAAACTTTGTTTTTCTAATTCTTTGGTTTTTCGCAAGTTTTTCGCATAATCAATAGTAATCTTTATAGCTGTCGTAAAACCAATAACATAAATTTCACCAATAAATGCAGCAGTGATATAATTAATGTCAAAAATTGAATTTTTAGACCTTTCTGACTCAGGAAAAACATCTGTAGTTACGTATTCGTACGTAAACATAATGCGAGCTAGGGTCATTGTTAAAATAGAAACGAGAAGAATAAAGATATATTCTAAATATTTATTAGGGATCAATCGAGGTAATAAAAAATATAAATTGAAGTATACTAATAGTATATGAACAAAAAACTCTACAAGATTAGATTGAAAAGAATAAGAATAATCTTCAAAATAACTACCCCAACGCAAAGTATTAAGAGTAAAATAAATTAGCCAGAACAGACCGTGCTGCAATATGTCTTTACTAAGTTTGATTGAGTTGTGTGTTTTATATAACAAATATGCAATGAAAATAGCTCTTTTTTGTTAAACCTTTTGTTTTTTTAGCTAAACAACATAGTTTCTTGCATTAAATACAATAAAATGTCAAACATCTCTTTGTTGGTATTTGTAACCTAAACAGCTACATTTTTGAGTCATTCAGCTAATTAGTTTTTTGGGGTTAACACTTCTTTATAATTTTCATGTGCAAAGAAAAGATGCCAGAAAGTCTTTTCTACAAACACAAATAAATCTTTTTAAACTTAACACAATCGATTATGAAAGACCCAAAATTTACACTCAATGAATGCTGGTGCTATTGGAAATCGTTTTCAATGGTCCTACTTTTCCTAATGTTTGTCGGTATTACAAATAATTCTTATGCGCAAGTGAATACCGGTGGTAGTGCGAATACATCCAATCATAATAAACAGATTATCGGTTATATTACGAATTGGGATGCCTGGAAAGCAGCAAGTGCAGGATTACCTTCTGCAGGAGCTTTAACACAGTTAAATATCGATTATTCAAAATATACGATTTTGAATTATTCCTTTTTTGGAGTTGCAGTCGACGGATCTTTGCATAGCGGAGATTTGAGAAACAAGAATATCTATCAGCCAGGTACTGTACAGCAGCCAGGTGACTTATTATATGGAGATGTTTACAGCAGTTGGGATTTCTATATACTTTTTGGTGAAATTGAACCCATTCAATGGATTAGTGAGGCTGTAAAGCAAAGAGCCGAAGCTCTAGGATTTGAAGTAGCAGTTGGTGGCAACACCTGGACACATCCAGAATGGGGGCTTAGTGGTAGTTTACCTTTGCCGCTTCCAAAAGAAGGAAGCGAAGCCAAAGGTCTGCTGGAGCTGGCACATGATAATGGTGTAAAAGTTATGGCTTCCTTGGGAGGATGGAGTATGTGCAGACATTTTCCAGAGATGGCCGCAGACCCAGTTAAAAGAGCACGTTTTATTGAAGACTGTAAAAAACTGATCAATATGGGCTTTGATGGTATCGACCTGGATTGGGAATATCCTGGACCATTTCCTGGAATGAATTTTACCGGAACCAACGCCGATTATGCCAATTTTGAAATTCTTGTACAAGAGATCAGAGATGCCATCGGACCAGATAAATTAATCACTGCCGCGATGGCAGCCGATTATAAAAAGTTAGAAGGGTTTAACTGGTCTAAACTTTCTAATACGATGGATTATTTTAATATGATGACCTACGATTTTAATGGCGGATGGTCAAACATTGCAGGGCATAATGCACCAATATATCCTTATGACGGAGCAGAAGCACCTGATTTTAACTGGCAAACATTGCTAAGTAAAATGACAGCAATGGGAGTGCCTAGTTACAAAATTAACTTTGGAGCTCCTTTCTATGGTAGAGGAGTTATTACCGATGGGGCTGCAGACTTAAACGCGCCTACCGTTAAAAGAAATGTTACTATACAACCGGATGGTCCCGTAAGTACCGCAGCCGATTATACAAATTGGCCACAAGATGTATATGATGGTACTCCTAATTATTTTTTCATTAAACAGAAAACAGGACCGGGTAGCGGTTGGGTAGAGCAATGGGATGACCAGGCCAAAGTTCCGTACATGACTAAAGGAAACTTTTTTCTAAGTTATGATAATGAAAAATCTATAGCTGAAAAGGCCAAGTTCATCAATGCGAATAACCTTGCAGGAACTATAATTTGGACTGTTTTTGGTGATCTTGAATTTTCAGGACCGGCACAATCCTTTGGTACAAAACTAAAAAGATGGTCAAATGTGAAATCTCCTTTGGTCAATACCTTGAATGAGGTATTTGCAAGTGGAGGAGTAGGAAATCAATCTCCTATGGTTTCTATTACTTCACCCAATACCGGGGATATATTTACAGCTGGTGATGCTATAGAGATTGCGGCTAGTGCCAGTGATCCCGATGGTACGATTGTAAGAGTGCAATTCTATAGAGGAACTACACTTTTATCTGAAGATAATAGCGTACCCTACACCTATACATGGAGCAATGCTTCTGCAGGAAATTACGATCTAATAGCCAAAGCTTTTGACGATAAAGGTGCGAGCGCAACAGCAAAAGTAAACATATCGGTAACAGGTGTGGGAGGTAATGAATTACCTGTTGTTACCATAATAAGCCCTAATCAAGATGCAACTTTTACGGCAGGATCGAGTATTTCGATTTCGGCAGATGCATCAGATTCAGATGGTACTGTAAGTCGAGTAGCTTTTTACAATGGCAGTACGCTGTTAGGAGAAGATGCAAGCGCTCCTTTTACATATAATTGGGAAAATGTGTCTGAAGGAAGTTACACAATTACCGCGACAGCTTTTGATAATGAAGAAGGAGAAGGATCTTCATCAATTTCTATAACTGTAAATGGAGGTGGTAGCGGAAATTGTACTGCTCCTGCTTATGTTGAAGGTCAAGTGTACAACGGAGGCGATATCGTTTCTTACCAAGGAAAAGAATACAAAGCGAAATGGTGGACACAAAATAATGATCCGGTTACCAACAGAGAAAATGTATGGGAGTTGTTAGGAGCTTGTTCAGGAGGTGATAGTAGCGCCCCTCAAGTTTCGATTACTTCTCCTACCAACACACAGTCTTTTGCAGTTGGCAATACGGTAACTATAACTGCTAATGCTTCAGATGCAGACGGCACTATCAACAAAGTTGAATTTTATGTAGATGGCAGTAAGATTGGTGAAGATACTGCTGCTCCGTATGCTGTGAATTGGACTTCAACTTTAGGAAATCATTCTATTGTAGCAAAAGCAACAGATAACACCAATACAGCTACAACTTCAGCAGTTGTGACCATAAATGTAACCTCTGACGGTGGTGGTGGCTGTGATGGTGATAGTTTTAAAGTTGTTGGATATGTTCCATCTTGGGGTAATATTAATAATATACAATATGATAAGTTAACACATATTAATTATTCTTTCGCACTTCCAAAAAGTGATGGTAGTCTAGAACCCTTAAGTAATCCTGGTAAATTACAACAAATTGTAAGACAAGGACAGCAACAAGGCGTAAAAGTATTGATCGCTGTCGGAGGATGGGATATAGGCGATGGCGGTGGTGTCGATAGACGTTTTGCCCAATTGGCTGCAAACCCGGCTACGAGAACAGCATTTGTTACTAATCTAGTCAATTTTGTGAATCAATACAATCTCGATGGTGTTGATATGGACTGGGAGTACCCTAGAGAAGGTAATGAGCCTCAACACTTCGAATTGCTTATGGAAGAACTGGGGCAGGCGATGCGAAGCAGAGGTAAATTATTAACCGCCGCGGTGGTAGTAGCAGGTTGGAATGCAGACGGAGTACTAAACGGTGTTTTTGATGATGTTGATTTCTTAAACATTATGGCATATGATGGTCCTTCTCATGGTTCTATGGCACAAGCAACCGGTGGTTTAGATTATTGGTTAGGAAGAGGATTACCCAAAGAGAAAACTATACTTGGCGTACCATTCTATTGTAGACCACAACCCGAAAGCTATGCTAACTTATTAGCTATGGGTGCTAGTCCTAATAGTGATTCTTTTCAAGGTAGAAATTACAACGGAATTCCTACCATAAAAGCCAAAACCGAATTAGCGCAGCAACGAGCGGGAGGTATTATGATATGGGAGCTATCTCATGACACTAATGATCAATCAACATCTTTGCTTACTGCTATTAATCAGGTAGCTGGTAATCCTTGTGAGCCCGACAATCAGGCACCTCAGGTTACTATTACCGCGCCTGCGGTAGATGCTTCTTTTGAAGTTGCAAATACTATAACTATCACTGCAAATGCTTCTGATAGTGATGGAAACATTTCAAAGGTTGCATTTTATGTCGATGGAAATTTAATCAGTGAAGATACTACTTCGCCTTATAGTACGAATTGGACAGCAATAGTAGGAAATCATACTATAACAGCAAGGGCTACAGACAACAAAGGAGCAGTAAGTGCTTCTTCTGAGGTTTCGATTTCGGTGATAGGAGATGCTGTAAATCAGGCTCCCGTAGTTTCTATTGCAAGTCCAAGTAATAATGCATCATTTACAACGGGACAAAACGTCGCGATAACAGCAAATGCAAATGATGTTGATGGAAGTATCAGTAAAGTAGTATTTTATATTGATGGAACTGCAATTAGCGAAGATACTTCTGCGCCCTATTCGGCAAATTGGACATCGACTGTAGGAAGTCATAGCATAACTACTACAGCAACAGATAATGATAGCGCAAGCACTACTTCTGCAGCGATTACAATTACTGTTCAAAACCAAACAGGCGGTTGTGATGCAGCACAATATGTAGATGGTGCTACTTATAGGGATGGTGATCGGGTACGAAACCTTGGTAAAGAATACGAATGTATCGTAGCTGGATGGTGTACTGTTGGTGGACCCTATGCTCCCGGAGATCCAAACGGATGGGCTTGGCCTAACGCATGGAAAGAAATAGGAGATTGTGACGGCGGAGGTACCGGAGGAAATCAATCACCTACAGTTTCTATCACACAACCAGGGAACGGGCAGTCATTTGCCACAGGAAGTGCGATTACTATTAACGCTTCTGCTTCAGATAGTGATGGTACTATAAGCAAAGTTGAATTCTTCAGAAACGGAACTAAAATAGGAGAAGATACAAACAGCCCTTACAGTTTTACTTGGAACAATGCATCCCAAGGCAACTATACTCTGGTAGCCAAAGCAACAGATAATGAGAATGCAACTGAAGAATCTACAGCGGTAACTATCACTGTGGGATCTACCAATCCGCCAAATCCCGGAGGAGATCTTCCTAAAAGATTATTGGTAGGATACTGGCATAATTTTGATAACGGTTCTTCATTCCCCAGATTAAGAGAAGTTTCAGACAAATGGGATGTGATCAATGTGGCTTTTACCATACCAACAGTACCTGGCGGAGCCAATATGACCTTTACACCAGACCCTGCTTTATATTCAAATGCGCAAGAGTTCAAAAATGATGTGGCCTTTTTACAAAGTAGAGGTAAGAAAGTAGTCATCTCGATGGGAGGTGCTACCGGAGCAGTCGATGTGGATAGTCCTGCTGATGCACAGATCTTTAGTACCTCTATGATCAATATGATAAGAGAGTACGGTTTCGATGGTATGGATATAGATTTTGAAGGAAGTTCGATTGTTTTGGGTGCTGGAGACACAGATTTTAGAAATCCTGTAGGTCCCAAAGTAGTACATTTAATTACTGCATTTAAATCGATATTAGCACAATTTGATTCTGATTTTGTATTATCTATGGCTCCCGAAACAGCCTTTGTACAAGGCGGATATTCTGCTTACGGAAGTACTTTTGGAGCATATTTACCAGTTATTCATGAATTACGTAGAGATCTAGATTATATACACGTACAACATTACAATTCTGGAACAATGCGCGGGTTAGATGACAAGGTGTACGCCCAGGCTACTGCAGATTTTCATGTAGCGATGGCAGAAATGTTACTACAAGGATTCCCGGTAAACGGAATTCAATTTCCTGCACTGCGTCAAGACCAAGTTATGATAGGATTGCCAGCAAATGGCCCTGCAGCACCAAGTGGAGGATTTACTCCAGCTGCCGAAGTGCACAAGGCATTGGATTATTTAATTAAAGGTCAGTCCTTTGGAGGTCAATATACCCTTAGAAATCCTTCGGGATATAGAAACTTTAGAGGATTAATGACCTGGTCTATCAACTGGGATATTGTTGCCGGATTTGGGTTCTCTAATCCACATAGAGCCTATCTTGATGGTTTAGATAGTAGAGCGGCGATTGTTCAGGATAAAGCTACCATTGCTGCTACCGTTTCACCGAATCCTGTTAATGGAGATGTGATTAATTTGAATATAGAAAGTGATGTGTTCAACAGTACTTTGGATCTTCAGATATTTAATGCTACAGGTATCATGGTATTAGAATACCGAGGTACCAAAATCCAAAAAGGAAATAATTTGAAAACTTTTGATGTAAGTAAATTAGAAGAAGGACTATACTTCTATACAATTGCGACAGCAAAAGGTAAAACTACAGGAAAGCTTATCAAGCGATAAACTCCTTTCTTTTAGCCATCCGATGATTTTATTAGATATATCATCGGATGGTTTTATTTGTATTTTTTTCAACTTCTTCATCTTAAAATCTAATTATGATACCAAAAAATACGTTATTTAGTACAGTTACTCTATTGTTTCTATTTTTCTTTGTAAGCAATAATACCCTTGTAAGAGCACAAAACACTCCTGTAGCTCAAAATGGTCAACTAAAGGTTTGCGGTACAAAACTTTGTAATCAATACGATCAACCAATACAACTTCGTGGAATGAGTACTCACGGAATCCAATGGTATGGCTGGGGAAACTGTCTAACCGAATCTTCCTTAGACGCTCTTGCCTATGATTGGGATGCTGATATCCTTAGAATTTCTTTGTATGTACAAGAAGGGGGATATGAAACTGACCCCGTGGGATATACAAATCAAGTAAGTCGATTAATTGATGAAGCAACTGAAAGAGGAATGTATGCTTTGGTAGATTGGCATCAGCTAAACCCGGGAGATCCCAATGTAAATCTTGAAAATGCAAAACGTTTTTTTACCGATATCGCTAATCTTCACAAAGATAAAAACAACATCATTTACGACGTTTGTAACGAACCGAATGGTGTAGGCGTTAACTGGAACCGTATAAAAAATTATGCTGATCAGATTATACCTGTTATTCAAAGGATAGATAACGATGCTGTCGTATTAGTAGGAACACAAGGGTGGGCAACGTTTGGAGTTTCTGGAGAAGGAAGCTTACAAGATGTCATCGACAATCCGTTACGTTTCGATAATGTTATGTATACGTTTCATGTTTATGCAAAAAGTCATCGAGATGCTTATTTAAACACCTTAGATAGCGCATCAGATTTGTTACCCGTTTTTGTGACTGAGTTTGGTAGTCAAGAATATACTGGTGACGGCCCTAACGACTTTGTAATGACACAACAATTTATTGATCTTATGCGTCGAAAAAAAATAAGTTGGACAAGTTGGAACTACTCTGATGATTTTAGATCGGGGGCAGCATGGAACACAGGTACTTGTGCATCGGGTTTCTGGACAGTTGATCAACTTAAAGAAGCCGGAAAATGGATACGCAATAAAATTAAATTTCCTACAGATGATTTTCCTGGTGGTGATGATGGTACTACCCAAACACCATACTCAGGAAATGCCATACCGATTCCTGGTAAAATTGAAACTGAACATTATGATCTTGGGGGTGAGAACATAGCTTTTTATGATATTACCGGCACCAATGAAGGAGGCTCTTATCGAAACGACAAAGTAGATATCGAGCCTTGTTCTGAAGGTGGTTATAATATCGGCTGGATCAAGTCTGGCGAATGGTTAGAATACACAGTTAACGTGGCTGAATCAAAAACGTATACTTTAGAGTCCAGAGTGGCCTCAATATCATCTGGAGGCAAATTTCACATCGAAATAGAAGGACAAAACGTAAGTGGATCTATCAATGTTCCCAATACTAGGGGGTGGCAAAATTGGCAAACGGTAAGTACGTCAATCCCGCTTACACAAGGAAAACAAATTCTAAGAATAGTGATGGATAGCGATGATTTTAATTTGAATCATTTGGTATTCAAAGATGATTCGACGTCGGTAAATCAATCTCCAGTAGTCACACTCACAACACCGCAAGAAGGTTCAACTTATTTTTTAGGCCAAACGGTTACGATTACTGCAAATGCCTCAGATAGTGATGGTACCATTAATAAAGTAGAGTTTTATGCCAATGGTACTAAAATAGCTGAAGATAGCTCATTTCCTTTTGAGACAACCTGGGTAGCCACCATTGGAAATCATATTATTTCTGCAAAGGTTATAGACGATGATAATGCAACAGCGCTATCTGCTGAAGTTGGTATTATCATGAAGTCAGATAACGGTAATAGTTGTAATGTAAATCGGTATGTTGAAAATGGAGGCTATAGTGCTGGTAGTGAAGTAGAAAATCTAGGAAATTTATACGAGTGTAAACCATGGCCTTTTTCAGGTTGGTGTAACGGTATTGCTGATGCTTATGCTCCCGGTACCGGTACGAATTGGGAAGATGCCTGGATACTTAAAGGAGATTGCAATCCCGATGGTAACGAAGAACCCATGGTATCTATAGTGTCACCAAGTTCAGGACAGACTTTTGTCGAAAAAAGTAACATTACCATAGACGCTTCTGCTACAGATAGTAATGGCAGTATTACCAAAGTTGAATTTTTTAGCAATGGTACTAAAGTGGGCGAAGATACTACGGCTCCTTACACTTTCATAATAAACGAAATACTTGTAGGGAATTATACATTTACTGCAAAAGCTACAGATAATAGTAACCTCTCAACGATATCAAGCCCTGTTACGATTAGAGTGACTGGCGATGGCGGTGATACAGACCCACTACCAGCAAGAATCATGAATGGATACTGGCACAATTTTCAGAATGGTTCTGGTTTAATACCTCTTAGAGAAGTTTCTTCTTCTTGGGATGTAATTAATGTATCTTTTGCAGAACCAAGAATTTCTTCAACAGATGGAGATATGGCTTTCGAACTGTCTTCAGATTTTGATGCCATAGGATATACAGAACATGCATTTCGATCAGATCTACAATGGTTACAAAGCCAGGGTAAGAAAGTTATCATTTCTATTGGTGGGGCAGAAGGTCAGGTGAGACTCACGACTACTTCGGCCAGAGATAAATTTATCTCTTCTATGATACAAATAATAGAAGATTATGGTTTTGATGGTATGGATATTGACTTTGAAGGACAATCATTATCTTTCAAATTAGGAGATACCGATTTTAGAAATCCTACAACCCCATTAATTGTGAACACTATAGACGCCATTCGAAATGTTTGTAATCATTTTGGGGAGGATTTTATACTCACTATGGCTCCCGAAACATTTTTTGTACAACTGGGATATTCTTTTTACGGGGGCATTTCTGAAGGAGCTGATCGACGAGCAGGGGCATATTTACCCGTCATTCATGCGTTAAGAGATAAGCTTACATTTCTGCAGGTTCAATATTATAATTCGGGTCCGATTACAGCTTTAGATAATACATTCTACACCATGGGGAACCCAGACTTCTACGTCTCTCTGGTGGATATGTTGTTAAAAGGATTTCCTATTACTAAAGATCCAAGTAAATTTTTTCCCCCTTTACGCCCGGATCAAGTATTAATTGGTGTGCCTGCAACAGTTAATGCCGGTAATGGTCATACAGGACCAGACGGAGTTGTAACTGCATTAGATTACATTATTAACGGAAACTCTTTTGGAGGCAGGTATCAATTGTCTACTACATACCCAAGTTTACGTGGGGTAATGAGTTGGTCTATTAATTGGGATAAATTTGAGAATCTCCAGTTTTCTAATACGGTTAGAGCCTATTTGGATGGTTTAGGATTAAGAAGCTCTCTAATTGCTAAAGATGATGAGATCGCAATAAAAGCCTACCCTAACCCGGCTTTCGATTTCATTCATTTATCGAATAAAAATGATCATGAACCATTCGTGATATTAAATAATAAAGGACAAACAGTGCTTAAAGGACTATATGATCAAACTGCTATTGATGTTAGTTCATTAGAAAAAGGAATGTATTTTTTTAAAGGACTACACACAGGAATCATAAGAAAGATAGTCAAGCAGTAATAGTAAACTAAGATAGATAAAGGGTAAACAGAGCAGTTTTGTAGCGTATATTCAGATATGAGCATGATAGCATATTTTGATATACTAAGGAAGTACAGCTTTCGAATACTAAATGAATAGCTACGAATACTAATTTGAATCGATATGCTACGATGTTCTGTTATTCTTTTATAAAAGATTAAATAACCACCAAATTGCTATGTAGAGCATGAAAACTTAATTCATAAACTTTAACACAAACTCAATTAAAATGAAAAAAATGAAAATCACCCAGGTGGCTACCTTAGTAATTATGGCAGTTGCCTGTAGTACAGAACAGTTCGACGATGTTACTAGTGCCACTGATCAAAATTTAGAAAGTGAAATCTTAGAAAAAGCGTATCCAGATGAAACCGGTAAAGTAACCGAAATGTACTATGCCGGGGAAAAATTATCTTTTGAAGAAGTTAATGGCAATTATATTTTTGAAGGAGATATTATTTTTGAAAATGATATGCTCTCGACCGCACCGCAAAAGTTAGTATTAGAAGAAGGTGAAGATCCCTCTGCCAAAAGCGTAGGGAGAACTGGAGGAAGATGGCCAAACAATACTGTGTATTATACTATTGATAGTAGTTTACCTAAACAATATCGTGTGAGCGATGCCATTGCGCATTGGGAAGCTAATACTTCATTACGATTTATAAGAAGAACCAATCAACGTAACTACATTCGTTTTAGAAAAGGCTCTGGTTGTTCTTCTAGCGTTGGTATGATAGGCGGTCGTCAAAATATTAATCTTGCAGATGGATGTAGTACCGGAAGTACCATTCACGAAATTGGTCATGCTGTTGGTTTATGGCACGAGCAAAGTCGAGCTGACAGAGGTAACTGGATTACTATACAATGGCAAAATATTGAATCGGGAAAATCACACAATTTTCAAACGTATGCACAAAGAGGAAGAGACGGTGATGAGTATACAAACAGTCTTGACTTTGGATCTATTATGATGTATAGCTCGAAAGCATTCTCAAAAAATGGACAGCGTACGATTACCAAAAAAGACGGCACAGGTTACAGTACACAGCGTAGAGGATTGTCTTCTGGAGACCTTGCCGGAATTCGACAGATGTATCCCGGCAATGGCGGTGGTACTGTATACGAAAATGGAAATTATTACACCATTCACGGTGTACGTGTATATCGTTGGAATGATAAATGGTGGTGGAGAAGAAATAACCAAAGTAATTGGAGACAAGTAGAACTAAGAGGTACGACCTGGTATTATGTTAGCTAATAATATAAAAATTAATAACAACTAAGTAGAGACCTACTAAAAATATTAAATAGCCGATCTACTAATGGATTGGAATTTAATATGTTTTTTTAAATTGGGAAAAACCCTGGATCATAGCGATTCAGGGTTTTTATAATTTTACTAGCTTTATTTTAATGGATTAGAGATGGTGATAAAGTGTAAGTTATTTGGTGCTGTTAAGCAGAGTAAATTACCTTAGAGCAAGCACATAAGATATTGGTAGGAAACTAATTTAATTTAATTACAGGGTACGCTTAGAAGTATTTAAATCCCGATGGGCGAGTAAATATGAAGATCAAACTTTAACGGTAAAGGATGAATCTTTATGAAAAGTTGTAATTAAAGCGAAATGTTTTTTAACAGGAAGCGTTATTTCTTCTAGTTCTTTTACAGGAAATAAATTACCTGAGTGAATAAGTTTATTAATAAAAGGAGTTTTAGGGGCAAAAAATCGTTCATAGCCTAATGCTCTTAAAATATCGAGAACTTCATCTTTTTCAGTATAGTTGTATTCAAAAGATATAACTGGTTTATATTTTTCGATTGTATTTTTCATCCCTTTGATTACCTCGAGCTCATTACCTTCGACATCGATTTTTACAAAAGCCACCTTTTCTTCAAATTCATCATCATAAACTCGTAGTTGAATTTGTTCAGAATAGTAGTCATTCTTTTTTGACGATTCTACAACATGCGAAGCACCACCACTATTATTATAAGGGATATTGATTACAGCTTCTTCATTTTTAGACGACAATCCGTAATTATTTGCATGTATAGATTCGTAGGGATCAGTGTTCAATTTTAGGATTTTAAAATTTCGTATTTGTGGTTCAAACGAAATTACTTTTTTAAAATAAGCGCTAAATTGAACAGAGTGATTACCAATATTTGCCCCGATATCTAAACAGGTATGCTCATGAGTATTAAAGTCTAAAGAATTCATAATGGCAGTCACGATATCTATTTCATAAAAACCATTAGCAATAATACTCATACCAATTCTGTCGTTGGCTACAACCATAGGCATTTGGTTGCTACTTTGCGTCCTCGTTTTAAGGAACAATTTTCTAACAATGTGCTTTACTAAAAGGTTCATCTGTTTAATTTATTATTTTTAATGGTTAGATAGAATCACCGAATGATCATATCGGTGAGTTATAACTTAACTATTAGGCTTTATTTTTATTGTTTTTAATGGTCTTATAGAATCGCAATTTAATCATATCAGTAGGATATCATCTTCATCGTTATGGCTTATTCTATATGGGTAAAAGTATTAAAATTTGAAGAAGCGATAACTATCGTACTTAAAACTTTTAACGTTTCAGTAACCATTTAACATTTATCATTTTTTAGTACGAACTGGTTTAAACATTTTTGATTTAGGCAGGACCGACCTAGCTTACAGATACTTCACAGGCTAGCCTCGATTACGCTATAGAATTATTGCTTATCTTTAAATTGTGTTAGCTTAATCAATAATTGATTGTCTGTTATTATACCTAAAATTTAACTGAGAAGTCATCCTGAATTTATTTCAGGATCTCATTAAGTTTATTTTCAGTACATTGAGATGAGAAGCTGAAACGAGCTTGTGCTGAACTTGTTTCAGTATTCAGCTTGACGCAAACCGTTTAGGTTAAATTACAGATATTCGTAATCAATAATTAATGAAAACAATATGCATTTCTATTGTTAGTTATATATTTTGTATGCATATATCGGCTCAAAACATTCACCGTGTCGCTTGTAAGGGTAATGTAAAGAAGTTGGATAGTATGCTTAGCAATATAGCACTAGATGTTCGGGATAGTCGCGGGCGAAGTTTATTACACTGGGCTGTAGCTTGTAAACAAAAAAAAGTAGTTGAATTTCTCATTCAGAAAGGAATAAAAATCAATGCAACTGATCATCAGCAAAAAACAGCATTACATGTTGCTTTTCAATCTAATGACACCATGTTTGTTGATCATCTAATACGGTTACAATCCGGTCCCGATTGGAAATATAGTTATGGTACGTCTCTTCTAGAACTGGCTATATTGAATAAAAATAAAATGCTTGTAGCCAGATTGATTGCAAATGGGATAGATATTAATACTAAAAACAAAAGAGGAAGTACACCTTTAGAAATTTCAGAAAGAATAGGTACAAAAGATATTTCTGAATATTTACGTTCTCACGGAGCCGATACCAGTCTTATACGTCAATTCGATAATAAAGGGAGATACATGGGACAAAAAGAGCCTGGTATACAGCCCAAAATGTTTGCTCCTAACTTTATTTCTACAGAAGAAGAAGAGTTTGGTGCTATGTTTAACTCAGACGGCACAGCCTTCTATTTTGGTGTTCATGTTAATGGAAAGAATGAAATTCGATATTCTAAAATGATAAACGGTCGGTGGAGCAAGCCAAAAGCTATTATTGTGCATGAGCGTTACGGCTATAACGATCCTTTTCTATCTAACGATGAAAAAAGATTATATTTTATCTATGATAGCCCCAGAAATAACAATGATAAACGTAAAAACATAGACATCGGGTATGTCATGAATACAGAGAAAGGGTGGTCTAATCCCATCAATGCCGGGTCAACTATTAATACAAAAGGTAATGAGTATTACATTTCATTTACTAATGATGGAACGATGTATTTCTCGTCTAATGGTCACATACGCAAAGATACTACACGAACAGATCATGATATTTACTATGCCAAATTTATAAACAACGAGTTTCAAAAGCCAGTGTTATTAGGCGAGGCTATAAATACTGAAGATTATGAAGCAGACGTATTTATCGCGCCAGATGAATCCTATATTATTTTCTGCTCTACACGTGATAAGGGGTTTGGTCGCGGTGACTTATATATAAGTTTCAAGAATGCCGATAACCAATGGTCCAAAGCAATTAATATGGGGCCAGAGATCAATACTTCGAACTATGAGTACTGCCCATTTGTAACAAAAGACGGAAAGTATCTTTTTTATACAAGTAATCAAGATATCTACTGGGTGAGTACTGATATTTTTGATAAAATAAAACAACAACGTAAGTAGTTTTTGATAAACAGTTGTTTTACATATAAAAAGTCTTCATATTACTATTCGTGTTTTGATATAGAGCAATTGAATAATCTAAAAAGCAACTTAAAATAATGGGGCTAGGAGCCGGACATATTGTAGATATGATAAATAGGATGAAAGATAATCGCGCCTTACGATCATCAAATCGTTCTACATTCAAAGAAAATAATGGCGGTAAAATTTACTCAAAAGATAGGCAATCACCAAAACCTTATTTTAGAACTATACCTGAGAAGAAAGTACTTGAAATCAAAGATCAGACAGGAAAAAGAGAAGTTTAGTTATATTATTTCGTTAATCTTCATAATCTTGTTAGTAATCTCAGTATTAATGTGGGTACGTTAGGAAAAGTAAATAAGATAGTAATTGGAGCTCAATTAAAAGGTCAAAAAGAATTTACATCACAGTTCAAGAATTCGTCAAAAATCTTATCGTATTGCATCCTATTTATAAAGTTAAATTCTGTAAGTTCGTATACATAGTAAGATGTTACTGTTTATGAAATTGTTTGCGAAGAATCACATTCAAATATTCAGAATTGACCACACTTATAACAACTAGACTTTATGATCAAACGACTTTTTTTAACTCCGTTTCAAAAGTTTGTAAAAATTGAAAGTTTTGCAGGTATGTTGCTTTTTGGAGCCACAATTATTGCGCTTATTTGGGCAAATTCTCCCTATAGTGCATACTACGAAAACCTGTGGCAATATAAAATCGGAGTATCATTTCAAAGCTTTGAACTTAAGAAGCCTTTAATTTTATGGATTAACGATGGTCTTATGGCTATTTTCTTCTTTTTAATTGGTTTAGAATTGAAAAGAGAATTACTTGTCGGAGAGATTAACACGTTAAAAAAGGCAGCATTCCCACTAGTCGCTGCACTTGGCGGTGTTCTTGTACCCGTAGGGTTATATTTGGTATTAAACCAAAACCCAGATACTACCAAAGGTTGGGGGATCGCGATGGCAACAGATATTGCTTTTGCGCTTGCTATTTTAAGTACACTTGGAAAAAGAGTGCCTTTAAGTCTAAAAATTTTTCTAACTGCATTCGCCATAATTGATGATATAGCTGCAGTCTTAGTAATTGCCATATTTTATAGCGTCAATATTAATTGGATTTTTATTTTGTACGGAATTGTTTTAATTGCATTTTTAGGATTGCTATATTATCTTAGAAAATATTCATTTGCTATTGGTATCATTTTGGCTGTAGTGATTTGGTTTTTATTTTTGAAATCAGGGGTGCATCCCACAATTGCCGGAGTGCTTTTGGCATTTACTATTCCGATAAAAAGAAGAATCAACATCAAGTTATTCTCAGATCATGTTCGATCAATTTCAAATTCACTCATAGAGGCGTCTGAAGATAATGACCAGCATTTACTTACCAAAGAAGAAATGAAATCTATTGATCATTTGGATAATTTGGCTTTCGAAGTACGTTCACCGCTACAACATCTAGAACATAAACTTCATGCAGTGGTAGCTTATTTTATTTTACCTGTTTTTGCATTTTCGAATGCCGGGGTAGTCATTAGCTTAAACTATGACTTTGATATTGCATTGCTAACTAATATCGCTATTAGCTTATTTGTAGGCAAGTTTGTTGGCGTAGCTTTATTCTCTTATATTGGCTACAAGATTAAAATTACCGAACTACCTACAGGGGTTAACTTTAAACAGATTTTAGGGATTTCAGCAATTGCTGGTGTAGGATTTACCATGTCGATCTTTATCGATAATCTGGCTTTCTATGGAAATTTAATTAGCATTAATTCAGCAAAAGTTGGAATTATTATAGGTTCGTTTACAGCGGGGTTAGTAGGTTATATCATTTTAAGATTGACTAGCAAATCCATCAAAGAAAACTAAATTGTTAATGCAGTTTCAGGCTGTTATAGATTTTTTAATGCCTAAAGCGGGTTAAATTACAATGGCTGTAAAAACCCCCATAAGCTATCTTAAAAATGTAACTTTTGATATTTTACCATTTGTTACTTCGTAAATAGCAATAACACTCACATATTTATTTTCATATCTTACGTATTCTCTATCGATAACATGATTCCCTAAAACAATTCGATTTTTGATTTCACAATACAGATTTGTCACTTTTTCAAACTTCGTCTTATAATTTTCACGCATTACCTTCTTGCTATCCATTAAAAGTTCATCGGGAAAATTGTAAATTTTGATGTTTTCTGCATAGGTATCCATAAATGCATCTATAGCTCTTGCGTTATATGCATTCACTTGACGTTGTACCACCTGCTCGGGAGTTTCTTTACTAAGTTCTGAAGGTTCAAGTATCCTTCCGCTTTTAATAATCTTATGAATAGTAGTAAGATTCTGAATATTTATTAACGGATTTTTATCAAGGATCACAAGGTCTGCCAATTTGCCTTCTTCAATAGAACCAATAGTATGATCGAGTCCAAAACCCTTGGCAGCATTTATAGTAGAAGCCTTTAGAATGTCGATATTTGAGATACCAGATTTTTGCATCGCTTCAATTTCCTGGATATATGATGAGGCATGCATAGTGCCTATATTACCGGCATCAGTTCCTGTGGCGATAGTAATGTTTCGCTCTGTTAGAATTTTAAGATTGCGTAGCATAACACTATCTGCTTTTTGATACATTTTTTCTAGCGGTTTGCTATCTTTTCTCAATTTTCGAATACGATTAGGCACTGCTGCATCAGAGAGTTTATTCATATCGGTTAAGGATCTATACACGGCCGGATTGGCAAATCTAAGATCTTGAGGATGATCGTCTGGTTTTGCCAGAAAAGATTTCCCATAATTTCTAGAAACAATTAAAGTTGGAATATATGTAACGTTATTTTTTTTCAGAAGATTAATAAATTCATCATCCACAATCTCATCCCGTACGCTATGCACCAAAATATCTGCTCCGGCTTTTATGGCCAATTTAGCTGTGCTAAGGTTGGTAGCATGCACGGTTAGTTTTAAATTATTTTGATGTGCCAAATCAGAAATATGCTTTACAATAGGGTATGATTTTTCGGCAGTAAAATCTTCTCGAGTAATGTACCAGATTTTTATAAAGTCAGGTTTGTAGGGTAACATTTTGTTAAAAAGAGCAGTAGCTTCTTCTTTCGAAGTTATTTGTGCTATAGGAACATCCTCAAGTTTAGAAAAGGCTTCTGGTTGAAAAGGAGAAAACAAAGGACCGGTCACATAAACATTAGGAGAAAGATGCGCTTTGGCAATACTATCTCTAATCTTGAAGTTAAAAAAAGGCCCTCCAATGTCCATTACCGAAGTAATCCCGAGCCTAAGATATCGTTTAAAATTATCAGTAGTCATATCTTTAGCAAACTGTATCTCATCGGCGTATGGAACAATGTGCCTTAAGTCTACTGCATCTGGTCGAGTGTAAAGGCTTCCTGTTTGAAAAAAATGGATATGAGTATCAATCATACCAGGAATAGCAAATTTGCCGCTTCCGTCTATAATTTTAGCTTCTGGCGGAATTATCTTTTTACCCGAAGTAATTGTAGCAATCTTACTTCCATTAATATGTAAGGACTGATTTTTATTTACTTTTCCTGTATGGATATCAAGTACATTAATGTTGGTAAGTACAACAATCGAATCATTTTGAGCGGTGCTATTGGTTAACGATAAAATTGCTAATCCTATAAACAATGATTTCATACGAAATTTTGTTTTGGTAAAGATAAAATACATACGTAACTTATTTTTTTGCTGAATATAAATCTCCTACTACAGCGAGCATAGTCGACTTAGAATTAGAGGACATACGTGTAATATTACCGATCTGTTTATTTTCAAACGTATAGAAAATACTCCAATCTGAATCTTGAGCAGGATTAAATGCATAGATTACATGCTCTTTTGCCATAAGAATTGTCCCGTTAGTCAACCAGCACATATCTTCGGCACCTGGTATGGTATGTATAATAGTTTGGGTACTTCCTGTAAGAGGATCTAGAGATTTGATCTCCCATAGTTTATTTTCTTTGCTTATAAAACTTATTAGGTTCGAATTTGGAATGGTATGTAAAGATCGTCCTACTTTTTTCTGTATTGTACGGTTAGTATCCTCTTTTATGTTAGAGACCACAAGTGACATGCCTTCACCATCAAGTACTGCCGACACGATAATATGATTAGTAAACCAGGTGTGGTATCCTACCTTCAGTTCTTTTAGTAGAACTGTTGAGGTACCACTTTTAAGACTATATGCATACAAACGCTGTGTACCATCTTTATCCAGGCGAATTGCCGATACAGCGGTATCTTCTGGAATTTTGGTAGGGGAGTACTCACTTCCTTCGGTCTTGTTGAGCCAGTGAAGTTTTGATTGTTCTATGTTGAATATGGCAATGTCTGTTTGATTATTTCGCGTAGAAGCGAAAAGAACTTCTTTATCTGTTAAAAAACTGGGCTGATTGTCATAGCCTTCATTATTTGAGATATTTCGTTGATTCGTAAGTTGTATGTTTTCATCAGTATTTACGATATCAAATAGATAAACTTCGGTATTGGGTTGTGAAAACAGGGGTAAGCAACATAATGTGGTTATCAAAAAAGAATAATTCATATTTTTGATTGTAAAATGAATATTTTGGCTTTTTAGTAGCATCAATATAAGCTTATTTTCGTAATACATATATACCTATTATAGGGCCTAAGCTTAAAAATACGTACAGTAATGTAGGTTCAATACGAGTGAGCAAGTAAGATAATAATTGAATGCTTACTATTGTAATTGCAAATCCTATGCTGTTAGTGATGGTTAGCGCCGTACCTCTAAGCTCTGGAGGTGCAGATGCAGCTATCATAGTAGAAAACTGCGGAGAATCTGATATCACTACCATCCCCCAGATACACAAAGCCACAATAAACCATTGTGGAGGCAATAAAAAGAGTAATGGAGAAGCTAAACAAAATATTCCAGAAAGTAACAACGAAGTATATGCCACTTTTCGGCTCCCGGTTCGTAGTGAGAGTAAGCCCCCTAGAATACATGAGATTGTTCCTGTAGCAATGACGACAAAAGACCAAAACGAAGTTTGCAATTCTATGTTGCGAATAGAGGCATAGGTCTTAAGTATTACAGGTACAAATCCCCAGAAGGCATACAATTCCCACATATGTCCAAAGTATCCAAAAGCTGCTTTTCTAAAGCTTTGAATAGTAAATAATTGAGTCATTACCCCAAGTTGTAGTTTGGATACAGGCCTTCGATATGGGCCATCGGCAACGAATGCCCATATGCAAAATCCGCCAATACAGGCAAGAATAGAGGTCGAAATAATCACGGCTTTGTAATCGCTGCTCCATGAAAATTCATTAATAAAATGTGGAAAAGCCGTACCCAGTACTAATGCTCCTACTAGGTATCCCAAAGCCTTACCTAATCCTCCTTTATAGTAATCTGAGGCTATTTTCATTCCGACAGGATATATTCCAGCCAAAAAAAAGCCAGTACCAAAACGAGCAGTTAATACATTAAGCACCGTAATATTTGGAGCTAACAATACTAGATTACAAAAACTTCCCAAAAAAGCACAGATCATAAAAATTTTGGAAGGCGAATATCGGTCTGATAGCGTTAGCAATGCAAAAGTGAGTGTTCCTGCAATAAAACCAAACTGTACAAAAGATAATAAATATCCAAGTATATTAAATTCAACATCAAATTGTACTGCCAGGTCATCAATAACTGCGTTACCAGCAAACCATAACGACGTGCAAAAGAATTGCGAAACTATGATGGTAGGAAGTATGTAAAATTTCGGTTTCAGATTAATTTTGGATTTTTAAGTAAAACAATAATTTACATTTATTTCGATTTGCTAAAAAAATGCTGTATTTCATTAAAGTTTACATCAGTTCAAAGTTAGGATTGCGGGAATGCTGATAAAAGTTGATATACTTGTTCAATATCCTCTACATAGTATTGAGCTATTGTTTTTTTTCTACCTACCTTAACCGTGTATGCCTCTCGTGGTAATTCTTTAAACATATATTCGTCGGTCCAGTCATCACCTATGGCAAAGATAAAATCATACGAGGTATCTAGTAACATTTTTGAAGCTGATTTTCCCTTACTTACGCCACTAACCTTGATTTCCAGTACTTTATCACCCTCCAAAATTTCCAAATTATGATTAGCAATCAATTGTTGGATTGTTGTTTTTAACTCGGTCGCTCTTTTTTTTCCCAAATCAGGGTCAACATTTCTAAAATGCCATGCCAACGAATATCTTTTTTCTTCTACAAGTGATCCTGGTGTACGGTCGGTAAAAGATTCTAAAATAGGACAAATTGCTTCGAACCATTGATTGTCTACACGTTCCATAAGCTCCCAATCCTGACCGCTTTCTTTTAACCAAACCCCATGCTCGGTAATTAGCGTATACGCTTTATGTCCAAACCATTTTTGAATGGTATCTCGATCTCTACCCGTAATGATAATTACTTTTGTGTTTGCATGATTATGTAGTGCATCCAGTATATCAAAAACTCGTTGAGTAGGCTTTGCATTTTCAGGTATTTTTTGAAAAGGAGCCAAGGTCCCGTCATAATCTATAAAGAGCATTTTTTTGGAAGCAGCTTTATATTTTGCAGCGATTTCTTGTCTTACGCTTGTATTTATTTTTTTTAAAATATACTCCTGGGTATCATTTTTTGTAGCTTCGAGGGCTTCTATAAAATCGTTGGCCCATTTTTCGACATTATATCGTTTTAGACGTTTTTGCAAGGCACTATTACGCTTGATTTGTTCTTCTTCAGGCATTTCTAATGCAAATTTTAGGGTGTCTGCAATTTCTTCAAAATTATTGGGATTAATAATGAGCGCTTCTCCCATTTCGTTAGAGGCTCCGGTCATTTCACTTAGGATCAAAACCCCTTTTTTATCTACTTTTGAAGCGATATATTCTTTGGCAACCAAATTCATTCCGTCTCTGATAGGAGTCAACAAGGCAACTTCACTCGAAGTATACAGATCGATCAAATTTTCAAAAGGCATAGAACGATAAAAATACCAGATAGGGGTCCAGCTAACTTCAGCAAATTTACCATTGATGCTACCAACTAATTGATCAATTTCATTCTTAAGCTTTTGATATTGAGGTACATTTGCTCTAGACGGCACAGCAAGCATAACAAGTCTGGCTTTTCCTTTAAACTGCGGATATTTATTCAAAAAATACTCAAACGCGCGTAAACGATTGGCGATACCTTTGGTATAATCCAATCTATCAATAGAAAGTATGAGTTTTGCTTGGTGATTACCTTCTTTTAGATGTTTATTGATCTCTTGTTGTATTTCGGTTTGATCTTTATTTGATTTCAAATCATGACGTTTCGCAGCATCGTGAAATTTGTTGTAATCTATCCCCATAGGAAAAGAATCTACCTTTACCATTCGGTTATCTAGATGGATATTGTTGAAGTTAATTTCATGCCCCAAAATTCGTTGTACGGCACTTAAAAAATGTCGTTCATAATCATAGGTATGAAATCCGATCAAATCGGCGCCTAACATCCCCTTCAATATATCTTCTCTGCAAGGAATTGTTCTAAAGACTTCATACGAAGGAAAGGGTATATGAAGAAAAAATCCAATAGAAGCTCCCGGCCTTTTTTGCCTGATCAGTTGTGGTAAAAGTAACAATTGATAATCATGTACCCATACCGTATCGGTGTCTTCTATATGATGTAAAACAACATCGGCAAATTTTTGATTTACTTTTTTATACGTTTCCCAGGTATTTTTTTCAAACTCGGTATATTCCATAAAATAGTGGAATAACGGCCAGAGTGTATTATTGCTAAAACCGTAATAAAAACCCTGAATATCATCAGCCGTTAAAGAAACCCCGATACATTGATGTTTTTTAAGAGCTTGATCAATACGTTCTTTCTGCTCTAAGTCATATTGATCTTCGGTAAGGCCACTCCAACCTATCCAGACACTATCACTTTGAGAATGTACAGATTTCATACCGGTTGCTAATCCTCCAACACTAGGTATGGTTTCGATCTCATTGTCATGAATTTTTAATTGTAAAGGGAGTCTGTTTGAGATTATGATAGTTTTACTCATAAAGTGGATTAAAGTTGGTGCTATTTTTTTTGAATTTTGTTAAATTTCGGAAAAAGAAGATTAAAAAACTGCTATTTACAGGAAAATTATGAAATGATTTGATTTTGCATGTAATAAGACACATATTATAGGTATAAAGCACTTCATACTACCCTGAAATACGTTAATTGCGAAATACATGAATAACCTTGACTACGGTATTATAGGAAACTGTCAAAGTGCGGCATTAATTTCTAAAAAGGGATCTTTGGATTGGTGTTGCCTTCCTAATTTTGACTCATACTCAGTTTTTGCTAAAATTTTGGATGAAAATATAGGGGGTAGTTTTGAGATTGAAGTGAGCGAAGCGTATACTATTACTCAAAAATACATTCATAAAACCAATATTTTGGTTACCGAATTTTCAAACGGAAGCGATAGTTTTGAATGTATCGATTTCATGCCCAGATATAAGAACGAAGATGGCACTTTTTATGCTCCGCCAGATATTGTGCGATATATCAAGTTGATCTCTGGAGCCCCTGTATTTAAAATTAAGTATAACCCTAAACTGGAGTATGCCATAGGGAAGACAGCTCATGAAATTAATCAGGATTATATAAAGAGTATTACCAACGAAGATAAATATGACACGTTGTATTTGTACTCAGATCTTCCTTTCGAAGATGTTTTAACTTCAACTGAAATTCATTTAAAAGACCACGCTTATTTTTTAATAAGTTATCATGAGAAAATCCTAGAACAGTCTCTAGAACGATGTTATTTAAAATTGCAACGTACTCGTGTATACTGGTTAAATTGGAGCGAAAAAACTACTTCTTACAAATACTACAATAATGAAATTTTGAGAAGTGCTTTAGTGCTAAAACTGTTGAGTTATGAAAAATCAGGAGCTGTTCTGGCCGCTGCAACCACATCATTACCTGAAACTATAGGCGAAGTTCGTAACTGGGATTATCGTTTCTGTTGGATTCGAGATGCTTCTATGGTGATCAAAGTGATCTCTAATCTAGGACACAAACGACTTGCACAGCGTTTTTTGCAATTTATCATTGATATTATTCCTGATAAGGATGAAAAAATCCAGATTATGTATGGGATTAATGGTGAAAAAAAATTAACTGAAAAAACACTGGATCATCTGGAAGGGTATAAAAAGTCAAGCCCAGTACGTATCGGAAATGCTGCTTACCACCAAAAGCAGAATGATATTTACGGTATTTTGATGGACGTGATTTATCAACAATTCATGAAATTTGATTGTGACCTCGATAATAGTGAAGGATTGTGGACCATATGCAAAAGTATCGTACATATCGTTAACGTTAATTGGGAAAAACCTGACAAGGGGATATGGGAATTTAGAACTGAAGAGCGACACTTTACTTTTTCTAAATTATTATGTTGGGTAGCTGTAGATCGAGCTATAAAGATTGGTGAACTAATTAATAAAACAAACAAAAATGAACGTTGGATTGCCTTAAGAGATCGTATACGTACCGATATCTATAAAAATGCCTGGAGTGAAGAAAAGCAAGCCTATACGCAATCATACGGTTCTTCTGATCTTGACGCATCTACCCTCTTAATGGAAGCCTATGGGTTTATAGAAGCTACAGATTCTCGTTTTGTAAGTACCGTAATAGCCACAGAACAAGAGCTATGCAACGATGGATTGATGTATCGATATAAAAATAAAGATGATTTTGGGTTGCCATCATCTTCATTTACTATTTGTAGTTTTTGGTTTATTAATAGTTTGTACAAAATTGGCGAACACGACAGGGCGAAAAAACTATTTGATCAATTATTGTCTTACAGTAATCATTTAGGGCTTTTTAGTGAAGATATCGATTTTAAGACAAAACGATTGTTAGGTAATTTTCCGCAGGCGTATTCGCATTTGGCACTTATAGAAACAGCGGTTAATTTTTCGGGAGGAGTTACTCAAGAAGGAAAACTTATGGAAACTATTCACTAATTGTAGTAGTAAACTCAGGTCAACTTCTTATAAATAGGACACATTTACAAATGAAGGTGTCAGGGATTTTTAAAGTCTATTCTTTAAGTACAATAGTTCCAAAAACATCAGCGTTGATCCAACCTAGGTTTTTATCTGCGCCGGGAATAAAAACAGATCCGATAAAGTTTTCTCGGTGTTTGCTACCATCATTATCATTATACGCTATAGCAAAACCAAGTTTTTGATCTTTTGTAAGAATAACAGGATCATTGATACTACCTTCCGTATAGGTATCGTCATAAATAATTACTTCGAACTCCCATACTGATATATCGTTTTGAGTAACCCTCTTTGTGGTAATGTGATGATTATACAATATCGGTTCCTGATTGGCATCCAGATCAACGACATTCCCATCTAAAGCCACATGGTAGGCAAAAGCATTATTATTATATTGATGATCACCTCCTGAATTATTGGCATCAATAAAAATTTCGACACAATCATCATCCCACCATAACGTTAGCGGATCTTTATGTTGGTCATACAGTTGATCATCTTTAATTTCTACCAAAACATACAGTGCCTCTGGAGTCCACACGATTTTATAACGTCCAAAAAAATCGGTAAAATCATATGGCTCACCTATCCATTTTTGATCTAAACCATACCAAAGTGCATTTTTCCAGGCAGGATCA
This sequence comes from Aquimarina sp. U1-2, assembly GCF_017897595.1. Classification (GTDB taxonomy): domain Bacteria; phylum Bacteroidota; class Bacteroidia; order Flavobacteriales; family Flavobacteriaceae; genus Aquimarina. The sequence continues at coordinate 88,677 of NZ_JAGKIK010000009.1, forward strand.
TCCATGTTACCATCAAGTTTAGGCACAATAACGGCTTTGTTTATTTCCCTTATTTGATGATCGACTTTTCCTGATTTTTGTGATCGAAAAGATGTATCTTGCCGCGTAGCGTTAGTATGAGTACTGCCATTTTTAGAAGTGTTATTATTCTTAAATTTTTGAAGTGGTAGGCTAATTATTAAAAAAAGTAAAAAGGCAAAAATCGGGTGCATGCGTATCTTTTTTTATAAAAATACTAAACAAAATTAACAAAGCGGTTATTACTAGTTCATAAGTAATAACCGCTTTTGGTTTTTTCAGCAGCTAACTAAAAAATCTTAAGGGTATGATTTCTACTAGATTACAGGCGAATAGCTTTCAGTTGTTGTATAACCTTTCCATTAAAATGAATGGTGTAAAATAAAATTCCTTTTTGTTTTCTAAGATTTTCTGAAATATCTATTGTATGTTTTCCGGCAGAGGTATGCTTGTTGAAAACTACATTCGTATTTCCAAAAATATCTGAAACAAATACTTCTACTATTCCATTTTCATTTGTAGAAATATGTAGTTTACTGCTAGCAACTATGGGGTTAGGAGCAATAACTGCGAAGTTCTTTTGTGAATTAATTTTTGCTGGGTTGTTTTCGTTTAAACTTTTAGTTTCTGTAGGGCATTCTACGGGACATTCATCAAACCAGTCACCAATACTTTTTCCGTTTGCACTACCGGTAACCTGAAACCATCCATTTGTGTCCCTGGATAGATCAGCGGTTTGTTGATTACTACCATCATTAAATATGACGCTAATGTTATTTGCCGAAGTTCCTGCACGTGGTGTTATTCTGAAAGAATACCAATCGGTACCAGAAAGATTTGTCATAGTTTGGCCGGGCCAGTTAGAGGTACCAGGTAGTGTTGCATCAACAGCAGCATCAAATGCATAGACATGAATCGCGTTGCCCCATCCATTTGGTTTTTTAAAGTTGACAGTAAAAGAAGGTACAACATCGCCATCAAGATTATTTCCACCTTGTGTCCAAACGGCATAATCGTTTCCAAATGTTCTAAGGGTCCAACCACTGCCATTTGGTGACCAATTACTACTACCTAGTTTCATAGCGATTGTTCCATTTCTACCGTCGATATAGGCTGCGTAGAGATTATTTCTTGCTTCAACGATATTGATAGTAGAACCAGCATGAATTCTTACGCTTTTTCGTATAGAGATAAGATCCCTAATTGCATTTCGAACACCTGCACCAGCATCAAAAAAGTGTGTCCAAAAGACTGCGGGATTGCCAGGATGTGTAAGGATATACGCGTATCCTTTTCTTAAATTAGTTTCACCCCCGGGGAATACATAATTAGGGCCACAACATTGTTGTGCTAAGCCGGTATCATGATTATCCAGAAAGGTTACCGATTTGGTAGGGTTAATACCTATCATTCCCGAGGGCCTGCCTTGCCCGTCTCTTAAATAAGAAAGATTATTATCTCTAATGGCGTTTTGAAGACTTACTTTAGTATTAAAATCAAATGCAGAGGAAGATTGTTGTGCAAAATTCACAAAATTATTAGTTTGTATTCGACTACTTTCTAGTAACTCTCCTACAGCAAAATACGGGTTGGTTGCATCGTTATACGCTTTATTATAAATTGGGTCGTAGCCATGAACAAAATCATATCGCCAACCATCAAATCCAACGTCGTTTTTCAAAAAATTCATCCACCTGATAATTTCTGCACGTACCGCCGGATTTTTATGATCTAAATCTCTGGCAGCTGCAAACCCTCCATTCGAGCCATCAGACTTTAGTGCAAACCCGGGTACATAGTCGCCATTAATACTAAAATCGACAGGTCCCGAAACAAAATTTCGCCCTTCATCATCGGCAGTAATATAAAATGTTGGCCAATCAGGATTTGTAAACGTTACGGCATCATTAGTCCCAACGCGATGATTAATTACGATATCACTTAATACTTTGATACCGAGTGCATGATATTGGCTAATTAAATTTCTAAGCTGGATTTCGCTACCGTAGGCACTATTCAAATTATATAATTCTCTAGGCAAGTACCCTTGTGGAGCGGCAGAATTACTCGGGGGCGGCATCCAAATCATGTCTATTCCGGCATCTTTAATCAGATTTCTGTTTTGAGATAGCACATTGTACCAGGTTTGACCGGGGGGTTGATTTTGTACATTCCAATCAAAAGCTTGAAAAAGGACATCTTCGTCTTGAGCTTTGACAATACTAAAAAAGAATACCGATACTAAGATTACTAAAAAAAAGTTTGAGTTTTTTCGTTTCATTTGTGCAAGTTTTTAAGCTAGATCTGATAGCAGATCTAAAATTTATATTGAGTTTGTGTTGTACTATGAAAATGCGTTTTAGTGTATAGCAGTAAAAAAAACAGTTTTTGGATTAAAGCGTACTATATTTCTAATCGAGCAATAGGGCTAGACTAGTAATTATTATTAATCCTCGATGTTCTAATTTGATTTGAAAATGTAAAAAACTGTTTTTTGAAGTGTGCGATATAAAAATTCGATTATAGAAGAATAGCTAGCGATTCTTACCAAATTATTCGTACGCAACTTCATTTCTAATTTTTCGTATACGTAAAAGTTAATTTCATAATTAGTAAAATATTAAAGGGTTATGTGATTCTTGTGTTAAATTTTAGCTAAGTTATTATGAAATATTCAATTTAAACCTTGATAGCGTGTACTATAACGTTTTCGTGTTGATAACTACTTTATCATCTTTATGGGATATGAGATTAAAAATTGAATAATTCAATGTTTTTGGTCTCTTATTTTGTCATTTTGACAGTACTCATTTAAAAAGTAGAAACGATGAAATGAGCCGTATACGAAAAAATAAGATTATACATGCAGTATTTGATGATAATAGGGGAGATAGTACGAAAAGCTATTTTGGTTAACGAAAAGCGATCTATTGACCGATGCGGTTCTATCATTACTATTGCAAGCGCATGGGTCAAAGATTGTTTAGATCATGATCGCTGTTGAAGAGTAAACAGCGGGAATGCAAATTCAAATCCATTTGGCAGAGCATAGGGAGACGAATATTTTGAAGGTGAAACTCTCAAGTCGTTAATGTTTTGCGAATTGTTTAGCATTCTCAATTTTCGACATACAATATTCTGAATTTCAATCGGTATTTTTTTAACTCATACATTGTTCTTTTATGCATAATAGCGATTTTGAGTCAAAAGTGCGCGCTAGACAACTTTTAGCACATATATTTATTTTTCTAATTCATTACTCATTTTTTTCGCTCGACTTGAAACAGATTTTCTTTTATCGGCAATCAATCGTTTCAAATGGGGTTTTATCCAATCATTTAATTCTGCATCTTTTTTAGCCCATCTCGTTAACGTATCCATTGTTTGGTTAAGAACAATCCAATCGTTGTGATTGGCGAGATTATTTTTCATAATTTTTTTCGCCTGTTCGATTTGTTTTACGGTCATATCTTTCTCGAGCATTCCAAATAATTGAGATAAAGTCCATTGCGCTGATGCTTGGTCAATTTGGGCGATCTCGGTCAAAAATCGGTCGATGTAAGGTATTAAAATTTTCTTTTTTGCTTTACAAATTCGTTTCATTGCATTTGAAGTCCGCAATCGAACAACTTCGTCATTGCAAAAATAGCAGTCGAAAAGTTCATAGAAGAGCTCATCTTCAGCCAGTACTTCATCCACAATTTCAGTAGTGTTTCCTAATGAGTTTAGATGTCCGCCTTTTAATCTTTCTTTAAAATTTTTCATTCAATAGCAACGTTACTTTTATATGGATTCAAACGGTATTATGTACGGCTAATTTTACACGTAGTTATTTATTTCCGGTTTCGATCTCTATGATTTCACTACCATAGCCTCCTAAATATTCATTAAGTAAACCTTCATACACTTTGTAGCCATCGTCAATATTGGTAAAAATCAATATGCCTTGTTTGGTTTTCGGAAAAATGAAAGCTATTGTTTGAACACCATTATCAGCACCGCTATGTGAAAGAGCAAAGTTCCCGTCTTTAAAGTCATATTTTTCAAAACCAAGCCCGAAGTGTTTTCCTCTTTGGGATGCTATCTGATTGGTTTGCATTTCGTTAAATATTTTTTCTGACAAACCATTTCCATTGAGCACTGCAGATAAAAAAGTGCCATAATCTTTAATTGTGGTAAGCAAATCGTCTGCTCCATTTGCGGTTTTTCTTTTATATGTTTCGTAAGCTTTACCGTTTTTGTTAAAACCTTTCGCTACTCGTGCATCATCAATATTTTCATCCCAAATATATTGAGTGTCATTCATTTTTAGAGGAACAAAAATTAACTCTTCTGCTAATTGGTTTAAGGATGTGTTGAATTTTATTTCTAAAACCTTTCTCAAATATTCAAAGCCTTCTCCAGAATATTGATAATTGGTGCCTGGTGTAAATTGAAATTTCAGTTGCTTATTCCGCCAGTTTGGAAATCCAGTTTGATGACTTAAAATATGTCTAACCGTTAGTAGTTTGTGTCTCTCATCATTTTTTAAATCCGGGTCAACCCAATAGTTGTATACTGGCTCGTCTACATCTAATTTATTTTCACTCGCTAATTTTAAAGCCAAATAGGCAGTAACTGGCTTTGTGAGTGATGCAACATTAAATATAGTATTATAAGGTGCTTTTTTTTCATTGTTTAGATTTCCAAAAACTTTTATTTCTTCTAACTGCCCATCATTGATTATTCCAAGTCCCAATACAGGAACATGCTTTTCAATCAACCATTTTCTTAGCGCTGATGGGTCATATAAGTTTATAATTGGTTCTTCCTTTTGGCTTTTATGATTGAAACTCAAACTTCGTTTTAATTTCCAATCCTTATTTTCTAAAACCCATACATGAGTAAAGTCTGCTGAACTTGCAAATTGCTCTTGCTGTCCATTAAGAGTTTCGTAAAAATTATGCAATCCTACTTGAATTGCACCATACAAAATTTTATTATTATAAAGAGGATAAATCTTTGTTGATGTATTTATTAATTCTCTTCTCGATTGGTACTGCTCAGGTGATTTGCATAATCCATTTTTGAGAGCATTTAAAAATTCAGCTTTGTTCTGTTTACCACCTTTGTCGTGAAAAAACTCAAAGTCTTTGACTAAATGGTTTTCAAATTGACTAATGTCGCAGTTATTGAAGCCTATATTGAATAATAGACTATCTTTTTGAATAATGTTTTTGAATAATTCTGTATTTTTTGAGACTTGAGCTTTGGAAGTGAAAAATACAAAGGAAAATAAGAGCGGTAGATTAAGTTTTCTTTTCATTAAATAAAATTCTGTTTATCATTTGACACTTAATTTCTCTTTTTGTTACGGTTTTGAGTCATAATTATATTAGCGCTCACGTTTGTGGTATCAAAGCGAGGTTGCGAGTTTGTATTCTATGCACTGTGTTAATTATCGTTTAATGAGCTTTAGGGGGTTCGAAGTCGTCATAAATTCTAGCTCCTGTTAATTTTGAGTCCATCCAATGGTATACTGCTATACCTGCCTGAGGACTGAAATCGTACGTTCCAAGTTTTACAATATTGTATTCTATTGCCGTTGAATTACGGTAAGTAGTCTCTGTGAAATGTTCTAAAGGGACACTACCAGCCCTTCTAGTAGAATTTTTTTGAGAACTGCATAATCCTCTAGTATTTGCTTTATAGTTAGTTCTTTTTGACAAAAAACTATTGTAGGTAAAAGAAAGATCAATACACATATTCAATAAGTGATGAACAGTTACCTGAGTCCGTCCAAGATTGATTGAAATTTGGCAGGTACTCCTTAATTGGTTTATGTAGATCAATAGTACCTTTTTCAACTTCTTTTAGAATGAGTACTGCCGTAATCTGCTTACTGTTAGACCCTATTCTGAATTTGTCATTCAATGAAATTGGTACTTTATTGTCAAAATCCGGATAGCCATACTCTTTTTTATATACTATTTCAGCGTCTTTGGTTATTAGGATAACGCCGTTGAAAAAGTGAGGTTCTTTAATCTGTATTAAACTGTCAATTCTTTCTGAATGGTTGTCAGTCAACTCTATATTTTGAATTTTTTTATCTGGCTTATTGTTCTTACAGCCTATAGTAGAAATGCAGATTAAGCCCAATGAAATTCTAAAAATATATTTCATTTGATAGTGCTTGTTTTAATTACCGAACGGTCTCGGCTAAGATTAGTACGGGAATTAATAAGCGATTAATTTTAGTTTAAACACTTAGCCAAAACTTTTTATTTTATTTGAATTTTTCATTTTTAAGCCAAATCAAAAGATTTGGCGGACTCTATGAAAATACACTAACTTTTGGATTAAACACTAAGTCCCGTATCAATTATAGCCCTTGTTACAGCTCGTAATTTTTGATTTCTTTTCCACAATTTGGACATTTACACAACTTACTATTTTTTTTAGTCTTTTGTTCCTGTATTTTCTCTATAAAAGCAGAACTAATAATTCCAGTAGGTAAAGCAATAAATCCAATACCAATTAAAGCAATTATTGCACTTAAAACTTTTCCTATTGCTGTGATTGGGTAAACATCTCCATATCCTACTGTTGTTAAAGTTGCTACCGCCCACCAAAATGAATGCCCAATACTTGCAAAATTTTCGGGTTGTACATCACTTTCTATATAATACATTAAAGTAGATGATAGCACAAGAAGAATAAAAGCAACAAAAACCGTAATTGCTAATTCAGATTTTGTCTCTTTCAATACACTGTTGATAGTTTTTAATGATTTTGAATATCTACCTAGTTTAAAAATTCGTAAAAGTCTGAATAACCTTAAGATTCTAACAATTCTCAAATCAAAAGGAAAAAGAAAAGGTAAGTAGAAAGGTACTATAGCAATCAAATCTATTAATCCAAAAGTTGAATAACCAAATTGTAATCTTTTTTTCAAAGAATTTCCTCGATAAGTTACGTTAAGGTCAGAAGTCCATAATCTAAGTAAATATTCAATTGTAAAAATAACCACTGAAATAATCTCGAATATTTCTAAAAAGTCACCAAATTCATTTCTGATACTTTTGTAAGATTCAAGTATTAATAAAATAACATTCAAAATTATAAGTCCATAAATGAACTTTATAAGAAACTGATTATTATTAATTAAGTTATAAGTTTTCTTTTTCACAGTTTTTCTTATGTGCTGTAATGTGCGGGCGGTTATGGCGTGTTCTTTTGTGTAAAATAGTAATTTTGCTTCAAAAGTATGCGTTATAGCAGCCAGTTCTTGTCCGTTCTCCGCTCCCGGCGGTGACGGGCAAGGACTGGCGCGCAGCCGCCCGCACATTCGAGTCCATACGGAGCGTAGCGGAGTATGGATTCGAACGGTAACGTATAAGTGTAGTACGGGATTAGAAGGCTAACACTTTCAACTTTGCCGATATGTTTCTTGGGCTTCACCTACTTTGGTTTCATCACTTTCGCCCGTATTACAATTATACAGTGTTTTATGCCGTATTTATTTTAATTAGGTTTTGCATAAAAGTCATTTAGAGAGTTAGTATAAATGCAATAATCGACATCCATATTCCAAAAGTCAATGTGAGTCAAATTTTCTGCCCCTAATGGAACAAGCATTATTGAGCGTTTGCCATCTATTTTGAACCTTTCTTTTTCTCCATACCTATTATCTAAGCTTGTGTCAAAATAATACAAGTAATCATAAACAAATTTCACATAGTTGGCTTTAGTAGTTTTCTGATTAGACAAGCTTTGAAGTTCAAATTTCTCATATTGATTACTAATTGCATCTTGAAACTCTACTGCATTTAATGGTGTATCATTTAATACCGGCATTACATTGAACTGACCGTCTATAAATACCCACTTTTGTAAATCATCTAAATAAACTTCTGTTGCTACGTGCCCTGGCGAACCTGTTCTATGCTCTGCATCTTTGGTTTTTAAATAAATTGTTCTTGCATTGTAACCCAAGATGTTAAGTTGGTATCTCAATACAATAGCATAGGCAAAGCACGGAAACTGCTGTCCTTCTTTCGCTTCATTCAGTATGGTTATAGCATCATTTTTTGATGGTGAGTTACTTCCATTATGTTGCCAGCGGCTATTTGTCCAATTTAAAGTTGCAAGGACGATGTCTTTATCACTCATTCCACTAGTTATAAACTCTAGAGGATATTCACTTTTTAATTCTTCTAAATATTCACTTTCCGTCGTCTGATATTTAAAATTAAAACCAGAATCCTTTGATTCACTAAATTCTAATTGGTCTGGTCGAAATTTAATAGCTTGAATTACTGTATGTGCATATGTAGTGTCATTCATTCGAATATAAAAATCTTTTGACGTGTTAGGCTTTAGCATAAACTGTATATTATCAACATCAGTTTTAAACTCAAATGGTACTTTTGAGTTATGGCAAGTTACTTTCAGTGTGTCGTGTTCAACTTCTGGCGCGATTCTCCATTGTCCACGGTACCAATCACTTCCAATTCTATATTCAGTCCAATCAGACTTTGCATCAATTACAGGACTATTCTTATGCATCAACTTCGTAGATGTTGAACAGGCAACAAAAAATAATGATATAAGCACAAATCTAAATTTCATTTTGAGAATCTTTTATATGGCATACAACGCCAAACATACCTAAACCAATTGATTTATCTGCGCATTTTTGTTTCTTATTAAACTTGTAAAAATTTAGCGCCATTCCAAAAAGGAAATAGCCTTTAGATTTAGCAGTAAATTGCTCTGATTTTATATATGATGTTGTGGTTGCGTTTTTAGTATTCATAACTCGTTTTTGTTGCAGGAAGAGGAAGAATTGGTGGTACGACTTCCCAAAATGCTATTTTTAATTTTAGATTGGTTTTCAAATTATCGAAATCACGAGTAATCTTTTCCAAGAAATTTTCTATTCCATCTAAATTTTCAGTCCTTTCTGACTCAATTATTATTAAATAGCACTCTAGATTTCTAATCGACTTAGAAGTCATATGGTATGAGAATTCATTTTGTAATAATTTACCTAAAGAATCTAGATTAATTTTCTTTGAATAATAACCTTCGTGATAAGCTTTTCCATCTGTAAAGGTCACATAGTGTTTTTGTTCTGGATCGAAAAAACCAGGATCACAACGTTCTAAAGGGTAAATATTCCGGGTGACCTTATTTTTGTTAATTGTGATTTTAGGTAAGCTATCGTTACAGGTTATTTCACGTATTCGATCACGAAACTCTCCATAAGTTCGGAAATCCGCTATTTGTAATGAAACTTTTAAATTATCTTTATCCTTTTCTGAATAACCATATTCTTTAAATTCCTTGTCTTGATTTATACAACTCACTAAACACAATATAAAAATCAAAAAATTGACAAAGTTAAATTTCATTTAAAAGAATTTATTTATATACTCCACAACGGTTTTGTATAAGCGCAGTAGCGGTTTTTACGCACTAACTTTTAGGTTTAGAATTGACCTTGAATTTTTACGTTTTGTTTCGTTTCATAACTTCCACCGCTATTGCGTTTATACCGTGTGTGCCTTGAATGGTAAATATAGTCAATAATTTGACTAAAGTTCTTTTTTTTAGGGGATTAGCTGGAGGGTTGGAGTCCCTTATGGGTTGGGGTAACGCCCATAACCATTAATAAGCTGCAAGGGTGGTGATTGCGAGATCACGTCTGAAGTAAGCGGGACTACAAAAGCCGGTACTGACGAACAGGAACCATATACGGAGGCTCATTAAGTTTGGGTAAGCAAGCACATCATTGTAACGCCCACAAGACAAGGCTAATGAGTAGATATGGCAGACATTGGTTGGAAGCTATCTACCTTACCGAGGGAGGTCTCTGTAGCTACGTGTTGGCATAACAGAGAAGTCAGCAGAAGCCATAGTACTTATGGGAAACGAGCCACGCCTACAGCGTGGAGTTCTCACAGATAAGGAAGGGCTAAACGTATTATTAAGTCTGGATTCGTATAAGAATGTAAGTCTTGCGCTTGCGTAGCTTATACCTAAAAGGACAGGAACATTTATTATTATTAAAATGATAGCAAAAGTACTCACTCCAAGAAACCTGACCCTTGCACGGACAAAAGTCATTGCCAACAAGGGCAGTGCAGGTATAGACGGTATGACTACAGGGGAACTCACGGCGTATACACACGCACACCGTTCAGCATTAGCAAACCAGGTTATATCACGGAGTTACCGTGCCAGTGCTATCAAAGGGGTAACGATCCCTAAGGGTAATGGGAAGACCAGGTTACTTGGTATTCCCACAGTAGTGGATAGGTGGTTACAATAAGCGGTGAGCCAGCAACTGTCCATCTACTTCGAGTTGGATTTCGAAACAGAGAGTTATGGTTTTCGCCCAAAGAAGAACCTACAGCAGGCAGTATTGAAAAGTCAGGGTTACATCAATGATGGATATCAGGACATAGTAGATATTGACCTACAAGGCTTCTTTGATGAAGTACCTCACTACAAGCTGCTACAACTTATTTACTACAAAGTAAAATGTCCTACTACTTTATGGTTGATTCGAAAATGGCTGCGTGCCCCCATTTTAATAAATGGAAAGCTACGTAAACGCAGAAAAGGCATCCCGCAAGGTAGCCCATTAAGTCCACTACTATCTAACATATTGTTGGATCAGCTAGATAAATACTTAAAGTACAAGGGCTACAGATTTATGCGCTATGCCGATGATTTTAGCATCTATGCACCAACAAAATCAAAAGCCCGCGCCATAGGCAATCAGGTGTACCTTTTTCTAAGGGACAAACTAGGGCTACCTATCAATCGTGCAAAGAGTGGCATACGTAGACCCAGTACCTTTAAGGTGTTGGGCTATGGATTTGTGCCTGTCTACAAGAAAGGTACAGAAGGGAAATACCAATTAGTAGTAAGTAACAAGTCCTGGGCTAACTTAAAGCGTAAACTCAAGTATGCCACCAAGAAAACCTTGCCGTTGAGTATCACAGAACGGATGAGCAGGTTAAAGCCCATCTATACCGGTTGGCTCAACAATTTCCGTTTAGGGAAGATACAGGGTAAACTTAAAAAGCTAGATGAGTGGCTGCGAAACCGATTACGGTACTGCATATGGCATGATTGGAAGAAACTTGAGCGCAAACGCAAGAACCTCATAAGATTAGGCGTTAAACAGGGACAGGCTTATGCTTGGAGCCGCACCAGAATGGGAGGATGGGCTGTTGCCCAAAGCCCTATACTGCGTACGACTATTACTGAAAAACGTCTAAGAAAACGAGGTTACAAAAGTATGCTAGATTACTATCTAAAAGTGAAGTTCTAATAATACGAACCGCCCAGTACAGCCTGTCCCGAACTTGATGCGGGAAGACCCGTACGCTGGGTGGTGTGAGAGGCGCACTCCGTCAATTATTGGCGGAGCCGTCTACTCGATTAGCAAAAGTTATTTATATTCAATCGTTTCTTTAAATTCAATAGATTTACAATCGTTAGTAATCATCTTTTGTAAACAAGAAATTATTAAAGTAGCTCCAAAATCACTTAACTCTATAAGTTTAGAATAATAATCATCTATCGATTTTTCTCTCAAAAACTTATCAGAACCGTATTTTAATATCTCCATATCGCCGTGAACAAATTTACTTCTATAATCATAAAACTCATTAATTTTTTTGTTTACGACTTTGTTTTGTTCTGTTGCTCCCAAGTGAAGAAAAATCCGCCTCTTTAAGGTTCTTATAATTGAATCATTTGATTTGATTCCAAAAAATGATTCGAGACCTTGAATAATCCAAACCACTAATGAAGGGTTGTAACCAGCGTGGGTATCATTGCAAAAATATAATAATGAAAATAATGTCCGCTCTAAATCATTTTCTGCTTTTATTTTTAATCCGACATTTAGTGAATTATACCAATTTACCACATCTTTTAATGGTAGAACTTGAATTTGTGGCCAACCTCCAAATTTTGAAGAAACATTGAAAGAACTATGTAAATATCCTGAAAAAAGATTTATATCATCATTAAAATTTCTATGAAAAATAACCGATGATTTTATTGATAATGAGCCTGGTAAAGATAGATTAAGACAAAGAAACAAAACATCTAAATAGCTTGTAATTAAAAAGTTTTCAAAATTTTCTCGATTAGGAATTTCCACGGAATTGTCATAGGAAATATTCATAACGATATCTCCACCCCAAAAGTCATTGTGTTTTTTAGCCTTTATGAAAATATCACTAAAATCAGAATGAATAGTAATTTTCGCTTTGTGATAAGTGAAAGTATATTCTTTAAAAACTTTACTTGCCTCTTCCCAGTGTTTAATCAGATTAATTTCATTATCAGAGTATTCAAATTCTGGGCCTTGTATGTTTATCTGAAAATTTTTGATATTATCTAATTTTTGCTAATGTGCGGGCGGGCTATGGCGTGTTCTTTTGTGCAAAATAGTGATTTTGCTCAAAAGTATGCGCTATAGCAGCCAGTTCTTGTCCGTTCTCTCGCTTTTCGCGGGGAGCGGACTTGGAGTGGCAGGCGTAGCCGCCCGCACGTTCGAGTCCATACGGAGCGTAGCGGAGTATGGACTCGAACGGGTTTGTGTATGGCTCGTTACGTGTAAATTAGTGATTAATTTTCGGTTGAGCCACAAGCCAGATTTTTAAATTTTTCTATTTATCTTTTTGTTGGAAATCGTCAAATTTAAAAATTTGGGCAACTTTCCAAATAAGCCTTAACTTCGGAATAATAAACTGATTATCAATTATTTATATACAGTGTTAGCACATGTATTTTATCCGTTTATTTTTTCGAGCATTTTTTGCGCTCGTCCAGAAACAGATTTCCTTTCGTCCGCTGTTAATCTTTCCAAATGCGGCTCAATCCACGTTTTCAATTCCGCATCTTTTTTCGACCATTTTGTCAGCGTATCCATAGTCTGATTTAGCACAATCCAATCGTTATGATTTGCGAGATTATTTTTCATAATTTTTTTCGCCTGTTCGATTTGTTTTTCGTCCATATCTTTCTCAAGCATTCCGAACAGTTGTGATAAAGTCCATTGTGTCGAAGCTTGGTCAATTTGCGCGATGTCTGTCAAAAATCGGTCGATATAGGGTATTAGAATTGTCTTTTTGGCTTTACAAATCCGTTTCATTGCATTTGAAGTCCGCAATCGAACAATCTCGTCATTACTAAAATAGCAGTTGAAAAGCTTATTGAAGAGTTCATTTTCAGCAAGCACTTCATCCACAATCTCAACTGTATTTCCTAATGAGTTTGAATGTCCGCCTTTTAATCTTTCTTCAAAATTTTTCATTCAATCGTGATGTTTGTTTTATATGTGTGCTAACGTTTAGCTATGCGTAGTGCGGAAGCAGAAAACCACTGGTTTTCGAGCTAGCACTTAGCCAAAGTTTATGTTTTGTTTTTATATTTTCTAAAATACTAAATTTAATACTTTGGCGACAAACCAAATAGGCAATAACCTTTCAAATCAAACCAAAACCCGCATTATCGCATAGGTGTTGTTCTACACCGTTTTTTTATTCCGTAATTATCTTTCTCATTTCTCTTATCGAATCGGTATAGTCAGACATTTTTCTTCCCTTACCAATATGTATAGGGCTTGTATTCATTCTGTTTGTTAAATCTTTAATAGGCATATTTTCTAAAGCTCCAAAATCATATTTCCACCAATCCAATTCATATAATCTTTGGTTTTGAAATGCAGTAGTACTTCGATCATTATCAGTCGGTAAAAAAATTAGTCCGCCAGTAATTGACTCAAGATTTTCAAAGTCCGTTATTATTCCATCATAAATTAGTTGAGCATAAAACGCATTTTTAAATATGGAATCAATGTTTTTTAAATCTGCGGATTTTATGTCAGTCAAGATTACGTTGTATTTAGTAATTCCATTTGTCAGCAGCCAGCATTTTTTCCGGTCTACATAGAAAACCGTTGCGTTCCACTTTCCGAGTTTTCCATATTCAACATTTTGATCGGTTGAAATCAATTTTTTGATCAACTTTTCTAGTTTTTTCGTTGTATGTATTTTAGTTCGTTTCAATGGAGTAGAATGTGCGGGCGGCTATGGCGTGTTCTTTTGTGCAAAATAGTGATTTTGCTCAAAAGTATGCGCTATAGCAGCCAGTTCTTGTCCGTTCTCCGCTCCTGGCGGTGACGGGCGAGGACTGGCAGGCGTAGCCGCCCGCACATTCGAGTCCATACGGAGCGTAGCGGAGTATGGACTCGAACGTCTCGTATAAGCGCAGTAGCGGGATTTATGCAACTGCTTTTCGGTTGAAAAGATAGTTAAATAAAACAATAGCGGTTCAAGTTTGCACCTGAACCGCTATTGCGTTTATACATTGTTGGCATTTCGTATTTTATTTTTTCCGTATATACCTACTCTGCGTTATTTGGTTTAAGAACACTTTTGTCTGAGTTAATTCAAACTCCAATTTATTAGGCAACTCATCAAACAAAGGAAACCCTCTGCCAAGTATTACAGGTATCCTGGAAATAATAATTTCATCTATCAAATCTTCCTTAAGGAAACTTTGTATGGTAGAACCACCATCAATATACAAACCATAATGTCCTCTTTCGTGAATCTGTTTTAACACCTCAGTTAGTGGGCCATTCACTAAAAAAGCTTTTTCTCTATGGCTTTCGGGTATCGTTTTTAAACTGCGACTCAAGACAAAAACGGGCTTTTCATAAGGCCAATCTATATCAAATCCTAGGATGGTTTCAAAAGTATTTCTTCCCATCACGAGTGCATCAACACTCGACATAAATTCCACATAGCCATTATCTTCATTGTTTGGGTTAGGTACTGAATACAACCAATCTAGGCCTCCGTTCTTGTCAGCAATAAATCCATCAAGACTAGTGGCAATAAAAACTTTGTTCGCTTTGTCCATAACTATCATTTAGAATTAAAAGCACAAAGTTCATTTTTCTGAGGCGAAAAAAATTGTACAGATTTTACCTTTTGGAAGGAATTAGGTGTTGCTTTGGGCTGTAGCCGCAAAACTTATTAAAGGTCCTTATAAAATGCGATTGGTCATAAAACCCTGATTTTAAAGCTATATCCGTTAAATTAAAGCATGTTTCATTTTCTATTAAATCAATTGCCTGATTTACTTTGTTCAATTGAAAGTATTCATTTGGTGTAAGACAATAATATTTTTTAAATTTTTGAATGAAACCCTTCTGAGAGATAGAAATACTTGCATTAAAATCTCGAATTGAACCTTTACTCAAATTGCTTCTTGAAATAAATTCTTCAAATCTAATGAAGTCTAAATCTATTTGGTTCTTGGTAAATATATCCAATAGGTGTTTCTCTGCTTTTTTAAAAGTCGGTTTCTCGGAAGCTATAATTGTTTCTTGAATTACTTCGGAAAGTTGTTCAAAGTTTTTTGTCCCAAAATTATTCATCAATATACCGAAACAATAAGGCTTCAGAAGAATACCTACACTTCTATATGTTCCTGAGATTTTCGTAATAAAAGGTCGAGTTTTTAGCCCTGATATTATTTGATATGACTGACTACCTGAATAATACTCTACATTCTGTCCGCTAACTGAAAACGTGTCTCCATAGTTAAAGATTAACTCGGTAAACAATGCAGCGTAATGACTAGATTCAATAGATAGGTTTGAGTCATACCCATACCATATTAGATTCACAAATCTATTCAGTGGAATATTCGGTCTGTATGTTTTGGTTATTTCCAATAAATTCGAACTCTTGGTTTATATGAATGCCAATGTGCGGGCGGCTATGGCGTGTTCTTTTGTGCAAAATAGTAATTTTGCTTCAAAAGTATGCGCTATAGCGGTCAGTTCTTGTCCGTTCTCCGCTCCCGGCGGTGACGGGCAAGGACTGGCGCGCAGCCGCCCGCACATTCGAGTCCATACGGAGCGTAGCGGAGTATGGACTCGAACGGTCTAGGCTATGAGTAATTGCGTGGGTTAGCACTCAACTTTGTAAGTATATACCAAACTAAAATCCGCGAGGATTTTCAGAAGTAGGCGAGAACAAGCAATTACTTATAGCCATTGTTGTGCTTTCGTTATTTATTCTGGTCTTCCTTTATCTCGTGTAAAATCCCTTCAATTTCTTTTTTTAATCCTGATAAATAATTGTCATTATTTGCCCCTACGATAGTCATATAGTAATCTAAAAGATAGTTCTCAAATTCAATTGATTCAAAAATCTCTTTTACATTTGTATTTTCTGAAATTGATTGATGTTCAAATTCGCTACCAAATGATTTCATAATATTTCTAACGCTACCTTTTTTATAATATAATTTTTGTAAATCAGTTTTGATAGAATTAGCCACACTCTCTTGTTGTTTGTAAAACCCCATTGAACTTTCAAATGATGCCAAGTGTTCTCTTAATCGCTCGTTTTGGAATAAATCAAGTTTTCCAGAGCTTAATATATCGGTCAAAACTCCATTTGAAGGCTCATAATTTAAAGAGGTGCCAAAAATTTTAGAAAATAATTTAAAAATTGTTTGATTACTCACAGTATCCGAAATGCTCTTATCAAAGAGTGGTACCATCTCATTAACGGCATCAATACGTTGCTGATTTTCTTGAATTTCATTATTCACTTTAGTCAGGTTATTTTTAAATTCCGATTCAAGCAATAATAAATATTTCTGTTCAATTTTTCTTTGTTTTTTGTAATTGCTAGCGTTGTTAATTTGAAGTGCAATCAAAATTCCGATAACAACAAGAATAATTTCGCCAATCGCATATATCAGATACTTACTAAATTTATTATCAATAAGCATTTTTTGTCTAATTTTTCTAAAGAATTTTATCATTGATTATTGGTATCTGATCATGAAGCACAATGTGCGGGCGGCTATGGCGTGTTCTTTTGTGCAAAATAGTAATTTTGCTTCAAAAGTATGCGCTATAGCGGTCAGTTCTTGTCCGTTCTCCGCTCCCGGCGGTGACGGGCAAAGACTGGCGCGCAGCCGCCCGCACATTCGAGTCCATACGGAGCGTAGCGGAGTATGGACTCGAACGTTTAGTATATGAAGCGTAGCATCCCGCAGGGTGCTATGATTTCATATACATTGTTCTCTGCTGGCTTTCTTTTCATTCGTTTCTTTCAACGTTGGCTTACAGCTCTTTGCAACCGCAGGAACGAGGATTGCAATGTGCTGTAAATTGCGTTGGCTGTTATAATCTTGGGTCAACATCTTCACTTTCCAATGCTAATACTCCAAAAACACTTTCGTGTATTCTTCTTAAAGGTTCTTTTCTCACAAACCTTTCCAATCCTTCTATTCCTAATGCAAATTCTCTCAAAGCCAAAGAACGCTTTCTTGACAGTCCTCTGTTTTTAAGTCTTTGCATATTTTCTGGTAAATCATATTCAGGTCCATAAATTATTCTTAGATATTCACTTCCTCTGCATTTGACGGCAGGTTGTAATAAACCTTCCTTACCATATGAAATAAAATCAAAAGATTTTACGACCATTCCTTCTCCACCTTTATCTGTCATCTCTGTCCACCAATCAACAGCTTTCTGCACACTCTCTTTGTCAGTCGTCTCAACAACTTTGTAAGGTGTAATTCTAAATATTTTTTCATCAGCAAGACAAACTTCTTTGATGTTTTCCATATGCCAGTGATGGTCTTTATCAACGTGTACAGCTCCTTCTGTTCCAAGAATATGAAATGGTGCTAATTTGTAATCTTCCACAGAATTAACATTCCAACAATAATTTCTGTAAGCATCTATGAATTTAGAAACCGCTTTTTTCTTGTAGCTAAATTTATCTAAAATAGTTTCAACATCTTTAATTCCTCTGTCTTTTGTCTTTTGAAGTATTTGCTCAACAGCTATTAAAGAGTTTTTGGCAGAAGAACCAACGGAAGCATATTGGTCTTTTAATAAAGACTGAGCTTTTGCGGACCAAGGCATTAATTCCGCATCTAAGCAAACCCAATCAGTTTGGAATTTATCCCAAAATCCTGATTTGGTTAATGCTTTTTGAACTCTTTCCAAAAATTCTTTTTCTAAGACACTATCATTGAAGAAGTTTCGACCAGTTCTTGTGTAACAAATTCCAATCCCCTCATTTTCAATTCCGAAACGATTCAAAACAGTCTCTTCATTTTTACAAACCACTAAAATGGCACGTGACCCCATATGTTTTTCTTCACAAACAATCTTTTCAATTCCTCTTTTTCTAAAGTAATTGATAGCTTGTTCAGGGTGTTCTAAATAGTTCGGCAATTCACTTGTAGCACAAGGTGACATTGTTGGTGGTAAATAAATGAGCCACTTAGGATTGATGGCAAAACGACTCATTACTTCTAACGCTGCAATAGAGTTTTCTTCTCTGATGGTCAAATTATTTCGAAGCCGTGTTTGCACAATTCGTTTTCCTATAACATCATCAATGTTCAATAAATCATCATATTCTTGTTGGTGACTTAGGTTAGATTCTACTTCTAATTCCAATGGTTTTACTGGTTCTGAATAAACTTTAGCAGCTTTAACAGAAATTAATTCTTCTTCGGGATAGCGTAAGGCTGTCAGTTCTCCACCGAATACGCAACCAGTGTCAATATCAATAGTTTTATTGAGCCATTCTGCTTTTGGAACAGGTGTATGTCCATATATAACTTTGGCTTTCCCTCTATATTCAGAAGCCCAATTGTACCTAACAGGTAAACCGAATTCGTCAATTTCTCCCGTAGTTTCTCCATATAAACAAAATGACCTAACTGCACCGGAACCTCTCCCTTGCATTTCTTCTTTTATACCAGCGTGTGCCACAGCCAACTTTCCATCATCTAAAATATAGTGGCTGATTAGGCTGTATAAAAACTCTTTAACATCTGCTATAAATTCAGGCGACTCGTTTTCCAATTGTTCCATTGTCTCAGCTAAACCGTGTTTTAACTGAACATTTTTGCCTTTTAATTTCTTTTGAAGTTTTAGGTCGTGATTTCCAGGAACGCAAAGTGCTGAACCACTTCTGACCATACTCATCACTAATTTTAGAACCGCTGGCGAATTCGGACCTCTGTCCACTAAGTCACCTAAAAATATCACTTGTCTATTTTCAGGATGTTTTATTTCCAATCCGTAATTCTTTCCATCATTGTCAATAGAATTAATGTTATAACCCAGTTTTTCTAAGAGTGTAATTGTTTCATCATAGCAACCGTGAATATCTCCAATAATGTCAAAAGGTCCTTGAAGTTCTTTTTTATCGTTGTAGAGTTTTTCTCTAATGATTCCAGTTACGGAATCTACTTCTTCTTCACTTTTTAAAACGTATATTTTTCTGAAGCCTTCTCTTTTAAGTCCTTTTATCGACCTTTTGAGTTGCTGTTTTTGTTGTCTTATTACGTGATTTCCAAAGTTTCTATCTTCTCGACTTTCATTTCTATCTTCACAAATTCTTTGAGGTAAATCTAAAACAATGGCAACTGGTAAGGTGTGATATTGTCTTGCAAGATTAATTAAACCTTTTCGGGCTTCGTTTTGTACGTTTGTAGCATCTACAACTGTTAAATGTCTGTTTTTTAGTCTTTTGCCAATGACGAAGTTCAGTACATCAAATGCATCATTTGTAGCACTTTGACTGTTCTCGTCATTTGATACAATTCCTCTACACACGTCAGAAGAAACGACTTCGTGTTTGCCAAAATGCTTTTTAGCAAATGTGCTTTTTCCTGAACCAGAAGCACCAATAAGTAATACTAATGATAATTCGGGTACTTTAATTTCCATATTCAAAAATTGCCATTTGTGAAGGTGCTCCTACTTTTTTGTCTTCCTCGCCAATTGGTAAGAATTGCACATTATAATTATTTGTTTCTGCTACTTTTTTTGCCCAAGTTTCGAATTCTGCCCTTGACCATTCAAATCTATGGTCGATATGTCGCATTGTATCAGCTTCCATATTTTCAAAAAGCACGTTGTATTCTCCGTTCGGTGTTGTTAAAACAACTGTTTTGGGTTTAGCACATTCAAAAACAACTCTTTCAAAAGATTTTAGCCTGTTCTCGTCAAGGTGTTCAATTACCTCTACAATTGCTGCTGCATCAAATCCTTCTAATCGTTTGTCTTTATAGGTTAAAGCACCTTGAAACAGATTGATTCGTTCTTTTTGTCTTGGTGCCATTTCGTCCCAATGTAATCTGTCTTTACATTTCGTTAATTCTTGGTACGAAACATCCATTCCAGTTATATTACCAAATTGTTTTTCCTTTAATAACATTCGAATGAGTTTTCCTTCGCCACAGCCTAAATCAAGTACGCTGTTAGCACCTGATTCTTTTAGTTTGCTCAAAACCAATGACAATCTTTGTTGATGTAAAGTCTCTTTTTTCTTTACTTCCTCTGAATCTGTTTCTTCCTGCAACTCCTTTGATTCGTCATCATCATTCAATCGCTCCAACGCCTGTCTTGAAAGAGAAGTAAGATTAAAAAGATAGCGTCTTGTAATTTGTTCTTTTTCGGGATGGTCAGATAGCCAACCCTTTCCTTTTTCTAATAGTTTTTCAATCTCATTCTGACTTACATAATAATGTTTGTCATTGTCCAATGCTGGAATCATAACGTATAAATGAGACAATAATTCTTGAAGCGTAGTGGTATGATTTAGTTTTAATGTAAAGTATTTACTGTCTCCCCAATTCACGAATTTGTCGTCCAAAATATGTCTTCCTAACTCCACTTTATAACCAAGAGGTTCAAACATCTTTCGAATGAGGATTTCTCCGCCTTTTGGGGCAGGCAATACTGAAATAGTAACTTCAAATGGCATTTTAATATTTACTAATTCGGGTTTTTTACTACACTTACCATTCATTGCGGTTGAAAACGCTTTAGCAATGGCAACACTCATAAATGAAGAAGCTACATAAGGTCTGTCATTAACGTATTGTCCAAGAGAAAAGCCCTTCCCAGATAAGTTTCTGCCACCTCTCACCATATCAATTGGGTCAATATCCAATAATAAAGAAGCGGTAGTTCTTTCATCTGAATTTTCTGGATAAAATATATGTGCTTTTCCAATCGACAAATCAATGGATTGCAATTTGTCGGGATGTTTATGCAGCAAATACCCTAAGTCAGTTGCTGGTTTATGTGTCGTAGTTATGTTTAGTAACATTTATTCATTTTTATTTTTAGCGTTGGCAAAAAAAGCAATGTGTGCGATAGCACTCTTTGCTTTTGTGCGGTTGGCTGTTTTAGCTTGCAGAGAACGTGCGGGCGGCTATGGCGTGTTCTTTTGTGCAAAATAGTAATTTTGCTTCAAAAGTATGCGCTATAGCGGTCAGTTCTTGTCCGTTCTCCGCTCCCGGCGGTGACGGGCAAGGACTGGCGCGCAGCCGCCCGCACATTCGAGTCCATACGGAGCGTAGCGGAGTATGGACTCGAACGCAAAATATATGAATCGGAGCAAGGCAAGTATGCCTGAACCAATTGATCTATCCGTGCATTTTTATTTCTTATTTAATTTATAAAAATCTAGCGCTATTACAAAAAGGAAATGACCTTTTGATCTAACACTAAATTGCTCTGATTTTATATATAATGTTCTAAGCAGTTTTGTAAACTCTCTCTAAATTATCTGCTAAACTTCCTATTCCTTTATCCGTATTTCCACCAACTTTGTCAAGAAGCCAATAATTATCTTTAAGATCATCTGGTTTAATTCCGTGCCAGACAGGTAATAGAAACTTTTCGTTTTTAATGATCTGTTTTGTTTTTAAAGATTGTAATTCATTCTTTGCCCATTTTTCATTAGAAAGAAAATTTTTACTCAGAATTAGTATTCCAAATTTGCTGTCGGAAATTCCCCTTTCAATGGATTCCGTTAAACTATCTCCAATGTTTAATGAGTATTCATCGTACCAAACTTTATATCCTCTTTTTGATAATTCTTCATATAGTGGTCTTGCAATTTCATCTTTGTCTCGGGAATCGTGGGAAATAAAAAAATCAGCTGGCATTTCTTCAAAATATTGGTTTGTACGAATGATGGGTCTTAGTTGATGTGAAATAAAAAATTTAAAAAGTTCTTTTTCGTTTACGGAAATTTCATTGAAGTAGAAATAAATATTTCTTGTATGAGGAATATTGAGAAAATCTTCTTTTTGTTTTAAAAGAGGAGTTACAGATGTTTTAGTTGGATCCTCGGTTCTTTTATAAGCCATTAATGATTGGGGAATAAATTTATAGTTTTCATCTAAATTATCACCTACAACAACATTAAATTGTAAATAAGTTGTCAAGTTTAATAGACTATAAATCTGAAAATTTAGTTCCTTTCCGCTTTTCAAAATAGGAGTATATGAGAAGCTGTTATATCCTGGGCCAAACTCTATTAGGAATCTTTTCTTGATATCCATTTTTTTTGGATTATATTATTTTGAAATTGCTTAGAATGTGCGGGCGGCTATGGCGTGTTCTTTTGTGCAAAATAGTAATTTTGCTTCAAAAGTATGCGCTATAGCGGTCAGTTCTTGTCCGTTCTCCGCTCCCGGCGGTGACGGGCAAGGACTGGCGCGCAGCCGCCCGCACATTCGAGTCCATACGGAGCGTAGCGGAGTATGGACTCGAACGGTTTGTGTAAAATGCGTTTTAATGCATTTTTACACTTTGTTGGCAATAGTTTTATTTTTTGTCAATTCACAAAATTTCGTCTAAATCCTGTCTTCCCACAATTGACATTATATCCACAGTATTTTCGTTTACTTTGAAATAAATACTATCAACTCCACAAACACAACGTCTATATCCTTTTTTTATATAATCTACAGATTCGAAGGAAAAAGGTCTTTGTGCAATAATATCGAAATATTCAAAAAATGAATGGAAATATTTGTCCGCTTGAGTCATTCCAAATTTTTTGACTCCGTAATGATGAATCCGAATCAAGTCATTTTTTGCCTCGTTACTTAATCTATATTTAGTCATTCATTAAAGACTTTGAATGCGCTAAAATATCTTCTTTACTGTCATTCGTAAATCCACTATTTTCTGCTTTCTCAAGTTTAGTACGAATCCAGTCAACTTGGACTTGCTGTTTTCGAGCTTGTCTAATCAAGTCATTTATAAGTTCACTTTTACTTGAATATTCTTTATTGTCCACTTGGGTTTTTAGCCATTCATCATTTGGCTTTGTGAACGATATGCTTTGTCTAGCCATAATTATATTTTTGATGTAAAATTACACCAAAAACGAATCAAATCCAAATTATTAATCGACAGTTAATCTCCTTTACTCTTGGTTTTAGACTTTTAAAAACTCAAGACATTGGTCCATTTCAAGAGAAAAATTATCAGTGCTGTAAATATACCACTGATGAAAATAGCTCCTTGCCAATAAGATAATCTGGTTCCCCAATTTTTCCATGTCCCTTCACTAAAAACTTTATTTTTGAAATAATCCTTAGAAATCTTCCAGTAGAGAAATATGATTATTAAAAAAGTACGGTTATAATGATCCAAATATTTTCCATTTATTAAGTTTTATGGTTTAGTTGTTTTAAATTATTGCCAATGTGCGGGCGGCTATGGCGTGTTCTTTTGTGCAAAATAGTAATTTTGCTTCAAAAGTATGCGTTATAGCAGCCAGTTCTTGTCCGTTCTCCGCTCCCGGCGGTGACGGGCAAGGACTGGCGCGCAGCCGCCCGCACATTCGAGTCCATACGGAGCGTAGCGGAGTATGGACTCGAACGTTATAAGTATGTGTCGTAGCAGAGCAAATTGTTACCAAGCCATCGACTTTTTCTGCGTAGATTTTATAACTTTTCATCTTTAAAATCTTTGCGTCACTACAAAAACCACAAGAACCATTCGATCTATCACCAAAACCTGCTATGACATATACTTGGTGTTATAAGCTTTTATTTTTCAGATTCCAACTTTTCAAGTCGATATTGTAATTCCAGAAGCTTTTTGTTCTGTAACTTCAATTCCTCTATTTCTTTTTGTTGTTGGATTGTATAAAGAGTCAATTCCTCAACCTTTTTAAGAAGATTCATATCCATCTCGGCTTGCATAACTCCATTTTGTTCAAATTCTCTGGCCGATGGTATTTCTGGCAAATGACTGTTTGCTTTAATAAAATATTCCAATTCTTCTATGCTTCTCAAGTTATAATTTTCTTTGAAAACATAATCAGGCGCTGGAATATTAAGGTCAATCTTCACTTCTTTAGCGTGAATGTTTCCATTGACAGTCAATTTCATATCTGGATTTGTTGTTCCAACACCAATATTACCATTTGAACCTTCAATGAATAAGACAGAAGTTATTGTCTGTCCTGCAATATTTGTCTGAAAATCATAGTCTCCTCCTCCCGAAATATTTTTAAAAGTAGTTTGATTAGAAGAATTTATATACATTAAAAAAGTTTCATTACCATCCGCTCTTTGAAGTGCTAGTTGATTAGAACCGTTATTGTACCCTATCGCTAATGGAGAATTAGGATTATTTGTTTTAATACCGAAATTACCATTTCCATTTATTCTTGCTCTTTCAATTCCTCCTGTCAAAAACAGAATTTTGTATCTGTTATTTTCATTTTCGCCAGAATCTAGATAAATATCATCAAATCTTGATTTGAAAAGCCATTTACCAGGAAAACTACCTCCAAAACTTCGTATTCTATTACTTCCTCCGTTTGCACTTGGAAATTGAAGTTGATATAAGCCCATATTAAGATCTTGAGTCTGCGTTTGAGCATTTAAAAAAGTAATTGTACTTATAATTAGAATTATTATCAAAGTGTTTTTCTTCATTTTTCTTATTTATAAAAGTTAAGTATTAATACGGTAAATTGTTACCATAATATTTTGAGAAATTGCTTATAATGTGCGGGCGGCTATGGCGTGTTCTTTTGTGCAAAATAGTAATTTTGCTTCAAAAGTATGCGCTATAGCGGTCAGTTCTTGTCCGTTCTCCGCTCCCGGCGGTGACGGGCAAGGACTGGCGCGCAGCCGCCCGCACATTCGAGTCCATACGGAGCGTAGCGGAGTATGGACTCGAACGTTTAGCTATGCGTAGTGCGGAAGCAGAAAACCACTGGTTTTCGAGCTAGCACTTAGCCAAAGTTTATGTTTTGTTTTTATATTTTCTAAAATACTAAATTTAATACTTTGGCGACAAACCAAATAGGCAATAACCTTTTACTTTTTGGCTTTAAGGTTTTATAGTTTCATTAAAGAGATACAAAAAAACATAATGTTACAGTTTGGAACTATCATTTTTAATTGAGCACGATTTTTTAAATAGGGCATAATGTGCGGGCGGCTATGGCGTGTTCTTTTGTGCAAAATAGTAATTTTGCTTCAAAAGTATGCGTTATAGCAGCCAGTTCTTGTCCGTTCTCCCGCTTTTCGCGGGGAGCGGGCGTGGACTGGCGCGGAGCCGCCCGCACATTCGAGTCCATACGGAGCGTAGCGGAGTATGGACTCGAACGGGATTGTATAAGCGCAGTAGCGGTTTTACGCTCTAATTATTCCGCTTATAACTGACTTTAAATTTATGCGTTATGTTTTGGTTAATCATTTACACAGCTATTGCGTTTATACGGTGTTCTATGTCGTTGTTTCTTAATTCTTGTGCCAATTTTCAATATTCTCTTTGTTGGTTTTAATATAAAATTCACTATTAATTCTTTCGGCAATCAGTAAAGACTTCTCAGCAGACTTAATAGACTCCTCCTGTCTGCCTAAATCGTTTAATATTTTTGATTTCAAATAATAACGATAAGGTAGATTCCGGTTTTTAAGGTTAATGTTTTTAAGCCATTCTTCAAATGACGAATCATTTTCAACTAAGCTAATTGATTTGTTGATAGCCTCAAGTGCTTTTTCACACTCGTTATTTTCAAAATAAATATTTGCCGATACGCTATACTCATAAGCTAATTGAAGATAAGTATTGTGAAAATAGTTTTGCAATATTTTATCCGTTGGGATTTCTATTGGTACATAAACCTCTATATTTTCCCAAGAAATTATTAAGCTTGCCGAATTTGTTGTTAGTTCTGCAAATGTTATTGATAACGTCTCAATTTTTCTGTCCAATTTTATTGTTGGAACATTAATTCGTGCAACACTATTGTCTGGATTAAAATCTTCAGGAACTCCGTACTCATCTATTTCGGTGTGAAAATATATATCCCAACTATCAACTGAAGGCTTCGAAAAAATAGTATAAGTTCCAGCTTCGAGTTCTATACCTCCAATTCTTACATAATCAGAAAGGACGATTTTTGTGTTTTTATTGGCGCCTGTTCTCCAAATTTGGTCATATGGTACCAAAGCTCCAAAAATTTTTCTTCCACGCATTGAAGGTCTTGAGTATTCTAAGGATACATCGATGACTCCGAGTTTAATTTCCGTTTTCTGAAAGGGACTTAATTTTGGGTTTTTCAGCTCTGAGATTTGTCCTGGTAAATGCAATGAAGTCAGTAAAATCAGTATTATTATGAATGTGTTTTTCATTGTTGGATTTAAATTCAATCTTTTCTGTTTCTTTTAATGACATAGAATGTGCGGGCGGCTATGGCGTGTTCTTTTGTGCAAAATAGTAATTTTGCTTCAAAAGTATGCGCTATAGCGGTCAGTTCTTGTCCGTTCTCCGCTCCCGGCGGTGACGGGCAAGGACTGGCGCGCAGCCGCCCGCACATTCGAGTCCATACGGAGCGTAGCGGAGTATGGACTCGAACGGTTTGTGTATGAAACGTAGCGTGTAAAAAGACACTAATTTTTCGGATTAACACAGAGCCGAATTTTTATATTTTGTTTTTAATTTTTCTCTATTTAAAATCCAAATTAAAAATTTGGCGGACTTTCTAAATATACACAAACCTTTCGGTTTGGCACTTATTAGCTATGTTTTATACACCGTGTTGTAGAGCGTTTTATTTTTCCATTTCAAGGTCACTTTTTCCAATGTTGCAAACAGAACATAACGACTGTAAATTCTCAATTACTGTTTCTCCTCCTTTAGCCCAAGCTTTGATATGGTCAACGTGCAGGATAATAGTTGGATCAGTTGCAGGAGATTTTCCGCATATTCTACATTTAAAATTATCTCTACGTAAGACCATAAATCGTAATCGGATATTTATGTTTCTTTGCGTCTTTCTACCAGTTGCTTTTTTGGTTGGCTTGTTTTTAACTTCAATTTCTCCATCATTCATATAGTTGACGAAATTTTCCAAAGCCTTTCTCCAGCTTCCAAATCTATTTTCATAAGTGCCAGCACTAAACTTTGACAGAGGCTTGTACATATCATTGTACTTTGGTTGTCGTTCGAGCTTAGTCCATACTTCAACAAGGTTTTCAAATAATTCCTCATTTGGAATATTCAACTTGCTTCTTGTTTTTTCAAGCCCTGCTAATTCAAGACACTTAAACCAAGAGCCAAATCTTCTAGTTAATGTTGTGCTATGAAAATTTCCGTAATCATTGTATTCGTCAAGAGTGACCTTATTCTTTTTTAATTTTTCGGCAACAGCTTTTAAATCAGAAATCAATTCTTCATCTGGCGTATTTCTGCTATGTGATTCTAATTCAAATTTCATTCTTCTGTCAATGCTCTATAATGTGCGGGCGGCTATGGCGTGTTCTTTTGTGCAAAATAGTAATTTTGCTTCAAAAGTATGCGCTATAGCGGTCAGTTCTTGTCCGTTCTCCGCTCCCGGCGGTGACGGGCAAAGACTGGCGCGCAGCCGCCCGCACATTCGAGTCCATACGGAGCGTAGCGGAGTATGGACTCGAACGGTCTTGTGTATGGCTCGTTGCGTGCAAATTAGCGATTAATTTTCGGTTGAGCCACAAGCCAGATTTTTAAATTTTACTATTTATCTTTTTCTTGGAAATCGTCAAATTTAAAAATTTGGCGACTTTCCAAATATGCCTTAACTTCGGTTTAAGCAACTGACCAGCAATGAGCTATACACGTTGTTGTAGCACGTTTTCTATCTCGTCTAATACTGTTTCAAGTTCTTCCGTTATTCTTTTTCCGCTAAACCTTAAAGGCATAACACCAATCTTTTTTAAACTATCATCAATTTTTTTATCCTTTTTAATGTCGTGATATTCAACTCCGTCACAAAAAAGCGCAATCTTTTCTTTTGGGTAATAAAAATCCGATGCAGTTATAAGTTTATCTTGTGATATAAACTTTTCTTGTTCAGCCATTCTATAATAATTCGGAAATATCTCTCCATTTCGATAGAATCCCATTTGAATCTCTGGCACCTTGTTTCTCACATAGAGACCTTGTAATAAGAATAACTCAATAGGCGAATCACATCCCCAAATTTGTCTCGGTTTAGTATCTGTAAAGGGTTTAAAATATCTATTGATTTTATATTTTCGGTACTTTGCATTAATCGCCTTGCTGTAAGTGTGATTTTGCATTATTTCTACCTCGCGTTTATCGTATTTTGGGCAGATAAAGTACATTCCCCATTCAAATCCAATACTATCTGTTGGATTATCTGTAGTAATATTTGAAAATAATGAATAGTGCATTCCCATTCCTTTGCTCCACTTTTCAAAAGGGACAAAATCGGTAAATACATTTCCTCCTTCTTGGCACAACTCTCTTAAATCAAACTTCTTTAAGAGTTCTATGTTCCAAGTGTCAATTTTCCCATTCTTGGACATTGGTACTAATGAAACTCCATATGGAAGTCCTTTAATAACTCCTGGTTCTGTTTCCTCTACAGCGTAAAAATGAACAACCAAAGAAACAGCTTGAAATTCTGTCACACCGATACTTTCAAAGTATTCATATTCTTTATCTAATGGATTTACAAAAACTACTGTAGTTTTTTTTCCGTCAACCTCTCCGTTTTGTCCAATGTAATTGTAACGAGAAGAAGTCATAGGTAAAATTCCATTTAACGTATGAAAATCTAAATTCAGTAATGGTGGAAGATGGGAATAATCTACATCCATATTATATCCACGAGGAAAAGCAGAATAGAATTTTATGTTTTCAGTTAGATATTTTGGTCTGTTTTCCAATGTTTGTTCAAATGTGCTACAATGTGCGGGCGGCTATGGCGTGTTCTTTTGTGCAAAATAGTAATTTTGCTTCAAAAGTATGCGCTATAGCGGTCAGTTCTTGTCCGTTCTCCGCTCCCGGCGGTGACGGGCAAGGACTGGCGCGCAGCCGCCCGCACATTCGAGTCCATACGGAGCGTAGCGGAGTATGGACTCGAACGCCAAATATATGAATCGGAGCAAGGCAAGCATACCCTGAGCCAATCGATTTATCTGCGCATTTTTATTTCTTGTTTAATTTGTAAAAATCTAGCGCCATTGCAAAAAAGAAATTACCTTTCGATCCAGCACTAAGTTTTGCTCTGATTTCATATATAATGTTGTAAAACGTACTTTTAGGTAACATTATGCACTCTACCTTTTAACGTTCGTCTATTAAAATCACTTACACGAGTTTGATCTTGCTTATTGATTACGGCATATGCAAAAATTGGAACGAGCAAAAAACCTCCAATAATATAGATTACATAATGATTCCGACTCCCCGTAAAGATTGGGTTAATTCCGAAAAACATAAGTGGCGTTCCGATAAACAGTATCAATCCTGCAATCAATTGAGCAACTTTAGATTGTTTCGCGTATAGTTGATCTACGTGATATTTCGTATCCGTTCCACAATCCTTACAATTCAGAGTTTTAGTTTCTCCGTCTTGCATTGCGAATTCCACTCGCGTATTGGCATTCGTTGAATATTTATTTTCAGTTTCACAGTTTTTACATTTTCCGTAAACTTTCATTTATCTCTCAATTTTAATTTTGTATGTTTTACAATGTGCGGGCGGCTATGGCGTGTTCTTTTGTGCAAAATAGTAATTTTGCTTCAAAAGTATGCGTTATAGCAGCCAGTTCTTGTCCGTTCTCCGCTCCCGGCGGTGACGGGCAAGGACTGGCGCGCAGCCGCCCGCACATTCGAGTCCATACGGAGCGTAGCGGAGTATGGACTCGAACGCCAAATATATGAATCGGAGCAAGGCAAGTATACCTAAACCAATCGATCTATCTGCGCATTTTTATTTCTTGTTAATTTATAAAAATCTAGCGCCATAGCAAAAAGTAAATGATCTTCCGATCTAGCACTAAACTTTGCTCTGATTTTATATATAATGTTACCTGCTGGCTTTTATTTCACATTATATTTTCAGCCACCATTTAATTGTTTTTAATTTGTCCGATTCCAATTGAGTCAGATCTAGGGTTTCCAATTCAGTCAGTTTTATTTTGAGTAAATCAATTCCATAATTTTCTTTTAACCACAACGGGAATTCTTCAACACTTTTATTCCAATTTGCGAGAGTTGATTTTAGAATTAAGTTTAAATCAATTTCGGTTCTCGGTTTTAGTTCAGTCAATATTTTTCCTGCATATTTTTGGTCAGTATATTGCGATTCTTGTCTGTTCGTATTTTCAAATATTTTGATTATTCCCATCACAATAATTTCATCCGAAACCTTGTTCAGCTTTTCAGTCAGCTGTCGAATCCTTAGATCTCCTATTTTATCAATTAAATCAATTGAGGAATAGAATTCATTTTTAAGGTCATCTGATGTTTTTGGAATATTCATTTTTCTGCTTGCAGGTAATGTGCGGGCGGCTATGGCGTGTTCTTTTGTGCAAAATAGTAATTTTGCTTCAAAAGTATGCGCTATAGCGGTCAGTTCTTGTCCGTTCTCCGCTCCTGGCGGTGACGGGCGAGGACTGGCAGGCGTAGCCGCCCGCACATTCGAGTCCATACGGAGCGTAGCGGAGTATGGACTCGAACGTTTAATATAAGAAACGTAGGGCAGGAGATAAGCACTTTCGTTTCGGTTTATTACTTAGCTAAATATAAATATTTTGCTTTTATCTTTTCGTTATAAACGCCAAATTTTATATTTGGCGACTTTGCAAATAAACACAGACCTTTCGATTAGTCCCTAAAGCCCTATGTTTTCTTATACCTTGTTGCCAGTAGTTTTTTTTCGAAATATCATTTTCAAATCAGTAACTAAATAAAACCCAACAAACCCAAAGCTACTTAAGGCTAAAATAAATTGCCCTTCTGGTATAAGTAGAAATAGATTAATACAAATTAAAAATAGACAAAAGGGATAGGTAAATAATCTGATCAATATGTTTTTTAATGACCATTCTTTTTCAGGTTGCTCCTTCTCAATTTCGATATCTAATATTTCATATATTTCTTCAAGTTGATTTTTTTTCTCGAATAGATAGAGTTTACGAAAAACTGTTATTAAAATCAGCAAGAAAACCGACCCGATTAGAATTGGTAACCAATTTTCTAGAAAATCGAAATCAGTTGAAAAATTGGTCAAAATAAAGTATAGAATTCCGATTAAAAATAGTCCAATTAACATTTTCCCAATAGGATTCAATTTATTTGTTATATCTGTCAGATGATT
The DNA here is from genome assembly GCF_017897595.1 of Aquimarina sp. U1-2. Lineage (GTDB taxonomy): Bacteria > Bacteroidota > Bacteroidia > Flavobacteriales > Flavobacteriaceae > Aquimarina. The sequence continues at coordinate 120,206 of NZ_JAGKIK010000009.1, forward strand.
ATTTGCGTTGAGTTCGAATTTAAAAATCGGATAAAAGGCACTATTCCAAAAATTCTGTTTCCAAACCTTTATTTCATTCCGACTAATTTCTCCTTTTGATCTAAAATCACGAGAAAAGACATTCCATAAATGATTGATAAAAGTATCTTCTTTTCTCAATTCAATTAGTTTTTCTATGTCCTTTTTTGTGATTTCCAATCTTATTTCAAATTACTGGCAATGTGCGGGCGGCTATGGCGTGTTCTTTTGTGCAAAATAGTAATTTTGCTTCAAAAGTATGCGCTATAGCGGTCAGTTCTTGTCCGTTCTCCGCTCCCGGCGGTGACGGGCAAGGACTGGCGCGCAGCCGCCCGCACATTCGAGTCCATACGGAGCGTAGCGGAGTATGGACTCGAACGGTCTAGTGTATGAAACGTAGCGTGTAAAAAGACACTAGTTTTTCGGATAAACACAGAGCCGAATTTTTATGTTTTGTTTTTAATTTTTCTATTATAAGAGCCAAATTTAAAAATTTGGCGGTCTTTGTAAATAAGCACAGACCCTTCGATTTAGCACTTATTAGCTATGTTTTATACACGGTGTTGCCCACAGTATTTTATTCAATTTGCCAATTCCATTCACTTTCTAAATCGGCAATTTCACTTTCCGTATAATTTAATTGTTCAACAATTCCGTTATAAATTTCATTCGGGTATTTTTTCAAAGCCAACCAAATAAATTCAGAATGATATTGTTTTGTGTAACCACTAGATTCGTTAATTGTTTTTTCTAATAATTCTCTAGAACTCTCATTCTTAAAATTGACGATACTTTGATAAAGTTCTCGCAACATTGGGTAATTGAAACTTGTTGGTTTCTTAATTTCGACAAAATGAATTTTCTTTACTTGTTCAAACGATTTCTCATTCGGGAAATTTTTTACAGCTTTTAATCCATAATATTGAATGTCCGTATCTACATTTTTGAGTAGGATATTTATTAATTCAATGTCACTTTCTCTTTGGTATTTTGAAATTGCAATTATTGCTGAATTGTTTTTCTTTAAAGCTAATTCTCTAATTCTGTCGTAATATTTTTCATTTGGCTCAATTCTTTCTAACAATCTGTTTTTGTTGTCGCTTACCAGGTCTGGTGTAAATAGTATTAAACTATCTAAAGTGTTTTTGTCAGATTCTGTTAGGTATTCATTGTCAGGATTAGGTCTTGAAATTGACTCAATAAAATAGTCGTTAACTCTTGTCATACTTCCAATGCAGCCATATTGCGTTGAAACAGAAGTCGTGTCTTTTAAATTCTTTTTTAAAACATTAAAGCTGTTTTTATTTCTCTTATTAACAAGTAAGTCAAATGCATAACATTTAACTACAGGATTTGGATGTTCAGTCAAGAGTAACAACTCTTTTTCGCTAGCATTTCTCTTTAATTTTGTGAAGTTATCCCATTGTTTTGGTTTCTTTCCAGAATATCCAACAGCTCTTCCAGTTATCTCTCCATATTCAATTAATTCACTTACAATATTTTTAGTCTTTTCACTCAATTCACTCTTATGAGTAAATTCAGTTTGCTTCTTTTCTTGAGAGCAAGAACATAGAATTAGAAAGATGGTTGATATTAGAACTGAAGTTTTTCTCATATTGTGGGCAATGTGCGGGCGGCTATGGCGTGTTTTTGCTGTAGCAAGATATGAAATATCTTAGCGGAGGCAAAAAATTCGCTATAGCAGCCAGTTCTTGTCCGTTCTTCCGCTTTTCGCGGGGAGCGGACGTGGACTGGCGCGCAGCCGCCCGCACATTCGAGTCCGTACGGAGCGTAGCGGAGTATGGACTCGAACGTCTCGTATAAGAAACGTAGGGCAGGTGATAAGCGATACGTTTCGGATTGGTACTAAGCCAAATATAAATATTTTGCTTTTATCATTTTTCGTAAGTGCCAAATTTTATATTTGACGGTTTTGCAAGAAGTCACAGACCTTTCGGTTAATCTCAAAAGCCCTATGTTTTCTTATACATTGTTGGCAACCGTACTTTTTAATTCAACGTATTTATATTCTACAAGACAATAGTCTCGATTGTAATTCTTACTATACTTTATATCAGACGTTGGAATTAAAGTTTCAAATATTAGCTTGTCTTTTGTGTTTAAATAACCCCAGCTATTGAGATTCCCTGAGTATGCCATTCCTCCATTTGGCAATCCAAGACAATGTGTTTTTTTATCAATTAAGCTTTGATATTTACTTAATTCAATATTGTACTTTTCGAATGGTAATTCCATTGAAATTAATCTTATTCCCTTTGTCTGTAGGTTAAGTTCTTCTACCTTTCCATTAGCTAGAAATCTCCATATTATATTATTGTTGATGAAAAAAGCATCATTTAGATATTCTTTTTCAGAATTAGAATGATATATTTCTTTCATTTCAATTAAATCAATTACTTTAAATTCAGTTGAGCCATTGATTATCATTTTGGAAGAATCACTATTATAAATATTACCACTAAACCAACTTACAGAACTTTCGATTTTCTTTTCAGAGTCAAGATTGATTAATTCAGAACCACCTTTAATTGGAATATAAATGAATTTGTTATTTGGAGAAATAGGATTATAGTACTTATCAGGTAGTTGCATTTCTCCTGATATCAATAATTTATTTTCTTTGAAGAACTTTACGTCAAAATAAATATAATTTGACATTCCAATTTCTGCTAAATTAGCCAGTCGTAATTTATATTTGAAGTTATTATATTCAAATTCAGTTTCTTCATTATTGCAATTATATATTTTAAAATCTTCTTTGTTTATTTTTTCTAATTGCATTTTATAAATATTTCTCTGTATGGTTGCCAACGTATTTGTGTATGATTTTTTGCGGGAAAAGGACGCGAGTCGTTTTCCGATGTTTCGGAAAGATAATTAATAAGATTGAATTTCCGGTGAGGAAATTCAGCCGCAATTAATTATACACCTTGTTGTGCAGCGTATTATTTTATTCGATAAGTTTAATCAATTCGTATGTTTTAGATTTTCTAAATTCAGTTATCCATAAATTATTTCTTTCAGTTCTATCCTCTATAAACATGTAGTTCAGATAATCTCCATATATTTTGAACTTCAAATGTTTTTCATTCCCTGCTAATGGAATATAACCAAAACAGTCATAGTCATTACATTCTACATATGAATTAGGAATTGATTTGTCAATAATGTTCCTTATAAACTCATCTCCATACTCTTTTTGATAAGTTAAAACTTTAAGTGAGTCCAAATCTTCTCTTTTACCAAAAGAAAACAAAGAATCTAAACTTTTTCGAGCTAATTCAAATTTATTTAGTTTAAAATATGCAACAAATCTAAGAGAGTCAATTTCATAATCCGCTGTTAATTTAGCATTTCCGCAAAAACCATAATCCATATTTTCTGCTTTATTGAGCAGTTTTAATGCTTTTTCATAGTTTTTTTCTACTATTTTATGTTCAGCCTTTTCAATTACTTTATATCCTTTTTGCGCAGAGATATTCTGAGTAATCAGTATTAAAAATAGAAATATGGAAGTAGGTCTTGTCATATGTTGCACAATGTGCGGGCGGCTATGGCGTGTTCTTTTGTGCAAAATAGTGATTTTGCTCAAAAGTATGCGCTATAGCAGCCAGTTCTTGTCCGTTCTCCGCTCCTGGCGGTGACGGGCGAGGACTGGCAGGCGTAGCCGCCCGCACATTCGAGTCCATACGGAGCGTAGCGGAGTATGGACTCGAACGCCAAATATATGAATCGGAGAAAGGCAAGTAAGCCTAAACCAATCGATCTATCTGCGCATTTTTATTTCTTAGTTAATTTATAAAAATTTGGCGCCACTGCAAAAAGGAAATGACCTTTCGATTGGAACCAAACTTTGCTCTGATTTCATATATAATGTTACCATACGTTTTTTAATCAACTAGCTTAAATATTAAATCTTTTTTTTCCGTATCAAAAATCGAAACATATATATTATTCGCTTTTTTCTTTTTAATTACATATGGTTGATTACCATCTGTAAAAAGGATATCGAATCCGTTATAATTTATTCTTTCCCATCTCAAATCAGAATTACCCATTTTGAAACTACTACTTACATAAATAGAATCATTAATGAATTTAATTGTGTCCTTTATTCCCAAATGATCTCTGAGAATTTTTTTGCCTATTAACTCTATTTTTCTTGTTTCGTTTTTTAGAGAGTCCGCTAGTTTTTTGTAAACCCGATTTCGAACCTTGCCTTTATCAACAAAAACTATACTGTCTTTTTCAAAAGGATTGATCTCTTCAAAATGGTTGTTATCTTCCGAAAGAAACAATTTATTTCCTTTTACTCTAATTGGTTTTTCTTGCTCATCATTGTACCAATAATATTTAAAACCTTTCATTTTATATATTCCATTTTTAAATGAAATTATATGATGAAATGGATTTTCCTTATTTATTGAAGATAGACGACTTTCTGGATTATAGGTGTAGGCATATATCCAAGTTCCATTCAACTTCTTTTCATTTTGGCAAGAAGTTGAAAATACTATTAAAATTAATATGAAATTTATTCTTTTCAAATGTATGGTAATGTGCGGGCGGCTATGGCGTGTTCTTTTGTGCAAAATAGTAATTTTGCTTCAAAAGTATGCGTTATAGCAGCCAGTTCTTGTCCGTTCTCCCGCTTTTCGCGGGGAGCGGGCGTGGACTGGCGCGGAGCCGCCCGCACATTCGAGTCCATACGGAGCGTAGCGGAGTATGGACTCGAACGTCTCGGCTATGATTAGTGCGGGAGTAAGAGAGCGTTCACTAACGAACCAGCACTTAGCCAAAACTTTTTATTTTGTTTTAATTTTTCATTTTTAAAGCCAAATCAAAAGATTTGGCGGACATTATAAAAATACACTAAACTTTTGATCAAACATTTAACCCCGTATTAATTATAGCCCTTGTTGTGTGTAGTACTTTATTCTCGGTATAATTTTTTAAACTGTTCATAAGCTCTATCCTTATTTTCTTCTATAAAATCAAAATATTGACGGTCGGTCAAAATTTCTTTTTCTCCTACAATTTGAAAGTTGTCATCAAGTATTGGTAAATTAATTGGGTATTTTCTTTTGAATCCGTCCAGCATTTGGTCTCGAGGGCCTAGTCTACAAATAGGTGAGTAAGCTCTACGAATTAGTTGATTTGTGTCGAAATCAATAGTACCACCATCATTAGGTGTTTTTCCAGGATAGTCCCAATACGGAAAAAGTCTGTCAGCATAAGGCATATATTTAGCTGTCATTCCTTGTTTCCATTTATTATAATATTCGGTTTCTAATTCTTTTAATGTAACAAGTTTAATATTAGTTTTTTCAGCTGCCTGATAACTTCCTCTTTGAAATCCATTTTTAGATACAATGAATCCAATATTTGCTCCAAAATCAGATATTACTGTTCTGAATGAATGTATAGTTTCTTGACTGACTGGTTTATTCCAAAATTTGCATTCGACAAGAATAATTGGTTTATACTCACTTTTAATATCTTGAGTGTAAACATCAATTTCTTTTTTTCCGCGAACTAATTCGACAATTTTCGATATTTCGGTTTCAAATCCGCATTCCTCAAACATTTGTCCAACATAATTCTGTAATTCAGTCCAATTTTGAGGTTCGGTATCAAATATCATTTAGTTAATAATGTTTTTTGCGTATTACACACAATGTGCGGGCGGCTATGGCGTGTTCTTTTGTGCAAAATAGTAATTTTGCTTCAAAAGAACACGCCATAGCCGCCCGCACATTCTTGTCCGTTCTCCCGCTTTTCGCGGGGAGCGGGCGTGGACTGGCGCGGAGCCGCCCGCACATTCGAGTCCGTACGGAGCGTAGCGGAGTATGGACTCGAACGTCTAGTATAAGCGCAGTAGCGGATTTCACATACTAACTTTTCGGCTTATAACTGACCTTAAACCTATACAGTTTGTTTCATTTTATAACTTTCACCGCTATTGCGTTTATACCGTGTTGTCAATAGTGCTATCACACTATTTTGATTTTATTTTGGCTAACAAATTTTTAGCCTCTACATTGTTTTCGTCCATTTCTATGGCTTTTTCGAGATTGGTTGTTGCCTTTTTTAAATTACCATTTTTGTAATGGGCTTTACCGATTAGATAATTTAGGTATGTTGTTGTTATATCCTTTTTAGCCAAATCATTACATAATTCGATTGCCTCAGTATTTCTACCGACTGAAATAAGCATCGCAATAGCATTTTCCCAATCTTTTGGTGTAAATGTTTCAGGTTTTATCAAGTTGTTCAATTCCTGATTCTCTTTCATAAAATAGAAAGCTGGAAGATTGACTTTCCAATTCGAGTTTTCGTCAATTCCCTTTTTTATCCAATCAATCGCTTTGTCCTTTTTTCCAATTAGAATGTTGGTCATTGCAATTTTTGAGTAAATACCTGTCCAGCCATCTAACATTGATTCGGCTTCTACTAATTTTTGTATCGCTATTTCAGAATTTCCTCCTTCAAAAGCATATCGTGCTTGATTTAATCTAATTCTGCCATAATGGTAATTCATTAATGTTTGTAGTTCTTCAAACGGTCGTTTTGAATTATCTACTCTCAAATCTATCTGATTGTACCATTCATTGTCCGTTCCCTTGACTACTAATGCTCCAGATTGTTTTCCTGTTATCTGTCCACCAGCTTCTTGCCCAGCTACAATACTTTTTAGAAGACGTTGAGCCAATGTACCTTTAGAATTTTCAAAGGTTATAGCCATCTTATCCAAAACTTTGTCATCAAGTTGATTTCCCATCACAACGTAGTGTTTGCCAATCTTATGAGAAGCGTTCCCATTCCAATATTTAAGAGACTCGCCCGTAAAGGCAAAAACGTTTCCGTTTGAGTCAATTCCTGAAACCTGTCTGTAGTTAGATTCAGGGTCATTTTGTTTAACTTGATTAATAGATTCCTCTATCGTTTTACCCTCACGTAGATATTTAAATCCTTCTAGCGCGTAGTTAGGCTCTGTTTCTGCAATAACCGAAAATGCGCCAATGTTGGGTTCTATGTAAATCGTAGAATTGCCAACGTAAATATTGTCAGTTGCAACTGCAATTCCCCACTCTTTGGCATTTTCGTCATATGCAATTATTGAGAATGTTGAGTTTATATTTTTATCCGTTAATAAACTTGGCAAATTTTGTGCAGACGCCAATATTGGCAACCATAACAAAGCAAATAAGGTTACCTTTTTATATATTTTCATTCTTTTCTCGAGGTTTGTTTTGCATTATTGACAATGTGCGGGCGGCTATGGCGTGTTTTTGCTGTAGCAAGATATGAAATATCTTAGCGGAGGCAAAAATTCGCTATAGCCGCGAGTCCTTGTCTGTGCGCCGCTTTCAGGCGGTGCCAGACAGGGGCTCGTGGCGAAGCCGCCCGCACATCCGAGTCAATGTGACGCGTAGCGGCGCATTGACTCGGACATTAGTATATACGAACCTATAACAAATCTTTGTTTTATCCAAAGGAAAGTGTGTAGTTATCGCAACTTTTTTTAGATTATCTTCGTAACTTTTAAAATGTAAGTTATGAACACCTTTTCTGGATTTAAGCAATTACTTGAAATTAAAAGATATAGCCCAAATACCATAAATACCTACATAGGATTATTGTTAGCCTTTCAAAAATTTATAGGGTTTAATAGTACTATTGAGTCTTTAACGAGAAATAACTTATTTAATGCTATTGTTCGTATTGTTAAAGCAAATGGGTACAGTTACTCATCCCACAAACAATTAATCGGAGCAATAAAACTGTATCTTTCGGAAATTCATCACCAAAAATTGGATTTCAGTCCTGTATATCCTACGCAAAAGCCTCAACCTCTTCCAGATATCATTTCTGCTGAAGAAGTAAAGAGAATTTTTGAAGCCGTGAATAATATAAAGCATAAGACGATGCTCACTACAGTATATGCACTAGGTTTACGTAGCGGAGAATTAATAAATCTAAAAATAGCTGATATTGACGGAAACAGAAAAACGGTTCACATTCGAGGAGGGAAAGGAAATAAAGACAGAATCCTTCACTTGCCAGAGAAATTACATAGTTTATTAAGAACCTACTTCAGAAAATACAAACCAGAAATTTATCTATTTAACGGACAGCATATAGAAACATATAGTGCGGCTAGTCTGAGAAAAGTTTTCACAAATGCGGCTGCTAGAGCAAATATTTCTAAAAAAGTAACCCTACATAGCCTCCGGCATGCTTATGCCACACATCTTCTTGAATCTGGTACCGATATTCGAATCATTCAGAAACTATTAGGTCATAATTCTATTAAAACTACGACTATATACACACACGTAGCTAAAAATCGATTAATTAATGTACCTAGCCCTCTGGATTTTTTATAACCTGCGATAGGGATAGCAGCGGCATCCCCCGAGAGGTACGATTCGGGGATATAGCGGATAGCCCGGCCCCGAGCGTAGCCTTCGGGGATCGCCCAAAACAAAAACCGCTTCTATATTTCTATAAAAACGGTTTTTGAAATTTTAATTATAAAAAGGATATTGTAAATTCCCAGCATCCAGCATCCAGCATCTAAATATTTAGTCTCACTACTCACTACTAAAATCTCAATACTAATTAAAAATACCTCCTAACTCTCAAGGAGGGAATTAACAGATTTTAGAATTTACAAATAACTATTAAAAATAATTTTGGCTATTAGTCTTGACTCCTGTTTCTAACAGCGCCAGCGATCTCAATACTCAGTACTCAATACTAACATCTTAATACTATCCCAAGAAATACCCATCCTCCTCAGCGATTTTATCAGCAATTTTGCTACGCAAAGCTACTACATTGGGCTGATTTGCATATTTCGTAAATCGCTTTAATCCCATCAACATCATGCGTTGCTCATCACCTTCGGCAAAAGATACGATAGCTTCTTTTCCTTTTCTAATTACAATATCTACTGCATTATAAAGATAAAGCTGAGACATCGCTATTTGAATTTCTTGTGAAGCTTCACCAAAACGCTTTGCATTTTTCTCGGTACGTAAAATTGTAGACTCTGCCATGTATATTTCGATTAATATATCAGACGCTGCCAATAATAATTGTTGGTGCTCTTCCAGTTTTGGTCCGAATTTTTGAACGGCCGATCCAGCTACCATTAAGAACACTTTTTTCAATTTGGCGATGATCTCTTTTTCTTCAGAAAATAAAACAGAATAATCTGGAGTGTCAAAAGAGGGGATACCTGTTAACTCGTCGGCTACCTTCATTGCAGGACCTAACAGGTCAACATGTCCTTTCATCGCTTTTTTAACCAACATACCTACAGCTAACATGCGATTAATCTCGTTGGTACCTTCATAAATACGAGAAATTCGAGCATCACGCCAGGCAGATTCCATAGGCGTATCTGCCGAGAATCCCATACCTCCAAAAATCTGGATCCCTTCATCAGTTGTATTTTGTACATCTTCAGAAACGGCAACTTTTAATATAGAACATTCGATAGCATACTCCTCAACTCCCTTAAGTTCTGCTTCTTGGTGCGAGTTTCCTTCCGCTTGACGGATAGCAATTCGATCTTCTATATTTTTGGCAGCTCTGTACGAGGCAGCTTCATCGGCATAGGTATTGGTTGCCATTTCTGCAATTTTGGATTTAATAGCTCCAAAATTCATGATTGGCGTTTTAAACTGAATACGTTCATTTGCATATTTAGTAGCCTCTCCGATCACTCTTCTTTGTGCATCCAGACAAGCTGCTGCTAATTTGATACGCCCTACGTTTAAGGCGTTCATTGCTATTTTGAATCCGTTGCCACGCTCTGATAGCATGTTTTCTACCGGTACTTTTGTATCACTAAAGAATACTTGTCGGGTAGAGGAGGAGTGGATACCCAATTTCTTTTCTTCATCTCCTAATTCAATACCGTTCGAAGGATCATTTTCAACAATAAAACCGGTAATATTCTTATCATCTTCGATTCTGGCAAATACGATAAATAGATTACAAAACCCAGCGTTTGAGATCCACATTTTTTGACCAGAAATTAGATAATGCTTACCATCATCTGACAGTACTGCTTTGGTTTTACCCGAGTTTGCATCTGATCCAGCACCAGGCTCGGTTAAGCAATAGGCACCAAACCACTCACCCGTAGCTAATTTGGGTACATATTTTTTCTTTTGCTCTTCGTTTCCGTATAATGTGATTGGCATGGTTCCGATCCCGGTATGGGCACCAAAAGCGGTGCTAAATGAACCTGTAGCTCCAGAAATGTAATCGCAAACCAGCATTGTCGATACAAATCCCATTCCTAAACCATCATATTCTTCGGGCACGGCTACACCTAAAAGACCAAGTTCACCTGCTTTTTTCATACATTCTTCGGTAAATGCATAATCTTTGGATTCAAATCGCTCCCAATGCGCCCATAATTCGCGATCTACAAATTCTTTGGTGCTATCGCGCATCATTTTTTGCTCCTCAGAAAAATCTTCAGGAGTAAATACATCTTCGCAGTTCGTTTCTTTGACAAGGAACTGTCCTCCTCTAAGAATTTCTTTGTTTATTGTTTCTGTTTTCATATCTGTAATTATTTTTGAAAAGAGAAAATAGAGAATAGAAAAGAGATGAATTAAGTAATCTTATTTTGAAAACTCATTGTCATTTTTTGAAATTCTTCTACCTTATCTTCAAATTGTTCTAATTGTTTTTTGTTAATATATTTTCTATGATATGCTATTAGCAATTGAGTTCCTAATTCAAAAGAAGAACCTAACGAAACATCTAAATAATGTTTGAAAGATTTATCTGTTCTCGCGGAACCTTCAGCTATATTACTAGGAATAGAGATTGAGCATCTACTAAGTTGAGAAGATAGATCATAACGTTCATGTTTGGGAAAAGTTTCCAGCAGATCAGAAATATCATTAGTAATTTCCAAACCTAACTTCCATATCTTCAGGTTTTTATAATTATGCCGTTTCAATAATATATTTATTATTTTTTTTCTTCTCTCTTCTCTCTTCTCTCTTCTCTCTTGTCTCTTCTCCTTAATACTAATTTAAAAATTCATATATCCCAGCTGCCCCTTGACCTGTACCTACACACATCGTAACCATACCGTATTTTCCTTTCATGTCGCGTTTGCGCATCTCGTCAAATAGTTGCACTGATAGTTTTCCTCCTGTACACCCTAACGGATGACCTAGAGCTATGGCTCCACCATTCACATTGATGATGTCAGGATTTAAATCAAGTTCTCTGATCACAGCCAGGGATTGAGAGGCAAATGCTTCGTTAAGTTCAATAAGTTCGATATCGCTTTGTTTCAGTCCTGCTTGCTTCAGGGCTTTAGGAATTGCCTTAACTGGTCCTATTCCCATAATTCTGGGTTCAACACCGGCAGCGGCATAATTCACTAAACGAGCAATAGGTTCTAGGTTTAATTCTTTAACCATTTCTTCGCTCATTACCATAACAAAAGCAGCTCCGTCACTCATTTGAGAAGAGTTACCGGCAGTCACACTACCACCTGCAGCAAAAACCGGTCTTAATTTACCCAGTACTTCTTTGCTGGTTCCTTTTCGCGGGCCTTCATCTTTCGTAACGGTATAGGACTTGGTAGCCCTTTTTCCGTTTTCATCAACATATACCTGCTCTACGTTAATAGGCACAATTTGATCCTGAAAACGATCTTCAGCCTGAGCTTTGAGTGCTTTCATATGTGAATTATAGGCAAACTCATCTTGATCTTCTCTAGATACATTAAATTGATTGGCAACAGCTTCTGCAGTATTTCCCATGCCCCAGTAATAATCTTCATGTCCAGATTTGGCGAGATCATAGTTCAATTCGGTTTTGTAACCTGTCATGGGTACGGCACTCATACTTTCTGCCCCCCCGGCAATGATACAATCTGCCATTCCTGCTTGTATTTTCGCGGTGGCCATACCAATAGTTTCAATTCCTGAAGAACAAAATCTATTCACAGTTACCCCTGGTACGTCTATAGCGTCTAATCCCATTAAAGAGATTAAACGAGCCATATTAAGCCCCTGCGCCCCTTCTGGCATTGCATTTCCTACAATAACATCGTCAATACGGGCTTTGTCTAATTGCGGAAGCTCTTTCATCATATGCTGAATGGTTTCAGCAGCTAGTTCGTCTGTTCTTTTAAATCTGAACACCCCGCGAGGTGCTTTCCCTACGGCAGTTCTGTATGCTTTTACTATATATGCGGTCTTACTCATAGTATTAATTTATTTTTTGAAAATAGAGACTCTGGAATCTAGAGACTAGAACCTAGATTTCTAGTTGTTTACATTATCCATAAAAGAACCTATCATTTTCTGTATTTGTAAAATTTTATTTTCTAATTCTTCAAACTTTGTTTTTTCTAAATAGCTTTCGTTGTAAGAAACAATAAGTTGTGTTTCTCATTCGAATGCTGATCCTAGACTGTTTTCTAAAAATTTTCTAAAATGTTTATTAGTACTTTTACTAAATCCTTCTGCTATATTTGAGGGAATAGAAATTGCACATCGATTCATTTGACTAACTACGTTAAATTTTTTGTAGTCGGGAAATGTTTTAGTAAGTTGATAACTCATACTCACCGATTTTATACTTTCCTGCCAAATCTTTAATTTTTTAGAATTATGTCTAGCCATTAGTCTATTCTCTTAAAGTCTAGTTTCTAGATTCTAATCTTAGTTACGTAACGGTTTCCCTTTCTTTAACATGTGCTCGATACGTTCTAGTGTTTTGCGTTCACTACAAAGTGATAAAAACGCTTCTCTTTCTAAATCCAGAAGGTACTGTTCTGTAACCAGAGTGGGTTCTGATAAATCACCACCTGCCATTACGTATCCAAGTTTGTTTGCTATTTTCTGGTCATGTTCAGAAATATAATTACTGGCTTCCATAGAGTCTGTACCTACTAAGAACATTCCGAGCGCTTGCTTACCAAGTACTTTTATGTCTTTACGGCGAGGAGGTTGCGTATACCCTTGTTCTGCCAGTAATTTCGCATATGATTTTGCTGTAGCGATTTGGCGATCTTTGTTAACAACAACGATATCTTTGCCTTTTTGAAGAAGATTCGTGTCATAAGCTTCATACGCCGATGTTGAAACTTTGGCCATACCGATAGTCAAAAAGTGATCCTGAAGAATATTCAATTCAACATCGTCTTTTTTGAAAAGGTCTGAAGCTCTCAACGCCATTTCTTTAGAGCCACCTCCACCAGGAATGACACCTACACCAAACTCTACCAGTCCCATATACGTTTCTGCCGCAGCAACTACTTTGTCTGCATGTAATGAAATCTCACAACCACCACCTAAAGTCATACCATGCGGAGCAACGATTGTAGGAATTGAAGAATAGCGCATACGCATCATCGAATCTTGAAAATATTTTATAGCCATATTGAGCTCATCATATTCTTGTTCTACAGCCATCATAAAAATCATACCGATATTAGCACCTACTGAAAAGTTTGCGGCCTGATTCCCGACCACTAATCCCTGAAAGTCTTTTTCGGCCATATCAATGGCTTTATTTAATCCTGCAAGAACATCGCCTCCAATAGTATTCATTTTACTCTGAAATTCTACATTTAGAATTCCGTCGCCCAAATCTTCAACAACTACACCGCTATTTTTAAATACTTCAGAAGATTTTCTAATGTTATCAAGAATAATAAAAGCATCTTGCCCCGGTACTTTTGTTTGTGCTTTCTTCGGAATATCGTAATAATACGTCGCCCCTTCCTTCACTGTATAAAAAGATGTGCTTCCTGAAGCTATCATATCATGTATCCATGCGGCAGGCTCATGACCTTCGGCTTTCATAATTTCAATTCCTTTTTCGACACCAATAGCATCCCAAATCTGGAAAGGACCATGTTCCCATCCAAAACCTGCTTTCATTGCGTCATCTATTTTATAGAGATCATCGGTAATTTCGGGAATGCGGTGAGACACATAGGCAAACAATGCTGCAAAATTCTTGCGATAAAATTCACCAGCTTTGTCTTTACCGGAAACTAAAATTTTAAAACGATCAATAACCTTATCTACAGATTTGGTCATTTCTAACGTTGCAAAAGATGCTTTTTTATTGCTTCGATATTCTAGCGTATCCAAATCCAGAGAAAGAATTTCTTTCTTTCCATCTGAAGTAACATTCTTTTTATAAAATCCCTGTCCGGTTTTACTTCCTAACCATTTATTTTCCATCATCGTATTGATGAAATCAGGAAGCTTAAATAGCTCATGGCGTTCGTCATCAGGGCAATTCTCTGCAATACCATTGGCAACATGAACCAGCGTATCAAGACCTACTACATCGACTGTACGAAAAGTGGCAGATTTAGGTCGTCCAATTACCGGTCCAGTTAATTTATCTACCTCTTCGATAGTTAATCCCATATCTTTTACCATATGGAACAAACTCATGATACTAAAAATCCCTATTCTATTACCGATAAAAGCAGGAGTATCTTTGGCAACCACTGAGGTTTTACCTAGAAATTGTTCTCCGTAACCATTAAGAAAATCCAGTACTTCTTGTGAAGTGTTTGGTCCGGGGATGATTTCAAATAGTTTAAGATATCTTGCCGGATTAAAGAAGTGTGTCCCGCAGAAATGTTTCTGAAAATCATCACTTCGCCCCTCACTCATGAATTGGATAGGAATTCCAGATGTGTTTGAGGTTATCAACGTACCCGGAGTTCTATGTTTTTCAAGGTTTTCGAATACCACCTTTTTAATATCCAGTCTTTCTACCACTACTTCGATGATCCAATCTACATCGGCAACTTTTGAAATATCGTCTTCAAGATTACCAGTAGTGATACGATTAGCGAATTTTGGGTGATAAATAGGAGACGGTTTTGATTTTAAGGCCGCAGCCAGAGCGTCATTTACAAGTCGGTTGCGTACCACATCATCTTCGAGAGTAAGCCCTTTTGCTTTTTCTTTGTCGTTTAGTTCTCTGGGAACTATATCTAATAATAGCACTTCGACACCAATGTTTGCGAAATGACAAGCAATCCCGGATCCCATAATTCCTGATCCGACGACAGCAATTTTTTTAATGGTTCTTTTCATTGTTAACTTTAAATTGTTAAGGTGTTATAGTTTCTTGTTTTGTGTACACTTTTTTTGAGGCAATAAGATCATTGATCATTTGGAATACTTCCAAAAAAACGTCTAGTTTCTCTTTCGGAATGTGTTTTTTCACCGCATTATCGAAGGCAAAAACAACTTCTTTTGAAAAGTCTCTCATTTCTACACCAAAAGGGGTTAAATAGATCAATACGCCACGGCCGTCCTGAGGATTTTTTTTCCTAAAAATCAATCCTTTTTCTTCCATAGTTTTCAAAGTACGAGAAAGACTAGTGGCTTCCATCCCCATTTTGGGACCTAATGAGGTTGATGGGGTGCCATTTTCTGGGTCAATACTTAATAGCGCAAAACCGGTAGCCATAGTACTCCCTTTTTTGCTCGCCTCTTCATTATACATCTTCGCAACGGCCATCCAGGTGGCTCTAAGTGCATAATCAATTGTTTTTTCCCTCATTCAAATTATATTATGAAGGTAAAGGTAAGAAAATTTATTATGCACGCATAATAAATAATGTAAATATTTGTGATTATTTCAAGTAATTTACGTTTTTCTAATGAATTAATAAAAAAACTCCTCATAAAATGAGGAGTTTACTGATTTATAGTTAAGCTTGTACGCATATGCTATTGTAATCAGTGCATTGAATTAGCCATAAATTTTTGAGTATAATACTGCGTATTTTTCTTTAATTATTTTTCTTCTTAATTTCATAGTAGGGGTAAGATGACCTGCATCGATACTCCACTCATCTGCTGTGAGTTCGAATTTTTTTACGCGTTCCCATTTTCCAAATTTTTCGTTGTGTTTATCTATTTCTTCTTGGTAACGATCAATCACTTTCGAGTTAGTGATGACTGCTTCAAAAGAGGTGTCTACTTTTATTCCTTTTCGTTCTGCCCATTCCTTCAAAAATTCGAAATTAGGTTGTATAAAAGCGGCAGGCATTTTCTCACCTTCACCAATAACCATAATTTGTTCGATAAAACGTGACTGTTTCATTGCATTTTCAATAAGTTGCGGTGCCACGTATTTACCTCCCGAAGTTTTGAACATTTCTTTTTTGCGATCTGTGATACGTAAAAAACCTTCGCTATCAATTTCACCGATATCACCGGTATGAAAATATCCATCTTTGAGAGCTTCATTGGTTTTTTCTTCGTCTTTGTAATAGCCTTGCATCACTTGGGGGCCTTTTACTAAAATTTCTCCGTCTTCAGCAATTTTTACTTCGGTGTTCGGAAGCATTTTACCTACGGTTCCTATTTTAAATCCTTTATTTCTTACATCATTAACAGAAATTACCGGAGAAGTTTCTGTTAAACCATAGCCTTCCATGACAGGAAGTCCTGCAGCATTAAAAACTCGCGCCAATCTAGGTTGCAGTGCTGCACTTCCTGAGGCAATTACTTGCATATTATTTCCTAAAGCTTCCTGCCATTTGCTAAAAATCAATTTTCTGGCAATACCAAGCTTCTTTTCATAAAACCAACCATTAGCTCCGTAGGGCTCATACTTCAATCCAAGTTCTACTGCCCAGAAGAAAAGTTTCTTTTTGATTCCGGTAAGATCGGTACCTTTGGCGATAATTTTGTCATACACCTTTTCTAATAGTCGAGGTACCGCTGTCATTACATTCGGTTTGACTTCTTTTAGGTTATCACTAATAGTTTCTAAAGATTCTGCAAAATAAATAGATACCCCACAGTATTGATAAAAATACATAGTCATTCTTTCGTAGATATGGCAAACAGGTAAAAAACTTAATGCTTTGCTGTTTCCACTTTCTAATGGAAATCGGGTCGAACTTGCTATAGCGTTGCTTACAATATTTTTATGACTTAGCATAACTCCCTTCGGCCTTCCTGTAGTACCCGATGTATATATTAAGGTAGCAAGATCTTCTTCTTTGATTGAAGCCATAATTTCTTCGACCTGACTTTGATTACTACTATCTTTACCTAGTTCTAAAACTTCATTCCAGTTTTTACATCCTGAAATGTCGTTGAATGAATATACTTCTTTTAAAGACGGTACATTCGCCTGTATATTCTTAACTTTTTGATAAACTTCATCATCTGAAACAAAACAATAAACAGACTCAGAGTGATTTAAAACATATTCATAATCTTCTTGAGAAATAGTAGGATAAATAGGTACGTCTTGAGCGCCAATTTGAAGAATGCCAATATCGGTAATATTCCATTCTGTTCTATTGGTAGATGATATAATAGCTATCTTATCATTAGGCTGTACTCCTAATCGTAATAAACCACGACTAATTTGGTTGGCTTTCTCTACATATTCTGATGAAGATGTAGCAACCCATTCACCATTATATTTGGTTACCAAAGCCTTATCTAAGTTATATTTTTCTAATTGGTAATGTGGAAAATCAAACAGTCTAGTAATTGTCGTCATATAGTGTTTTACATTTTTTAAGCAGTATTTATAACCCTAAAAAACTGCTATGCGTGCATAGTTTTGCAAATTATAAAAAATCTTAGAATACACAACTCTAAGATATAAAAAAAGCACCGGTATTTTGATAACTTCATAACATTTTATTGTTTTTATTAACGATTCTGAACTTGAGAATGTACAATTTTCTTTGTTTCATATTCTAATGTCATAAACTGATTTTACTTTTAAGAGTTAATGAGCTACCGTTGTAAACGGGTTACTTTTAATTTTAAGATTGTGTTTTCGGTGAACTATTACATACTTATGTGCTCAATACATTTTGTAGTGAATATAATATGGAAACTAGGGTCAAATTTTTTAAATAATTTTTAAGATTAAAAATCAAATAATTCTCTTAAACAAGCTTTTTCGCGCTACTTTGATTACAAAACAGTTAAAAGGATATTAAATTACGGAATGCATTAACAAAACACACCGTATGGGTATAATTTTAAAATACTAAAAAGAAAGAATTACCTCGAACCTTGTATTGAGGTAATGTACTATTAATTTTAAATTTTAATGTGATGAAAAAGAAACACGTATTAAGTTTAGCAGGACTAGCTGTTGCCGTTGTATTATTTGCTTGTGGTCCTACCGTACAAACCGTAAAAATGTCTGATGAGGATTTAAGTAAGTATAGCACGTTTGCTTATTTACCGAATAGTAATTTTGATGATGCTAACATCGGTTATAATGATAAAACGATAGGTTCGAAAGTGATCCAAAGAGTAAATTCTAATTTAAAGCAAGCCGGCTATACTATGGATAGAGAGAATCCTGACTTACTGGTGCTTATAAGAACCAAAACAGATACTGAAACCGAAACATATACCGATCCAGTGTATGCTACCTATCCCTATGCAGATATTACGCCGGCGGTGAGCCCTTACTACGACCCTTATTATTATACCAATTTTACGAACTACAATCAAATAGTAGGGTATGATACCGATGTTTATAAATATAAAGAAGGAACGCTTATTGTTGATCTTGTCGATAGAAAGACCAAAAAAGTAGTGTGGAGAGGAACAGCTTCAGATCAAATTTATAAAGAGAACAGTTCTAAAGCTATTTCGACATATGTAGATGATATTTTTAATCAGTTTCCTGATGTTGCAGGCTATTAATTGGAACCAGTCTATACAAAATGGATAATCAGACTGTTTTAAATAGTCTGATTATCTTCTATCCACTTTCTTGCATTCACAAATGCTTCGATCCAAGGAGATACCTCGTCATGTCTCCCTTTTGGATAATGTGCCCAATTCCATTGAAAAATTGACCGTTCGATATGAGGCATCATTACCAAATGACGACCTGTGGCATCACTCATCATTGCCGTATTATAATCAGATCCATTTGGATTTGCGGGATATGTATCGTAACCATATTTTGCTACAATATGATATTGATCTTCATCTAACGGAAGATTAAACTTACCTTCACCATGTGAAATCCATACCCCTAAAGTACTTCCTGCTAGAGAAGAAAGCATCACAGAATGATTTTTTTGAATTTTTACAGAAGTAAAACCACTTTCATGTTTATGAGAGTCATTATACGTCATTTTACCGTGATCTTTATGTTCTGGATGGATTAGTTCTAGCTCCATAAACAATTGGCAACCATTACAAATACCAACAGAAAGTGTGTCTTCTCGTTCAAAAAATTTCTTAAGTGCTGTATTTGCTTTGTCATTATATAAAAAGGCTCCGGCCCACCCTTTGGCAGATCCCAGAACATCACTATTTGAAAAACCACCTACGGCACCAATAAATTGGATGTCTTCTAAAGTTTCTCTGCCAGAGATTAGGTCAGTCATATGTACATCCTTAACATCAAAACCGGCCAGGTACATAGCATTAGCCATTTCACGTTCAGAGTTGCTTCCTTTTTCTCGAATAATAGCTGCTTTAGGCCTTGGTCGGGTAGTATCAATAAGTGGTTTTCTTCCCATAAAATGAATAGGAAATTTAAACTGCAAGGGCTGTTTAGCAAAATTTTTATAGCGATCTTTTGCTAAATCATTTGAAGTTTGCTTTTGATCCAATAAAAATGATGTTTTGAACCAGGTATTTCTGAGTTCTTCGATATCCAGATGGAACGAATCGCTGCCGTTCTCTAGGGTTACTTGGTTGTTTTCGGTAACTTTTCCAATAGTATAATATTCAATGTTATTTTCAGCAAGAATTGTATCAACATTAGCATTAAGCGCACTCTGAAATACAATTCCGCCATTTTCTGAAAATAATAATTTTATAGAGTCTGACTCATCTATTGGAGTTAGATCTATTGCCGCGCCTAGATCTACATCTGCAAAACATAACTCTAATAATGTAGTTATCAACCCCCCTGATGCAACATCGTGACCTGCGACTATTTGATCATTTTTAATCAAATCCTGCATTACGTTAAAAACAGTTTTAAATTGACCTGCACTTTGAATACTTGGAGCCTCTGATCCTATGCTATTCATTACTTGAGCAAAAGAAGAGCCGCCCAATTTGTGTTGATCGCCAGATACATTAATATAATAAATAGGACCTGCATTTTTTTGAAATACGGGTTCTATCACTTTAGTAATATCATCACAATGAGCAGCCGCCGAAATAATTACCGTTCCCGGAGCAATAACTTCATCATTAGGATATTTTTGTTTCATTGAAAGAGAATCTTTTCCTGTGGGAACATTAATTCCTAAATCAATAGTAAAGTCTGATACTGCTTGTACTGCCTTGTATAGTCTAGCATCTTCTCCTTTATTTTTACATGGCCACATCCAATTCGCAGATAATGACACAGATTTTAATCCTTCCTTTAGAGGAGCCCAGATGATGTTGGTTAGTGCTTCTGCAATAGAATTTTTACTTCCTGCAATAGGGTCGATTAAACCCGAAATAGGGGAGTGGCCTATACTGGTGGCTATACCTTGGTTGCTTTTAAAGTCCAAAGCCATGACTCCGCAATTATTTAGCGGTAATTGTAAAGGTCCCGTACATTGTTGCTTAGCTACGCGTCCACCTACACAACGATCAACTTTATTAGTTAACCAGTCTTTGCAGGCTACTGCTTCAAGTTGTAGGACATTCGTTATATATTTTTGAAAATCATCGACGGTATACTCTAGCTCGTTATAATCGTATGTTATTGTCTGATCGATCATAATGGTTTGTGGAGAGCTGCCAAACATGTCTGTTAAAGCAAGATCCATAGGCTTATCACCATTAGTTTTAGACTCGAATGTAAAGCGATGATCTCCTGTAACTTCTCCAACCTTGTATAAAGGAGAACGTTCGCGCATAGCAATACGTTCTAAAGTGCTCACATCCTTTTGACCTATAACCAGTCCCATACGCTCCTGGGATTCGTTACCGATAATTTCTTTTGCCGATAATGTAGGATCACCTACCGGTAATTGATCCAGGTCAATTTTTCCACCAGTTTCTTCTACCAGTTCAGAGAGACAGTTTAAGTGTCCGCCAGCTCCATGATCATGAATTGAAACGATCGTATTTTTATCGCTTTCTATCATTCCTCGTATTGCGTTAGCAGCTCGTTTTTGCATTTCGGGATTTGATCGCTGGATAGCATTTAATTCTATGCCACTGCTAAATTCTCCGGTGTCGGCAGATGATACCGCGGCACCACCCATTCCGATACGGTAATTTTCACCTCCTAAAATGATAATGTTGTCACCAGTCTCAGGAGTATCTTTTAAAGCTTGATTCGCTTTACCGTAACCAATACCTCCTGCTTGCATGATCACTTTGTCAAACCCTAATTTTCTAGCATTCTCCTCATGTTCAAAAGTAAGTACAGAACCTGCAATTAGCGGTTGGCCAAATTTATTCCCAAAATCAGAAGCTCCATTAGAGGCTTTTATTAAAATATCCATGGGGGTTTGGTATAGCCAATCTCTTTCGGTCATGGCTTGCTCCCAAGTACGATTTTCTTCTAGTCTCGAATATGAAGTCATGTATACTGCAGTCCCGGCAAGCGGTAAAGAACCTTTTCCACCGGCTAAACGATCTCTTATCTCACCTCCAGAACCCGTGGCTGCACCATTAAAAGGTTCGACCGTTGTAGGAAAATTATGTGTTTCTGCTTTTAGAGATAGTACACTATCAAACTCGATTTCATTATAAAAATCGGGTTTATCTGCCGTTTTCGGAGCAAATTGTGTGGTTTTCGGACCTTTTATAAAAGCAACATTATCTTTATAAGCAGAAACAATATCATTGGGATTTGCTTCTGATGTCTTCTTGATTAATTTGAATAAAGAACTAGGTTGTTCTTCTCCATCAATAATGAAGGTGCCATTAAATATTTTATGCCGGCAGTGTTCTGAATTGACTTGGGAAAAACCAAAAACTTCAGAATCTGTAAGTTTTCTTCCTATGTTTTCACTTACGTTTTCAAGATAAGCTATTTCTTCATCACTTAGCGCCAGACCTTCACTTTTATTATACGAAGCAATATCGTCAATAGCGATAATGGGTTCGGGTTCAATATTAATGGTATATATATCTTGATGTAAACCGTTGTACTTCTGAAAAAGCATAGCATCGAAGTCTGTAAAATCTTTGGATACTGCCTTAAACTCTTCAATCCTTATTATATCAGGAATATCCATATTTTGGGTTATTTCTACAGCATTGGTACTCCATGGTGTAATCATAGCAGCTCTGGGGCCAACAAAAAAAGCGTCTATAGACGCCGTAGATAATTTTGGTTGGTTGCCAAAAAGCCAGATGAGTTTTTTTTCATTGGCTGTAGTTATATTTTTACTAGTTTGAACCGCATAAACAGTACCAAGTTGGTTTCCGAAGAAATGAATCATGTGATGAGCAAATTGTCTATTGTTAAATACGTTGCAAATTTACTATTTTAAACGTAAAGAATGCTATAAAATCATCATTCGATGCCCAATACCTATTCCACTTTAAAATTACGCATCAAAAATTGCTCTTTTCCGTTTATACTTCGACATAAAAAGCAACCATAGCTACGGCTATGATTGAGTTTTCTTTTTTGTCTGAACAAAAAATAACTACTTTTTATTTGAGCAATTTTAAAGTAGAACTGATATAAATTATTCAACATATTTTAACCACGTTGATATATTAGAATATCGTTATGAGGTTTGAAAATACGGACAACAAAGCATTGCTTTGGGTGAGATGTAGCGTTGGAAGTGTTTTCTAATGCATAAAACGGGTTTACACCATATGTACTATTGTTTTTTTTCTAGCAGCGACAGGTAAAAACCGTCAAATCCAGATTGATGGGATACTATTTTTTGATCTTTAATAAATTTGAAATCAGCACCTGCATCTTTCGAAAGAAACTTGGCTACCTGATCTTGATTTTCTGAAGGTAATATGGAACAAGTAGCATACACTAATTTGCCACCGGGTTTAACAATTTTTGAATACTGTTCTAAAATATCGCTTTGTGTTTGTTTAATTTCTTCTATAAACTCAGGATTAAGCTTCCATTTTGCATCTGGGTTGCGTCGTAAAACACCTAAACCACTGCAAGGAGCATCAATTAAAACACGATCTGCTTTATGATGTAGTTTTTTTATGTCTTTTGTACTTTCAATAGTTCTGGGTTCGATATTATGCGCACCAGCTCTTCGAGCTCTTCTTTTTAATTCTTTTAATTTATTAGCATAAATATCCATAGCAATGATTTGACCTTTGTTTTGCATCAAAGCTGCCATATGTAGAGTTTTGCCACCAGCACCGGCGCAGGTATCAACAACTCGTTGTCCCGGTTGCACGTCTAAAAAAGCTGCGACCAGTTGTGAAGAAGCGTCTTGCACCTCAAAATAACCTTTCTTAAACGCTTCAGTAGTAAAAACATTGGTTCTTTCTACGAGTTGCAACGCATCAGGATAGCCTTTGATAAACGTCGTATCTATATCCTCATCTTCTAGAGCACTTCGTAATTGATCTCTTGATATTTTTAATGTATTAGCGCGTAATACTACTGGAGCTTGTTTGTTTAAGGCTTGTATTTCTTTGTCCCAGAGTCCTTTTAATTCAGTTTTTCCCATTTCATCTAGCCAATCTGGTATAGATTCTCTAAATTTCCTAATCTTACTTAGTTCATCAAAACGACCTTTTATTCGTCTCGTAGGAGTAGGAGCAATTTGTTTCCAATCAGGTAGCGAAATTCCTCTTAATGTTGCCCATACCGCAAATATTCTCCACAATTTCTCTCTAGAATATGGTGCTTTTACTTCTGCAATTTCGGCGTATAATCGTTTCCAACGTACTATTTCATATAACGTTTCAGCAACAAAACTTCGATCTCGAGATCCCCATCGTTTGTCCCGTTTTAGTAATTTTTGTACTACTTTATCGGCATATTCATTTTCATTAAAAATTGAATGTAAACCATCAATAACGGCAAAAACAAGATTTCTATGTAAGCGCATGATATTTTTTTAGGTTTGCAAAGGTAGATCTTTGTGGCAAAATACGCTTATTTTATACGTAATTATTGTTGTCGAGATACGTTTTCAATTTAAATCAGGTCAGTAGTAAATTGAATATATGTTCAATACTAGGCTAATTGTCTTTTGCGTATCCTTTTTTGTTGCGAAAGTGCTTTATGCGATCTAATAGTTTTCTATTAAAATCGTTTTCCGCTTTAATTAATCTCACAACTTTTTGATTAGATAAAACACCTTGTAAATTTTGAATTAGCGAGGTTCTGGTTGTTGATTTTTGAGTCACCAGTTCTGTATATATTTCTAAGTGTTTTTTTGCATTTTGTTCACTAAGTTCGAGTGATTGATCTTGAGTATCTCTAAAGGATTTTATAAGATTACGTTCTTGTTTTTTTAACTTACGCATATTGTTCTCGTATACATTATAAATTGGCCAGAACTGCTCTGCCTCTTGACTGCTTAACTCTAATTGTTCTGTGATATATGCAATTTTTAATGCTTTGATCTTTTCTCCTTTAGAATTTTGGCCAAAAGCACTAAACGATAATAAAATTATACTAATAATAAATACGATCTTGTTCATCTGTTTTCTTCTTATTTTAATTATCAAATAGGATACGCTATCGAATATCTTTGATAAATAGTTGCTAAATAGTAAGGCCGCTCCTTGAAGTAGCGTAGCCAATTCTGTATTATTAAATTTGAGAACTGCATATTCAATGTCTGTAATGGTTATTTAGTTACTATATATAATAGTGTCAATCACATCGTTATCAGAGATGTAATCTAACAGTTCTTCTTTAGTAAGGGTGCTTTCTTCAAATACGTAGGTATCATTGATTTCTTCAAGACTAAAAATTATATCCTCTTTTGATAACATACTATTTTCTAAAATGTAGTTCTGAATAGTGGCCAAATCCATGGTTTCAATTCTTTTTAGTGGATCTTTATTAGAGCGAAAAACTGAAATTGAAATAAGAATCACTAATATGGCGGCTATCCCAATTATAGGCGTAACGTTTTTACTAAAAAATAAAGGAACAACCTGAGCATTCCTTTTAGATTTAGTAGTGCTATTCGTTATTTTGATTTCAAAAGTATTAAAATAGTCATTTGGAACAGTAAAGCCTGTGTTTTTTATAATATCTATGGATTGATCCAGATGGGTGTCCAAACTTTTTGAAACTCGTTTGTCAAAAGAATCAAAGTATCCTTTGGGTGTTGTAAACCCAGAGTTTTTCTTATATGTATTGTTTTTTTTCACTATGATTACAATCTTTACACAACAAAAAGTTTACTTGTGTTTTATAAATTCTTCAATTTTTTTTGTAGCCAAATGATACGAAGCTTTTAAAGCTCCTTCGCTAGTTTCTAGAATCTCAGACATCTCTTTATATTTTAATTCCTGAAAATATCTCATATTAAATACCTGTTGTTGCTTTGTAGGCAACGTAGCGATGGCCATTTGCAACTTCAACTGAATTTCGTCACCTTCAAAAAATACATCTGCTTCAAGATTTTCAACAATTCGTAAACTCAATTCTGAATCAGAAATAT
Organism: Aquimarina sp. U1-2; assembly: GCF_017897595.1. GTDB lineage: Bacteria > Bacteroidota > Bacteroidia > Flavobacteriales > Flavobacteriaceae > Aquimarina. The sequence goes on from NZ_JAGKIK010000009.1 coordinate 145,866, forward strand.
TATACTTTCTAGCTTTTTTATTCAAAAAAGTAATAGATTCATTAGTAGCAATACGATATAGCCAGGAATACAGTTTACTTTCTCCTTTAAATTTTTTAATATTTCGATATACCTTAATAAATACGTTTTGTAATACATCATCTGTGTCTTTATGATTTTTTACCATATTCCTAACATGCCAGTATAAGGGTCGCTTATACAATGATACTAATTTACTAAATGCGGCATTGACATCTTTATCAGATTGTAAAGAGGCAAGTAACCGTTTTTCTTCATCGTGATGTATACTCAAATGATTTTTATTTAGTAGTACTTTAGTAAATAGTTACAATATGAACTTATCTTGACTTTTTCGCTTTACTCAAAATATTCAGCATCAGTTCTTCATATTAAGAATAAGACTAAAATAATTAATAAAGGTTTAATCAACAGAACTTTTGAGTTTCAATCTGGCAAAGAGTATAGATCTAAAACTATTAGAATTTAGACAAATGACAAAAGTTTTTCTGTTTCTTTGAGTTTGGTAGTTTTGTTTCTGATAGATAGAGTATCCATGCTTAATAAAATTAGCTTACACATTTGAAAGTATAAGATTACATCAATTTGTAAGAATTTGTAAGTTTAAATGTTAAATTTAGTGATGAAATACGAATATAATAAGATAAAGTGTATTTTTGTTTGGTAGAATAAAAAAACTGTGTATCTTTACATCATAATAAAGAATAATTGTTTTCATTCTCCCCAAGGTGAAAATTTTTAATAAAAGTGAGTTTTAATTTTAGAGTAAGCCCCTAAATTAAGATGATTTGTGTGAAGAGAAAAGAGTGCGTTGAGCACTCTTTTTTTGTTTACTCATTTTGTATGGATTTTAATCAGATTTTCAAAATGTAGGAAAAATACTATTTTTTGAGTGTAAAAACTAAGTTTAGTATGATTAAAAGCATAATTTTATTGACAAAATACATTTTTTATTTGCTAGATTGAAAAAAGATTGTATCTTTACATCGTAATAAAGAATAATTATTTTCATTCTCCCCAAGATGAAAATTTTCAATAAGAGTGAGTTTTAATTTTAGAGTAAGCCCCTAAATTAAGATGATTTGTGTGAAGAGAAAAGAGTGCGTTGAGCACTCTTTTTTTTATTTAAGTATTTAATGAAATTTTTATTAAAACTCCAGAATGTAGGAAAAATACTATTTTTTTAATACAGAAATGAAGTTTAGTATGATTAAAAGTGTATTTTTTTTGACAAAATACACTTTTTATTTGGTAGAATAAAAAAAGATTGTATCTTTACATCGTAATAAAGAATAATTATTTTCATTCTCCCCAAGATGAAAATTCTTAATAAAAGTGAGTTTTAATTTTAGAGTAAGCCCCTAAATTAAGATGATTTGTGTGAAGAGAAAAGAGTGCGTTGAGCACTCTTTTTTTGTTTACTCATTTTGTATGGATTTTAATCAGATTTTCAAAATGTAGGAAAAATACTATTTTTTGAGTGTAAAAACTAAGTTTAGTATGATTAAAAGCATAATTTTATTGACAAAATACATTTTTTATTTGCTAGATTGAAAAAAGATTGTATCTTTACATCGTAATAAAGAATAATTATTTTCATTCTCCCCAAGATGAAAATTTTCAATAAGAGTGAGTTTTAATTTTAGAGTAAGCCCCTAAATTAAGATGATTTGTGTGAAGAAAAAGAGTGCATCTTGCGCTCTTTTTTGTTTTACGGTTAAATTATATGCATTACCCCCGTCGTATATATTAACCCAAGTTTGACTGTTGATCTATAGATTTTTACCAGCTCTATTCTGTTTTAATCGTTACATGCTGGGTCGAAAGGTAATTTTTAGGTTTATTAAATAGGTCTCGACAGAGCCTGTCCTGAGCTCTGACGAAGGGATCAACCAGACAGGCGAAAGTAAATGAATACTATTTAACAAAATAATGATCGAACACAGGTTATTAGAAAATCATTACGCCTTTCAACTGCTTCAAAAATGCTTTCTTCGCTATGTTTTTTACTATAACCGCTGCCCATCGACTACGCTAAGGGTAAACCGCTAGGTTAAGGGTATAATCGGAGGTTATAGTGAATTTTACTGTATGTTCGATGTTCACTAAAAGGCTCTGTTTTTATTGAAGTGATTTGATTTTTCAAGAATATCTACGTTCTGCAATACTAACACTTGGTTGTTGTTTACACTCGTATTATTGGTCGAATGATTGTAAGGTAACCAATTTTTGATAGGCGCCATTTCGTGCCATTAATTCGTCGTGACGTCCTTTCTCTACAATTTGTCCTTTTTGCATAACGACAATTACATCTGAATTTTGTATGGTGGATAATCGATGTGCTATGACGATACTGGTACGATTCTTCATCATATTTTCTAAGGCCGATTGTACCAATCGCTCGCTTTCTGTATCTAGTGCTGAAGTTGCTTCGTCTAAAATCATTATAGGCGGATTTTTCAAAACTGCTCTGGCAATCGATAAACGCTGTTTTTGTCCGCCACTCAATTTGTTACCGCTATCGCCTATATTAGTTTCTATACCGTTGGGTAAATCTTTTACAAATTCCCAGGCGTTGGCCACTTTTAAGGCCTCGATAATCTCTTCGTCACTGGCATTTTCATTACCGATCAACAAATTATTTTTAATGCTATCGTTAAAAAGAATAGAATCCTGAGTGACTAGCCCCATTAAACCACGTAATGATGTTTTGGTTACATCTCGAATGTCAATATCATCGATTTTAATACTTCCTTGATTAACATCATAAAATCGTGTTACTAAATTGGCAATTGTAGATTTACCACTTCCTGATTGTCCTACCAAAGCTACAGTACTCCCTTTGGGAACGGTTATTGAAAAGTTATTGAGAACGTATTCATCTTCATATTTAAATGAAACGTTTTCTAGAGTAATTTGAGAATTAAAATCTTTTTTTGCTTCTGCATTTGGTCTATCCTGCAAAGGGGAGGTAGTGTTTAAAATTTCAAGTACTCGTTCTGCAGCTGCATTTCCTCTTTTTACTCCATAACTGGCTTTAGAAATTGCTTTGGCCGGAGTAAGAATGTTGTATGCTAGTCCCATGTAAACAATAAAAAGTCCTGGGTCTAAGGATTTTTCAACAAGAACCATTTGTCCACCATACCATAGTAGAATGGCTATTACTGTGATTCCTAAAAACTCGCTAGTAGGAGAAGCTAAATTTTGTCTATTCAGCAATGTGTTTGAGTAGGTGTAAAAACGAGATGTAGAGTTATTAAATTTACGATTAAAAATCTTTTCAGCATTAAAGCCTTTAATTACTTTAAGTCCACCTAAAGTTTCTTCAACAACAGATAAGAAAAAACCTTGTTCTTTTTGCACTTTATCTGAATGTTTCTTTAATTTCTTACCTACTAATGAAATTAAAAACCCTGAAACAGGTATAAATATAAAAACGAATATTGTTAATTTAACGCTAATAAGTACCATAGCGCAAATAGTAAATAAAATCATCAAAGGCTCTCTTACAATAAGTTCTAGTATTGACAGAAAAGAATGTTGTATTTCAAGAACATCTGTAGAAATCCTGGCAATCGTGTCTCCCTTACGTTTTTCAGAAAAAAAGGATAGCGGTAAATCTATGGTTTTTTTATATAATTCATTACGAATATCTTTTAATACACCATTTCTAAGAAAGGTAATAAAGTACATGGCCAAATAGCTGAAGATATTCTTTAAAAAAAACATACCAATTACTAATGCGACCATAAAAATAAGCACATCATCATTTCCTTGAGCTGCTTTTTGGGTCACATAATAATTCAAATATGCCTCGCTATATTCTCGCACTTCTAGTAATCCGTTCCATTTTGGTGCTATCTTTACTTTTTCTGTTTGGCCAAATAATACATTTAGCATTGGGAATAGAGAAACCATGGCTAATGTGCCAAATAACGCGTAAAAAATATTGGAAGTTATGTTTAAAATAGCATAAATCCTATAAGGCTTTGCAAAGCGAAGAATTTGTTTGAAATAATTCATTAAGTATGTAGATCAGCGATATCGCTGTTTAAGTTAATTTTAGATCTTTCATTATGGCTTCAATTTTATCATCTAACTGCTGCTGTACTTCTTCAAATTGAGTTATAGATGGTAGGGGTTTATGCACACTTATATAAAATTTAATTTTTGGCTCGGTGCCGCTGGGTCTGGCAGCAATTTTACTTCCGTTTTCGGTATAAAATATTAAAACATTGGATTTGGGAATGTGTATGGTATGTTCAGAATAATCCTGAAGGTTCTTCGCAGTACTGGTTTGATAATCTTCTATACGTACTACTTTTTCATCGTTGATATATTTTGGAGGATTATTTCTTGAGTCTACCATGATTTGTTTGATCTCTGCGGCTCCGTCGATTCCTTTTTTGACTAATGAAATCAAATTTTCTCTATAAAAACCGTGATTTACATATAAATCTAATAGTGTTTGATAGAATGAGCTGCCATTTTCTTTTGTAAAAGCCACAATTTCGCAGGCGAGTAGGGTAGACGTAACCGCATCTTTATCTCTTACAAAATCACCAACCATATATCCAAAACTCTCTTCTCCGCCACCAATAAAATGTTTTTCGGGATGGTCTTTAATTAATTTTGCTATCCATTTAAATCCGGTAAGTACTTCTTTGTATTCGACCCCATAGGCTTGAGATAGGTTTTTTAACATTGGGGTTGATACAATGGTTGAGGCAACAAACTCATTCCCTTTCAAGCCTTTGACGTTTTTATAATGTTCTAATAAAAACCAGGTCATGACAATCATAGTTTGATTGCCATTTAGTAATTGTAAATCTCCATGGTTATTGCGAACCGCGATCCCCAATCGATCACAATCTGGATCTGTACCAATAACAATGTCGGCGTTTACCTTTTTAGCAAGATTCATTGCCATGGTTAGTGCTTCTGGCTCTTCTGGGTTTGGTGATTTTACCGTTGGAAAATTTCCGTTAGGCTCTGCTTGTTCTTGTACAATATGCACGTTGTTGTAGCCTGCTTTTTTAAGTGTTTCTGGTATGGCAGTGATCGATGTCCCGTGTAGCGGGGTAAAAACAATGGTGGTGTTATTTTTTGCTTTTTGGCTTGCTGCAAAACTTCCATAGGCTGCGCTTTGATTTATAAAAGGAGTATCGATAACCTTATCGATAGTTTGAATTAAAGCAGAGTTGGCTTTAAATTTTATGCCTGCGTAGTGTACCTTATTTATTTCTTCGATTATTTCTTTATCCTGCGGCGGAACCAGTTGTCCACCGTCCTGCCAGTAGACTTTATATCCATTATACTCTGGGGGATTATGACTTGCAGTTAACACGATGCCGCAATGACATCCTAATTCTTTTACCGCAAAAGACAACTCTGGTGTAGGGCGTAGTTCTGAAAATAGGAATACTTCAATTCCGTTAGCCGAAAAAACATTGGCTACCACCTGTGCCAGCGTATCGCTATTGTTTCTACAGTCGTAGGCAATTACGGCTTTAGGTTGCTCTTCGGGGAACTGAGATAGCAAATAATTACTTAATCCCTGGGTGCTTTTGCCTAAAGTGTATTTGTTAATTCGATTCGTGCCTACGCCCATCACACCGCGCATGCCTCCTGTACCAAACTCTAAATCTCTATAAAAACTTTCTTTAAGTTGGCCAGGATTATTTTGCTGTAATTCTTGAATCTCGCTTCTTGTATCTTGATCAAAAGTGGGAGTTAGCCATTCTTTAACTCTTCTATCAATTTCAGCATTTGTAATTTGCATGTGTGTGTTTTTGGTTTTTAATTACAAAAATACTATTTACCACGAATAATAAATACAGGTTTAGAATTAAAAAAGTTGAAATCAGTTCATTCAAAAGCTTATACACTAGCCAAGAGTATCATTTTGTATGAAAGAATGTTTATAAATTTACTTTTTCAGAAATATTGTAACGTTCTTTATTTCTTTTGCTTGTTAATATAATTTCTCCTAAAAATCCGGCAAGAAAGAATTGAGTCCCTAAAATCATTGCAGTAAGGGCAACATAAAATTCAGGACGTTGTGCAATCAATCTTCCTTCTATTTCTAGAAAAAGTTTATCAACTCCTAGGTAAACAGCAAAACAAAAACCAACCAGAAATAAAAGGGTGCCAATTAAGCCAAAAAAATGCATAGGTCTTTTGCCAAATCTCGACATGAACCATATGGTTACCAGATCCAGAAAACCGTTAATAAAACGGCTCATCCCGAACTTCGTTTTTCCATATTTTCTAGCTTGATGAAGTACAACTTTTTCACCGATTTTAGTAAATCCTGCATTTTTTGACAGTACAGGAATATATCGATGCATTTCACCATGAACATCAATATTTTTTACAACGATATTTTTGTAAGCTTTAAGTCCGCAATTAAAATCGTGTAACTTTACTCCAGATGTTTTTCTTGCAGCTGCATTAAATAATTTGGAAGGAAGGTTTTTGGCAATTACTGAATCATATCGTTTTTTCTTCCAGCCAGAGATTAAATCATACCCTTCTTGAGTGATCATGTTATACATTTCAGGGATTTCTTCGGGGCTATCCTGCAGATCGGCATCCATGGTAATTACCACATTGCCTTTGGCTTCTTTAAATCCGGCGTGCAAGGCTTGAGACTTGCCAAAATTTTTTAAAAAACGAATTCCCTTAACGTTTTTGTTTTTTGACGACAGGTGTGTAATTGTTTTCCATGAATCGTCTGTACTTCCATCATCAATAAAAATAATTTCATACGAAAAAGAATTGGATTGCATAACTTTTGCAATCCAACTGTACAACTCATTAAGTGATTCCTGCTCATTGAGCAACGGTATGACCACAGATATATTCATAGAGTATTTAAAAGTCTTATTTTTTTTGCATTACTAACCCGGCACAAAGCGAAATTATGAGTCCAAGAAACAGATTCCAAATTAGTGCAAAAGCACCAATCATGTATGGAGAAGAAAATTTTTTCGCCATTTCGAGGCTTTGATTAAGCTGTTCTTCAGACATATCAGGATAATTTTCGATCATTTGCCTGCGTTGTACTTCTGTTATTTGATTCATGATCTCGGGATCAATGACCGTCATTAGTAAAATGGTCCAGATTACTCCAATAATACCACCTACAAGAGCGATACCCACACCAGTTTTCAATGCTTCTGAAAGTGTAAGAAATCCGTTATTGGTAGTCTTGAATGCTTTAATCCCAAAGATAATTACACCTGCTATAATTGCTACGCCAACAATATTATTTATCCAATTTTGTTTGGCATAGCCATCGGTTATATAAATAACAACTCCTAAAATTACTGAAAGTATACCAAGGATTATTCCGTAATTAATAGTGATTTTTTTGGTAGAAGTTGCATCATTTTCCATGTGTGAATGATATTAGATATGTATACTATAATTATTATCTTAATAGTGTTCAAAGATAGTAAAATGTTACAAGTTCGAATTAAAATTAATTAAAATGACATCTAGACGTTTTGAACTAACTTCTCTGTGATTTTCTTAAATTAGGTAAAGTAGATCACTTTTGTCTGCTCGTCCTGAGGTCTGCAGGTTGCAACTAATTATAAAGAGTCAAAACGAGTTCAATAATAGGCCTTTATTAAAAAAACTAAAACGGATTTCGATTTTTTTGCATGATAGCACCTCCTAGTAATGAAATGATTGTACCTAATATTATATTTCCGATGAAAATACCAATAGATATGTTTAAGAGAAACTTATTTTCTTTATTTAAATTGCTTAGTTGATCTGTAGTTTCTTTTATTGTAGATGGTTTAGAAACATTAATTAGTGAATGGATAGCTTCGGGTGCTATTAACTTCAATAATATAATATCCCAAAGTACTTTAATTATAGTGCCAACCAAAATAATACTAATTCCTATTTTTAAAGCTTCCCATAATTTTAGAAATTTTTCGTTGTCCTGTTTATATTTATAAATACCGTAGGTAACGATAAATACTTGCATGACTAATTCGAATAGCGCAAGTCCTCGGTTTGAAGTAGTCATATAGTTTACTTGATAACGCACAAAACCATAAACAACCCAAATAGCGCCAAGAATTATTCCAAATTTCACGATATATTTTTTGGTAGAAATTGTAGTTTCTTTCATACAAAAAAAGGTGTTAGGTTGACAAAAACCATTGGTTTGTAAATAAAATAAAGTTGTTAAATACTGAAAAAAATAGCGTTTAATCGGCGTAATTTACATTTTTATCGTACATTTACCAAATAATTTACGGTTTTTACGTAATCAAAATAAGGTTACAATTTTTGTGAAATACTGCGTTATAAAGTGAGGACTTTAATAAATTAATGGTTCGAATTTTTAGGTATTAAAGTTTGAAAAGTATTGTAAAAGCATAAATTAGAATTTTATAAAACGAGCACCCCCCAATTTTAAAATTGAATACGAATTATTAACAAATTTAGAGGTTATGAAAAAATTGTCATTTTTAGCGCTTGTCATTTCTTTGCTAGTGTTAACTTCTTGTACGCAAGATGAAGATAACCAAGAGATTTTTAAAGAAAGTAAAGAATCTTTGGTTGAGCAAATGATTATTGAATTTACAAAAAGTGCTGTTAAAACCGGTAGATTACAAGAATTTAGAAATTCTATATCTCAAAAGTCAGTTACTGATAACTTGAGTGAGTCAGAACAGAGAGCTTTAATTATTGATTTTATGGAAGATCAGACTCCGGCTTTTCTAGATTTATATCATCAACTGAAAGCTATGAAAGTTACTGCTAAAGAATTTTATAGCATTGCTCATCAATTTGAAGATTTAAGATTGAATATTCTCAATAATGTAGGTAAAAGTAGTAAATGGAATGGTTGTGGAGTGAATTCTGAGCTGCTAGATGCTATATACGATTGGATTTGGGGCTGTGATGAGTAATTCGAAATAAAAAGTTTTCGATCTTAATACATCTAGTACCTTTAGAAATTTCAGTATTATTTTTTTATTTGGTGAATAAATTATAAATTTGCACCTCGAAAATAAAAAAGACAAAAAAATGAGAAAAGATATCCATCCAGAAAATTATAGATTAGTAGCCTTTAAGGATATGTCTAATGACGAGGTTTTCTTAACCAAATCTACAGCTAATACTAAGGAAACTTTAGAAGTAGACGGTGTGGAATATCCATTAGTGAAATTAGAAATTTCAAGAGCCTCTCATCCGTTCTATACAGGAAAATCAAAATTGATCGATACTGCAGGACGTATTGATAAATTCAAAAACAAATATGCTAAATTCAAAAAGTAATTTAGTTGTATAAAATAAGCCATGAAGCCTTTTCTATTTGAAAAGGCTTTTTTTATTCGTAATCTTCGATTTACGAACATCGTATACCGTAATACCAGCGCTACTTTAAAATTACCTATCAAAACCTGCCTACCCGGCGTATGACAGGCAGGATTGCCCTTTTCCGTTTTAACAAAAAGTGATTGCTTTTTATTTGAGCAATTTTAAAGTAAAACTGGTATAAAAAATAAAATTCAAAATAAAATAGCTAAACAGCAACATTTTTCATATCAACGTTTTTATTTTTGTACAGATTCGAACAACTAACTTTTTGAGATCAACGCATGAATTATATACTTTTTGATGGAGCGTCGCGCGATGCCTTATTGCCATTTACATATACTCGCCCTGTTGCAGAAATTCGAATAGGTATTTTTACTATTCGTGAAAAATGGGAGAAATATCTGGGATCTACTACTTCTACCGTTACTGAAGCATATCTAAGTGAAAAATTCCCAATGGTAGAATTATCAGATAATATTATGATTAACAGTGCTTTTCTTCCTTCAGAAGATTTGGTAACTGCCATAAAAAACCTTCAAGTCAACCAAGCAATTTTTGATCAGGATGAGCCCATTGCTTTTTATGTAAAAGAAAATGAGTCTGTTGATTTTGATACCTATGAGATTTTTCAGAATAAACAAGAAGTATTGACAGTCAAGAACACCTGGGATATATTTTCGAAAAATGAAGAGGCAATTAACCAAGATTTTGCGTTATTGACCCAAGGGAGAAAGAGTCAAGCCATCCCTGAAAGTAATACTATAATCGCTCCAGAAAATATATTTATAGAAGAAGGAGCTCAACTTGAATGCGCAACGCTTAATGCAAGCAACGGACCTATTTATATTGGGAAAAACACAGAAGTTATGGAGGGTAGTCTAATAAGAGGGCCATTTGCGCTTTGCGATCATGCCACCATAAAAATGGGTGCTAAAATCTATGGTGGGACTACTGTAGGACCGCACTCTAAAGTAGGTGGAGAGGTGACAAATTCTGTAATACTTGGATATTCGAACAAGGGGCATGATGGATACTTGGGTAATTCAGTATTGGGCGAGTGGTGTAATCTGGGGGCGGATACCAATACCTCGAACCTTAAAAATAATTATGCTCCGGTACGTTTATGGAGCTACGAAACCGAAGGTTTTGCCAAAACAGGATTGCAATTTTGCGGATTGATAATGGGTGATCACTCAAAATGTGGGATTAATACCATGTTTAATACCGGAACTGTAGTAGGTGTTAATGCTAATATTTTTGGTGGCGGTTTTCCGCGTAATTTTATCCCCAGTTATAGCTGGGGTGGTAGTGCAGGTTTTTCTACCTACTTAACTAAAAAAGCTTTTGAGGTCGCCAAGGTGGTTATGGCGCGTAGAAATATGGAATTTACAGAAGAAGAAGAAAAAATCTTGGAACATGTCTATGGAGTGACTAAAAAATGGAGAAAAAGTTAGAATAAATATCGTTTAAAAAAAATAAATGCCGGCATTAAACCGGCATTTATTATTAAAGTTATGATATACTATCTTGTAAAGAAATACTGATAAGTTTCGTTAATACCGTCTTCATTATAACTTTCTGTTAGTGTAAACTCAGATCCTGTTAAAGTTATTCCACCATCAAATACAAGCTCACCTTCTAAGCTTGAGTTTTCAGATACTTCTCCGTTGCCGTCTACTTCTCTGTATTCAAATTCAACCAAAGTAAGTCTTTTTTCTTCTTCATCATATGCCCATCTTCCTTTTGACGTATAGGTTTCTTCTTGTCTTGGCCCAAATACCGGAGAACAAGCTTCAGCTGTTGCTTGATTATCAATACTTACATTAGAATCTTTTGAAATATATTCGTAAGTTCCATCTTCACTAAAAGTGATAGCAAAAGATTCAATAATGTAACAATAATCTCTATCGATAGTAAGTGATTCTTGATTGGAACATGAGATTGTATACTCATAATCATCACAAGATTCTTCTCCAATAGGAATAGTTATGCCATCTTCAACTTCTTTAACAAAATTCCATGTTCCAGCAAAATTATTGTTTCCACCCCAAGCTTCTACTTCTACACAGACTTCTATTGGATCACTTATATTACCAGCATCGTCATATATACAAATAAAGTAACAGAATTTACCAGGACTTACTTTTTCGTCAAATGCAAAATCGATAAATATATTTCTGTCATCCATCTTTGCTTGTTTTCCAAAAAGTCTATTTTTTGTATTTTTTTGTTTGGCATTTCTGGCACGAAGTGCTTGAACACCAGTATCAAAGTAGCCTGGAGCGATAGTGCCATCTTCAGATGCAATCTGGATATAGGCACCTCTATAATTAGAAGGAGCGTCGAAGTTTAATTCAAATCCAGTTTGTAAAAAAGCAGACTGTTCTGCTACGGGCAATGTAAAAGAAATGTTTCCTGTTGGTGCCGGAGCATCACCATCAATTTTTGCAAGTCCATTAATGGTTATATTTTCAGAAACAGTTGTAGCGTCTAATGCCGTTTCTTCAACGGGATTAGGGTCGATCTGTGTAAGATCTCCAGATGAAGAATCATCGTCGCTACTACAGGAAATTACTCCTAGCAGAAAGGCTGAAAGCAAAAATAAATTAAGTTTTTTCATAAGATTTGGGTTAATTGAAAATGTTAAAATTTAATTAATGAGCAGCGAATATATAAAAAAATAATCGACAAAAGGTAAATAAAACAGGTGTATCTGTCTTTATTCGGCTGATTTCTATTTATTAGAGTGCTTTTTCTTTCCAAACTCTTTTCAAAATCAAGAAATTTTGAGGATTATTTGTAAGTCCGTGAACGTTTTTTTGAGTGAATCGAACTACTTCATCATAATACAAGGGAACAATAGGGGCATGAGCTACGATGATAGAATCCATTCGCGTATAATGTTGTTCTCTCATTTTATCATCAGAGATTAAAAAACTTTCCTCATATAGGCGATCAAAGGTATCGTTTTTAAAATGTGTATAATTAGGACCGTTGGGGGTGTGATTATTACTGTAAAAAGGGGACAGAAAATTTTCGGCATCTGGATAGTCTGCAATCCAACTTGCTCTAAACACTTCGAGTTCACCACTCCATTTCTTATGTCTAATGGTAGATGGAGGCATCACATCTACTATAATGGTAAGTCCTATTTTTTCTAATTCTCGTTGTATAAATTCACAAATACTTTGATAATTTGAATCGGTAGCAATCCTTATAGATGGGGTTGAGTTTCCAGTTTTTTGAATGTATTGTTTAATAAATGCCGTCGCTTTTTTAGTATTGAATTCATAACCGGGGATATTGGCAAACCCAGGAATTCCTTTAGGGATAAATCCATGAATGGCAGGGGTGCCGATCCCGTTTTTTAAGTAAGTAATCATTTTTTTTCTGTCAAAGCCATGATTTACAGCTTTTCTAAGTAAGTGGGATTGTATTTCCTCTTTTTCTGAATCCAAATAAAAGCCTAGATATTCAGAGTTAAGATAAGGACCTTTGTTAATAGTAATATCACCTTTATATTTGGCTCGAAGTTTACCGGTAGGCGTAAGAAGCTCATCTTTATAGGATGCATCTAAACTGTTGAGAAGATCCAAATTTCCCTGAGCAAACTGTAAAAACTCACTTTGTTTATCTGGTAGAAATGTAATAGCCACTGCTTCAAGATAGGGGAGTTGTTTTCCGTTTTCATCCTTTTCAAAATAGAGTTCATTTTTTCTAAACACCAGCTTTACATTTTCTTCCCAAAGCTTGAATTTGAAAGGACCTGTACCTATAGGGTTGGATCTAAATTGATTGCCATAGTGCGCTACCACTTCTTTAGGAACTACAGAACAATAGCGCATGCTCAATAATCCTAAAAATGCTGGAAATGGTTTTTTAAGTTTAATTTTAAAAACAGTATCGTTGAGGGCAGTATATTTTTCTACATTTTTGAGCACCCAATTACCGGGTGAAGCTACCTTGGGATCAATCAAACGATTGAAACTATACTCAAAATCTTTGGCTATGACATGACGAGTACTGTCTTTTGAATGAAACCTAAAGTGTTTATGAAATTTGACATCATTTCGCAAAACAAAGGTGTAGTGTAAACCGTCTTCAGAAATCTTCCAGCGTTTAGCAATATCTGGTTGTATATGAAGCGAATCGTCTAGTTGTACAAGTCCATTAAACAATTGATTAGTAGCCCATATATTAGGGACATCTCTTGCAAATGCAGGATCCAAAGAACTAATATTTTCAAACTGGTTGTAACGAAATACTTCGTGATCTCTGTGATTTTTATCTGATCTTCCGCAGGAAACAAATAAAAAAAGGTAGTAAACTATTGTTAGATAACGAATTATGATCACAGAATGTTTGATGTTCAATTTTAGTAAATGGATTATTGTTGGTATATTTGCATATTCAATTTTGAGTATGTCCTGAGCTTATTTCGGGACTTTTTTTGTTTTGTAAATTACAGATTATCTTATGAATCACAATAAAGAATTTTTAAAATAATCTGAGGTTAAATTTAAAAGGATACTGAAACAAATTCAGTAAAGATGAGAAAAAAAGTTGCTTTTTATACATTGGGATGCAAATTAAATTTTTCTGAAACATCAACCATAGCAAGAAGTTTTGTTAACGAAGGTTTTGATAGGGTTGATTTTTCTGAAAATGCCGATATTTATGTGATCAATACCTGTTCTGTCACAGAGAACGCAGATAAAAGATTTAAAAGTATTGTAAAACAAGCACAAAAGACGAATCCCGATGCTTTTGTTGCGGCGGTAGGCTGTTATGCTCAATTAAAACCCCAGGAGCTAGCAGAGGTAGGCGGGGTAGATCTAGTCTTGGGGGCTACAGAAAAATTTAAGATTACAGATTACATTAATGACCTCTCTAAAAACGATTTTGGCGAGGTTCATTCTTGCGAAATAGAGGAGGCAGATTTTTATGTTGGGAGTTATTCTATAGGCGACCGCACCCGAGCGTTTTTAAAAGTACAAGATGGCTGTGATTACAAATGTACCTATTGTACTATACCCTTGGCTAGAGGGATTTCTAGAAGCGATACGTTGAGTAATGTATTACAAAATGCGAAAGAAATTTCTGAAAAAGGAATCAAAGAAATAGTGCTCACCGGAGTAAATATCGGGGATTATGGCAAAGGTGAATTTGGTAATAAAAAGCATGAGCATACTTTTTTTGAATTGGTGCAGGCTCTCGATCAAGTAAAAGGCATAGACCGATTGCGAATTTCATCGATAGAACCTAATTTGCTAAAAAATGAAACCATAGATTTTGTAGCTAATTCTAGAACATTTGTGCCTCATTTTCATATCCCACTACAGTCTGGTAATGATGAAATACTTAAGTTAATGCGACGCAGGTATCTTAGTGAGTTGTATATCAATAGGATTAATAAAATTAAAGAAGTAATGCCGCATGCTTGTATAGGGGTTGATGTAATTGTAGGGTTTCCTGGTGAAACCGATGATCATTTTTTAGATACGTATAACTTTTTGTCTACTCTCGATATTTCTTATTTACATGTGTTTACCTATTCAGAAAGAGACAATACTGTAGCAGCAAAATTAGATGGAGTTGTACCAGTCGATATTCGTAAAAAGAGAAGTAAAATGTTACGCGGCTTATCGGTTAAAAAGCGAAGAGCATTTTATGAAAGCCAGTTGGGAACAGAGAGAACTGTACTATTTGAATCTGAAAATAAAGAAGGATATATTCATGGATTTACTGAAAACTACGTAAAAGTAAAAATGCCATGGAATCCCAGTTATGTAAACACTTTGCACAACGTAAAGCTTCAAGATATTGATACCGATGGCATCGTAAGATTCGACTTTATTTCACAGATGATCGAAAAGTTTTAGTAGAGAACTCATCTTGACTTTTTATAATTAGTTGCAAAATGATCTTTTTTACCTACTTTTTATCATTTTTGAGTTTCATAGCTAAGGCTATGCAACAAAAAAATGCTTTCAATTAAGCAAAAAAACTTTTGCAATCGCGCCATCTGGCCCCTTCCTATCGGTCGGTCCTACTTTAATCAAAAAAGTCAAGATGAGTTCATAGCATCCATTTCAATGTATGTCTTTTCAAAAAAATAAAGGCAATATAAGTACATAAAAAAAATCTGCGGTAACGCAGATTTTATGTAATTTATGATATTGTTATAGTACTATATATTAATGCCTACAGGTAATAAATCTTTGTACTTTCTTCTATTTTTTCGCATAAATTTAGCAATTATTGGGCTAGTAGGAACCAATCTTATATTGCGATCTTGTATCACGTTAAATACTGCAATAATAAAATCTTCCTGATATCCCTTTTCAATATGCTCTTCACTCATAACAAGTTTAGTAAGAAAAATCTTTCTTTCTTGTTGAGCATACTCGATTTTTGCTTTTTGACCTTCAATTGTAGTTTCGAATTGTCTTAGAAATTCATTGTCAATAATTTCTAATGCAACATCACTCGTGTTCTCCATATTTTTATTAAATTATGAGATATTTATTCTATATGTGGGTAGATTCTAGATGATGAATATCCTTTAATGCTATCCTAAAAACTGAAAAGGATCTTACAATCAAAAACTACCTTATTATTTATTCTTGGTGGCTAACTAAGATTTGTTCGCCGAAAATTCCCTTTTTAAAAAATTTAACTAAGTATTTTTTTCTTAAGAAAACGAATACTCTAAATTTGATAGGCAAAGATACAAAAAATAGTATCTTAAATGCATAAACCACTGTTAAAATACCTATGAAGCAGGAAGTTAGCCATGTTTATTTTGTACCGGGACTAGCGGCTGACGTTTCTATATTCGAAAATATTAAACTACCGCAAGATCAATTCAAGATATATACCATACCCTGGAAAATACCAAAAAGAACAGAATCAATGACAGCATTCGCTAAAAGAATGTGTGCTGAAATTAAACATGACAATGTTGTATTGGTGGGAGTTTCTTTTGGCGGAATTATGGTTCAGGAAATGAGTAAATTTTTGAAAGTTAAAAAACTGATAATTGTATCTAGTGTAAAAAGCAAACATGAATTTCCTAAAAGAATAAAAATAGCCAGAAAGTCAGGGGTTTATAAAATTTTGCCTACCTCATTAGTAAGTAAAATCGATAATTGGGAAACACTGGCTTTTGGAAATTTTGCTAAGAAAAGAGCAATGATGTATCAAAAATATCTTGCTGTAAATGATAAAACGTATCTTGACTGGTCAATAGAAAAACTAGTATGTTGGGATCAAGAAGATGCGATGCCAAATATTGTTCATATCCATGGCGAAAATGATATTGTTTTTCCAATTTCGAATATTGAGAACTGTATAACTGTGCCTAACGGTACACATATTATGATTGTGAATAGAGCGCGATGGTTTAATAAACATTTACCTGAAATAATTAACGATAACTTGCATTAGTCTAACTTTTTACATTATATTGTAGTATAAAATCGAGTCCCCAACAAAACCTGCTTCGAATTATGAAAATGATCAAAAAGATTTTAGTTTTTTTAGGAATACTATTTACGTTTAGCATTTTAGTAAATGCTACTCAAAACGAGCCAGAAAAATCAAAAGCACAAGAACTTTTAGAAAGTAAACTGATTAATGATTATAATGTTTACGCCATCCCAATGCCTGATAATCTTAATTTCGCAGGAGAGCTTGTGCCTATAACCAATCCCGATATTAGAGAAAGAATGGATAGGGAATTACTCGTTAATACCTATTGGCAGTCTAATGGATTGCTCCTTTTCAAAAGAGCAAATAAGTATTTTCCTATTATAGAGCCTATTTTAAAAGAACAGGGTGTCCCCGACGATTTTAAATACCTAGCTGTCATCGAAAGCAGTCTAACGCAAGCGGTTTCTCCGGCAAGAGCCACAGGATTTTGGCAAATATTAAAAGGAACTGCAAAAGAATATGGTTTAGAAGTTAATCAAAATGTAGACGAACGCTATCATATTGAAAAGTCAACACAGGTTGCTTGCAAATATCTTAAAAAGGCTAAAGAAAAATTTGGTTCCTGGACACTAGCTGCTGCTGCTTATAATGCGGGGCGTGCCGGTATTTTAAGACAGATGGAAAGACAAGATGCATCTTCATACTACGATCTTTTATTGGGTGAAGAAACGGGTCGCTATGTTTTTAGAATAGTCGCGGTTAAAGAAATTTTGAGTAACGCTCAAAAATATGGTTTTAATTTTAAAGAAGAAGATTTATACAAGCATATTCCTACATTTAATGTTTTGGTAGACGAGCCCATCGCTGATTTTACAGCATTTGCAAAGCAATATAATATAAATTATAAAATTTTGAAGCTTCACAATCCTTGGTTAAGAGAGACTAATTTGAACAATGTTGCTGGCAAAGAATACTTAATAAAAATTCCGAGAGAAGGCTATTATAAAACCGGAATAGGGCAGTAAATGAGTCCTATGGATCGTTTTTGATTATTTATGAATGTATCTGTATTTGTTTCTTTAATTTTGATAGGTGCGTTAGCCGGTTTTTTTAGTGGAACTTTGGGTATTGGCGGCAGTGTTATCATGATCCCTCTAATGTTACTATGGTTAAATTTTACGCAACACCAGGCTCAGGGAACAAGTTTAGCTGTGTTAGCAGTACCCGTTACATTTTTCGCAGCCTATAATTATTATCAAGAAGGACACGTAAATTGGAAATATGCTGTAATTATTGCTGTCACATTTATAATTGGAGGATATTTGGGGAGTAAATTAGCAATTTCTATACATCAAGGGGTCCTTAAAAAAATCTTTGGTGGAGTTCTTTTAATTGTAGCTATCAAAATGATCTTAGGAAAATGAAAGCCAAATGGGGTAAGTTTTTAATTTTATAGTTCTTTTCCTACTTGCCGATACAATAAGTAACTTTCCTTTGTTTATGGTAGCTTCAAGAGTATGAGGTGTAAATAAGGTGTAAAGAAATAGACTGTTGATAAGTTTAACCCAATTACTACCAAATTTTATGAGTACTCTTAATGTTAAGCGTAAAGATAGTTGTTTATCATACAATATACCCGCAAGGTAAACTCGTAAAATACTTCCATCAAAAGACTACGGCATAAAGCCATCGCTTCTTCCGCTACTCATTTATTCCGTTTCCTTTTGAGCTAAGATTTTAGCTTCCATTTGGTTTCTGCTCAAATATTGTTTAATCAAAAATTGAGTATTATGACAACAAAAGCGAGTACCACAAAGAGAAGAAGTAGAACCAAAACTGCTGGAACTTCTAAAGTAAGCGGAAATCCGGTAAAGCTGGAAATTCAGAATCTACCTATCAGCAAAATCAAGGCTGACCCAGAACAGCCTCGAAAAACCTTTGACGAAAAACATTTGGAACAACTTTCCGAAAGTATCCAACAGCACGGTGTACTGCAACCCATAACGGTAAGGCAACTAAATGGACATTACATCATCGTGATGGGCGAACGCCGATATCGTGCAAGCAAGCTGGCAGGAAAAAAGACCATACCCACTATCGTGAGGACTTATGAGAACAATGATGTTTTGGAAGTTCAAATCATAGAAAATCTACAACGACAGGATGTAGAACCTACCGAGGAAGCCGAGGCGATTGCTTATCTAAGTGAGAAATATTCGCCTACAGAAATTTCGAAACGCCTGGGTAGAACGGACAACTTGATCAGACAACGTCTAAAATTGGCAGGCTTGATAGATGGTTTCAAGCACTATGTGCGTAATGGTGAAATGACAATTTCCCTGGGTGTTGGTGTCGCACTCTTTTCACCAGAAGAACAGCAAATGATGTTGGAAACGATGGGTGAAAATTTCAATGCACATCAAATCAACAGGATGATTAAAGACCAGACCTACGACTTGGAAAAGGCATCTTTTGATGTAAGCGATAAGAAGTTGGTGCCGAAAGCCGGGTCTTGTGTAGAATGTCCGTTCAATGCGGCCAATCAAGGTAATCTGTTCGGTGAGGGTAAAATGGTCTGCACAAAATCAGCTTGTTTTGAGACGAAGAAAAGTAAGTCGTTCCTGAATCTAATTGAAAAATCCAAGAAAGAGAATGTACTACTGATTCCTGAAATACGACAGTATTGGGCAGATGACGAAAGCAATCAGCTCATTATTTCACAGTTGGAAAATAATGGCTTGAAGGTATATCTACTGGATGATGTCGAAATCATCGAAAATCCAATTAAGCCAACAATCGAGGCTATCAAGAAAGAGTACCAACATTACGATTATTCTGATGATGAACTGAATGGCGAACTTAAGGAAGCGATAGAGGATTATAATAAAGAATTGGAAGCATACAATTCAGCCAAAGAAAATGGATTTGTAAATGGTAGCGTTTTTCACCCTGAAACGTACAAAAACAAGGAAGTGTTTGTCAAGATAATTGAGAAATCAAAAGATAAATCAACTGATTATTCAGCGCCATTGGAAAATAGAAAAATGGCAGATTGCACACCTGAAGAACAAATCGTGAAAATCAACGAAAGGGAAATACGTAAGAAGCATATTGAGAACAACAGGCAGTTTGAAGAAATTGTTCAGATGATTCGTGAGACCGAATACATCGATACCAAGAAAACACTATCAAAAGACGAAATGGTCACATTTTCCATTTCATTATTTGAAAACAATGTGGGACTATATGAGCCAACAGAAATACTTTTCAGGGCTTTTGGGAAACACGTCGAAGATGACAGATGTGGAAGTAGTTAAGCATTTCAAGAAGAATTTCAAAAAGGAAATCTTTCACAAGCTGATACGCTATATGCTTATCAAGCAAGTCCATTTTGGCGAGAGCAATCACGTTAATAACTTGACGAACACTTCATTCTACAATGCAATGCAGGGATATTACAAATCCAAAATAGACGGCATTCAAAAGGAATATTCCGAAAAACGAGACAAGCGTGAAGCACGTTTGAAAGAGCGTATCGCGGTTCTTGAAATGAAAATTCAGGAACTGAACGATTAGCTTTTGTTGTTTGAAGAAGGGTCAGTATTCGTGTCGGCCCTTTTTCTTTTTATGATAGAATCTAAAGAGGGACAAAGAGAAAGCAAAGATTTCGATTGAAGAAGCCTGACACACTATCAATCCAGTAAGGAAAATTACACGATTGAAAGTGCTGAAAGTCATTTGGCTTACTACAGGGAAAAGTACCCTCAACACTACTCAGTTTTACTAAGAAATGTCTCACCTAACATCTAATACTATGGAATATTATACTGCAACACAACTCGATTTTGGACTTGATTGTCCACCGTTGCTAGAAAAAACAAAGTCAAAAAAAACCAAAAGAATGAAAAAGAAAGATTTCGTTTTTGACCTCATGGATTGTATGACCAGTCCAATAATTGTTTTCGAATCTGCTTGGAAAGATAGTATTCCTGAAGCAATGCTTAAAAACACTAAATTTTCAAGGCTTATTTCTTCAATACAATGAGAAGAAATGGCTTCTTACACCGAAGCACTTGTCTCTATGATGCCAAGAACGTATGAAGCACCATTGCTTGCGGAATGGGTGAATATTTATACTTGGCTTGGTTTGCAATATGCCTTTGAGAACAAAAGTAAAGAGCAATTTAAGGCTGCTTCAGAAATTGCACCAAAAGAACTTTCGGAGTATGAAAAAGGGTTATTGGATAATTTGAGACGATGGATTTATGAACAAAGAAGAAAAGCTTTGAAAACAAGATGGAAAAGTACAGATTCAACTGAATTAAATAAGACCAGAATGGTTCAGAAAAAGCTATTTTAGTTTCCCTAGCTTTAAAATTGAGAAAGCCGATGACAAGGCCACCGGCCTAATTTTTTTAATCTTTTTTCTATTTCAAATAATTTACTACCTCACTCATCGCTGCGTTTACTGCTTCTTCCTCGAAATACAACTGCTGTTGGTTGAATTCATTCAACCATTTAATATCCTTCTCACCCTCAAGGAGTGAATAGAAGTCTTTCGCTCCTTGGGGTACGGCACCACTTTCGCTATGCACTATGAATACGGGTTGTGAAATCTCTTTTCCAGCCGAAATACCATCGAAAGTCAACCAAGGTTCCCAAGAGCTTACCGCAAAAAGATTGTCGTAATGTGCACCCGCTGCTTTGGCTGGGTCTAAGTAATAATCAAAAGCATTAGCAGGAACATACATTGCACTAAATGGGTCAAGCTCACTCGCTGCAAGGACATAGTCCATCACACCAGTTTCGGCATATTTTTCTTTGGCAGCTTGGGCAGACGCTAATAAGCCATCTGTTCCACCTGGACGCAAATCGTAAATACTTCTAGCTATTTCTGGATTGTGCAACCATGGGGCTACCAAAATCAATTTCTTGATGCGCTCATCTTGAGCGGTTGCGTGTGCCATATACCCTGAGCTTGCACATACGCCAAGTCCTGAGAGATTTTCTTTATCCACATTGGGGTGTTGGGTTAGATAATCTACCGCTGCTTTTATATCGGCAATCTTGAGATTGTAGTCCTCAACAAATCTTGGTTGTCCTTCACTTTCTCCAAATCCTGTGAAGTCGAAAGTTAAAGTGATAAATCCATCCTTGGCCATAACACTGGCATACTCATCTGGCATTTGCTCTTTAACGCTCGTCCAACTACCTGTTACAATGGCTGAAGGGTACTCTTTAGTAGCATCAAAATTGGGAGGTAAGAATAGATGTCCTTTTAGGTTAACTCCGTTGCTGTTGAAGGTTACATCTTCCATTATCACTCCAGAATCTGTGGCAGCACCTGCTTGATGAACAGAATACGTTTCAGGCTGAAGCCCTGGCCAGCTATTCAATAGAATATTTGGATTGAACATCTCAACAAAGTTGTCAATCTTTCCGTTTTCGACCGTAAAGATTCCTACATACGAATTGTTATACGGTTTACCTTCACCAGTGGTTACTGTGCCATTGTATTTTGCTAATACCACATTTGGGTTTTGTGTACCCAAATACGTTACATCATAACTTTGGGTATATTCCATAACGCCAGTATATTGCTTCTTGATGACTTCTATTCCATCCAAACTTTTCGGAAAGTTATTGGGCGACATCGGCATTTCCTGTACTGCGTTTTCAGTGAATACTGCCAGTACATTCTCAAGTTTTCGTTGCTCTAGAGCGTTAAAGAAATCTTCAACTATATTTACAGTTTCAGGGTTCGCTTTCGCGAAAGCGGTTACTTTTCCATCGTTTACCACTTCCATTGCTTTTGCAGGTAAATCTGTATTCCCATTCTGGCTGTAAAGACTAAGGTCGATACGTGCTAATTTCCAAGCACCGTCCTCTTTAATGTATTCGGTATCGTAGCCCGCGAATACAGTCCATTGGTCTCCTTCTAAATAATGTGTTGCGATACCGTCGAATGTAGCAGTGGCTCTATTTCCAGCTAGCCAGATAGCAAAGTTGTGAATCTGGTGTATTGTTCGGTCAAATCCAGGAAGTAATGTTTTCCAACCTGATACAATGGCATCTGGTTTTTGAAATCCGGATGCGCCACCTAAAGCGCTGTAATCTATATAAACGGAATCAGCCATCACTGCTTTTGCTGTATTCCAATCGCGATTGTCTACTGCGTCAAATAGTTTTTCCGCTACATTTCTAATTTCTTTTTTTGCTTCTTTTGTTCTGTCAATTACTGTTGTTTCCATTGCGGTATCTTTTAAATTGTTATTACTCTTTTCGCCTTTGTTTATACAAGCAGTAAGGCTTATTAGTACTGCTACTGTTAGAATTATCTGTTTCATTTTGTGTGTTTTTAATTTTATACACCACAAACTTACAAGCATGGTGAGCCTAATATCCTACAGATATTACAGTGAGAAATACAGATATTACACAGGCGTATTAAAAAAGTGTAAAAAGGTTATTTTGAGCTTGCCTTTCTGAACTGAGAAGGGGTTTGTCCGGTGTGCTTTTTGAAGAAATTGGTAAAATGATTTGGGTAAGAATAATAAAGTTGAAAAGCAATCTCTTTTACCGAGTCATTTGTATTGCGAAGCGTAGATTTGGCTATATTCAATAGGTGTTGCTGTATGTGTTCTGAAGCCGATTTATCCGTAATACGCTTAACGATGGCATTAAAATGGTTGGGATGCAGGTTTAGTTTATCTGCATAATACTGTACTTGATGTGGATGCAAATCTTCATAGGAATGACCAGGTTGGAAACCAAGTTCCATAAACGTTTTAAACCTACTTACGATTTCTAAATCCTGTTTTCGCTGATCTTGGGAAACGGTGACTTTTGAAACATTTCTGGAATATAGCCTTGAAATTTTGTGCAATAGTATATGAAGGTAATGGGCTATGACTTCCTTGCTTGAAGATTGCCCCAACTGGAACTCGAATTGAATATCAGCAAAAAGTTTGGAAAATAGTTCTGCTTCCTGTTCCGTAACTTCCATTGGAACGGTATTATCGTTGAGCAAAAAAGAGAAGGTTTCGGTAATTCGCTTTCGTGGATTGGAACGCCTAAAAAAGTCCTCATTAAAAATAATGTAGTAGCCTTTCCAGTCGGGTGCTATGTCCCAAGATATGATTTGATAAGGACTATTGAAGAAAACTGTAGTTCTTAAATCCTTTGTAGTGTAATTTCCAGTAGTTGCGAAACCGCCGCCATCTATTTTTATGGCTATTGCATAGAACTCATGTTTGAACGGTGGCATCTGATGATGCACACTTTTCATATTGTCCTCAAAGCTGCGTAGGTCGAAGTCGTCCCATTTAGGTGGTGCGATGTTGATACCGTTGCAATATTCTTTTAAGGTTGAAAAGTGTTTCAAATATCCGTTAGGTTTTTTTACAAATTTACGGAAATACTGCATCTATTCTGTTCGGCACTTTTCCTACTTACCGCTTGGGCTTAAAAAGATGCTACGTTAGTTAGCCAAAATTGTGAATAGAGTCCGTCTTCAATTTTGAAATAGTTAAAGTTATCCGGATAAAGAATAGGGATAACATTATATTTGGTACAGATATAACTATTTGGCGTTAATTAAAACAAACACTTGAAATGAAATACACTTTTAGAATTTTAATAGTCCTAATCTGCATTTCTACAATAGGTTGTAAGAACAATAATTCAAATAAAAAAACTCAAGACAGAGAGTTGGCTGACAACTATTCAAAAAGAATTGACAGTTTAATACAAGTAAAGGAACCTCACTTTTTCAATGGCGTTATCCTGATAACTAAAGATGATAAAACAGTTTATAAGAAAGAGCATGGCTATTCAGATTTAGACAAAAAAGAACTTATTTCTTTAGATGACAAATTCAGAATATGGTCTAATAGTAAGCAGATTACAGCAGTACTCATTCTGAAAGAGGTTGAAAAAGGCACTATTGATTTACATAAACCAATTAAGGAGTACCTGCCGAATTTCAATCAGCCTTGGGCGGACTCTGTAACTGTTCATCACTTATTGAATATGTCATCTGGAGTAACGGATATTCAGAAACCTTTAGCATTTGAATTGGGTACGGACTTCCATTACAGTAATCCTTCTTATGGGTTATTGAGCAGAATTTTAGAGAACATAACTGGTAAAAAATTTGCAGAGTTGGCTAATTCACTCTTTGCAGAATTAGGAATGGAAAACAGTTATGCTTATAAATATGGTCAAAATGATACTGATTTAATTGACGGACATTGGATTTTTGAAGACGATTTTAGAACAGCCACATTCGAAGAATATGAATTTACCAAAAAATCCTGGGAAGAAATGCTTCCAGGAGGAGGAATGGTTTCAAACGCCTACGATTTAAATCTTTGGGACAAGAAACTACACAACGGAGGTCTGCTAAAAAATGAAACCTATGCCCTTATGACCACTTCAGACGTAATTGATAATTCAGACGTTGACAAAGGACTAAAGTATGGTTATGGAGTTAATATCGATGAAAGCTATCCCTTAAAATATATTGGACATCGCGGAAGAGGAATGGGTTATGTGAGCTTCAAATTTTATGTACCAGAGAAAAATTTAGATGTGATTATATTGGAAAATGTCTATCACGATCACGAAGACCCAAATGTAGTCTATCATTTTGAAACTCAGATACGAAATATTGTTATGAATAGTAACTTAGTGAAACAATAACTACCGCCAACATTGTAAAAAATAATAGCGGTTTAATCGCTAGAATGAAAATGAAATATATAAATCAAACGTCGGTAACAAACGGAAAATTAAGTGCATAAAATCCGCTACTATTCTTATACGTTACCGTTGACCACATGCCGAAAAAATCGAAATCAATAATGATATTTAGAAAAGCAACAAAAAATGATGTTTCAAAAATTGTGGAAATGATTGCGGATGATGAGCTTGGCAAAACAAGAGAAAATTTCCAAACACCATTGCCGACTGAATATCATAACGCTTTTGAAAATATAAATGCTGACCAAAATCAAGAGCTGATTGTTATCGAAAATGAAAACTCTGAAATTATTGGAACTTTACAATTATCATTTATCCAATATCTGACTTATCGCGGTGGTATTAGAGCTCAAATAGAAGCTGTAAGAATCAGAAAAAACAGAAGAGGACTCGGAATTGGAAAAATAATGTTTGAGTGGGCTATTAATAGAGCTAAAGAACGGAATGCACATTTGTTACAACTAACGACGGACAAAAAAAGACCTAAGGCAATTAAATTCTATGAAGACTTGGGATTTAAAGCTACTCACGAAGGAATGAAAATGCACCTTGAATGAAAAAAGCCAGTTGCCAACAAAATGCATAATTAATTGCTTCCGATTTTCCTTTCGGAAAATCCTCACAAGCGAAAAACCTAATTAATTTCAACTAAATTTTGGCAAAATTAAGCGCAACTTACTATACACAGAGGCGTTACTAGCTACTCTTGTATCAATTCACCCCATTCCACCTGCATTTCGCGAAAAGCTACATTCTGGGAGGCAGCGCTTCACTACAAATACCTTGGACACAATCCCCAATTTCAGCTTTCCTTTCCGTTAACCCTCTCCGTCCCGATAGCTATCGAGAATGGTAAGGAACACTTTATATCTAGCAAAAAGTGTGAAGCGCGTTTTCTTTTTTAAAAGGAAAGCTAATTATCACAATTATTTTAATTTATCCAACAGTTCCTTTGAAACCTCGCTATAGACACCATAGGAATCCACTAACAAACCTTTAACTCCTGACTTCGTGGAAATCGCATAAAGAACCGAATTATCATCCACACTACTCATCCCTTCAAAACGGTGTTTTTCCATCACCTTAAATTCCTTAGGTCTGTAATACATCTTTAGTACGGGACAATAAATTTTATCTTGCTGTAAGTTAAAGTCCTGAGTAAACCCCTTCGACTTTAAGTCGTTTATAGCTTCTACTAAATTATCGTAAGCATTCATAATTTTCTTTAGTTTAAAGTTTAAAGTGCAGTCTCACCGCCATCCACGGGAATCAAGATGCCCGTTAAATAATCAGACAATCCAGAAGCGGCAAAGGCAACCGTTTTTGCAATATCATCTGGATTTGCCATGCGTTGCAAAGGTAAACGGCTTTCAAAATCTTTAAGCCCTTTATCTACATCTGGGTTTTCACGCAATTTTTGAGTGCCAGGTGTATCCACCAATGTCGGTGCCACAGTAATCGCTTTGATACCATACTGACCCAACTCGACCGCTTGAGATTTAGTTAGCCCTGCGATGGCATGTTTTGAAGCGACGTAGTGCGCTGAATTTCCCGCCGTTTTTAATGCAGCCGTTGAGGCAATGTTAATGATTTTCCCAGGCGTTTTTGAGGTAATCATATGCTCTGAAACAAACTGGGAAAGCATAAAAACACCTTTCAAATTAATCGACATCAGGAAATCAAAGTCTTTTTCCTTGATATCGCGAAGAGACATCATTGGGTAAACACCAGCGTTGTTGACCAAAATATCAATAGTACCAAAATCGTCGCCAATAGCTTTGACCAAGGCTTCAAGTTTTCTAACATTAGAAATGTCAACGGCGTAACCTTTTGCTGTTACCGCATACTTTTTAGCAAGTTCAGAAGCTGTTTGCTTTGCTTTTTCCTCATTAAGGTCAGCAATAGCAACATTGGCACCCATTTCAGCCAGTCTGTTTGCAATTTGTAATCCGATACCTTGAGCGGCACCTGTAATAACGGCCAATTTTCCTTTAAGTGAGATAAGCTCAATGATTGTTTTAGTCTCCATTATTTCTAATTTTTAAAGATTAATTTTTATTTAAACACCACTATACATTCCGTTACGGCTATAGGGTTTGTTTTCATCCAGTTCAAAAAGAACTACATCGGTGGTTTTATTGGGATTTAACTCTACATCTTCATTTTTGAATATCAGGGAATCGCCAGCTTCCAGTTTTGATGCACCCGCTGAGATACTTCCACTGAATACGTAGAGGACATAGGTTTTATTCGCTTTCGCGAAAGCGGTAATCGGTTCATCCAAACGAGCGTCGTAGACTGTAACTTCAGAGTTTATTTCAATGATATCATTCTGCTTATCAAACCCTGCTATTTTTCGTAATTGGTTATGGCTGTAGGCTTCAGATAGCTTGCTGAATTGCACCCTTGGCTTGAGGTCATCTTCGGCAGGGCGCATAAAAATCTGTAGCATATTTACGTCCTCACCATCTTCTGGGATGGATTCCTGATGGTAGATACCACTACCGGCATTCATCATCATCAATGTGGTGTTGCTTAATATTTTGGTGTCACCCTCAGTATCCTCGTGAACCAAATTTCCGGTACGGATGTAGGACAATATTTCGTCATTTTTGTGCGGATGCATCCCTACGAAAACACCAGGTTTAAGATGCCCATGGTCAAACCTCCCCAATTGAGCGAGCCCACGTTTTTCGGTGTGATTTTCCAGGACAAGACCAGGAAAGTGAATGTCTATGTTAAAATCACCTTTATGGATTTGATGCGCTTGTTCTTTTCTTAAAATTGTTTTCATCTTGATTTCTGTCTCGATTACCTTACAAATCTCTGAAAATGAAACAGGTGAAAAAAGGTCAGAACATCGGCTTAACTGGTCAAAATTTCGTTTTGGTAGGTTGAAGGTGAAATACCCGCGTATTTTTTGAAATATTTGCCAAAACTGGATGGATTCGGGAAATTGAGCTGATAAGCTACCTCACTGGATGTAAGATTAGGGTCCTGCAACAAAATCTTTGCCTCTAAAATCATTAAGTTATGCAGTACTTGACTTGCCGTACGACCCATTTCTCTTTTTACCACTTCTGAAAGATGTTTGGGTGTGGTGTTGAGTTCATCGGCATAAAACTGGACATTTCTGTACATCTTGATATGTTTTCCTGCTAGTGCTTTGAATTGATAACTCAGACTGAAAGCATCAGAACGGCTTGTTTTATCTCGAAACTCATCGATTAAATAACAAAGGATGGCTACTTGGTGGCGCACCAGAGCCTCTTTGTTGGGATGACGGTCGTCTAAAAACAATGTAAGCTGTTCAAAAGCTTTTTCAAATTTTAGCCTGAACCGTTCGTTCAAGTGAAGTGCAGACATATCAGATTCCTCAAAAAAAGCGAACTGATTGAGCATTTGGCTATTGGAAAACAATGACGAAAAAAAGTCACGGGTAAAAAACATGGTCTCAACTAGGGCAGATTTATAGGTGTTGGTCCACTTGCGAATCACATTGGGTCCCATAGTGAGCAGTGCCGGTGCTTTTATATCGAAATCTGTAAGGCCAGAGGTTAGAAACAGTTGCCCTTTCTTAACAAAACCGATTCCGTAAGTTTCGGTTCGGTACGGTTCTTCTGGGTAGGTAGAATCGCCGTCAAACCGCTTAAGGAAATAGCGATTTTCGTGTCCCTCGATGGCGAAGGCTTTTTTAAAAGAGGCGACGTTATGGCGTTTGATTATGCTCATAATTGTAAGCAATAAAATATAAAAAATTTTGCAAAAATCCACTCAGCACATTCCCCTACATTTCGCGAAAAGCTACATTCCGGGAAAAGAGCTTCAATACAAAGTCTTGGACACACCTGTTGTTTTGCTTCCTACATTCCGTTAACCCGAACCGCCACGACGGCACGGGAAACTTCATTACGTCTCAAAAAACAGGTAAGTCCGCTTTACAACTTAATAAAAAGTTATGTTTAGCCCTGTCTGAAAACAAGATAAGACTATATTTGTTACAGATATAACGAACTGTGATTAATCTGACAAAATCCTATGAAAAAGAAGATTTTATGGACATTCCCTATATTGATTGGAGCGGTTTTGCTTTTTGTAGCTTTTCTTTTCATAGAAGATTCAACCTATAAAAAATTTGAAATGGATAACCACCCGAAAGAAAATAGAAAGGCTTTGATAGTTACTTGGAAAACAGATGACCAAACTAATTTCTGGGAAACTTATAGCAATGAAATACAACCTACAATCAAAGACCTTTATCAGAAAGAACTTGTGGGCGAAGTCTTTCCACTCGAACATAAACCATTAAATTTTAAAGATAGTGGGTTGGATTGGACAAATTGTATAATCATTATGCTTTCCGAAAATCAATTTGACTCAGAAATAGACTCTATGCTAATATCAGCAATTGAACAATCTACAATCAAAAATCATTTTCGTGCGTTGGATTTAGCCAGAGTTCAAAAGAATTTGGACATGTTCTACCCAAAGAATAATGGTATCGAAAGAGAGCCAAAAATGAAACAGACCATTGAGTATTTGTTTTCAAAGCCAGACGCACGAAAAAAGTACTATGAAGACCAATACAAGTTCTCTGGACCTGCAATGAAAGACTTGTATAATAGAGACAAAGCAGGTAGATTTATTGGGTTTGAAATTGAGAAACGGATTACCGCTAAAAAAGATGTACCCGAATGGGATTTGATACATCTTATTGGATTTACCACTTGGCAAGAAATAAAAGCCATACCATTTTTTCACGGAACTTGGAACAAACACGCTGAAAGAGCATTTGGTGATGGTATGACTTTTAAGAAAAAAGTTGCTGAATGGAATGAAATACGAACGAACGTTAAAAGCAGTACCAAACAGAATTTTGAACTGACATTGAGAAAAAACTAAGCTCAATACCGTATAACCACAATAGCGGTCGAAGGGATAAAACGAAACCTAATTCATAAATTTGAGGTCAGTTGTAAGCAGAAAGATTTGTGCTCTAAAACCACTACTGTTCTTATACCAAACCGTTCTCGAAACCACTCAGCACATTCCCCTGCATTTCGCGAAAAGCTACATTCCGCGAAAAGAGCTTCACTAAAATAGTCTTAGAGATAATCCCCAATTTTAACTTGATATTCCTTCAGGCATTTCCTTGAAACTCGGAATGAAAACTATAACCCCTGGCATAAATCATACATATCTAACGAATTTAAACGTGTTATACATATTATTATACTCGTCTAGGGTTTCTATTTAGAATCAAGATTTCGGCTTTTGTTACCTTATAAAAAAGTCTTTTCTTTTTAATAAATACTTTTACCTACTCTATGCTATGTTTACGCTTAATTCCTAATTTGCGCATTTTACTCTCCAAGGTAGAACGGTTCATATTCAATATGGCGGCAGCACCGCCCTCCCCACTAATTCTTCCGTTGGTAAATTTTAGGGTGTTCATAATTAAATCAATTTCAGCCTGGCGATATGTCTTTAAGGGTTGCAGGCCATCATCAGTTTTGGTTATTACCGCAGGACTTTTTCCAATAACCACCTCCAAGGTATTGGACTTGGATACAATCATAGCGCGCTCAATGATGTGTTCCAACTCACGGATATTACCAGGCCAGGAATAGTTGAGAAGTGCTTTTAAGGACTTGTCGCTTGCCCTCTTTATGTTCTTGCCCACACGTTTCCCATGCTTCTTCAAAAAATGCTGTACCAGTTCAGGGATATCCTCCTTTCGCTCTCGAAGTGGTGGCACGTGAATCGGGAACACATTGAGACGATAGAACAAATCGCTTCTAAAAGTATTGTTGGCTACTTCTACTTCAAGGTTGCGGTTGGTGGCGGCAATGACACGCACGTCGGGCTGAATCACCTCATTGCCGCCAAGCCGCTCAAATTCCCTTTCTTGAAGCACACGAAGCAGCTTTGCCTGTAATTCTATAGGCATTTCGCCAATTTCATCTAAAAAAATAGTGCCTCTGTGAGCCAGTTCAAACTTTCCGATGCGCCGCTTATCCGCTCCGGTAAAGGCTCCTTTTTCATGCCCGAATAATTCAGATTCCAATAATTCTGCTGGTAACGTGGCACAGTTAAGCTTTATAAAATTGTATTTGGCGCGGTTGCCACCACGATGCAGCGACCTTGCAATCAACTCTTTTCCTGTTCCGGTTTCACCAGTAATTAGTACATTGCTATTAATGTTGGCCACCTGCCTTACCTGGTCAAAAACCAGTTTCATAGCTTCACTTTGCCCAATGATTTCGCCAAAATTGTATTGTAACTGTACCTCCTTTTCAAGATAGGCTTTCTCTTGAGATATCTGCTCGTTCAACCTGAGTACCTCTTGGTAATGCAACTGCTTTTCCAGGCCAAGAGTAAAGGAATCGGATATGGTGTTAAATAGGGCAATATGTTCTTGGGCAAAGGTCTTATCATTTCTGCTGGAAAATGAGATATAGAGCTTTCGGTTATCGGTCACGGTGATTGGAAAAACCATAATGCTTTTTGTATTAAAGGCATGTACCATGCCCTTTAAAAAAGAGTTGTTTTTTGCCTTGTTGTACAATGACTTGCCGCTGATGATAGTGGTTTTTGACAAATCATCACTATTCAATGCCTGTTGATAGGTTTTTTGTTCCAACTCCGTCAATTTGAGAAACGTGGTACTGCTTAAGGTGCGGTATTCATTGGCGCCTATTTCTTCAAAAGTTAGAGCAGGTATCGTGGCTGTAACGCTTGGCATGTTAAAAGATAGCGTGCTAAAAGGAAAATAGGGCCGCAGCAACTTAGCAATGGTAAGCAGTTTTATGTCCCAATTTGTTTCCTCATTAAGGGCATTGACCAAGGCGACCTGCAACGCTTTTTCCTTTTCACGCTGTTGGATGTCTTCATTGGCAATGATGTTGCTAAGCGCCACGCTCATCTGGTCAGTGATACTCTTGAACAAGGGCAACTGCCCGTCAAAAGCATTTTCCTCTTTGCTCCAGAAATAGAGCAGGCCGATGGTGTTTTTTCCTTTTTTGAGTGCAGCGGCAATGACGCTCTTAAAAATGCGTACATCAGGCTGCTCGAAGTGGGGATGTTCGAGTTCATCGTAAATCTCGGTGCCCATCATAACCAACTGTTTTATGATGATATGCTTTGTAGCTCCGGTGATAGGTAGCCAGCCTTTAAGCCCGTGTTCTTTCAACGTGAAGTTGATACCGATTTCATAACTGTAGTCGACTATCAGGTCACGTTCTCGTTCGTTTTCAAAATCCAGATGAAATAGTCCCGCATCATCAAACAGAAACACTTTTTGCAGCTTGTCAAAAATGGCTCTGACCAGTTCTGGCCCGGTGGTGATGTTGGCAATACTTTCGGTAACGGCCAGCAGGTCTTCGGTTTTTTTCTTTTCGGCAAGCAGTTGCTCATTGGCCAGTACATTGCTTACCGCCACGGCCAGCTGGTCGGCTATGGCCTGGAAGAGCGGGAAATCTTGTTCAGAATAGAAATTATCTTGTTTGCTATTAAAGGCCAACATCCCTATTTTTTTACCCTGATACATCAAGGGACCACCGAAGATTTGTTTGAGGCCGACTCCTCTCATAAACGGGTAAAAGGGATGTCCGGGAAAACGTTCCATCAATTCGTTAAGCGAAAGAACAAGCGGACCTTTCTGAACAAACACATCTACCGATGCATGGTTGGGCAGGTATTCTTCAATGCCCGCTTCACTTGCCCGATTAGTCTCCGAACTATGCCCATCGGTTACGGCCAAGTCCCGATGATAATTACCCGATTCATCAAAATGAAACAGGCCAAAATCATCAAATTTTACCAAGGGCTGAATCCGTTCAAAAATAACCTTGAACAACTTCTTTCTGTCTTGAATCTGTGCCACCGCCTCACTTATACCCAGCAAGGTGTCTTTGAACTGCTTTTCCTCCAAAAGTTGCTCAATGGCCAGTACATTGCTGACTGCCACGGCCAGTTGGTCACAAATCGCTTGAAACAACGCAAAGTGCTCTGATGTAAAATGCCCTTTTATGGTCGCGTTGAAATTGAGCAGGCCTAGTGTTTTTCCGCCTACCTGCAACAGCCCGCTGAGTCCTTCAGGGATGCTATGGGAAAGCAAGGTCTCAAAATACGGCCATTCAGGAAATTTTATCTGCAGCTCTTGATAGTCGAAAACAACAGGCCTATCTGCTCTTTCCAGTTGGTCAATCGCCCATTCCAAGACACTGCCAAGATACCTCATCACATCATCACCTCTGGCTTTAAATATTTTACTAACTTCAGAAGGACTGATATTTTGATAGGTCACCGCCCAGTCTTTGACGGTCGTCTTGTCTTCACTTACAATAAACAGACCGATATCATTAAAACCAAAAAACGGCTTCCATAGAGCAATGATGTTTTCCAAAAGTTGTTGTGGGTTTTTGGTATGCGCAATCACTTGCCCAGCCTGAAAGAGTCGCTCGTAATCTTGTTTGCGCATACAGCCTTGTAATTAATGGTTAAATTTCATCACATTAAAAATAGCAAAAGATGATATATCAACATAATCATTCATATTAATTTTGGATGAACACTTTGTGTAAATTTATTTAATTACTGATAATCAGAGCTTTAATAAATTATTTTTTCAAATCAATAATGCTGGTATATCCTTTGGCATAATGAAACAAGAATTATTATGAATTGTTATGCAATTATTACAAGAATTACTCAATAAACCAGAGTTTAGGATAGCACATGAAACAGAGCATTGGCATTTTGCCAGAATAGAAAAGGTGTACCTTAGAAAACAGCTCAACCACAAACTCAAGCCCAACTGCATCATGCTGTTCATCTGTTTTGACAAGAAAACTACGGCGCACTTGCTTCATACTTCCACTGGCCATCATAAATGGGATATGTTTGAAGACCAACACCTGCATTTTGAGTTTACCGATATCAGCAAGAACGTCGTTAACGGGCAACCCTATATCTTTGGCGCCAAAGAGGGCAGTATCGTTGAGCTGATGCCCAATGGACGATATCCCAAAACACAGGAACGCCCTATATTGTTGGACGGATTGAGCCGCCAGTTATTGGCACGGCTTATGTCAGAGCTTAAAATAAAGGACGAGCCAACTGATATACAATATCTGAATGCTTTGGTGCACTCGTTGGTGGCACATCTGTTATGCTTAAGGTATCGGCACGATGTAGATATCCTTGGTATGGGGCTTACACCAGTACAGGTAGGGAAGGTCACAACGTACATGAACAAACACCTGGCCGCGTCGATTACCCTTAAGGATTTGGCAAATTCCCTAAACCTGAGTCAGGGTTACTTAAGCTCTAGATTTAAGCAAAGTACCGGACTTAGCCCTTTCAATTACCTCAAAAAATTACGTATGGAAAAGGCGCTAGAACTTTTACAGCATACCGATATGCTTATCATACAAATTGGCATGGAAGTGGGCATTAACAACCATTCCCAGTTCTGCAGAACTTTTAAAAAATTCTTCGGCCATCCACCAAGCCATATTAGAAAAGCAACTTCTTCAGCATCATTACCAAAAAATCGAAACCACAAAAATGGCAATGGTATCCAATAAAAGCAAAGCATTGATTTATCCTATTTTTTAATTGATGGTGAAAGTAATTTCCTAAAAACATGATTGTCAGTAAACATTTTCGCCTAGGCGATATCCTGAAATATACTTGAAAATGGTTGTTGTTATATTTGCTGTTGTCTTCCTTATCGGTCTATGGCTATAAAGAACTTCATTTTGTTTTTATGCAACTGCCATTAATATCCATTATCCTCATGGGAACGGCACTTTCCGTTTTATTGGGTTTTAGGATGAATGCAGCTTACGAGCGTTGGTGGGAAGCACGAAAGGTTTGGGGCAGTATTATCAACGATTCCAGAAGTTTTGCACGTCAGGTTATCGGGTATTTTTCACCCTTTTAAAAATGAAGATGAAGACTACGAAATGATAAAGGCTGTGGTGTACCGTCAAATCGCCTTTGTCAATGCACTCAAGCTACATTTAAGAAAACAAGAACAATGGCATATCCTACGAGACTTTCTGGCCAAAGAAGAGTTTGAAGACATTGAACTAGAGCACAACAAACCGCTTGCGCTGTTGCTTGCCCAAAGGCAACAACTTTCCAAGGCTCGAAAATATGAGAAAATCGACGTGTATATGATGATTCAGATGGACACGACCCTTAATAGATTATGCGACCAATTGGGTATTTCCGAACGTATCAAGAATACAGTATTCCCCAAACCCTACAGTTACATATCCTATATTTTTGTACATATATTCTCTTGCCTGCTTCCTTTTGCACTGTTATCGCAAACAGGCTACTTTACCATTCCCTTGACCTTGCTCATTGTGTTCATTTTTAATTCCATTGAGCAGATTGCTTTTGATATCGAAAACCCTTTTGAGGACAGGGACAATGATATTCCGATGTCTGCCTTATGCAGGATGATAGAGATTGATTTAAAGAATATGCTTCAGGAGGAAATCACACTTAATTATATAATGTCCAAAAAGGGCATTTTGATGTAATTGAAACTAAAGTTTAAGAGGTGTTCTTATCAATTATACCAATTAAGTTTTGAAATATCGTATAAAAAATTTGAATTATTTTTTGTACAGATGAACTAAAAAATTGAAGCATAGCTAAAGTTACGGTTCTATTTTTTAGTGAAATATGAGCAAAAAAGAAACCAATTTTATGCGGCATTTCTGAGCTTAGTTGGTATTACTTCAATTTATATCAAAAAATGTCAAATGGTATCAAAAGTGCAAAGAAGAGCTGGTGATGATTTTTCAATTTTACAGTGAATGTTAAAACCGTTGTTTAATTAAAAAATAATATCATGTCAGAAGTATTAGAATTACCAAAGCAAGATTTGGGGCCTGCATCAGGATTCCTGTCAAAAACCGTTCAACTTTTCATAGATGGCGAATTTGTGGATGCCGCCTCGGGAGAGATCTTTGAAACCACCAATCCAGCCACAGGGGAAAAATTAGCAGACATTGCTCTTGGCGATGCCGCAGATATCAATAAGGCCGTTGATGCTGCAAGACAAGCGTTCGATAAAGGTCCTTGGTCCAAGATGACACCATCTGAGCGTCAAAAAATTCTTTATAAGATAGGTGACCTCATTCTGGAAAATGCAGACGAACTAGCTTATCTCGAAAGTCTGGACAACGGTAAACCTTTCTCTGTCGCTAGAGCAGCAGACATTCCTTTAACGGCAGATTTATTTCATTATATGGCGGCGCATGCCCGAACCATGGAAGGCGCCATCATACCAGTTTCCGATATTGCCGTGCCCGGTGCTGAGTTTCATGCCTACACTTTGCGTGAAGCGATTGGCGTTATTGGCCTTATCACACCGTGGAACTATCCTTTATTGATTGCAGCGGGATGGCAAATGGCAGGTGCCTTGGCCGCCGGTAATACGATTGTCCTAAAACCCTCGGAAGTGACACCACTGTCTATAATGCGATTTGCCGAGCTGGCCAAAGAAGCTGGCGTTCCCGATGGTGTCATCAACATCGTGCCAGGAAACGGATTGGGTGCGGGTACCACCTTGACCGAGCACGACCTTGTGGACAAAATAGGCTTTACAGGTTCGGTACGCACTGGAAGAAGCATCCTGCATACCGTGGCTGATGGTAACCTTAAAAAAGTAACCTTAGAACTCGGTGGAAAATCCCCAGACATTATCATGGACGATGCCGATTTGGAAAAAGCCATTCCAGGGGTAGCCATGGGTATTTTCTTTAACCAAGGGGAGTGTTGTTGTGCTGGTTCCCGCTTATTGGTGCACAAATTGGTGTACAACGAAGTGTTGGAGGGCTTGAAAAAAGAAGCCGAGAAAATCAAGTTGGGTTCAGGCCAGAGCGACACCACAGATATGGGACCTGTAGTGAGCCAAAAACAGGAGGATACCATTATGAGCTATATCAATTCTGGTATTGAAGAAGGTGCTACCCTGGTAACAGGTGGCAAAAAAGTTGGGGAGCAGGGCCACTTTATTGAGCCTACCATTTTTGCAGATGTTAACCGCGATATGAAAATTGTGAAAGAGGAAATCTTTGGCCCGGTACTCGTAGTACAATCCTTTGAAACGCTGGAGGAAGCCATAGAGATGGCCAATGACACCGAATTTGGATTGGGTGCTGGTATTTGGACAGAGAGCCTGGCCAATACCCATCAGTTGGCCAAAGCCATAAAAGCAGGAACGGTGTTCGTTAATTGCTATAATGTGTTTGATGCGGCAACACCATTTGGTGGTTACAAAATGTCCGGTTGGGGAAGAAACCGTGGTAAGGAAGCTTTTGAAGCCTTTACGGAAACTAAGGCGGTGTACGCAAAACTCAATTAATCCATTGAAAAAGGCAGAAAGTAATGGCTACCATCTGCCTTTTTCACTTTAAATTCCAAAAAGATGTATACATATGATGTTCAAGAAAAATCAGTAGCGCAATTAATTTCACTTGAGGGAAAAATTGCCGTTGTAACCGGTGCTGCCCAAGGCATTGGTTATGCCATTGCCAAACGATTGGCAGAGAGTGGAGCCGAAGTGGTCATTGCCGACTTAAACGTGGACAAAGCAGAACAAAGTGCGGAGCAAATCCGACAAGATGTGGGTGGTAAGGCACATGGGTATGGGCTTGACGTATCCAATGTCGATTCCATCAAAACCTTGGTAGAACATACCTTGAAAGTATTGGGAAGCGTGGATATTTGGGTAAACAATGCCGGAATCTATAACTTCCTTGGGGTACTGGGTATTGAAGATGACGACTGGGACAAATTAATGAACCTAAATTTACGCGGAAGTTTCATTGCCTGTAGGGAAGCTGCTAAACGCATGGTAGATACCGTAAATGGAGGGGTTATCATCAACATTCTCTCTACGGCGGCCTTTAAGACATCCGGTAATGCAGCACACTATGTCGCTTCCAAGCACGGTTTGGCAGGGCTTACCAAAGCTTTGGCCGTTGAGTTGGGAGAAAGAGGAGTGCGCGCATTGGCAGTAGCACCAACTTTGGTGGATACACCAGGCGTAGAAGAATTGAAAGCGAACGACCCAAAGGTGAAGGCACAACTGGATGCCTTTGAACAGCAGTTACCATTGCGCAGAATGGCAAATCCAGATGATATCGCAAGGACCGTATTGTTCTGTGCCTCAGAATTATCAGCGTTTTTAACGGGTGTCGTAATTCCTGTGGATGGCGGAGAAACGGCACTATAATTAGTATAAAGAGACTCGAAATGAAGGCAATTCAAATACGTTCTTGGGGAAAAGCGGAAGTCATGCAGTTTGTAGAGCTTCCGACACCTCAGATAAATGAAAACGAGATATTGGTAAAGGTACAGGTATGCGGCGTCAATCCGCTTGACCTAAAGATACGGTTGGGTTACCTTTCAAACTTTTATCCATTACCGCTTGTCCCTGGTGCGGAATTCATGGGAACAGCGGTTTACGTAGGAACTAAAGCAGAATCCGTTGAAGTAGGTGACAACGTCTTCGGGTTTACCTCGCGGCTCACGGGTTGTTACGCGGAGTATGTCATTGTAAAGTCACACGAAGTGGCCACCGTTCCTAATGGTATTGAAGATATGGTTTTGGCCACTGTACCATTGGTGGCCTTTACAGCTAAGAAAGTATTGGAACAGATCGGGTTGCAAAAAAATGAACGTATCCTCATTCATGGCGCTGCGGGCAGTGTTGGGCATTATGCTATTCAATTTGCTAAAGAAATGGACGCGACCATCTTTGCGGCTTGTAGGGATGACCAACAAGAACAGCTCGAAAATCTACCGGTAGATGAACTGCTGTTTTACGAAGATAATTTTCTTAGATGCATTCGAGAACTCGATGTTGTATTGGATTTGGTTGGAGGCGAAATACAGGAACAATCATTTGCAGTCTTGAAAAAAGGAGGAAGACTGATATCTACTGTAATGCCGCCTGACCCTGTGTTAGGTGAAAACCACAACGTAAAAGCATCGATGTTTCAGGTACAGCCTGATGCATCCACTTTGGGTACTATTAAAACGATGTTAGAAAGACAAGAACTCAAACTCTTGCCAGTGACTTCATTTCCATTTAACGAAGCAGTAACCGTACATCAGAAGATTGAAGCCAAAGAACTCAGCGGTAAAGTGGCACTAAAAATAGACTAAATAAAGTCGATAAGCATTAGTGAGCAAATATGAAAAAAATTTGAATTGGTATTATATAACGTTTCATAAATTAGGACCAGACCAACCAAACTCATTGTATTGACGAAAATTTGTACCATAAAATATATTTTAAGATGAAACGAACATTCTCAATTTTTTAATTATTTCGTTTTCAAACAATTAAAAACATTTAAACGTATGAAAGCAATACTTAAAAGCGCCCAAGCACATAAAATCCATAAAGGCGATTTTAATATCGATATCAATTTTCCGGGAATGGCCTTGAAGAATCATTCAGAAAAACGAGGTTTGGCACAACTGGGACGAATAGACCGCGGTCATTTAAAACCGGGGGTTTTTGTAGGAATGCATCCGCATAAGAACGATGAAATCCTTTCTTACGTTCGTTCAGGTAATTTGGTACATGAAGATAGTGAAGGGGATTCTAAAATAGTAAGCAATACTCGCTTGATGATGATGAATGCTGGCAGTGGTATCTACCACCAAGAATCCATCCCGGAGGATGGTGACGATGTCCATATGCTACAAATCTTTCTAAGACCAGCAGAAGACGATGTCACGCCCAGCGTACAATTTCATGATTTTGAGGCAGCTTACAATGTTAATTCTTGGCGGCAAGTCGCTGGCTCTTTTGACACAGATGTACCTCTTAAAATTAATGCAGATGCAGCCGTATTCGATGCCAGAATAGATAAAATCATCCAAGGGCAACATGCTGAAGACAAAACCTATTACCTCTATGTCTTTGATGGTACTATCGACATTGACGGGCAGATGCTTTTAAAAGGTGACAGTCTGGTATACGAAAATGAATCTATAAGAATCGTTCCTGCGGGCATTGCAGATTTGGTTCTTTTTGAACTCGATAAAAATAAGCCCTACAGCCGTAACGGGATGTATAGTGGCGTGTAAACAAGATAAAATTAAAACTATTATGAAAACAAAAACACCAGCAGTACTTAAAGCAAATCAAGGCGAAGCCGTTTCAGTTGTGGGCGACCGTTACACCTTTTTGACCACTAAACAGCAGACCAATGGCGCTTTTGCCACGATGGAATTTTATATTCCGCCCGGTGGAGGTTCGCCACCACATACCCATCATAATGAAGATGAATTTTTCTATATGGTGGAAGGCGAACTTGAATTCCATATCGATGGAAGCCGAGTTATCGCCAAGAAAGGAGACTTTTTATTTGGCCCAAAGGGGGTTTCGCATAATTTTAAGAATGTAACTGAGGCACCTGTGATAATGCTGTGTACGGTAATGCCAGCAGGTTTGGAAGATTTTTTCAGGGAAGTTGGTAGCACCTTGCCCACCCGTGATAGCGAGCCCATACCACCGACTGAAGCTGATAAGGAAAAAATGATGTCCTTAGCATCAAAATATGGATTGGAAATTAATTTTTAAACTTAAAACACAACACATTATGAAACCACATTTTACTATTAAAGACACGGCAATAGTGCTTATAGACCACCAACAAGGTACTGTAAAACTGGCCAAAAATATGGATGAGGAAGTCATTAAACAAAACACTAAGGCATTAGCAAGAACTGCCATTGAAACAGGAATGCCTCTGGTACTTACCACCAGTAACGAAACGCAGTTTCAAGGCCCTTTGTTCGAATTTTTAGAAGATATTGCGTCAAAAGCTCACGAGAATCGCATCAAACGCCCAGGTATGGTAAATGCTTGGGAGTACATACCCTTTAAAGAAGCCGTAGCGAGTACTGGAAAAAAGAACATTATTATGGCCGGATTAACCAATGATGTTTGTACGGTCTACCCAGCAATTAATGCGGTGGCAGATGGCTATAGCGTTCAAGTGGTTGTAGATGCGGGCGGTTCGCCGACCCAGCTTGCAGACGATATCGCGCAACGTCGTATGGAAAATGAAGGCGTCGTATTGACCTCTACCAATCAGGTAATGGCAGAACTGGGCAAGGATTGGAGTACTGAAAATGGTGGTAAAATCTTGAACATTATGTATGAAGAAATCCTTGGAACTTTGATGAACTCATAGAGTTATGTAGAAAATAAATATAGGTATCGGGCTAGAAAAGAATTTTTCATTCCAAGCCACGATAAGCCTTAAAAAATGAGCGGAGACCATTACCTGGGCAGGTTTATTAGAAGACCAGTCTATGACCGGAAAATTTTTTAGGGACAAAAGTGAGATAAGTTGGTAACAATAGTTAAATTGTGAAAACAAGTTTAGTATGAAAATAAACTACGATAACAGAGTTTTTAAACCTGTAAGCAATTCTGAAAACGAAGAAACCTCAAGTGAAACGCAATTTTATTACAAACAGAAAGGCAATTTGCTTACTTCAGAATATGCTGGAGGTCAAATAAAAAGGGACACCTGATAGGCTTAGTAGATGAAGAAGGTAATATCAATATGAGATATTATCAGGTAAATGATAAAAACGAGTTGATGACCGGCATTTGTGAATCAACACCTGAAATGTTGGAAAACGGAAAAATTAGACTCTATGAGACTTGGAGATGGACATCTGGAGATAAATCTCAAGGCAAATCTGTTTTAGAGGAGGTTTAATTTCAAGAATAATTTGTAACTACGTCGAAGGGCTACATTTCGTCACAAAAAACAGTTAAGTCCACTTTTCAACTTACGAATAAAGTTAATTTAATGGCTTAAGAAACTCTGAATAAAAAGTTATATTTATTACGTATATAGTAAGTTACCAATCATTTGAGAAACGTTCTGAAAATAAAATATTCACAAAATAGGAATTCTGATATGGAAACTCATTTTGAATTTTCTGACTTCGACTTTGAAAAAGTGTTCAATAATTGCGAATTGAATCCTTCTGACTTTACTCACGAAGCACACTTGAGGTTGGCTTGGATTAATATCAACAAATACGGAATTGAACGAGCTGAAAAAACGATTCAGTGTGAACTGCGAAACTATGTGGAGTTCGTGGGAGCTAAACACAAATACAACACGACTTTGACCTTGGCCGCTATAAAAGCAGTTTATCATTTTATGCTCAAATCAAAATCTGATAACTTTAAAGAATTTATAATAGAATTTCCACGATTAAAATACAATTTCAAGGATTTAATGGCTTGTCATTACGGCTTTGATATTTATAATTCGGATAGGGCTAAAATGGAATTTTTGGAACCTGACTTGATACCTTTTGACTATTAAACTAGGAAATGAAAATTACTGGCAATAATGCTATAAACAATCGCTATTAAAAGCTTATTCTGAAAATCCCGAAGGAATTTTCAGCTTGTCTAGTACTTACAAAATCGTGCTAACCAAGCAACTGTTAATAGCCTAAACCGTTTAAAAACATACTCAGCACATTCCCCTACATTCCGCGAAAAGCTACATTCCGGGAAAAGAGCTTCACTACAAGTCTTGGACACCGTACCCTATTTCTACTTTTCATTTCACTAACCCTGCCCGCTGCGCCTAGAAGGGACGCTGCATTCTCATTCCAAAATAGGGCACGAAGTCCGCTTTCTCATCGGAAAGCCATCACCTCGGTTTTCTTAACGGTATTTTCGGCGCGGTCTTCTTGAGCCCTTACTCGAAAATCACTAAAAACCAAACCGCTGTCTTACACATTTTAAGGGGTTTATAATGTATAAAGCCTTTCTTGTTTTTCGGGACAACGAAAAACAGGCAGGACATAACCAATTCTAGAGTAAACCCAGCCACTCATTTCGCTTAACTGTCGGTACGCTCAAATCGTAACCGGCTTTAAAAGAATTGCTAATGCCCTTATGGAACTTGTCAAGACTGTACGAGTTTTAGCGAAAAATAAGGTTTC
Organism: Aquimarina sp. U1-2; assembly: GCF_017897595.1. Taxonomy (GTDB): domain Bacteria; phylum Bacteroidota; class Bacteroidia; order Flavobacteriales; family Flavobacteriaceae; genus Aquimarina. The sequence continues at coordinate 189,465 of NZ_JAGKIK010000009.1, forward strand.
TACTTCCTCGAATCCCGCAAAAAAACGGGATTACTACGTCGCAGACACTCCTGATTTATTCCCTAAAAGTCTTGACAAAACCCACTTTATCCATTGTGCGGTGCACGAAAGAAAAGAACAAACACCCCTTAAAATTTAATCTGTTTTAAATCAATAGGGGAAGTATAAATCACTTAAATATTTTATTATGAGTACTATTAAAAATCACGTACAGTTAATTGGAAATGTTGGTCAAGAACCAACAATTACAAACCTTGAAAGCGGAAAGAAAGTAGCCCGTTTTTCATTAGCGACAAATGTAAACTACAAAGACAGCAAAGGCGAAAAGCAGACCGACACCGATTGGCATACCATTGTTGCATGGAGTAAGACTGCCGAAATCGTAGAAAACTATGTTGGCAAAGGCAAAGAAATTGGAATTGTAGGTAAACTGAAAACAAGAACCTACACCACCGACGACGGAAACCAACGCTATGTTATCGAAGTGGTAGCCGATGAAATCCTTTTAATGGGAAGCAAAGGCGATAAGTAAAAGTTTAAAATGAAAGAGGGCGTAACCGTCGAAAGATGCGCCCTCTTTTTTCATTATTCACAGTTAAAAAAAGTAAACAATGAAGATACAAGTTAACGAAATAAAAGCGCGATTGCAACAATTTACAGGAACAGAAATGTTCTATCAAATCCCGTTAATACGCATTCGATTTACAGACGGATTGAAATATCTATCAGAAGTCGCAGAATGTTTTTGGCTTATTACAGACACTTCCGTAATTGCAAAAAGCCTGATGAACCGAAGCGAATTTATAACTATAGATTTTAAAAGATTGCCCGAGGAAAAACAAGATTTTTCAGGTTATGAAGCCGAGATAATTTACAGCGATGGCAATGACAATATTTTGGAAAAGCAAGGCTATCGTGCCGCCGATTTTCCGCTCGATGAACTGCGGTTATTTTTTGTAAATGATACGTTGATGTTACCTAGTGAATATTAATTATTGAAGCTATAGTATAGTTAAATGTTACGAGTTCAAACATAGAAGCACCTCTGAATGTTCAGGGGTGTTTTCGGTTACACTGGCAACAAAACCAAATATTATCTACAATCTAGTATTCAGATACGAAAGGGTTTGTGATAATTTTTTTTAATATTCAAGGCAAAAAATATTTTAACCAAAAGAGCAAAAGTCAAAACTGTTTTATATATTTGTAGAGTGATTAGTCAATCAAATAATGATGGATAAGGAACAACAACTTCTAGATAGTGCATTGAATCTCTTTACTGAGTTCGGTTTTCACGCTACACCTACGAGCAAGATTGCAAAGGATGCAGGCGTGTCAAATGGTACCCTTTTCCATTATTTTCCGACTAAAGAGGTATTAATACTGAAACTTTATGAAGAAATAAAAAAGCAACTGAATGTCCATCTAGAAAAATCCATTCCGGTTGATGCCCCGTTAAAGCAGACTTTTAAAGTCTATTTTAAAAAATCCATCATATGGGCTTTGGAAAACCAGAAGGAATTCGATTATATACAGCAGTTCATTAATTCACCATTCATCACAATGGTGGATATCTCTGATACAGCGGTTACCGGTAATCACCACAAGCTTATTGAACAAGGCCAAGAAAAAGGCGAACTGGTGAACTTACCCAGTCAGCTAATTTTAGCCTTAATTAGTAATACGGTCATTGCCGTGTATAGTTTCCTTAAGGGAAATAATCAAAACCAAAAAGAAATCCTTCAGAAGAGCTTTAAGCAATTCTGGAAACTGATAACGTAAAAAAATTTATATCGATTGTTGACTGACTAGTCAATTTATATTAAACTTTAATTATAAGTAAAATGAGTGAAATCAAAATGACAATTCTGCTACTGGTGCTATCCGCAACTAGTGCCATATCCCAATCCAACCCTGATGATATCCTGGGTACCTGGGAAACCGAAAAAAAGGACGCACGAATGGAGGTTTTTAAAGAAGGTAAAACCTACCAGGGAAGATTACTGTGGGGTGATAAAATCGTGGAAGCTGATGGCACATCTAAGAAAGATGTCAAAAACCCAGACGAAGCGCTGCAATCACGTGAAATTGTTGGCATTATTAATCTTACCAATCTCAGCTATGAGGACGGCGAGTATGTAGATGGAAGAATCTATGACCCACCCAGTGGCAGGACTTATGACTGCAAAGCCAAACTGAAAGATGGTAAGCTGCATTTGAGAGGGTTCATTGGGTTCTCACTTTTAGGAAGAACAGCTATATGGAATAAAATTTAAAAGGCATTAATAACAACAAGTACAATGAAAAATACAATTTTTATCACAGGAACAAACAGCGGTATAGGAAAAGTAACCGTGGAACTATTTACAGAAAAGGGCTGGAATGTAGCCGCTACAGTAAGAGACACAGCAAAGCACCCTAGTCTTTTTAAAGAGTTCCCCAATGTGAAACTCTACAATCTGGAAATGACAGATTTTCAACAGATTTCACAAGTAGCTGCCCAAGTTATCAAAGACTTTAATAAGATAGATGTTGTGGTCAACAATGCAGCCTATTGCTTGATAGGCCCATTAGAAACCACAACCATGGAGCAGTTAAAGAATCAGTATGAAACGAATGTTTTTGGGGTATATGCTACCATTAAGGCATTTTTACCTCACTTGAGAGCCAATCCTGGCAGCACCATTATAAACATTGCTTCTTCCAGTGCACAATTCAATTATCCTTTTATTTCAGGTTACGGAAGTACAAAATGGGCATTGCGTGGCATCACCGAAAGTCTGGGCATAGAGCTCGCCCCATTCGACATTCAGGTAAAGGCCATTTATCCCGGCACGCACGCTACCGGTATTTTCACAAAGCTCGACCAAGGCGCAGATACGCATAACCCAGTATACAAAGCCTACAAACCATATTACAGCAATTTCTTTTCTGCCCAGCGCGTGTATGATAAAGCCACCGTTCCCGAAAATGTTTCTCGAATTATTCTCAAAGCAGTTGAAAAGGGCGTTAAGGGCAAACTGCATTTTCTCGCAGGAGGAGATGCAAAATTTATGGCGTTTATGAAAAAGATTCTGCCCCAGCGCAGCTTTCAAAAAACGCAAACAGGCGTCATTGACAAGCCAGCAAGTGATAGTCAAAAAGGTTTTGTCAAATGGATGTTTGGCAAAAACGTGACTAGAGTTAAAACTGAAGTACCAAAGGCATTGCTCGATTAACTCAACAGAAAATGAAAATACCTATGGACGTATTCACCCATACACTTAATTGGATTAAAGGCGAAATTTTTGAATCTTACATATTTGGTAGTTTTGGACTTGTATTGGTTTCGGTAGCGTTTAGTTTTAAATATTTTGGCACCACACCAAATGCCAAGAACCTGTTCATTCCATTGGTTTTAGTTAGCGTCATTTTTATTTGTTTGAGTTCATACCAAATCTATAGTAACACAAAGAGAAAAAAAGTATTTGAGCTTGAATACAAAACAGATAAAAATAGCTTTCTAGAAAAGGAAAAACAAAGAGTCTCAGGATTTAGTGATATATTCAAGTTTACCATAGCCATTGGAACGATTTCAATAGGTTTGGGTGTTCTGTTGTTTGTGCTTTATCAAAAGTCAAATGTACAAGCTTGGTCAATTGCTTTAATACTTTTTGGATTGACTGGACTTACGATTGACTTCTTTGCCAAAGAAAGAGCCGATGAATATGAGAAACAGTTAATAACCGATCATTCTATTACCAATTCCTCTGATAAGCAATTTAAGTTTGAAAATGAATAAAGTTAAAACGCTTAGAAAATTGAATGAGGTCACCCCTGAAAATTCAGGGGTGTTTTAATTTTAGCGTATTCCTAATCACGAAAAAACCGTATCTTTAAATCGTTGAACAATAACAACAAAATTATATAGCTATCTCATATTTTGACTTTCGCTGATAGCTGTATCCATCCATATTTTAGGTTTGGGAATTGTTGAAATTCCCAAAAAATGCAATCAGCTTTTGAGCTGAATTGTATGGAATTTTTGTCCCGCAAGCGGGACGAAAAGGAATAGCAAGAGGGTAACACGCTGCGCGATGTTAAGTATTCCTTTTCTATCGTAAATCATTGATTTTTAATTATATAAAAATCAATCGAATTTTAAAATTTTCTGAGATTTACGTCAAATGCCCTCAAAACGCCTGAAAATAGGGATGGATTTACGTCAAATCTTCAAAAAAGCGAAAGAAAATGGACTCATTTATCACCATCCGGTTCAAGCGGAAAACCGCCAAACGGTTTCAGGAATTTTCCAAGAGGCACTTCAAAACCCACACCGAAGCGATGGAAGCCATCCTCGATTTTTTCTTCTATAACGAGATTTCACCAAAGGAAAATTTAGGACCAACTGGACGCACCATAGAAGCTAAATTATTAAAGCGTATCAATGCCGTCATTGCAATTATGCGCGATGTGGAAAAGACCCAAACGAAACCCACAGTCGCAATGTTGCAATCGCTGTTTGAAATGGATGAGCCAAAGAAAAAACCGTTGATTGTGGAAAAAAAGTTTGCAGAGGAAAATAAAGAAGTTAAGTTTCAAGAGAAACGAAACAATCAAAATCAACTTTAAAATTCCTTGATATGTACATCAACATCACCGCACAAAAATTAGGGAAAAATTACTCACAGAGCTCAGCAGATTTTGTGGAGTATCTGGAAAAGGAAAACGAGGGTCTTGAAAAAGAGGAAATGGAACATTTCTTCAACCAGTATGGCGATGAGATTTCAGCTAAGGAAGTGGTCAAAGAGATTGATGGAAATACAGCAAAACTCAAAAAGAAAGAACCAAAATTCTATTCCATCACAGTCAGTCCGTCCAAATATGAACTACGCAAACTTGAAAACAATAGCGAAGATTTAAAACGTTATACCCGAGAGCTAATGAAAGACTATGCGACCAGTTTTAACCGAGACAGCAATGGGCGACCGGTTAATGTGAACGACATTAAATACTTCGCCAAAATCGAGCACCAACGGACTTTTAAAGGAACGGATTTTCAGGTAAAGGAAAATCAACCTTTCGCCACTAAGATTCTTGAATTGAAACAGGAAGTGCGTAAAATCCAAAAAGGCAATGCAAAAGGAAACATCGACAGGTTAAAACTCAAAATCTCCAAATTAGAACGTGAAGCACCACATCAACAAAACGGGAAACGTATTGTTCAGGGAATGAAAAAGGCAGGTAACCAAAGCCACATCCATATCATTGTGAGTAGAAAGGATGCTTCCAATTCGGTAAGTCTTTCCCCAGGTAGCAAGCACAAAGCTTCAGAAGTTGAGATGCACGGTAAAAAGGTAAAACGTGGGTTTGACCGTGATGCCTTTTTCGCGAAAGCGGAAACCACTTTTGATAAGACGTTTCGATACGAACGAAATTATGCAGAGACCTACAAGGCCAAAAAGGACTTTGTAAAAAATCCCAACCACTACTTTGCTGCTTTAATGCAGTTGCCTGCCAATGAGAAAGCATTGGCGTTTAAAATAATGGGTAAGTCTGGCGTGCCGATGCTTCCAAATATTCCAATCAGTAAAGCGCAGGTGGCACTACGTGTATTTAAGCGGTTGAGAAAAGGTGCTGAAATCGCTGTAAAATCGAGTTCAATTGGGATATGAGTTGGTCATTGCTAGAAATAGTAATTTATGTCTTAGTGCCAGTGCTATCAGTGGCCGTACTCATTTATGCTTTTTCTGATAATGAACCAAAGAAGAAAACCGATAAAAAGTACCAGGTCAAATTTTTAACCAAGAATGGAAGATTTAAAATTGACAACATCAAACGTGGTGCTTCGGTCATAGGCTCTGCGGGAAGTGGTAAAACGGAAAGTGTGGTGTATGGATTTTTAAAACACTTTAGTGAAAACGGTTTCTGCGGAATTATACACGATTATAAGGATTTTGAGTTGACCGAAATGGCCTATCCGCTTTTTAAGGATAGCGATATTCCGATGAAGATTATTTCTTTTGACAGGATTATCCATCGGGTGAATCCCATTGCACCAAGATATCTTGAGAATGAAGAAAGTGTCAATGAAGTGTCCCGAGTACTCATTGAAAACCTGTTGGAACAACGCGAATCTGGAAGTACGGGAACGACAAAATTCTTTAACGATGCAGCTGAGGGATTGATTGGTGGTTTGATTTGGAAATTGAAAACTGACTATCCTAAGTATTGTACGCTACCTCATTTAATAGCCATTTATCAATTGTTGGACACCGATAGTCTTATACAGTTTTTGGAAACCAATACCACTTCACGAGCTATGGCAGATGCTTTTATCAGTGGTAAGGATTCGGATAGGCAGACCGCGGGTGTAAAAAGCACCCTGGCCAATGCTCTAAAACGTATTAGCACCCAACGCATTTTTATGGCATTATCTGCGGATGAAGTACCCTTGAATATCAATAACGAAGAAAATCCAGCGGTCATTTCGGTAGTAAACAATCCCAAATATGAAACATCCTATTCACCTGTCATCGCAACCATAATTCACACCATCGTGAAGCAGATGAGCGTGCGTTATTCCCAACCTTCATTCTTATTAATGGAAGAAGCACCCACCATTCGGCTTTTAAATATGCACCGTATTCCTGCAACATTGCGAAGCTACGATATCGCTACCATCTATGTAATGCAGGATAAAATCCAGAACGATATGATGTATGGTGATAAGGCCAGCCGAGCGATTTTGAGCAATCTATCTTACCAATTTTTTGGCAAGGTCAATGACCCGGATACCGCTAAGTACTATGAACGCTTTTTTGAAATCATCAAAGACCCAACAAAAAGTATTAGCCGTGGTCATAACCTCGATTTTGATACACGCATTACTACGGGTGAAAAGGAAATCCCTAAGATTCGTGCTGATGTTTTCTTCAGGTTGAAACAGGGCGAATTTATTACCTACGCTGATGGAAAGGATAAGAAAGTGCAGTTTAAATTAGCTAATATTCAACGAGAATTACCAGAAGTATCGAAGCAATTTTCGCAGGTTGATTTGGCAGAAAACTTTGAGCGAATTTATGACGAGGCGAAGTCGATATTTAATTGAATGAAAACATTTAAGACAATGTATATTATCAATATTTTTATAAATTTGATGTAACTGTGCAATATTATGAATTCTAAAAAGGCAATTCTGCTACCTAAATATCAAAAAAATGTTTGAACAGCTAGATGATAATATTAAGCTTGCACAGAAGAGAAAGGAACTCATCATTGTACAGGTTTCTGAACGTGCGGTATCACAGCAAAAGGCCCTACAGAATTGGAAAATGGGGCTTTAGCGGTATCTACATGTTCTTATTTCAATGTGTTGAAGATTTTTGACCTGCACAACGATTTTTCAAGTTGGCCGGAGATGATGAATTCGGTAAAAATTACAGGACTTAAAATTTACTGTAAGGCGGTTTTGATGAATTGCCAAACGGTATAGTGATATGAAATTTAAAAAATTCAATTTTAATAATTTGATACTATGAAAAACATCCTGATCTTTATTATAATAACAGTATTCTTCTCTTGTGCAGAAGAAAACAAACCTATCAAAGAACCTGAAAATTCACCTCAAGCTGAGTCAGAAACTATTTCAAACAAAATTCAGGTCTTAAATTTTGCTACCTTTCATATGGGAAAGACATCTGATGCAAATTCTACTGAATTTGATGAAAACAACAAGAAAAATCAACAAGATGCAAAAAGGATTGCTGAGATGATAAGCAAATTTAAACCAACAATCATCTGCGTTGAATACCCAACAGAGAAAGACTCCATACTTCAAAAAGAGTATAAGAAATACCTAAAAGATCCTTCGGAATCGGTATCCTGGTATGGTGAGATTGGCTTAGTAGCATTTCCCCTAGCTCAAATGAACGGCTTGAAAAAAATCTACGGTATTGACCACAAAATGAGTTACAACTACAGGATAGCAAGAGAAATTGAAAATGAAATTGATTCGATCACAGTAAACAATTATTATGAAAATCCTTTTAAAAATCACCCAGAGATCGGTGTAGATAGGGATTCCCTTAATCTCTTAGAAAAACTGAAATTGATGAATCATCCGAGATTCTTAGATTTTCTAATCGTAGTCAATGCAGATATACTGGCTTACGCAGGTACAGATGGTAATTTTGAAGGTGCAGATGAAGCCGCTAAATATTACCAAAGAAACTTACGCATTTATTCCAACCTGAACAGAATTGAGATGACAAAAGAAGATAGAGTGTTTATTCTGTCTGGCGGAAGTCATACAGCATTTCTAAGAGAGTTTATCGAGAGAAGCCCGAAGTATGAAATGGTCGACACGTTTCAATATCTGGATTAATGTTAGAAAATTTTAAAAAAATACGTTTCTCTAATTTTAAAAGGTTTCTTTCAGAATCGCTCTTAATCGTGTTTAGTGTACTATTTGCGCTTTTCATTAACCAATGTCAAAATGAGGCGCAGGAAGAAAAACGAACGGTTAGTATTCTAAAAAACATCAAAAGTGAACTTGAAAATAACCGGAAATCCGCGCAACGGTTGGTCGATTACCATACTAAGGTTGTAAAAAAGCTGGAGACCATAAATAGCGATTCTCTGGAAAGCATATTTTTTAGAGGACCAAGATTTGTGATTTGGGACAATGACATCATCCCAAGGGGAATTTCTCAAGAAATCTTTAAAAATATCGCTTGGCAAACTGCGGAACAAGAGGATATTGCCAGTAGAATTAATTTTAACAAAGCTCAGGTTCTATTTGAGGCCTATAGCCAACAAAATACAGTAAGCGCAACCATAGATGCACTTAGCAAAATGATGACACAGCGTGAAACCCATAGACGAGAACTTATAAAAGAAACAGTTGCCGTTATACAGCAAACCTTTGCAGAGTTAAGGGCTCAAGAAAAGGCTTTGGTCTATCGCCTTGATGATGCATTGCAGCTGTTTAAATAAAATGTAAATAGATGAGAAAAACTGTTTTTACATTACTGATAGTATTACTGTCGAATCTAGTATCTGGTCAAGAAATAGACCATTACGAAGGTGAAGTCACTATAAATATGAAGGAAGGCATTTATAAAGCAAATTTAGATATCAGCTTTGAGTCATACGGCAATGTAGACTCTCTAAAACTTTACATACAAGGGGGTGCCAAAATTATTTCAGTCACATCCCAGAAAAAACCAATATCTTTTCATATTACCGAAGAAGAACTGGTATATGAAAGCAGGAAAAACAACTGTTGATACCTGTTGAAAACATCAAGGGAAATGAAATCAACATTGTGTATTCTAACAATTTTGATGAAATTAAAAACGAACGCTTTCAATACCAACGCGATTGGGCGGAATTTAATATTTATACCGATTACTTCCCATGGAATTTTGAGTACGGACTTTTTGAATACACCCTAAAAATCAATACAGATGACGTTGTGATTGCTCCTAACGTATCAAAAGAAAATGTTCTTAAAAGTACTAAGCCGACGTTTGACATGCCCTTTTTGATATCTTCTCAGGCAACCAAGAGAACGGCTGAAAATGGAAAAATACATATTTATTCTCACCAGGTGTCCGATAGTATTATTACTGATGTTCAGAAGAAATCTCAGAAATACTATAATTACTTTGAAAAAACATACGGCACAACAGATACAGACGAATTGGTAATTGTAGTAAGCGATTCCAAGCGATCTGTAAGTTATGCCCGTCCTAATTTTATATCACTTAATTTTGATCAAAAATTTAAAAAAACACATATAAAAGTATTAGCTCATGAAATAGCGCATTTATGGTGGCTCAAAGCAGAGTTATCAACCTGGGAAGATTGGCTTAATGAGTCTTTTGCAGAATATAGTTCGCTAGTGATGTATCGCAGAGATTATGGCAAAGAAGCTATGGACGCCTATAATAAAAGATTTGGTGATTGGATACAAAAAATGGAAGCCCCGCCGGTTTGGGGCATCAAGAAAAACCATGAAAGAAGTAATGCTGTAGTGACCTACAAAGGTTCATTTCATTTACTAGATTTGGAAGAAAAAATAGGAGAACCACAGACGGAAAAATTATTGAATCAGATGCACAACCGACAAATAAAAACAACCGCAGTATTTCTTGATTTACTTTCAGAACTAAATGGTCAAGAAATCAGTAATTGGTTTGAATTAAAACTTAAACAGTAATAAGACTAAACTGGTTGTGGGTAGATAAAAAGCTAAAAAAACGATGTATGGAACAAACAATACAAATCTTTATATACGTACACACCTTTCTCGGTGGTTTGGGACTTGTATCAGGTGCACTAAGCATTTCAGTGAAAAAAGGAAGTAAAATCCACCGCCGTTCAGGTAAAATTTTCTCAATTACCATGATAAGTAGTGCCGCGTTGTCGTTGTTTATTGCAGCAATGCCCGGACACAAGAATCTATTTCTTTTTTTAATAGGAGTATTTACAATTTACCTGGTGCTGGCAGGAAATAGGGCGCTTCACATAAGAGGTCGTTTTAGAGGTAATGCAAAGAGTGTTGATAAAATCATTTCAGGTACGATGTTATTAGGTTCGGTGGCAATGTTGTTTATAGGATTTTACGGAATGTTTACCGGAATTGCAAATAGTATGCTCTTTGTGTTCTTTGGCGTTTTTGGAATTATATTAACTTTAAAAGACTTCCAGAATTTTAAGAAAACAAGGCGAAAGAAAACCAACTGGCTCAAGATTCATATTGGTAGAATGGTGGGTGCGATGATTGCATCGGTAACTGCATTCATTGTCGCAGGTTTAAACTTTGATAACCTTTTTGCCTGGATGTTTCCTACTATTATAGGTACAGTTTATATCATTTTTTGGTCTCGTAAGGTTGAGAATTCAAAGGCTGTTGGTTAGTGTTCAAAAATACCTTTTATCTCTTGGCTTATTATGATCCACCTTCCATTTGCAATCTTTCTGAACCAATTTAGAGATATCAGGTTTGCTATCGTAAAATGTGCTGTCTTTATCCATGTTGCTTCACCTTCTACTTTTTCATTTAAAATTCCAAAGGTGCCTTGAATTTTAATTTGGCCAAAAGCGTAGGGCAATATTTTCGCCTGAGTGAAAGAGAAATGGAAACTATTTTGAATGGAGTATTGTCTGTTGTTAAGAACTGGAAAGATATTGTAAAAAAGATAGGAATTAAAAAAGCTAAAATTGAATTGATGGCTGGGGCATTTTAATATTAACATAGATTATAAAGAGGAACAATCTGACAGGTTTGACGAAAACCTTTTAAAAGATTTGAGAAAAAGTATTTTTATATGGAAATAAGGAGAATTTATAATCTATGCAGATGCGAAAGATAAAGTTAAGATAAGAAGGTGCATTATAAATGAGGGCTTCCTGATGAAACTAAATTATTTTCTGAGGATAGTGTAAAGGTAAATTTGAATGAATTTATAAGGTAGCTAAGTTAATGTTTAAATGATTATTAGAAGTATTAAAGTTGATTCTGTGACATTTAATGATCCCTAAAGTCACAAATTTTTTTATTATTTTTATTTAGAATAAATACAAATAAGAGTTTATATTTGTCAAAATTTTGATGAATATGAATCGATTATTATATCTATTTGGATTTTTACTTGTGCTATATTCCTGCTCTGATTATGACGAGCAAGAATTTACGGTGCTACTACCTAATGCTGGAATTGATCAAGTGGTATTTACTGAAGATTCTGGAACAACCATCCAATTGGATGGAAGTTCTTCTTCAGACGTAAATAACATAGGTTTTGATTATGAATGGACAATACTTAGTGCTCCCGATGGAGCAAATGGAACCTTAAATGAAGCAAATAGTGCTACTCCCACGCTTCTAGTCTCAAATGATGCCTCTGGTCGCTACGAGTTATCTCTTCGTATTTTTAGAGGTAACCAAACCGCACAGGATTTTGTAAATATTGATGTAAACCCTGCTATTGCACAGGTATTATTTGTAAATGCCATAGACAGTGATATCACAGCCTCTTTAGCGATACCTTCTATAAATATCATAGGGAACACTGTGCAGCCCAGGTCGGTAGACGACACGTATTA